>NZ_PDZB01000004.1 GCF_002743335.1 Sporosarcina sp. P32b
ATTTTGAATTTCACTGGAGATAGTTTCAGAGTTACAAACGCTTTATCGCGACAAAGATAAAAACTAAATTGAAGGCTGGCAAGCTTGTGTATTTTTCATTGCAAACTTATGCACTTTCTTCTTGCAAAACACAACCCGCTGTTACATCATCAAACCTTTTTAGTTTATCCATATCACAACAACCTTTCTTAAAGGCCCATTTTATGAAAAAGGGCACGATCCTTATTTAAGAATCGCACCCTGTTACTGAACTTAAGACTTTAATTATCTCTGTGTTTTTTATCCCCTATATATACTTCCACGAATGGTATGTTACCCAAAACAAGATTCCATTTAACAGTAAAAGCATGAGAATCATAATAGGATTCTCTAAAAAAAAATTAGGTGCAAAGACAGAAATACCTACAAAGATAACTATGAATGGAGGGAGCAGAATCCAATACCGTTTATCTTTAAAAGTTTGAAAACTAAACATACAATTCCCCTCCAGTCCGTAATATTTCTTGTTTATCCAACAAAATGGCCCGAATGCGGTATGGGCACGATTATTTTATGCAGCAATCGCCCCCATTTGAGGAATAGTTATTATTTCCTTTCCCACAAAATCCCGATAGGATTAGGTGGTTTGTTTTCTTTTCCACCATTCACAAAATACATATGCGAATTAACATCACCATACTGCGTAATATATGGCATTTCTAAAGACTCAAATAGTTCCCTCTCATCATCTTCAATCCTAAATACGTAAGCCCTATAACCTTCTCCATCAGACGCAGTGAGATGCCCTTTAGATTCGCGTTCCTTCAAGGCCTCATCAATCGCTCGTCTCAATTCTAATAGTGCTAATTTATTTCCTACAATCAATGCCCCATCGTGCGGAAATTCCTGAGCGTAAATGTGTAGACATTTTTCATCTTTAAAAGTAATCCCAATCGCCATCTTTCATCTATTTTCAATAAAATAGTTTTTCTTTCTTCTGGTTTGAGTAACATAATGGCCCGTTTGTTTAATTGTATCATCTCTCAATGTCCCTTAATGCTTGTGTCAAAATCTTTATCGTTGTAAATATGCTCTTTTCCTGACGCTACCCCAAGTTGATAATAGAAAAGATAATAAACAATCAAGGAACCCAGACCCCCTTAAAATGAGAGGAGTATTGTTATCAAATTTGTCCCAATAAAAAACACCCCTATCCTAAAGAATGTCTTCAACTACTTCATAAAGAGATTCCAAATACTCAATAACATCTTCATTTCCATTTTTCAAAATTTCTTTAACTGCCTGTGGATCTTCCAAGTATTGAGTCTCACACAAACACAAATTAAGTCTATTTATCTCTTTATTAAGTAAATCTGATAATTCCTTATCTAAATCAATATTAAATAAACTCATAACCTCTAAAAAATAATCCAAAGAATTAGAAACCAAAACAATCAAATGACCAAATAGCTTATTTAAAATCCAAGGATTATACATACCCCCAATACAAACTCCCCATATAGAATTGCGGTTTGAATGGACAACATCACATAATTCGTCATATATTCTACTGCTTACAGTATTACCATCAACGGCATCCCTTCTTTGCTTCGGTCTAACACCATTCTTTATCCAACCGTCAATTTTATTAGGATTTTCAATAAAATATTTCAATAACCAAGCATTTTCAAGTGATTGTCTATACATAGTTAAAAATTCATCTTCAAGCCCCATTTTTAACAATTCATATGAAGCAGCTATATTATTAATCAACCGTCCAATAATAAAATAACGAGCATTCCAAAATTTCAAATCCTCATTAACATGCTTTGGTTCCTCATTTAAAGCATTTAATAAGCTTAACCCTGCCCAAAAATCCCCATCTCTATCATCCAAATAAGCCAGAATAGTATCTCTTTTACCAAGATCATCATAACGCTCTCTAATATTGATAACGTCCAAAAGCTCACCCCCAGGATTAGATAAATTACTCTTAGTTTTAATTACCAACCCCCTTATACCTTAGAAGAAATAATATAGGGGGTCAAAAGTGCGAAAATGATTATATGCATTCCTTCCAAACCTTTTAACCGTATGTTCAGAGCATTTACCAAGCTTTTCTTTGACGATTTTAGCTATTTTATAAGCTTTCGTTTCTGGATTCTCTTTTGTCACTGCTATGATCATTCTTTTAAAAGCTCATTCGAAACGTGTTTACCCGCACTTTTTCTTTGTTTCTTCGCCGTATCACGCAGTTGCTTACGTCTTTTGATTTCCTCATCATCGATCAAGATCCACATAGATGTTTGATCTTATTTTGTAATGCCTAGAAACGCAACAAGTGTATCATTTCGGCAGTTGTACCCTTTTCGCTGATCGCTTTAACCGTTTTACCGCCTGTAATACATAACGTCCAATAACGGAGCAAAAAACAATCAAATTCGCCATAACCATCCATCACGCCACCACGCAAATTGATAAGGTGCAGCAAATCTCTTCAATATTCAGTATGTACTTGGTATAGGTAACAATATAAGAATACAGAAAATCAAACTCCAATTCATCTGCTTCCTGTTTATCTTTTTCAAAATGGCCCGTTTGTTGAACACTGACTTCACTTCAATTAGCCACATTTATACCAATAGTATATCATTACCATTTTAAAAATCATATCTATTGTAAGAAATTTGCCAATATGAAAAGCGATAAAAAATTTATCGCTTTACGGAAAAAATATCTTGAGTCCTATATTTCATTAGCTGTTACCATCCGCAGCAAGACGGAATTTGTTTTCGAATAAACTCGCCATTAAAGCACCTATCGTTAAGTTCATTACCATATTGGCAACAGCTGGAACGGCCGCGAGTGATCCGAAGTGTTCCATCGCAAGTGTTGCCGCGAGGGCGGTGTTGCAAATACCTGTATGAAATAAAATTGCACGGGCGTTACGCTCTGGTACACCTAGCCATCTCGAGATAAAATAGCCTGCGCCCATCGGTATACTGACTTGTAATGTGACCGCCACGAATACAAGCGGCAGCACAGACAAGTTCTCAGACAAGGCTTGCTGGGCATTGGATATGACCGATAGGATGACTAGAAATAGTGCAAGTTGAGACAAGACTCCGGTATATGGTTTGAACTTCTCCACTTGACGCTGAAACTTCCACTGAATTAGTAAACCGCCAATCAAAGGGAAGAACACGATATAAATAATGTTAAGAAATAAAGGCCAGAATTCAATAGGTATAAACCGTCCCGCAAATGTCTGCAATAAAACCGGCGTCAGCACAGGTGAGATGAATGTATCAAGTGTCGCCATCGTAATACTGAGCGCGACTTCTCCTCCTGCAATGAATGTATAAATGTTCGCGGATGTTCCGCTTGGTACTGTACCTGCCAAAATAATACCGGTCGCGATCTCTGCTTGATTGCCGAAAAATACATAGGCAATTCCTATCGATACTCCCACCATGATCGTCCATTTCAGCATGACACCAAGTAAAGCATATTTTGGGTTTTTAATGACCTCAAGCAACTTTTCCGATGAAAGTGACAAGCCCATCAGAAAGAAGATCGTCCCTAATCCAAAGCCCGTCAATTGCCGGATTGAAATGAACGCATCCGGAATGATATAGGCGATGATGGATAAGAGTACGATCCAAAGTGGTAAATACTTCGAAATGATTTTTGATAGAGTTTGTATGGTTTTCATTTATTTCTCCTCCTTGCGAGGAAGTCCGTCTGCGTGTTTTTGCTATGAGCGGTTAGACCGTCGCTATGAGCGCTTATCGAAGCACTATGATCAGTCAAAGGTCGTGTATGAGCGGTTAAAGCATTCGATAGAGCACTCGATCCGCAACTATGAGCGCTTATCATGAATCTTTGAGCGCTCACCATAAAAACCTCGCTTCCCACTCAGCATTTCCGATAGATATACGCCCCATCCTCTACATAATCCAATTCCGCCACATCGCCAATCTGAACATTTCCATCCGTTCTGACCGTAACCTTCGCTTTGGATTCATCCAACTGAATAAGTGCCACTGTGTAAGGAGCTAGATGAGCAAATTCAGCAGGTGCAATATGGATATCCGTGTAACTATAGACCGTACCTTTCGAAGACACGTCTCGCTCTTGCAGCTTGCCTGTTCCACAACTCGGACAACGGTATTTATTCGAGACACTGGCATATTCACACTGATCGCATTGATAGACTTTCATCTCTTCACAACCTTTCCAGAATATGAACAGTGGAGTATGAACCTGTTCCACCCAAGTTTTGTGCCAAAGCGAGGCGGGCGTTTTCTACTTGATTTGGTGCAGTACCTCGAAGTTGTTGGACGAGCTGATACATTTGTGCGACACCGGTTGCGCCGATTGGGTGACCACGTGATAATAATCCCCCACTCGTGTTCACTGGTTTATCGCCAGTCGCCTTCGTTCGACCTTGCTCCACCGCTAGCCAGCCTTCTCGTTTATTGAAAAAACCTAACTCCTCAATTGCAAGCATTTCCGTCATCGAGAAACAGTCATGAATTTCCACGACGTCGATATCTTCCGGACCTACGCCTGCTTTCTCATATGCTAAGCGACCTGATTCTCGTACTGCGGGCAATGAAAGTAAATCATCCGCGTCTTGCATTTGTGTAGGCCCTGAACTTTGTGCAGACGAACGGATATGGATTGCACCTTTTTCGCGCGTAATGACCAATGCCGCCGCCCCATCCGTTGTTGGAGAACAATCAAATAAGCCTAGTGGAGAAGTAATAATACGTGCTTCCATAATCTCTTCCATCGTCGTCGGCTTCTGGAATTGCGCCAATGGATTATGTAAAGCATTTTCACGATTCTTCAATGCAATCATCGCCAAATGCTCTTTCGTAGCATCCGTTTCATAGAAGTAACGGTTCGCGAGGACGCCAAAAAATCCAGGGAATGTGAGACCTGCTTGCTTTTCATTGGATTCGTTATCCATTGCGGCATTGATCGCCTGTGTAACGTCAGCAGTCGAAGCATGTTTCATTTTCTCCACACCTGCTATTAAGACAGTATCGTATTCGCCACTTAGAATTCCCATGATCCCTTGACGAAGCGCAATCCCTCCTGATGCACAAGCGCCTTCTACTTTGGCCGTCGGGATATGGCCAAGTCCTAGTTCATTGGCAACTAAGGCACCGAGAATTTCTTGATTACCGATCGAGCCACCCATAAAGTTTCCAACAAACACCGCATCAACTTTCGGATTTCCTGCATCTTCAAGTGCTTCTATCGACGCTTCAACTAACAGCTGCTTCATAGACTTGTCGACAAATTTCCCGAACTTCGTCATGCCAATTCCTTCGATATAGACATTCGTCAAGATTGCACCTCCACATGCTGATTGCGTAATTCCCGTTTCAAGATTTTACCGTACGAGCTTTTCGGTAGTTCATCCACAATATACATCTCTTTCGGTTTTTTGAAGCTCGCCATATGGTCTAGACATAATTGAAGTAATTCTTCTTTCATCACAGGCTTAGTACCATTCGGAATGACATACGCAATGACACTTTCGCCCCACTTGTCGTCAGGTACCCCGATGACGCATGTCTCTTTTACCCCGTCATGCTTATTGAGGACTTCTTCCACTTCCCTCGGGTAAATATTGACACCTCCAGAAATGATGACGTCTTTTTTGCGGTCCACGATATGCACGTAGCCCGTCCCACTTTTCCAACCGAGATCGCCAGTATGCAACCAACCGTCACGTAACGTTTCATTTGTCGCCTGCTCGTTATTCCAATAACCTTTCATGACAAGAGAGCCTTTACAAACAATCTCTCCGACTTCACCTGCCGGCAGTTCAGCTCCTTGCGCATCGACAATCTTCACATCGACAAAAGGTCCGACACGCCCACAGGACTCCAGATGATCACCTAGTTCGCGTTTTGGCATCATCGTAATGCACATCGGTGCCTCCACTTGACCGAATGTCTGTGCAAACATCGGGCCTGTCAGAGCGAGTGCTTGTGCGAGTTTACTTGCGGCAATTGAGGAACCGGCCATATTAATCGTCTTGATTGTAGATAAATTCTTCGGATCAAATTTCGGATGCTGGATCATTAAATTAACCATCGTCGGTACAAGAAAAATAACAGTAACTTTTTCTTTCGTTAAATTATGAACGAATTCTTCAGGCTCAAACTTATTGAACACAACTTGCGTTAATCCATACAGCCACGCTACATGAGACAGAAAGTTACTACCGTGAGTCAATGGTGCGACATGTCCTATCACATCGTCATAATTGGTCTCACAAGCAAGCGCTAGTGACAAAGCTCCTGAAATGATATTGCGATGACTTAGCATCACACCTTTTGGATTTCCTGTCGTACCGGATGTGTACATAATCGCAAAAATATCCTCTTCCATAATCTCTGTTGTACATGTAGCACCTTTGTTTTGTTCAATCGCTTGTTCATACTGCTCACCGATTGTCAGTGCTTGGATGACTGTATCGATTGGATTTATTAACTCGGATTCACCAATGATCAACAGAACATCTGCATCGTTCAGCATATATTCATGCTCTTTCGGATGAAGCCGATAGTTTAACGGCACTTTGATGACACCCGAGATTGCTGCTGCCACGTCAAGCTCAATATGTTCCAAGCGATTAGATGATAGAACAGCGAAGCGGTCCCCTTTTCGAAGTCCGACTTTCGCAAAGTATGCCGTCAGCGCAAGTGCTCGTTGCAACAGTTCATGAAACGTAAGGGAGCGCTTTTCATCTTTCACCGCTATTTTATCCGGATAAGCTGTGGCTGATTTCATTGCCAGTTGACCAATTGTCTCCAATGTCACTCACTCCTTTTCGTAAAATGAAATAAGGGAATACCTGAATACTCATCTGGTTTTCTATGAACATGTGTAGTAGAGACCGGGAATATAATGAATTCCACTGTAATCGCCACAGGATTTTCCCCTCTAAGGAAGTGACCGCCATTCATCTGTTTATTGCAGTCTACATATAGACCGTGGAAGTGGATGTCCAACTGTCCTTGTTCATCGTAGCCAACAAATCCTGAACCTGAAAGCAGTTCGACGGGAGTATCTGTGACAAGCCGTTCGGAATACTGTAAACTTTTATCTGGATTTTGCTGGGGTTGTACAATGGTCGCAAACGCAAGAGAGCCTATACATTGAAAGTGAGCTGCTTCAACTTGATGTTGCTTACACACTGCAAGAATCCCTTCAAATAGATCGGTATCTTTCGTCAAACGACCGATGATTCGATTCGTTGTCTCGTCATACACCGCTTCAATTGGGTGATTCAATACAAAACCCTCCATCCACTTTCAGTATTTGTCCTGTCGTATAACTAGATTCAGATGAAGCAAAGTACAGCACGGCTTCTGCGATACTAACATCTGTACCTGTTTGATGAATTTTAGTCTCGTCAAAATTTGTCATAGCTATCGGCGCGATCGAATTACAAGTGATTCCATACTCGCAAAGTTCTTTAGCGGTCTGCTTCGTCAATTTACTAATTGAACGCCTAGAAGCTGTAAACGTTCGTTCTTTGTCGCAACTTGATATCGAACTAATATTAATGATACGACCATACTTCTGCTCCACCATATACGGTGATACTCCTTGAATGAATAGAGAAGTTGCTTGTGCCTTCAAATCTGCTTCGAGTTGCCATTGATCAATAGATGACTGATTTTCATTATGAATACCACATATACACATATTGTTTACTAATATATGTAGTTCCCCGAAGGTATCCGATGCTCTAGCGATTGCCGCGTTCACAAATTCTTTATCACGAACTTCGCCCAAGCATTCTAAATAAATCGCTTTGTCCCTGAATGATTGAATGGCTTGCAACGTCCCCGCACAGCTCGCTGAATCCACCAGTACGACATTGGCTCCTTGTTGTGAAAGAAGGAGGGCCGTCTGGGCACCAATACCATTGGCAGCCCCCGTGACGATTGCCGTCTGTCCTTTCAGTTTCATAAGCCACCCTCCTCAATCTACTTGATATTTAGTAAATTCGGTAAAAATGTAGAGATCTGTGGAATATACGTAATGAGTAACAAAATAATGACGGAGGAGACAACGAAAGGCAAAACTCCTTTCGATATTTGCCCTATTGAAGTATTCGATATGCCCGCGGCTACGAATAAATTGAGGCCAACCGGCGGAGTGAAAAGTCCAATGGCTAAGTTGACTGTCATGAAAACACCGAATACAGTTGGATCAACATCGAACAGTAGCACAATTGGCAATAAGATCGGAATGAAAATATAGTAGGCAGAAATTGCATCGATAAACATGCCCGCAATTAATAGAATAATATTGATCAACAATAAGATAATGATTTTATTTCCTGAAATACTTAACATCACATCTGAAATCTGCGTAGCAATTTGCTCGGTCGTGATGATGTATGCATAGACACTCGCCGCACTGACGATAAACATGACGACTGCCGTCTGAATACCTGCAGCTACTAAAATGTCGTATAGCTTTTTCAATGTCAGTTCGCGATAGATGAAAAAGCCGATGAACAGACTATAGAATACCGCCACTACTGCAGCTTCTGTAGGTGTAAAGAATCCACCGTAAATACCACCTAAAATAATAACAGGAATCAATAAGCCCCAAATTGCATTGCCGAGAGCTTTAAAACGTTCCGCACTTGTTGCAGGTTCCACTATGTACTGTTGTGATATCGGGCCCTCACGTTTTTCTTGTCGATACCTAACGAACATGGCGGCTACAATAAATCCAACACCCAATAGCAATCCAGGAATGACTCCTGCCATGAACATCCTTCCGATTGAAACCGGAATCTGATCACCCGCCACTACAGCAAAGACAATAAACGCAATACTAGGTGGAATGATGATACCGATTGCTCCAGAACTTGCCACCAAACCTGCCGCAGTTTCCGTCTTGTAACCGTTCTTCACCATACCCGGAATTAAAATACCGCCAATCGCAGCAACTGTTGCAGGGCCTGACCCTGAAATGGCTGCAAAGAAAATTGCCGTCATAACGGTTACAAAAATAATCCCGCTTTTGCGGTGCCCAACTAACGCCTGGGCAAAATCAATTAGTCTTTTTGAAATTCCCGCATGCTCCATTATGACTCCTGCTAATATGAAGAACGGAATCGCAAGCAACGTAAATTTCGCTACGCTCGTATACATGATATCTGCAACCAATTCCAAACCAAACAATCCACTGCCTGTAAATAGCACCACAATGGAAGAGACGGCTAAAGCCACAGCAATTGGCATTCGAAGCATGACTAAAATAAAAAATACGCCGAATAAAATGATTGCTGTCATATTGGCTGCTCTCCCTTCCCATTTTGCTGTCGGAATTCAACAATTGTTACTTGGATGGAACGAATTAAACAAAACAGTGCACCAATTGGCATCGACATCGAGAACCACCATTGTGGCCAACCAAGCGAAGGTGTTTTCTGTCCCATATCCATCTGATACTGCACCATCTTCAAACCAAAATATAAAAGAATAAAAAATAATAGCATCATCATCAATCCAACCAAAATCGTAATTATATTCTTCAGCAACAGATTGCCTTTATCATAAATCAGAGTAAAGCCAAGGTGTGCGTACTTACGCACACCAATGGCTGTTCCGACAAATGTTAACATCACAAATAAATTAACTGTAATTTCTTCTGTGAAAGAAAATGAATAATTGGCAAATCCTCTGGATAGCACGTTGACGAATGCAATGGTGGACATGATGGACAGTACAATTACGACAATCCATTCTTCTACCCTATTGAATATCTTTCCCATACATCCACCCTCCAGTTCTTATTGGTCTTGGAACTTGTCTAATAGATCCTTGCCCCAGATATCTTCATACTTTTCATAAACCGGTTGTACCGCTTCTGTAAACTCCGCTAATTCTTCGTCTGTTGGTGCGTAGAACTGCATACCCGCATCTTTCAACTCAGCGATTTGTTTCTCTTCCTTTTCACGTGCCATTTCTACTTGATACTCAGCCGCTTCTTTACCTAGCTTCTTCACAAGCTTTTGGTCTTCTTCACTCATCGAATCAAACAACTTCTTATTGATGCCCAATACGAGTGGATCATAGGAATAGTTCCACGTCGTTAAGTAGTCTTGGACTTCATTCAACTTAGATGAATGAATCACATCGATCGGATTTTCTTGACCGTCAATCGTACCTTGTTGTAGAGATGTAAAGACTTCAGAGAACGCCATTGTCGTTGGATCTGCACCTAGTGCACGGTACAAGTCTGTATACATCGTAATTCCAGGAATACGTATTTTCAGGCCTTTCATATCTGCAGGTGACTTGATTTCCTTTTTACTGTTTGTGATCTGACGGAAACCATTCTCGCCGAATCCAAGTAATTCTACGTTCTTTTCATTAAGGATTTCTGCGAGTGCTTCTCCACCTGCTCCATCAAATACTTTGTCTACTCCGTCTTTATCTTTAAATAGGAATGGCGCACTCGCTACACCAAAGCGATCATCTAAAATCGAGTAAATAATAGTAGAGTGAAGGCTCAAGTCGGTCTGCCCTTTTGTCAGAAGCTCTACACCTTTTCCTTGATCGCCATTTGATAATTGTTCATTCGGAAACACTTCAATATTAATACGACCATCCGTTTGTTCTTTCAAGTCCTGCGCTAACTTGTCTGCAGCCTGAAACCAAGTAGACGAATCATTAACCGTGACAGACATTTTCAGATCATAGGATTTTCCTTCTGACTCTCCCGCCCCGTCCGTTGTTTCTTCTTTGTCTGACGAGCAAGCTGCCAACATCAGCATGGCAGATAAACCAATTGCGCTTAACACACTCTTTTTCTTCATTTTCATTTGTTGTTCCCCCCAGTTTTTTTCAAAAGTCATCTAGATACTTATTGTTAAAAAAGAGTATCTATTCAAAACATTTTGTTAGTGTATATAATTCTAATAGTCTGACAGTTTAATTCATATAGACTTTAGCACAATGATATATAGGAAAACACTTCTATTTTTTGTGTCAATGTCTAGTTTCTATAGTAAAGCTTCTTTTTGTCACCTTCTATTATACTAAAATCATTAGAACGCGAAAAAGAGGAGCAATTTATTGCTCCTCTTTTTGTATTTTATTGAACTTTTCCCTAGCTCTCACTAAGTAATACGCATTGATCCAAGATGCAATTGGTATCACTAGCGCTATGCCAAGTCCCGCGCAAAGTATTAAGATCATTTCCGAACTGAATATCTTTGAATTGACGATATCCCCAATGGAATAGTGCAAATCCTTGAACCAAATGAGCAATGCCAAATATCCCCCAAAGAAAGCAAAGAATAAGGTATTCGTATCGGTTCCTAAAATATCTCGTCCAATGCTGACGCCTGACTTGAACAATTCCTTCTTGCTTAAGCTAGGTGTATGCTTAAATACTTCATGCATGGTCGTAGCGATTGATATAGCGACGTCCATGATCGCGCCAATGGTACTCATTATAATGACAGAAGCACCTATTTTTATGAAGTCTACACCGATATAGAGAGACATACCTGCGATTGCCTCTTCTTCTTCTTCGCCAAATCCTTGAATCATAAGCTTTTGGGATACTACTACAATGAAAAACAATAATATACTAATGGTAATCATCGTTGCGATAAATGCTATTACCGTTTTACTGTTCACTTCATTAATATAAAACAAGCTGACGCAACCAATCACGATACAAGCAATAAATGTTATTAAGATAGGATTAGCGTTTGGATCCAACATAAAAAACATCGTGAAGAAGACCACACCAAAATTGAAAAACAGCGAAATGAATGATCTTGCTCCACTTTTCCCACCAACCCAGATCATCAATACGAGTAAAATAACCGCAAGCCATACGAGTACATTCATATTCTCGCCCTCTTTCGTTCAATGAAGAAGATGGCTGTATAGAGTCCTATGGGGATAGTCAAGACGATTCCAATCCCACCAGCTAAAGCGCGCGCTAATTCCAATGATAGATTCATCGAAAGTGCAAATCCTACAGGAGAAGCGTTTTTCAAATAGAGGATCAGCATGGGAATAGATCCACTTATATATGCGAAAAACAGAATGCTTGTAATGGTACCCATAATGTCTTTACCAATGTCTATGCCAGATGCTCTTAGCGCTTTAACGGATATAGTGTGATCTCTTTCATATAATGCAAACATCGAAGACGACATCGTAATAGCCACATCCATAATGGCCCCGAGCGATCCAATAAACAACCCTGCCATGAAGATGGTGTGATAAGGACGCGTCAAAAACTGCATTTCCTCATAACGCAAACCATTCCCTGAAGTAATCCAGATGACAAGAGATGTGATGGAAAGAGATACGACTGTTGCGACTAGCGTAGCCACAATGGCGGCATAGGTTTTTTCAGTGCGGCCGCTAACTAGCAGAAGCGAAATCGTTGTGAATAGCAGAATGCAGATTCCGCAAACTACAAGTAAACTGACCCCATAATATTTCACATAAATATCTAAAGCGAATGATAGTACCATGACGTTAATCACAAAACCTACTATAGCTAATAGCCCTTGCTTATGACCGACAATTAATAGTGTAAAGACGAAGATCCACGCAACGATCAATACGTACTTATCACGTTTTACGTCAGTGACACTTCCCATCAATTGTTCACCAGCATTAGAATCAATGGAGACAAATACCTCATTTCCTATACGGTACTGCTGATCGTATGCTCCGGAAGAGGAATACTCATTGACCAACTGGACTTCTCGACCTTTTTCTTCTCCGTTCATGATCTTAGCTACGATTTTCTGGACAAATAGCTTATCTTCATTACCATGCATATCTGTTACGTCGGTTTCTTCCTCTATTGTTGTATCGATCACCTGAGCGATCGGCCGATCATAAAATGAATGATTTTGATTTACAAATGCAATGGAACCAATACAGCAAATTGCTACGGTCAAAAACAGGATCCATTGCCATGTTGTGATTTTTCGGATTCTATTCAAAACAATCCTCCTGACACTCTTAGGATAAGACACAGCTTAATCCTACCACGAATTAGACCTGGAATTGAAAAAAACCTGTCTCCACATCCAATGAGAAAAGCTCCGTTTCCACACTAGGAAACGAAGCAATTGATCACTTATTCCTGGCTAAACGACGGCTCTTCCATTAAACGCAATGACAAGTATAGCAAAAAAACGTCATGCGTATTGGAAACAGATAATCCGGTTAACTGCTCGACCTTTTGCAGGCGGTAAGACAATGTATTTTTATGGATATGCAGACGTTGCGCGGTATTTTGCATCGACTGATTCTCTTCGAACCATACCGTCAAATTATTCAGCAAGTCTTTATGATCTTCTAGTGGCGCAACTGTGCGCTTAAGGAATTCCTGCTTAACCGTGTCCGGAATACTTTGCAAAATAATTTCAAGACGCAGTTCATGCTCAAAGACAATATCCCCAGATTCCTTCGCAGCATTGACCGCACGTTCTGCCTGCGCGAATGATTTAGCTAAGTCGAAATAGCGCGCTGATGCACCTATACCTGCGACGACTTGTACTTTCTTGCGCCGTTTTATATGAAGCAATAGAAACTCTAACTCGTTTTTCACTGTTTCCTGATTCATTTCAGGTAATAATAGCAAGATTTTATTTTGCGCCCAGCGGATCATCTTCATGGAAGGATGGATGTTTTGAATCGATGCGAACGTCTCTATTTCCTCAACGGAGAACTGTTCCAATAAATCTAACACTTCCAAAACCACCACTTGACTGTAAAGTGTCACGTCGATTCCGAGCAGCGTCCCTCGTTCCATAAACCGTTCATCTTTCTTTGATCCTGTTAGCCAGTCAAAGACGAAGAACTCTACATCACGTACTTTTTCATCCTTCTGCTTTCGTTTCAGTGAATCTTGAATGAACAGTTCCGCTACGCGTAAGATCAGTTGAGCCTGCGGATGAATCACGTCTGGATCACCCGTCACGCCAAGTACGGCAATCGGTTCTTCTTCAATAATGATTGGCAAGACAATTCCCCTACGGACACCTTGCAGACGCTCTACTTCTTCGTCTCCCATACGGAGCATCGTTTTCTGGCGCGTACTTAACAGTGCACCTTCATGGAATTGATTGATTCGATCCGGTTCTGTACTCGCTTGAATGAAGCCCCTTCGATCCGTTAAAATCACTTGTTGCTGTATCAGCTTCGATAATTCCGTTACTATTTCATGTCCTAATGTATCAAATTGAAACACCTGTCTCACCTCGGATGGAAACTGCTAGTAATACTTAGTTTACGCCACTTCAGTTTCCACTACAATAGAGGAGATTCAGCTAAGTCGGACTTCCGGAATTCCACTGCTCCATGCCTTTATGAGCAGCTGCAATAGTTCTGCTGTTTCAATGGTTGTAGACTTCTCTAGCGTGACAGATCCGCCTTGATCGGTATGGCGCTGTTCTGCAGTTATTCGGTCAATCATCGCATTTTGTTGTTGTTTTGTCGCCTGATTTATCGAACGATGCATAACCGAAGCCGCTTTGCGCAAAGGTATTTGCATTCCACTTTGACTAGATGCGTTCTCCAAGTACCGATTAATTTCTGCAGCTACTTCTTCAATAAACAGAATGGCCTTCTCTGAATGTAAACCAATTTGCTGGTCGGCTATAGCGGCTTCCCAGCCTGCCACTTCAATTTTTATAGTATGCCCCCATATACTTTCAATGCCGTTTAGTAAACGTACAAGTATGGTACAAGTACGTGCCAACTCTGTTTCCTGCATTACGTACGGTAATTGAATATACGAGTATAACACTGCTTTTTCCTGTCGCTCTTTATCGGGAAAATGTACTACAATTCCTTCACTTCCAAGCAGCCGTTTCATCAAACCAATGGCTGAGACTTTTTTATGAGTAATAGAGGAGCTGCCGATGGTTTGAGAATACCTTTCACTGTTAAAGTCTCCAAGGGAACATCCCAGACTGCGTTCTACTTGTTCAGCATCAAATAAACGCCAAGAGCCGCACGCTTTTACTTGTTCCATAAAATAGTCAGGTATACGTATATGCTTTTCTTTTACCTTACTTAATAAAAATGATTCAATTCTATTGTCAGCAATATCCATAGTATATTGCTGTACTCTCGTCTTTCGCTGATAAAACGTCTTACCAAAGAACGACATAATTTCTGCTGGTAAAGTCACATAGCCATGGCTCAGTATCCAATATGCTTCCTGTACTTTCTGCAAGCGACGGACAGTTTCATTTTGCATCGCAGCCATTGCAATGAGCATCAGCCGTTCCTGCGGCAGTCCTATCCGCTGGTTATAATGATCGGATGTTACAAATTCATTCATATATTGCTGCAATTGTGCAGAAGGTATCAATCGGTCGCGTTCAGCTACGATCTGTAAGCCGAGCCATTTAATTTCACTTGCCGAATAGTTATTGATCCATTGACCGTATAATCCGTCTTGTAACAGCTTCCGTACCACTTGATGAAATCCTGAATACACGGGTCTACCACGCCGTTGTTCTGCCTGTTTATACAATACCTGCAGTAGCGCATGTTCATGTATTCGTTCCTTTGTCTGTTCAAATACTCTCATGTCGTAGTCTCCTTTCGTAAACAACAAAAAACAATCATTCCGCCTCTTCGGCAAGATGATTGCAATAGTTGTGAATGAGGAAACAAATTCAGGCAACTTGAATAGACTCCATACAAAAATGCATAGATACAGATACCTTTTTTGCTTCCACTCCTCAACCCCCGAAGAAAGTGTCGCTTTGACGATACGTGGCAGGTCTCCTGGCTTCACTTCATCCTTCCGCCAGTGCCTTCCCATGTCTCCATAGTGGCTAATTCTAGCGGTCGTCCGTGTGTACAGTTGCGGGGACAGCTCCGGTTTACGGATTCCCTTTTATACCTTGATAGGTACCAGCGCATCGTGCAAACTCATTTATTTAATTGACTTCATTTTATCATGGATAACATAGAGAGTGGTAGCGTTTGTTTTCAATGAGAACGAAGACATAACTAAACAGGGTGCCTATGCAGAAAACTACTGTGCGTACATCCACAATCGTTTTTTTGCTAGGCACCCTGTATCGAGCTTTCGTCATTATTTACATTAGTTGTTGTTCGCATAAACAGCCACACTCCGCCAATCCTTGAACATATGCTTCTTCCCATGTGATCCCGTGGATGAAACCATTCTCCGAGTAGCCTGTGATCAAATAGAACGTCTCGTTTTGCTCTGGTAATGATGAATTGCTTTGATAGGTGTTGTTATTCATAATAATTACCTCCTGGATTTTGTATTTTTCATAGTATATGCCATGTCGGGGAATTAAAGAACATTTTCTAAGCTTCTATTAATAAAAGGCCGATTGACAGCGCTTACATTTAGAGAGCGAAAGAAAAATAAATTCTATATATATTACCGAGCTAGTATAATAAGGCATACTCTATTATTCAGTTAATTCTGTTTATTGTATCACGTAAATAAATAATTGTAAATAAATAAGCGATGATTTCCTATTAACTTTTGTTAGTTTTTAAAATCAACCTATAACTTCCCTATCATTCTTCGACTGAAATGCGCCTAAAAAATTTCTTTATATACAAAAACATCTCCCTAAGTCCACTTTACGACTTAGAGAGATCAGTAGTTATTACGACATTTGTTTTTCACAAATTTCGATGACTGCTTTGACAGAGTCAGCTGAATGATCAAGCGCTTTTTGTTCGTCTTCTGTTAATGGGAGTTCAATCACACTCTCAATACCATTGCCGCCAAGAACAGTAGGTACACCTAAGTAGATATCTTGATATCCATATTCGCCTTCTAAATAAGCGATAGATGGCATAATCCGCTTTTTATCTTTGATAATTGCTTCAGCCATCTCCACCAAAGCGGCAGCAGGTGCATAATACGCACTACCATTACCTAGCAAAGAGACGATCTCCCCGCCACCTTTTCGAGTACGCTCCACAATTGCTTCTAGTCGTTCATTCGAAATGATTTTATCCAACGGAATGCCACCAGCATACGAATAACGCACAAGTGGAACCATATCATCACCGTGCCCACCAAGAACAAAGCCGGAAATATCTTCCACAGAAATATTCAATTCTTCTGAGATGAACGTATTAAATCGTGCAGTATCGAGCACACCTGATTGTCCGATTACACGATTTTTAGGAAAGCCAGTTGTCTTATAGCAAACATACGTCATCGCATCTACTGGGTTACTTAAAATTAGCACGATACTGTCTGGAGCATAGCGTTTCACTTGTTCAGAAACAGAACGCATAATCTTTGCATTGGTCGCAACTAAATCATCACGACTCATGCCTGGTTTACGCGCGATGCCTGCAGTAATGATAACCATTGCAGCACCTTCAATATCCTCATAATTTGAAGTACCTGTAATACGGGAGTTGAACTGCTGCACAGGACTTGTCTGAAGAAGATCCAGTGCTTTACCTTTTGTCGGATTGGAGAGGTCAGGGATATCAACTAAGACGATGTCGCCTAATTCCTTCTGAGCCGCCATCAATGCGGCAGTCGCCCCTGTGTGACCAGCTCCGATGACTGCGATTTTATGTCGTTTGAAAGCCATGGAAACCACTCCTTTCTATAGATTTCATTATGAAAAGTATGCTAATAAGCATCCGTCAGTCTTTCTTCGGTGCCTTCTTAGCTTCTGTAGATTTCTTTATTTGTGGAATTTCTGGAATAGTCGGCGCTAGGGGTTTCACCATGCCGTATACTGAATCATCAGGACGCGGTATCACATGCGCACCTAGCAATTCACCTACACGCGCTGCTGCGTCGCGACCTGCATCAACAGCTGCCTGAACCGCACCGACGTCGCCTTGGACGATGACCGTGACGATTCCGCCATCCACCATCTCTTGTGATACTAACTCCACATTAGATGCCTTCACCATTGCATCCGCCGCTTCAATCGACCCGATTAATCCTTTTGTCTCAATCATTCCGATCGCTTGACTCATGTATATCACCTCTCTTTACTTCTGTTGAATCGATAATACCAATAATGACCGCGTCGATTGGGATCGGGTTTTCTTTCGGTAAAATAAAGCGTGAAGAACCGCCACTCGTAATGAGTACCTCGTCACCAACCCCTGCTCCAATACGATCCGCCGCGACCATATGCGACTGTATACTATTGCCGTGCGCGTCAATCGGCTGGATGATTAACAACTTAAGTCCTGATAATCCATCCTCTTTACGGGTTGCCCATACATTACCAATCACTCTACCCATTCGCATGCGTAATCACCTTTTTCTACTTTCTACTCGTTATCGTTTTACCGAGCTCTCGTGCTGTATCTCTTGCTAATGCCGTAACAATTGTACCTTTATTGATGACGATCTCTTTTTCTGAAATCACTGCTACGTCTTCTGCCGACAAAAGCTTTTTAGTAAATTCTAATGCATTCGGAACACTTACTGTGTGAGATGTCTTCACTTTTTCTATTTTCGTTTCCGTCTCTGCTTGCATAGGTTTCGTTTCTTTCGCATCATTCGACTTCACGAGACGACCGATCGATCCCTGTGTAATGAAACCTGCATTCGCTTCATCAGTATCGATATGCATTTCAAGACGATATCGCTCATTCACCCGAATACGTACATTGCGGAATGAAATGGATCGCACTCCGTCCGCTTCCACCGTGACATATTCCCCGTCCTCCACGCCAAAACGCGTAGCATCTGTAGGTGCCATATGGATATGCGCTTGTGCAATAATCAGACCTTGGTTTATATGCACACTACCTTTTGGTCCAATTAAGGTAATGGGTGCAGATCCTTCAATATTGCCGGATTCCCGAAGTGGGGGCTTGACGCCGAGCTTCATGGCATCCGTAAAGCTGACCTCGACTTGAGTCGCTTTTCGGACAGGTCCTAAAATACGTACACGTTCAATACTGCTTTTAGGTCCTGCAATCATCACCGTTTCATTGGCGGCGAATTGGCCCGGCTGTGAAAGCTCGGACCGCTGTGTCAATTCATACCCTGCACCAAACAATACTTCCACATGTTCAGGCTGTAAATGTACGTGACGGGCGGAAACCGCAATGGGAACCGCTCGTTCCGGCAATTGAACGGGACTCTTCCCCAGCTGCCCAAGAATTTCTCCGACAATCTGCTCAATCAATTGCTGATTCATTTAGTTCACGCCTTTCTACTGTGTCAGCAGTGATTATTCGCTTTTTGGTAACATCATTTCTAATTCATTATGTGGTCTTGGGATTACGTGAACTGAAAGCAATTCGCCCACACGTTGTGCAGAAGCCGCTCCTGCGTCTGTTGCTGCTTTTACTGCGCCTACATCGCCACGTACCATAACTGTTACAATTCCGCCGCCAACATGTACTTTACCTACTAAGTTTACACTTGCCGCTTTCACCATTGCGTCTGCTGCCTCGATTGCACCGATTAACCCTTTAGTTTCTACCATTCCTAATGCTGTACCTTCTCTGTTCATAATTGTTTCCTCCTAATAATGTTTTATTTTGAAAGTTGCTTAACAATTTCACTGACTAAGTTCTGTACTAATACCGGATCGATGTTGCTGTTTGTTGAGGCTGATACATTGTTCATGACACTGGATACAAGTTGATCATTAGAGCTCTCTACCGGCTCAGAGTGCTTCGGTAACTGTACTTCCTTCGTACCGTATGCCATCCGCTTAATGTTCAGCAAATGTTTAGCCGTGACATTGTCGGATGTAATATTGCCACCGAAAGTTCCGCATCCTAATGTGAACGATGGCATTAAGCCTGTAGTTCCACCCACTGCACCAATCGAAGCCATTGTATTGACCAAAATACGTGATACAGGCATTTCCATCGCGAATTCTCGTGCAACTGCATCGATTTCGGTGTGTAGTGCCAAACTGTGTCCACGTCCACCTAGGTTCAGCAAGTCGAGACACACTTCTTTCGAATGCTTCACACCATCAACGATATACATAGCGAAAATCGGTGATAATTTCTCCAATGAAAATGGTACATCTTTGCCGACTTTTGTTTCCATCCCAACTATCAGGCGCGTGCCTTCCGGTAATGAAATACCTGCCATTTTGGCAATGAACTGTGGGCTCTTGCCAACTACTTTCGGATTCACCTTACCGGGTACCGGTGAGATGACTCCTTCCATGATCTTTTTCTCTTCATCAGACAAAATATACGCACCATTTTTTTTCAATTCGCTCGTAACGAGATCCGCGATATGCTTATCGACAACAATCGCTTGCTCCGTCGCGCAAATCGTACCATAGTCAAATGATTTACTGTCGACAATATCTTTTACTGCTTTTTGGACCTTCGCAGAACGCTCAATATAGACCGGAACATTACCAGGACCTACACCATACGCTGGTTTCCCAGAGCTATATGCCGCTTTGACTAGTGCACTACCACCTGTTGCGATGATGAGATTAACGTCTTTATGCGACATCAATTGCTGTGTTGCCTCCATCGAAGCCAACGTTAGGCACTGGATTAATCCTTCTGGTGCACCTGCTGCAACAGCCGCTGCATCACACACTTTCAATGCTTCATGTGTACATTCCACTGCATACGGATGAGGACTCACAACAATGGAATTTCGTGTCTTCAGTGAAATCAATGTTTTGAAGAACGCTGTTGACGTCGGGTTAGTTGTTGGAATAATTGCCGCAACTACACCGAATGGGGCAGCGATTTCCACGACTTTATTCAAATGATCTTCTTTGATGACACCAACTGTTTTCAAATCTTTGATGCTTTCATACACATCACGTGAACCGACTTCATTCTTTACTTTCTTATGAGCTGCTACTCCCATACCTGTTTCATCTACCGCTAATTGCGCTAGACGACCGGATTGTTCAAAAGCAGCATCCGCTACAGCTTTAACAATCTTATCGACTTGTTGCTGGGTATAGCCCATGAACTTCTCTTGTGCTTCTTTTGCAGTTTGAACGGCCAAGCGCATTTGCTGCAAGGCCAATAAATCATTATCCACTAATTGAACCAAATCAAAACACTCCTTCCTACATGCTTCTCTATCAATAACTTAACGGATGATCCGCCATGTTCTGTACGGCTTCACGAAACGCGTCAGCTGCTGCTTCACAAGAAGATTGACTGCCTGTGAGCAGACCGCCACCGAAGTTTGTTTCAGAAGGAGGCGCATAGAGTTCGCATAACGTGACATCCGCAGCTTTTAAGGCCGCATCCAAACCGATAATCGCTTCAAGAGGTGGTGCAATCAAGTATGCAATCGATTGGCCGACCGGTATGTTAGCCATGTCAGCCAAGTAACTACCACAGCTAGAAATGGTATGCGCAAATAACGCATGATCCGGGTTTCCATTAATTGCTTCGAAATACGCTTCGTGCTCTATAGTGATACGAATCGAATCAAGACCACTTTTCACTTCTTCCGGTGACGGTCCAGCAATGATTCCGATAAACTCACCAGACAGCGGTCCGGAAGAATGTGCAGCACCTGCGTAAAAACTTTTCGCGTAGACTACTTCCACGTCGCTATGCTTCGTAGCTGCATCAATTGCTGTATAACCAATGTCATCAATTGTCGTTGTCATCAATCCAAGACTGCGTTGATAGGGCTTCAGTTCAAACTTCTCAGCCAGCTCTGGACTAACGTTTGGAATGACTTGCATCGACAAGATGTCCGCGTGGATTTTCATTCGTCCTCCCCCTTCCTCAACCTTCTTTTTGAACAAGCGATACACCGCTCGCTTCGTATTTTAAGATTTTCTGAATGATCGTTCCGAGGAATGCCCCGGCTTCAACAGGTGGGATTCCTCCTTTATGGATATTGGAAATCACCATACGATCCGCTTCAATCGTGCCGTGCCTTGGCTTGTAGCACATATAAGCACTCAGTGACTCTGCAGATACTAGACCAGGACGTTCACCGATCAACATGACCACTACATCGGGCTGCAATAACTCACCGATATCATCCATCACAGCCACTCGCCCTTTATCAACGTAAAATGTCGTTCCCATTTCGATATTCAAGTTGTTTAACGATTGTTCCAGAGACAAGTAGACGTCTTCCAGATTTTCTTCAATCGCTTTCGCACTTAGACCATTTGACGCGACGATCTGTACGACAGGCGATTTTTTACAGCGTTCTTGAATAATAGACTTCGCTTCATCTGAAAGTTTTCTACCAAGATCCGGACGTCGAATATATTCTTCTTTATCCACCACTTTGGATTGCACTTGGAATAATCCTAGCTGCTCAAGCAAGTCATCCGGCACTTCACCGTAGACCGCATCAACAGCCGCCGCGTGGTCCAGTCGAAACTGTAGCCACGTCTTCGTTTTAGGACGTGAACCTGCGCGTCCAACCCCTACTCTAGCTGGGGTCTTTTTGCGATACTCTGCCCATTTATCTTCTACAGGCTCTGCTTCAGGTGCTAGCTTCGGTTTCGGATTACTGTATGCCGTCGTTGGTTTTGGTTTCACCGTAGCGATATTCCGCTTTGGCTCTTCCGTCGTACTATGGAATGTCACCAATCCACTAGGTGACTTTTTCACAGTTTCTGCGTTCAAATGTCCAATAGGCTGTTGTGAAAACAACTCTATTATCTGCTCGTTCGAGTTCTGTTGTACCGTTTGACTGCCGCTTGCAGCTTCTAGCTTCTCTACCACCATTTTTGTGATCTGCTGAATTAGTTCCTCATTCAAGTTCATCCACCTCCTATCGATTGAAGAGTGTGAGATCTCCGGCATGTTTACTCAGCATGCCGTTTTCATAAATCCCCATCTTTTCAAGCCATTTCAAATATTCAGGTGCTGGCGTTTTGCCCATCGTCTGAAGAACCGTCGCCACGTCATGGTAGCTCATGGACTGGTAATTCAGCATAACGTCATCGCCCATCGGTGCTGCGATGATGAAGTTCACACCTGCCGCTGATAATAGGATACTTAAATCTTCAATATCATTTTGATCCGCTTTAATATGGTTCGTATAACAAATATCTACACCCATCGGCAGTCCGTGTAGCTTGCCCATGAAGTGATCTTCAAGGCCTGCACGAATCACTTGCTTGCTGTTGTATAAATATTCCGGCCCAATAAATCCGACAACTGTATTGACGATGTACGGGTCATAATGCCGAGCAAATCCGTAGTTACGCGCTTCCATAGTTACCTGATCCACGCCGTAATGCGCTTCAGCTGATAATTCAGATCCTTGCCCTGTTTCAAAATACAAGGTTTGAGGACCGGTACCCGTACCCATTTTCAGTGATAGATCTTTCGCTTCTGCAATTAATTCCGCTGAAATTCCAAATGAACGGTGAGCTTTTTCCGTTCCCGCGATACTTTGGAAAATCATATCGGCAGGTGCCCCTTGTTCGATTGCTTTCATCTGTGTCGTAACGTGTGCGAGTACACAGTTTTGCGTCGGGATTTCCCATTCATCGATGAAATCTTTCGTTGCGTTCAACACACGTTTTACACTTTCTACGGAATCGTCTACGGGATTGATCCCAATTACTGCATCACCGATACCGTAAGACAAGCCTTCTTTTAACGAAGTGATGATGCCATCAATATTGTCTGTCGGATGATTCGGCTGCAAACGGGAAGACAAAGTGCCTTTTTGGCCGATTGTAATATTACATGTTGATAAGATTTCAATTTTATTTGCCGCATGTACCAAGTCAAGATTGGACATCAGCTTTGTGACGGCTGCGATGACTTCCGAAGTCAATCCGCGGCTGAGACGCTTTAATTCACGGTCGCCTACTTCATTACTCAAAATGTATTCGCGCAGTTCTGCGATACTCCAGTTTTGGATCTCGCCATAGACCTTCTCGTTAATATCGTTTTCAATAATGAGTGATACTTCGTCGCTTTCAATTGGAATCAGCGGATTGTTGCGGATATCGCTTACAAGCAATTCACTGACGACTGTTTTGGCTGCAATTCGTTCTTGCACGGTTTCCGCTGCAATTCCCGCGAGGCGATCTCCCGACTTTTCTTCATTCGCTTTTGCTAGTACTTCTTTCAGATCATGGAACACATATCGTTCGCCGCCTAATGTAGTGGATAAATTCACGTACGAGACCTCCTTTACGTAGTGTGGAAAGTTAAGGTTTTCACGACGACCGGTACTACACCCGAAGTGAGCGCATTGCCGATATCGATGTAATCTCCTGTTTCCACATTGATTTGATCTATGCAAATAATACTTTGTTTCACTTGTAATGCTGCCAGTGTTTGGCCAATCACTTTGGCATGATCGGATTGAATGACCAAAATAATCGGTTGTTCTGGACGTGGTCGCTTGTTCATGACTTGAACAACTGCTTTGGCAAGCTTCTGCACATCGCGAAATCCGAGATAAGGAAGATTGCATAAGTAGAGCGCAAAATTTTGTCCCTCTTTGGCTGAGTCATATAAAGTTACCGCCTGCTCGACCGCGTCTTCAAAATGGGATAAACCTGTTTCGAGATTTGCTTCAAAGTCATATTCGTAAATAGGGATATTTTTTAATGGCAACTCATGTGGTGCAACTTGAATGGTGGCTCCGCTAATTTCAGTCGTCTGCGTTCCTGCACCTAATACGGTTGCACGTACAGTTTCTATAGGCTCCTGCCAAGTGAAATGCTGAAGTGAAGTGTTACGCAACAAGGCTTCCGCAAGCTGAACACCTATATCATCGTATTGTGCCTCCTGAACTTCACCGGATTCATGATGATACATGCACTCCGAAATCCCACCTGAAAAAACGATTGTATCAACCGTTGGCAACCAATTCGGTTCATGACCAAGCAGTAGTACTTGATCTTGCGCATGGACTTCTTTTTTTAAAACTCGTCCCATTGCTTCCGCCATATACGTCGTTACGAACGTTACGGTTGAAGAACTTTGCGGATCACCTACCCGTAATGTGTACCCTTGATCTTGCAATAGTCGCTCGACTGGCGGGGAGATGGTACGAACTTTACCGCCTTCAAACTCGATTAATCGGCCACCAATATGCATCGTACATGTACCAAGAAGCTGCTTATCCTTGAACACAGCGATATTTGCTGTTCCTCCGCCGATGTCAATATTGGCGATGACCTGACCACTTTTTCCGGATAATTCATAGCTCCCAGAACCTTTAGCTGCAATAATACCTTCTAAGTCAGGTCCTGCGGTTGCTACGAGAAAATCACCTGCTTCGTTAGATAACTGATGTAACATTTCACTGGCATTCCGCTTGGTAGCGGTTTCACCAGTGATAATGACAGCGCCTGTTTCAATTTGTGAAGGCTGAACTCCAGCTTTGTCGTATTCGGATTGGATGATTTGTTGGACACCCGCTACATCAATCGTCACCTCGTCTTGCAATGGCGTTCGGAATACTGGACTTTTATAAAGTATTTCTTTGTCTGTAATTTCTATTCGTGGCACATGTGATGCGCCCGCCACATTACGTAGGGAAAACCGACTGATAATCAGTTTCGTCGTGCTTGTGCCAATATCAATTCCTGCACTCATAATTGTTTCGTGCTTATTGAAATTGCTCACGCCCACACCCCTTTCTGATTACTTACTGCAACGCCTGTCGGAGCTAAGCGGCGTTCTGCACTGTTGATTGTATCTAGTTCCGGACGCCAGCTCCTCGGGTCGTTTCAGTATTGCCGAGAAAGTGCAAAGTACACACTTTTTCAGCAATACCTCCAACGCCTGTCGGGGCTAAGCGGCGTTCTGCACTTTTGATATAAAAAAGACGCCTTTACAAACCCATGGATTTTCCCACGGGATGTAAAGGCGCCTTTGCCGTTTTTATTCACTTGTATGCAATTTACTATATCAAATTCCTTACTAACTGTAAAGAAGATTAGCCGAGAAAGATCAAGTGTTGATCGGCCTTTGATTCTACGTATTGTTGCATGGCGGCAAGGTCGTTCAGCTTGGTTAATTCTCTCAGGTGCTCGATTCCCATTCCGGTTACAGATGAAATCATAACGATTGGTCCTTGGTTCATGACGGTCTTTAGCATGCCGAGTGAACGTTCTAGGTCGGCTTCCGGAAGATCACATTTGGTAATGACACCAATTGGCAGTTTCGGAATCCCCATGCTGAAACCCGGTGGAAAAATAA
Source organism: Sporosarcina sp. P32b (assembly GCF_002743335.1). GTDB lineage: Bacteria > Bacillota > Bacilli > Bacillales_A > Planococcaceae > Sporosarcina. The sequence continues at coordinate 26,169 of NZ_PDZB01000004.1, forward strand.
GCTTTTCACTCGTTGCGTCTTGTAAATACAGTACGTGCGTCACTTCAAGTGCAGTGGCCATGATATTTTTATAGAACATCGGATTTTCCGAATACTCACCCGGCGTGTCAACAATCCAATCATAATAACTGAGCGTTTGCGTTTTGAAAGCTTCTACTTTTCGGCCTAGTAAAGCATTTGTCAATGTTGACTTCCCAGCCCGTACCGCACCGATTAGCATTGCTTTATTTCGCATCGTCTTCACTCCTTATGATTTTGTAATTTCAGCTGGCGTATAGTTTAACTTCTCCGATAAAAATCGGTTGATTTCAAGCATAGCCATCTCGACTTCTGAGACACTGCCCACAATGACCAGACTTCCCGTAAATCGATCGAGGAATCCAATTCGAACATTTGCCGCTTTTGTCGCCAAGTCTCCCGCGATAATGACTGTTTCACTCGGTGTACACGTAAGGATACCTAAGGCACCCGCTTCTTGTATACCTAACTTCTGAAACATATCTGGATCGGGGTTAGCGATCAAATGACTGAGTGTAAGCTGTTTTCCCGGAACAAATTCCTGTATAAATCGTTTCTTTTCTTCGCTCATTATACACACTCCCTATATATAGTTTTACGCTTTAGCAACAGGAGCTTCTGGTTCAACGTCTTCATTCTCGTACTCACCTTTTTTAATAATTCCGGCTTCACGATCTTGCTTCTCTAGCTTTAATGCCGTTGGTACAGAAAGCTTGTACGCAATAATAATTGCAATGATACCTGCGCTTAATTTACCTAGTATAACCGGTAAAATAATATTTGGCTGGAAATTCGCTGTGAATGATAAATGATCACCCAATAAGAATGCAGCACAGACCGCGAATGCGATATTGACAACTTTATCTTTTGGTCTCATGTAACGAACTAATGAGAACATCGCCAATATATTTGCAACCGTTGCAAGTAGTCCTGCGCTCCCTTCAGGTGAAAGTCCAATTTTCTTCCCTGCAGATTCCAAAGGTTTCCCCATATACTTCCGAATTAAATAAATCATTGGGAATGCACCCGCTAGCATGATACCAATGTACCCCGCTGTTTCAAGTGCACGGAATTGGTCTGCTTTATCTGCCATAATCGGATCGAAGCCCCAAACACCAAAGATTTTAGTGAAAATACCTGTAAATACCTCAACGATAGAGAACACTAAAACTAGTTTAATGGCAGCATCCATCACGCGACCAAAAATCATAAACCCGTTAATCATAATACGCGGGACGAACTTTAATCCGACCGCAATCAAAACAACAAATATTAATAATGGCAATAAATTTATAAAGATCTGTAAATAACTAATTGCAAACTCATAATTGGATGTAGCAGTCGTGCTGATTACATCACGCACATCCGTATTGAACAACACTACTAAAACAGATGCAATAAAAGCACCGATTGGAATCGTTAGTACACCCGACATAATACCAAGCGCCATATACTTATGGTCCCTTTTATCAAGCATTGCAAGTCCCATTGGAATAGAGAATACAATGGTTGCTCCGGACATGAAACCGACGATCAGCGCCATGATCCATCCTTCATTTGTTACCTTTAACGCTTCTGCTAACTGGTAACCGCCCATATCTGAAGCCAGAATAGTAGTTGCGGCAAGTGCCGGATCTGCTCCGATTGAATTAAAGATTGGCCCAATAAACTTACTTATAAACCAAGTCAAATATGGTATGGACGCCATGATTCCTGCCGCTGGAACGAAGATATGTCCAACTGCGTGTAATCCAGACATGAATTCCTTACCTAATCCCTCTTCTGGATTTTTTATTGAAGCAAACGCCCCTGCAACCGCACAGGCCATGATGATATATACAATCACCGTTCCAATCATTTCCATATAAGTTTCCCCCTCTTATTGTCATCTTATGTTCTCTTTTGTCGTGCAATAATTTACTAGCCACCACCCTCTAGCTTGTTTATAACTCGCGAAAAAAAGACAAAAAGACGCTTAAAGAATGTAGCTCTTTAAGCGTCTTTGCTTAGATCTATTTACTTGTGCGAATCTATTATTTCCAAGGCAAGCGACTCCATTGTCATTTGCCGCGACATACTTGTATCACGCATTTTTTTAAATGCTTGTTGCTCGGTTAAGAGCTCTGTATTCATTAGAATACCTTTTGCTCGTTCTATGACTTTCCGCTTTTCCACTTCCTGCTTCGCTTGCTGAATAGTGTCCTTCAACCGTTTCGCTTTACTAGATTGGTGAAGCGCGACTTCAATTGCAGGAATTAAATTAGCTTCAGAAATAGGTTTAACTAAATAGCCGACCACACTGTCTTGCTGTGCCTTTTCCACAAATTCCTTTTGACTGTACGCGGTGATGATTAAAATTGGTATATCCAGTTGCTCTCCAATGATTCGACTCGCTTTTAGCCCATTCATCTTCGGCATTTTAATATCCATTAGAATTAAATCAGGCTTATGCAAAAAAGCCAGCTCAATCGCCCTGTCCCCATCACCTGCTTCTCCAACGACTTCATAGCCATGGTCTTGCAAGGTCATTTTCAGGTCCATGCGAATAATTGATTCATCTTCTGCAATTAAGATTCGTTTACTCATCAAAAGTTTCCACCTCCGCACCCACTGGAAAACTGATTACTGCATGAGTCCCGATTTCCCTAGGCACATATAGAAACTCACCATTCAAATCATTGGCCACCAAATTGTGGATGATTTCCGTGCCAAGCGAAGTTTGCGGATTCTTCATTCCAACGCCGTTGTCGGATACGTGAAGCTCTACAAAATCATGATCTACGGTAAATTCCACATCAATAATCCCCTCTTCTTTGCCTGTAAATGCATGTTTTAAAGAGTTTTGAATAAGCTCATTAATGATTAGCGCAATTGAAACCGCTTTCTTAGAGGTTGTTACTATTTTATTGCCATTCGGCTCAATAATCAAGTCTACTTTTAAATTATATTCGTTGAGCACCATAGTAGAACATATTTTCCTTGTCAAATTTATAATATTTACATCATCATCATCCGCATGTTCCTTCGTAAGAATAATTTCATACACAGACGAAATACTATATATCCGATTCAGTGTTTCTTCAAAAGAAGAGCGGCTTTCAGCAGGCATTCCATTGCGCATTTGTAGCCTAATCAAGCTTGCCACCGTTTGTAAATTATTTTTTACACGATGATGAATTTCTTTAATCACGACTGACTTCATCATTAATTCTTTTTCCTTTGTCCGAAGTTCCGTAATGTCTTGGACAATTAATAAAGTTTCTTGAGATTTGTTTTTCTCACGCAATCTTATCTTTTTAACTATTAAATTTTTGCGCTCAATTGTTAGTTCAAAGACAAACACATCATCTTCCTGCTCATAAACCGTCTGCAAAAAAGGTAAAAGTTCTAACAAATCACGATTTAGGACATCATCTTGCTCGCTCATTTCAGTAATCAGTTTTAAGCCTGAAGGATTTGCGTATACTAGCCGATTACTTTCATCTGTCAAAATAAGCATTTCCATTAATAAATCTGAAACGACACCTAAACCCGAATTTGTCAGCTGATCTTCCGCTGTTTCTGTTATTACGGAAAACCTCTTTATACTGTCTGTTGAAGTCGTTGAAGTAACCTGCTTTTCTGAAATCAGTACACCAATCACTTGATGGCTTGTATTCTTAATGGGCACTACGGTCTGATCCACCAAGATGCCTTCTTGTGTCATAGCCTGTCGTATGATTGATTTCTTTCCATTGCGATAGGAATAAAATACACCTGGCTCAAAAGATTCAAAAACAATCTTTCCAATAACTGAGTTATTATAAAGTGGTGTACTACCAACTGGAAAAGCTTCTGCAACGACAATTGCTTGATTACTTGGTTTTAATTTACAATCAATGAACATATACGAATCTGACAAGTCCGCATAGGTCTGTAAGCTAAACGCCATCTCCTGAAGAATCTGCACATCTCGACTAGACAGTTCGGTATGCTGTTTACAAAGTTGTTCAACTGTTGCTTTTACCAATACGTCACGACCTTATAATGAGGAATGTTGCTTCACTTACTTTGTAAAATAGTATAGGACGGTTAACGAGTGGGGTCAATTGACAGGTTCGATGTCGGTAAATGAGTCTTAAGAAAATCATCTACCTTTCTCTTATATGCTGCCTGATCCATCACGAATGCTTCGCCGTGATTGGCGTCATCCACTAAAAACAAGTCCGCCTCACTCTTTGTCTTCTCATAAAGCTCTTTCGTCATTTCTGTCGGCACAAACGTATCTGCATTACCATGGATATACAGAATCGGTACAGTCGCACGTTGTACTGCGCTCAACGCATCCGCTTCCTTCAATGAATATCCTGCTTTTGTGTTTGTTAGTAAACTCATATTGTCTAGTAAAGGGAAGGCTGGTAAATGAAACATTCGATTCAATTGATAGGCAAAAAGCTGATAGACGGATTGATACGGACTATCTGCAACAATTGCTTTCACCTGCTTCGGAAGATTTTCACCGCTTGCCATCAAAACCGTTGCAGCACCCATAGACAAACCGTGATAGATTACTTGTGTGTTAGTACCCGTTTTTCCGGTTAGCAACTTCGTCCAATCAATCAGATCTAAGCGATCAGGCCAACCGAATCCATAATAATCACCGCCACTTTTTCCATGTCCTCTAGCATTTGGCATGAAAATATTATAGCCGAGTTCCTCATAATAATATTGGCCGTATAAACCCATTTGTTTGGCATGTCCTAAGTAGCCATGTGTCAGAATCACCAATTTTTCGCTAGGTTGTTTGGCAGGAAGGTAATAACCCATTAAATCTAAACCATCTCTTGATGTCAGATGCATTTCTTCAAACTTCTGTTTGTCAACCCAATCCAGCCAGTCTCCATTTAAAAACACATCCATGGTTTCGGCCGATACTTTCAAGTCTGCATTGCTTGCCAGGAAGTCTTTGGGCCCGCGTTTAATCGCCAAGTTGTAAAAGAAAAAACTTCCCGCTATTTGAAAAACGATGAAGAAAGCAACTAGTATGACGATAACCTTTTTCCATCCAATTCTCTTCATTTCTATATCCTCGTTCTCTTAGTTTAAGCATTTATTATTAGTATACAGCGAATACGATGAATACGGCAGGTCTATTTCATGAGAAAAACCCCAGTAGTTGGATAGCAACTACTAGGGAACGTCTCATTCACTATTTTCGCATCTTACTTCTTCTTGTTGTCGCCTTGCTCTGTAGCCTTATCTGCCCGTTTGAATTCTTTGGCATACAACACTTCCTGTGTGGATGAAAGACCGTTATTCTTATCAGTCAGTGTTTTGTGTGGCGGTTTGTTTTCACTCAAGTCTCAACACTCCTTTCCATCTGATTTTTTAGTCTCCCACAAATTCTTGATATTAAACACAGAAAGACAGTTATCGTTCTTTGGGTTTCTTTCTAAAACAACGTATACTAACTGTAAAAGGAGCTGATCCACATGAATTTTCATATGACAGAACACGGATTTGAAACCAAAACAGAATTTGGTACATTACACATTTCATCAAATGAAGAAAAAGGGTTTCGTCCCTATCAGCTAATGGTTGCGTCGATCGCAGTTTGTGGTGGTGGCGTCATGCGAAAAGTCCTTGATAAAATGCGTATGCCAGCAGAAGATATTGCAATTGATGTAAAAGAGGTTGTGCGTTCTCAAGATGATGCAAGCCGTCTACTAAAGATTCATCTTCATTTCACTGTTATTGGATCGGACGTTACAGACGAAAAAATGCCGAGAGTCATGAAGCTGACGGAAAAAAATTGTTCTATGTTGCAATCCGTGATGGGTTGTATAGATGTTGTGAAAACATACGAGCTTGGTACAAAGTAAGTTTCATAAACCTGACAAGAGAGTTCTTCCTTTTGTCGGTTTTTATGTTTAAAGGACCTTATTTTTCCAATGGAAATCCTGTATAATTAATAGAATACCTAAAGGAGGTCTACTTATATGAAGAATAAACTAGTCGGGTTGTTAGCAGTTTTATTGGTCTTTGCAGCAACACCATTTCAAGCGCAGGCGGCCACACAATTTTCTGACGTAGACACGCATTGGGCAAAGAAGGAAATCATGTATTTAGCTGATCGGAATATCATTGGAGGTTTTCCGGACGGTACTTTTAAACCAAATGATCCCATTACACGGGCACAGGCATCTTCCATGCTTATAAAAGCATTGAAAATTCCATTGGTTAAAAATCCTACAGTACAATTCAAGGACGTCTCGAAAAAGTCTCCATATTATCAAATTCTCGCAACAGTGAATGAAAAAGGCATCATGCGTGGAGATAACGGCTTCATGCGTCCTGGTGAAGATACTTCACGTGCACATATGGCTGCGATTATTCGTCGTTCATTTAACATACCTGTCGATAATCAAGCGACATTTGTAGACGTTTCACCGGCCCAATGGTCATTCCCTGATATTAATGGGATTGCAAAAAAAGGGATTACTGGCGGTTCAGAAGGGAAATACATGCCGACTAACTCCGTTACACGTTCTCAGTTCTCAGCATTTTTAGTACGTGCATTAGACGACTCTATGAAGCTAAATGATTATCATTCCTATGTAAGTGTTAAAGGTAAAACAGTTGAACAGAATGGCTTTACTTATACCATTGCAAAAGATAAAACATCAACTAAGTTATTTAAAGAGAATAAAAAGGCAGGAACACGTTCAGCAATCTTAGATAGCGCGACTATGCCAGATAACGGAATAAACCGAGTACTACTCATGTCCGGCTATCAAATGGTCCTATACAATGATGAGATATTCATTCCGTATTGGAACTCGATCAACCCAGGAAATAAAATGCCTGCAAATTATAATCTAGTGAAATTGAATGTCAATGACTGGAGTTACACGATCGGTAGTATTCCAATCGATCAAAAGTTCCGTAATATGTTCATTTGGAACGATCGCATCTACTATACACTCGAAAAGAACAAAGACCGTGTTTTCGATTCCAAATTCGATCCTACTGCTCCACTGGATGATCCATTGACGTTATACTCGGTTGCCATGGATGGAAAAAACAAAAAGACATTATTGAACTTTGATGCGCGTGTTATTTTCGATGGAGTGGAAGCTACTACGAAAACCAATCAAGTAAGTCAAAACAATAAGTCTGTAGCGTTCGACCTTTCTACGATGTATTATTTTAACAAAACAGGTGTGTATAAGTATAATCTATTAGATAAAAAGACAAACAAGGTCTCCAATGTTCTTGCGAAAGATATGGAAGTTACCGCTACCCAATTAATCGTAACGGATCAAGCAGGTAAGAAACATACACTTAAGAAATAAGAAATGGCATGCCTCTATTCTAGCGGCATGCCATTTTTTCTATCGATCTATAATAAGCTTTGCCATCATCCGAATGAATAATTGCCCAATGAAAAATGGGATAGCCGTTAACAAAATGACAAAGTCTCGGCCAAACGGCTTGAACCATCCACCATCATCTGAGATAAAATTCATAGCCAGTACGAGAGAAACTATGGCTGTAATCACATGAATAAGCAACATATAACGGACCCTGATAGGGCAAGATAAAATGCCTGTTATTACAATATATAAAACAGATACTACTACTAAATACTTTGCATCTTCTCGCTTCATAAACTGACCATATTCATAGAAGTGAAATAGGAACGGTGCTGGTATCAAACTCATTACGAGCCACACTAAGTGCCAATTTCGTTTCACCATTACTTCATCACTCCAATTAGCTAACAGTAAAAACGCCCTTTTTGTTCAATACCATTATAGAACCATCACATTCCCGACATACCTGCAACGACTACAAAAGTAGTCCACAAAAAGCCTAGCCCAATAGCTAAAACTGCGAGTGCTCTCAATGATATGAGTAAAATGGTTAGCCAGTTTTTTTCTACAGGCGCATCAACTTTTAACGACTGAAGAATGAATGCAGTTCCTACCATTCCGGTTATGAAAGTTAGTACAACACCTATCCAATACCATGTCAATCCGTTACCCCAATAGGCCATACTTTGAAATAAACCACTTAGAAAAAATACACCTGCCGCACATATGAAAGCAAGCATGATAAATACCAGTTGTTTCTTTTCTCCTTGCATAATGTACATCCTCTTTTCATTCTACTTGGCTGCCCTTTTCACGGTTTCTTCACCGGCACGTAGCCGACCTTCTCTACTAACTCCTGTCCTTGTGGTGAAACTATCCATTCAATGAATTTTTCCACATTCGGATTATCTGTCCCTGCTGTAATGACATAAAACTCAGATGCAATTGGATATTCATCACTTCGTATGGTTTCTTTTGTCGGCTCTACTCCATCGATTGCAAGCAATTTAATCTCATCATTCCCTACCATTTCCGTTGAGTAATAGCGAAATGTATAGCCGATGGCATTTTTATAATTTCGATAATTTGAGACCTCTGATAGTATACCCCCCATTCCTTCGGCCACATTTTCTTTTGGAGCATCCATAATCGGAATATCCCCCATCAGTCGTTCCAAGCCTGTTTGACTACCACTGTCTGCCGGTCGTTGGAATGCACGGATTGGCTCGCTTTTCCCTCCGACTTCTTCCCAATTCGTGATTTTGCCCGCATAGATATCTTGAATTTGTTTTAATTCTAAATGATCAACAGGATTCTTTTGATTGACGAAAAAGACAAATGCTTCTCGACCAATTGGTGTTAATTTCAACTCAAGACCTAGTTTCTTCGCCACTTTCATTTGGGCGTCTGAAGGTCCTGCCGCCAAAATCATATCTACCCTACCAGCGAATAGATTTTCATAGGCTACAGGGGTTGTATTAACCATTACCTCACTATCATACGGGTTATATTCTTTTCTAGGATAAACTGCTTGAACAAACGCTGCATACAATGGATATAACGCGGTAGCTCCGTCTATTCTCGGTAAATCATCCTTCAGCTCGAGTGTAGCCGCTTCATCGAGGACGGCAAGCTTTGATTCCTGTCCAATGGTAAACGGTTCATAATAACGCACCTCTACTTCGGCATTCACTGTTGAAATACTCTCCTTATAAATGTGCATCATCGGCCAAACAGCTGATCCCAGTAGAATTACTCCAGCTACAATACCGAACAATCGCTTTCGTTGCTTCGTGTTAAAGAAATGAAAGATCATCATGACAACCCACACATATAAAATGATCACCGCGCTTAGCGCTAACGGAATATAGTGGATCAATCCCATTAACAATAAATACAGCAACCCTATTCCTGTGAAAAATAATAACGCGATGAATAACAGTACCGCAAATGCTATAGGTGCAACCATATGCGTCCCTCCTCTTATTTTCCTCCCAATTCCCCCAGTCGGTGCCATGCCTCGTCTTCATCGAACGAACTATACCAGCGATAATGCTCTTCATCTAAAATACGAAAGTGTTGACTGATCAAGTTTTGCTGTAAACGGAAACGACCTTTTGTTTCCAATTCACGCCACCATACTTTACCGCCCATCGATTGGTCCATTCGGCGGTCAATGCCGTTATGCGCAATGGTCTCCAGTACTTCTAGCGGATCCCCACCAACTGTAGCTTGTAAAACTTCACTTTCACGAAATAAAGCACAGACTGCTATAACAGCTGTCCAACTAGCCAACGCTCTCGCTTTTTCAATTTGAATCAACGTCTTTTTGGAAAGCCCCAGTACATCCGCCATTTTTTGTTGAGAGTATTCTTTCTCCAATCGGATCACCCGCAACTTTAATGAAATCAATTCTATTAATTGTTGTTGATTCACCTGATCACCCCGTAGTTACAATTTATATCCGATGGTGTAATATTACACCTGTGTAATTGTATAAGCAAATGAATTTTTTAAATTCCCAGTTAATATTGCAACTATCGATTCTTTCTTAAAATTATGATAAGATTTATTGACTTTGTAATTTAGTAAAAGAAACGAGGACTCTTATGAAACAGCGTGAACAATGGACATCCAAGATTGGTTTTATTTTAGCAGCTGCTGGTAGTGCCATCGGTTTAGGAGCAATCTGGAAGTTTCCTTATATGGCCGGAACGAACGGCGGCAGCGTGTTTGTGCTGTTATTTATCATTTGTACATTATTAATCGGTCTACCGATTTTATTGGCTGAGTTTGTCATCGGACGAAGAGGACAGGCAGACGCGGTCACTTCATTAAAGAAATTATCAACCAGACGCAGTTGGGGATGGGTTGGATGGATGGGACTTGCCTCTTCTTTCATCATCTTATCTTTTTATAGCGTCGTCGGCGGATGGATTTTATCTTATTTAGCGCGTGCCTTTACGTTTACGCTAGGCGGGCTCGATTATAGTGAACTATTTAATACGACAATCGCGAATCCATGGGAAGTATTATTGGCCCAAGCATTATTTATGGCGTTGACGATCTTCATCGTTCAAAGCGGTATTCGTGGAGGGATTGAACGAGCTAGCCGCTGGATCATGCCTTTATTATTCTTGTCATTCATTGTATTGGCAATTCGTTCGCTGACACTAGACGGCGCGATGGAAGGTGTGCGTTTCCTATTCGTACCGGATTGGAGTTATCTTAACGGAACCACATTCCTTGTTGCATTAGGTCAGGCATTCTTCTCACTGAGTGTCGGTGTGACTGCGATGATGACTTATGCTTCCTACCTATCGAAAGAGGAGAAGCTTGGACAGTCCGCGTTTAATGTATCCATCCTAAACATCGGGATTTCAATTCTAGCAGGACTTGTCATTTTCCCAGCTGTTTTCGCATTAGGACATTCACCGGAAGCGGGCCCTGGACTGATTTTCGTCATTCTGCCGGCTATTTTCAATGAAATCCCATTTGGCAGTGTGTTTTTAATTATTTTCTTCCTCTTAATGCTGTTTGCCACACTGACTTCTGCTATTGCGATGCTTGAAATTGTAGTTTCTACAGGCATCCGTAAAAAGCATGATAGAAGAAAACGTGCTTCATGGGTGTTTGGCGGACTGATCTTTTTAGTCGGAATTCCAAGTGCACTATCATTTGGTTTGCTGTCCGATGTGAGTATTTTCGGCAATTCCATTTTCGATTTTGCCGATTTGCTGACGAGTAGAATTGCGATGCCGCTCGGGGCATTGGCCGTGTCTTTATTTGCTGGCTTCGTGCTGACAAAAGAGGATACAGCAGAAGAGTTAGGGATGAGCCCCACTCTTCACACATTATGGAAAGTAATTGTACGTTATTTCGCACCTATTGCGATCGTCGTCATTTTCTTTACTTGGGTTTTAGGTATGTAAAAAGCACGCTGGAGAACTTTACTCCGGCGTGCTTTTGCTTTATATAATCTAATCAGTGCTAGTCGACGTTACAATCGCGGATTTTCATGAGAAATAGCAGTGAACCTTTGGAAGTCGTCTTGCATTTACGAGAATAAATGTAGTTTTCTTTAAAGAAGGCGCTCATTCTGCCACGATATCCGATCAATAAACCCTCATAAGCGCTCTATCTATTCATTTAATCGCTCTATGAACCTCGGTAATTGCTCTATCCTGTCACTTAAGCGCTCTATCCCCTTTAGCAACCGCTCTATCTATCTCCAGAACGCGTCCGCCTAGAACGCAGTGTAAAGACTTTCTCACCTTCAGCCTTTCTTTTCCACTAGATATGCTTCATAAGCGCTTCCACTACATGCGTCAATCCCGCCAAGTCGTCTGCCGTAAAGCGATCTAGTTCAGGACTGTCGATGTCGAGTACGCCAAAGACTTCTCCATCTTTAATCAGGGGTACAACCACTTCGGAACGGGATGCCGCGTCGCATGCTATATGCCCCGGGAACGCGTTGACGTCCGGTACGACCAAGCCTTCTTTTGTCTTCGCAACTGTTCCACAAACACCTCTACCGAGTGGAATACGAATACATGCCGGTAATCCTTGGAACGGGCCGAGCACGAGCTCATCGCCATCCATCAAGTAAAAACCTACCCAATTGATGCGATCGAAGAATTGATTAAGTAATGCGGATGCGTTGCTTAAGTTTGCGTATACATTTGGCTCTCCTGATAAGAGTGCATCCACCTGTATTGCTAGTTGCGCGTACTTCTCTTGTAGATTATTCGAGTAATCAATAGGTGTGTACATACTAATTCCCTGCTTTCTGTGTATAGATCTAACTGTAATCATACACAGAATAGCAGACTTGGAAAAGTAATCGAACTTCATTCGTTGTTTCAAGTCAATCCAATTTCACTCTCAGTACCTCTCCGGTCACTGCATCTATCTTAACTTCATACTTATGCCCTTCTGCTGTGCGGATATCTACTTCAAATACCAACATACCGTCATCGAATTCCAATTCTGATTTCACCACTTCACCCGGTACTCTTTGTCGGGCAATTTCGTTTGCCTGTTCCATTGTAATCCTACGATACTGCGGATGTTGCCAGTGATTCATCCAATACTCACTTTGCTGATTCAATGAACGATCCCTCCAATTTCATTCTACGTTGTTACTCTATGCGAAAGAATGAAAAAGTGCCCCACAGCTGAGTTTGTCGTTTACGAAAGAAAAACGGATTATTTCCGAGGAAATAATCCGTTTTTGTCAGGCCGCCTGCGATGAAATATTCTTTTGTTTATAACGCATCCAAATAATGAGCGGAATAAGTAGTAAGGAAATATAGGTTCCAAGGAAGCTTAACATGGAAAAACCTAAGTACGCCATGACAATTCCTGAAGCAAGTCCACCTACTGTTCCTGCTAGCGCGACAAATACGTCGATGCTTCCTTGGATCTTCGCACGAGTCAACACATCAGTAGAATCGATAATAATAGCCGTTCCACTGATTAATCCAAAGTTCCAACCAATCCCTAGCAATATGAGCGATACGGACATCCAGAATATCGATTCCCCTGCTACGTAAGCTGCGAGAACACCTGCCAACGCAAGTGTCACACCCGAAGCAATTACCATAATTGGCCGTCCAATCCGATCTACTAATACACCAGTAAAAATGGAAGGTAAATACATACCTGCGATGTGTAAGCCGATAACCAAACCAATACCTGATATTGAAGCACCGTGATGTTGCATATGGACAGGGGTCATCGTCATAATAGCGACCATGACACCATGTGACAGTACGAGTACGATGCCCCCTACCCAAATCCCCATCCTATTTGCCGTTTGTTGATGGGCAACATGCCCTTCGTTGGATTCTACACGTTCTTTTTGTTCAGCCAGTTCAATCTCACGTGCAACGAGTAAAGGATCTGGTCGTAAAAACAGCAAGAATGTCAGCCCGGACAATACGTAGGCGAAACCTGCCAGTAAAAACACACCAGTCAATGAAGGTATACCGATGAAATCTGCCACATAACCCATCGGTAAAACCAGATTGGGTCCCGCTACCGCACCCACTGTGGTTGAAACAAGGGCAACACTGACCGCAGTAGCCCGTTGCTTTTCATTGGCGAGATCTGTTCCAGCATAGCGAGCTTGTAAATTCGAGGATGTGCCTGCACCATAGATAAACAGAAAGGTGAATAACACAGCAAGACTTCCGGTCATCACTGCAAAGATTACACCGAATGCACCGATACCACCTGTAATAAATCCTGCACCGAGACCGAGACGACGACCGTAACGCTGAGACAACCTACCCACGAGATAGGCAGAGAATGCGGAACCAAAAGTAGACAGCGCAATCGGCATGCCCGCCAGGCTTTCATTGCCCGTCATGTCTTGAATTAATAGCGCCCCTACTGTGATTCCTGCTGCAAGTCCGGCACCACTAAATATTTGGGAAATGATCACGACAAGTAAGGAGCGCTTATACAATTGCTTCTGCGCTTCTTTGGATTTAGTGTAGTACGAATAATCTTGCCCTCTCGACATGGAATTCCCACCTTTTCTCTTACTATGTAATGGATCTATAAATTTATTAATTTTTTACGCTTTATTCATCTTATCATACAGTAGCAACTAGAAAGAGAAGTCCTTTCCATACACAAAAACTAGCAAGCCTAATTTTACTAGGCCTGCTTGTTCTTCTTATAACGCGATTTTTATACTAGCGGTGCGATGAAAATAGGATGATCAGAAAACTTTGCTATTCTCGCTTCCCCTTCATGTACCCACTTTTCGTCGTATTCAATAGGTCCGTCTTTGTCTTCAGGCGTTTGGAACTGGTCGAGGCCGACAGCTGCTAATACGGGGCTGTCATCGTCATCCAATCCAATATTGACTACATGGTTGATGATAAATGGTACGTCAAACTCGATCATAGCACTATCTTCGTCGAGTTCACCGTCCACTACGTGAAAAGGTATTCGTAAGTAAATCGTATCACTACCATCCTGATTCAAGATAGTATCGAAATTTCCGCGGTCGAAGTCCCAATTCCCCCCCATTTGGATATCATGTTCTATGAGTATGTTCCGCGCATCTCCAAATAATGATTTTTTGCCCGGTAGATTAGTTTTCAGTTCGATCATGGCATTTCCTCTTTTCTATGTCAGTTTTTCTTGTTGAATGTCTGGTTGATTAATAGTCTTAAGAATACCCTCGTTAGTTGTTTTACAAACTCTTCTAGTGGACTAAATTGAATAATCATAACCAGAAGTGAGAATATTTTTGATCGACGCTGGCGGACTACATTCGACTTATTTATGTTCACAAAAAAAGACTACCCAATAGGATAGTCTAACTTCGCTTATTTCATTAGCTCTTTATACCGTTTCAAACATTCTTCATACGCTTCTTGTACAGTTTCAGCCTCGATGACGTCTTGGCTAATTGTAGCGAAGCGGGCTACTGAGTGTTCGTACTGCGGATCGTAGTAGTGAGTCAATAACTGTTCTACAGCTTCTGCGAAACGTCCATTTTCTAGGTCTTCCTGGATTTGTGCTGCAATGGGTTGGTGAATGCGTTTGCGAATTCTTGAGAATGCTTCCAGAAACAGTTCTGGTTGTTTTTCCGGTTCGTACTCGGAAAGAATTTCTTCGACCCGCACTTTGATCGGTAGTCTAACAATCCACTGCGGACTCTGTCCTTTTTTCTCAAACAGTAGTTCCGGCATATGTACTTGCCCTATGCGTTTGCTTTCGCCTTCTATGAAGATATATGGTTCGTTTTCATACTTTTCCAGTTTATCCGCAATTAGCAATTCGAATTTCTTCTGGTTGTTCGGCTGTACACCGATTTGTCCGAATATGGAACCTCGATGTCCTGCCATACCTTCTAGATCGATGACCGGACAGCCGTCTTCCATCAGCTTGTGAAGAATCTTCGTCTTGCCGCTTCCTGTATAGCCGTTTAGTACAAGAAATTTAGGTTTAATTGGCTCTTGCAGTTTCGCAATAACCCACTGGCGATATGTATGAATACCGCCACTGATTCGGCTTGAGCGAATTCCCATCAATTCCAGTACAGTCATTGCTGTTTTGCTTCGCATACCGCCACGCCAGCAAAACACAGTAACTTGGGTGTCAATTTTTCTGAATTCTGCTATGAAATCGGGTAGTTTTTTAGAGAAAATGGCTAGACCATGATCCATAGCGGCTTGTTTTCCTACTTGCTTATAAAGCGTACCTACTTCCGCGCGTTCTTCATTCGTGAAAATCGGAATGTTAATACTGCCCGGAATAGTTGCTTCTTCAAACTCTTTCGGAGAGCGTACATCGACTAATGTATGTGAATGGTTTTTCTGTAATTCGAGTGCGTCCGTCAATGTAATATCTCGTACCATGTTATTTTCCATCTCCTTGATTTACTGCACGATAATTCGACCGGTATGTTCGTCGGTTACTTCTCCAATAATATGCGCATCGACTCCAGCTTCACGTAACTGTGCATGCAAACGATCTGCTTCATCTCCAGCAACTGCTACTAGCAATCCACCAGAAGTAACTGCGTCACATAAAATCCATCTGCCGATTTGATCCAATGATTCTGGATATTCGACCATATCTTCTATATGTGCAAAATTGTTTTTCGTACCGCCTGGAACCGAACCAGCTTCTGCTAGTTCTCTTGTACGTGGTAATACAGGAACTTTCTCATTATCAATTCGCAAGCATACGCCACTACCTGTTGCCATTTCAGAAGCATGTCCAAGTAAACCGAAGCCCGTTACGTCTGTTGATGCATGAATGCTGTAATCATCCATCACTTCAGCCGCTGTTTTATTGAGTGTTGTCATCACCTTTGTCACATGAATTTCTTCTTCTTCAGACAATAATCCATTTTTCAGTGAAGTGGTCATGATACCTACACCAATCGGTTTTGTCAGAATCAAGCGATCGCCTGGTTTCGCACCTGCATTTGTACGAATCTTGTCAGGATGTACCGTTCCAGTTACTTGCATACCGAACTTTGGTTCCTGATCATCAATGGAGTGGCCACCGACAAGAACTGCACCCGCTTCTTTCAATTTATCAGCAGCCCCGCGCAAGATCTCTGTCAAGATACTGCGGTCAAGTGTATGGATCGGGAATGCGACGATGTTCAACGCTGTAATTGGTTTACCGCCCATTGCATAGACATCACTGATCGCATTCGCCGCTGCCACTTGTCCAAAATCATACGGATCATTGACAATGGGTGTGAAGAAATCTAGTGTCTGCACGATAGCAGTCGTATCATTTATCTTATATACACCTGCGTCGTCGCCTGTATCCAATCCGACAAGTAAATTAGGATCCGCGAGACCAGGAGGCAATGTTCGTAGAACTTCAGCTAAATCAGCCGGCCCTATTTTACAACCGCATCCTCCTTTTGAAGATAATGAAGTAAGTTTTACAGAAGAATTTCGCATTACAGATATCAACCTTTCAATTTGTAGTCCCTCAATTTTACCATAGAGTTTGCATTCTAGATCTGTTGGGCACTTGAGATTCTTATGGTTAATGAAAAAAAGACTACGCTTTAAGGCGTAGTCTTAGCTGTTATAAATGTATTATTTTACGTATAGTACATACCAACGATCGTCCTTTTTCTCGATATATTCCCCAATCCAACCTTCATTCAGCAAATTTTGCTGCTGTTCAGTATTCTCCATTAGAACAAATTGCTGTTCTGACGTCGTTCCACGGGAAGGCTCTTGCAGATCCTTGAATAAAATATAGCGCAGTTTATTGCCGTATTTCATTTTGAGTTCTTTAATACGTAAACCCAGTGCAAACTTATCTTTCAAACTTGGAATATTAAAGGGCGCAACGGTTGTACAAATATAACGATAGCGATCTCTCTCAACATGTTCCATTAGCCACTTCCCGAGTATCGTTTGCAGTCCATGTCCTCTATAGTCCGGATCCACACCCGAAATCTCCGAATACAGCACGCTAGATAATTCGTTTAGTGATACTCCAGCGTCAATTCCTAAATGTTCTTCATCTTCACCAGGATCCAACATAGCACGGAACGCGATAAGATGATTATCGACAAAAGCCCCTGCCATCATGCCATTGCCGCGTAGAATATACACAAATTCTTCTTCCGTTAACGGTTGAAGAAAATCAGGTTGCTCAAGAACTGCAATGATCCGTTGTTGTAAAGCTAGAACTTCCGGCAGCTGATCTTCCGTTAAAAGTGAAAGTGATGCTTGTAACGTCATAATGTCACCTTTTCTTTACGCACCGTCAATTCTTCTAGCGCTTGCTCATCTACGTCAATACCAAGTCCAGGCTTTTCATTGAGTTCAATAAACGGTACATCATAGTGCAGATTGCCGACGTCTTTACTGAATTTCAACGGACCGGTCAATTCTACACTTGTCATTGCTTTTTGTGAGAATGCTACATGGAAGCCCGCTGCAGATCCAATAGACGACTCCACCATGGATCCAACCTGACATTCGATACCTGCCATCTCCGCCATATGTGCAAGCTTCATTGCAGGATACATACCACCGCATTTCATAAGCTTGATGTTCACTTTATCCGCTGCACGCTTTGCGATAATTTCACGCATCTCGCGTACTCCACGCAATCCTTCATCTGCCATTAGAGGCGTCGCGATTTTCGATTTGATTTCTACCATTGCATCGATATCGTCCGCTTTAACTGGTTGCTCGAGCCAATCTAGTTCACAACTCTCCAATTGTTTCATTGCCTGCAATGTTGTCGCACTGTTGATCCAACCTTGGTTAACATCTACTCGGATTGCGATATCTTTGCCAACACGCTCGCGTACCGCCTGAATTCGCTTGACGTCTACGGCTACGTTAGTACCGACTTTCATCTTTAACGAACGATAGCCAGCTGCCACACGATCAGCAGCCTCTTGTGCCATATGTTCAGGTGAAGCGATACTTAGCACATGTGTAATCGGAAATTTCTCATGATAACGTCCACCAAGCAAATTATAGGCAGGGATACCATATGCCTTCCCTACTGCGTCAAAGCAAGCCATGTCTAGCGCAGCTTTCGCTGTAGGCACACCGTAAATTGCTTGATCCATCACTTCATGAATTTTCCCAAAGCGACTTGGGTTTTCTCCAAGTAAAGCAGGAGCAAGTGTATGACGAAGTACAGCAAATGTACCTTCCCAACTTTCCCCTGTGACATGGTCGTCTGCTACCGCTTCACCATAACCCACATAACCTGTGTCCGTTGTTAGTTTTACAATAATAGAAGGCATATCATCATAGGATGCATAGCTGATTACAAATGGTTCATAAAGTGGTAATCTAATCGCAAAAATTTCAATTTCAGTTATTTTCATTATTTTTCTTCCTTTCCTATTGGCAGCTTTTCATTCGTATTGTATGATTGTCGTTAAATAGTCGCTAATGAAAAGAGGAGATCCCATTATGAAGGTTACCATTGCATTGGTCGGCTCACAAGAATTTTGTCGGCAAGCAGAGAGTATAGTGTTGCCCCACAATATGTGCATTGATTATTATCAATATGACAGCCCGTCCGAAGCCCCTCGTCTACTAGAGGTACTGAAACCCTGTCACGCCATATTATTCTCTGGGTCCTTACCTTACGAAGCGTCCGAGAAAATTCTTCAAACGATCTCGATTCCGGCATTTTATATTCAGCAAAATGAACATACAATAGCGATCACTTTATTATACCTTGCTTCAGAAAAGAATATGGCAATTCATGATATTTCTATAGATATTAAAGAAAGAACACATATCGAACAAATCCTGCAAGATCTTGATCCTCTCTCTTCCATGCAGAAGCCTGCTATACATGAACTGCAATCCAACAGTGATTTACAAGCCGTTGTAAACTTTCATTTAGAACATTTCAGAAACGGGATGTCTAAAATGGCATTGACCAGTGTGCATGCCGTATACGATCAATTACAAGCGGCGGGCATTCCAGCATTCCGGATGCTGGATCCTGCAAGCAATATTTTACGCGCGATGGAACACGCCGTTCAACAAGCAGATTTTGCAAGGAGTGAAGCGACTAAAATTGCTGTAGGCGTACTGCAAGTTCATCAACCTGAGGAACTTCCACAGGAAACTATAGAAACACTAGCGAACTACTTACAGGCTCAATGGAAAGAAAAAGAGGACAACTTCTTTTTCTACACTACTCTAGGCACCATCGAATTTGTTTTAGCCTTAAAGGCCTTCGTCCAGTTCTGTGAATCGCTTCACCCAGTATCCACTTTATCTTTTGGATTAGGACAAACAATGATAGAAGCTAGTGACAATGCGATGAGTGCACTGCAACTCGGCAAGCAAGAAATCCACAAAGGAATCTTTATGCTAGATGAACATAAGAAGCTACACGGTCCTTTGCCAGCTACAAAACCGTCAGTTGCGATGAGGTTGGACGACCCTGATTTGCTTAAGATCAGCGAAAGGACGACATTGAGCCCGGCGGTCATTTCCAAACTTAAGCAGTTTGATCAATTCAGGCAATCTACGCCGTTCACCGCTAATGATTTAGCAGGATATTTAGCCGTTTCCAGAAGAACTGCTGAACGTACAATTAAAAAGCTTATGGATCAACAATATATCGATACGGTTGGCGAAGAAATGACCTACAGCCAAGGCAGACCACGCGCATTATACAAATTGAAGATTGCTATCAACTAAAAAGGCAAGGCCGTTACATATCACGGCCTTGCCTATTAAAGTTATTCGAGTTGTGCCTCAAGTTCCAACTTCGCTTCCTGCTCATTCATTTCCACAATTTCTTCAGACGTCATTTTGACAATAGAAAATCCGGTTAGAGCATAGATAATTGAGATGAGTGGAACAGCGAAATTCAGAATAGCGTATGGGCCGTATTCTACTACACTGACACCGAGCGTACCGAATATAAACACACCACATGTATTCCATGGAATAAATACAGATGTAAGTGTTCCACCATCTTCTAGTGCACGCGAAAGATTCTTCGAGCTCAATCCCATATCTTTATAAGTTTTACTGAACATTCTGGAAGGTACAACAATGGAAACGTATTGTTCAGAACAAGTTGCATTGGTCATGACACACGCACCAATCGTTGAAATAATTAATGTAGACGTGGACTTCACAACTTTCAGCAATTGCTTCATAATTGCCCGTAACATACCTGAATACTCAAGAATACCACCAAAGGTCATGGCCACAATAGTCATAGAGACGGTATACATCATACTATCTAGGCCGCCACCATTAAAAAGTTTATCAACTAGCTGGTTACCTGTTTCAATCGCAAAACCACTCTGCAGAGCACCTAGCGCATCCGCAAACGTCCCAGACTGAAGCGTTACATGAGATAAGAAACCTAGGACGATTCCGATAATCAGTGCCGGCACCGCGGGAATCTTCATTGCTACCATCACGATGACAGCCAAAGGAACAAGCAATAACCAGGGTGATATAACGAAGCTATCTTGCATGACCTGAGATGTGTTTGCAATTGATGTTAATTCTGCTTCACCTGAACCAAATCTTCTTCCGAGGAATGTAAACACACTAAGAGCAATTAGTAATCCAGGAATCGTCGTATACAGCATATGCTTAATATGATCGAATAAATCTGTTCCAGTAAGTCCTGCAGCTAAATTGGTTGTATCTGATAACGGTGACATCTTATCTCCAAAGTATGCGCCAGAAATGACAGCACCTGCTACCATACCAGCAGGGATTCCCATACTGAGTCCAATACCCATACCGGCTACACCAATCGTAGCCATTGTCGACCATGAGCTACCTATTGCCAATGAAACAATTGCACAAATTAGTGTAATGGCTACCAGGAACCAAGAAGGTGTAATGATCTTCAATCCGTAGAAAATCATTGTCGCAACTATTCCCCCACCCATCCACGAGCCAATCACCAAGCCGACAAGCATAATAATAATGACTGCTGGAAGAGCTAAACGAATTCCTTTGTACATCATTTCCTCAATTTCTTTCCAAGAGAATCCATGGCGCCAGGCTACGAGTGAAGCAATGGCAGTTCCTACGATTAGTGGCATATGCGGTCCCTCTTTAAGCTTTACTACAGTTATAATCATAACTAGAATCATTAATACTAACGGCAGGATCGACCACCAGAACCCTATTTCTCTTTTTTGCCTCTGATCCACTACGCAACCCCCATTCAAATTCAGCCTATTAAAACACGTCGTTATATAGTCGTTTAATCTATTTTAAACGTTTTCTAAATTGTTTGTCAATGAAAATATGAAAGCGTTTACTATTTCTGTTTTTCAATTTGGATGTCAGCCATTAAGAGAAAATCTTCCTGTGCGTATTTAAATTTTACTATCACAATGGATTAACAACATTCTAAAACAGTGGAATCAAAGGATCAAAGAAGTTTATAAAAATGGGTAACGGGAATAATACAAAGTACTTTCATGAAATGGGAGGCGTACTATCCATTGATAGCTAACAGCCAAAATGCAAATACGATAAAATGTGTAACAGAATATGATACTCTGCGCCGAGTCATCCTATGCCAGCCGGAATTCATGGCAATTGACGAGGTCATTAACGAAGTGCAAAAAAAGTATGAAGATGAAAACATTGATATACAACGTGCGATGAGTCAGCACGCAGAATTCGAAAAATTATTGAAGGAAAACGGAGTGGAAGTGATCACCCTTCCTACTTCTGAAAAATATCCTGAACAAGTCTTTACACGAGATATCGGCTTTACGATTGGCAATGAAGTATTTATCGCTGACTTGGCTGCAAATATACGAAAAGGTGAAGAAATCACGCTAAAAGAATGGCTGAGTGCGCAAGACATTCCTTATCAGTCCGCCACGGATCGAATGGAAGGCGGCGACATTATTGTCGACCGTGATACTATCTACATCGGCATCAGTAGTCGTACGTCCGAGGAAGCGGTCAACAAGCTGGAAGTAAAGCTTCCCGACCATCAGCTAAAGCGAATTCCATTTGACGGACGATACTTGCATCTAGACTGCGTGTTCAATATCCTTTCTTCCGAAAAAGCGCTAGTTTTTCCAGCAGCGTTTGATCAGGAAACACTCCACTTACTTGCTGACTCGTATCAATTGATTGAAGTAGCGGAAGATGAACAGTTTTCGCTAGGTACGAATGTACTTTCAATCGGTAACAATAAAGTATTCAGTTTGCCACAAAACAAACAAGTAAATAAAAACTTACGCGCAAATGGATTTGAGGTCATAGAAGTCGACTTCTCTGAAATCATTAAATCAGGCGGTTCTTTCAGATGTTGTTCGATGCCTGTTGAACGCGGTTAAAGTGAAAGACCGAAGCCAATCCCACACGTTTTGTTGTGGTGATTGCGCTTCGGTCTTTTTTATTCGAGTATATCTATATAGTAATTTTGCTCATGATCCAGATCGGGTATATCGAGCTCAATTGTATCAGGAATTAACAAGTGAATCGTCATGACTCCTGATACACTCCCAGAGGAATTCCCGTGCGTCTTTTCACCGGTAAACTGATTCAATATGTTTGAATCATGGTAAAACGTATACTCTAGACGGTTTTCTGGTTGCTTTGGAACAGACATGGAATTGCTATTCCAAACAGGCAGATTAATTTTGAGTTGATCGGATAAATCGTAATACATACTGTCTTCACCATTAAACATCGTCATCAATTCAGGGGAATAGACCGTTTCTTCTATTGTTCCACTAATTTCAGGTGTGCGCTTTATCAGAATATATGCACCTGGGAAAGAAGAGATCGTGAATTTCCCTTCTACCTCATGTGACCGCTTTGCCAATACTAGGTTTTTAGGAATTGGTAACTCTTCTACAATTGCATTATATAGATCAAATCCGACTTCATTTGCCCCTACTTCAGGGGGATTTACGCCCTCTATTCGTTGTTCCATCGCTTCCGCTACGACAAGTCCAATTAACAGTAACACAAGGTACCCTGTGATCAGCTTCCAATGAAATGATTTTTTTATGCGTACACGCCCCATATTCTTTGTCACCATAATAATTGTCAGCAACCCAAGAAGCAGAACGACTGGAACCAGAATAGTAATAAACATCAAGGGTTCCTCACCTCCAAGCGATTTGTGACGAAGAAGCTGATAGCAAACAGAACAGCAATTGTTGCTACTATCTTCAACGTGAATAGTAGAATCGATGTTTCTCCATAGTAGAAATACAATAATCCACTATTCTCATTGTCTGCTACAGCGAATGTGCTCTGCGTAAATGCATACCAAATCACTCCAAACAGCGCGATGAACAGTTTGCTCCATTGGATAAGTGAACCCAGTGTATAACCAATTAGCATGAGCAACAGCGTATAAGCCATCATCACAAAAATACGTGACAAGAAATCAAGTGGTGAAGATAATAAACCAGCTGTTTCAATAATCATATTATCTCTAAACATCGCGATAATCTTCATCACTGAACCAAGTAAAACAGTCGTCACCCCACCGAGCAATGCAGCCGTACAAAAGAAGTAGAAATTAGCCAATTGAAACGTCAAACGATTCGTTACAAACGAAAAGGATTCATTCCGTTGCGCGGCAGATGTCAACAAGAAGCCGACAATGAATGCCCAGAATAGTGTCAGCCCTAGCTGTGCGTCGTTCGATATGGAAGTGAAATTGAAGGAAATAGGCTCCCCCCAATCATTCATGGAGGTAGTTGTAACTGCCCCGCTTATAAATACAGTTGCGATAATTTGCAGTACAATCAACATGGTGAAAATCGCCCCATTGGCGTTCAATTTAAGAAAAAACTGTCGTTTTGCAAGTTCATTCACGCTCCATTGCGTCGAATACATCATCTACTCCTCCTCTCGTCTGACCTGTCATTGCAAGATATGCCTCACTTGCTGAAACCGCTGACACGCGTATTCCTGCTTGCTTTAATTCAGTTAGCTCTAAGTTTGTATGGTCATTGTCGACAATCCATTCTGTTAATGGACCAGCAGAAGACTTATGAATGACGGCATATCGATTAGCATATTGTTTCAATACATTTTCTTTACCTTGTAACGAAATAAATTTCTCTTGAAGTTCAGTTATTGAACCATGAAATGCACTATCTTTTCCATCGATCAATAAGATATCCTCCAGTAAGTCCTCCATTTCCTCCATATGGTGACTTGATAAAAGAATGGTTCGTGGATGCGCTAGATAATCTTTCAGCAGCGCTCGGTAGAAGTCCCTACGCGCTCCAGCATCCATTCCCGTAATCGGCTCATCAAACATGGTTAGTGGGCAACGTGTGGCAATGCCGACAACAGCATTGAATGTACTGCGTTTGCCTTTTGATAGAACACGATGGTTCAGCGACAGCGGTAATTTGAAATACTTGAGCAGACGCATAGCTAGGTCCTGATCCCAATTTTCATAGAAGCGATCACATTCCGTCAATAAATCGCCCAGTGTGAGTGCATCCGGAAAGCCCATCATATCGTCTATGAAAATCATGTTGGCAGAAACCTTAAGACTGTTGAAGGGACGCTCACCCAACACACGAAGCTCTCCATCCGACTCTTTTATGAATCCCGCAACCATCTTCATAAGTGTTGTTTTCCCCACACCATTACGTCCTACCAATCCCGTAATGACATTCTCACGGATTTCTAAATTTAACTGATTCAGTACTGTAATGGAACGATAGCTTTTCGTCACGTTTTTCAAAGTAATTGCTGGCATTATGACCTCTCCTTTCGCTCTGCTCGAATTAATTCAATGAGCTGTTCCTCTTGAAGGCCAAGCAATGCAGCTTCATTAAGCAGCTCCTGCACCAGACGACTTAACCTACCGCCTTTACGTTTCGTCAGCAGTTTCTCACGTGCATCAGCAGATACAAACGTGCCAAGGCCCCGTTTCTTGTAAATAAGTTCCGCATCCAGCAAAATCGTCAGCCCCTTCCCCGCAGTTGCAGGATTGATATTGAAAAGATCTGCCAGTTGATACTGTGAGTACACTTTATCGTCTGCTTGTAACGTACCTTCAATAATTTCCGTCTCTAACCACTCTGCAATTTGTATATAAATCGGCTTTTCTCCATCCATCTCAAGCAAGAACTTCACCACCTTAATGTAACCCAGTGCATTACTGTTGTAATGCACTATACATGTTTTTATATTATACTGCAAGTGCAGAAAAAATATGTCGTAAAGCGATGAATAAAATGATCACTTACTACACATCCTAGGTATTTACACTGTATGTAAGGAGCGGATGAAATGAATACAGTAAAGGACTTTCCCATTCAGCAAAATAGATTAATCAATGCGGGCTTTCTATTAGTTTGCTTATGTTTATTAGATGCCGTTTTCACAGATTATGGTTTACGGTTTGGTCTTATAGAAGAAGCCAATCTGCTCGTGTCGTTTTTATATGAACAAAGTATTCCTTTGTTTTATGTAGTGAAACTAGGATTACCTTTGATACTTTTATATATCGTGACGATCAGTAAATTAGGATTCTGGGTACGGATTACTATGACTACTGCATTATTTCTTTATATAGCAGTACTTTTCGTTCATATCTTTTGGTTAGTTATATCATCAATATAAGTTTACATACAAAAAAGACTATCGGATCCGATAGTCTTTTTTGGATCATTGCACAACTTCCCGAGCAACTTGTTTTATAATTTCCGCAATCACCTGGCAATCCTCCACTGTAAATGTGAGTGGCAATCGGAAGTCGCAAAGGAAATCCAGAATTTTCGCAGTGGTTAGTAGATCTCCACCTTCAGATAAGTACTGCCAGCTTTCATGTCGACTTGTAAATCCTTTTGGCTCAAAATTACCGAACCACTTAATTTCGACTCCACGCTCCGCACACGTATCAATGAATTGCTCCATCTGTTCCTTTGTCGCATCGAGTAATGTAAATTGGAACGAAGATGCAATATATTGCTCTTTTTCTACACGAATCGGGATATATATATGTAGCGCCCCACGTAATATCTCTTCTATTGCATGATATCGTTCATTCCATCGCTTTCCTTGCTTATCAAGTTGAGGTAGTTGTGAACGTATTAAAACCGCCACTAAATTGGACATACGCAGACTGAAATTCGGTATTACCTTTTTATAACGTTCAAATACTTCCATTGATGGTCTGGCCTTATGTTTTTCATACAACATATATGATCCTGAATATAGAATAGCCTTTGCGGCAACGTCCTCATCGTCCGTAACGAGCAAACCACCTTCGCCCGAATTGAGGTGCTTATATGTCTGAGTGGAGAAACATCCAGCCGCACCGAAACTTCCGGTGTGTTTGCTGTTCCACTTTGCACCCATCGTGTGAGCACAATCCTCAATTAACGTTATATTATAACGCTCGCAAATCTCCACAACACAATCCATATCGACAATATGACCTCTCATATGTGATAACAGTAAATAGGATGCTCCTGACGCTTCTGCTTTTTGTTCCAGATCATCTAAATCTATCAAATAGTCTTCAGTGATTTCTACAAATACCGGCTGCGCTTCTGCATTTTTAATAGCCCCAGGTACGGGAGCTAATGTAAATGCATTACACAGCACTTTATCTCCAGGTTGCACACCGACACTCTTTAGTGCTACATAGATGGAGCTACCGCACGAGTTGAATGTAGCACAGTAAGAAGTACCGATATAATCCGCAAATTCTTGTTCTAATATGCTCGTTTCAGCAACTTCATCTCCCTCTGTATTATAGCGATGAAGCTTTCCTGTCAGCATAAGTTCTGTCGCCCGCTTAATCCCCTCAGGGGGGATTGGCTCCTGACGGGTAAATGTTTTTTTGAACATCAGTACTTCTTTTGATTGTTCACTCATCGCGTACCCTCCCAATTTCATTCAACCTATCAAAACTTTTTTAAACGTACTTCTGCTGTTACAGCGTGTCCGACCATTCCTTCATAACGACATTGTCCTGCTATAATGGGAGCAATTTTTTTGCTCGCTTCCGGTGTACACTTTTGATACGTGACGGTCTTGAGGAACTTCCCTACCCATAGACCACCAGTGTAACGCGCTGCCTGTTCAGTAGGAAGGATATGATTCGTTCCAATTCCTTTATCTCCATAAGTAACCGTTGTCTCTTCACCCAGGAACAAAGAGCCGTAGTTTTTTAAGTTCTTCAAATAGAAATCCAAATCTGCAGTCTGTATTTGTACATGCTCGATTGCATATTCATCTGCTACCTTAACTGCCTCTTCCTTATCTGCTACTAAAATAATTTCACCATTTTGTTCCCAAGAAGCCAATGCTACTTCTGCTGTATCCAGAACAGCAATTTGTTTCCGCATTTCCTCTTGTACGTCTTCAGCTAATTTACGGGAAGTCGTGATTAAAATTGTTACCGCACGATAGTCATGCTCGCACTGTCCCCATACATCGGCAGCAACTAGAACTGGATCTGCTGTTTCGTCTGCAATAATCAAGTTTTCACTCGGTCCTGCAATCTGATCGATCCCAACTCTTCCGAATACTTGACGCTTAGCTTCCGCTACAAATGCATTACCCGGTCCTACAATGAAATCTACTGGCTTGACATCTTCAATTCCGTACGCCATTGTTCCAATTGCTTGAATACCACCAAGCGAATAGATTTCATCTGCTCCCGCTAAATGCATTGCATACAAGACACCTGGATGAATACCTTCTCCATTTTTCATAGTAGGTGAACAAGCTATTACACGTTCTACTCCAGCTACTTTCGGAGGAATCACACTCATTTGAACAGAAGAGACAATTGGATAGCGTCCCCCCGGAACATAAGCCCCTACATTGGAAATTGGAATTAGTTTTTGCCCAAGAATCACACCTGGTTGCATCTCCTTTTCAAACTCAGATAGAGTTGCCAGCTGAGCTTCCGCAAATGCACGTACTTGCGTTTGGCAATATTGAGTGTCATATTTTACGGTTTCAGGTACCATTTTTATGGCTTTTTCGATTTCTTCCTGTGTAACGCGGAAACTTTGTGGATCCCAATTATCAAATTTACGGGACAATTCACGTACCGCAACTTCACCTCGAGTACGGATTTCTTTTAGGCTGCCTTTTACGATTTCGGCAATACCACCAGTATCCTCTTCCAGCTTGTTTAAACTCTTTTTAATATACTCTGCCATCTCGCCACACTCCTAATCTTCTTTAAAATGTATATTTTATACTTGTGTACTCGTTTGTCCTTGCACTTCTTCTGCATTTCTATGTCGAAAATTATCATTAGTTAATGTTTTTGATAGTTCTTCCCCTAATATAAATACATCCAACTCTTCTTTTGGAATTGCATTATACTGCTTACCGTTTAACATATAGAACACGGCACCAATCAAGATCCATACGATCATCGCAATCAAAGAAGGCATGGCTAAAAGTGCTGGAGAGCCCGGGATAAATAATAATCCCAAGAATATTAAACTAATTACTGCACCAGATAGCGAAATGATCTTTCGGAATGCACTTACTTTCCAGTCAAAAAACCTATACGCTGATGCACAGGTATATAAATAGGCAATAGCGACGCCTGTGGCTGTCATGTCGACTATCCATAATAATGCCGGTCTACCGAACCAAGGAGTTATAAAGCAAACAACGACCGCTGTAATAATCCCGACATATGGTGTACGATACTTTGGATGAATCTTTGTAAAGGCCTGAGGTAAAATACGTGCACGCCCCATAGCCAGAAGCATTCGGCTGGAAGAAACTAAGAAACCATTTATTCCTGTAAAGATCCCCATGCATAAAGCAACTGTCAAAATTGTCATTCCTAGGTTACCAAATAAGCTTTTTACTACGTTCCCCGTTCCCCATGCAGGTGTTCCTGCTACAAGTCCTTGCCAAGGAGTTGCCATCGCTGTTGCATAAACCATGACAGAATAGACAATACCTCCAGCACCTAAAGCCAGTATCATCAATTTAAAAGCGCGCTTTGACGAAAAGTTGAACTCCTCTGAGGATTGCGCAATATTGTTAAATCCTGAATATAGAAACGGTGCAGTAGCAACAATTACTAAAATAGAAGATAAACCACCAATCTCCATATTAAATGCCGGACGCAAGTTAGCAAATGCAGTATCTGGATGAAATGTCATTCCTGCACCAATTGTAATAGCTAAGATAAATAGAACCGCACTGAATATAAATTGCATTCTTCCCGTCAAGCTGATTCCTCTGATATTAGCAATACCAAAGATAACAAGAGCAGCTGTAGCTATAACAATTTGGCTGATATATACATCCCATCCTGCAATCGTATACATATATCCGATCTCAACAACTTGCGGATACAAAAACTTAAATAATACTATGATTGCCGAAGCATTCAGTGCAACTGAAGTAACATACGATAATGTTACAAACCATCCGCATATATATGCATGAATCCTGCCAAATCCAAGATATGTAAAGACAAATTCTCCTCCTGAAACAGGGAACTTCTCTACCATGTATCCATAACTTACAGCTATCACCATTACCAATAATGCGCCAATTAGTATACCCAAAATAACGCCTATAGGACCTGCTTGCCCCATCCAATCTGTCGGCAGCACGAACGCACCCCAACCTATCGCAGAACCAAATGCAATGGCAACGACCCAATGTGGTTTTAATGCTTTAGATAACTCAGTTCTTTTTTCCATCTATCTCACTCCCGTGCTTTAGACTTTTGTACATTTTGGCAGCGCTTTCATTTTGTGTTTTTACTAAGTGGTACACAATAACTTATCCAAGCCTATCGTGTACCGAATAGTTTCATTTCATCTAATGATTTTCTCGTCTTTTTGCAAAATTGGAGCATCTACTTCAATTGTGTCTGGGTATTTAATCCCTGCACCCGTGTTAAGAACTACTACCTCGTCGTTCTCTTTGATCCAACCGTCCTTACGAAGTTTTCTAGCTGCTGCGAATGCCGCTGCCCCTTCTGGACAAACGAAAGCACCTTCACTAGATGCGACTAATTTCAATTCTGCCAACAGCGTTTCATCATCGATTGCGATAGCACAGCCATTTGTTTCTTTAATGCCATCAAGGATCAGGAAGTCACCTAACGCTTTTGCAACGTTGATTCCAAATGCTACAGTGGAAGCATTCTCCCAAGGTTCTGCATGTGTCTTACCTTCTTCCCACGCTTTAACAATCGGTGCACAACCTGTTGACTGCACCGCTACAAGGCGAGGCATTTTATCTTCTGAAATCCAGCCAAGTTCCTGTAGTTCTCGAAGTGCTTTATAAATACCAATTAAACCCACGCCTCCACCCGTTGGATACAGAATAACGTCTGGAACCTTCCAACCAAACTGCTCTGCAATTTCTAGTCCCATCGTTTTCTTTCCTTCAATACGGTAAGGCTCTTTCAATGTGGAAGCGTCAAATAGATCATAGTCTTTTACTGCCTGTCCTACGATTTTCCCCGCATCACCAATCAGGCCGTTTACAAGGTACAAATCAGCTCCTGCTGCTACACATTCCTTACGTGTAATTTCTGGTGCGTCTATTGGCATAACTATGGTTGCAGTAATATCTGCTTGTGCACTATACAGTGACCAAGCTGCACCTGCGTTTCCGTTTGTTGGCATAGCTAATTCTTTGATGCCTAATTCTTTTGCTTTGGAAACACCTACTGCGGCTCCTCTAGACTTGAATGAACCAGAAGGAATCATTCCTTCATCTTTCATATAGAGATTTGCAATCCCCATATCTTTTCCTGCTTTCTTCAAATGTAGCATAGGTGTCATACCTTCTCCGAGCGTCACGACATTCTCTTCATTTTTGACTGGAAGCAACTCATGATAGCGCCATAGATCTGGTTTGCGACCTGCAAGTTTTTCTTTCTTGAAGCTTTCCTTCAGTTCATCCATCTTGTAAGCGACCAATAAAGGCCCTCCACATTCGCATAGTTGAACGATTACATCTACATCATAAGTATTTTCACATTTCGGACAGTGTAAGTGTGATACGTAGCTATAAGTCATATTATTTCCTCCTAGTAATTGTTTTTATATGCTCAACGAATTGCAATAGATTCAATTTCAATCAGAGCACCTTTAGGCAATTCTTTTACACCGACCATGGCTCTTGCAGGTTTACTATCTCCAAAGAACTTTGCGTATACTTCATTGACTTGAGCTGCTTCTGTTAGTGATGTCATGAAAATTGTGTTTTTCACGACGCTTGCTAATGACAAATCAGCTGCCTTCAAGATAGCTTCAATGTTTTTTAAGGACTGTTCTGCTTGCTCTACTACTGTTAAACTCATTTCATTTGTTTCAGGATTAATTGGTAATTGACCCGATACATAAATGATGTTTTCCTTCTCAACTGCTTGAGAATAAGCTCCTACTGCGGCTGGGACGTGATCACTGTGAATTTTCTTGAACAATTAAACCAACTCCTATTTAGAATTAAAACTGGCATCAGTACGTACCTTTTGCAAATAGTTGTATATAGTAAATTTGGAAACACCTAATACACTTGCTGCATATTCAGTAGCACCTTTTATTAAAAACGCTCCTTTTGCTTCAAGCTCACGAATCACTTCGACTTTTTCATCTGTTTCCAATAAAGCAGGAGGTTTATAATACTTGTCTAGTGCTTGTTGCGTCATTGAATGAATGACTTCATGTACATCTTTATGGAAACTCTCTTTCTGTTGCTTATCTTCTTCAAACGTTATGAAGTCTTTAAGTACACCTTCCATTTGCATCATATTGCTAATATCAAAGTTGATGCAAAGTGCGCCCAACACCTCGCCCTTTTGATTCTTCAAGAAAACTGTAGACGATTTCATCACTGAACCTTTTTGCGATACCGTCTTATAGTTTGCATAGTCGGTCACTACATTTTTCTGTAGCTGTTCCAGAACTAAGTCCGTTATTGGCGAACCTATACTTCTTCCTGTCACTGTCCCCGACAGATGAATTAAAGAACTTTCCAGGCTGCTAAAGTCATGCACGGCGACTTCACAATTCACGCCGAACATCTCCACCAAAATATTTGCTGTACGAATAGCATGGTCAAATATTAAAGCGCTTTCATTATCCATAAAAACTCCTCATTTCATTAGTTGTTTAAATTCACTTTCAATTCAAATAACTTAAGATTTATATTATCAGTAATTATTTCAATTGCAACATTATTTTAATACATACAATATTTTTGTAATTAAAATATTTGTATAAGCATTGTTTCTACTGCTCTTTATGTAAAAAGTCTAACTAAAATACAGTTCTTTTGTACTAACCGTCAAATTCATTTATTTCCTTTGACCTAAAAGTATTTACTCATTGCCTCAGTCGACAAAGACTGAATGTCGTATACTAAATATATAATTACATGGAAGGATGGGGTTCTTATTGAATATTGAGCCGTCACTGCAAATGCTTTCTATTGGGATGCCACGCACATTACAATCTGCTAATGGCGGAGAATTTTCAAGCGCTATTTGTAAACAGTCTGCCGAAGAAACATTTCTTTCTGTAGATGGTTTTCAAGGGGACGGAATTGCGGACACAAAGCATCATGGAGGTCCTGATCGAGCGGTTTGTATCTATCCTGGAGAGCACTATGCCTTCTGGGAAAAAGAGTTCTCCTGTACGTTACCGACTTCCACGTTCGGAGAAAATCTGACAGTAAACGGAATGCTCGAGACAGATATATGCATTGGAGATATGTTTGCAGTAGGAGATGCAGTGATTCAAGTCGCGCAAGGTCGAGTACCTTGCAGCACTATTAGTAAGCGCACCGGCTTGCCTAGTCTGATGAAAGGAATGGTCAACACCGGATTCACAGGTTTTTTATGCCGTGTGGTTAAAGAAGGAGTTGTTCGTTCAGATTCTCCGATTACTTTGCTTCAACAGGATCCAAAGCAAGTTTCCATTCTATATGCAAATGAAGTGTATTTTCAGCGTCCTAAAGATTTGAAAGGTTTGAAACGAATATTGGAAGTCGAAGCACTAGCTGAAGAATGGCGGGATATGCTGACGAAACGGCTAGATAAGCTCGAGAATATCTAAAAATGGAACTAACCTACGATTATAAAAATCGTCGGTCAGTTCCTTTTTTATTCATATGAGTTGTTTCACTAATTCCCGATTTCGTTCCTTGAAGAGCTCATTATGGGAAGATACCATGCCATTTTCATTTGCTTCTGGATCAATATAGGTTTTGGCGCAGTTTACTGCATTCGCGGCATCCTGAAATGCCCCTGCAATTAAATGTAGTTTGCCTTTGTGGCTTAGTACATCCCCTGCTGCATACATCCCCTCTATGGAGGTAGCACTCGTGCAAGTACCTGCAATCTGCTTATGTTCCGTTAGTTCCACACCAAGTTGCTCATCGCCAATTAACGAAGTATCACGCTCGTAACCATGATTAATGATCACTTCATCCACAGCTAGTGTAGTAACCGTTCCTTCTTCATTGTGTCGTAGCTCCACCCTCTCAATTGAGCTATGATCTTCAGACGCAATGAATCGAGATATATTGGTATTAAAGTGACAATCCACACCACTCTCATAGAGTTGCCGTACTTGCGCTTCATGACCGTTCAAATTCTCTTTACGATATGTTAGGTATACTTTCTTAGCAATCGGTTGCAGTTCATTGGCCCAGTCAATCGCCGCGTTGCCACCACCTGAAATCAGGACGGTCTTCCCTTTAAAGCGCGCTAAAGATTTTACCGTATAGTTCAAATTCGACACTTCAAATCGTTCTGCACCTTCCACCTCAATCTTCTGTGGATTCAAAATACCTGTACCTGTCGCAATTATCACGGCTTTGCTGTAATGAACAGTACCCGATGAGCCGTGTAATACAAAATGCTTGTCATCTGTCTTTTCAATCTTCACAATTTTTTCATTGAGTACGACTTCTGGGTCAAAGGTTAATCCCTGAGCCACAAGCCGTTCAATTACCTGAGCTCCTGGTGCCGGGGTCATGCCGCCAATATCCCAAATCATTTTCTCCGGGTAGACATGGATCTTTCCACCAAGCTGCTGCTGATATTCAATGATCTTTGTCTTCATTTCACGCAATCCACTATAAAAAGCTGCATATAACCCCGCAGGTCCGCCGCCGATAATCGTTACGTCCAGTAGCTCATCTTGTCTCATTCCATCTTCTCCCTTTAAAATAATTATTGACATCGCTTGCATTTCAATTTATAGTTCTCATTGTAACGATATTGATAATCATTATCAATGATTACTTAGTAGGAAAGGTTTGATTTCACAAAATGGTTCGCTTGTATACAGAAAATCTACAAGTTTCATACGATGATCACCTTATTGTTAAAGGGTTATCGGTTCAAATACCTGACAAGAAAGTGACTGCCATTATCGGAGCAAACGGATGTGGCAAATCGACCTTTCTCAAAGCTGTCACACGCTTAATTCCTCATCAATCAGGAGAAGTCATATTGGATGGTGGAAATATCGTTAAACAAAGAACGAAACAGCTCGCGCAAAAGATGGCTATTCTTCCCCAGACGCAAGAAGCTGCCAGTGGTCTAACAGTTGGTGAATTGGTATCCTACGGTAGATTCCCTTACCAGAATGCATTGGGACGTTTAACACCGCATGATATGGATGTGATCAACTGGGCACTCGAAGTCACCAACACAACTGAATTCAAATATCGTCAAGTCGATGCATTATCAGGTGGTCAGCGCCAGCGCGTTTGGATTGCGATGGCACTTGCTCAGGAAACAGATATTATCTTCCTAGATGAGCCAACTACTTATTTGGATATGGCACACCAGTTGGAAGTACTAGAGCTGTTGCAAAAGCTCAACGAAGAGCAGCAACGCACTATCGTCATGGTGCTTCATGACCTAAATCAGGCAGCACGTTTTGCCGATTTCATCATTGCGATGAAAGATGGAGAAATTGTACGTGCGGGTATGTGCGAGGAAGTAATACAACCAGACATACTGCGCGAAGTATTTCGAATCGACGCGGAAATTGGAACGGATCCAAGAACGGGCAAACCGTTATGCATCACATATGATCTACTAAAAGGAGACGAATAACTGTTGAAGAAAATTCTATTACCTGCCCTTTTGCTTATCGTACTTGCGTTAGCAGCTTGCGGCAATAAACAGGAAGAACCTGTGAAAGAAGATACACCGGCAAAGGAACAAGGAGCAAGTGGCACGATTACTTATGAATCCGAAGAAGGTCCTGTGGAGGTTCCTGCAGATCCACAGCGCGTTGTGGTGTTATCAAGTTTTGCTGGGACTGTACATGAATTTGGTGTGAATTTAGTAGGAGCAGAATCTTGGTCAAAAGATAATCCAAGCTTTGATTCATTTCTGAAAGATGTAGAAGAAGTTTCAGACGAAAACATCGAAAAAGTTATTGAACTGGAGCCCGATTTAATTATTGGACTGAACACGATTAAGAACATTGATAAATTAAAAGAAATTGCACCTACTGTTACGTATACATACGGAAAAGTGGATTATTTAACACAGCAAATCGAAATCGGTAAATTATTGAATAAGGAAAAAGAAGCAACAGAATGGGTAGATGCATTTAAGGCACGTGCTAAGCAAGCAGGAGAAGATATTAAAGCCAAAATCGGAGAAGATACGACAGTTTCCGTCATCGAAGAGTTTGACAAACAAATTTACGTCTTTGGCGATAACTGGGGTAGAGGGACAGAAATTCTCTATCAGGAAATGAAATTAGCTATGCCTGAAAAGGTAAAGGAAATGACCGAGAAAGATGGATATTATGCTCTATCTGCAGAAGTCTTGCCTGAATTTGCCGGAGATTATGTCATCTTGAGTAAAAGTGATACTGGGGATAATTCATTCCTAGAAACAGAAACATACAAGAATATTCCTGCCGTCAAAAATGATCAAGTCTATCAGGTAAACACAGCAGAATTCTCTTTCAATGATGCCTATACACTTGATAACCAGCTTGATTTCTTTATCGAAAGCTTTTTAGGAACTAAGTAATCAAACAGGATGGGGCTCTTCTTCATTGAAGAACCCCTTTTTTTATGACAAGAAAGGAGCGGATGAATAGAATGGAAAAACCCGTTGGAAAAGTTATACCATTTAGTCTCAAATTATTTGCTAGCACAATTCTTTTAATCATCGGTTTCCTATTTGCTATGAAGCTTGGTGCCGCTCACACTTCATGGCAAGACGTCTTACTTTCATTCACATCAAACCCAAAAGAAAATGTTTTGATCCTAAAAGAAATACGCTTTCCGCGTGAAGTAGGTGCCGTGTTTGTGGGTGCCGCTTTGGCCGTTTCAGGTGCTATCATGCAGGGCATGACGAGAAACCCATTGGCTGATCCAGGGTTGCTTGGATTGACTGCCGGGGCGAATGCCGCATTAGCTATCGCGCTTGCATTCATTCCAACTATTAACTATTTCGGTATTATGACAGCTTGCTTCATCGGCTCAGCTGCTGGTGTGCTGATCGTCTTCGGTATTGCTTCCGCAAAGCGAGGCGGCTTTGCACCCATTCGACTGGTATTGGCAGGTGCAGCCGTCTCTACATTTTTGTTCGCCATTGCACAAGGTGTTGGTTTGTATTTTAAGATTTCAAAGGACGTGGCAATGTGGACCGCCGGCGGATTAATTGGCACCTCATGGGGACAGTTGCAGACCATTGCGCCAGTCATCATCATAGGTATTGTCGTTGCACTCGTACTTTCACGCCAGTTGACATTATTAAGTTTGAATGAAGAAGTTGCGATTGGACTTGGTCAAAATACATTGAAAATAAAAGTCATGTTGTTTATTATTATTATTTTATTAGCAGGAGCCGCTGTGGCATTAGCGGGTAACGTAGCATTTGTCGGATTAATGATTCCACATATTGTTCGTGCAATCGTGGGAACAGATTACCGATTTATCATCCCCATTTCCGCTATTTTAGGTGCAACTTTTATGTTGTTAGCAGATACGGTTGGACGAATGCTGCAAGCACCATTTGAAACGCCCGTTGCTGCATTGATTGCGATTATTGGCTTACCATTCTTTCTTTTGATCGTACGCAAAGGAGGTCGTGCTTTCTCATGATACATCCACGTATACGAAGAAAACAAAGAATTCTAGGAGTATGTTTAGTTGTTTTAATTCTCTTCCTGGCTATTCTCGCACTTGGTTTAGGATCTGCTTCTATCGAGTGGAGTCGGCTAGTCCCTACTTTCCTAGGCCAAGGCACTTTTAAAGAAGAGTTTGTACTGTTTTCTATTCGCCTTCCGAGAATCATTATTACGTTGCTCGCTGGCGCTGCGCTTGCCTTATCGGGTGCTATTTTACAAGGGATCACGCGTAACGATCTTGCAGATCCAGGTATCATCGGTATTAATTCCGGCGCTGGAGTCGCTATTGCGGTATTTTTCTTGTTTGTACCGATTGAGGCGGGTGCATTCGCTTACTTATTGCCGTTAGTAGGATTTTTGGGCGCCATCATCACCTCCATTTTAATTTATCTATTTGCTTATAGTAGAAAAAACGGACTACAGCCTATGCGCCTCGTACTGGTGGGTATTGGATTTTCGATGGCTCTTTCAGGCGTGATGGTCGTATTGACTTCTTCCGCCAAGCAAGAGAAAGTCGATTTTATTTCAAGATGGATCGCCGGGAATATTTGGGGAACTGATTGGCCTTATATTTGGGCACTCGCCCCTTGGTTGCTCATATTAATCCCTTTCGCGTTATTTAAAGCACATCGACTGGACATGCTCGGTTTGAATGAAACAGTGGCGACGGGTATCGGTGTGTCAATCGAACGGGAGCGAGTAATATTATTGCTGACCGCTGTGGCTCTAGCTGCTTCCGCGGTGTCAGTCACAGGTGGCATCGCGTTCATCGGGCTGATGGCACCTCATATCGCTAAGTCCCTAATCGGCCCACGCCATCGAATGAATTTACCTATTGCCATTCTGCTCGGCAGCTTTCTTCTATTA
The DNA here is from genome assembly GCF_002743335.1 of Sporosarcina sp. P32b. Lineage (GTDB taxonomy): Bacteria > Bacillota > Bacilli > Bacillales_A > Planococcaceae > Sporosarcina. The sequence goes on from NZ_PDZB01000004.1 coordinate 64,512, forward strand.
CTAGCAGATACAATTGGGCGAAATATTTTGGAACCAAGTGGTATTCCAGCAGGTATTATCGTTTCATTAATAGGCGCACCGTACTTTTGCTATTTACTAATAAAAAAATAAACATGCCAGAACTACCCACTTTGGGTGTTCTGGCATGTTTCATATAAAGTATTATTTATTTTTGAAGTCCGGCGAAACCGTGAACGTTGCTTCTGTCTTGTCTTTTACTTCATCTACTGTAATACCAGCAGAAGTTTCAACAAGCACCATACCGTCCTCCGTAAAATCAAATACAGCCAAGTCCGTGATGAGTCGATCTACAACACCAAGTCCCGTTAACGGCAAAGAACAGGTTTGCTTAACTTTCGATTCCCCGTGTTTATTGACATGATCCATGATCACTACGACACGTTTTGCACCGACAACTAAGTCCATTGCGCCGCCCATTCCTTTGACGACTTTTCCTGGAATCATCCAGTTAGCTAAGTCTCCGTTCTCCGAAACTTCCATGCCGCCAAGGATCGCTAAGTCGATATGTCCACCGCGGATCATCGCAAACGATTCCGCGCTATCAAAAAAGGATGAACCGGGGACTGTGGTAATAGTTTCTTTTCCCGCATTAATCAGATCTGCATCCTCTTGCCCCTCTACTGGGTAAGGGCCAATACCAAGCAAACCGTTCTCCGACTGCAATAACACCGTCATCCCATCTGGAATTTCATTGGCTACAAGAGTCGGCATACCAATACCTAGGTTAACATTCATACCGTCTTGAATTTCTTCTACCGCGCGCTTTACGATTGTATTCCGTGTTTCTGTCATGTTCATCTCTCCTTTTTACGCTTTTCTCACTGTTAAGCGCTCAATACGTTTTTCATAATCCGTGCCAAGTAAAACTCGCTGTACATAAATACCCGGTGTATCAATCTCTTCAGGAGCAAGCTCACCGGCTTCGACGATTTCCTCTACTTCCGCAATTGTTATTTTGCCCGCCATCGCAGCAAGTGGATTAAAGTTCATTGCCGTCTTACGGTACACTAAATTTCCCAAGGTATCGGCCTTCCAAGCTTTCACAAGCGCAAAGTCCCCGACGATTCCTTCTTCAAGTAAATACGTCTGACCTTTAAACTCTTTTGTTTCTTTACCTTCTGCAATGGGTGTACCGACTCCAGTTGCTGTGTAGAATCCAGGAATTCCTGCACCACCCGATCTAATCCTCTCGGCAAGCGTTCCCTGCGGACTCAGTTCTACTTCTAACTCACCGTTTAGGAACTGCTTTTCAAAAGTCTTGTTTTCTCCAACATACGAAGCAATCATCTTTTTAATCTGTTTATTCACTAACAACTTCCCAAGGCCTGCATCATCTACTCCACAGTTATTGCTAGCTACTGTTAAATCCTTCACACCTCTATCTTTTAACGCCTCGATGGACTTTTCCGGAATACCGCATAATCCGAAGCCTCCTACAATTAACGTAGCACCGTCTTGAATATCTGAAACCGCTTCCATAAATGAATTCATTACTTTACTCATACCGTAACCTCCTCCAACTCTTTAGTAATAGTGTACAGATTTCTGACTTATATGTAAAATGAATATATTGAATAAAATTTATTCTTATTGCGAATAAATGAAAGGTTGGATTATCATCGAACTCAAAGACTTTCAAGCTTTTATACACGTAGCAGATCATTTAAGCTTTACAAAAGCCGCCGAACATTCGTATATATCACAGCCCTCTTTAAGTAAATCGGTGAAAAGACTTGAAGAAGAACTGAATGTCATACTTTTCAACCGCTCTACACGCAGCCTTCGATTGACGGATGCGGGTGACATTGTATATGAACAGGGACAGCAAATCCTTCAATTACTTGGAGAGCTTCCGGTCTTACTTGAAGATCTTGCGGAGGGTGTGTCAGGAGAAATTAAAATTGGTATGCCACCTTTGATTGGGACCTTGTTCTTTCCACAGATTGCTAAAAGTCTTTCAAAGAATTACCCCCATATTAAAATCGAGTTGCACGAACTCGGTGCTAAAGTAGTAGAAGAGCTTGTAGATAAAGGTCAGATTGACGCTGGCATTATTGTGTTGCCAACCGATCAAGACGTATTCCAAGTTCAACCTTTCATTTCAGATAAATTCTATCTGTTCGTCCACTCTGATCACCCATTTGCAAAACGAGATGCTGTCGCATTATCCGAGTTAAAAGACGAACAACTCATCTTGTTCTCTAAAAGCTTTGCCTTACACCACTATATTATAGGTGCCTGTAAAGAAGTAGGGTTCAATCCAACTATATCGTATGAAAGCTCCCAATGGGATTTGATCATCGAACTGGTGGCAGCAAAACTGGGTATTACGCTTCTTCCTCAATCCATATCAACGAAATTTACAAATGAAAACATTAAAATGATATCCCTTCAGGAGCCACCTCTACTATGGAAGCTCGGCATCGTCACTAAGAAAAACAGTTACCATTCATTTGCTTTAAAAAAGTTTATGCAGATGTTTTAAGGTCAATTGAATTAATCTCTACAAAACAAGATGGTTTGCGCCAACGATCATAAGTATTGAATAAAAAAATCCAACCGGTATCGGTCGGATTTTTGTTTCACGTGGAACAGTAACATTTGTTTAGAACATTTTCGTAGTCCATGACTCACCATTCCATATAGTAGATACTACATCTTCATAAAAATCAGGTTCGTGTGATATGAGTAAGATACTTCCTTTATACTCTTTTAACGCACGTTTGAGTTCTTCTTTAGCATCGTAATCCAAGTGATTGGTCGGCTCATCCAAAACTAATAAATTCGTTTCACTATTTACTAGTTTACAAAGACGCACCTTCGCACGTTCTCCCCCACTCAGTACTTTCACTTTACTTTCAATATGCTTTGTCGTTAATCCAACGCGCGCTAAAGCCGAACGCACTTCATATTGAGCAAGATGTGGGAACTCACTCCATATTTCTTCTAGACAGGTGTTATCCGTATCGGCTTTCATTTCTTGTTCGAAGTATCCGATCGAGAGATGCTCGCCCTGCTCTACTTTACCTGATAGAGCTTTTATTTCCCCGAGAATACTTTTTAGCAATGTGGTTTTACCAATACCATTAGCGCCTGCCAAAGCGATTTTCTGTCCACGTTCCATAGAAAGATTCAAAGGTTTCGATAGCGGTTCATCGTAGCCTATCACTAGATCTGTCGTTTCAAATAAATATTTTCCAGGCGTTCTTGCCGTTTTGAAATCAAAATGTGGTTTAGGTTTTTCTGAATCCAACTCTATAATGTCCATCTTATCCAACTTCTTCTGTCGAGACGTTGCCATTCGACTCGTTGCCGCATTTGCTTTATTACGAGCTACGAAGTCCTTCAAATGGGAAATCTCTTTCTGTTGCTTTTTAAAAGCCGCCTCGACCTGTTGCTGCCTCATTTCACGCACACGCAAAAACTCGTCATAGTCGCCGGGATAACGATTGACCTGTTGATTTTCCATATGATAGATCAAGTTAATGACACTATTCAAGAATGGAATATCATGCGAAATCAAGATGAACGCCCCTGGATATTCTTGCAAATACGTACGCAACCATTCAATATGCTCGACGTCCAAATAGTTCGTCGGCTCATCAAGCAATAAAATATCGGGCTTTTCAAGCAATAATTTAGCCAGTAATACTTTTGTACGCTGGCCCCCACTCAAATCATTTACATCCGTGTCCAATCCAAATTCATCGAGTCCAAGACCGTTTGCGACTTCTTCTACTTTTGCGTCAATCATGTAAAAATCACTCTGCTCTAGAGACTCTTGAATCTTTCCGGTTTCTTCAAGCAAACCTTCCAGTTCATCTGGCCCCACTTCACCCATCTTCGTGAAAAGACTATTCATTTCCGTTTCCATATCGTATAAATATTGAAACGCGGTGCGTAATACATCACGGATGGACATGCCCTGCTTCAAAGCTGCATGTTGATCTAAGTATCCTATACGAACACGCTTTGACCACGTAACAGTCCCAGCATCTGGCTCTAGCTTATGCGTAATGATATTCATAAACGTAGATTTCCCTTCCCCGTTTGCACCTACTAATCCTATATGTTCACCTGCTAATAGACGAAATGATACATCTTCAAAAATCACACGGTCACCGAAACCGTGGCTAATATTTTTCACTGTTAATAAACTCATGTTGTACACCTATTCCTTTTCCATTGTATCGATCAAACTTATCTACGTTATTTTAACATTCTACACTTATAATTACTTAAGAAAAGAGAAAACAATATGTATTTTAGAGCAACTACACTTAGTTATAGTAACTACAGAATGTCTAGTTCATTTCATGTTTGTATTATTTTTTATTAACGTAAAAACAAACTACAAATGTAATGATGCCTCTCTGCTTACCTGTTGCCTCAATAAAAAACAGAAAGGAACATGCAGTCAAAGCCGCATGTTCCTTCTTTTTTATTTCATTTTATATAACTCTTCGTTCATTGACTTGAACAACGCATACATCATCAATAAGATAACGAATGAGAATGGCAAGGCCGCTATAATAATTGTATTCTGCAAGGCAAGAAGTCCACCTGCAGAAAGCAAAATTAATGCGATTGTGGAAACAATGATACCCCAAATCACTTTGACAGAGTTCGGAGGTGTCAACGAACCATATGTTGACTGCATGCCCAACACGTAAGTCGCTGAATCAGCTGATGTGATGAAGAATGAAGTCACTAGAAGAATCGCGAACAATGATAGAACTAGTGAAAATGGCATTGAGTTAAACATCTCGAATGCAACTACTTCAATATTCAATGATGCCAAATCTGCTACTCCGTTATTCTGCATTTCAATTGCTGTAGTACCGAATGCCGAGAACCATAAGAACCCGAAGAATGAAGGAACAAGCAAGACGCCTGCCATAAATTCGCGGATTGTACGCCCTTTAGATACTCGTGCGATGAACATACTGACGAATGGTGACCAAGAAATCCACCAAGCCCAATAGAATATAGTCCATCCATCTAACCATCCACGATTTTCACCATTGAGTGGAGCTGTTCCCATACTCATATCGATGAGATTTGTGAAATAGCCACCAACTGAATCAGTGAACATATTCAAGATCAATAATGTAGGGCCAAGAATAAGAATTAATCCTAAAAGGGCTACTGCTAATATCAAGTTGATATTGGACAAATAGCGAATCCCTCTACTTAATCCAGACCAGGCCGATCCAATAAATAGTACTGTTACGACCGTTACGATTATAATTTGTGATTGAATACCTATCGTGAAACCAAATAAGTAATCCAACCCTGCGTTAATTTGAACAGCACCTAATCCTAGTGAAGTTGCCACACCGAAAGCAGTTGCGAAAACTGCGAGGACGTCAATTACTGTTCCTAGTGGTCCTTTTACTTTTTCCCCGAAAATCGGCTTCAATGTAGCTGAAATCAAGCCTGGTTCGCCTTTTCTAAACTGGAAGTACGCCAATGCCAAGGCGACCATTCCATACAAAGCCCAGATATGAAGACCGTAGTGTAGAAATGTTTTCCGCATAGACTCTTTAAAAGCAGCAGGTGTTTGCGGATCCTCTGTTGCCGGTACTGCGTAATGGGATAATGGTTCTGCGGCACCGTAGAAAACGAGTCCGATTCCCATCCCAGCGGAGAATAACATCGCAATCCACGTAATCGTAGAGAATTGCGGACGATCTGTATCTTTTCCTAAACGGATTTTACCGTATGGACTGAATATCATAAAAATACTGAGCAACAGTAGCGCTGTCATAATTAGCATGTAGTACCAACCGAATGTAGATGCTACAAAAGCTTTACCAGCTGAAGTGATTTCCTCGAAATGTACTGGATTTATTACTCCATATCCTACCGCGATTATTATTAAGACAATGGTAATATAAAAAACCTTTGATATTTTCTTCATAGTTCCCCCTTTAGAGATGAATTACACAAGCAGGTTTACACTATACTGTAAAGAAATCTAGAAATCAAATGAATACAAACAATTTATTTGATTTAATTAGAACACGACATAGCTTAAACCCTACTGCAATAAGTTTTCTTCTACATCTTATACAATCTCATTTTATTTTTATCACTATACTTTACTAGTAGAAAAAACCTGTCGAATTATCAAAAAACTGGATATTATGAAAGAAAAGGTTGGCTGGAATTTTCCTAGCCGACTATACATCACTTATCTACATACATAATCGCAATGTTATCACTTTCCATTGGATGGAGTTCAAAGCCTTTTATATAATCGGCAAATCCGATAGGTAGTGTCGTGTGTGTTACTAGTATCCACAGCATCCCCTCAATAATTTAAGGGGGTTTTTTATTGTCATGTGTTTCATAAAGATCCTCCTTCTATTGATAGTTCGACCTATTACTTTACTATTCTCGAGTAACTGTTTTGAAAAGTCAATTAACTTTTTGTCGAATAGTCACCATCTTTGCTGTTTACTAGTCAATATGTTTTACTTTTAACATCATCTACTTTATAAAACGGAGGGAATTCATAATGACTGACCCGCTAAACTATATAGAACTTCATCAAAAGGAAATCCTACAGACCTATCAAGACCTGCATGCTATTGCTGAACCTAGTTGGCAAGAGCAGCAGACTTCACGTTATTTACAGGATCATCTCTCATCTGCCGGATTAAGTATCACTACCTACACTGGGCATCACGGATTCATTGCAGAAATTGCTGGACGTACGAATGGCGTCATTGCGTTGCGTGCGGATATGGATGCACTAGTACAGGAAGTCGACGGGGAAGTAGTCGCTAACCACTCTTGCGGACATGACGCGCACAGCACAATGGCGTTATATACCGCACTGGCTTTAAAGAACAGCGAAACAGATTTACATCATACAATCCGATTCATTTTCCAACCTGCTGAGGAGTTAGCAGAAGGCGCATTGCAAATGATGGAAGAAGGCGTGCTTGAAGATGTTCGATTTCTAGGTGGCCTGCACGTACGTCCACATACGGAAGTGCCGTTCGGTAAGTCTGCCCCTGCGATTTTACATGGATCGTCTGCCACTATTATAGGCACGATTACAGGTACACCTGCGCATGCAGCGAGACCTGAAGAAGGTAATAATCCAATTGAAGCAGCAAGTTTACTAATTCAGTCACTGTGTCAGATCCGCTTACCAGGTAATAAAAAATTCTCCATTAAAATTACAGAGCTACATGGTGGTGAAACGAGTAACTCCATCCCTGCCAGTGCTCGATTCACACTAGATGTTCGCGCTGAAACGAATGATACGATGGATGCTTTGCTGGCAAAAGCCCGCCACATTATACAGTACACTGCTGCACTGACAGAGACGAAGATTACCTATGAAGAAGAGGGCTATTCACCTGCCGCTACGGAAAATGCCACAGCAATCCAACTGGCACAACGGGCGATTGGTTCTGTATTAGGAGAAGAAAATGTAGAGGGACCATGTATTTCTCAAGGGGCAGAAGACTTTCATTTTTACACGTGGAAAACCCCTACTATTCCCGCCACGATGATTGGACTCGGTTGTGATTTGAAACCAGGCTTGCATCATCCGCAAATGTCATTCAATACCGACGCTTTAATTTACGGTGCACAAATTCTGACGCAACTATTGCTAAATGCGGATCAAGAGTTATGAAAACAACTATCTATCAAGACCATAACAATTTACTAGCAGGCATGACCATGAAAGATTGCAGTGAAGTCGAGTGCAATAATACCGCTTTGCATGCATGCGTTTCGCCAGTTGACGTGATAAACAATCGCCGTCAACTGGCAGACTTCTTGCAATGTGATTTGGAAGATTTCGTATTTGCCAATCAAACACATAGTGCTAACTTTCATAAGGTGACTACACAAGATAGAGGTAAAGGCGCATGGCAACAAGATACAGCAATTCCTGACACCGATGCACTGTATACATTTGAACCAAATATCGTGCTGTGCAGTTTAACGGCGGACTGCGTTCCTGTATTATTTTACAGTGTAGATCGTACATTGATTGGCACAGTCCATTCGGGGTGGCAAGGCACTGTGAAAGAAATCACACTCAAGCTGTTTCATCACCTACAGCAATACGAGCACTGTGACCTGAGTCATATTCATGTCCAAATTGGTGCAGCACTCAGTCAAGAAAAATTTGAAGTCGATGAAGATGTCTATAAGAAGTTCCATAATCTTGGCTATGCACACGAATTCATATCCTATAATGCGGAAACACAAAAATATAATATCGATAACCAGCTGACCGTGAAGAAACAATGCACGCTGGCTGGAATTCCTGAAGCCAATATTACAATAGACCGTACATGTACATTCCTAAGTACAGAAGGCTTTTCCTATCGGCAAGATAGGCAGGCGGGTCGTCATGTAAGTTTCATTAGGAGAACCGTCTAAAAAACGCAGTGAGAAGTCCCTCACTGCGTTTTTTTATTTCAATTCTATTTTGATATCGCCTTCCAAATAGTTCGGATAGGCAAATATTTCGAGCTTCAAGGGATTTGTATAATCGGTAGGACTAAAACTAATATCCCAATGTTTTATTGAATCACTACTATACATACCTACTGATGGGCTGTGCATTTCTATTCCTTTCGCATCAGATATAGCGGATGCAAAATCATATTGGAAGGACGGATGATCTGCTTTTACCATAATGAATTCCGCATGGCTTTTATCCGATTTCACTAACTGTATTTTTTGATCTTCAGGTTGATTAAACCATTCCCCTGTTTCCGTATTGACTTCTGCTATAGCCTCTTCTGCTTTTAGCGCCTGCACTTTATTGATTCGCAAATAAAGCTTCTCAGGCTTTGAAAAGTAATTGCTTTGAAGGAAAAGTGTGGATTCACCATCCTCGCCTCCAAACGCCGTCGTACCGTTTTGGATAGATCCCCAGACTTCGCCCTTCTCATCCTCCAGCCGCATATCCTCGAATTGTAGAATTTTCATCGGATTGGCAGAGTCAATAGTAATTTTCACACCAACACGCAACGGGGATACAGTAACCTTTTCAATCGTAAATTTCTGTCCTGCAATATCCACTTCTTTATCTATAGTATAGACTTCACTTGGTTTTACTTGCTTAGGCACAGTGAAGGGTACGGTAAACACTGTCTCTTCGCCTTTTAGCTTAGTAGCTACCTTCAAGTCAAACGACTGATCTTGTGAAGTATACAATTCCCCAAACTGATAATCGATACGGTCCTTGTACGTATACACCTCTTCTTCATCCATCATATTTCCATAAGAAAAGCTGCCTTCTGGCATACCTTCCGCTTTCAAATTGATATAATCGACTCGTAAGCCAGTCAGTGGACGTTCTGAATCAATCGTATAGAATATATTCATTCCCGTTTCATCTAAAATAACGCCATCTATTGTTAACGTTTTATCTTGAATAGTTTGAGTAACCCCGATTTCTTGATAATAGTCGTTCTGGATCGCGGCATTGAGTCCTTTATCCATCGCAATCAATTCCACAAACTTCTCCATACCTGGTATGGAAGCTACCACATTAGCAAAGACGGGTGATACGCGAATGGATGTAATGAAAGTCAGAAGCAATAATGCAATGACTGCCACACTCCCTAAGAATCTCTTACGTCTTTTTCTGATTCGACGTTTTTCCTGCCGCACCCTTTCCACCCCTTGACGGATCGCCTGGTCAGCTTTAGATAAAGGCAAGGGTTGTTGATCCAAACGCTCTTTCAACTGCTTCAACCGCTCTTCTTCTGTCTCATACATGATCACTACCCCCTTTATCTTCAAAGTATGACCTTAATGTGCGCATCGTCTTGTAGAGTCTCGACTTCACAGTGCCTTCCGGTATATTTTCAGATTGTGCAATATCTTTAAATTTCGATTCCTGAAAGTACTTCAAATAGATTAATCGCTGTTCATCGTCAGACAATGTCGCCAGTGCTTCTCTCATTTCAATATATGAAATATCTTCTGATGATACAGTTTCCAACGCGCTATTATTTGCTGTAAATCGTTTACGCAGTTTCAACTGATCTTGGCAATAATTCATCATAATGCGGATTAGCCAGGTCTTGAGGTAATTGGGTTCTTTTACTGTCCGTACCTTTTTATAGGCCCGATATGTTACTTCCTGCAGTGCTTCGATCGCATCGTCTTCGTTTTGCAGAAAAGCCAAGGCCGTCCGAAGAAGTGATTCCTTATGCAATTGCATAACAGCGAGAAATGCTTCATCATCTCCGGCTATTGCTTTTACATGCAACTCTTTTTCTTTTATCTCCATTCGACCGTCACCCCACTCTCTGCCCTCTTATACATTAGACTCTACATTAGCTTAAAAGTTTACATCATTTTTTATTTATTTTTATGCACAAAAAAGATGCCTGCTCTCGCAAGACACCTTACTTCACTTATTCTGTTCCTTCAATTAATTCTGTATAGACGACTAAGCGATCGTCATGCGTTTTAGCCTTTCGATTCCATGATCCGGTACATGTGATTAAATTCAATCCACTGCCATATGTGAAGCCGAAGATGGTATCGACTGGTGCATCGGTACGCGGGTATGCAATTTTTTTCACTACCGCGAATCGTACAATCTCACCGTCTTCGCCATGTACCAATACTTCATCGCCAATCTCCATCTTATCTAGCTCGTAAAATACGGCTGGACCCGTTTTGGAATCTACATGACCTGCAATGACTGCGTTCCCCCTTCCACCAGGCTTTGTCCCCGGTGAAAACCAGCCCGCCTGATCGGGATCTTGTGGAACACCCATCTGACCGTTATCAAGACGTCCTACTTCCTCGATTGTTGCCTTGACGTCGAGCGAAGGGATTTCAATAACTTTTGGATCGATTCCAACCCGCTGGTCTTCTAAGGAGAATTCCTCCGGTGACCGCAAAGGAACAATGGGCATGTCCTCTACCTCTACTTTTGCAGAGGAAGAAGCCTTTACAATTTTCTCTTGTGGCTGTGAATCGGACTGTGCACAACCAGCCAACATGATGACCCCAATGAGTACTTGTATATAGAATTTCATCGTCTACACGGCTCCCTCCCTAAAAAAGTAGTCTATTCTTTTATTGTTGCTCTCCTGTTTTCCTACGAATCAAGACCATTGATGTACACACAATGAAGATCATGCTTAACGTTACCCACAAAATCGTGTAATCCGTTTCCTGACTCATACCGCCCATTCCTGTTTTCGGCATATCTGCAGGCATTGCAGAAGCAAACTGATCAGGGAACTGATCGACAATCGCACCGGATAATGCCGTTCCTACACCAAACATGTGACTGTAGGCTTCGTGAATATTGTCATATGCTGTTTCATAATCCTCATCCACATAACTGTCGAATGCCATAAGTAATTGATCGACGTGCATCTTCAAGCCTTCTTCAAGATCTGCCGCTTTCAATCGACCTTCCGTTGCAGTGTCTAAAAATGCTGCTTGCGTCACACGATAAGCATCCAAATCCGCCATCGCTTTGTCTTGTCCCGCTTTATCCTCTTTCGCCGTTGCTTGTACATAATCTACGAAGTACCCAATATGGCTGCTCCAGATTTCATTGAACTGTTTTGCACCTTCTGCCCCGTATACTGATTCAACAGATTTCGTTAAATCTTCCGTATTCGTATTCAAAATAGCTGCAGCTGCGTCAAAGTCTTTCGCGCCGTCAATACCCTTTTGCATAGCCAGTATTGCTAAAGCTGCATGTGTAGAAAATTCATTGTTTAGTGATTCGCGTAAATCTGCAGCCTTCGTATCTACGGATTGATTATCAAATTTCTCAGGGAACTGGTCAGTGATAGCCCATGATAAGCCTTTTCCTGTTCCGAACATGTGATGCATAGATTCCTTTAGACTTTCATATGCCTTATCGTAATCTTCTGCTCCATAGTTATCGAATGCCCAGATCAACTGATCGACGTGCATTTTCAAGCCTTCTTCTAGATCTGACGCCTTTAGACGATTTTCCGTAGCGACAGCCAAGAAGTCTGCCTGAGTGACACGGTATCCGTCTAGATCTTTAAGCGCTTTCTTTCTGCCTTCTTCATCTTTCTCAGCTGTTGCCGTAACATAGTTGACGAAATAGCCTATATGGCTGCTCCAGATTTCTTTGAATTGCTCACCTGCTTTGTCGCCGTAAACAGAGCCTACCGCTTTCGACAATTCATCCGTATTTTCCCCAAGTTGTCCAGCCGCGGCTTCAAAGTCTGCCGCTCCGTCCAAACCTTTCTGCATCGTAACAACCGCCAAGTAGGCATGCTCCGAAAGAATGCTGTCGAGTGTTGCTCGTAAATCTACCGCTTTGTTCGATATGGCTTCTGATGCTTTCCCTCCGTGTTCATGTTCTGCCGCACTTGTCAGAATCGCACCTGTTGGAAATAGTAATGAAACACTCAATGGAATAGCCGCCCAAGATTTTTTGAATTGCATAATTAATCGCTCCCTTTTTCGTTTTTGTTATACAGCTAACGTAACAAAAATAAGAATGGATCACTTTTTTCGAATTTTTTTAAAAAAATTTTTAAAATATAGTACTTCTGCAATAAAAAAGGTCTGAATCCATCACATTGCGTGAGGATCCAGACTCTATTTTGATCGTTTATATTCCACCAGCCAAGATAATCTGACCTTCTGGTGCTGGAAGATTCGGTTCTTTTTCTATCGTGATGGCAACCGTGTCCCAAGTTCCGGAAAGATCTGCGAGTGGATGACTTACAGTTCCTGTACCCGTTTCATTAGGTTGGACGATTCCCGCGGGATACGGTTGGTCCCCTTCTATCACCCAGACCTGATAGAGTTCGTCTGCAGATAATGTCGGTAAATCAGTGGCGTCAAGTAGCAGTACTTCTTGATCGCCATCAGCTATCAACATGGCGACTGCAGATGCACTTGTACCCTCTTCGGGTGCTAGTATACTTTGGCCAATCAATTGGATCTCACTCTGTGCTATGTCAGGTTCCTTTTGCATTTCAGTAAATAGGAAAGCATTTGCAACAAGTGAGGCAAATAACCCTGCAGCTAGTATGGATGTCGCAACACCCAAAGGGCGACGACTTTTTTCCTTTACCGGTATCTGCATGACATTTTCGTTCTTACTTGATTCGTCAGGAAGCGAAGCAAATACCCGCGCTTTTAAATCTGTCGGTACTTCTACTGCCTCTGATTCATACGGTAAATCTTCTGTCAGCATTTCCCACTCCATTAACTCTTCTTGACAAGATGGGCATTCTATCAAATGATCTTCAAATTGTCTCATCTCGACATCAGTTAGGGTACGATTGAAATAGTCAATCAACATATGACATGATTTATTCATTCGAAACCCCTCCTTCCTGACCGATAATTCCTTTTAAATGTTTAAGTGCTAGCCGAATCCTGCCTTTGACTGTTCCGAGTGGTAACTTACAGTGTTCAGCGATTTTGCTTTGACTGAAGCCTTTGAAGTAGAATAATTCAATAATTTCCTGTTGCTCTGCACGTAACTCTGCTATTGCCGTTCGAATCAATTCACGCCGTTCATTCCACTCCGCTGTTACTTCTGTCGATACGGTTTCCTCCGTCAGCGAATCTTTGTCCAACATCGGTTCGTACGCATGACGTTTAGATTTACGAAGTTCGTCTATCGATTTATTTCTTGTCACGGTCAGTAGCCAAGATGAAAACTTCCCTTTATCCTCAGCATATTGATTCGTTCCATTCCACAACTTTAAAAAGACATCTTGCGTCACTTCTTCCGCTATCGTTCGATTATTGGTCAATCGATAAGAAAACGAAAATACCAATTTTTCATAACGGTCATATAACTGTTCAAATGAATGCCGATTGTGTGCGACTGTTTGATAATAGAGCTGTACGTCATCCGTTCCGATCATAAAATTCTCCTTTTTACAGGCTTTTTCTTTTTACTTTACCACAGACAACCGGATGGTATCGCTCACTGCTCTTGTAAAACATCTTTAATATAGAAAAAGAGAGCGCCCTCGTCGTTAGATACGAGAACGCCCCACTTATTATTCTTTTGGACCTTTAGGTGACCGATCCACTTTTTTACGCTTCTCCGTCATATCCAGTTCTTCCCCAAATTCGGTGTTGTAATTCACATTCCGAATTCGATCGAACTGCTTATGGGGCTCTACTTTCTCATCCACGTCATCAATGATCTCTTCATTCGATCTAACTAAAAGTCCAATCGCTGCCAATCCGCTCAGTCCGACAATGGCATAGACTATCTTCGCAAGAATCGTGTCTTGTCCACCAAATACGCTGGCAACCAAATCAAAGTTGAAAAAACCAATCAATCCCCAGTTTAGAGCACCAATAATGACTAACGTCAGTGCAATCCGCATAAATACGCTCATGTTGCACACCTCCTCCAACAATCTATAATCGAATCCTGTACATGTCTGTATAGATTCCTTATTATAGTTCACTGAAAGAGATTTTTCATACATTTTCATATGAATAATGTTCTATTTCCGTTGCTTAGACCTTACATTAATAGACCAATAAAAATGAAAGCAGGGATACAGTGCGGATAAATGGCGTGTTTTCAGGCGGCGGATTGAAAGGTTTTGCGCTAGTTGGAGCGGTCCAAGAGTTGGAAAAACAAGGTTATCGTTTTGAAAACGTAGCTGGTACAAGTGCAGGAGCTATTGTAGCGAGCTTTTTGGCGGCCGGCTATACAGCCGATGAAATCGAAGTTATGTTGGCTGAAGAAGATTTCCAAGCGCTGCTGGATCCGAGGAAGACTCTATTGCCATTTCCCTTTATGAAATGGGTCTCGCTTTATTGGAGAATGGGTTTGTATCAAGGTAAGGCGTTGGAGGATTGGTTTTTTGAAAAGCTTGCGCGTAAAGGTTGTTATGCGTTTGGTGATCTTCCGAAAGGCTCGTTAAAACTGGTCGCATCTGACTTAACCAATGGCAAGATGATGGTACTACCTGATGATTTACAGAAATACGGATATGATGCTAACCAATTTTCCATTGCAAAGGCATTGCGTATGAGTTGTGGTATCCCCTACTTTTTTGAACCTGTACGTCTCGATGCACCAAAAGGAACGATTGTCGTAGATGGTGGCGTATTGAGTAATTTCCCGATGTGGATTTTCGATGAAGATACATCGTCGCGTAAACGACCTGTTATCGGAATCAAATTAAGTCGCAATCAAGATGAAGTACCCGGCCGCACCATTCGAAATGCCATGCAATTATTCGAAGCGTTATTTTCAACCATGAAAAATGCGCACGATGAAAAATACATTTCAAAACAACATGTGCAAAACGTAGTCTTCATTCCTGTAGAAAACTATAGTGCGACACAATTTGATTTAAGTGAGGAACAAATGGATGACTTGCTGTTTATCGGACGTAGTCGTACCAAGGAATTCTTGCTAACTTGGTCACCAACGAAGCCTCAGTTAGTCAGCAACCAAAATGTAATATGATTGAAATATTTGATTTCAATGCAGTTTAAAACGCCATCTTAGGGGGTAAATTGACTTATAAGGAGGGTTGCAATCATGACCAACCAAAATGAAAGTTCTATTTTCATCCGAGAGCTCGAACTACTTAGTGACGAGTACCATTCTGCGCCCGCCGATATCAAAACGTATATCCTACAAGATATTCAGTTACTTGAATCTGCGATTTCTCTTTTACAAAGTGACGTCCAGTAATGGCTTATCATATAAGAGTAGACCTATCCTCTAGCTCATAAAAATAACTGTTGCAGTTCACTATCACGCTCTGCCCGTTCTTCTTCTGTTGCCAAGTCATATTTTTTCAACAAATGAAATACCACGTTCAATGTCTCTTGACTCATTCAATGTCTCTTGACTCAATGGTTTGCTTAAAAACAACTCACAATTTCTCACTAATTCTTCTGGCATGAAGGATTGCTGTTCTGCTAACTTTTCTATGACGTCTTGTTGCGTATGATCAATTGCACAATTGCTCATCTGGATTCACTCCCTTATTGACACTGTATCATAATTATCAAAAAGTTTAAAACGAAGACTTGTCGCTAATTTCGTTAGAGCTACGAGTCTTTTTGTTATTAATTTTTAAAGTGAAACATACTAGCAGTTGTTATTTCATTCGATCTACCTGGAGATGAAAAGATCATGACAGCTATTAAAAAACGTAAGAAAGCTATTTCTCCTCCTGCTCTTATTGCTTTCTCTTTCCTATTCACTATAATAATTGGTACTCTACTATTAAAATTACCGATGGCTACATATAAACCAATTAGCTGGATAGATGCCCTTTTCACTGCCACTTCCGCTACAACTGTAACTGGACTAAGCGTCTTTAATATCACCGCTACACTAACCATTTTCGGAGAAGTCGTGTTGCTCATACTGATTCAAATAGGCGGAGTCGGATTAATGGCATTTGCAGTTGCCATACTCATTATTTTAGGCAGAAAAGTCGGCATGACCAACCGTATATTCATCCAGCAAACATTTAACTACCAATCCATTGGGGGAACGGTTCGCTTTGTAGGTGAAATCTTAACGTTCGTGTTCGTGATAGAAAGTATTGCCTTTATCGCTTTATGCACTGTATGGGTACCGGAGTTTGGCTGGAAACAAGGAATGTATTACAGTGTATTCCATGTAGTATCTGCTTTTAATAACGCAGGGTTTTCATTATTTCCTGACAATTTGAGTTCTTTCGCAGGTAATCCTATCATCACCATGATCCTGTCTGGGTTATTTATTATTGGAGGAATCGGCTTTATTGTTGTGAAGGACATCCTTCAAAAGAGATCGATTCAACAATGGACACTACACACGAAAATGATGATATTCGGTACGCTGACAGTGAACATTATTGCTACGCTCTTTTTATTTATCTTAGAGTTTCATAACGAAAAAACAATCGGTAGTTTCAGTTTTCTTGACAAGCTTTGGACTTCATACTTCCAAGCCGTGACCCCACGTACTGCTGGATTCAATATGGTCGTCATGGGAGATATGGAGGAGTCTTCTCTCTTACTAACACTTCTTCTCATGTTTATTGGTGGTGGTAGCGCATCTACAGCTTCCGGCATAAAGTTAACGACCTTTATGGTTATTTTACTGGCGACGATTTCTTACTTTAGAGGAATAAAAGAACCGCATATTTTCCAGCGTACTATTAAGTCGGAAATCATATTTCGTTCTATGGCTATAGGAGCGGTTAGCTCTGTCATTATCTTTGTCGCTTTATTTTTGCTGACTGTTACTGAAAAGATGCCATTCCTACCTTTATTATTTGAGACAGTCTCCGCTTTCGCAACTGTAGGACTTTCATTAGGAATTACAGGAGACATTAGCCCTGTCGGTGAAGTCATTCTTTGTTTCGTTATGTTTCTAGGCCGCATAGGACCGTTAACTTTATTTTTCCTGCTCATTCACACCAAAAAAGAATCCTATCATTATTCATATGATCAAGTGCAAACGGGTTAATTAACAGTTACTGCTGCTATTTAAAAAACTCCAGAGATTGACTCTGGAGTTTTTTTATTGTTGACGCAATTGTCATATCTGTATATACTGTGCATATACAGTATAAATGAAAAGGGGTGATGTATTGAATATTGTCATTTCCAATTCGGTGAATCAACCGATCTATCTGCAAATCAAGAATCAGTTGAAAGAGCAGATTTTATTAGGGACACTGCAAGAGAAAGAAGCACTCCCTTCCATACGCAAATTAGCGAAGGATCTACAGATCAGTGTCATCACAACGAAAAAAGCTTATGAAGAACTAGAACGGGATGGACTTATTGAGACTTTTCCAGGCAAAGGATCATTTGTTGCTGCGCAGAATCACGAGCTATTGAAAGAAGAACAGTTAAAGAAAATTGAAGAACAGCTGATGAATGTTATTGAGGACGGGCGAGCTTTTGACGTAAAGCTAGAAGAGATCATTCATATGCTGACATTACTATATGAGGAGTGAAGAGTAATGGAGAATATAGTGGAAGTACGAGATCTATCGAAACAGTTTGATGGCTTTGCACTGAAAAATCTCAACTTCGATATTAAAAAAGGGTTCATCACTGGATTCATCGGAGCTAATGGTGCTGGGAAAACAACAACGATTCGCTGTTTGATGGATTTAATTCGGGCTGACCAAGGAGAAATACGTCTGTTTGGCGAGGCGCATAAAAACCATACGGTAGAAATTAAGGAGCGCTTCGGTTTCGTGTATGATGCAGATTTCTATTATGAAGACCTGACTATCGAGAAAAACAAACGGATTCTTGCCCCCTTCTATTCTAAATGGGACGATGAATTATTCCATTACTATCTAAGAAAGTTTCAGTTGAATACAGCACAACGCATAAAGCATTTATCGAAAGGTATGCGCATGAAATTTTCACTTGCAATGGCTCTTTCCCACCACCCGGATTTTATCGTTATGGATGAGCCAACAGCCGGTCTGGATCCAGTCGTTCGACGAGAATTGCTCGAAATGATGCAAGACCTCATACAAGATGAAGAAAAGGCGATTTTCTTTTCGACGCACATCACGACTGATTTGGAGAAAATAGCAGATTTCATTGTCTTTATTCATCAGGGAGAGATAATCTTTCAAGGTGAGAAGGACGTATTCACCGAACGTTATGTATTAGTCAAAGGTACAACGGATCAGCGTACTCTGCTTGATGGACTCACTGTGATTGGTCTACGTACTACAGATGTCGGCTTTGAATGTTTGGTAGATACTACCGAGACTCCTTTAGACCACCTGTCAAAATTGTTTATTGAAAAGCCGACACTCGAAGACATTATGTATTACACCGGAAGGAGAGGGTTCGAATGAATGCTTTAATTCGAAAAGATGTATACACGCAAAAGATGAGTACTTACCTCATTACAGCACTGTGGTTCATCATCTTTACAAACTTTTTCACAGAAGGTCAACCTGTACGTCATGTTTTACTTCTAATCTTCGCCGCTTATTACATGGCCATTTCAACGAGTAACAAGGCATTTGAGAAAGAGTCGGTCTTAATAAACAGCCTACCGGTTACAAGAAAACAATTTGTACTGGCAAAATACATGTCTGGTTTCATCTGGTTCGGTCTGTCAGCGGCTGCTATCTTAGTTTATATCTTCTTGTTCGATACATTTGCTCCATTTCCAACTAGGATGATGACCATCCCAGAATTACTCATCGCGCTTGGATGCTTTTACCTCATCATTTCCCTCTTTTATCCGCTGCAATTCAAGGCGGGCTATATACTGGCGACTTCTTTAACCATTGCCTTGCCATTTCTAAGCTTGATGGCGTTTAGAATTATATTAAATATTATGGAAAACCCGAGAATGGTGGCAGAACAAACATTCTTTCTGCAAACTGCGGATCTTATTACCACGAATCAATGGACAATTGCACTCTCCGTTCTACTAATCAGCGCCTTACTAACATGGTTATCCATTCTGTTATCGATACGAATTGTGCATAAAACAGATTTTGATCATGCATAATTTTTTACACGAACTAACTTTTTCAAATAAAATTCGTTACTTATTATAGAAAGAATGTTAGTAAATAATGAAAAGAGAGGATGTATGAATATTAAACCTATAGTCGAGTTACAAAATCTGACGAAAGTCATCGGTAACAAGAAAATTATTGATGATCTAAGTTTATCATTATACCCCGGGCAAATTACTGGATTCCTCGGACCTAACGGGGCGGGTAAAACTACGACCATTCGTATGATGGTCGGCTTGATGAAGCGAACAAGCGGTGAGATTCTAATTGATGGGAGACCACTTTCGGAAAACTTTGAAGAGGGTCTTTCAAAAGTCGGTGTCATTGTTGAAAATCCTGAAATGTATAAGTTCTTGTCAGGCTATAAAAATCTGTTGCATTTCGCACGTATGCAGAAAAATATTAGTAAAGAACGAATCAATGAAGTCGTTAGACAAGTAGGATTAGAACAGCGTATCCATGAAAAGGTCTCCACTTACTCGCTAGGTATGCGACAACGTCTTGGCTTGGCCCAAGCTTTATTGCATCGTCCAAAATTCCTCATCTTAGATGAACCGACAAACGGACTGGATCCTGCAGGTATTCGAGAGTTTCGGCAGCATTTACGGGCTATAGCTGAAACGGAAGGTGTTTCTGTCTTCGTTTCGAGCCATATGCTCTCGGAAATCGAATTAATGTGCGACCGAATTGCTGTCATTCAAAATGGTCGGCTCGTTGATATACGGGATATGTCAGAAACGGCGCAACCTCATTACTATTTCGAACTGTCACCTGCTGAAAAAGCACACTACCTGTTGTTGTCCGGAGGTTTCGCACCAGAATTATTACCGGTTGGATTGGTACTGCAGGTCGAAAAAGTTCAGATTCCATCCATTATAAAGCTACTGACAGCCAATGAAATCGAAGTGTTCGCTGTGCAACCGCACCGTAAAACATTAGAGGATCAGTTCCTAGAAATGACGGGAGGCGGACAGATTGCTGAATCTTATACAAAATGAATGGATGAAACTATGGTCTAAAAAAGGTACGTGGATTATGACGATTTTGCTAATCGCAGCCGTCATTGGTGTTATGGGAATAACCAAATGGGTAAACAACCAGAACACTACATTGCCGAGCGATTGGAAGTCTAATGCACAAGAACAAATGAACTATATAAATGAAACTACTCAGTCGGATTTACCAGAGATGGAACGCAAGCAAAACGAAGAAACACTTAAGATTTTGGAGTACCGTTTAGCAAATGATATCCCGCCCCTTGCCGTAGACGGTAGAGAATCCTTAATTATTAATCCTGTAGGGGTTGGTAGTCTTGTCGTACTTCTTACAGTTATTGTTGCAGCGGGTATCGTAGCTTCCGAATTCTCTCAGGGAACAATTAAAATGTTGTTAACACGACCAGTAAGTCGTTGGAAGATCATGACGTCAAAATACATCACAGTTCTTTTGTTTGGCGTCTTCCTAATGTTTATTGGATTTGCGGTAACTATTTTGAGTGCGTACATCCTGTTCCCTTCAGGAGTAGGTCAGGAACTGAAATGGGACGGCAATGCGATTGTGCCCGTCTCCGTATGGGGACACGGTTTGTATATGCTTGTTCTATCTTTCGCTAACGTTATCATCACCGCTACATTTGCATTCATGATTGGTAGCGTCTTCCGCTCAAACGGCATGGCGATCGGCCTTTCATTGTTCATATTCTTTACAGGTAACACCATTGTTCTATTACTTTCACAGTATGAAATTGTGAAGTATCTTGTATTCACACATATGAATCTGACAATGTATGAAACAAATTCCGTATTCGTGGATGGTATCACTATGCCATTCTCGCTTGTAATATTGGCGGCATATTTAGTCTTTTTCTTAGTAATTAGTTACACTGTGTTTACGAAACGGGATATTACTGCATAATATTTTCGTTTTGGATTTTGAACTTACTCCATACAAAAGACGTCCCATTAAAGTGTATTCACTTTCAATGGGACGTCTCTTTTTATGTTCCACAATATGTTTGAAAAGTAGTTCCGTCTTCAGGCGGATTCACGTATTCTTGTTGTTCAGTCGTATATGCATAAGGGTTTTCTAGAACTGTAAGTAACTTCATAAACGGCTGCATATCTCCAGCTTCAGCTGCCTGTAACGCCTCTTCCACCCGGTGGTTTCTCGGAATGACCGATGGATTATTCCGCTTCATCAACGATTTTACTGTTTGCGTATCTTCCGATTGACGTTGTAGTCTATCAAACCAACGCTCTTTCCACTCAATAAAGTCGGGCTCATCGAACCACTCTTCTTGCTGTCCAAGTGTCAATGAACGGAAAGTATTTGTATAGTCAGCCTGATGACCTTTCATGACAGTCAGCAAGTCATTTACCAGTGTTTCATCGGCCGCTTCTTCATTGAACAAACCTAATTTGGATCTCATACCTGCCATCCATTCCGCACCGTAAATCCTGGCAAAGTTGGAAAGCTTGTTCTCCGCCAGTTTCACGGCTTCCGCTTGTTCTTCGTGAAGCAACGGCAAAAGTGTCTCGGCAAAACGTGTCAGATTCCATTCCGCTATACCTGGTTGATTGCGGTAAGAATAGCGTCCTTGCACGTCAATTGAGCTAAAGACGGTTTGCGGGTCATAGCTGTCCATAAATGCACACGGTCCATAGTCAATGGTCTCGCCGCTAATTGTCATATTGTCCGTATTCATCACCCCATGAATGAATCCGGTAAGCTGCCAGTTTGCGATCAAAGATGCCTGACGCTGTATGACTTGTTCAAGTAACGCTACATAAGGATGAGACTCCGATTTCGCCTCAGGGAAATGACGTTTAATTGTGTAATCTGCAAGCGCACGTAAATCTTCGACAACTTGTCTAGCCGCCGCATATTGGAATGTTCCGACACGTAAATGACTCGAAGCAATCCTTGTCAACACGGCTCCTGTCAAAGCTGTTTCACGTAAAACAGGCTCTCCTGTTACCGTAACGGCTAAACTACGTGTTGTCGGGATATTCAGTCCATGCATCGCTTCGCTAATCAAATACTCACGTAACATGGGCCCAAGAGCCGCACGTCCGTCTCCACCGCGCGAATAGGGTGTCCTTCCTGATCCCTTCAATTGAATATCCACTCTTTGCCCTTCTGGTGTTAGATGCTCTCCCAACAGCATGGCACGTCCATCACCTAGCATGGTGAAATTACCGAATTGATGGCCCGCATAGGCTTGAGCAATAGGGTCAATTCCTTCAAGTTTTTCGTTTCCGGCAAAAACTGCAATTGCTTCTTCAGAATGTAATTGTTTTTTATCAAGACCGAGCGATACTGCTAGTTCATCATTAGTCACAACCAGTTGGGGTGAGCTGACGGTGTTTGGTTCCACTACGGTGTAAAATGTTTCGGGTAGTTCACGGTAACTGCATTCAACTTTCCAACCAATGTTTTGATTATGTTTCATATGTTTTTCTTCCTTTCCATATGATGCCCTAGTAAAAATTACTTATATATCGATCCTTGTTTCCTTAACTCACTATTCTATCTCCAGATGCATGTATTGTATCATTTCGGTTAGCGGCCAGCCAAAGCATTCGAATTACTGAAGTCTCTTCAAGCATCGATCAGCACACCTATATTGGGCTCATGAACCAACACCAGTATTAGCATAAAAAAGCTATCCGAGACATCATTTGATGTCCAGGATAGCTTTTTTCAATATACTTTTGCGAGTGAAAATCCTCTACCAAGAATTTCCGAAGCATTTAGGAAGACGACAAATGCCTGAGGTTCTTCCTCTCTCAGGATCTTCTTCAAATAAATTGCTTCCGCTTGCTCTACTACACATAAGATCATCGTCTTCTCTTGATTGGAAAAGCCACCTACCGAACGTACTTTAGTCAATCCACGGTCGATTTCTTCTTTAATAATCGTCTGTATACGCTCTTCATTATCCGTAATGATCAATACTAATTTAGATTGTGATGTTTGTAATTGCACAAAGTCAATGACTTTACTCGTCACAAATATTGCCATCATCGCAAATAATGCCAATTCCAAATTAAATACGATAGCAGAAGCAATCACAACTAGTCCATCTACGAGTAATTGCGCATAACCACTAGACAAACCTGTATATTTCTTAACGATTTGCGCTACCGTCGCAAGTCCCCCAGTCGATCCATTTCCTCGATAGACTATCCCGAGCCCTACACCTAACATAATCCCCCCATATATGGCAGACAATAAAGGATTATCAATTGTGGATGGGATATCAGCAGTCACCCAAATGGTTAGCGGCACAAAAAATGTTCCAACTAATGTTTTCAGACTAAAATCCTTGCCAAGAAGAAATAAGCCTATAAAAAATATCGGGATATTAATAAGCCACTGCACAAAGGCAGGTTCAAATCCATACATCTCGTATAAAATAGTACTCACGCCAGATACGCCTCCAGCTGCGAGTCTTGCCGGTAAGAAAAATATATTAAAAGCTAAACCGACTAAGATGGATCCAATCACAATCCACACGTATTCTATCAGCAGCTTTTTCCTTGGTGAACGGGTCTTCATTCATAAAACCTCCCTATCTTGATGCGCTAAAAGCACTTTTGCTATTTTACATCATATGTTGAGCTATGAATAGCCTATCATTAGTTTATAGGCATAAGTGGTCTTCCTCTTGCATCTACTAGTTTTGATAGTAAATTCACTTGGAAGGAAGCGATGTATTGAAATTAACACCGTTTATTGATCCACTACCTATTCCTCAATATCTTACTCCACTCGAGAAGCATAAGTACTTCTCGTACTATGAAATTGGCATGAAAGAGTTCTTTCACGAGTTTCATTCAGAGTTGGCGCCTACAAAGATTTGGGGATATGAGGGGCAATTCCCTGGTCCACTAGTGAATGTCAACAGTGGTGAGTGCGCACATATCAAGTGGAAGAATGAACTCCCCGAGCAACATTTCCTACCAATCGATAGAACACTGCACGGTTCAAGCGAACATATGCCAGATGTTCGTACAGTTGTGCATTTACACGGAGCGGAAGTTGAGCCTGAAAGCGATGGTCATCCTGAAGCTTGGTTTACAAATAACTATCGTACCGTCGGCGCGGTATTTGACTCGCCTGTTTATAAATATAATAACAATCAACGTGCAGCTACACTTTGGTACCACGATCACGCGGTAGGCATTACCCGTTTAAATGTCTATGCGGGTCTCGTTGGCATGTATATTATTCGCGATGAAGAAGAACGCAAACTGAATCTTCCTTCCGGAGCGTATGAAATGCCATTAATTATCGCTGATCGCGGCTTTAACGAAGATGGCTCCCTATTTTATTCAGATACACCGGCTTTCATACCGGGACCACTACAACCGGGATTAACATTCCCTCATCCTTCCGTCACACCTGGCGAAGCGTTTGAAAACATCACAGTCAACGGTAAGGTCTGGCCATATTTAGAAGTAGAGCCAAGAAAATACCGATTCCGCATATTGAACGCATCCAATGAACGCTTTTACAAAATGAATTTATCTAACGGTCAGAAGATCATACAAATCGGTTCAGATGGCGGACTATTGGAAACACCTGCCTATATGGATGAGTTAACGATTGCACCCGCTGAACGTATGGACGTAATTATCGATTTCTCCAAACAGGCACCCGGTGATACGATCGTCTTAGAAAATACTGCAGCGACACCGTTTGATTTCGCACCGCCAGTAGGTGCTCTGCCTGACCCAGAAACCGATGGACAAATTATGCAGTTCAGAGTGGTTGAATTAGCGGCGCCAGATACGAGCAATCTCCCGGCTATACTCAGCCACATACCCAAACTTCGCGAATGCGACGCTGCTCGAACACGTGATATTACACTGGATGCAGACATCGATGAATATGGTCGTTTAAAGTTCCTGTTTAATAATAAAGGTTTCATGGAACGAATCGATTTCAAGCCTAAACTGAATGATACAGAGATCTGGCGCATCATTAACACGGCCGGCGCAACGCATCCTATACACATCCATTTGATCCAATTCCAGATCCTCGACCGCATCCCATTTGACGCCCAAGGTTTCACAGCGAATGGTTTACTCAACTTCACTGGACCTCCAGAACAACCTGACATAAATGAACGTGGTTGGAAAGACGTCGTGCAGTCTCCACCTGGGTTTGTGACACGGGTCATTATGCGCTTTGCTCCATTCACCGGTCGCTACATGCTTCATTGTCATATTTTAGAGCACGAAGATCATGATATGATGCGACAATTCGAAGTAGTGGAGCGCAAATGTGACTGCAAAACTAACTGCATTTGCAAGGAGCATAAATCAAAACGTAAATGTGAGTGCAAGAAGAAGTGTACATGTCAAGGTAAGTGTACATGTAAAAAAACTTGTACTTGTAAGAAAAAGAAATCGAATCACCCATCGAAAAAAGAACACCATCATAAAAAATGTCCAACATGCCCTCCTTGTTCCGAGACATATCGATGCGAATGTGAATGATGAAAAAGAACCCCGTGAGAGATGTAATCTCACGGGGTTTTTTAGGCTTCTATCAAATAATCATAGAGTGTATTTTCTACTGGGTGCTCCATTACCATGTTCATATGGACTACTGGCAAGCGCTTTCCTTTACCATCTATCATATGGTCTTCCACAACACTTTGCTGATCAGGTAGGCCTTTCCCCAAGTAATAGAAGTCTGTTCCCTCATCGTCATCTTTCTTTACGAATAAATGAATGTCGATCTCTTTTTCTTTCGCCTGAATAATCGTTTGCACTTCATTCGATCGGAGCGTTCGGTTACTGCGTGTATACCATTTGAATAACTCAGGATTGATGAATTCATCACCGTAATCCACGCTCGCTTCCACTTCCCCATGCTTATGATACGTGACGAATATAGGACAAGTACCGTGCTTTGTTTTATAACCATACATTGTCGAGCTCTCGTCCGCCTGCCAATTCAATAATTTACATACATCTTTACGTGAATATTTGGCATGCAGCGTTAATTTATTTGCACAATCGTATACTTTAGATTTCTCTTTCGCACTACGCAACACATCCGCAATTAGAAACACTGCATACGAATCATCTTCAATACTCTGCTGAATCTTTTCGTTGAACGTGAAAACTTGGTTATGATCCATCGTAATAATCGCTTGATTGCCATATTTCGTTTGGGCATTTTGTGTGAAAAATGATAAATTAAAAATTCGCGTGACGGATTCAATCGTATCCTCATCCACTTGACAGCCTGTAGTTTCTAGCTCGTAGATGAATTCATCTACATGGACACTTCCTTTAGAAAGTAACATCTCCGCCAGCACTACTTCATGAATCCGTTTGCCATTGATCAATTCTATAGAGAACATCGTTAATACTTGATTCTCATATGGAGTAATCGTTTGAATAGGATCTTCTTTAGATGCAACCTTCAGTAGAAAATCAAAGTAACTAGTGTGTTTATTAATGATAACGACTGGATCAATAGAATGCTGCTCGATAAAATCGTATAGATAAGGCACTCTGCCAATTTTATTCCTCAAATCTTGATACGCTTCTTTCAAGATTTTCAAAGACGTTAAATTACTGCTGTTGATTGCGTTGAAAATACGTTTCTGTGCAACTTCTTCAAAATTAATTGTCGAGACACCTTTAATATAACTAGTATCTTTCATATTCCGTCGAACAGTGTCTTTATTCATCGAGCGATCCCCAGACAATGCAATGGGAATCAAATAGTTATTCGCATAGTTTCCGATAAAATCAATGACCGTAACGAATGGCTTGTTGTGATCCTTGCGCAGTCCACGTCCTAGTTGTTGAATGAAAATGATACTGGACTGTGTTTGTCTAAGCATGACCACTTGGTTAATACTTGGAATATCGATACCTTCATTGAAAATATCCACGGTCAGTATATAATCGAGTTCTCCTTTTTCTAGCTGATCCACTCTGCGCATGCGCTCCTCATACGAATCATCGCCCGTTAATGCTACGGTTCTGTAGCCACGCAAATTGAGTTCTTTTGATAATTCACGCGCTTCTTCTTTTCGACTGCAAAACATCAAGCCTTTCACTTGATTACCGGTGTGACTGTAATAGGAAATTTTTTCAATGACATGCTCAACACGTTCATCCGTAACCAATTTAGAAAGAACGGTGTGGTCACCAATAAGCTCGCCATCTATTTCAAAATCCGTCACGCCAAAATAATGGAACGGACACAGCATATCTTCTTCTAGAGCTTCTTGAAGACGGATTTCATACGCAATATTATAATCGAAGAGCTTGTATATGTTGAAGTCGTCCGTTCGTTCAGGTGTCGCGGTCATCCCCATCAGAAACTTCGGTGAGAAATAATCGATCACACGCAAATAGCTCGCTGCGCCCGCTTTATGTACTTCATCAATTAAAATATAATCAAAGTCTTGCGGATCAAAGTCCCGAAGGTTTTCAGGCTTTGACAATGTCTGGATACTTGCAAACACATACTTCTTATCCGACTGCCGGTTGGCTCCGATATACACCCCAAAGTCCTCGTCGATTCCCCCGAGCACCCGCTTGAAGTCTTGCATAGCTTTTTTCAAGATTTGCTCCCTATGCACAATGAATAGCATACGTTTCGGTGCAAATTTACGTACATCAAACGCGGATAGATACGTCTTGCCTGTACCTGTTGCTGAAATGACCAACCCTTTGTCCTGACCGTTCGCACGCACTGCCTCAATACTTGCAAGAGCCGCCTGTTGCATTTTATTCGGCTTAATCACTAGCGCTTGCTCAATTGCATTCGTTTGATAGGCGGATGGATGCTCAAATACTTGAGCGGCACTTGCCCGATCTGCATGTTCCTGATAAACCGTTTCGTAGTGTTCAATCCACTCTTCAGTTAATACATTGGCATCTGACCATACATCTTCAAACTGATCTTTAAAATGATAAACAATTTCCCCATCACGATGAGATGTTAACTTCACATTCCACTCGTAATTCACTTGAAGCGCATGTGCCGTTAAGTTTGAACTACCTACGATTAACGAATATTGATCACCTTGCTGAAAAATATAGCCCTTTGAATGAAAACCTTCCTTTTCAGTAAGACGTACTTCTACGTTCGGAATGTTCAGTAGCTCACGAAATACTTTTGGCTGATTGAAATATAAGTACGTAGACGTAATAATTCGGCCGTTTACTCCTCGTTTATGCAAATCATAAAATAAGGATTTTAGTGTAGCCAGGCCGCTTTCCGTAATAAATGCCACGGAGAACAAAAATTGTTCACAGTGTCGAAGTTCATTCTGAATCGAGGATAGCACCGTCGTATTCTTTGTTGAACTATTCACCAATAGCTCCGGTTTATAACTACCACTCTGATTATGTTCTTTATTCACAAACCCCTTGTGTAAAGACGCTTCAAGTTGCCGAATAAAATCTCCCATCCCACTGACCCCTCTCTCTTGACGCTATTGATTTCCCAACTTTTTTATTGCCGGTATATCTGCAGGTGCCCATTCCAGCGTATGTAACTGATCTTTTGCAATCCAACGTAATTCCGCGTGCTCTGCCGCCACAGGCTTTCCTTCTACAATGTTCGCCATGAACGTTTCCAATCGGACAATTACTTTTTCGTACTCATATGTAGTATCTTCTACTGCTTCCCCTACAGTTATAGTGCAACCCAACTCTTCTTGAATCTCACGTCGCAGTGCTTGTTGATGTGTTTCTCCCTCTTCTATTTTGCCTCCTGGGAACTCCCAAAAATTCGGTAGTGTCATCACTGGACTTCGAAGTGCAGCTAACACTTGACCTTGCTCATTTTCAATCACTGCCCCCACAACATGGACATTTTTCTTCATATAGTATGACCTCCATTTTATTACCAACCTATTTTGGATCCATTATACCATCAACCGAAATGAAGTGAAGAAAACCTCCCATGTTTCACTCTGCATAAAACCAGGAATACTTAACTATAAACTACACTATACTAATAGAAAGTGGAGGTGGGGAAATGAAACAAGGAAAGACTTCTATACTGTTACGCATAGCTATTGTTATCACCTACGCCATCATGATCACAGCTAACGCATTGGCCAATATCATTCCGTTAAATGGACAAACGACTGGCGAGCTATCAGACAAATACGGAAATTTATTTGCACCGGCAGGATTTACGTTTTCTATTTGGAGTCTGATCTACTTACTCTTACTACTTCATGTCATCTATCAATTGGGTCTTTTCCAAAAGAAGAAAAATCCACAACTTCTCAGTCCAGTGGGCATATGGTTCTGTATCTCTTCCCTACTGAACGCATCGTGGATTTTCTTGTGGCATTACGAATATCTACTACTTTCCGTTATCGTCATGCTATTCATGTTGCTGACATTAATAAAAATCAATACCCTGACATTTCATGCTTCGTTGACTCGTAGAGAATCCTTCTTCATAAAGCTTCCGTTCAGCGTCTATTTTGGATGGATTACAATCGCTACCATCGCAAACATTACCGCTTATCTCGTTTCAATTGAGTGGGATGGATTTGGTTTATCTGACGCGACATGGACGATAGTCATTTTATTCGTAGGTGCTGTTATCGGGATTTCAACTACGATTCGACGTCAGGATATAGCCTACGCACTTGTATTGATTTGGGCTTATTACGGAATATATTCCAAGCACACTTCAGAAAGTGGCTTTAATGGGGAGTACCCTTCTGTTATCTTCTCTATATTAATCTGTTTGGCTCTCATAACTTTGACCATTGTATTCGTAGCAGTAAAAAAACTACGCAACTAAAAAAAGCGCAAAGGAGTAGGCAATCACCTCTTCCTTTGCGTCAAATATCCCTGCCATCAGGTTGTGTTATCATACAATACCCAATACTTACATACTACTACAAAAACTTATCTTGATGAATTTATCAGCCTTTCCAAGCGCGGACGATTAAACCGTTGCACGATGATCAATGGCACGTTAAACAGCACGGCATAGGCAATGTTTAACCAAGCGGCCCAAACAGGATTCCACAAAAAGAAGAAAAAGCCAGGTAAGATGGTCAGCCAATGCACACATTCTGCACGTCTGGACTCTAACAGAAAGTCATAAAGCGATGAAACATCAGCCCCGTGCAGCTGACTCTTATTATAACCGTTAGAGATGAACAACGTACCATCAGGGATATAGCCCTTCCACTTCTTCACGCGGAATAACCGTTGCCAAATTTGACCTTCTTGCTCCCAGCGAAAAGCTTTGTACAAGCATTTATGCCGCACAAACGAATCGATAGGAATTCGCTGTGCCGCCATCGATATAGAAAGATGAAATATCACCCATGCTACTGCGTCCACCACGATGACCCACAGTAACGGTAATTCAATAAGTGGCATCCTATCATCCCCTTCATTGGCTCCTGCAACTTTTATCCTTATACGTTAATATTGCGCCCTTTCCATTCCACACTGCCTTTTCGTTTAGATAGATACAGAGAGTACATGAATATCGAAATAAAGACGACCAATAATAACGGATACAGCGGAAATATCCACCAAACAAAACGACCGACACGTCTTGAAGCGATCACTAATTCAATTACGTACAACGTATATAAACCAATAGATACCCCTAGCCAACCTGTCGAACTAAAACTTGAAACAATCAGCATAACTGGAGCAATCGACGCACCCGCCATCCAGACATAGATCATCCCCATAACGAGTGGATGCGTCGCCGTAGAACCACTTGCCATGCTTTTAGAATAGCCTTGCACCATATCAGACAAGCCGCCAGGATACATACGTAACCACGCAATTCCCTTACCACCAAAACAGTGGACAGGCAGACCATGTTCTTGAAACGCCTGCCCAAGTGCTAAGTCATCCATTATAGCGCCGCGAACAACCGCGTGTCCGCCCACCTGTCCATACTGCTCCCTATCACATAACAAGCACGGCCCAAATGAACCCCCAGCTTTCAAACGGTCTCCCACTATAGTAAATACGTTCATCCCTGCCATCACTATGAGAGGAAAGAGAAATGCCAGTTGTTCATACCATCTCTCTGCATAATGATCTGGCTGTAACGACAAAATGCCACGGCTCCCCATGGACTCGAATGATGCCACGTAATTCGACAAACTGTCTGGATGCGTAAAAACCGTATCTGCATCCATAAATAACAATAGTTTATTTTCTGCCGTCAACGCACCTGCCCAACAAGCCGCAGATTTTCCAATCCAACCGTCTTCTAGTAGCTCGTTTGAAATCACGACTGCCCCGTAAGATCGTGCCACCTCTCTTGTACCGTCAGTAGAACCGTCATCTACCACGATCACTTCATACGATACATGTTGCTGATGAACAATTGATTCGAGTAGCGGTTGTAGTCGCAACTCTTCATTCCTCGCTGGAATAATAATAGAAACGGAAGACTTGGGAGTGCCTGTAGGTTGTATAATCGGTACTCGCCAAAAGACTAGTACGCCTGACAATAGACCAAGGAGTGCTATGACAAATGCTATCATCAACAGTATTACTAAGACGTCCATCGCAAACCCCTCTCCCGCATCGTGTATTTATGATTGTGAACGTTTCGCCAGATCACGCGTGATGATTTTATCGCATACTTGTTGACCACTTAGCGTCACCATGGGCATACCACCACCGGGATTGACTGTACCACCGACAAAATACAGATTGTCAAAGCGCTCACTTTGCTTCGAATGTTTAAATCCTTTATTTTTCTTTTTATCCGACACCGTTCCATAGATCGAGCCACGGTGGGAACCATACGTGCGTTCAATATCGTGAGGTGTCCAGACATCCCGCGTCACAATATTCTCGCGCAAGCCTTCGAGCCCCATACGCTCTAGCTTTTTCAGCACATTATTTTCTAACTTCAAATAATCCGTTGGCGTAAACGGGTTATTTTGAATGTACGGAATATGTGGGAGGATTTTCAAGTTTTCATGCCCTGGTACCGTTTGCGATGGATCCGTTTTATTTGTATTGACAAGATAAATCGTAGGATCATCTGGTAATTGCTTCTTCACAAATACTTTATCCATTTGCTTTTCAAGATTCTTGGAGAAGAAGAAGTTGTGATGATTAAGTTGCGGATAGCTCTTCTTGACGCCTAAATGAAGCACCAAGCCTGAACTGGATGGTTCGAACTTCTTCTCGAGTTTTTTCGTGAACTTCGGGTCACTATCAACCATCTTCTGATAGAACGGGATGACTTCCATATTGGAAACGAAATAGTCTGCCTCTACTATTTCACCGTTAGCCAGTTCAGCACCAATAATTTGGTCTCCAACTGTCTTCATTTTCCGAACACCGATCCCTGTATGTAGCTTGACACCAACTTCCTCTGCCAATTGAACTAGTGCATTGGCTAAATGATGCATTCCGCCCGGTACATACCAACAACCTTGCGCATGCTGCATATAGACCATCATATTTAGTATAGCTGGCGCGTCATAAGGAGAAGAACCAACGTATTTAATAAAGTACGACAACATATCGCGCAGATGCGGATTACGTACACGCTTGTCAATTGCACCGTGTACAGTAGAAAACAGATCAAAGCCTTTAATCGACTTGAGTGCGCCGTGATGTTTAATCACTTCACTCGTGGAGTCCAGTCCTTCTTTGAAGTAGCCCGCTTCCGTCATGTCATACAGACCTTTAGAATAGTTCAGGAACTTCTGATAATCTTTCATATCCTTATGTGATAACTGTGGGTTCATCTGCTCCATCTTTTGTAAATCACCATATAAATCGAGCACTGTTCCGTCGGGGAAGAAAGAACGCCATTCACGCTCTAATCTATGTATTTTTACGTAATCTGACATACACTTCCCACTATCCTCAAACAGCTTTTCGAAAATATGCGGCATCGTCAAAATGGAAGGGCCCAAATCGAAACCGAAACCGTCTTGCTCCAAGCGATTTAATTTTCCACCTAGATGATTGTTTTGTTCATACAAGGTTACAGAATAATCACGTTGCGCTAATGAAATAGCAGCTGACAGCCCACCTAGGCCACCGCCAATCACCACTACGCGTTTTTGGTTTTCCAACATATAGGGCCACTCTCCTTCTTACATGCTCGCACGGGCAACTAACTTTGCCATTTCCACCGCTGACACATAATTTTTCTGATTAAAACAATCGTATCCACTTTTTCGTACACTATTTAATATTCCTTGATAAACATGTGCTGACGATAATACGGGAAAACGGCTATCCTCATCGAATTCTCCAATATGTTGCGTGAAATTGTCATATAAGTTCTCCGCACGTTTCGCAAGATATTCCCACATAGCCACAAAGTTCTTTGTGATTTGCCCTTCTGACAAAAAAACTTCACTATACTTATAGCGTTCCATTTCCTCTTGTGGCAAGTAAATACGACCTTTGTCTCGGTAATCTTCACCGACATCACGAAGGATATTTGTTAGTTGCATTGCAATGCCGAGATCTTCCGCCACGCGATTCAAGTCCATCTTAGCGTTACTGGCAATAATGGGTAACAACATTTTTCCTACAGAACCTGCCACATACTTACTATACGTTTCCAATGAACTAAGATTCGATGGGCTCATAAAATGAATATCCATACGTTGCCCTGTCAGTTGTTCGTAAAACGGTTGTATGTCCATATCGAAACGATTGAATACGTCACGTAAAGCTCTCCATAATGGATGATCTACTTCTTGGCCTTTTGCAAAATGATTGAGTTCATCTGTCAATCGATCCAACGCAATAAGTTGTAAACCGCTTGTATTATTTTCATCTACACTATCATCTGCAGTTCGGCAAAAGGCATAGATAGCATATACTGCGCGCGCTTTATCTTTTGGTAAGTTTGAGAACGCGTAATAAAAGCTCTTTGAATGACGCTTGATGATTTTTTCACAATAGGCATAGTCAGAAGCTATAGTCGATGGTCGATCGATTACCATATGAATTCTCCTCTCAAGTTGCTTGGAATAATATACCTCTATCGTCATGCATCAGTTCTTCTGTCGCAATTCGTGCGGAAAGAAGAACAATCGGCACCCCCGCACCTGGATGTGTACTACTACCTGTAAAGTATAAATTTTCACAATGTGTTGCTTTACTTTGTGGACGTAAATGATTACTTTGGCTAAGTGTTGGCTGCAACCCGAATGTTGCACCGTTTTGTGCATTGAAACGCTCTTCAAAGTCTTTCGGTGTCATAAAGCTTTCAGATACAATTTCATTCTCCACATTTTCAAAGCCCTTTACTTTCTTCAATGCTTCCAGAACGTAGTGGCGATAATGCTGGATTGTTTCTTCATCCCAATCGTATTGCGAACACGAACGATCCGAAACCGGTACTAAAATATACAAACCATCTTTACCTTCAGGTGCCAATGAAGGATCTAACTTGGAGCCAATATAAACGTAGAAAGATGCCTCTTCTAGTTTCTTACCAGTAAAAATATCATCCAAGTTTTCTCTTAATTTCTCATTGAAGATAAAATTATGTGCAGTCTTTACTTCTTCATATTTCTTATCCATTCCAAGATACATCAGGAAGCATGAACAAGAGTATTTCATATTATCGATTTTCTTATCCGTGTATTTCCCCTTAGAAGGCACATCTTTTACCAGTCTTTTCATTGCGTATGGGAAGTCTGCATTGCACATTACATAATCGGATTCGATGAATTTACCCGCAACTTGTATACCTTTTGCTTGTCTATTTTCAATGACTATCTCCTCGACCGGTGTGTTGTAATGTACTTTGCCTCCAAGCTCTAGGAACAAACGCTCAAGCGATGATGCCATAGTGTACATTCCGCCTTTAATAAACCAGACGCCGTAGAGGAATTCGATCATCGGAATCATCGTATATAATGACGGACCACTATAAGGTGAAACTCCGATATATAATGTTTGGAAACTGATCATCTGCTTAAGACGTTCATCTTTAATGTACTTGCTCATAAATGCATCCGCCGTGTCAAACGTCTTCAGTTTCAAACCTTGTTTAAGTACAGACAAGTTATAGAAATCCGATGGTTTGCGGAATGGCTTCTGCAAGAAATGTTCTTTCGCCACTAGGAAACGCTTATAAATCACTTGCAAGTATTCTAGGAATCCAGCTGCATCATCTTCACTTATTCCTTCGAATACTTCCATTAGTTTTGACAGTTCAGCAGAGATTTCATAGTGATCCTGCGGTTTATCACCAAAATACACGCTATACATTGGATCTAAACGCTCCATTGGAATATAGTCGTCCGGATCTTTTCCGCATAGATAAAATATTTCTTTATACAGATTAGGCATCATCACAATTGTAGGCCCCAAATCAAATTGATAGCCGTCTTGTTCGATACGATGCATCTTACCTCCAGCCATGGACTCTTTTTCAAACAGCTCTACTTGATAACCTGCATGTTGAAGTCGAATGGCGCTCGCTAATCCTGCTACGCCTGCCCCAATTACATGTACTTTTTTCTTCATTCCTCACATCTCCTTAAGTCAAATTCGAAACAAACATTATACAAAAGTGTGTGTTTAATGGATTAATAGTATTTTTCTTCGCATAACCTTATACAATGGTTATACACTATTATTGAATCTTACACAAGCGATAGAATGACCGTTCTTTAAAAACTATGTAAAAACGCCTCTAATCTTATAGAAGATTAGAGGCGTTTCGCATAAAGTTATAGAAGTGTAGGCTTGTATATACTTACTTGATTACGATGTGAGAAGAAGAATACCGTAAAGAACATGAGGACGCTGATCAACTTTATAGCTAGAAAACTTCGACTATCACATGCTAAAACATTAATAAAAAGTAATTGTATAATTACATATCTACAAACTACCAACAGCTGAATTATTATATCTAAGCTTTGACAGGTACAAATTCTACACCATTTGCAACAGCCTCTTCCAAGTATACCGAGAGCTTATCCAACATATAGGCTGGTGCTTCGTCATCTGCTCCTCGATTGGTGCCGTCATCGTGCAATAGCACAATGGAGCCATCAGCAGGTGTGTTGCGCAAGCCTTCTAGTAACCCAGATTTACAACTCCCTATTTTCCAATCATGAAATACGTGTGACCAAAGAATAATTTGATAGGATTTGGTGACGAATAGTGTGGCAGCATTTAAGAAACCCCACGGTGGTCTGTATAATGTAGGCGAGTCACCTGTGACAGTCTTAATCGCGCGGTGGGTTCCTTTAATTTCATATGACAGTTGAGACGGTGTTAACAGCCAGCTAGACGTATGGCGGTCATGATGAATGCCGATTTGATGGCCTTCCTTATGCATACGTTCTACAACTTCAGGATAATCTCGAACGTTCTGACCTACCACGAAAAATGTTGCTTGGATTTGATAGTGTTTGAGTAAATCGAGCAGTTGCATTGTATAAACGGGATGGGGTCCATCATCAAACGTGAGTGCAATGCCTTTTCTTTCAGGTAATCGTTTCATGACACGATAGCCAGTTGCTCGAATCAAGGCAGTAGCTCCCATGCCATAGGCAAAAGGAAGAAGTACAGCTGCCCCTGCTATCCAAGCCAGATTTTTCTTTTTCATTCTAGCTCACTTCCTTTTTTCCTAAGTATAGAATGTATTCGTTCATAATTCAAAACCCACTCTATGGGTTCATTCTTATCTGACCCCTTAACTTTATTGTAAATTGACTCTTTTTAAAGTATCAGATTGCCTTTATTCTAAATTTACTACTTTTATACGTGAGGAAGATTCAGACTATGCAAAAAACACAGAGCTATCCAGCACAACGAACGAAGACCTTTGATTTAATCCTGACATCTATGCTTGCATCACTTGTGTTCGTCGCTACTCTTTTACTTAATATTAAGCTCCCTTTAGGAAATGGTGGATTAATCCATCTTGGTACTGCCATGTTGTTCATTGTCTCCATTTTATTCGGACCGAAGAAAGGCATGATTGCAGGAGCCGTTGGAATGGGCTTGTTCGACCTCGTCAGTGGATGGGCTTTATGGGCTCCTATCACGATTTTGACACGCGGATTGCAAGGTTATATCGTGGGTAAGGTTGCTTGGTCAAATGGCCGCAAAGGAACGAGTTTTAAATTCAATCTACTTGCAATGTTACTATCCATTCCATTCACGATTGCCGGTTATTATATCGGAGAAAGTATTCTATATAACAGTTTGATCATCCCGCTAGCTTCCATCCCAGGTGATCTGGTCCAATGTGCAGTAGGAATTGCTATTGCTATACCGGTTTGTGCGATGTTGAAGAAGGTTTCTATGTTTAAATAAACAATACAATTGCAATCCCTTGTATCCCAAGTGCTGCTATCAATTCTTAATTCCCCAAATTCACTTTATTAGATGTTTCTTATTGTATATACCACCAAAGTATACAATGATGAAAACCTTAGTTTGGTATTAATGAAAGAACCTTTCCGAGAGATTTTGATCTCCCGGAAAGGTTCTTTATATTACTGCTTCATATTAACAAATACACTCTTCACTTCCGTGTAATTCGCTAAGCCATATTCTCCGCCCATTTCGCGACCAATACCCGATTGTTTATAACCACCGAATGGCATAGTCTCCCACTCAAGGCCAAAGTCATTAATCCAGACAGTTCCAGACTGTAACTTGCTTGCGATATAATGTGCCTTTTTGACGTTCTCTGTCCAAACACTTGCTGCTAAACCATATTCACTGTCATTAGCACGCTGGATTGCTTCTTCTACTGTATCAAAGACGAATAGTGATAAAACAGGGCCAAAGATCTCTTCACGCGCAATTGTCATATCATCTTCCACATCTGCGAACACTGTTGGTTGTACGAAGAAACCTTTTTCGTGGGCTTTTTCGCCTCCAGCTACTAGACGTGCACCTTCTTCTTTACCTTTTTGGATATAATCCAAGACAGTCTTCTGTTGCTTAGCAGATACGAGCGGGCCCATTTCCGTAGAGGGATCCATCCCCGGTCCGACTTTCAACGCTTTCGCTTTATTAGCTAACGCTTCAACAAATTGATCGTACAGGCTACGATGGATATACGCACGGGTACACGCACTACAGTTTTGTCCATGATTATACATAGTTCCTGCAAATACACCTTCGATAGCTTCTTCCACATCCGCATCTTCCAACACGATAGATGGTGATTTTCCACCAAGCTCAAGTGTAATACCTTTCATCTGATCCGCAGCCGACTTCATCACTTGTTTTCCTACTGCAGTTGATCCTGTAAACGCTACTTTGTCTACCTTTTCATGTGTGATTAGAGCATTACCCGCTACACTTCCGGCACCTGGCAAGACGTTCACAACACCATCAGGGAATCCGGCTTCTTTAAACAAGCGAGCTGCATAAAGTAAGGATAGTGGTGTTTCACTTGCTGGTTTGATGACTACTGTACAACCTACTGCGAGTGCAGATCCAAGCTTCCATGCAGCCATCGCTAGAGGGAAGTTCCAAGGGATTACTTGCCCTACCACGCCAACTGGCTCATGCACGATATAGTTCAGGTAATCAGGGGATACTTGAACAGTTTGTCCGGTGATCTTCGTTGCCCAGCCTGCATAGTACCGGAAATGCTGCACAGTACCGTCTACATCGTCAGCCAACGCTACTTCATATGGCTTTCCGTTGTCTAATGCTTCAAGCTGCGCCAGTTCTTCACGATTCTCGTCAAGTAAATCTGCAAACTTATATATCAGGTGTGAACGTGTTGCCGCGTCCATCTTTGTCCATTCACCTTCATCAAATGCTTTACGAGCTGCTTCCACCGCAACATCGACATCTTCGGGTTGTGCTTCGCTTACCTTGGCGATGACTTCTTCTGTTGCAGGATCAACTACGTTAAACGTTTTCCCGCTCTTCGCTTCTACATACTTTCCATTGATATAGAGACCTTTTGTATTTTGTAAAAACTCCTGCACTTTAGGTTTTATTTCATAATTTAATTTCAACATCCGTTGCTACCTCCAATTCTTTTTTTAGTACACCAAGTCCATCCATCAAGTCTTTTAGCTTTTGATCTTCTTCTTCGTTTAAAGGTAAACGTGGCAGACGGCAAGGCCCTCCTGCACAGCCCTTAAGTTCCATTGCGCGTTTTGTTATCTGTACATATTTGCCAGATCCTTCGAGGAACTCACACAGAGGCAATAATTCATCATATAACTTCCACGCTTCATCCATGTTTCCGTCCTGCAACGCATTATACAATTTCATAACATGGCCTGGTACGATGTTTCCTGAAACAGAAATCCATCCTGTAGCGCCAACTAAGAATGATTCAATCGCCAAGTCTTCTGAACCACAGAATACTTTCAGGAACCCTTCGCCTTGACGTGCAATATCACGCGCTTTACCAATACCACCGCTAGACTCTTTAATGTGTGTGATGTTTTTCACGTCGCGACCCACGCGCAGAATTGTTTCTGTACTGATGTCTACCCCGGAAGTGAACGGGTTATTGTAAATCATAACCGGAATTTTAACAGATTCAGCTACCGCTTTGAAGTGTTCATAGATTTCATCTTCCTTTGGATGAGCGTAATAAGAGTTAATCAATAGCGCTGTGTGTGCACCCGCTTTTTCTGCCTGTTGAGTGTATTCAATTGCATCCGCCGTTGTTTCCGCAGCTGTGCCAACGATCAATGGAACGCGACCATTGATCTGTTCTACCGCCACTTCTACTGCTTTGAAACGCTCTTCTTTTGTTAAACTTACGAATTCGCCTGTACTTCCGTTAATCGCAATTCCATTAACATTTTCCGCAATGAAATGCTCAATATTGCTACG
This sequence comes from Sporosarcina sp. P32b, assembly GCF_002743335.1. GTDB lineage: Bacteria > Bacillota > Bacilli > Bacillales_A > Planococcaceae > Sporosarcina. The sequence goes on from NZ_PDZB01000004.1 coordinate 104,860, forward strand.
GAACCCGTCCCAATCAATCTCTTCCTGGTTGAACATCGGTGTTACCAATACTGGAAAGATACCTTTTACTTCTGTCATTTTAAATTCCTCCAATTAGTGTTTTAGTTAGTTACATTTCCTATTTCACTTATACCACTTACGCTACTTTCTTCACCTTCAAACTCTTGCTTATGCTCGCCAGGCTGGGTCCTCCAAATAAATTTGCCTGTAAACCCGTAAATAAGCGAGATGATAATGACTAAAAAATTAAACCATAAGAATGGTAGATAACTCATTGTGGATACTCCGAGTGCTGCAGCCATAAATACGCCACCATCCGACCAAGGAACCATAGCCGTAGTGACTGTTCCACCGGCTTCGGAGTTTCTTGATAGCACCCTGCGGTCGATATTCAATTTATCATAATTGTCGCCAGTAATTTTAGTGGCCGTAATCAATGAAACATAAGCTCCACCGAACGCGTTACCGAGAAGTCCAGCTAACATCGTGGTTACCGTTGCTTTACCCGGATTGTTTGCCCATTTGCCAAGGTAATTCCCTACTGCACGCAATACACCAATTCGCTCCATTAATCCACCTACACCTAGAGCAAAAATGATCAACGCGATTACATCTAGCATAAACACAATTCCGCCACGGTTTAATAAATTATCGATAAACGGTACGCCAGATTCAATCGTGTTACCCGCATACATAATATTGAATGCCTCGAGGAACGTCGCACCTTGGAACAAAAACGCCCAAATCGTTCCTAAAAATGCACCAAACAAAATAACGGGAATTGAGGGCATTTTGAATATCAATAATAAAATTACTACTGCTGCTGGAATTAACATAAACCAGCTAATATTGAAGTACTCTTCCAAAGAATCCATTGTGTTCAATGCTGCCGATAAATCTCCGCTCCCTTTGTAGAATAATCCTACAATCAAGAACAAGAAAGCCGAAATAATCCAAGCAGGTAGTGCGACCGTAAACATCGACTTAATATGGTCGATGAGATCAACTTTTGACAATGACGCTGTCATAACCGTTGTATCAGAAAGCGGTGACATTTTATCCCCTACATAACAACCTGAGATAACAGCACCTGCAACAAGCGGTAATGGGAATCCGAAACTTGCACCAATTGCCATCATCGCAATTCCAGCAGTTCCTGCGGATCCAAAAGAAGTTCCTGTAGCAATCGATGTTACCGTACATATAATGAATGCCGCCAATAAGAAAATACTTGGATTAATAATTGATAATCCGTAATAGATAATGGAAGGAACAATCCCTCCTGCAATCCAAGTACCAATTAATGCACCCACTGAAGTTAATACGATGACGGCTTCTAGACCATCATTCACGCCACTCAATAAACCATCCTGCATTTGCTTATAGCTATAGCCAATCTTTAATCCTAATCCTATAATCAGGAACCAAGTCGTCAAGAGCGCCAGATGAATGGATATGCCGAATACGACAATAAATGTCACCATAATTGCTCCAAATCCGATTAGCACAAACAATACTTCGGCCAAACTGGGTAATCTCTTCTCCATTTTAAAACCCCCTGTGGTTTTACTAGACGTGGCTTTTAAGCTAAGATAAATCCTTTCGGTAATGGATCTTCAGGATCAAGAATGAATTCATGCGAGCCCGTTATGTAAGGCACGCCCTCCACCGTGAATATGCCCCTATCGCCTGGCACTAATTGAATGTCAATCTTGCTATCGAAAATACTCTGATTGCTCAATGAACCTATAGTACGCTGCTCATTTACTGCCAAAGCGATGGTGCTTTCGATTCCCGGTGAGCGTAATATATAGCCGTCCTGTTCAAAAGTAACCGAACGATACTCGTGTTCTGTAAGTTGTTCCTTCAAGATCACGCCATCAAAAGCCTTCTGTTGTGACTTCAACTCTTTTACTTGTACTGCCCCCCACTCCAATATCTCTGATAACTGTCCCAATTGAAGCGATTTAATAGAAGCTGGTAATGAATATACATAGAACATATGCCCACTCGTGAGCTTTACACAAGAAGCTTCTGAATCATTCTCCACCATCTTTCCTTCTGCTACTTCCATCCGTACAGCAGTTACTTCCTGTTGCTCTACAACCGCTTTCACACGCCATACACCGTGAACCGTTTCCACTGTATACTGACCGTCTTTCTTCCGTTGCAAATGCCCTATTTCTAGTAGTGCTGCTGTGGTAGCAAGAAGTGCTTCGTATTTAAAATTAATCGCCTCTTGATGATGAAGAAACAATAACTGATAATCCGCTACGGCTGAAGCACCTACAATACAACCATTCATTCCACGGTGTCCTCGAGGTTCATTCAACAATAAATTCTTTTCAGCATCAAAGTGGCTTTCTAATTTCTTTTGATTGCTCAGCGCATCCAGGCTTTCAAAGTTAAAAGGTGAATGCACAATTATACGGTAAGCTTCTCCAAACACCTGTGTGTCCATCGTACGGAACATTCTTTGTAGATTCATTCAGCTATCCCACCTTCAATGGTCCATTGGCGGAATGAGAAGGTACCCTTCCCGCAAAGGATCTTTTTCGTTGTAGTAAAAGCGGTGCATTCCCATAATCCATGCAGAGCCAGTAACCTCAGGAATGACTCCGGCAACACCGCCAACCGTTATTTCTTCTAGAATACGTGCAGTAAATAATGTTCCGACGATACTTTCATAAACAAAACATTCATCTACCTTCAACTCGTTTTTACTATGCAATGTCGCAAGTTTTGCAGAAGTCCCTGTACCGCATGGTGAGCGGTCGATGCCACCTGGAGGTACAATTACCGTGTTTTTTAGATCTGCTTCCGGATGAGTGGGATTAGTATAGAACTCGATATGGGTTAACCCATTAATGAAAGGAAACTCAGGATGAACAATTTCCTGTGTTGCATTGATTGCATTACGTATCTTAATTCCTTTACTAATGAGCGATGCTCCATTTTCTTTCGTCAGCTGAAGGTCTAGCGACCGGGCATCAATAATGCCATAAAAGTTACCACCGTAAGCGATTTCACAAACAATATGACCCACATCCTCTACTTCCAACTCTACAGTTTTCAATAAGAAGGAAGGTACATTGACGAATGTAACCTCCTTCGCCACGCCTTTTTCTACTTTCACGGTAACATCCACTAAACCGGCAGGTGTATCCACTTTGATCATCGTATAGGGCTCTTTCACTTCTATCATGCCAGTTTCAATCAGCGCGGTGCAGAAACCGATAGTGTCATGACCACACATCGGCAAATACCCACCCGTTTCAATATAAATGACACCCACATCTGCTTCCGGATGACAGGGATCTGTCATAATTGCTCCTGACATGACACCGTGTCCGCGCGGTTCATTCATCAGGAACTTACGTATCCAGTCATACTCCTTCTGCATGTAAAGCATTTTTTCAGACATCGTCTGACCTTGTAAAGGTGGCATACCGCTAATCAGCGTACGGGTTGGGTTTCCTCCGGTATGTGTATCTATCGTCGTAAACATCCGTTGGTACTTCATGAATGTACAACCTCCTGTCGAAAACGACCGAGACTTAACGGTTCAATAGGTATGCACGTTTCCTTATCGCTTAGCATTTCTTCTATTAACTTTCCAGTAACCGCCGCTAGGCTTATTCCATCACCTTCATGACCTGCTGCAATATAATAACCAGGAATCTCATCTACTCTTGAAATGATCGGTAAATGGTCTTCTGTCCAAGGTCGTAAACCTGCATACGTCCGAATGACGGTCATGTCGGCCATCTGAGGATAGAAGCGCAATGCACGCTTGGCGATTTGTCGAATAACTTTATAATCTACTTTTGTATTAAAGCCGACAAATTCACGACTGCTGCCAATTAAAAAGTTCTGTGCTTCCGTAGGTTCAAAGACAAGTGCCACACCGTACTTTTCCGTAAGCAGATCTACTGAACGTTCGCCACCAAACTTCGAAATTAAGTATCCGAACTCCATGACTTTCCGTAATCCGACAGGCTGTTGTCTGGATGCGACAATTAATTGCCCTTTTCTTGGTACAATCGGTATATTCAAACCTAACATCTGTCCAATCAATGGCGCCCAGACACCCGCCGCATTAACTACGCGCTTGGCGGTAAATTGCCCTTTTGTCGTTTCAATTAAAAACTCACCTGAAACATTCCGTGACATACTCGTTACTTCCGTATTTTTATGAATAATTGCCCCTTGCTTTTCAGCACTGTGGAACATGGAGAATGTCATCATATATGGATTAACGGTAGAATCCGTCTTGCATTCCAATCCACCGTACAAGTCATCTGCAAAGTATTTCGATTCATTTCGTAAGTCTTGACGGTCGAGCATCTTGAAACTTAAACCCGCTTCCACTTGCTTTGATACCCATTGATTTGCTGCTTCCATCTCTGCATCATTCTCACAAACTAAAATACTTCCTGGATTGCGGTATTCAAATGAAAGCTCCAAATCTTTATCTAATTGATGAACCAGTTCCTGGCTTTTCAAAGACATTTGACTGTCGAAACCGGGATCTTTATCAATCGCCAGTATATTTCCATCACATTTTGAGGAAGTGCCACTCGCCAGTTCACTCTTTTCAAGCACTGTAATTTCCAAGCCTGCTTTAGAACCGTAGTATGCAATGGCGGCTCCCATAATCCCCCCGCCAATTACAACGATATCGCTATGTTGTATTCCTATCACAAGACTCCTCCTCTCGATTATTTATTCACTTTTATATAATGCAAGAACCATGCCAACTTTATAATTTGACAGTTATGTGACAGTTAATTATCCATATAAACCTTAAAACATGGTAGCGCTTTCTATTCTCGTAATATTCTATAATTATTTACTTTTAAGGAGTAGTTCACTGTAACTATTGAATCTTCAGATAAAATGTGTAAAGTATTGTATACACTGTATAAAATACTGACATTGGAGTGACCAAAATGTTGAAATATATTCACAACTTCATTACAGATATTATGGAAAAAGACTTTCTTATTATTAACGGAAAAACAAACGAAGAAATGATTAAAGAACTTATGAAACGCACTCCATCTACACAGCTGTTTATTCAACAAGCACAGGATTACCTCCATGTACGCATGCACAAAAACGAAATCTGTTACGAAAACTCCCCCATTCTTTCTCTAGATATACCAATCAGTGACGTATCCAAGAAGTTTTCCCATGTCGAATTCTTATTATGTCGTAACACGTATGGTGAAATTACAGGTTATATCAAAGCTGAACGTTTTATTGATAAGTTAATAGAAGAACATGAAAAGACTCTGTCGTATTTACAGACTGTCCTTCATACAATCGACGAATCATGCACTGTGATTGATCAAGATGCCAATGTATTGTACTGGACCAAAGGAGCCGAGTCTTTATTCTCTCTTAAAGAAAAAGATGTAATAGGTAAACCCATTACAGACTTCTTTGATACGAAGCATTTAGAGATACTACATACATTGCAAACTGGTTCCTCAGTGCGTCACTCGCAGCATCATGCACGTAGGGATCTCGTTGTGCTGATCAACTCCAACCCTATTTATCACAGGGATCGTATAATTGGAGCCGTCGTGTCAGAAACCGATATAACAAGCCAAATCCGAATGAATGATGAGCTGTACGCGACTTCCGAAAAACTGTTTTTGCTCGAAGAAGAGGTACGGAAAAATGCAGCCAGCCACAGTCCTTTTGATTATATAAAAGGAAATAGCGATAGGTTGCAACAGACAATTGAAGTTACTAAAAAGGCGGCTACTACAGACGCTAGTATTTTACTCTATGGAGAAAGCGGTGTAGGGAAGGAGCTATTCGCGAAGGCTATCCATAATCTAAGAGAGTCGCAGAACGCACCATTCGTCGCCATAAACTGTGGGGCAATACCTGAGAGTCTATTTGAAAGTGAAATATTCGGCTATGAAAAGGGGGCATTTTCAGGCGCTGACCAGCGAGGGAAAAAGGGAAAGATTGAATTAGCCAGAGGAGGTACCCTTCTATTAGATGAAGTAGGAGAAATGCCGCTTGATATGCAGGTGAAATTCCTACGAGTCCTTCAAGAGCGTAGATACTATTCAGTAGGTGGTACGAAGGAGATTGAAGCTGACTTCCGCATTGTCGCCGCAACGAACCGTGACTTACGGGAGCTCGTAAGCGAAGGTGCTTTCAGAGAAGACTTATATTACCGCCTGAATGTTGTCAATGTTAAAATTCCTGCACTACGCGAACGGGCAGAAGATATCATTGAGCTGACACATTACTTCCTTTATGAATTCTCTGTTAAGTACAATCGGCAAATTAATAGTGTTTCGCAAGTAGTTATGCAAGCACTCCTACAACATAACTGGCCAGGGAATATTCGGGAACTCCGTAACGCTATTGAACGCCTAGTCGTATTCTCTGATAATGGCCTCGTTAATGTTCAAGATCTCCCCTCTGAAGTCATTGAAAATACCAATTCACTGCCCGTGGCCAATATAGCAAAACCTGTTCAGACAGAAATTGCACCACTAACGGAGCAGATAAAGAATTTTGAACGCAAGTTGATTGTGCAGGAGTTAGAAAAGACAAGTGGAAATAAACTACAGTGTGCAAAAAATCTGGAGATCACCCGTGCTACTCTGTACAATAAAATGCACAAATTAGACATACCTTTCTAAAGAATTTTCCATTGGCACGATTCTTGCATATTAGTTAAGCAGTAAACTAGCAAGGAGTGAACATACATGTCCGAAAAAGATATAATTATTTGCAGATGCGAAGAAGTAACTTACTCCGAATTAAAAGAAACAGCGAGAAAATTTCAATGCACACCAAGGGAACTTAAATTACGTACGCGTGCAGGTATGGGCTATTGTGGAGGAAGAACATGCCGCAATGCAGTAGACAGCATTGCGCTTGAAAGTACAGAACGGAACGAATCCCAAATTTCATTAAAGTATCAACCGCCAATTAGACCCGTAAGTTTCGGCAAGTTAGGGGAGGTTATTGAATGAGCCAGCGAATCATAAACCACCCGGTACTAGGAAAACTGGATGAATCACAAACTATTACATTTACATTCAACGATGTAGAATACAGTGCGCTTCAAAACGAATCAATTGCTGCCGCTCTACTGGCTAACGGAATAAGAACGTTACGCCATCATGAAGAAAGTGGTTCCCCTAGAGGGATTTACTGCAATATTGGTCACTGCTTTGAATGCCGAGTAACCGTAGACGGTGTACAAGGGGAACGAGCTTGTCTGACACCGCTCACACAAGGAATGAAAGTCGTCAGCGGCGGTAAACTACAGACTGACGTACGTGATTGGAGGGCCAATCATGGAAAATAAAACAATCATCATCGGTGCAGGTCCGGCCGGTTTGACAGCAGCCATCACAATTGCTTCACGCGGTCACAGTGTAGTGGTTATCGATGAATATATGAAACCGGGCGGACGATTACTCGGTCAACTATACGAAGAACCTAACGGCAACTGGTGGAATGGTATTGTAGAATCCGATAAATTGCATCAACAAGCGAAGAAACTGGGTGTCGATATCAAGCTTCACACGCCCGTTTCCAACATCGAAGTTCAAGACGGAATTTGGAGTGTCCATACGGATGTAGAAATTCATGAAACTACTCATTTACTACTAGCAACAGGCGCTGCAGAAAATCCTCTTCCGATTAAGGGATGGACCCTTCCAGGCGTCATGTCAGTCGGAGCTGCACAAGTCATGACCAATGTTCATCGTGTTAAGCCAGGAGAGCGCGGAGTCATTATCGGAGTGAACGTCTTATCATCGGCAATTGCAATGGAACTGAAAATGGCGGATATTGATATCGCTTGTATCACATTACCTGTTTCCAATACCGTCAATGAAAAGTTCGGACAGCCATTAGAAGTGATGAACTCACTTCTGCATGTTTCGCATATGGCACCCTCTGCATTTATTAAAATGGGAAGTAAATTGATGAAAAATGACTTTTTCAAACAACTCGGAATTACATTCTTCCCTAAAAATGGTGTGAAAATGTGGGATATACCAATAATGTTACGAAAAGCAGTCACAGAAATAATTGGTGACGGACAAGTCGAAGGCGTGAAGATCTCTACAATTAATCCAGCCGGTGAAGTAATTCCTGGTACCGAAGAGATTATTGGAGCAGATTTCGTGTGCATCGCCGGCGGACTCTACCCACTAGCGGAATTGGCAGCTGTTGCTGGATGTCCTTTCTATCACATAGAAGAGCTAGGCGGTTATGTCCCATTGCATAACGAACGCATGGAATCCACCCTTCCTGGACTTTATGTAGCGGGAAACATCACGGGTATTGAAGGAGCTAAAGTTGCCATGTGCCAGGGACAAACTGCAGGTCTCTCTATTGCAAACAACTTAGAGAACGGCATACTAGAAAAGGAGTTGGTTTCCTCGATACAGCATACTGAGCATACAAGAGAGAATGCTTATATTCAATTTCATCCTGAAATCGCACATGGTAAGGATAAACTTAAGTTGTATTGGGATGAGTACAATGCGGCAGTGACAAAATAATTTTTTAAACAAAAACGCACTACTACGAAATACATCGTAGTAGTGCGTTTATAATTCTAACTATTAGTTACGAACTGCTTCTTTCTCTAGCTCATTTTCAGTTAACTTCAATATCTTGGAAGTAGAAGCATGCATGTCCTTCAATAATTCAGGATGCTCTGCTAATGCTTTACCATATGAAGGAATCATTTCTTTCAACTTCGGCTCCCAATCACTTACTTGTCCTGGGAAGCACTTGTTAATAAGATCCAGCATAACTGCTACTGCAGTAGATGCTCCTGGAGATGCTCCAAGTAATGCTGCAATGGAACCATCCTGATCTGTTACAAGCTCTGTGCCAAATTGAAGCGTACCTTTGCCTTTTGGAGTATCTTTAATGACTTGTACACGTTGACCTGCAGTCCATAGATCCCAATCTTCGCTTTTCGCGTCTGGGATGAAATCACGCAGTTCATTGATACGTTGTTCTTTTGTTTGTACTACTTGTTCTACCAAGTATTTAGTCAATGGCATATTCTTTGCACCACATGCTAGCATAGTCGTTAAGTTATTCGGTTTCACTGAACCAATAAGATCCATCATAGATCCTTCTTTTAAGAACTTCGGTGTGAAGCCCGCGAACGGTCCGAATAGCAAGGACTTTTCACCATCAATATAGCGAGTATCTAAGTGTGGAACAGACATTGGTGGTGCACCCACTTTTGCTTTTCCGTATACTTTCGCATGATGTTTTGCAATGACGTCTGGATTTTTGCAGACCATGAAGACACCACTGATTGGGAATCCACCGATATGTTTACTTTCAGGTATACCTGTTTTCTGTAGTAATGGAAGACTTCCGCCTCCGCCACCAATGAAAACAAATTTAGTTTTATGGAATTCAAGCTTACCGTCTTTATTATTCTTTATTCTTAATTCCCATTCGCCATCACTTGTACGTTTGATATCTTCTACTTGATGCCCGTAGTTTACATCAACGCCCACTTTTTGCATGTGCTCGATTAACATACGAGTCAATGCACCAAAGTTTACGTCTGTACCTGTATCGATTTTTGTTGCAGCAATTGCTTCATCCACAGTACGGTCTTTCATGATCAACGGAATCCATTCTTTTAGTTTTTCCGGATCTTCGGAAAACTCCATTCCTTCGAATAGTGGATTTGCTGTCATCGCTTCAAAGCGTTTCTTCAAATACGTCACATTGTCTTCACCTTGTACAAGACTCATGTGTGGCAGTGGCATAATAAATTGTTCAGGATCTTTGATCAAATTTTTCTCTACTAAATGTGACCAAAACTGCATAGATAACTGGAACTGTTCATTAACTTTAACCGCTTTTGCGATATCTACAGTCCCATCTGGTCTTTCGGAAGTGTAGTTCAGTTCACACAATGCTGCGTGTCCTGTTCCCGCATTATTCATCTCATGCGAACTCTCTTCCCCAGCTTTATCTAGTTTCTCGAATAACGAGATATTCCAGTCAGGCGCTAATTCTTTAAGCATTGTTCCTAGCGTTGCACTCATAATTCCGGCACCAATTAATATAACATCTGATTTAGTTTGTCTATTACTCATTTTGACCTTCCTTATATGTGAAATTTACAGAAACGTAAATGTTCCTAAATAAGGCGTCACAGCATACATGGCGCGTACTAGGAGCACTTTATTCTGTCTCATGTTTAACCATACATCTACTACCATCTTTTCTAGTATACATCAAATATAACTAGGTTTAAAGGGACTTGTTTATTTGTCAGAATAAAGCCAGTAATGTGTCGAATTTTTGAACTTCTTCACTTGTTAGATTTAATTAATGACTGTTTTTATGTCAATAAATCTTCCGAAATCACTTTGAATCCTTCAATAATTGTGTCCTCTTCTACTTCAATCAAAATACATTGCTTGCCATCATAGTTCACTTGCTTCACATACTTTAAGTCTTGTGGACTGATTGAAATATTTGCTACTTTGGTTTCGATCTTAATCGACTTCGACGTATAGCTTGGTACGATGTGAGTTGCTTTCATTTCATAAGAGGTGTCGTCCACTACAGTCTGGAAAGCCGTTTCTACAGCTTCTGTATTCACATAATCGACGCCGCTCATTTTCAACACACGCTCTACTTGCTTCGCATCAATTGCAGGTGGTTCTTCCGGTTCTTCTTCTTCGTCATCCGCTACAGTTAATCGGTAGATAGCTTCATATACATTTCCTAATGTTTCCGTATCTACTTCACCACCGACTACTTGTTTGACGATTTCCTCGAAAACAGCCTTATCGTCCGCAGCAGTGACCACTTCTTCTCCATTCAGAACATTCTCTATGAATGCATAATCTGGCTTATTCGCTCTACCAGCAGCATACAACACATGATTTACATCAGCTGAGTTGTCTGTAAAGCAAGGGAATAAAAAGCCGCCTATCGGTGACGCAAGATTAATGATAGGATCGAGCATCGTATTCGATTTGAATTCACGCTCTTGGAAATCAAATACGATGGAGCGCTTCGGCAAGTCCGTATGATTCATACTGCACAGAATAAACGGTGTCGTAAACACTTCATCCCGCATATCAATTTCTGTTTCTTCACTGTTACGCTTAGTCTTTTTAAAGTAGTTTCCACGAATAAATGTCACAACGAGATCCTTTTCATATTGGATATCTTTCACCATTTTTAGTGCTAGATGTTGCATCTCTTCTTTCCAATCCTCGGTTTCTTCCACCTGCAACCCATCATACAAAAGCTTTTGTGCGTGACCCTCGTTATTCTCTTCAGTCTGACGTTCAAACTTCACTTCAAATAACTTCATGCCTAGTTTACCACCTAGCACCTTTTTGAAGTTCGTCATGAACAATTCTTGTTGCTCACGGTCTAGCAATGCAAAAGCCTGACTCTCTTCGTGGTAGATCTCACTACTTTCCTGCCTAATATAGACATGGTAAATATCAGTAATCGTCAAAAGATCTGTATCTAATTTAAATCGTTTACGAATATCTGCAATATCATTTTTGTTCATATCGTGTTCCCACTTCCTAACTAATTTAACTAAACGTATTGACTACGTTAGATGACGTTACCATACACGAGCATAAAAGATTATAGAATTCACACATAATTATCCAATATTCGGGTACACAATGAAGTGAGACTAAAAAATTAGATAAGGGGTAGTGATTTCATGTCAGAAAAATTATTTACATCCACAGCAACTGCTAACGGAGGAAGAGAAGGCCATGTAGTTTCCTCCGACAAAGTAGTCGAATTCGATACGGCAATGCCGGGTACAAAAAGAGCGAAAGAATTAGAGAACTCTACTAACCCTGAGCAATTATTCGCTGCAGGTTATGCAGCTTGTTTCGACAGCGCACTTCAACTTGTCGCAAGCAAAGAACGCGTTAAGTTTTCATCAGAAGTTACAGCAAACGTCAGCCTGTGCAAAGATGAAACAGACGGCGGCTTCAAACTAGAAGTTGATTTACAAGTAACTGGTACAGATATCGAAAAGGCTCAACTAGAAGAACTAGTTGAAAAAGCACACCACGTCTGCCCATATTCCAAAGCAACTAGAGGCAATATTGAAGTGACACTAACAGTACTTTAATTTCATAGTCTAAAAATAACGCTATAGGCTGTGCTGGAAATCGTGAAGACACGACCTCTAGCACAGCCTTTTAATTCAGCAGAAGATACTTTCTACTTTTTCAAACCCTCAATTAATTCCACAATCGCAGCAGAAGTCTGCATCATCTGCTCTTCATTCGATATAGTGGCTTTACCGTCACCCTTCTGCTCACCATAATCACCAAAACCTGCATGATTACCGCCCTCTATCTCGATGAACTTCGCATTTTCAGGCATACTAGATTTGGCTGCCTGAATGGCTTTCGCATCTGCCACCTCATCCCGACTCGCCGAAATCGACAAAATATCCACCGACGTTTCACTCAAATCCGTATGACTCCCAGGATAAGAAGCCAGCAGCACGAGCGCGGAAATCTTTTCATGACGGGATGCATAATCCGATGCCGTCACGCCGCCTAAAGAGTGACCGCCTATTAACCATGTATCTATTTCAGGATGATTACGTATTACCTTATCTGCTCGATCAGGCGAGAATATGGCCATCTTGAGCGGCAAGTGAGGAATGATTACAGTATAGCCTTGTTTAGCAATTTCCTTGGCCAATGGTGCGTATGCTTCAGCTTCTACTTTTGCCCCTTGATAGAAAATAAAACCTATATTTTTCTTATTTGAAGTAGGTTCAAACACCAGCTCTTTACCATTCTCAACGGTTACATCTGAATCTGATGGTATATTTTCTTTCGCGTAAGCCTGCGCGGTATAATAAGAACTAGCGAATAGGAAGAAACCAACTGCACTCATTAACAGGAGAATTGCTAGCCCGACGAACAGCTTGAATTTCCACGTCCTCTTTTGTTTCATACTTGATCCTCATTCCGGTTTATTTCTTCACGATATCAATGAAATGTTTTAACACTCTAGCCGTTAATCCCCAAACTGTATAATTACCATATTCATAAAACCATTCTTCAAGCGAATGACTTCTGAACTTATACTGGTCTCCGTTCATAATTTTTTCAAAAGGGAAATTATCTGGCGGGGCTATTTCAATCGATACCAAATGCATATATGGCTCATGTTCCATCAGCCATTTGAGCGGAATGGTAAACACCTCTTCCACTTCTTCTTTATTATAACTTCGAATAATTTCATGATAGTCAATGACCGCCACAAACGGATAGACGACGAATGAAGGCGATGCAATATATGGGCTTAACTCCTCTATCATCTGTACCGTCTTCGGATCAATTCCGAGCTCTTCATGCGTCTCCCGTAAAGCTGCTTCCATAGGTGATGCATCCGTTATGTCGATTTTTCCACCAGGGAAACTGATGTCGCCCGGCTGTTTCCTCATCGTGAAAGCACGTACCTCAAACAGCACATGCCATTCGCCTTCCGCTTCTACTAATGGAATAATTACAGCGGAACGGAACGCAGTATCTTCTCCAATGAATAAAGATTTATTTTCATACAATTTATTTTGCAGTCGATCCAAGTCCATGAAGTCCCCCACCTCATCGTTTTATCCTATCGTATCATTACCAGACGAATCGTTAAAGAAATTAAAGGAGCTACCCTGTAAGAGCAACTCCTCATTCTATCCATATACGTTAGCGCTTCACTAATTTGCCTTGCACTACATAGCGTTTATCTTTACTATTCACCGAGTTATTGCAAGTCGATAATGTAACAATTCGATCTTCCGCCCCTACTTCAACTGGCATATCAATCAGAGAACGTGACTCGACTTCCCCGAGAAATTCTGAAAATTTTTCGGTCGTCTGAAAGTCTGTCTCAATATAATAAAAGTCGATCGTCGTTTCGTATGCTGCAAACACTTCAATATCATACCCCTCATACAATGTATCCATGTAAATAACCGGATGTTCATCTGCATAGTCTTGATCACCAAATTTCTTCAAGCTACCAAACATCGTATCGTTTCTCATCGCATGACCATAAAGGACCGTGTTGTGGCTCATATTCGTAATATCATTCCGGTAGTCCATGAAGACACTGCCTGCACGACTACTTTCTCGTGCGAAGTTACGATTTAAATAAAAGTCGTTGTCTGTAGCCTGCAAGATGGGGTTATGCAAATTGGTACCTTCCACTGAAATCCAACCCACGATATCTTGATTCACTTTATTTAATTCTTCAAACTGTGGACGCATCGAATCATCTTCCAAGAGATCTTCTTTGGCGTCTCCCGTTACCGCAACCTGAGCTGTATTTTCTAACGCCGTCTCATACATCTCTTGCGTTTCCTTCAATGAGCTGGCTGATTCCACGTATGTATATACATACTGCACGAGTAAATAGCCTGAGTAGAGAAAGACTGCCAGATAAATGAAAGGCATCAGTTTCGACAGGCGTTTTTTCATCAGCTTACCTCCTAAATACCAAGCGACATCATATAAAGACCTAATTCGTCATCTTCCTTGAAGATAGCGTTGACTCCATATACTTCTTTGATGATATCCTTTGTAATGATTTCACGCGGCGGACCTTCTGCAATGATTCGACCATTCTTCATCATAATAATCTCATCACTGTATCGAATCGCCTGATTGATATCATGCAACACCATGACAATCGTCAATCCATAGTCTTCATTTAGTGATTTCACGAGCTCCAATAATTCAATCTGATAATATATATCCAAATAAGTTGTTGGTTCATCCAGGCACAGTATTTCTGACTGTTGTGCCAGTGCCATCGCAATCCATACACGCTGACGCTCTCCACCCGATAATGCTTCTAAGTCATTATGGCGTTTGTCAGTTAGATTCGTCACGGATAACGCCCAATCTATAGCCTTACGATCCTCTTCCTGGTTCCGCTGTAATAACGTTTTATGTGGCAACCGACCAAAGCTGACTAGTTTTTCAATCGTCAAATCTTTTGGCACTTCATTCTGCTGATACACAATCGCTAATTTCTTCGCAAATTCTTTTGGCTTAAACATCACTAAATCACGATTCTCCAGTGAAGCCGTTCCTGAAGTCGGCATATTACTTCGTGAAAGTACACTGAGTAATGTCGATTTTCCACAACCATTCGGCCCGATGATTGTCGTCACTTTCCCTTTAGAAATAGACGTCGAGACATCATCCAAGTGATTGGTGATATTATCATGCGATACAATAATGCGCTTCATTTCCATAATAGGTCACTCTTTTCGCAGTAAGAATATTAAGAACGGTCCACCGATGATCGCCATCAGCGTCGAAGCAGGTATTTCAAGCGGAGCCACAATCGTTCTACCGAGCGTGTCAGCCAGCAAGATAATCAACGCCCCTAAAAGCGCTGTGAACGGTATGAGCACCTTATGGTCATAGCCAACTAATCTGCGGGCAATATGCGGTACAAGTAATCCGACGAATGAGATCACACCCGCCACTACGACCGAAATCGCTGCTAATAAAACTGCCACTGCCGCAATGAGTAAACGGGCACGCGCGACATGAAAGCCAATACTTTTTGCCGTCTTATCTTGTAGCACTAATAAATTACACCAGCTATACAATGCAAATGCCAGAACCAATCCGATAGTTCCATATGTCGCAATGGTCGATACATCGCTCCACGTACGCATCGTTAAATTCGAACCAATCACACTTGAGGCTGAGACATTCAACGAACCCCCAAAGCTAATAAACGCTTCGGTGAGACCTGTGAACATCGCGTTAATCGCAATTCCCACAAGAATTAATTTTAACGGGCTAAGACCTGATTTCCATGACAATGCAAAGACGAGAAAACAAGCGAAAGCCCCACCCATAAACGCAAATAAAGGCGTCATGAAAAAGAGCGCCGGAAAGAACGAAATAATGAATAACTGCACAAATGCCGCACCGGAAGATATCCCGATAATCCCCGCATCCGCAAGGGGGTTACGCATGACAGACTGCAACAAGACACCCGATACCGACAATGCCGCGCCTGCAAAAATTGCCACTATCATTCGTGGAAAGCGCAAGTCACGAATTGCTTCTATCTGACTGTTGTCCTGTTCAAAAAGCGCACCGAAAAATTCAAAGAATCCCATTTTAATACTGCCTGTCGTAGCCGAATATACGATGGTTACAACAAGCAGCAGGGAAACGATTACATAACTAGCAATTCTTTTTCTCATGACGGCCTTCCTTTTCAAATGAAATTCATCGAGTTATCGATAGAAAATCTTCATTAGCTCACTTAATGCTTCAGGTACTTGCAATGAAGCCGTTGTGCCGAATAGCTCTTCTTCCAAGTCATAGACTTTACCATTTTTCACCGCGTCAAAATGCTTCCATACATCATTTGTTTGAAACTCTTCATTAAACATTTCCACGACCTCATCTGGCATACCATGCGATAAACGTAAGATAATATCTGGATTACTATTATGAAGATACTCAGTATTGGACGATAAGTACTCAGGATCCTGACCTTCCATGACATTTGTTCCACCCGCACGTTTTACGAGATCACCCGCATAGGAGTTTTCCGTCGCGACTAAGTAACTGCCTGGGATACCTAATAATATCAATACACTTGGTCCTTTACGATTTGCCGCCACTACTTCGGCCGCTTCAATCTTTTTCTGTAAGTCCCCTACTAATTTATCCGCTTGAGTTGTACGATCATAGCGCTCTCCAAGACCTTGGATTTCTTGTATCATCGAGTCCACACTTTGGAAGTTTAAAAATGTTGTCGGGATATTCAATTGTTCAAATCCCGCTTCGAGGTCATATTCCAATGTAGATACGGATAAAAAATCTGTTGGATCCATTGACTTCACAATTTCCATATCCGGTGTCATAGCATTACCGATAGTTGGAAGCCCATCAAAGCGGCTCGCCATTTGTTTTTCTGTTTCAGGAATGGCGATGGCATCTATATCTAACTTATCTAGAATGTCTGCGATGACTACAGTGCCCGCAATAATTCGCTGATCACTAGTTTCTGCGGTTTCACTTTTCTCCGCAGTATCTGCTAAAACAGCTTTCTCTTCTTTATCATTGCCGCACCCTGCGATTATTGCTGCTGTCATAACTGCCAACATTAGCAATACATATCTCCACTTTTTTTGCACGATGTAATCCTCCACTCATTATTCATTACGCATAACATGATTTTTCTTCAGTAGTCGACGTATCAATAAGACACCCGACAAACTACATAATGTGAACAGTATTCCCATTTTCATTATATCAAAGGGAATCGTTTGTTTATCTTGTACAGGGGGTTCCAGTTCTTGCGGTTCGCTTGCTACTTGCGTGACGACCTCAGCTGGTTCTTCCTTCACATCATCCACCGTACGATCAAATTCCAATTGCACTTCAGGAAGAAGAGGCGGTAACTCGTCTTGCTTTTGTACTTTTTCTACGGTCGACTTTTCTATCTTCTTTTCTTTTTCATTCGTGGTTTGTTTAGTTGGAGTAGTGTTTTTTTCAGGTTGCTCAGTTCGCTTAGTCAATGAAGATATTGCTTTGTTATCTGAAGGTACTTTGCTCAAATACTTCGCTATCTGTTGCTGACTGTAAGCAATTTGTAAAAACTCTTCCTGTACATGCGAGTTCTCAGACTCCTTCACTTTCATCCAGATACGGGTCCCTTTCTGGAAATCTTCTACTTCAAACTCCACAATACGTGACTTGTTTTGCGATATCACTTTTGGTTCTACTAAATTCCCTTGTTGCTCTACTGTGAAGCCTTTAACCTTACTCGGTTGAATAATCTCTAACTGGGCAAAATATTGATTGTCACGTGTTACAATGCGCAGTACTGGATTGACGTATTCATTCATTGCCGAAGGTTTACCGTCTGACAGCAATCGGTAGTGTATCGTATCATCACCTGACTGAATGGACTTCACTGGTTGAACGTGTTCAAATGCCGGTAAGGACTGCTCCTCGATCAACACTTCATATGAAAAGGATTGCAGTGCATGTTCTTTAGGCAAACGATATGTGCCCGTAAGTTCAATCTTGTGTTGCACATCCTCTATATCAAACTGAACTAAGTTTTCTGCTCGATCCAGTCGCGTGCTCGTTTTGATTCCTTGTTGCACGGCAGTGATTTGCGTTAGGATGTGATCATTCTTCGCCGCAATGGATAATGTATAGCGATCTTCCTTAACAGTTAACGTAGCCTGCTTAGTAAATAAAACATTTGTATCCTCGGCTTCATGTGATAAAAAACTTAGTTCAACTTGATACACATCATTTACGACTTCTTTCCGTTCGTTTGCGGTTACAGAATGAAAAGGAAGCCACGCAGAGATGAGTAGCAAAAGTAGAGGAAACAAAACCATTCTTTTCATTTCAGACGTACACTCCTTTACATATCATGTAAAACGACAGGAACTTCCTCCCGCTTTTGAAAAGCGAAAGGAAGTATCTGTATTTGATCTTATTTATTCATAAATTCTAATGAACCATATAGAATTTTAGCCATTTGTGTACGTTGTAATGAACTGCCTGAGCTGATCAAGACTTTACCGTTTGACTGAGGAGCACCTGTCATGATTTTTTCTGCATATAATAATGCAAATGCTTGCTTCGCTTCAGGATCTGTAATTGCTTTTCCATCTGCATAGAACGGAAGAGTTGTATCCCCTTTTTTGATCTCTTTACCTTCTGCAAATTGAATCGCACGGTATAGCATCAAAGCTCCTTGCTGACGAGTCAATGTATCGTTCGGGTTGAACTTTTCATTTGTTTGTACAATGCCTGCTTCTGCAAGAGCATTGATTGCGCTGATACGCTCTTTATCTGTAATTTTACCTAAGTCTTTAAATCCAACGTCTTTAGTTGTGTCGAGATTTAGTGCACGCGCTACCATCAATGCGAACTGTGAACGAGTGATGTTGTTGCGTGGATTGAAGTTAGTTGCTTCCTTAACGATATCTTTATCGAATAGAGCAAGAATCGCTGCTTTATTGCCGTCTTTATCGATATCTTTAAATGGATTTGCCTCTTTACTGAATGCAATTTGTACTTTATGATTTGAATCGTATTTGATAGGTCCTTCATTTACAATAACGTGAATTTCAGCATTCAATGATTTTGTTAGGTCAGCTACATTAAATTTATATGTTCGCAAGCCTGTTGATTTATCATCTGTTGCAACAGGTACTTCCTTACCGGCAATTTTAAAACCATGGATGTAACTGCCTTTAGGGAATTTCACTGTCACTTCATTACCGTTTTCTACTTTTTTTGAAGTTGCAACTGGTGACATATAATCATTCATAATCGAATCTTCTTTTGTTCCATCTTTATACACTTTTACGCCAATCTTACTAATTTCTTCTGTACCAATGTCTGCTTTAGCAACTGTTGCCTTAAAGTCAAATTCATACCACTTGTCCATGTTGGCAGGTGCGTATACTACATGGATTTTGCCTGGATATACTTTATCCGCTACTACTGGGAAAGTATAAGTCGTTGTGCCATCCGTATTTTTAACTACCGTCGCATCAGCGAACTCTTCTCCTTGTTTCGTCTGAAGACCTGCAATCATAGGTGCGGATTTAGCCGCAACCGTTACCTTCGCATATGACACTCCATCTTTTTCTACTAATGTCCCCTGTGGTACAAGGTGTCCGCTAATTGCTGGCTCAGGTGTGGTTGTTCCAGTTTTGTATATGTGCAAATCAATCACTTGATCCACTGCTACTGCCTGTGTCAAAGCCGATGCCGCTCGGTCGCTCGTGCTAATCGGGTTAGCCGATGCTGCTGTTGGAATAGCGATTGAAGCTGCTAATAATGAAGCAAGTACTACTTTCGTTGCGCGAGATGAAGTTTTTTTCGTCATAATTATTGTTCCCCCTGTTTTCTCTGGAATCTAGTTTTATACAATAAAAATGCAGAACCTGCTAATACAAAGATTAATAGGTACGGCGTTGAGTCACTGGTTTGTGGATTCTTAACTGGTACTTGAGTAGTTGGTTTTTTTGTGACTGTACTGGTACTAGTGTTGGTATTTGTATTTGTGTTCGTGTTAGTACTAGGTGGTGGGGTAGTAGTAGTTGCAGGTGGTTTTACTGCCGGTGGTGTCACGGCACTCTTGTCCTCGAATACTAAATCAACTGTATACTCGTGGTGGTAATTAATATGCTCTACGTCCACTTTCATTGGAATCTTCACTGGCTTTGAAATATCACTTACGCTAAACTCTACAACACGTGTATCTGCCTTTAGATCTTCATTGACTACTTCTGCTCCGCCTGCAGGCTCAAACTTCGTAATCCAAGAACTGTTCTTCAGCGTAAGCTGTACGATGGCAGAACCATTCGTTACCGTTACGAGTGCCGGTTTTTGGAAGTAATCATTCGCAATAGATGCGTTAGTGCTGTCCGGCTGATTGACTTGATAATTTAATTGCTGGGTACCGTCTGCTATTTTAGCGGATGCTTGCGGCAGACCTATTGTCAGCACGAAAAAACTTACAACTAAAAAGTATAAAAATGCTTTTCTCACTTGGACATAATCCCCTCTCACTTGTTCATTTTCATACTACATAAATCCACCGATTGATTTCCAGCCACTGGATATATTTCCACTTCTAAATTATCTCATAAATTGCCCCATACATGAATCATAGCAACTTACCATCTAGTAGATTATGACAAACATGTGACGTTTATAACATACAAATGAGAACAATTATCATTTAATATATCCTGTTTTGTCAGTAATGTCAATCGATTTTTGGAAAATTATTTCAATTTGAACTGTGTATCTTTCCATTAGTCACTAAATTGAAAGCCCTGCATAGTCTAGATAGATATGATTTATGGACGAAAGGGGTATTACGATGAATCTTCAGTCTTTTAGTGGTGTCGTCATGGTAATAAATGATTTCTATACGGGGCAAACTAGTGACGCGGGTTGCTACCTATTGATGACAGTAGATAATGGTCAAGGAAATGTCGTCAACTTTGTAGTGGAGCCGACAACTTATTTCGTCAATCACGTGAAAGTTCATGTAGGTGATCGCGTTACAGGATTTTATGATGCTGATGCTGCCACACCAATGATCTATCCGCCTCAATTTAGAGCGGTGGTTATGTCCAAAGATTCTAGGCGTGAAAACGTCAAAGTCGACTACTTCAATCGTCGCTTGCAAAGTAGTGATGGAACGCTTCAACTTAACCTGTCTCCACAAACTGAAATACTTTCGACGAACGGCCAGTATTTCACAGGAAATATAGCAGAGCGAAACTTGATAGTTATATATGGGGCCACTACAAAAAGCATCCCTCCACAAACTACACCACATAAAATCATTGTCATTTGTTTATGAGTTTTGTACTTAGAGAATATAGAGACACGCGGCTTGACGCGTGTCTCTATTTCATATGGAAAAGAATTGTTGTGTCGTCTTATGGATTTTTTTATATGCTTCTTCAACAGGTATACCTTTAATTTCAGCGATCCTATGCATACTTCTGTGGATCATAGAAGGATGTGTTAACTTTCCTTTGAAAATATGTTCAAAAGGCCACGGTCCATCTGTCTCTACCATTAACTGAGTTAACGGAACTTGTTTAACAATATGCTGAATCTTTTCACGATACGTAACTTCCGGAGTTACCGAAACTACATAACCGTTCGAAACAATTCGCTGCAATATTATATCGTCTCCTTTGAACCAGTGAAAGTGTGCTTTCGTAATTGAATACCGCTCTAACATCTCACACACCCTATCCGCATCTTCATAAACGGCATGTAATGTAATTGGCAAGTTATATTCAGCCGCCTTCCGAATAAAGTATTCCAACATATTTTTATATAGCGCTACGTCCACATTAGGTTGTTCTTGTCGCAAATAATAAGGTAGCCCCACTTCCCCAATTGCCGTGAGACAACCTGCATGGTCATCGATCAATCGAAGAATAGCTGAAAGCTCACTTTCACTCGGAAGAGCTTGTTCGGGATGATAACCTATAGCAGGTTTGATGCGTCTATCTCTTTTTGCAAACTCCATTTGCTTAACGGAAGATGTAAAATCATTTGATACCGCAACTATTGCCGTCACATCATGTACTTCTAATTCGCTCAAAATTTGAAGCCGCTCTTCCTCTTCATACATATCCAAATGAATATGTGCATCAATTATCTGTCTACTCAAAACTGATCACTCGCTTCCACTATACTGCTATGTTTCACGTGAAACATTTATCCTTAAATGAACCTAAACTATTATCTGAGCGTCATACTAATTTCCATTATGAATAAGTAGGCGGTGACATATGAAGGTATATACATTCCATTTGAAAACAATGAACACTACCCGACAACTCTTGAATTTCGGATGGCAACAAGCTTTAGCTTGCATTTTTCCTGTTATCATCTTCATCTCACTGGCACTTACACAAATTATACCTTTACCTTTCCTGCCACGATACGACTGGCTACTCCTCATTTTTATCGGAACTCAGTGGTGGATGGTACGATCTGGAATCGAGACACGTGATGAACTGAAAGTGATTACGTTATTTCATATCATTGGTCTAACTTTAGAGATATTTAAAGTACATATGGGTTCCTGGTCTTACCCTGAAGAAGGTTTTTTCAAAGTTTTCGGTGTTCCTTTATACAGCGGCTTCATGTATGCGAGTGTGGCAAGCTATTTATGCCAAGCTTGGAGAAGATTACACGTCACCCTAATTCAATGGCCACCGCTCTGGGCAGTTGTTCCGCTTGCCATCGCAATATATGGAAACTTCTTCACACATCACTATTGGATCGATATTAGATGGTGGTTGTCCGCGTTCGTATTAATTATTTTTTGGCGTGCTTCGGTTAGTTATTGGGTATGCGGAACACAGTACCGTATGCCCTTATCTCTATCATTTATATTAATCGGCTTTTTCGTTTGGGTAGCTGAAAATATTGCTACTTTCTTCGGGGCTTGGACCTATCCCAATCAAAGCGAGACATGGCACCTCGTTGGTATAGGTAAATTAAGTTCTTGGTTATTATTAGTCATCGTCAGCTTCCTCATCGTAGCCACGTTAAAACAAATAAAAAAGAAATAGATATGTATATAGTAACAGGCTAATACTTCTCTATGTACATTCTCTCGGAAGAGTGTATTCCACGGGAAATAAATGAATATGCACTATGAAAAACGCAGCAGGCTCAATAGCCTACTGCGTTTCGTTACTGATTAATGTGTAGTTGGTTTAGGGTAGTCAAAGCCTTTTGTATCTACTTCAACTGTCTTCATTTTCTGCTCTTTTATAGGCTTATCCATAGCATCTGTTTCATTAGCTACAATAGCATCCACGGTCTCCATGCCTTCCGTCACTTTACCGAAAGCTGCATACTCGCCATCAAGTGAAGTGTTGTCGTCCGTCATGATAAAGAATTGTGACCCTGCAGAGTTCGGCTCTTGCGTACGTGCAGTTGAAATGACACCACGCTCATGCTTCATATTATTTTCAAAACCGTTTGAAGAAAACTCCCCATCAATAGAGTATCCTGGTCCACCTGATCCATCACCTGAAGAATCTCCGCCTTGAATCATAAAGCCTGGAATTACACGGTGGAAAATCAAACCATCGTAATAGCCATCTTCAATTAAAGAAATGAAGTTTGCTACTGTATTCGGTGCAACAGTCGGCTCTAGTTCTAAGACGATCTGCTCATCGTTTTCCATCGTGATTGTCACGATAGGGTTCTCTTTTATATCTGCCGAGTAATCAACCGCTGCTTCTTTAGGTTGCTCTGTAGGTTCTTCTTTTGGTGTCTCCGCTGTTTTTTCTTCAGTTGCTTTGCCACACCCTACTAGAAAAATGGCCAATGCCATCACACTTATTAGGAAATACCATGCTTTATTACGCTTAAACATATGTTTCTAACACTCCCTATTATTTTATATCTGCAATTACCTATAAATCATTTACTGCTCACGGTAGCGTAATGCTAATCCTTTTAGGAAGTTTCGAGCGTATCGATCGCCACACGGTTTATAATTTCGGTGGCCTTCTTTACGAAGAACAGCACTCAATTCATTTTTAGAAATCGTAACACCTGCATTTTCTAATATATCGAGCATATCTTCACTTGTGAGAGATAATGCAATTTTAACTTTCTTCAGCAAAATGTTATTGACATTCCGATGGCCTTCCTCTGACATGAGGAATGGTTGCGGACCGTTTTCAGCATTCTCCGGTACTCCTCTTTTGGAGCTGATTAAACCATTCAGAAATGACTCTAACGTGATATTGTCGATTTCCTTGGCATATTCATTCATCTGCATTTCATCCGTGCTATCCTCATTTGTTTTCGTTAACATCTCTCTAACTTCTGCTCTGTTTGTCTTTAGTCCGCCTAACGCAAACATTTCTACAACTGCTGAATCTTTTAGATCCAACGCATAGCGTAATCTACTTAAAATATCATTATTATTCATGTAATCACCTGTATCCTCTCTAGTCTATTGCTGTGATTCTTAGTATAGCCTGATTCGTTAGAATTTGTCTTCATTCAATCGATTGAAGTTGCTTCTGCCTCATTTTCAATTGTTTGTATAAACTGATCACCGAAATCACAAATTGATGTAACGACTGGTTCCAATAATAAACCGATATCACTTAATTTATACTCCACTTTCGGTGGCACAACAGGATAGACGTAGCGTGTAATGATTTTGTCCTCTTCTAATTCACGTAACTGTCTGATTAGCATACGTTGATTCGCATCAGGAAGCTTTTTCTGCATCTCGCTTAGTCGTAATGGCGATTCGTGTAGCAAGCACCAGATAATCGCAATTTTCCAACGTCCGCCTATGACGGATAAAGCTAAATCCTTACTAGTGAAATACTGCTTATCTTTATAATGAATGACCATATTGCTTCACTTCTTTCTATACTTTTCATGTTCATAGTGACAAAAGAGTCAGTATTGCATGGTGAATTATAATATGTAATGATAGAAATGTAAACACTATAAAGTAAAAGAAAGAAGGGCTTCATTTGAAAAGTAGAGCAGCTGTAGCATTCAAACCTGGAGAACCACTTAAAATTGTAGAAATCGATGTAGAAGAACCAAAAGCTAATGAAGTATTAGTCAAAATTCTTTACACTTCTGTCTGTCACACAGACGCATATACATTATCCGGCGATGACGCAGAAGGAGTATTTCCTGCTGTTTTAGGTCATGAAGGCGCTGGTGTCGTAGTTTCAGTAGGTGAAGGTGTCACTTCTGTTAAACCTGGTGATCACGTGATTCCACTATACACACCTGAATGTGGGAAATGTAAGTTCTGTCTATCCGGTAAAACTAACCTATGTGGCGCAATTCGTGAAACACAAGGTAAAGGATTAATGCCTGACGGTACTACACGCTTCTCTTACAACGGAGAGCCTATCTATCACTACATGGGAACAAGTACATTCAGTGAGTATACTGTCGTGTCTGAAATCTCCCTAGTGAAAGTAGAAGACCACAACGTACCTCTTGATAAAGTGTGTCTATTCGGATGTGGCGTCACTACGGGTATTGGAGCTGTTCATAAAACAGCGAAAGTAGAAGAAGGTGCTGTTACGGCTGTCTTCGGTCTAGGAGCTATTGGTTTAGCCGTTATTCAAGGACTAAAGCAAGCTAAAGCAAGCCGCATCATTGCAATCGATCTCAATGAAGATAAATTTGAACTGGCGAAGAAGATGGGCGCAACCGATTTCATCAACCCTTCTAAATTCGACAAGCCAATTCAAGAAGTCATTGTAGACATGACCGACGGCGGTGTAGATTACAGCTTCGAATGTATCGGTAATGTCGAAGTCATGAAAGCTGCTCTTGAATGCTGCCATAAAGGTTGGGGCGAGAGCATCATCATTGGTGTCGCGGGTGCCGGTAAAGAAATTCATACACGTCCATTCCAACTAGTTACAGGTCGCGTATGGCGCGGATCTGCATTTGGCGGAGTAAAAGGAAGAACTGAATTGCCAGGGATGATTGATGACTACATGGACGGTGAAATTGATTTAGATTCGTTCATTACACACCAACTAAACTTTACCGATATCAATGAAGCATTTGATTTACTGCATAAAGGTGAATCAATTCGATCAATACTAACATATGGAGAGTGAGATCATGAATGTAGAACGCGTTGAGCAAAGACGATCTTTTGGTGGGGAACAAAACAAGTACAACCATTATTCAGAAGTCCTCAAGTGTGATATGACATTTAGTATCTTCTTACCGTCAAATACAGAGCAAAAAGAAATACCTCTCATTTGGTTTTTATCGGGATTAACATGTACGGATGATAACTTCAGTCAAAAAAGTGGTTTCCAGAGCTTGGCTGAAAAACATCAAGCAGCAGTAATAATTCCAGATACATCACCACGCGGAGAAGACGTAGCAGATGATGAGGCATTCGACCTAGGACAAGGTGCAAGCTTTTATCTAAACGCAACACAAGAGCCATGGGCAACGCATTATCAAATGTATTCGTATATAACGCAGGAGTTAAGTGAACTTGCTGCTACTCTTGTGCCTAACTTCTCAGGTAACGAAAGCATCATGGGTCACTCGATGGGTGGTTATGGAGCATTGATGATTGGAATGAAGAATGCAGATCGTTTTAAAGCGATTTCCGCGTTCTCTCCGATTTCAAGTCCAAGTGATGTTCCTTGGGGAATCAAAGCATTTACGACGTACCTAGGCGAAGACAAAGCGACCTGGAAAGAGTGGGATACTGCTGAGCTAGTGAAGGAAGCAGGTATTCCCCCCATTCTTATTACGCAAGGAACTGCAGATGGCTTTTATCCCGAGCAATTGAATGAGAAACCGTTCCTGGAAAATGCGAAGCAGCATAATCAGGCAGTGGAATATAACAAAGTAGATGGCTATGACCATAGCTATTTCTTCATCTCTTCTTTCTTGGAAGAACACTTTGATTTCCATATGAAGAACTTGGGATAACTTGAATTCATGTAGATAGTTGAAGACTGTAGAAGGGGGTGCTTACTATAGGCCGTGGTAAGCCACGCCTATGGGAATGCGTCCCCCTGCAGTGTCTATCAACGTTACATCTTCCTATTGCATTCACCTACATTGACGAATGTCCACATTATTTATGATGTGGATGTTTTTGTTTTTAAGAGCATATGAACTAAGATAGAAGGAACGTATTAAAATCTATTACATAGGAGGGACAGTTACGATGGATCTAAAGAAAATGTTAGCCGATGAACGTGTGAAGCCGTATGTTCTGAAAGCTCGGTACGGTATTGAAAAAGAAGGCCAACGCGTGGATCTGGCAGGAAATTTAGCGAAGACAGATCATCCTGCAAGCATTGGAATGGCAGATGAACATCCGTATATTCAGCGCGACTTCTCGGAAACGCAAATGGAATTGATCACGCCTGTCCTGAACACACGGGACGAATTATTTAATTATCTATCAGCTATCCATGACGTGGCATACCGCTCCATGGGCAAGGGTGAAATGTTATGGCCATTAAGCATGCCACCTGCACTTCCCGAAAAAGAGGAAGATATCAAGATTGCCAAATTGGAAAACTTCGAAAATGTTCTGTATCGACGCTCGTTGGCTAATTCATACGGTCGCCGGAAACAAATGATTTGCGGGATCCATTTTAACTTTGAATTCAGTGATGAATTGCTCGAGAAGCTATTTGATTTACAGTCCGAGATCGATAATTATCAGTACTTCAAAACAAACATTTATTTAAAGCTCACTAGAAATTACTTATACTACCGCTGGCTTGTGACGTACTTTTACGGTGCCTCCCCTACTAGTGATGAGAACTTCTATGGTTGTGATGACCAGCCTAATGAACCGGTCAGAAGTATTAGAAGCAGTAGATTTGGCTATGTGAATCACGATGAAGTGAAAGTTTCATTCAGCTCAATAGAGAGGTATATTGAGGATTTATCTTGTGTTGTAAATAGAGGTTTGCTTGTGGAAGAAAAAGAATTCTATACCGCAATGCGCTTACGTGGAAGCGAGCGTGTAGAGGAGTTCTTGACTGAAGGTGTTCGTTATGTAGAGCTACGAAATATTGATTTGAATCCTTTTGAGACAAATGGAATCAGCTATGAACAAGCGGAGTTCTTACATATTTTCTCCCTGTATCTTCTACAGAAAGATGAACATCCAGAAAGTGATGAGTATGGAAAGATAGGCGATGCGCGGAATGATGTCGTTGCGCTTGAGCACCCATTATCACATACAACATTTGAAGCAGAAGCGTATGAGCTAGTTGATGGTATGGAAAATATGGCTAAAGAATTGGGCATCCCTGTTTCCGACTCGTTATTTAGCAATTTGAGAGCTATGCTAGAAGATCCTTCGAAGACCCTAGCCGGTAGATTGTATACGGAAAGCCAAAAAAGTAGTCAACATCAAGTAGCTTTGGAAATGGCAAGAGAAACCTACGCCAATCTATGGGAAAAACCGTATGAGTTAACGGGCTTTACGGATATGGAATTGTCTACGCAAATCCTCATGTTTGATGCATTTCAACATGGTATCGAAGTAGAGATTTTAGACCGTCAAGATCAGTTCTTGAAGCTGAAATTACGGGACCATATAGAATTTGTCAAAAACGGTAACATGACAAGTAAAGATACGTATGTCTCCACTTTGATTATGGAAAATAAAACGGTCACGAAGAAAATTCTTCATCAAGAAGGTTATCGTGTGCCAGGTGGTGACGAGTTCAGTAATATAGAGGAAGCTTTGCGTGCCTATGAGATGTTCGCTAAGACACCATTTGTTGTGAAACCAAAAACAACGAACTACGGAATCGGCATATCTATCTTTAAAGATGGCGCCAGTTATGAGGACTACGAGCAAGCCATCACACTTGCATTCGATGAAGACTCGTCTGTCTTGGTAGAAGAGTTCTTAGACGGCACAGAATACCGTTTCTTCGTGCTACACGATATAGTCCTTGCCATTATGCTCCGCGTTCCTGCAAACGTCACAGGAGACGGCACACACTCGATTAAGGAACTGGTTGAAGAAAAGAACCGTGATCCACTAAGAGGTACAGACCACCGTACGCCATTAGAACTTATTCAGCTGGGCGAACTAGAAGTTCTCATGCTGAAAGGTCAAGGCTATCAACTGGATTCAATCCCTAAAGATGGTGAAATTGTCTACTTACGTGAAAACTCCAACGTTAGTACTGGTGGAGACTCAATTGATGTAACCGATCTGTTTTCCGATGATTATAAGAAGATTGCAGTAGAGGCAGTAGCCGCTCTAGGCGCAAAAATCAGCGGAATTGATTTCATCATTGAAGACCTCGATGTGCCAGCAGCGAATCCAGGTGCGTATGGCATCATTGAAGCGAACTTTAATCCTTCGATGTATATGCATATTTACCCTTATAAAGGTGAAACACGTCGAGTGACGACAGATATATTATATTACTTATTCCCTGAACTGACTTAAAAGTCATACAAAATGAAACGGCCCCTTTCCTTTTGCAGAACATCTGTCTGCAATATAGAAAGAGGTCGTTTTTCGTATAAAGAGTAATTCACTTAGGATACGGTTCTCTAAATATTTCCATACCACGGGACCTGGGTTGATGCAGGTTCATGCAAAGCCAAGTAATATAACTCTTTTTTTCAGTTATCTTCTAAAATTACTTTTTCGGGATAATTTTACATACAGCATAACTTAAAATTCTCTTACGGCACGCTTCGTTATTTCTTGTGTCTTTGGCTTTCCATGTTGATAACACTACTCCCCCAACTGTAAACAGTGAGCCGACAATTTCCACCACCGATTAATGATTTATATAATTAAATTAAACCCATTATCATCGCTACAACAAAGTAAATTCCTATAATCGTACCAATAGTCCCCTATACGAGTTGTTAACTTTTCAGTTTAAAAAATTCTAGAAAAAATCCTCCTACTACATAAGTATTTCACTAGGAGTTGTATACAAATGATAGTAATTTAACTCGAATCGTTCGTTATTTATAACATATTCTTGTAAATATACAATTTTTGAGAGCAGGAAATCACCCGATGACGTACAATTGAAATATTAATTAAATAAATGTTCGTATACTGATTGAAAGCATAAAAAACCTTTGATATAATCAAATCGTATTCATTGTAATAGCACTTTTTACTACCTTCCACATAAAAAAGGCAATAGATAATAAGACTCTACTAATACATAGTTCATTTATATCGTCATACCTTAACCACTATTTGTTACTAGTTAGACTAATAAAATCTATAATGCACAGGGAAAAGTAGATAGCTAAGGAATACTATTCGATTGAAATTATTTCAGAAATGAGGAGTTTTCTTTGAAGAACATGAAGTTAGTTGGTTTTATTGTATGTATGGTTTTCCTAGCGACAATAATTTCGGGCTGTAACTCGGCTACTACTAGTACAGCAGATACTGAACAACGTCCGATCATTGTGCAGGGACCCATGCCTATTGAAGCTGAGAAGTTTGCTGAAAAATTAAGCGACATGGAAGTTGAAGAGTCGGGGAACTTTATTTTTTATAAAGGAACTATCGATGAATACCCTGTAATTGTTACTAAGACTAGTAAAGGGATGGAAAACACTGCAGCCGCTACTGCATTAGCAATTGAAAAGTACGACCCAATTGCTATTATTAATCAGGGAACTTCAGGCGGACATGATCCGAACTTACATGTATTTGACATTGTCTTGGGAAAACGAACCGTCAATATTGGTTCTATGAAGACTGAGTCTGCCGAAGAAAACGAAGGAATGAATCCATCATTATGGAAGCCGATGGACCTTATGGCTTCTGAAGGCAGTGCCGGAGAGGATCCTGATGCAGAGAAGATTCGCTACTTTGACGGCGACGATGAATTATTAGCAGCAGCCAATGCGGTTAAAGACCAATATAAAAAAGGTAAAGTTGTTGAAGGTACTATTGGATCTGCGGATCTTTGGAATAACGAAGTCGACCGCATAAACTGGTTCCATGAAAAGTACGGTACTTCTGTTGAAGAAATGGAAGGTGCTGCCGCAGCACAAATCTCGGATAGTTACAATGTTCCTTTTTTAGGTATACGTATTCTTTCAAATAATAAAACTAATAACGGTCAGTATAATCCAGAAACTGCTTCAGCCAATCAAGACTATGTATATCTCGTTTTAAAAGAATATATCTCCAATTTAAAATAGATGATTCTAAAATGTAAGTAAAACTAGAAGAGAAGGGTTTGTTCCATAGACCCTTCTCTTCTAGTTTTTAGCGTTTAAATAGCTCAGGCAGTATAATCAAAAAGTGTGAGATGTATACATATCCTGCTATAAAAAGCGAATTGGAATGAGAGTATGTGATTTTCTAATTCCATAACCTAATCTTCAACTTTTTTGATGTCTATTTATGATAAGGCTCTCCCTTAATAATCCGAAACCCGCGATAAATCTGCTCCACCAATACCAACTTCATCAACTGGTGTGGAAACGTCATTTTAGAAAACGATAATTTCTCATTCGAACGCTGCAATACACTACTATGTAAGCCGAGCGATCCGCCAATCACAAAGACAATCTTGCTTTTTCCATAAGTCATCAATGAATCGATACTGGCTGCGAATTCCTCGGAAGTTTTCATTTTCCCATCGATTGCTAGTGCAATGACATGCGCGTCTGGTGCAATTTTCGCTAAAATTCGATCGGCTTCTTTCTTTTTAACGATTTCCATGTCGGCTTCGCTTAGTGTTTCAGGTGCTTTTTCGTCTGCTACTTCGATTAATTGCATTTTTGCATAACTGTTCAAACGTTTTGTATACTCTTCTATTCCTTGTTTCAGATACTTCTCCTTTAACTTACCCACGGTCACAATTGATATATTCACAGTTTATCCACTCGCCCTCTGAATGTTATGCACAATACTTATACACATATCCACAATCTTATCTACATATTGTGTCCGATTATTTGTTCTGTACTACATGTCAATTTCTCTGATTATTGTATCACACTTTTGTGGATAACTTTTTATCTGCTTTATAATTTGAAGAGGTTTATCTAATTCCCAGAAAAAATGAAAATACCCCAACCTATTGACCTGTAAGGGATTAACCCTTGTCACTTTAGTTTTATTTATTATTTTTGAAACATTTTCTTTTACACAATATTATACACATTATTTCGATTTTATCCACAATTGGATAACTTCATAAAAAAATCAGGCATCGTAGCGCATTTTCGCTAGATGCCTGATGTGGACTGAAAGTTATTCACTATGTGGACAATGTACTTTCTCTTAGAATGTATTTCCGTCTTTCAATACCATTTCCAAGTCCAGTTTCTTTCCATCTCGATAGACTGTAATTTTCAATGGATCGCCAATTTCTTTTTTATTATACAAATACTTACGTAGACTGACCATATCCGTCACTTTCTCTTCATCCAGCTGAACAATTGTATCATACTTCTTCACGCCAGCTTGTATTGCAGATGAATTCGGCATGACATCTGTTACGACGACACCTTCCGTTACTTCTTCAGGCAACTTCAACGTCTGTTGCTGTTGCTGAATGGGGATTTGTTGGAGATCAAGTAACGATACACCCATTGTCGGACGATTTACTTGTCCTGTTTCTTCTAAGTGCTCAATAATCGGTAATGCAATGTTGATTGGAATAGCCAGTCCGATTCCCTCTACTGTTGCTTCAGAGATCTTCATGGAGTTGATTCCGATCAATTGACCTGCCATGTTAATTAAAGCACCACCGGAGTTACCTGGGTTGATCGCAGCATCTGTCTGTAAGACGTCTGCTTGCCAATCGACATTTCCATCTTTGTTTAGATCCATTGGAATGGATCGGTCTTTTCCAGAGATTACACCTACCGTAACGGATCCTGCAAAACCAAGTCCTAATGGGTTACCAATTGCAATAACTGATTCCCCACGTTTTAATGCATCTGAGTCACCGAATTCTATCACTGTATCGACGTGCTCTGCATCAATCTCGACTACAGCCAAGTCCGTCCATAGATCACTGCCGATTAATTTCCCTTCAACCTTCGTACCATCATCAAAACTAATTTCGAGTTGTTCGGAATTTTCTACGACATGGTGATTGGTAACAATATATGCTTTGTCGCCTTCTTTTTTATACAGGACACCAGAACCCGATCCGGCTTCTTGAGTAGACGTTGTGGAAGACCAGAAGTCTTGGACTGTCTGGATATTTGTAATACCAACAACCGCATTTGCGACGTCACCTACCACATCGGTAATTTCGCTTGAGATGTCCATTGATACTTGCGCATGTTCCGAGTTAGTCGTGTCTTTCGTTTGTTTAGACGTTGCAACATCGACGTTACTTGATGAGCCAGTTGCGTACATCGTGACTAAAAACACGATAAACCCACCCAATAGTGCGCCAAGTAAGCCTGGCCAAAAACTGCCTCTACGTTTTGGGTTACGTTTCGGTTCTACCGGTGGAATCGGTTGTTGCCATTCCGTTTCATCTTTTCTTTCTTCTCTTCTTTCATCATCCATTCGCATTTCCTCCTTATCGGTAAGTATTCCTACATGTACTGTACCCCAATAACTCTTTGTAAATGCAAAAAGCCTCACTAATTTAGCAAGGCTTTTCGCATTTACTTCAGACTAGCACAAGCTCTGTAGATTCTGATGCATCCGTATCATGCAAGTGAACAAATTCCCCTGCACGAATGCCGCAATCTTCGAGGGTCTGTGCTACGCTCATGCGCGCCAAGTCTTTCATATTGTTATCTAAGCTAAGATGAGCTAAATAAATATGCGCTTCTTTTTGAGTTACTACTTCACTCATTGCGACAGCAGCATCTTCATTCGATACGTGGCCTACGTCACTTAGTATACGACGTTTGATAGACCATGGATAACGTCCCATCTGCAGCATGCTGACGTCGTGATTGCTTTCGAATACAAAGCTGTCAGCTCCGTGGATATGACCCTTCATACGGTCGCTGACGTAGCCTGTATCCGTAATAATCGCCAGTTTGCGGTCGCCTTCATTGAACGTATAGAACATTGGGTCGGCTGCGTCATGGGATACAGCAAATGACTGGATATCCAGTGAGCCAAATGTTTTCACCGTTTCCATGTCAAAATGGAAACGCTGATCAACGGGAATCTCTCCTACTAGTCCGTCCATCGCCTGCCACGTTTTAGCGTTGGCATAAATAGGCGTTTTATATTTCCGGGCGAGTACGCCGATTCCTTTAATATGATCACTGTGTTCATGTGTGACGAAAATGCCGTCAATTTGTTTCATCGAGCGATTGATCGATCCAAGCAAACCTTCAATTTTCTTACCGCTCATGCCGGCATCTACGAGAAAAGCGTGCTCTTCTGTCTCTATATATAGCGAGTTGCCTGTACTACCACTCGCCAAAATGCTAAATCGCATGTGGAAAACTCCTATTCTGTTGGTTCTTCTAACATATCCGTTTGGAACTCAATGACTTTTCCTTCAATCGCATTGATGAAGTAATGTTCTATCGTTCCATCCTTCAATTTTACCTGAACATTCCACGTCGGTGCAAATACTTGAGTTTCTGTCAGCTGAACAAGTGTCGAATAACCCGATTTGACTTGCATAACAGTGGAATCGGGTTTCAGATAGCCACGTGTAACAAGTGAGGAGACCGCATCGTCTTGCGACAGTAAATCCTTTTTATGATTAAAACTCAAGAACTCGTCGAGCATACGTTGTTCGTAATGCGTGACTTCGCCTTCTTTGTCCCAGTGTATGATGAGCATGGCGTTTGGACTGTAGAAGATGGTTTCGTTCTTTACCCGTTGAAAGAATACGGCGCTCCGCTCTTCTTCGTCCACTTCCCAGAGCACGTAATCTTGGCCATTGAGCACATACTTCTTTAAGAACTCATCAAAATCATAATCGCCTTTCTCCTCAATTACTTTTACATCTTTTTTCATGTGGGATAGTAATCGTGATTTTTCGATTAAGACAACCGATTGATCACTTAACTCTTCTAATTTCTCAGTAGGAAAGGTGGCAAGATGGGCCGACAAATACGAAACATCTTTCTTATTGAAAGGAATAGGATCATACGTAATATTCTCTAGTGCTAAGGTTTCTTCAACTGAAGTTTTACCGAGAATCTGCATATTTCCGACACCCATTTGCCTGTCCAAATACAGCCAATACAGAAAGACATTGAGAATTGAAAAGACGATGATAAAGATTGTTTTGGTTCTATTCCAATCCAATCATACCACCTCCTTGCAATTCTTCTGGAGTGAAGCGTAACCAGTTATCCTTAATGAGATAATACCAGCAAGGCTGTAAAATAATTAATTCATCATCAATATCATGAATCATATAATAGCCTGGAGTGATTTCCTCGATCATATCAAAATCTAGTTCTTCTGATTCTCGTAAAGCATTCGCCACTTCTACTCCTGAAGGTAGTTCCAGCTTCTTTTGTTCCTGTTCAATTTCCACATCTAAAGTGTAGTATGGGCGTATATATTTGAAGACGCGATCATCTCCCCATGTCTCCGTAATTTCACTCATCCCTGATTGATCACTAAAGACGGGCAAACCATCGACATATAGCTGGAAACGGACATAGCGGGAATATGGATTCATATAGGCATAGCGGAACTCATCCGTCCAACCACCATGTTCATTAATGAAATCGATAGTATTCAATAACAATTCTGAAGGGAGCATGAAATCCTGACTTTCCACTGCCGGCATGACATAATTCAACCTTTTGATCTCGGTATCGATATTCATGAAAGCATGATCATCTCCATATTCTTCATGCGTTGAGTCGACTTGATTACGCCGTACAGCATTGGGGTCACTGAATAACGCATCACGGAAACGTAATGGTTTGATCTCTTCTTGATAATACGTCTTCCCTATAGCGATGATAGGATCTTTTGGTACAGCAAGAAATGGTGCGTTGCCACGATCGATTTCCGTATACTCATCGAATGATTGACCGACATCCACTACGTTGCGCAGGAAGCTAGTTTTATTCGGTAGCGTCACTTGCATCTGATAATGTAAGCCGCTCATTTCACTGAGTAAATGAATAACTGGTGCTTGAGTCGATTGACTCCAATCAATGATTAGACGATTAAAGCTGGCTTCTGGAATATTTATGTCATCTACTAATAATACATTGTCATATACTTGCATGGGTACTTCACCCGTGAAGTAGAACGTCATTTGGCTTGGTTGCCGTAAGATTTGTGCAATATCAAACTTATTCATGTCTTGTCTTACTAGTTCAAGATCAGATAAATCCCATGTATTCATTTCTGTCAGGATCCTGTCAATCTTTTCGGTATCCGTAGAGCCCAGTATCTGATCTTTTAAATTCGTGATGATTTTATATGGCTTAATGATTTCATCGATTGTTTTCTTCTCAGAAATGGATATATCGACAGTCTGTAGTTTTTCCATTGGCTCGTAATTCGGTGAATAGTTCCAAATTGCAAAAGTGAATAGGACACTCAGTGAGACAAGCAACAACAATACGATGGATTTAATTGGTTCAATGTATTTCAATCCCACTCACCGTCCTCTTGTTGTTCAAATGGCAACTTGAAGAAGATCGTCGTTCCTTTTCCTTCTTCACTCTGCGCCCAAATATCTCCTTTATGTGCCACAATCATTTCTTTAGCAATAGCAAGGCCGAGGCCAGTTCCACCAAGTGCACGGGAACGAGCTCTATCTGCACGATAGAAACGGTCGAAAATTCGATTGACATTGGATTTAGGAATCCCCATTCCATCGTCCGAAATCATTACTTTAATATAATCACCTGAGACCGTTACACCGAAGCGAACTTCTCCGCCATCCGGCGAATACTTCAAGGCGTTAGAAATGATATTGTCTAGTACTTGCGTTAATTTGTCGGTATCGATCTCCACGAATAGGCTACTTGAATACAAATTCCGTGTGAATCGTACATTTTGCGACTTCGAAAACTCAAAGCGCTCAATAACAGCGTTGAAGAACCGGTTAAATTCCACCCATTCTTTATTCAATTCATATTCTTTACTGTCCATACGTGAAAGTTTTAGTAAGTCATTCACAAGACGGATCATTCGCTCGGTTTCATTTTGCGTAACATGTAAGAAATTCGGAGCAATCTCCTCATTGCGCCAAGCCCCTTCCGCCAATGCATCAAGATAACTACGCATTGTAGTAAGTGGTGTACGCAGTTCATGTGAAACATTTGAAACGAACTCACGACGTTCCATATCAATCTTCTCTTGCTCCGTATTATCATGCAATACGACAATTAAGCCGTTTACGAATCCTGTTTCGCGCTGGGTAACAGAAATAGTTGCCCGTAAAATATATGCTTGATCTTCTGTACTAAAGTCCAGTGGAATCGATTCTCTCATCTGGATCAATTCCTCAAACGTATACTCATCGTCTATACCCAGAATGCTAGCGATAGGTCGATTGATGACAAGGTCATTCGTTACACCGAGCATTTGTAATGCCGAGTCGTTAATTAAGCTAACTCGTCCTTTGCGGTCAGTTGAAATGACACCATCTGTCATGTTTTCTAGAACCGAGGCTAACTTTCGCCTTTCACTCTCAGTAGTGGACTGCGATTCTTGCAGCTGGTTAGTTAAGTGATTGAATGCGATGGCCAGCTGACCCATCTCATCCGATCCATACACTTTAACCTTTCGTGTGAAGTTCCCTTTGGCCATTGCCTGAGCTTGTCGCCGCATGTCTGAAATTGGTCGGGTAAATGCCCTGGCAATAAAGATCCCGACTATTATTGTAATAGTTAGAGACACAGCGGCCGCCCCTGCCAATATTCGATTGATTTCTTCAATTTGTTGAAAAACCGATTCAATATTGGCTTCCACATAGAGCGACCCTACAATTTCATTGCCGTTAAAGATCGGTTTGGCTAAGGAAAGGACGCGATTATGAGATTGTGGATCAACCATCACGACATCTTTCATCGTCTCTGATGTAATAGTTTTTCTTACATTATCATTAGTCGAATGTTGGCCTACCCTCATTTGATTGTCGAATGAAGATGTCGCCAGAATGCGATACTTGGGGTTTATAACCTGTATTTCAATAATGTCATCTGAAGTGAACTCGACCAAGACATTTTTTAAGCTTTGTTCTAGTGTGGGATCACTGTCTTTACGTTTTTTTGTAATCTCTTCCCGCACACTGAACTCGACTAAATTCATACGGTCTACAATCGAATTCGTAAAGTTATCTTTTAATGTTTGTTCCAATTCACGAGCAAAATACAGCCCGATAATTTGCATGGACACAAGTATAAGCAGGACATAAATCAAAACAAATTTAACTTGAATCGACCGAAAAAAACCTACCTTATGCATAAAGGCTTACTCCTGTTCCGGATCGCGCAAGTAATAGCCTACACCACGTCTCGTGACGATCCAGCTTGGATGACTCGGCGTGTCTTCAATCTTTTCACGAAGACGTCGAATCGTTACATCGACTGTTCGTACATCTCCGAAATAATCATAGCCCCATACGGTTTGTAGTAAATGCTCACGTGTCATCACTTGACCAATATGTTTAGCTAGGTAATACAGTAATTCAAACTCACGATGCGTCAGTTCAATTGTAACTCCACGCTTTTGAACATAGTATGCATCAGGTTGGATAACAAGTTGACCTACCGTGATATCGTTTGTTTCTTCTTCCTGGTCTTCCGCTATAGTTCTTGCGTGACGACGCAGGTTGGCTTTAACTCGAGCAATTAATTCTCTTGTGCCGAATGGCTTAGTGACATAATCATCTGCGCCTAGTTCAAGTCCTAAGACTTTATCGATTTCCGAGTCTTTGGCTGTCAACATAATAATAGGGAAATCATACTTTTTCCGTACTTCTCTACAGACTTCCATGCCGTCTCGTTTAGGGAGCATGATATCAAGTAGCATAAGGTCTGGCTGGATCTCTTCTACACGGTTGATAGCATCTTCACCGTCGTATGCGCAAAAGACGTTAAAGCCCTCCTTTTTCAAATTAAATTCTATGATGTCTGCGATGGGTTTCTCATCGTCTACAATAAATATCGTTTTATTTTGCATGATTTGTTCCTTTCTCACCGTAATTGGCGATTAAATTTTCAGCTATTTTTTCTTTCCATGACTAAATTAAGTAATGTGAAATTGTGTGGTACATGGAACACTAATCTATCTCTTCTATGGTTACAGCCTGATTCTAAAGCTGAAATATATCTTTCCATATCCTTTAACTCTATCACGATTTGTGTAAAATCGCACTTTTTCAGATGGGGGCGGCTTGCTTGGAACGATGAAAAAACAGCGCGTCCTTTTCTACGGTGGTAGAAGAAGAGCGCGCTGTTTTATTCATAAGACGGAGGCGATTCGTGCTGACTCCAGTCGATATTAAGGAATTTATTGTATTCCTTTGCAAATGCTAACGTTACCGTACCAGTTGGGCCGTTACGTTGCTTGGCAATAATGATTTCAATCATATTTTGCATTTCGGTTTCTTTATCATAGTAGTCTTCCCGGTAGAGGAAGGAGACGATATCGGCGTCTTGCTCAATACTTCCTGATTCCCGAAGGTCAGACATCATAGGGCGCTTATCTTGGCGTTGCTCTACACCCCGTGATAGCTGGGACAGCGCAACGACTGGGATTTTTAGTTCACGAGCTAATGCTTTTAATGAACGGGAAATCTCAGATACTTCTTGCTGGCGATTGTCGCTGCCACGGCCGCTTCCCATGATCAGCTGCATGTAGTCAATCATCACCATACCGAGACCGTGTTCTTGTTGCAGACGTCTACATTTCGAACGGATTTCATTCACTCGCAGACCTGGACTGTCATCAATGAAAATTCCTGCATTTGATAACGACCCCATAGCCATTGTCAACTTGCGCCAGTCGTCAGCTTCAAGGTTTCCTGTACGCAGTACTTGTGCGTCAATGTTGCCTTCTGCACATAACATACGCATGACAAGCTGTTCGGCACCCATCTCTAAACTGAAGATCGCGACGTTCTCTTCTGTCTTCGTTGCCACGTTTTGCGCTACGTTCAACGCAAACGCGGTTTTACCAACAGAAGGACGAGCCGCCACGATAATCAAGTCATTACGCTGGAAGCCTGCCGTAATCTTATCCAAGTCACGGAATCCGGTTGGAATTCCTGTTACATCACCTTTACGTGTATGCAATAATTCAATATTGTCATACGTCTCCACTAATACATCTTTAATATGACGGAAGTCACCCGCATTTTTCCGATTGGACACTTCCATCATTTTCTTCTCGGCTTCACCAAGTAAGGCTTCTACTTCGTCTTCCCGTGTGTAGCCGTCTTCCACAATGTCAGTTGCAACGCGGATCAATCTGCGTAACAAAGCTTTTTCATCAACAATATTTGCATAATAGACGATGTTTGCAGCAGTCGGAACTGCGTTGGCAAGCTCTGTAATATACGAAATGCCCCCGACGTCTTCGAGCTCATTTTTTACTTTGAGCTCTTCGGCGATTGTCACCAAATCGACTGGCTGACCTCTGTCATTCAATACAAGCATAGTTTCAAAAATCTTTTTATGCGCGATCCGATAGAAATCTTCCGGCATCAATATTTCAGATGCGGTTATCAGTGCCTGTGGTTCTAAAAATATTGCACCAAGAACCGACTGCTCTGCTTCGTTGTTATGCGGAGGTGTGCGCTCGATCATCTGGTTCAAGCTATTATCTCCTTATCATTCTTCTGTAACATGCACTTTAAGTGTAGCTGTTACATCAGGGTGTAATTTGATCGGAACATTTGTAAAACCAAGTGCACGAATTGGCTCAGGTAATTCCATCTTACGGCGATCTACTTTAATTTTGTTTTGCTTTTCTAACGCTTGTCCAATCTGCTTGGACGTAATAGAACCAAACAGACGACCATCTTCACCCGTTTTCGCCTGTAGCTCTACAGTCAACTTTTCAACTTGCTCTTTTAATTCTTTAGCTTCTGCCAATTCTGCAGCTGCATCCTTTTTCTGGCGATCCTTCTGGCCTTGCAATTTACTTAAATTACCTGGAGTCGCTTCAACTGCTACATTATTTTTCAATAAAAAGTTTTGTGCATATCCAGTTGAGACCTCTTTCACTTCACCTTTTTTACCTTTTCCTTTAACATCTTTTAAAAAAATAACTTTCATCATTCATTTCCCCTCTCTACGTATTGATCTAGTGCGTCCTTTAACATAGTAATTGCTTCATCCATCGTGTCTACACTTAACTGGCAAGCAGAATTTGTTAAATGACCGCCACCACCCAACTCTTCCATAATGACTTGAACATTCAATTCGCCCAATGAGCGGGCGCTAATACCAATTCTTCCATCATCACGCTTTGCTACGACGAATGATGCGGAAATACCTTGCATAGTCAATAAGATATCAGCTGTCTGCGCGATCAGTACGGAGCTATGAACAACATCTTCTAGACCTCTCGCAATCGCAATATCTCCATTACCCGCAAATTCTACGGTTTCAATTAGTTTTGATCGTTCAATATATGTCGCAATATCTTCTTTTAGTAAACGCTGTACTAGTACGGTATCGGCACCATTCGTTCGCAAATAGGAAGCGGCTTCGAATGTGCGAGAACCTGTCCTAAGTGTAAAGCTCTTCGTATCCACTACGATACCTGCTAGCATCGCTGTCGACTCTAACATTGTCAACTTCTCATTCTTTGGCTGATACTCCAGTAATTCCGTCACAAGTTCCGCTGTGGAAGATGCATAAGGCTCCATATAAACGAGCACGGTGTTATTAATGAATTCTTCGCCTCGTCGGTGATGGTCAATTAATACAACCTTCTGGGCCTTATCCAGTACACGCTCATCTATAACCATACTTGGCTTATGTGTATCGACAATAACGACCAACGAACGCTCCGTCATCAATTCCAACGCCTCTTCAGGCATCACCATATGGTCATATAATTCTTCATCTTGCTGTACTTCATCCATCAAACGGCTAACACTAGCATCGAGCTGATCAAAATTAACGACGACATAGCCTTCAACGCCGTTCATCCTTGCCATCTTACGTACACCAATCGATGCACCTATCGCATCCATGTCAGGCATTTTATGACCCATAATGAACACACGGTCACTATCTTGGATTAAATCACGTAGTGCGTGTGAAATGACACGTGCGCGTACACGTGTACGTTTTTCAACAGGATTTGTCTTACCACCATAGAATTTCAGTTTCCCATCATGGTGTTTAATTGCTACTTGGTCACCGCCACGCCCTAGAACTAGATCCAGGCTCGACTGAGCTAACTCACCAAGCTCTGTAAGCGACGTAGTACCTGTCCCTACCCCAATACTCAACGTAAGTGAAACACTGTGTTTAGATGTGTTCTCACGAATCGTATCGAGCAACGCGAACTTAGTCTTCTCCAATAGTTCTAGTGTACCTTCATTGAAAACAGCCAAGAAGCGCTCAGAAGAAATTCGTTTTACGAAGATCCCATATTCATCTGCCCATTGATTGACCAATGAGGTAACGAGTGAGTTCATCTGGCTTCGTGTCTGGTCGTCCATTGTCTGAGACAATTCATCATAGTTATCGACCAATAAAATCCCAATCGTCGTTCGATCAGCATAGTAAAGGGATTGTATCTTTAAGCGTTCTGTTACGTCAAATAGATAGATCAATTTCTCTTCCGGTTTATAGTACACGCGGTACGAGCGATCATTCAATACGATGACATCTTGCTCACTGTCTTCTCTAATGACTTGACGAAATGCTTCATTCATTTCGTAGAGCTGTGAACCAATCCAAGTCTTGTCGGGATATATCGAATTGATAAATGGATTGACCCACTCTACTAATTGCTTATCATTCAGCAAAATAATCCCAATTGGTAATTCCAGCAACGCTTCTTCTCCTACCCTTTTCATCCGGTAGGATAAGGTTTCAATATATTTCTCTGTTTCCAGATAGTTCTCATTCTCTACTTTCCAAGCGGTACCTAGAGCAAGCGCATAAGCAACTGCAAAAAACAGTCCTACCCAAAAGTTTAATAACATTAGTAGTACGGAACCTACCGCTCCAAGTAGAGACAAGAATGCTAACGGAATTCGTATCCCACGTTTTTTATAAAATAAATTCAATATCTCATCTCCTACGCTCTCTTGTCTTTATCTATCCATGTACGAATGTTAATGGCGATATCCAAAACACCCAACATTACGGTGAAGGGACTGAGGAACATGGCGAATAATGTAGCTAGCACGTTGACGATTATTGGAAGCTTCATCTTGCGCAATGCATAGTAAATTAACGCCAAACCTTGTAAGAAGAATAAGAATCTAAAGATGAGAATGGCATTTGCCTCCATTAGATAAAACGTCGTTCCTTGTTCCGGCTGCGACAAAATGGAAATCAACAGTAATGCTAGATAGGCTAGTACCGTTGCAAATGGAAGACGCATGTTAAGGAAGGAAGCAAACTTAGGAACTTCAAAACGTAAACGTGTTGCAACCGCCAAAATGGGCATAACAAACATGTAGGCAGTTACAAAAACAGA
This sequence comes from Sporosarcina sp. P32b, assembly GCF_002743335.1. Lineage (GTDB taxonomy): Bacteria > Bacillota > Bacilli > Bacillales_A > Planococcaceae > Sporosarcina. The sequence goes on from NZ_PDZB01000004.1 coordinate 148,567, forward strand.
CAAGATGAACAGAGAAGGCACAATGGTTTGGTAATACGTAAATGCCTCGGCCACAGTTCGCTCAATTTCTCTTGTTGAATTTCCCATTCCGGATAGAATGACAAGTGCTTCCTGCTGTATAGCTGAAAATTGTTGCATCAACTGTTCAATGGGGTTGATTTTCATGAACCACACAGTGCCTAGATACAATAGACTCAATGAAATGAGCAATGTGACACCGGTTGCCATATATACATAAAGTTTCGTCTTGCCTGTTCGTACGGTATCACCGATAACGAATCCAACAGCACTTAAGACAATTGCTGCTGGTATGGAAAGCAAGCCACCAATCAATAATGTGATAAGCCATGTACACATCGCGACCATCAGCGTAGAGACACGGTCATAGCGCAAACGATAAATCGTAATGGGCAATGGAACGAGTAACAATGTCAATAAGCCGAGTAATGGTACGTATAAAGTCATTGCCAGTAATATGGCGAAGAGTGCTACCATCATCGCACCGTACGTAATTCTACTTGCTTGATCTTGCATATCCACGCCCCAATTCATTCACTGCTTCTTTTGCCACCTATTGATTATAAAGGGACAAAGTGTTGCATTCCTTAATTCATATAAAGCTGCAATCATCCTTCTAATTGTATCACGATTCGACGTGAAATCAAAAATACAGGCAGTTGCGGTTTCCAGTAAAGTGGATGCGCAATGGACTATGGATTGTATGATTTTCCAGATAAATAAAAAACCGCCACTGACTGAGTAACTCAGTCAGTGGCGGTTTATATATTACCGCTCTTCAGATACGAACGGAAGAAGTGCCATGATGCGTGCACGTTTGATTGCGACCGTCAATTTACGTTGGTATTTAGCGCTTGTACCAGTAACTCGACGAGGCAACATCTTTCCGCGCTCAGAGATAAACTTCTTCAACAAATCTACATCTTTATAGTCGATGTGAGTAATGTGGTTAGAAGTAAAATAGCAAACCTTACGGCGTTTGCGACCTCCACGACGTGGTGCCATAATTGTTGTCCTCCTTCCTATTTACGTATTAAATGAACCGTTCTATCAGAATGGCAAGTCGTCATCTGTTACTTCAATCGGACCGCCGCCTGGCTGGAATGGATCATTATCAACACGTGTCATATTTTGCTGATTCGGTTGGTAGGATTGCTGGTTATTGTATCCTTGTCCTTGGTCTTGAGAAGGTGCGTTATAAGAAGGAGCTCCACCACCATAAGATGGCGTTTGCTGACGTTCTGTATTGGCACTTCTTGGTTCCAGGAATTGAGTACTATCCGCAACAACTTCTGTCGTGTAAACACGCTTACCGTCTTGACCTTCGAAGCTGCCCGTCTGTATACGGCCATCCACTCCGGCTAGACTTCCTTTTCGTAAGTAATTCGCGATATTCTCAGCCTGTTTACGCCAAGCTACACACGTGATGAAATCCGCTTCCCGTTCTCCTTGGGCATTAGCGAACGCACGGTTCACTGCCAGTGTAAAACGTGTTACAGCAATTCCAGTTTGTGTATACTTCAGCTCAGGGTCTTTTGTTAATCGGCCAACTAAAACGACACGGTTTATCATTCAGAATCAAACCTCCCTCATCATAAATTTATTAGATTTTATATCAGATTACGCATCTACACGAATTGTCATATGACGAATGATACCTTCGTTGATGTTCGCTAGACGTGTAAATTCATCGATTGCTTCAGCACCAGCGTTAGCAGTTACTAATTGGTAGTAACCTTCACGTAAGTCGTCGATTTCGTAAGCAAGACGTCGCTTGCCCCACTCTTTCGACTCGATGATTTCCGCTCCGTTTGAAGTTAGGACAGTATCAAAGCGTTCAATCAACGCTTTTTTCGCGTCATCTTCAAGAGTTGGGCGCATAATGTACATAATTTCGTACTTTCTCATCAATAGTCACCTCCTTATGGACTTGGGCCCTACTTTTACAAGTGGGCAAGGAGTAAGTAAATTTAATATTACTCACATCAGTACATACTATCACATCTCAATTGGAATATCAACCATCAATATACTATACTAAGTGAATTAAGGGGTGATTTCGCATGGAAGAACAACAGCCTGTGATTGTTGAGCTCGATTTACAGAAAATAGCGAAGCAAAGTCTTTGGCTCACTTTCCTACCGCTTATAGCACTTTTGATAATTCGTGGTCTGCTACAAGGAGGATTATCTATGTCATTTTCGGTGTGGTATGTTGTCTATACTTTGGTTGGATACATTTTATTGATTGTTATACATGAGTTTTTCCATTTGCTTGGTTTTCGTATTTTTTGTAATGTGCCGTGGAAGAACATGGCGTATGGTGTCAATTTGAAGATGGGTGTTGCCTACGCTACCACGGATCAGTTGATGGACAATAAAGGAATCCGCAAAGCATTATTGTTACCGTTTTGGATGACGGGTGTGTTGCCTGCTATTCTTGCGTTGTATTTCAATGATGGCGTACTGTTGCTGTTAGGTGCGATGCTAATCGGCGGAGCAGCAGGAGATTTTGCGATGTACAAGGAGTTAAAGAAGTTTCCGGATGATGCACTAGTGAAGGATGATCCGGAGTTACCTAAGTTGTATATTTATCCTGCTCAATAAAATAAAAAAGCTGGCAGTAGGATTGGAATGGGGGTTTGCGCTTCGGAGGGGACGCTTTTCCGAGTTGCAATCCCCTCGTACTCACCCATTAACTTACTCTTTCACTTCCTCTGCAGGTCTTCAACCAGACCTCTTTCAAATCAAGAAAAAGGCTGATTCTCACGAGGAGAATCAGCCTTTGTTTGTATTATACGTTGAAACGGAAGAGCATAACGTCGCCGTCTTTAACGACGTATTCTTTACCTTCTAAACGGACCTTACCAGCCTCTTTTGCCGCTGTCATGGAACCGTGCTCGACTAAGTCGTCGTATGCTACCGTCTCCGCACGGATGAATCCGCGTTCAAAGTCGGTATGGATTACGCCGGCACATTGTGGTGCTTTCATACCTTTACGGAATGTCCATGCGCGAACTTCTTGTACGCCTGCTGTAAAGTACGTAGCAAATCCAAGTAAGTTGTACGTTGCTTTAATTAATTGATCAAGACCGGATTCTTTGATGCCTAGCTCTTCAAGGAACATTTCCTTCTCGTCGTCTTCAAGCTCCGCCATCTCTTCTTCAATTTTCGCACAAACTACGATTACTTCTGCATTGTCCTTCTCTGCAAAATCACGAACTTGTTGGACGTATGGATTGTTATCTGCATCTGCAATTTCATCTTCTGAAACGTTCGCTACATACAACATCGGTTTAATCGTTAACAAGTGCATGCCTTTGACTACATCCAACTCATCAACTGTTAATTCTACAGAACGGGCAGCCATTGCATTTTCAAATGCATCACGTAATTTGAGTAGAATCGGCTCTTCTACCATCGCTTCTTTATCTTTTTGCTTCGCCATTTTGGAAACTCGGGCTAAACGCTTATCTACACTTTCCATATCTGCCAAGATCAATTCCAAGTTAATGACTTCAATATCGTCGATTGGATTTACCTTTCCTGATACGTGTGTAATGTTTTCATCTACGAAACAACGGACTACCTGACAAATCGCATCTACTTCACGAATATGTGAAAGGAACTTGTTACCAAGACCTTCACCTTTACTTGCACCTTCTACAATCCCCGCAATATCGGTAAATTCGAATGCAGTTGGCACTGTCTTTTTCGGTGTGACGAGCTCAGTCAATTTGTCTAAACGCTCATCTGGTACCTCAACTATTCCTACGTTCGGGTCAATCGTACAGAACGGATAGTTCGCCGCCTCTGCTCCTGCTTTTGTTATCGCATTAAATAAAGTTGATTTCCCTACGTTCGGAAGACCTACAATCCCAGCTGTTAACGCCATTATTCCCACACCTTTCTTATCTATCCAAAGCTTACATTATTCGTTAGTCAACCACTTCATTATAAGGATAATGCGGTGTATTGTCCACGTGTTCTCAAGACTCGTTCTTCAGCAGAACTTTTTTCATCTTCTTAGCAAATTCATTACGTGGGATCATGACGCTGTGTCCACAGCCTTCGCATTTTATTCGAATATCCGCGCCCATTCGGATGATTTTCCAAGCATTTGTGCCACATGGGTGTTGTTTTTTCATCTCCACCACGTCATGCAAGTTAAACTCTTTGTCCGCCATCGTATGAATCCCCTTCCTTATGTTCTTCACGTATTACCATTCGTGGATAAGGCATTTCAATTCCATTCAAATCCATGAATTTCTTTAAGTCCTGTCGAAGTTTACGACCTACGTTAAAATTAGCAACCGGCTCAGTCTCCGCGGCAATACGCAGCAAGATCCTTGATGGTTCCATACTTTGTACGCCCAACACTTCCGGTACGCCGATCACCTCTGAATAGCGCTCTCTCGGTAATTTCCCAAGGAATCCTTTGATTAATTCCTCTGCGTGGTCGATATCTGTTTCGTAGGATAATGCTAGATCAAGCAAAACCATGGAATTCGTGACGGAGTAATTGACGACTTCACCTATTTGACCGTTAGGTACTGTATATAACTCGCCACCATATAATGCAATTTTCGTTGTGCGAAGACCGATTTCCATAACCGTACCTTCACCTGAATTAATACGCACATAGTCGCCGACTCCAAATTGATCTTCAAAAATAATGAAAAAACCAGAAATGACGTCCTTTACTAAACTCTGGGCACCAAAACCGACGGCTAGACCTAGTACACCTGCACCTGCAAGTAGACCTTTTGCGTCTATCTTGAACTCTGTCAGAACGGCTAGTATAGCGGAGAAATAGACAATGTATTTCAATGCGTTTTCTAAAAGTTTGATCATGGTCTTTTCACGTCGTTCTGTTTTGCGCATCGGACTTTTCAACTTAATAGCGAAGAATCGCCTTATTAATACTTGCCCTACTTTTACTACCACGCCTGCCACCACAATAATCAAGAGAATGCGAATAGCAAAAATTCCGGTAGAGAGCCAAAAGTCAGCACTGAATATCGTATCTTTTACTTGTTGAATTGCTGCTTCTAAACCTTTTAGGCTTTCTTTCGCTTCTTCTGTAGCAGAAGTAGATGCCATTGAAAGAAATCCTCCTTTCGTATAAACCCTTACCCCTCAGGATATACTGCACAGCAATACATGCGCAGTATGAATTTCAGCGTAAATATAACACAAAGGACTGGTGTCTCCCTATGTATACAGCCGAACCCTCTTCTTATCATTACCGAATTTCTAGTAAAGAAACCGGTGTCGTGTGGAAATTGAGCACTTATTTCATGCAACATATCCCATTTAAACAACAACCAATCATTTTTTATTGCATCGGAACTGATCGTTCCACTGGCGATTCTCTCGGTCCTTTGACAGGCTCCTACTTGTCAGAGCTAAGTCTCTTCCCTTATACAGTAGTCGGCACGTTACAAGAGCCACTACACGCTCTGAATCTACAACAACGTATGGAGCTCACAAGCACATTATACCCCGAAGCGTTTGTAGTGGCGATCGATGCCTGTCTAAGTAAAAAGGACTCTGTTGGTGATCTATTGTTTCATAGCGGTCCGATTGCACCAGGGAAAGCCGTAGGAAAAGAACTTCCCCTAGTTGGTGATGTATCTGTTAAAGGAATCGTCAACGTAGGCGGCTTCATGGAGCAAGCAGTTTTACAAAGCACTCGTCTTCATCTACCGTTCGAAATGAGTCGTATGATTGGTAGAGCCTTACAATTAGCACATCATCGTCAACCTTCAAAAAGCATATACAATCGTAACGATGACCGCAACTACCGCAATACCTGGGATAAAGTTGGCTACCCGAATTTTCGTCAAGCCGATTAAATTTAATCCAATAGCCGCAATCATCAAGCCACCTGTAGCCGTCATTTCAGAAATAAATAACTGCATTAGTTCATCTGGAACAAACCGACTGAGTATGGTGGAAAGAAAGGTTATACTACCTTGGTAAATTAATAGAGGAATTGCTGCAAATGCAACACCAATACCTAATGTGGAACTAAAGATGATTGAAGTGAATCCATCTAATATTCCTTTCATTATTAACACACTATGATCGTTGCGGAGCCCACTATCAATAGCTCCAATGATAGCCATGGAACCTACGCAAAAAAACAGCGTAGCCGTAACGAATCCTTGTGCTATTCCCTGCCCTTCTTTTTTAGCCGGTAACTTCTTTTCAATCCAGTGCCCCAATTGGTTAACTTTTTGATCAAGATCAATCCATTCACCAAGAATTGCGCCTATCACAATACTAAGAATGACAATGACAATTTGTGTTGTTTCAAATGTCATTTGTAATCCGATTGCTACTACAGCCATCCCTATTCCGTACATGATGGTTTCCTTCATTCGTTCAGGTATTCCATATAAAAACCTTCCGATTAATGTACCGATTATAATCGTCAATACATTAAACAGTGAACCAAACAATATCATGTAGTCACGTCCAAGTTCTCTTCAAGAATAAAACCTATTTTGCATTGAAAGCAAAATAGGTTTGTGTATCATTACTCAGCGTTCAATAATTCGAGAATACGTTCAAAATCTTCATCTGAGTGAAACTCGATTTCGATTTTGCCCTTTTTCTTCGTCTTCTTTATAGTTACGTTTGTACCAAATTGTTCACGCAGAGTGTTTTCCTGTGCCTCAATAAATATATCTTTTTTCTTTTCCTTCTTCGTTTCACGTGGAACATCTTCATTTAACTGTTGAACCAGTTTCTCCAATTGACGAACATTTAACCCTTCCGTCTTGGTCTTTTCGGCAATAGCCAAGATTTGCTCTTTTTTACGCAACCCAAGAAGTGTACGACCGTGTCCCATTGAAAGTATTCCGTGGGAAATGTCTTTCAAAACTTTCTCGGGTAACGCGAGTAAACGGATATGGTTAGCGATATGCGGTCTACTCTTGCCTAATCTAAAGGCAAGTTGCTCTTGTGTTAACTTCAGACTTTCCATTAGGTTTTGGTATGCCTCTGCTACTTCAATAGGAGATAAGTCTTCACGCTGCAAGTTTTCAAGAATAGCCATTTCCATTGATTGTTCATCTGTTAAATCACGTACAACAGCTGGAATTTCCTTTTTGCCTGCTAGTTCGGAAGCACGGAATCTTCTTTCCCCTACAACGATTTCATACTGTGTACCAACACTTCTCACGATGATGGGTTGCAGAACACCGTGTTCCTTAATCGATTCGCTTAATTCATTCAACGACACTTCATTGAACTCTTTACGCGGCTGGTACGGATTAACTTTAATGCTTTTCAGACGAATAAGCTCTACCTTTTCCAATGTTTCACGAGGAAATAATGCATTAAGACCCTTACCTAGACCTTTACTCATTCTCCACCACTTCCTTTGCCAGCTCTGAGTACACTTCCGCACCTTTAGATCGTGGATCATATAATATAATTGGTTTACCATGACTCGGTGCTTCACTTAAACGGACGTTACGCGGAATGATCGTTTTATACACTTTGTCTTGGAAGTATTTCTTTACTTCTTCAATAACTTGAATGCCTAGATTGGTCCTAGCGTCAAACATCGTCAGTAATACCCCGTCAATATAAAGTGATTCATTTAAATGTTTCTGGACCAGTCGAATCGTGCTGAGCAATTGACTAAGTCCTTCGAGCGCATAGTATTCACACTGTACAGGAATAATGATTGAATCCGAAGCCGTCAATGCGTTCAACGTCAAAAGGCCAAGAGATGGAGGACAATCAATAATGACGTAGTCATAGTCATCTTTAATATCTTGAATCGCGTGTTTCATACGAACCTCACGTGATATCGTAGAAACTAGCTCAATTTCAGCTCCTGCAAGTGAAATGGTGGCAGGAACGATTTCGAGATTTTCAATTTCGGTTGGCAGAATCACGTCACGTACGGGTACATCATCAATTAACATATTATAAATACAGTCTTGTACATCACCTTTGTTAACACCGACTCCACTCGTCGCATTTCCTTGTGGATCTGAATCAATTAAGAGCACTTTTTTGCCTAAATGGGCAAGGCATGCACTTAAGTTTACAGAAGTCGTCGTTTTTCCGACGCCTCCTTTTTGATTTGCTATAGCAATAATCTTACCCACTCTTGCACCTGCTTTCTTTCCTATTTCGATTGTCTTACTAGTATACCAAAGTTTTACTGGTTGCTTCCTATGTTTGAAATACCTGACAAAGAATATCTTCTATGTGGTCTATTTCAGTTTATCATCTTCACTGTACGAACTCTATTGATATATAAGAAAACTCTTGCTAGTAAATCAGCAAGAGTTTTCATTCGTCACTTTTTACTTATTTTTATCGTAATGGTGTAGTATTCTTCAGAATCCATTTCCTCAGATGCTACTTCAATCCCACTCTTAGATATCAGTGCAAGAGATTCTCGCAACGTGTTTACCGCAATACGAACATCCTTACTCACGGCTTTTTGTCGGGGCCCGCGTCTTCTTGCAGGCTGCACTTTCTCAACTGATTCCGTTGGGTACATGATTTCTTTAATCCTAGCTTCTAAATCTTTGACGTTATATTGATTTATTTTGATTTCTTCCAACACTTCCATCTGAAGAATTGGTTCTTTTAACGGTAACAATGCACGTGCATGACGTTCAGATATCTTTTTCTGTAAAATTGCCGTTTGAACTGGTTCAGGTAACTTCAACAAACGCATCTTATTCGCAATTGTAGACTGTCCTTTACCGAGTCGTTGTGCCAATGCTTCTTGTGTTAATTCATGTAGCTCTAACAAACGTTCATAGGCATGTGCTTCTTCAATTGCCGTCAATTCTTCACGCTGCAAGTTCTCGATTAAAGCAATTGAGGCGGTCTCTTTATCATCCAAATCCCGCACAATTGCCGGTACTTCGGTCCAACCTAGCTTACGCATCGCCCGATATCTTCGTTCCCCTGCGATAATTTCGTATGATCCGTCATCTTTTGTTCGAATGACAATAGGTTGAATAACGCCATGTGTATGAATTGTTCTAGCTAGTTCTTCAATTTTTTCTTCATTAAAAATTGCCCGTGGCTGATATTGATTCGCTGTAATTGAATCAATTGCAATTTGTGCTACCTTCTCCAGATGATGAACTTTCACTTCTTCAATCGTAGTCATCTTTTCTCCCCCACCAAAAAAACGCGAAAAAGTACTTTTCAACCTCTGCACCACCTTTTCGAAACTATTCCCTTTTTATCTCTTCTAAAAAATTGTTTCACGTGAAACATTTCCCACAGTTAGTCTGCTGTAATCGGTGTTTTATTAGGTACGCCCGGTTTTCTAGGATACTTCTTAGGTGTCTGCTTTTTCTTTTCAAATACAAAGATGTGACGTTCACTATTTTCTTCCGGTAATAAGAATTCATGTTCATTCTGTAAAACTGCCCCAAGTAGTTTTACAGCACGAGTAGCGTCTTTCATTTCTTCAGATGCAGCTGCACCCTTCATAGAAACAAAGAGCCCTCCTTGTTTAGCAAGAGGAATGCAAAGCTCCGACAATACCGATAACCGTGCTACCGCGCGTGCAGTTACTACATCAAACTGTTCACGGTACTTCGGGTTACGACCGAATTCTTCTGCTCTTGCATGGACAAACGCCACATTTTCAAGCTTTAATTCCCCAGCCAAATGATTTAAGAATGTAATACGTTTATTCAATGAATCTACAATAGTCACGTGGAGATGTGGGTAAATAATCTTCAACGGGATACTTGGAAAACCTGCACCAGCACCTACGTCGCAAACAGATTCATACTTCGTGAAGTCCACGTAAAATGCACTTGTAATGGAATCATAGAAATGCTTTAGGTATACGGACGGCGCATCTGTAATTGCCGTCAAGTTCATCTTTTCATTCCACTCAACTAGTACTTCAAAATAGCGTTTGAATTGTTGCTTCTGTGTATCGGACAATTCAAAGCCTTTCTCTTGCAGAGCTTCGTAAAACTGTTGTTCCGTCATGTTCTCATTCCTTTTCAAAAAGACTGACGCTACTAAGCGCCAGTCATAGACTCAACCGGATACTTTTGCGATTTTCCCTTGTTCAATATAGACAAGCAAGATTGAGATATCTGCAGGGTTGACACCAGAAATACGTGATGCTTGCGCAATCGACAATGGCTGTACCTCTTTGAGATTTGCCTTTGCTTCTTTCGCAATGCCTGAAATCGCATCATAATCAATGTTTTCTGGAATCCGCTTATTCTCCATCTTTTTCATTCTCGCCACTTGCTGCATGGACTTTTCGATGTATCCTTCATACTTAATGAATATCTCTACTTGTTCCGCCACTTCTTCGTTAATTTCTTCAAGAGGTGGAACCACTTTACACAATTCGCTATACTTCATTTCCGGCCGCTTCAGTAAATCAGCCGCCTTCATTGGTTCTCGGAGTGCTGTTCCATTCACTGCGGCGATGATCTCCTGGATCTCTTCGGTAGGTTTCACTGTTACTTTACGTAAATGATCAATCTCCGCGTCGATTTGTGCTTTCTTCGCCAAAAACTTCGTGTGGCGCTCTTCACTAATCATTCCGTTTTGATAACCAATCTCCGTCAAGCGCATGTCAGCATTATCATGACGAAGCAAGAGACGATATTCCGCTCTTGATGTCAAGAGACGATAGGGTTCACTTGTACCTTTAGTGACCAAATCATCGATAAGTACACCGATGTACGCATCACTACGTCCAAGAACGACCTCTTCCTTGCCAAGTACGTTGCATGCAGCATTGATTCCCGCCATCAATCCTTGCGCTGCGGCTTCTTCATATCCAGAAGTTCCATTGATTTGGCCAGCCGTGTACAAGTTTTTGATTTTTTTCGTTTCCAGCGTAGGCCATAATTGTGTTGCAATGATAGAATCGTACTCAATAGCATAGCCAGCACGCATCATTTCAGCCTTCTCAAGCCCCGGTACACTCGCAATTAAACGATGCTGTATATGTTCGGGAAGACTTGTTGACAATCCTTGCACATATACTTCTCTTGTATTACGACCTTCAGGCTCGAGGAAAATCTGGTGACGTGACTTGTCCGCAAAACGTACAATTTTATCTTCAATGGATGGACAATAGCTAGGTCCTTTTCCTTTAATCATGCCCGAATACATCGGAGATAAATGAAGGTTTTCATTGATGATTTCATGCGTTTCCGGAGTTGTATACGTTAACCAACATGGCAGCTGATCCGTAATGAATTCAGTCGTTTCATAGCTGAATGATCGCGGTACATCGTCTCCTGGCTGAATTTCTGTCTTGCTGTAATCGATCGTATTGCTGTTAATACGTGGCGGTGTTCCTGTTTTAAATCGAACCGTCTGTAAACCAAGTTCTTGCAAATGTTCCGCCAGTTTAATGGATGGCATTTGATTGTTCGGTCCACTCGAGTATTTGAGATCTCCGATGATGACTTCCCCGCGTAAAAATGTACCTGTTGTAATAATGACAGTCTTTGCACGGAAAATGGCACCAATCTGTGTCACTACGCCTTTTATTTCGTCATCTTCTACGATCAATTTCTCGACAACTGCTTGACGAAGTGTCATATTTGGTTCTTCTTCCAGTATCCGCTTCATTTCTTGCTGATACAGTACTTTATCCGCTTGTGCACGTAAAGCACGCACGGCCGGACCTTTCCCTGTGTTCAATAAACGCATTTGAATATGTGTTTTGTCTATGACCTTTGCCATCACGCCGCCAAGTGCGTCTATTTCCCGCACTACGATACCCTTTGCAGGTCCTCCTAATGAAGGATTACATGGCATGAAAGCAATCATGTCTAAATTCATTGTTAATACTAGTGTCGATGCGCCCATCTTCGCTGATGCGTAAGCTGCTTCTGCGCCTGCGTGTCCAGCTCCAATGACGATACAATCGAACGTGCCTGCTTCAAATTGTGGCATGTTCGTTCATCCTTCCCATTTATAAAATCATTATTTTCCGAGGCAGAACTTTGAGAACAACTCTTTAATTAAACTATCTTGAACGGTATCTCCGATGATTTCACCAAGAATTTCCCATGTGCGTGTAACGTCTATTTGAATCATGTCGATAGGAACTCCTACTTGTGCTGCTTGTACCGCATCATCAATCGTATTACGTGCCTGCTTTAGTAATGAAATGTGACGCGCGTTGGATACATACGTCAGGTCATTGGATTCCAATGAACCTTCAAAGAACAGTGCAGCAATCGCTTCTTCCAATTCGGTAATACCTTGCTCTTGCAGTATCGAAGTAGTAATAACTCGATCTCTTCCTGCTACTTCATAAACTCGCTCCAGATCAATCTTTGTTGGTAAATCTGTTTTATTGACGATGACAAGCATGTCCATTCCAGCAACGGCTTCAAACAATCGCTCATCCTCATCTGTTAACGCTTCAGAACTATTCACCATTAAGAGTATGAGATCCGCTTCTTTTAGTACCTTCCTTGAACGTTCCACTCCAATCCGCTCGACAATATCTTCCGTTTCCCGGATTCCAGCAGTATCGACAAGACGCAGAGGAACGCCACGGACATTGACATACTCTTCTATAATATCACGGGTAGTGCCCGCGACATCAGTAACAATCGCTTTGTTTTCCTGCACTAAGCTATTAAGCAATGATGATTTTCCAACGTTCGGACGTCCTACTATTACGGTAGACAATCCTTCACGCAAGATCTTTCCTTGTGATGATGTACGCAATAACTCATCGATCTCATTCTTTACCCACGTTCCTTTTTCAATCATCAAAGGAATCGTCACTTCTTCTACATCATCATACTCCGGGTAATCTATATTAACTTCCACTTGTGCAAGCGTTTCGAGTAGTGCCTGTCGCAATTCACCAATCAAGTGAGATAGTTTCCCCTCCATCTGATTGAGTGCAACGTTCATGGCTTTATCTGTTTTGGCCCTAATCAAATCCATAACTGCTTCGGCCTGGGATAAATCAATCCGGCCATTAAGAAATGCTCGTTTAGTAAACTCGCCGGGTTCTGCTAATCTAGCCCCCTCTGTCAATACCAATTGGAGTACTCTATTGACTGAAGTGATGCCTCCGTGACAGTTGATCTCCACAATGTCTTCGCGCGTGAAGGTCTTTGGTGCTTTCATGATCGACACCATGACTTCCTCCACTAATTCTTCAGTGGCGGGATCGTGCAAATGTCCATAATGAATTGTGTGCGATGGTTGTTCGCAGAGTGGTTTCGCCGCTGGTGACTGGAATATACGGTCTGCAATCTTCCATGCGTCATCGCCGCTCAGACGAACGATGGCAATCGCTCCTTCTCCCATGGGAGTGGAAATGGCGGCTATCGTATCAAAATGCAAGTTTTTCACCTTCCTGGCTTCGTTGTGCACATGTGCATATCTTTTATAGCGAATACTACTTTCTAACAACCTATATTATCATAAATCGTCGGAATCTCCTAGCACACGAATTTAAAACATGTGGATAAATTCAGGAATTTTGAACCAAGCGTCACGGTAATTTATCATGTGCTAGCAGTCGACAAAGAACACTGTCGTTTCAGGCTTTCTAGTGTAGAAAGTTTCTTAAAGAAAAATTTAAGGTGTGAAAATAGAGCCTAGATATGGAAGTGATTTGAGGGTGGAGATTCGCACTCTATGCAGCCGCGTTTAGAGAGTCTACCTTGTGTCACCGCCAGCCTCTCGACTCCCTTACATAGAAAGTAGTTTACATTCAGTATTGTACGTTGATGGTAAGTCTCTATGGCATAAATGCATTAAAAAACCTCGCAGAAAGTTTCTACGAGGTTAGTCTTATTCAATTCCTTTGATGACAATGTGTCGGTATGGATCTTTTCCTTCGGAGAATGTCTCAATATCGAGTCTAAGTGACAATGCGTTATGAATGACCTTTCTCTCGTAAGAAGGCATAGGCTCAAGTGCGACCTGACGTTTTGTACGTACTGCCCGGTCTGCCATGCGGTCTGCCAGTTGCTCAAGCGATTGTTCGCGGCGCTCACGGTAATCTGCAACATCTATTCTAACAATTTTGAATTGCTTTGTTACCTTATTGGCTACAAGTTGCGCTAATTGCTGGATCGCATTAAGCGTTTGTCCTCTTTTACCTATTAAGAATGCTGCTTTTTCACTTTCAAGCTGGAAGTTGATGTACTTTCCTTTTGTTTCGTACGTAATGACCAAATCTTCAATACCCATTTCTTTGGCCATGTCTTCAATATACTGCTTTGTTTCTTCAATAGCATCTTTTTCATTGTAGATTTTGGCTTCAGGTATTCTTTCAGCTTCCTGTACATCCATAACGGTTTCTGATTGCTCTTTTTTAGTTTGAGGCTGTTGAACAACTTCTGTTTTCTCAGTAGCCGCAGTTACAGGAGATAATACTGCGCCGTCATCTGCCGGTTTAGGAGTTGGCTCCGACTTTTCTAAGACAGTTACAAGCACTTCTGCTTGTTTCACACCAAAACCAAGAAAACCTTTCCTGCCATTTTCCACTACCTGTACCTCAACTTGATCTTTTGTTACACCCAGGTCCTGTAAAGCTGATTCAATTGCTAGCTCAACGGTTGCTGCCCTTTGTGTAAGTTGTTTCATTTCTTTTTCCCTCCTGTTTTCACTACTTCGACGTTTTTCGGCTTATCGAACGGCTTATAGATGAAAATGTTTTGGAGCAGTGAAATGATATTTCCGACAATCCAGTATAAAGCAAGTGCTGCTGGCAAGAATGAACCAAATACCATGATCATAAACGGCATGATGTACATCATCATTTTCATCTGTGGGTTATCCATTGCGGGTCCTGTACGTAGAACCGTTAATTGGAACAATCCAGCGATGACGGCAAATAAAATACTCGGTGAACCAAGAGCGACGCCTAGGAAGTTGCCCAACTCAATCGTTGGTGTGGCATTCATCCGGCTGATCGCGTGGTAGAAACCAATAAATATTGGCATCTGGATAATAACCGGTAGACATCCTGCAACTGGATTAATCTTTTCGTTGATCATAATCTGTTGCATTTCTTCTTGATACTTTTTCTGTGTAACAGCGTCTTTTGATTTATATTTCTCTTTTAACGCTTTAAGTCTTGGTTGAATTTCCTGCATACGTTTTGAACTTTTTGTTTGTTGAATAATTAATGGAAGCAATGCAGTACGAATGATCGCCGTAACGACGATAATCGCTAGTCCGTATGTACCTAGCCATGTTTTAAATTTCATAATCAATGTAACAAGTGGCCAAACAAGATATTCGTTCCAAATTCCTGTACTCTCTGCTGTGATCGGCTCTCTAAATTCCGAACAACCCGCCATGAAGACGGCGACAACAACAAGTAATGAAAGGAACACTAATTTCTTTTTCAACATTTTTTCCCCCAAACAGTCGCAAGATCATTATAAAAGTTTTTTTCAGTGTAACATGATGGCTTTATTCGTTCTACATCTAAGTAAGACTTTAATTTCACTTAAACACTTTTGCGATCTTTAGAACATGTCGCAGATTTTTTTTGGCCGTATGGAAATCGAGCGTGGCAGCTTGATTTCTCGCGATAATAACATAATCTAAATCAGGTTTAACTTCATCTTTCATTTCTAGGAATGATTGTCGGATATAGCGTTTGATTCTATTACGTGTAACAGCATTACCGACTTTTTTGCTGACGGATAGGCCAATTCTAAACTCTTGCTGATCTTCCTTCTTATAGGTATAGACAATAAACTGTCGATTAGCAAAAGACTTTCCTTTTTTAAATACCGTTTGAAATTCTTTATTTTTTTTAATTCGCTGGTTTTTTTTCATAATTACACCTGCTTTAATTTTCTACCGTCATAATCTGCTGGTCCACTATATAGAAGAGACCTGATAGTCACTTGGAATCGCTCTAATAGCTAAAAAAAAGACCACTGATGTCAGTGGCCTTATGCTGAAAGAACTTTTCTTCCTTTACGACGACGAGCTGCTAAAATTCTACGTCCGTTTTTCGAACTCATTCTTTGGCGGAAGCCGTGGACTTTAGCGCGTTTACGTTTATTTGGTTGGAATGTACGTTTCATTTCGTAAGACACCTCCTGCTTTGATTGTCTCTTTTCCTACTATGACAGTCTTGAATAGTATAGCGATTCAGTAAAAGAATGTCAATGCTTTTCTATTTCTTCGTTTCAGATCCGCACGTAATAATGTTCATTCACACTCAATACTTATCCACAGAGCGGCAAAGTTATCCTATGGATGAATTGTTGATGGTAAAAATTACGGATTTTTTAATCCGGCAATTGTCGACAAGTTTTTCACATATCCAGCCCTGTGGATAACCACTTTATGCACAGTTAATGGGATTGTGCATAAATCATCGGACTCCTTGTCAATATTCAGTTTCCCTGTTACAATTAAAAAGCTTTTGTTGTGTATATAATTTACAGCCAAAATCTTATCCACATATGTGAATACAGTGTGGATAGTTTTTTCAACATGTTTCGATAATTTTTATCCACAGCCCTGGATACTGTGCATAAGCGGATTCCGGGCTTTTTAATATTTTATTGTAAAGGAGGCACACGATTGGAAAATCTATCGAGTTTATGGGAACAAGTATTAAAGAATATCGAAGCTCGTGTTTCGAAGCCTAGTTTTGAAACGTGGTTAAAATCGACCAAATTATTAACGTATGAAGCTGAACATGCAACTATTTCTGTTCCAAATTCATTCGCCAAGGATTGGCTTGAAACACATTACGTACATTTGATCACTGGGATTTTATCTGAACTAACAGGTGAGGATCGAATCGTTGAATTTATTGTTCCACAAGACATGGCAGAGAACGATATTAAATTACCGAAAACACAGCCAAAACCAGTAGAGAAAGCACCTATGGTCAACTCTGCAGGTATGCTGAATCCAAAGTACACGTTTGATACGTTCGTTATTGGATCAGGTAATCGTTTTGCCCATGCTGCTTCACTGGCAGTTGCCGAAGCGCCAGCGAAAGCCTATAATCCTCTCTTTATATATGGAGGAGTTGGATTAGGAAAAACACATTTAATGCATGCGATTGGCCATTATGTACTGGAACAAAACCCTGCCTTAAAGGTCGTCTACTTATCATCTGAAAAATTCACGAATGAATTTATTAACTCTATACGAGACAATAAAGCCGGTGATTTCAGGGATCGTTACCGCAGTGTAGATGTTCTGTTAATTGATGATATTCAATTCTTAGCAGGAAAAGAACAAACGCAAGAAGAGTTCTTCCATACATTTAATACATTGCATGAAGAGTCAAAGCAAATTATCATTTCCAGTGACCGTCCTCCAAAAGAGATACCCACACTGGAAGATCGTTTACGTTCCCGTTTTGAATGGGGACTGATTACAGACATAGCACCGCCTGATTTGGAAACTAGAATTGCAATTCTACGCAAAAAGGCGAAAGCAGATGGTCTAGTCGACATTTCAAACGATGTCATGCTGTATATTGCTAACCAGATTGACACCAATATAAGAGAGCTCGAAGGCGCACTGATCCGCGTTGTTGCCTACTCCTCTTTGGTAAATGCAGATGTCACCACTGACTTGGCAGCTGAAGCGTTGAAAGATATTATTCCAAATTCCCGACCGCGGATTATATCCATTCTAGACATCCAAAAGGCAGTCGGTGAGCACTTTAATATTAGATTAGAAGACTTTGTAGCAAAAAAAAGAACTCGAGCTATTGCATTTCCGCGTCAAGTTGCGATGTATCTATCAAGAGAGCTGACAGATTCCTCATTACCGAAAATTGGTTCAGAGTTCGGTGGCCGAGATCATTCAACTGTTATTCACGCGCATGAGAAGATTTCCAAGCAGCTTGATGTAGACAAAGCATTGCTTCAAGATGTCCAAGATATTAAAAAGGTTTTAGGAAGAGCCTAATGACCTGTGGATAACTGTGGACAAGTAGTGCACGGTCGTCCACTTGTTATGCACATGTGGGAAACTATGATTCTCATACATTCAAAAGGCTTTTCCACATATCCACAGGCCCTACTACTATTACTACTATATTTAATTACTTAATTATTATTATATAAGCGAGGTATTGATATGCAGTTTGAAATTATGAGAGATAGATTATTGGATGGATTGAGCGATGTTATCAAAGCGATCAGTTCAAAAGTGACAACACCTATTTTGACAGGTATCAAATTAGAAATTACTGAAAAGGGATTGACGATGACTGGAAGTGATTCGGATATTACGATATCCACTTTCATTCCAGTAGAAGAGGATGGTACACAAATCATTCAAACGATCCAACCAGGGACACTGGTATTACAAGCAAAAGTATTCAACGAGATTATTCGTAAGCTCCCAACAAATGAAGTAATGATTGAATTACGTGATGGAATGAAAACGCATATTCGTTCTGGACAGTCTGAATTTCATATTATTGCCCAGAGTGCTGATGAATATCCCATTTTACCAGATGTAAAAGATGCGGAGCGTTTTGAAATGCCTGCAGACTTGATGAAATCACTTATTAGAGAAACTGTATTCGCAGTATCCCAACAAGAGACACGTCCTGTTCTGACAGGTGTTCAGTGGATTATGAAAGAACAAGAGCTATATTGTATTGCAACGGATAGTCATAGATTGGCTAGACGGATTGTGACACCCGAGATTCAAGCAAGCTCACCATTCAATGCAGTTATTCCAGGTAAAAGTCTTCAGGAACTAAGCAAGATATTGCCTGACGACACTACTTCAGTAGAAATTTTCATTGCGAATCAGCAAGTATTGTTTAAACTCCACAATGTCTTGTTCTATTCAAGACTACTGGAAGGCAATTACCCAGACACTTCTCGTCTGATCCCGACTGAATACAAAACGTCTATTACGATCAATGGACGAAATTTGTTGCAAGCAATTGACCGCGCGTCTTTATTAGCTCGTGAAGACAGAAATAATATTGTGCACTTCTCAACGGACGGTAGTCCACATGTGCAAATCTCTTCTAACTCGCCGGATGTCGGAAATGTAGAAGAGTTGGTAGAAGCTGTGCATATCGAAGGTGAACCTTTGAAAATTTCTTTTAGTGCAAAATATATGATGGATGCCTTGAAAGCAATCGATGGCCAAGATCTTAAGATTCATTTCACTGGCAGCATGCGCCCATTCATCTTGAAGTCAATTGATAGCGAAGCAATTTTACAATTAATCTTACCGGTTAGAACGTTTTAATCTGTAACTATAGAAAATATCTCGTAATAGGGTAGTCAACATGTTGGCTACCTTTTTACTTATTGCAAAAAGTTAGGTAAACTAGAGGAACAGAATACTTTATGAGGGATTGAATAAAAAATGGAAACAGTACAGTTTAATACAGAATACATTACGCTAGGCCAGTTATTGAAAATGACGAATGTTATTAGCTCAGGTGGAATGGCTAAATGGTTTTTAGGTGAAAACGTCGTGTACGTAAACGGTGAACCAGAACAACGACGCGGTAAGAAATTATATGACGGAGATGTGGTAAATATCCCGGGTGCAGGAAAATTCAAACTGTCAGCGGATGAATCTGGACAGTCGGATGCATATTGATCGACTTAAATTAACAAACTATCGAAATTATGAGTCTCTGGAATTAAACTTCTCTCCTACGATGAATGTACTGATCGGTGAAAATGCACAAGGGAAAACCAATGTCATGGAGGCTATTTACGTATTAGCGATGGCAAAATCCCACCGTACATCAAATGATCGAGAACTTATACGTTGGGAACAAGAGTGTGGTAAAATAGAAGGGGATGTCCAACGCAAATTTGGATATATGCCGATAGAGCTGACGATTTCCAAAAAGGGAAAAAAGGCTAGAGTTAATCATTTGGAACAAAACCGTTTAAGTATGTATGTCGGTCAGATGAATGTAGTCATGTTCGCGCCTGAGGATTTGAATATCGTAAAGGGCAGCCCACAGCTGCGCAGGCGTTTTTTAGATATGGAAATTGGGCAGATCTCGAGAGTCTATTTGCATGACTTGGTCAATTTCCAAAAGATATTAAAGCAACGCAATGCATTGTTAAAAGCGAATCGAGGTAAATTGGATCTCCAGGATGTTATGTTCGATATTTACACCGAGCAGTATATTCAAGTGGCAGTTCAAATTATTCGAAAACGTTTTTATTTTATGGAATTGCTACAGAAATGGGCAAATCCGATTCATCAAGGAATTTCTCGTGGTCTTGAAACACTAGAAGTTTCGTATGGGACTTTAAAAGACCTACATTATGGGCAGACTGCTCAAGAGATGGAGACGATTTTTGCCGATCAGTTAAAGAGTGTGCGAAGACGCGAATTAGAACGAGGACTTACACTGGTTGGTCCACATCGTGATGATTTGCAGTTTTTTGTCAATGGGTACGATATTCAGACATACGGATCACAAGGTCAGCAACGGACGACAGCCCTTTCTTTGAAACTGGCGGAAATCGAGTTAGTAAAACAAGAAGTGGGTGAAACTCCGATTTTATTGCTTGATGATGTGTTATCGGAATTGGATGATTACCGACAGTCACATTTGCTGAGTACAATGCAAGGACAAGTACAAACATTTGTGACAACAACCAATATCGCGGGAATTGATCATAATACGATCCAGGAAGCGGCTATTTTTGAAGTGCATGACGGATCGGTTTTGCGTCGAGAATAAATGGTTGCGGTTTGATAGTTTTGGAAAGGAAAGGTGAACACCTTGGCAATGGAAGAGAAGGATACGCAGACAGCTTATGATGCAAGTCAGATACAAGTATTGGAAGGTCTTGAAGCGGTCCGTAAACGTCCTGGTATGTATATTGGGACAACGAGTTCAAAAGGGCTTCACCATCTCGTGTGGGAAATAGTAGACAATAGTATTGACGAAGCTCTTGCAGGTTATTGCGATCATATTGAAGTAACAATAGAGAAAGACAACTGGATTAAAGTATCCGATAATGGTCGTGGAATTCCAGTCGGCATTCAGGAATCAACGGGTAGACCAGCCGTTGAAGTCATCATGACTGTACTCCACGCAGGCGGTAAGTTTGGTGGCGGTGGTTATAAAGTATCCGGTGGTTTGCACGGCGTAGGATCTTCAGTCGTCAATGCTTTGTCAGAGAAGACAGAAGTCTATGTTAAACTGGATAAAAAATTATATGCAATTGAGTTTTCTAGAGGCCCTGTCTCAAAGGAGCTCGAAGTCATTGGCGAATCGGATGAAACAGGTACTACAATCCGTTTCAAAGCAGATTCTGAAATCTTCACGGAAACAACGGAATACGAGTACAGCATATTAGCAACACGTTTGCGTGAACTTGCATACTTGAATCGTGGTTTGCGTATTACCATTACCGATGAACGTGGTGAAGAACCTGTATCGGAATTGTTCCACTACGAAGGCGGAATTAAATCATACGTCCAGCATTTGAATGCAAATAAAGAGCCGATCTTTGAAGATCCAATTTATACAGAAGGCGAACGCGATGGTATTACTGTTGAGGTCGCTATGCAATACAACAGCGGCTACGGTGAAAATTTATTGTCATTTGCGAATAATATTCATACGTATGAAGGTGGTACACACGAGCAAGGTTTCAAAACTGCATTAACTCGTGTAATTAACGACTATGCACGTAAAAATGGCTTACTGAAAGAGTCAGAAGACAATCTAACGGGGGACGATGTACGTGAAGGACTAACGGCTATCGTCTCCATCAAACACCCTGATCCTCAATTTGAAGGTCAAACAAAGACAAAATTAGGTAACTCAGAAGTTAGCACAATTACAAATTCACTGTTTTCCGAAGCACTGCAACGTTTCTTAATTGAAAACCCAGTAGTAGCGCGTCAAGTAGTTGGTAAGAGTACGATGGCGGCAAGAGCACGTATGGCTGCGAAGAATGCTCGTGAATTGACACGCCGTAAATCGGCATTGGAAATCTCCAGTTTGCCAGGAAAACTATCAGATTGTTCTTCAAGGGACCCGGCTATCAGCGAATTGTATATCGTTGAGGGTGACTCTGCGGGAGGATCTGCGAAGAATGGTCGTGATCGTCACTTCCAGGCAATCCTGCCATTACGCGGAAAAATCCTCAATGTAGAAAAAGCACGTTTGGACCGTATTCTTGGGAACGCAGAGATTCGTATGATCATTACAGCACTTGGTACAGGGATCGGCCCTGAATTCAACTTGGCTAAAGCACGTTATCATAAGCTTGTGATCATGACAGATGCTGACGTGGATGGCGCCCATATCCGTACGTTACTATTAACTTTCTTCTTCCGTTTCATGCGTCCGCTAATTGAAGCCGGCTATGTATATATTGCACAGCCACCACTTTATCGTGTACGTTCAGGAAAAAGAGAAGAGTATTGTTATGACGAAGAGACGTTACAGGAAATTCTAAGAAGTATGCCTGCCTCACCAAAGCCAGATATCACACGATACAAAGGTTTAGGTGAGATGAATCCCGAGCAACTATGGGAAACAACAATGGATCCTGATAAACGTACATTCTTGCAGGTCCGTATGGATGATGCAGTAGAAGCTAATGAAACATTTGAAGAACTAATGGGTGATGAAGTAGAGCCACGCCGAAAGTTCATTGAAGATAATGCGGTTTACGTACAAAATATCGATACTTGATTACACGTGAATAGATTATTTAGCAACGATTGAACTTATAGACGTAAGTGGTGAAAGGAGCTTGACAACATGGCAGACTTGCCAAAAGGCGGAGTGCAGGAAATAAATATTAATACAGAAATGAAAACCTCATTTCTGAACTATGCGATGAGCGTTATCGTCTCTCGTGCGCTTCCAGATGTTCGAGATGGTTTGAAACCCGTACATCGCCGCATTTTGTATGCTATGCATGATTTGGGCATCACTGCGGAAAAACCGCATAAAAAGTCGGCACGTATCGTAGGGGACGTTATTGGTAAGTACCATCCACACGGTGACAGTGCAGTATATGACACGATGGTACGGATGGCTCAAGATTTTAGTTATCGCTACATGCTTGTAGATGGACATGGTAACTTTGGTTCTGTTGATGGTGACGGAGCAGCTGCAATGCGTTATACGGAGTCTCGTATGTCCCGTATTGCAATGGAATTATTACGTGATATCAATAAAAACACAATCGACTTCCAGGCAAACTATGACGAGCAGGAAAAAGAGCCTGCCGTCTTGCCAGGTCGTTATCCAAACTTATTGGTAAACGGTACATCAGGAATTGCTGTAGGGATGGCAACAAACATCCCACCCCATCACCTAGGTGAAACAATCGACGCTGTACTTGCTTTGGCAGAGAATAGCGCAATCACAACTGAAGAACTGATGGAAATCATTCCAGGTCCCGATTTTCCAACTGGCGGTATGATTCTTGGGCGTAGTGGTATTCGTCGTGCTTATGAAACGGGTCGAGGTTCATTGATCATCCGCGGAAGAGCAGAAATTGAGACGGCTGCAAATGGTCGTGAAACGATTATTGTCCATGAAATTCCTTTCCAAGTAAATAAGGCGAAGTTAATCGAGAAAATTGCCGAGCTCGTACGCGATAAGAAGATTGACGGCATTACACACTTGGCAGATGAATCAGACCGTACCGGTATGCGTATTGTTATCGAAGTACGACGAGATGCCAATGCCAACGTATTACTGAACAATCTGTATAAACAAACTGCCTTGCAGACTAGTTTTGGGATCAATATGCTAGCTCTTGTAGACAAGCAACCAAAAGTATTATCCTTGAAAGAAATTTTATATCACTACTTAGAACACCAAAAAGTAGTCATTCGCCGTCGTACACAATTCGATTTGAATAAAGCGGAAGACCGCGCACATATCTTGGAAGGATTACGTATAGCGCTTGATCATATTGATCGGATCATTGCCTTAATCCGTGCATCTAAGACAACGGCTGAAGCGAAAGCGAACTTGATGGAAACGTTCGAGCTATCTGATCGTCAGTCTCAAGCTATTCTAGATATGCGTCTGCAACGTTTGACTGGACTGGAACGAGACAAAATCGAGTCCGAATACCAAGAGTTGCTGACACTTATTGCTGAATTACGTGCGATTTTAGCGGATGAGCTGAAGTTAATTGAAATTATCCGTGAAGAATTAAGCGAAATTAAAGAGCGTTTTGCGGACGAACGTCGAACAGAGATTATGCTTGGCGGTTCTGAAATGCTTGAAGATGAAGACTTAATTCCAGTGGAAAACTCCATTGTGACATTAACTCACCAAGGATATATTAAGCGTCTGCCTGCTAATACGTATCGTAGTCAGAAACGTGGTGGTCGTGGAATCCAAGGTATGGGCACGAATGAAGATGACTTTGTAGAGCACTTACTCAATACATCTACGCATGACACGATTTTACTGTTTACGAGCAGAGGGCGTGTATTCCGTAAAAAAGGCTATGAAGTACCTGAATACAGCCGAACTGCCAAAGGATTGCCGATTATTAACCTGCTTGACTTCCAAAAAGGTGAAAAGGTTACGGCAATGATTCCAATTGATGAGTTTACTGAAGATCATTATTTATTCTTCTCAACAAAACAAGGTGTTATTAAACGAACGTCGATTATGGACTATGCCAATATTCGTGCGAACGGTTTGATTGCATTAGGATTGCGCGAAGATGATGAATTAATCTCCGTTAGATCAACTGATGGAACGTCAGATATTGCGATATGTACAAAACACGGCATGATGATTCGCTTTGACGAAGAAAGTATCCGTCCACTCGGCAGAACTGCTGCTGGTGTACGTGGTATTAGACTGCGTCAAGAGGATGAGGTAATTGGTATGGATATCGTAGATGCAGGAGATGACATTCTGGTAGTTACTGAAAAAGGATACGGTAAACGTACACCTGAAAGTGAATACCGATCTCAATCACGTGGTGGTTATGGATTGAAAACAATGCATATGACGGATCGAAATGGCGGTATTATCGCGATGAAGTCGGTTAACGGTGAAGAAGATTTGATGTTAATTACGATTCACGGGATCTTAATCCGTATGTCTATTGGCGATATCTCTATATTTGGTCGATCTACACAAGGTGTACGACTCATTCGATTAGCTGATGATGAACGCGTAGCAACAGTCGCAAAGGTAGAAAAGAATGAAGACTCTGAAGAAGAGCTAGATGATGAACTAGAAGACCACCTAGAAGTACTTGAAGAAGTACAACCAGATTCAGACATAGACGCTGGAACAGACTCAGAAGAATAAAGAAAAGTTATTGAAGAGGCGTAATACGTCACTTCAATAACTTTTTTTGCTTTTAGTAGGAAAAATTACTTATATATCTATCCAAATAATTGAGAGTATTATATGATAATAGATAGAGCGAAGAGGAAATTAGGTGAGAGTGATGGATGTTTACAAAGAAGTAAGTGAGCTAAGACGGGGTAGTTTTCTAAAAGAGGATCTATACGCCAATACAAGAAACCCTATTATGGTCAAAGACACCAAGTTAATGCTAGAGCATTTTGAAATTCTCCATTCATTCGGTATTACCCGTGTGCTGGTTGAGTCCAAGGCACTCAGTAAGACAGAACAAGGACCAACAGAGCAACTAACGGAAGTAAGATTAACGCCAGCGGTAGAGAAGCTAATGAACCAAATTGCCCCTCCGAAATCGAGGTCTTTGGAAACGCTCTATGATGAAGCAATAGAATCTTACAGAAAAGAATTTATCAGTTATAGATCAGGCAAGAAATTGGATGTTGCCGTCGTGCGGACAATTGTTTTACCTGTCATTCAAGCGTTTTTAGAGAACAAGGAATATGTTAGAAGACTAAATGAGTTTTCTACATTGCAAAATTATCGCGCCCATCACTCTATCAGCGTAGGCATTCTAGCAGCTTTAATAAGTGAAGCAATGGGGTATCCAAGAGGGCAAGTGCTTCAAATTGGTATAGCGGGCGTACTGGCAGATAGCGGTATGGCGAAAATCGATGAAAACATTATTGACAAAGTAGCCTTTTTAACAAGTGAAGAGTTAAATGAAGTGAAAAAACATGTCATTCATAGTTTCCAAATGGTCAATGACTCTTCATTAGTACGTCAGGAAATGAAAATAGCAATTTTACAGCATCATGAGCGCTTTGACGGCAGTGGTTATCCAAGAGGACTAAAAGGACAGGAGATTATGCAAATCTCTCAAATACTCTCAGTGGCGGATGTGTATCACGCTATGGTATCCGAACGACCGTACAGGCAGAAGGAAAGTTCTTTTAAAGTAATCGAGTTAATGAGGGAAGAGGAATTTGGTAAGTTTGATATGAAGGTAATAGAAGTACTTCACGAACTGATCAACAAGCTGGCCATTGGAACAAAGGTGAAACTAACGACTGATGAGATAGCGGAAGTCATTTACTTACACCGTGATTTCCCCTTGCGTCCTATCGTTAAGATTCTGGATACAGGTACACATATCGATCTATCATCTAATAGAAAGATCTCCATCGTTAAAATCTTTTAATAGAATAACCACTTGAATAACGTAGGAAGTAAGAGAAATTATGCGGGTATGCGTCACTACTGTACAATAATGTAGTAGTTTCATATCCGTTTAATGTTGTAGGTACGGGTTTTCTAACGTTTGTTAAAAAGAAATGATAAAAAAGCTTGCATTCTCATAAAAGCGGTGGTATATTTATAAGCGTCGCATCAAGCAGTTGCGAAAACATCAAACTTAACAAGAAAAACTTTTTAAGTAAAAGTGTTGACAACTAAACGATGAGATGTTAATATT
>NZ_PDZB01000031.1 GCF_002743335.1 Sporosarcina sp. P32b
GGTGGATAGGTCTGGGGTGTAAGTACGGCGACGTATGTAGCTGACAGATACTAATCGATCGAGGACTTAACCTATTTTAAAAAGTAGTTACTTGAACTACACCAATGTCTTTTATTCAGTTTTGAGTGAACAAGATTTACTCAAAGAGTCTAGTAACGATGGCGAAGAGGTCACACCCGTTCCCATACCGAACACGGAAGTTAAGCTCTTCAGCGCCGATGGTAGTTGGGGGTTTCCCCCTGTGAGAGTAGGACGTTGCTAGGCTTTATTTTTTTGCTTCTTTTCAGTGGTCCCGTGGTGTAGCGGTTAACATGCCTGCCTGTCACGCAGGAGATCGCGGGTTCGATTCCCGTCGGGACCGCCATAATTTAAAATTCCAAAACGATTTCACCTTAACGGGTGCGATCGTTTTTTTATTGTAAATAATCAATGCTGTCTTCTTAGCTTTTGTTTTACGAGGTTTTTCTGTACACTAGTACTATAATAGGAAGAGAAGGGTGAGTTAGCCGTGTGGGAGAAAGAAATCGAGTCCGTTGAAGAGATGGAGAAGCTAGCTGCTGAGATCGGTCGCTATCTAAGACCACCTGACGTACTGACACTTGAAGGTGATCTCGGAGCCGGTAAGACAACATTCACAAAAGCGCTTGCAAAAGCAATCGGTATCACACGCACAGTCAGTAGTCCTACTTTTACGATTATCAAGCAGTATGAAGGGGATTACCCTTTCAATCATTTAGATGTATATCGGTTAGCCAATAGCGAGGAAGACTTAGGTTGGGACGAGCTATTTTATGGAGATGCGATTTCTGTAGTGGAATGGGCACAATATATTCAAGAAGAGTTGCCCGAACATCGGTTGGAATTGGTCATCCGTCATACAGGTTCCGATTCCCGTAAAGTTGAATGTACGCCAAAAGGTGAACGATTTACACGTATTTGTGAGGAGATTTTTACATGATATGGTTAGGTATAGATACAGCAAATTCACCTTTATCTGTAGCCATTGTTAAAGATGATGTATTACTTATCGAAGAGTCAAGTATGATGAAGATTAATCACTCGCTACGCGCAATGCCAGCAGTGGAAGAGGCGTGTCGTAAGGCAGACATTACTCCTTCGGAAATAGATGCAATTGCCGTTTCTGAGGGTCCAGGTTCGTATACAGGTGTCCGCATTGGCGTGACGATTGCGAAGACGCTTGCCTGGACGCTTGATAAGCCTCTTTACGGTGTATCGAGTCTGAAGGCGTTAGCACTGAATGGACAACTATTCAACGGTTTTATCTGTTCCATGATTGATGCAAGAAGATCTAATGTCTACGCTGGTGTCTATCGTGCGAAGGGGACTGAACTGGTCAATGTGCTCGAAGATCAGCACTGTGCACTTGCAGGGTTGCTGAAGGAGTTAAAAGAGTATAACGAGGCGATTTTATTTGTTGGAGAAGATGTGAAACTGCATGAATCAATTATTCGTGAGCATCTTGGAGAACAAGCACATTTTGCTTCGTACGCACTGAATGTGCCGCGTGCATCTTCTGCTATTTTACTGGCTCAAAGTGCAGAACAAGCGGAAACAGTGCATACGTTTACGCCACAGTATAAGAGGATTACTGAAGCAGAAGCCAATTTGGTGAAGAAGGAGTCTTCCCATGAGTAATGAAGTGGTATTTCGAAAGATGACACATGATGATATTCCAGCGGTTGCGAGTATAGAACTCGAATCATTTGCAACACCTTGGACAGAAGAGATTTTCGAGCATGAATTAACAGGAAATGCGTATGCTCATTATATTGTAGCGGACCTAGAGGGTGAAGTGATTGGGCATTGCGGTATGTGGATTGTTCTCGATGAATGTCATATTACTAATGTGGCCGTACTTTCAGCTTACCGAGGTAAGGGGTATGGAGAAGATCTGATGCGTCAGGCTATGGAGTTGTGCCGATTGAATGAGGTAAAGACCATGACGCTTGAAGTACGTGTAAGTAATGAACCAGCACGGACGTTGTATCGTAAGTTAGGTTTTCAAGAAGGCGGCATCAGGAAAAACTATTATACAGACGACCATGAAGATGGGCTCGTCATGTGGGTGGAATTCTAATGGATAAAGATCATTATATTTTAGGTATTGAAACGAGCTGTGATGAAACCGCGGCTTCTATAGTGAAAAATGGAACGGAAATTATCTCTTCTATAGTATCATCACAAATCCAGCAGCAAAAGCAATTTGGCGGTGTCGTTCCTGAAATAGCTTCGCGTTTACATGTGGAACAAATCACACTGGTGATCCAGGAAGCATTAAATGAAGCGAAACTTGTACCAAGTGATTTGGAAGCAGTCACTGTGACAGAAGGACCTGGGTTAGTGGGGGCATTGTTGATCGGTATCAATGCCGCGAAGGCTTTTGCCTTTGCAAATCAGTTACCGTTAATTGGTGTGCATCATATTGCAGGACATGTCTATGCAAACCAATTGATTCATGAGATGGAGTTTCCTTTGCTGGCGCTCATCGTCTCAGGTGGTCATACGGAGCTTGTCGTTATGAAGTCACATGGTTCATTCGAATTGATCGGTGAAACGCG
This sequence comes from Sporosarcina sp. P32b, assembly GCF_002743335.1. Classification (GTDB taxonomy): domain Bacteria; phylum Bacillota; class Bacilli; order Bacillales_A; family Planococcaceae; genus Sporosarcina. Next base: position 2,580 of record NZ_PDZB01000031.1, read on the forward strand.
TGATGACGCAGCAGGCGAGGCCTATGATAAAGTAGCTCGTGTACTTGGTTTGCCCTATCCAGGAGGTCCACAGGTAGATCGGCTAGCGCAGGCGAGTGATGAAAGTATTGATTTCCCGCGTGCTTGGCTCGAAAAAGATTCGTATGACTTCAGTTTTAGTGGATTGAAGTCTTCCGTTATCAATTATAAGCATAATATCGAGCAAAAAGGCGGAAAGATCAATCATGATCATGTTGCGGCGGGCTTTCAGCAAAGTGTTGTCGATGTACTGACAGTCAAAACAGTAAAAGCAGCGAAAGAATATGATGTGAAGCAAGTGATCGCAGCGGGTGGTGTAGCTGCGAATCGAGGACTGCGAAAATCGCTGACTACTGCGCTTGAAAATGAGGGAATTCCCTTTTATGTTCCGCCTATTTCATTGTGTACAGATAATGCAGCGATGATTGCTGCAGCTGGCTATGAGATGTGGAAAAGTGGTGTTCGAAGTGATTCTAGTATGAATGGTCGACCTGGAATGCCATTAAAATCATGGAATTAATGAAGATACACACAGTTTGCTAACTTTCAGCAAATTGTGTGTTTTTTTTGTTAGACGAATATTAATTTGTCAAGAGGGAACATTCGTACTTATGCACAGTTTGTGGATAGTTTGTGGGTAACATTCATAACCTGTGTATGGTAAACGGATACATATTGGATAACTATGTGGACTAATAAACAAATAATTGTGGATAACGTGGATAACTATGTTCATATGTGTTCAAATGGGGATTTAAACTGTGGAGAAGATTGTGGAGAAATAAAGTGTATTTTAGCTTGCGATTTTTTATGAAAGTATTAAAATGACGAATGATAAGAGGAATGGTGGGTTTCTTGTCGCAATTTGTCGTGTAATTGTTTGGCTAATATAGTTGAAGAATGGTGTTTTTCTACAAGTGCTGATAGTTATCGCAGAAGTGCTTATAAAATACCTGGATTGCTCTATAGAATGTACGTCCGATTTGTGAGATGCCGTCCCCGCTCATAGATCCCCCCGTGTCCGCTCTATGCAACGCCGCGCCCGCTCATAGATCCCCCGTGTCTGCTCTATGAAACGCCGCGCCGCTCATAGATCCCCCGTGTCCGCTCTATGCAACGCCGCGCCCGCTCATAGATCCCCGTGTCCGCTCTATGCAATGCCGCGCCGCTCATAGATCCCCCGTGTCCGCTCTATGCAACGCCGCGCCGCTCATAGATCACCCGTGTTCGCTCTATGAAACGCCGCGCCGCTCATAGATTCCCCGTGTCTGCTCTATGCAATGCCACAACCGCTCATACCTCTCCCGCATCCGCCCTACACAACACTGCCAAAGCTCATAACTACCGCAGCAACGCTCATAACCAAAATAGCATAAACAAAAAAGCATCAAGAACCAATCAGTTCTCAATGCTCGTTTTGTATTACATAATCTTCAGTCTTCCTACATCTTTACAAGTTCTCTAACTCATCTTGAAGTAACAGCCACTCTTCTGATTGTTCGTCATGGACGGCTTGAATCTCATCAATTTGACGTTGAATGTCCATTAGTTCGACGTGATCGTTCGCCAATTCGGGTTCTAGTAGTTTGGCTTGCAAAGTTTCGATTTCTTCGTCGTACGCTTCAAGTTTTTTCTCTAACTCCGCAATGGATCTCGTTAGTCGGCGTTCGTGGCGTTGGTTTTCTTTATTCGCCACTTCTTTCTTGACGACGGGTTCTTTTGATCGTTGTTCGAGTTGTGTAGCCGCTAAGATCTCTTCTGTCTCCGTTTTTTTCTCAACGAAGTAATCGTAATCGCCAAGGTACTCAACTGCTCCATCGTCACTCATTTCAATAACTTTGGTGGCGAGTCGATTGATAAAGTAGCGGTCATGTGACACGAATAGAATCGTTCCAGGGAAGTCGTCGAGTGCGTTTTCTAGTATTTCCTTGCTGTCGAGATCTAGATGATTCGTAGGCTCGTCCAAGATTAATGTATTGGACTTTTCGAGCATTAATTGTGCTAATGAAAGACGGGCTTTTTCTCCGCCTGACAGGGAAGAAACGAGTTTTTCTATGTCATCGCCAGTGAACAAGAAGCGTCCAAGTAGTGAGCGTACATCTTTTTCATTCATTAGTGGCCAGTCATCCCATATTTCTTGCAGGACGGTACCGGAACCGATAAGTGTTGCCTGGTTTTGGTCGTAGTAACCGAACTGAACATTCGTCCCATAGCGGATTTCGCCGCCCATAAGTTCGTTGCGCTTAACTATGGTTTTAAGTAATGTGGATTTACCGACACCATTTGGTCCGACAAAAGCCACACGATCCCCTTTGTAAATACGCAGATTAATATTCTTCGATACAGGCTCTTCGCCATAGCCGATTTTGACATCGTCTAGTGACAGGACATCGTTACCGCTAGGCCGATCAATAGAGAAAGAGAAGTTCGCGGATTTCTCATCGCCGTCTGGGGAGTCCATCCAGTCCCTGCGTTCTAGTTGCTTCCGTCGACTTTTCGCCATTTTGGAAGTGGACGCACGTGCAATATTCTTCTGAATGAATTCCTCTAGCTTTGCCCGTTCATCCTTTTCTTGAACGAACAACTTCTGATCACGTTCATAGTTCTTCGCTTTCTCGTCTAAGTACGAGCTGTAATTACCGCTGTACCTTGAGACTTTACGTCGAGATACTTCATAAACAGTGGTAACGACTTTATCGAGGAAGTATCGGTCATGTGAAACGATTAGAATCGCACCTTCGTAGCCAGACAAATACCGTTCGAGCCAGTTTAGTGTTTCGATATCCAAATGATTGGTTGGCTCATCGAGTATTAATAAATCTGGCTTGCTCAAAAGCATCCTTGCAAGCGCTAGACGCGTCTTTTGACCGCCTGATAGTAAATGTACAGGCTTCTCGAAATCATCCGGGTAAAAACGCATCCCATGAAGCACAGAACGGGCATCTGCTTCAAATTGATAGCCTCCCGCTTCCTTAAACTCAATTTGTAGTTCATCATATTCGGTCATGACGCGAGCGTAACGGTCCGCGTCTTCATATACCGCAGGATTCGACATTTCATGCTCTAGCGCGCGTAGACGACTTTCTTTTTCACGAAGTGGTGCGAATACCGTCATCACTTCATCCCAAATCGTTAATTCCGAATCGAGTCCGCTGTGCTGTTCGAGGTAGCCCATACGTACACCTTTTGGAATGATGATATCTCCTTCGTCCGCGGATATTTCACCTGCAATGATTTTCAATAATGTCGATTTTCCAGCACCGTTTCGTCCAACTAGTGCGACACGATCTCGATGCTGTACTTCGAGACGGACGTTCTCTAGTAGATCCGTACCTGAAAAAGACTTGGTTAGTCCATTCACTTGTAAAATAATCAAGCCCCACACCTCTATTCCTTATCAGTTTAATGGAATGGGGCGCCTCATGCAATAATCGGCTTTACAATGAACTCGTTGTGCTGTACGATAAAAGCGGCTATACCCTTGTTGAGGGGTTGGTCATTGAAGTGACAATGGGGGTAGGGCACAGCTGTGAGGAAACCTAGAATTCCGCAGGCAACATCAAAACGGTTGCCTTTATACTATAGATTTTTACGAAATTATGCAGATAAAGGTGTACAACGCATTTCATCTGGTGAGTTAAGTGAAGCGATGAAGATTGATGCGGCAACGATTCGCAGAGATTTCTCCCATTTTGGAGCGCTTGGGCGCAAAGGGTACGGCTATGACGTCGACTCCTTGTTGCAATTCTTCCGTGAAACGCTTGATCAAGATGAAGAAACCAATGTGGCATTGATCGGGGTAGGTAGTCTCGGAAACGCCTTTTTAAAATACAATTTCCAAAAGATTCATAACACGAAAATTGTGGTCGCATTCGATCCGAAAGCACCGTATGAGGGCGAACTGAAGAACGATATTCTTATCTATCCACCTGATCGTATTGAAGAGAAAATTAATGAGCTGGGTATTGAAATGGTTATTTTGACTGTGCCATCACGTGTTGCACAGGAATTGACAGACCGTCTCGCTACAACGTCTGTAAAAGGGATTTTAAACTTTACTCCTGAACGGCTGGCAGTACCAGATACAATCCGCATTCAGACAATCGACTTGTCTGTTGAGTTGCAAACATTGATTTATCTCATCAAAACGGACGTAAAAGATTCACAAATTACGTGACACTGTGATAGTAAAATTATAGGTTTTCATGTAGAATAGACATATTACAAGGAGGTGGCCAACATGGCTCCAGGTATCGGAAGTTTACTGATTATCGCTGTGATTGCATTGCTTATATTTGGTCCTAAGAAATTACCTGAAATCGGTAAAGCGTTCGGTTCTTCATTGCGCGAGTTCAAAAACGCAACTAAAGGCCTTACAGACGACGAAGACGACGTAAAAAAGGTTGAAGACAAGAAAGAAGAAGTGCGCTGAGTTAGGGTGTTATTCTGATGGCAGATAAAGACTTAACAATCATTGAACATATAGATGAAGTTCGAAAACGGCTGATGGTAATCGTCGTTTTCTTTATTGTTGGGGCAATCGGTAGTTTTTTCTTGGCGAAGCCGCTCATTAATTTTATACAGTTCGATACACCGGCTGAACAAGTCACATTGAATGCATTTAACGTCGTAGATCCAGTCGTGATCTATTTGAAGGTCATTGTATTTCTTGCGATTGTTATTATTTCACCAGTCATCATGTATCAATTTTGGGCCTTTATTTCACCGGGACTTCGTGACTTGGAACGGCGTGTCACGCTGTCATATATCCCGTTTGCTTTTCTCCTGTTTTTAGCAGGAATCAGTTTCTCTTATTTTATATTGCTACCGTATGTCATGAAATTCATGATTAATCTGTCAGGTCAATTAAACATTGAGCAGACAATCGGTATTAATGAGTATTTCTCTTTTTTATTCTCGCTACTATTGCCGTTCGGTTTCGTCTTTCAGTTACCGATTGTCATTTTATTTTTATCACGTCTCGGTGTGTTGCAACCTAAGGTACTTGTCAAAATACGAAAAGTTGCGTATTTCGTTTTGTTCGTACTGGCAGCGTTCATTACACCACCGGACATTGTGTCACATTTATTCACCACGGTTCCGCTATTCATTTTGTATGAGGTCAGTATTGTGATTTCACGTCTAGGTTATCGGAAGTTCGAGAAAGCGGAACGTCTGCGCCAGATGGAAGAAGTGAAGGCAGAGCAACAGCGTCAGATTGATGAAGTGATGAATAAAACAGACGATAAGTAAATCCATTTAGATCCTCCTGCTCGCGCAGGAGGATCTTTTACGTTTTCCTTGACGTGGTCAAATATGGGTTCATTTACCAATGCCCCTATGGTAAACTATCTAAGAATAGAATGAGTAGGGGGAAATGAATACAAGTGAACAGTAAAAAGACTCCAACTAAATGGAGCAAATGGTTACTAGGTGCAATGTTGCTTATAGTGAGTGTTACGACTCCAGTTATAGAAGGTCAAGCAGCTGCGGCTCAGCAGTCCTATAAAGGTTTAGAAACAGGGATTAATCAAGTGATTTCAAGTCAGCGTATGCGTGGTACACGAAGCAGCGTCATCGTACGTGAAGCGGATACTAATCGCATAGTCTATCAATATCGTGGCAATCAAGGAGTCACACCTGCATCAAATGTCAAAGTTCTTACAAGTACATCTGCACTTGAAGTGTTAGGGAAAGATTATACATTCGATACAGATGTCTTAACGAACGGCACAGTGAAAAATGGTATCCTCGACGGTCATCTATATTTGCGTGGGACAGGCGATCCGACCTTACTTGAAGCCGACTTATTGCGCATGGCACGCCAAATGCGTGAATCAGGCATCCAATCCGTAACCGGACATATCGTGGCGGACGATACATGGTTTGATACACAGCGTCTATCACCCGGTATTCATAAGTCGGATGAGACGTATTACTACGCAGCGCAAGTTTCAGCACTGACGATCTCGCCGAATAAAGACTACGACGCGGGTACGACAATTGTCCATGCGAAGCCGACACGAAACGGTAGGGCGGGAGCAGTGACACTGACTCCGCACACAGACATCGTAAAAGTCGTTAATCGCACACGCACTGTACCGAAAAACCAACGCAACACCGTTACAATTAAACGTCAACAAGGCACGAACACAATTATTGTTTCGGGTAATGTTCCACTCAATTCGAATGGCAAGCGCCAATGGGTGACGGTATCCAATCCGACAGCCTTTACTGCAGACGTCTTTAAACGCGCGCTAGCTAAAGAAGGCGTCAAACTTCAATCGACTGCTCGTGTAACACGTGGGAAAACTCCTGCGAATGCAGAGTTACTCGCAAAGAAAGAGTCGATGTCCTTATATTATTTGATGATGCCATTCATGAAGTACAGCAACAACTCACATGCAGAGATCTTGGCCAAGTCCATGGGGCGTGAAGTATATAATGAAGGAAGCTGGAATGCCGGCTTGCGTGTCGTTAGGGAAACGTTAGAAAAAGACGGCATTAGCACGAAAGGTATGTATCTAGAGGATGGCTCTGGTATGTCGCATAAGAATAAAATCCCTTCCGAGAAGATTGTGGAAGTACTGTATGCTGCTCAGTCTAAGGAATGGTATCCAGCGTTTGAGCGTTCGTTGCCAATCGCAGGCGTGAACGACCGCATGCTAGGCGGGACATTGCGCAACCGTTTGACGAGTCCTGTTGTCAGAGGCAAGGTGCAGGCGAAGACCGGTTCACTCAACGGTACGGATTCGTTATCCGGCTATGTGAAGACAAAGAGCGGCCAAGAGCTGATCTTTAGTATTTTGACAGAGAACGTGAGAGGAACAGCGAAGCCTGATATTGATAAGATGGTGCAAGTTATGGCGGCTCAGTAATGATTTTGAGAGTGGGTGAGACGCCGTTGATCGACGTTCCAGGTGGACGCTGATCCATCGGGAGCATTCCACTTACGATCAACTACTGTTGTGTTCTGAAATCTGATTGGAAAAGTATAAGTAGAAACCTAGACAATTGCACTTGAACTAAAAAAGTAAAAGACTGAAAATAATTCAGACCACACTGTCAGTAAGTGATCTATATCCATATATTTTAAATGTAGGGATTGGAGTGGAAGTAGGGGCGACTCCTGGAGGCTCGGGCCGCGCCCTCAGGAAAGCGTCCCCTGCTGGAACTCCAATCCCCGAACCACAGGCCAGATTCATCTTTCTGCATATCCATATTAAAAAATCTCCCCATTCACGGGGAGATTTTTTCTATTGCAGGAATAATATGATACTCTGTTGCATATCTTGTAATTGTTGCAGCTTATCCGCATTCCATTGCACGACGGTGACGAAACTGTTCATGATGAAATGGGCAATCATCGGAGTTAGCAGTCGCTTGGTCTTGTAATAGACGAAAGCGAACGCGAGACCTGGCATCAAGTACATGAGTAAGTGTTGCAACTCACCATGCACAGCTGCAAAGACGATGGCGCTGACAATGGCAGCGACCCAGAAGTTCGTCTTTCTGTACAAGCCACCGAAAATAATCCGGCGGAACACGACTTCTTCAAGGAACGGTGCAAACAACACCATGGCAAAAATAATAATAGGGGCGGTTTTCGAGATATTCGACAATAACTCCGTATTCTCGGAGCCTGCGGTCACACCGAACACCGACTCAATCGCAGCTCCTACAATTTGTCCAGCCATGGCGAGGAAGAAACCAAGTATCCCCCATAGAAGAACGCTTCCGAATCCCGATGGCTTTCCTTTAAATACAGGTAAGAACTTTTTATTTCGTAACAGGATCGCGGCGATTATGAGCGCTGCGACACCTTGCGTAATGAATAACGTCCAAGCGAACCCTTGAGACACGGCTTCTACTTTGGACAAGTCTTTGCCGGTGAAGTAAACAATTAATTCAGGGGCAAGAAAAATGCTGGCAATCTGGAGCAACACATACGACATGAAGATCATCAGAGCAACAACCCAGTTTTTCACGGTGCACAACCTTTCTTTCATACATGTTGACTAGTTTAACGCGAAAAAAGACGTTTGGCAAAAGAAGAAAATGTCGAACGCTTTTACTTGCAATTATGTGTGAAATTCTTTAATATAAGAGTTGTGTTAGCACTCGTTGTAAGTGAGTGCTAAGAAAAATAAAAACTACCCATTATCTCGAGGAGGTTGTTTCATTTGTTGAAACCACTAGGTGACCGTATCATTATCGAATTAATCGAAGCAGAAGAAAAAACATCAAGCGGCATTGTTCTACCGGACTCTGCGAAGGAAAAGCCACAAGAAGGAAAAGTAATTGCTGCTGGTACAGGCCGTGTTCTTGAGAACGGACAGCGCGTCGAACTAGAAGTATCTGAAGGCGACCGTATCATCTTCTCTAAATACGCAGGCACTGAAGTGAAGTATGAAGGTACTGAATACTTAATCCTTCGTGAAAGCGATATTCTTGCAATTATTGGATAATTAATTATAACGAAAATGTAGTAGACAAATAGAAAACTCTGGAGGGAATTAAATACAATGGCTAAAGAACTTAAATTTAACGAAGATGCACGTTCCGCAATGCTCCGCGGTGTAGATACACTAGCAGATGCTGTAAAAGTAACACTTGGGCCAAAAGGTCGTAACGTCGTACTTGAACGCAAATTCGGTTCACCACTTATTACAAATGACGGCGTAACCATCGCAAAAGAAATCGAGCTTGAAAATGCATTCGAAAACATGGGCGCAAAACTTGTAGCTGAAGTTGCATCCAAGACAAATGACATCGCAGGAGACGGAACAACAACAGCAACTGTCCTTGCACAAGCAATGATCCGTGAAGGCTTGAAGAACGTAACAGCTGGCGCAAACCCAGTCGGTATCCGTAAAGGAATCGAAAAAGCGGTAATCGCAGCAGTTGAAGGTCTTCAAAGTGTTTCCGATGAAATCGAAACTAGACAAGAAATCGCACAAGTTGCGGCTATCTCTTCTGGAGATGAAGAAGTCGGCGAGTTGATTTCACAAGCAATGGAGCGCGTGGGTAACGATGGTGTCATCACAATCGAAGAATCCAAAGGCTTCGTAACAGAGCTGGATGTAGTAGAAGGTATGCAATTCGATCGTGGCTACGCATCTGCTTATATGGCAACAGACACAGACAAAATGGAAGCAGTACTTGATAATCCATATGTCTTGATTACAGATAAGAAAATCAACAACATCCAGGAAATCCTTCCAGTGCTTGAACAAGTTGTTCAGCAAGGTAAACCATTGTTGATCATCGCTGAAGACGTTGAAGGTGAAGCTTTAGCTACGCTAGTTGTCAACAAACTTCGCGGTACATTTAACGCAGTTGCAGTTAAAGCACCTGGCTTCGGCGATCGCCGTAAAGCTATGCTTGAAGACATCGCAATCCTGACTGGTGGACAGGTAATCACAGAAGATCTAGGACTTGATCTGAAATCTGCTGACCTTACATCACTAGGACGCGCAGCGAAGATTGTAGTTACAAAAGACAACACAACAATCGTAGAAGGTAGCGGCGACGCAGGTTCTATCGAATCACGTGTTGGTCAAATCCGTTCACAATTGGAAGAAACTACTTCTGAATTCGACAAAGAGAAATTGCAAGAACGTCTAGCTAAACTAGCTGGCGGTGTAGCAGTTATCAAAGTTGGAGCTGCAACTGAAACTGAGTTGAAAGAGCGTAAACTTCGAATCGAAGACGCATTGAACTCTACACGTGCAGCAGTTGAAGAAGGAATCGTATCTGGTGGTGGTACTGCACTAGTAAACGTGTATAAGAAAGTAGAAGCATTACTTGAAGATACTGAAGGCGACGTAGCAACGGGTATCAAGATTGTACTTCGTGCACTTGAAGAGCCAGTACGTCAAATTGCAACAAACGCGGGCCTTGAAGGTTCTATCGTAGTAGATCGCTTGAAGCGCGAAGAAGTCGGCATCGGCTTTAACGCAGCAGAAGGCACATGGGTTAACATGGTAGAAGCAGGTATCGTAGATCCAACTAAAGTAACTCGTTACGCACTACAAAACGCAGCATCTGTAGCGGCAATGTTCTTGACTACTGAAGCTGTTGTTGCAGACCTACCAGAACCAGCAGGTGGCGGTATGCCTGATATGGGCGGTATGGGTGGAATGGGCGGCATGATGTAAGTCGTTTTCCCACTATATATTTTAAAAGCGCCAACTCCATTATTATGGAGTTGGCGCTTTTGCGTCTGCTGAAATGTAAAAGTTTTGTATGGTAAATGGGTTAGACCGTAAGTATCCAAGGACCCTGATACATTATAGATAAAGGTAGTGTATCTATGTGCCAAGAAGTTAAGAGATATAACGCAATTTCACTCTCGAAATGTTAGTAAAATATAAATATAGCTATAAGAGTTAATATAATAATCACTGGTAATGATAAAACATAAATCCACATTAAATTGGAAAAGCTTTTTTTACTATTATAAGTTTTCTTCTCGGAAGTAGTACTGGAATTAGCAATGGACATGGTCAAAAGTAGTCCGACAACTAAAACTATGACAACGATAATCAATGAGACAATAAGGCCTAGGTTCATGCCGTCCTCCTTTTTACAAATGAATTTCTTCGTTCTCTACGTTATAATATAAAATATTTTTGAAGACCATCCAATTAGGGGTTATTTAAACCAACCGCATTTATGTAACAACTGTAACACAAAAGTGGTTGGTTGGGGGTTATGATGCCATAAAGAATTATCTGTCAATATGTTAAAACCTGATCTACACGCGAACTATTCAATAATAGATCATCTTAATCAGGTACCTGGTGCACACACAATGATGTAAGGTTATCACTAAAATAATTTTTTGCTTAAGGGATGTAAAGGTTCTTCAATAGTTATGAAGAACCTTTTTTGGAGAGTAGATTTAATTAATGAGGAAAACGATGTTAGCTCAGTAAATGAATACTTTTTTGATTAAACGGGTATCTATACTGAATGAACAGAATAGGGAGAGTGAAGTAGATGAAAGCAATTGTTATTGAACAATACGGTGGAGCAGAAGAGCTTATTGAGAAAGAACTTCCGAAGCCGGAAATACAACATCATCAGGTATTAATAGAGATGCATGCAACGTCAGTGAATCCTATTGACTGGAAAGTTCGAGAAGGTTATATGAAAGAGAATATATCTTTTGAATTTCCGCTTATTTTGGGATGGGATGCAGCGGGAGTAATCGCTGAAGTAGGGAAAGACGTGAAGAGTTTCAAAGTAGGAGATGAAGTATTCGCTCGGCCCGCAATGGAAAATGGAACATACGCTGAGTATGTTGCTGTTAACGAAGACTTAGTTGCTTTAAAACCATCCGATGTTAGTTTTGAGGAAGCTGCTTCAGTTCCACTAGCAGGACTAACAGCTTGGCAATGTCTTATTGATTTTGGTCAAATTAAACCTGGAGATAAAGTATTAATTCACGCTGGCTCAGGCGGTGTGGGAAGCTTGGGCATTCAAATCGCTAAAAGTTTTGGCGCTTATGTTCTATCGACAGCTAGTGCTAAGAACGAAGCGTTCTTAAAAGAGCTCGGTGTTGACGAATTTATTAACTATGAAACAACTGATTTTACAGATGTCGTAAAAGACGTTGATTTAGTTGTGGATACAATGGGCGGAGAGATTTTAGAGAAAAGCTTGAGTGTAGTTAAAAAAGGTGGTCGACTGGTTTCGATTGCAGGCCAGCCAAACCTTGAAAAGGCTGAAGCTAATCATATTACAGCTGAATCTCTATGGCTTAATCCGAATGGAAAGCAACTTGCTGAACTCGGTGAGCTAATGCAAAGAGGAGAAGTGAAAACTCATATAGGTCACACATTTCCTCTTTCCGCAAAAGGACTACGAGAAGCACATGAATTAAGCGAAACTCACCATGCAAAAGGAAAAATTGTTATAGAAGTGAAATGAGAATTTTTCCTAAGGGAAGTAAACAATTTTACCATAAGTTATATTTAATGTGAGATGGGCGGTATGATGTAAGCCATTCTATCAAAATACATTCAAAGCGCCAACTCCAGTTTTATAGAGTTGGTGCTTTTTTACTAATGATCGATAATTTCAACTTACAAAACCAAAAGTAGTTAAGCGTAATGGTTATAGAACTTTGTTACGGCTTAAATAAAGGTGGTTTTGAATATTTACGAAAACATAAATTGGAGGTGAAATCGCATACTCACGGTTGAACAAGTGAGCTGATATTGTAAAACCGTTCGAGACTGAATTGCGGCCTCAAACGGTTTTTATAATGCAAGTTAGATTTTAAGTCTCTCACCGTACTCTTTGCTTCCTCATCCACTGTGTAGCTACAAACTTCTCACCGAGTTCGATGGGTGCGCCACCGTGTAGCGTTAGATCATTCAATAACGGATCATTATAGAAATACTCAAAGTAGACAGCCATTCCTTTTTTAGGTGTGATGGACAGTTTGAGGTGAGGGAAGTACGTTTCACCGCCTTCTTCGACATCGTTCAAGTACATGACGAGTGTGCTAATCCGGTTATTCGTAACGTTGCTTGTTGCTGAGAAGAAGTCGTGATGCGCTTTATATTCTTGTCCAGGTAGGTAGTGAAGAACTTGGAGACTTTCGCCGTGTTCGATGGGGATATTCATAATTGTTTCAATCCGTTTTTCTATCCGTAGGACGATCAAGTTATCAGGTTCTTCAATAAACATACCGCTACTTGTTCTAATTTCATTTTCTGCATGAATTACGCCGATTTTAGAACGTTTCATTTTATCTGTAGAAAGCTGAATCAGTTCGTCGCATTCTTCGTCGCTTAACATATTGCCGAGTACAACGACTAGTGGTTCATCGACTTTCGCTATTATATCAATCACACGATCTGTTATGATTTTCTTTCCTGTATGAGTAAATATCGTTTGTTCTTTATTTTCTGCTATCAACTTTGAACACCTCTTTAATCGTTTGATTTTATAAATCAAATACCGTGTAACGTGATGAGTGTACAGCTAATAACGAACTTCTTTTGAGTTTTACACATCCTCTTTGGAATTGCATTTAATATATTTTAGCACGCTGCATTGGTTGACGTATATTCGAAATGTAATGAAATAGGTAGTGATATATAACTGTTTTTCACATTTTATTATTTCTATCTGATATACCTGTACACTATGGGAAAGTATGAATTGATAGCAGTTCAATATACTTGTCAGACTTATTCGTAAAAGTACTTCGTCTGAAGGATGGTAAGGAGACGGTACTGCATTTGCCGAATGAACAGTGGAATTATCATGTAGTTGAATCGATTGACGATGACCATATACTGCTTGCCTGAGCAAGATCTATTTACCATGATGAAACCCATGTTGATCAAAATGGACGCGTCTATGATTGGGACGGGAACTTGATTCGTTCATTCTGTTTAGGCGATGGAATCGACCATATATATACGACGAAAGATAATCAGATATGGACAGGTTATTTTGATGAAGGCGTGTACGGTAATTATGGTTGGAAGAAACCAATTGGTAATTCAGGGCTAGTAGGCTGGGATCATGAAGGAAATATTATAGATGACGGGAATGATAGAAAGCTCACAGGAGAATGTTTGGCGCTGAATGTGGCGGCGAATGATGAAATTTGGTATTTCATTGGCATGGATGCACAAATTGGTTTAATGAATGAGAATGGCGAGTTCCAATTCTCTACTGACGCACTTGGATTTCAAACATTTGCGGTCAATGGTGATGCAATGGTCGTGCATCGAGAGTACTTTGATCGTCATCACTTTTTTGAATTGATTAAAAAAGCTGATTCCTACGAAATAGTTCAAGAGCTCGACTTCCGTAAACCTGATGGAAATCCTTTGCAGCCACAATTAACTTCCAATCGTGCGGATTGGCTATTATTTTTAGATGGCAGCGAACTTTATTATTACTCTATATTCGATGTCTTTAGCCACTACAAACTATCCGTGTAGATTCATACGGGTCGCGAGTTTAGAAAAGACAACGGGATAAAAAATACCTGTAGGGAAAGGCATGACAATCAAAACAGTCACGACAAATGAACCTACAGGTACTTTCAGCAAAGAACTTATTTAAACACAGTCGCTGCTTGTACAGCTTTTTGCCAGCCGCTGTACAGCTTTTCGCGTTCAGATTCCTCCATATTAGGTTGGAACGGTCGATCTATCGCCCATTGAGCGGCAATTTCTGAACGGTCTTTCCAGAAACCTACAGCAAGTCCGGCTAAGTATGCAGCACCGAGCGCTGTTGTTTCATTAATCGTCGGACGTTCAACCGATACATTTAGTAAATCGGATTGGAACTGCATCAAGAAGTTGTTCTCGACTGCTCCGCCATCTACCCGCAACGTTTTTAGGGAGATACCTGAATCCGATTCCATTGCATCAACGACGTCTTTCGTTTGGTACGCAAGGGATTCTAGCGTAGCCCGTACAAAATGCTCTTTCGTCGTTCCGCGTGTTAAACCGAATACGGCACCACGCACATCACTATCCCAGTAGGGGGTACCAAGACCAACAAATGCCGGTACGACATAGACGCCATCTGTAGAAGAGACCCGTTTTGCGTATTGCTCACTTTCGGAAGAGTTTCGGAACATGCGTAAACCATCGCGCAACCACTGAATTGCTGAACCTGCGACGAAGATACTTCCTTCTAGCGCATACTCTACCTTGCCATCAATTCCCCAAGCGATGGTTGTTAACAACCCATTATCGGATTTAACCGCTTTTTCGCCCGTGTTCATTAGCATAAAACAACCTGTTCCATATGTGTTTTTCACCATTCCCGATTCAAAACAAGCTTGGCCGAATAATGCGGCTTGTTGATCACCGGCAATGCCCGCGATAGGAACAGCGTGACCGAAGAATTGCTCGGGGTCCGCATGTGTATAGACTTCAGATGAAGGACACACTTTAGGCAACATCGATGCCGGCACATCCAAGATAGACAATAGTTCCTCGTCCCATTGTAGTTCATGTATATTGTACATAAGCGTTCTAGAAGCGTTCGAGTAATCTGTTACGTGTGCCGCACCACCGGATAACTTCCAAATAATCCACGTATCAATCGTACCGAACAACAAGTCTCCATTTTCAGCTTTTTCACGTGCGCCTTTGACATTATCCAAAATCCACTTGACTTTAGTGCCTGAAAAGTATGCATCGATAAGCAATCCGGTCTTATCTCTGAACAAATCGTTGTAACCGCTTTCTTTGAGATCCTCACATATCTCTGCAGTTTGACGAGATTGCCATACAATCGCATTATAAATGGGATTACCTGTGTGCTTATCCCAAACGACCGTTGTTTCACGTTGATTCGTGATTCCAATGCCCTCAATTTGCTCAGCTGAAATATTCTTTTCTGATAATACACCAGCAATGACAGACAAAATGGAGCTCCAAATTTCGTCAGCATTGTGTTCTACCCAACCAGATTGTGGGAAATATTGAGTGAACTCTTGTTGTGCAGTATGAAAAATCTTACCTTTTTTATCGAATAATATTGCTCTTGAACTTGTTGTACCTTGATCTAATGCCATAATGTATTTTTTAGTCATGATTTATTCCTCCAGTATTTATGAAGACGATTAGTCATTCGTAGTTTTATGTGTCTGAATTAGAAGACTTGATTGTACTACTTCTTTACGGATTGTAAACTGAGCCGCGAGAAGAATTGCAAGTATGAATGCACCGACAATCCAAAATGTCATGCTGTTTTCATTAAGGAAAAATTGTTTGTAGAATAGGGCACCGAATGTACCGCCAATTATTGGGCCTACTACTGGAATCCATGCATACTTCCATCCGGATGGTCCTTTTCCGGGAATAGGTAAGAAAGCATGTGCTATCCGCGGACCAAGATCACGTGCAGGGTTGATCGCATAGCCAGTTGTACCGCCAAGTGATAGCCCAATTGCGATGATCAAAGCACCAACGATTAACGGGTTTAGTCCTTCAGTAAATTCATTGGCACCAATAGATAATAAACCAAGTACTAAAATGAACGTCCCGATTATTTCACTTGTTATGTTTGATAGCGGATTGTAAATTGCAGGTGTAGTAGCAAATACATCACGTTTGGCAGTTGGATCTTCTGTTTCTTTCCAATGAGGTAAGTAGTGGAAATACACTAATATAGCACCTAGAATTGCGCCAATCATCTGTGCTAAAAGATACATAGGGACATCTGACCAAGGGAAATTACCAATAGTCGCGAAACCAATTGTGACTGCTGGATTTAAATGAGCACCACTTGCTTGGCCCACCGCGTAAACACCAAGTGTAACCGCAAGACCCCATCCTACAGTAACAACAATCCATCCACCACTATTTGCTTTGGATTTGTTTAGTGCTACACCGCCTACTACGCCCCCACCAAATAATATTAATATCATCGTTCCGATCAATTCACCTGCAAAAGGTGTCATTTATATCTCCTCCTACCCAATTTAAGTTTGGTAGTTGAGCAATTACGACGCAAAAAAGTCCACAATTAAATCTTGCTATGTGCAAGAACTTAATTGTGGACTCCTAAACTCAACCACTTATATTAACTTGTTTTCAAGTATAGAGTGGTAAGTTTATTCTGTCAACAATGACGTAGAAAGTTCTCCACTTAAATAAAGTGTTCCCACAATTGGTTATCAGAGGTCGTCACGGCTACAGCACCTGCTGCTAGTGCATCCTCGATGTGTTGCTTTGTCCGAATGAGTCCACCGTTAATAATGGGAATACCCGTACGCTCATATACTTCTTCAATGAGTTCGGGAATTACACCTGGTAGCATTTCAATGAAGTCTGGAGCCGTTTGATCAATTAGTGAATAACTTTTTTCTAATGCAATTGTATCGAGTAAAAACATACGTTGAATAGCAATAATGTTTTTAGATTTTGCTTTCATAATAATATTTGATCGAGTGGAAATAATACCTGCAGGGCGAATATCATTGCATAAAAAGTCGGCTGCAAAGTTATCCGTTTTTAGGCCCTGAACCAAGTCGGCATGAATAATTAGTTTCTTGCACCGCTTATCCGCCTCTTGTTTCACGGTTTTTAAATTGCTGATATGCACTTCTAGCAGGACGATATATTCAAAAGTACTTTCTAAGAGTTTTTCAAATTGTTTTAATGTACGCGCAGCTGGCAACACTTTTTGGTTATGAAAAGACATATAAAGTAACCCCCGTTTATAGATATACGTTTATATTATAGTATTTACACAACAGATGTTGACTTTAGTAACTCGTCTTCCAATTCTAACTGATAACGCTTCTGTTCTTCTGCAGACCAGTTCAACAATTGACCCATTTTAACTAGTACATCTTCTTTTGCGTCTTGCACGTTTTTAATATTGAAGAACAAATCTCCTGTACGTCGAATGAAGAAATCAGTTGGTTTCACAGTCATCTCATGTTCAATCGCATAGCGTAGCTTAACATAAAGAATACGTGGCATAGATTCGGATTTATCATAAGGAATCGTTAGTACTTTATCCACGTTAGAGCCATATAGAGCGGCTAAATGTCGACTTTCGCGTTCAGTGAAACCGAGCAACATACCACGGCTGACAGCTTGGTTGAAGTAGCGAGAGTAATGAGCGGAACCACCGACATCCCCACCCGAGATGGGCATGTTTTTCGTAGTAGATCGTTTGAAATGTAAACCTTTTTCTTGTTGCAAAAGAGTAGAGATTTTATTCACAACAGTTTCCGCCATTTTACGGTAGCCTGTTAGTTTACCCCCAGCAATGGTGATTAGTCCTCGTTCGGATTCCCAAATTTCATCCTTACGAGAAATCTCGGAGGGGTTTTTACCGTCTTCATGAATCAGTGGTCGAACACCTGCCCAACTGGATTCAACATCTTTTTCAGTAACAGATACATCCGGGAACATATAGTGAATGGCATTTAAAATATATGTGCGATCATCTTCTGTGATTTGCATTTCTTTCGGGTCACCATCAAAGAATGTATCCGTTGTTCCGACATATGCCTTACCATCACGTGGTACTGCAAAAATCATACGTTTGTCAGGTGTATCAAAATAGATTGCTTGATGTAAAGGGAATACGCTTTGATCAAATACAAGATGAATCCCTTTGGACAATATCAAGTTTTTACCGTTGGAGTGGCCATCGAACTCTTTCACTTCATCAACCCATGGACCTGCAGCGTTGATCACTTTTGTCGCGTGTACGGACATCATTTCGTTTGTGATCATGTCGCGGACTTGAACGCCTGATAGTAGGTTGTGGTCATTGTAGATGAAACCTTCCGCTTTTGCGTAATTCAACAGAGTTGCGCCTTTTTCCGCAGCTGATTTAGCAACTTCAATTGTAAGGCGCGCATCATCTGTGCGATATTCTACATAATAGCCGCTTCCTTGAAGACCTTCCCTTTTGATTAGGGGAGCCCGTTGTATAGTTTGTTCGAGATTCAGCATTCTTCTTCGTTCACTGCGCTTAACTCCAGCTAGTAAGTCATATACTTTTAATCCAAGAGCTGTGGTTGTAGGACCGAATGTACCACCTTTATGAAACGGCAATAGCATCCATTCAGGTGTTGTAACATGTGGACCATTTTCGTAGACAATCGCGCGTTCTTTCCCCAATTCGGCAACTTCTTTAATTTCAAATTGTTTTAAATAACGTAATCCGCCGTGGACAAGTTTGGTCGAACGACTAGACGTACCTGAAGCGAAATCCTGCATTTCAATAAGTGCAGTTTTCATCCCTCTTGCCGCCGCATCCAATGCGATGCCAGCACCGGTAATGCCGCCACCTATAATTAAAACGTCAAAATTCTCAGTACGTAACGTATTCGCGATTTCATTTCGATTCATTGATGAAAATGTTGTCATTTCTTTCATCTCCCTTTTATAGAGGATTAGAGAACAAAAAAGACCCCAAGATAGTGATTGCATTATGCGCAATCACTTCTTGAGGTCTTCTCAGTTACTCAAACCCGAGCTATTAACTTAGTTTCTATATTAACATACCTGAACTAAAATTCAAATTTAAAAATTTGTTATTTATAATAGTTGGAAAGTGGAGTATGTGAAAAAAACGAAGGCTTAGTGGAGCAGGCGAAAAGAGAGGGGTGATTTTTAGATTGAACCTATTGCAACTGTCACTAAACCTAGAGCAAATGTAGTTATATTGTCGTTTGAAAACTAACTATACAAGTTTATAAACTCTTGGCAGCGAATCTACCGTTGAGGGGGCACTTTGTCATGATATTTGTTATTGCTACTATATACTTATACATAATACTCCTATTCGTTATATATTTAATATAGTTGTATCATCTACTAAAAGGCTATTTTAAATATTTTGTCGAATAGTAGAGTAAGAGGTGATATCTCACTAGATGAGGGTATTAACTATACTATCAATAGAGAATACATTGGGCAGAAGAGGAGGTATGAATAGTGAAAGATCAAACTAGATATCTTCGACTAGCGAATATAACAAAGCTAATAAATACAAAGCTAGAGTTAAGAGATGTACTGAATCACGTAGTGACTGCTATCTCAGAGGAGATTGTTCGATGTGACTCGGTCGGAATTTATTTGCCACAACAAGATGGCTCGTTCAGGGGCTTCGTAGGAAAACCTGAAGTGATCAATGGCATGACGCTCGATATGCATACAATTGATACCGACTTCGATTTGCTGGCGAAAGAAGTAATTGAAACACAACGAACGATATATATACCGGATACATCCAAAGATCATCGACCTGACCCAAGGGCAGTCGAAGCGTTTAAGATAAAATCTCTATTGGTTTTGCCCATTACTGGCGAGACGGAATTATTTGGACTAGTTTTCTTGTTCGACTATGGAACACCGATGAACCTGACGGAGATTGAGATTCAAACGGTCCAATCTTATGTCAATATGGCTGCCGTTGCTATTCAAAATGCCAAACTGTTAACGCATAAAGAAGAACTTATTAATGAAAAGCAATTATTGTTGGATATAACTCGGGATTTATCACTATGTTCTACCATGCAGGAAGCGCTGGATATATGTTTTCTTTATATAGAAAAGGTGCTTGGAAATAATAATATAGGGATACATTTAGTTGATCCATTAGTTCATATGAAGATTAAGCCTACAACAATTAATCGTAAGAGCGACTGGTCGGTAGAAGCGTGGGTTAAATCCCATGACGAGATAAAATTTGATGTGGAAAATGATAAAGTGTTCGAGGAAGTGATCGCAACTAGAAAAGCAGAACTCATTCCAGATGTCTTTTCAGACGATCGAGTGAACCATAAAGCATGTCGACACTTTGGCATTCAATCGATGTTTATACTTCCTATCGTTTCCATGGGTAAAGTATTAGGTTTAATAGTTATTGCAGACCTGTTTAAAAAAAATCCGAATTACTCCCAGGCTAGTCAACAGCTGACGCAATCTATTGTCGATACAACGGCTTCCACTTTATTAAACTTATTGAATATGGAAAAGCAAGAGTCGATCATAAAACAGCGAACTGAAGAGATAACCGAAAAGAACAACGAACTGGAAACAACAATGAAAGAATTACAGCGGCTTAGCCGGGAGAAAGAACTAATTCTCCATTCGGCAGGTGAAGGGATATTCGGGTTGGATTTACATGGCGTCATTACGTTTTGTAATCCGGCGGCTGCTACGACGCTCGGCTATAATAGTAAGAATGAACTAATAGGTAAACCTGTCAGTATTATTTACAATGAAAACAATACGAATCTTGATGAAGTTACATTTTTTAGGCGAGATCAGTCTGATTTCCCTGTAGAATATGTTAGGTCTTCTATCAAGGAAGGCGATAGAATGGTTGGGGAAGTCGTTACGTTTAAAGATATTTCCGAAAGAAAGAAGATGGAGAAAGAAATCAGATACCATGCGTATTATGATAGCTTGACCGATCTACCCAACCGAGTGCTATTAAAGGATCGAATGCAACAAGGTTTGAGCATTGCTCATTCTCGTAAAGAAAAAGCAGCGGTCCTGTTTATGGACTTGGATCGTTTCAAATCAGTCAATGACTTATTAGGGCATAGCTATGGCGATATTTTATTGGTACATGTAGCAAGACGTATATCCGCGTGCCTTCCTGAAGGGGCTACAGCTTCACGTCAAGGCGGGGACGAATTTGTTATCTACTTGCCTTATATTGAATCTGAAGCGGAAGTGATAGAGGTGGCCGAAAAGATTGTGGATCAATTTAACAAGCCATTCAATCTGAAAGGCCATGAAATGCATATCCACAGCAGTATAGGGGTTAGTTTATTTCCGCAAGATGGACAAACGGCGGAGTTATTGATAAAAAACGCGGATATTGCGATGTATCAGTCTAAAACCGTATCTGGTAGCAGTTATCAATTTTATCACTTGGCGATGGATATTAGGACGTTTGAAAATGTGAAACTTGAAAACGCTTTATATAAAGCACTTGATCGTGAGGAGTTGGAAATTTATTTTCAACCACAAATTGATTACAGTACACATACACTCATTGGAACTGAAGCGTTATTGAGATGGAATCATTCAACAGAAGGGTTAATTTCGCCGGATCGATTTATCCCGCTGGCAGAGGAGACTGGACTAATCGTTCCTATCGGCGAGTGGGTGATCAGAAAGGCATGTAACCAAATCAAGCAGTGGCAAGCAAAAGGGTATCCATCGATTATAGTATCCGTAAATTTATCAGCCCGCCAGTTTGAACAAAATAATTTATTCCAAACGGTTAAAGGGATTTTGGATGAAGTAGGCGTATCACCAAAGCTTTTATGTCTTGAAATTACGGAAAACCAAATCATTAAAAATACAGAACTGACTATCCAGACAATGAAAAAGTTACAGGCAATCGGAATCAAGATGTCCATTGATGACTTTGGTACAGGCTATTCCTCATTGGGGTATTTGAAAAATTTGCCGATTAATGCTTTGAAAATAGATAAATCATTTATTCGAGAATTGAAAAGCAATGACGATAATTCAGCCATCGCAAATACAATTATCACTTTAGCAAAAAATCTGGGATTAGATGTAGTAGCTGAAGGTGTCGAAACACTGGAACAAGCCGAATTTTTGGCTTCGAGAGAATGTTATATTATGCAAGGTTATTACTTTAATGTACCGCTAAAGGTCAATGAATTCGAAAGCACATATCTGGTTACTAAAGGAGAGTTGTTATGAAAGCTGTTCGTGCAGTATTGGATTATTTAACGGCTACAGGAGTAAAACATGTTTTTGGCATCCCAGCAGGTTCTGTCAATGCTTTTTTTGATGAGTTGTATGAAATACCTGAACTGACGCCTATTGTTACAAAGCATGAAGGCGCAGCTGCCTATATGGCAGTTGCATATGCCAAATATACAGCTACTATGAGTGTGTGTATTGGATGCAGTGGACCTGGTGGTACCAATCTACTAACGGGTGCCGCAAATGCCATGCGTGAACATGTCCCAGTTTTATTTTTGACGGGCGCAGTTCCCGTCGATACTGTCGGTTTAAATGCTTCTCAAGAATTGGATGCTGAACCACTTTTTAAATCAGTGACGAAATATAGTGTAACCGTAACGGATTCGAAGGATTTACTTAACGAGGTAGCAAAGGCATGTGAACTAGCGGTTTCTGGTGTACCAGGTCCTGTTCATATCGCCATGCCAATAGATATCCAGATCAATCAAATTGAATCTCCCAAAATACCGAAGCTACCAAAAAGAACCCCGATTGTTCCAGATCAAAACATCATACAGTCTGTGGCAAGAGAGATTGCTAGTAAACAGGATGGATATATCTTTGTAGGACAAGGTATTAGGAACTCTGTCAATCAGTTACTTGAGCTAGCGGAGATGCTTCAATGGCCAATCATTACAACACCACAGGCAAAAGGCTATATTACGGATAATCATCCACTACTTGCCGGTGTATTCGGCTTTGCTGGTCATGACGCAGCTTCTGCATTGATCAATGGACGAAATGGTGAAGCTTTACTTGTAGTTGGCTCTAGTTTAGGCGAGACGGCTACGAATAATTGGAACGTCAATCTTACTGAAAATCGATATACCATACAATTGGATTACGATTCATCCGTTTTTAATCGTAAATATGAAGTGGATGTTGCTGTTTGGGGAGATATAAATTTAAGTTTGACCGCGTTACTAGATGAATTAAAAAGTTTAAACTTGCCGACCAAAGAACAAGCGTTTATTAAACAGGAAATAGGAATGGTAGATAGTGAAGAGTACAATACGAAAAATGTATTGATGCGTCTGCAAAATTACGCTCCCCGCAATACTAGATATACCGTCGATATCGGTGAGTTCATGGCGTATATCATTCATGACATGAACGTGGTAGAGCCCGACTCATTTGATATTAATGTGCATTTTGGGGCAATGGGGAGCGGCATAGGTTCTGCCATTGGTACGAAGCTTGCTGAACCTGAACGTCCAGTAGTTTGCGTTACGGGTGACGGATGTTTCTTCATGCATGGTATGGAAATCTTGACTGCCAAAGAGCATAAGTTACCGATTTTATTTGTTGTGATGAATAATGCGCGTTTGGGAATGGTCTATCATGGACATTCGTTACAATATAAACGCTCCCATCCATCATTTGAACAAGAACCGGTGAATATTGCAGCTATGGCGGTGGCTATGAATATACCGAGTAAACGAATTGAAGCGATGGAGGATCTAACGCAGGAAGTGATAGACGAGCTTATGAATACCAAGGGGCCGTCAGTCCTCGAAGTTTCATTAATAGATAATACGATACCTCCAATGGGGGATCGCGTGAAGTTTCTGTCTTCCTTTGGAAAGTGAATAACGCGGAGAAGAGGCTACAGCTGCCTCTTCTCCGCGTTATTTCATAGTCAGATATTTTTGTATACTGTATTTGTCACTCTTATGATTGCCTCTATTGTTTCACCTTTAAAGGCATTGGTAACGGACAGTCCTGAAGGGTTTGAAAAGTAATACGTATCTACTTGCTGATTATAACTGTATCCAAGGTTTGTTAAAGATTGTTGTAATTCAGTCGGTATGTTTTTCGATCCAGTATGCTCCTTGAAGTAGTTTGTGCCGTAGATTTTCACGTTTACATCTTTGGTTCCAGTATGAATGACGAATAAGTCTTTTTCATCTTTCACGAGCCACTGGCCTTTTGAATACAAAGAAATTCTGGTCTTTCCCAATCCATCAATGCCAGCTAAATTCATGCCGAAATAGTGGTTAATCATTGTACGCATATCGTCACCTGTCACGTGATGATGATGATGCGCCAAATATAAATCTAAAATGGTTTCTGAAGGGAAACTATTGCAATCCTCCAAATTCGTTGATAGTGGAATCTCAAAAGTACGGATCTTTTCTTTGGTCAACACGGGAACACGTTCTAAATTGAACCCAAAAGCTTGTGAGATTGCTTTGTAAATGACTGGACTAGTTACGTTACCTGTATGATGATCAATATACATATCCATTACATCAATCTTTGGCAACTTGCTGATGTAATCAATTACATCTACTTCCGACAAGCCTTGATCCAAATGATGTGAATGCTTAATTATGTTCTGAAGTTCATAAGAATATGTGATCGGGGCAATCTTCATACGATACCTCCTTATTGAAGTACATTCTTATATTTATTAGATAATTATACAGTAAAAAAACATATGATGTATTAAAATAAACCAGATATTCAATAGGAAGTGACTACATGCCGCTAGAAAAAGAGAAGCAACTGACGACTACAGATCCATTAGTTGGTTTAAGTGAAGAAGAAGTGCAAAAAAGGGTAGAAACATTTGGTGCTAATAAGCTTGCAAGTGCAAAGAGTCGTTCATTACTTAAGCGGATATTCTCTCAGATTAACAATGTGCTTATTTACTTACTGATTGTTGCAGCGGTTATCTCGGGTTTACTTGGAGAGTTTGTAGATTCCATCATTATTGGATTGGTGATTGTCATCAATGCGATGGTTGGACTCGTTCAGGAATCGAAAGCAGAAGATGCGTTAGAAGCATTAAAAAGTATGGCTACACCGAATGCTCTTGTGCGTAGAGATGGCGTACAACGAGAAATCCCGTCTGAACACGTTGTGCCTGGAGACGTAGTCTTACTAGATGCCGGTAGATACGTGCCGTGTGATATGCAGCTTATAGAATCCGTCGACTTGAAAATAGATGAAGCGGCATTAACAGGGGAATCAGTACCGGTAGAGAAAGATGCTGGATTTACTGGAGATCTTACTTTACCTATTGGGGATCAAAAAAACATGGCGTTCATGTCCACGCTAACAACTTACGGACGTGCGACTGGAATTGCTGTTGAAACAGGTATGACTACTGAGATTGGAAAAGTAGCAGCCATGCTTGATAACGATTCTAGTACACAAACGCCTTTACAACAGAGTCTTGCACAATTAGGTAAATATTTAAGTATCGCTGCAATTGTGATCTGTGTTTTGATTTTCGGTATAGGTATGCTTCAAGGACGTGATCTCCTTGACATGTTCATGTTATCCGTCAGTCTAGCAGTTGCAGCTATTCCAGAAGGGATGCCAGCTATAGTTTCAATCGTTCTAGCAATCGGTGTGCAACGCATGATCAGGCAACATGTCATAATACGAAATTTACCAGCAGTTGAAGCGCTTGGCTCGGTGAATGTGATTTGTTCAGATAAAACAGGAACATTAACACAGAATAAAATGACAGTAACTCATTTCTTCGCAGATGGTCATTCGAGTCCGTTAGTAGAAGCTAGCTTTGAAAATCCTGTGCATCAATTGCTTTTTGAGAATATCACCTTATGCAATGACGCGACCTTTTCAAATGGAAATGAAACGGGTGACCCAACAGAAATAGCACTTCTTGTAGCGGCGCATCAGTATGGATTAAACAGGAATGAGTTATATGTTAAGTATCCCCGTCTAGATGAGATCCCATTTGATTCAGGTAGGAAATTGATGACGACTGTCCATACGTATGACAGAAATCTGTATGCTCATACAAAAGGGGCAATCGACGGCTTACTAGCGAAGTGTACTCAGTATGAAACAGCGGAAGGTACCAAACCAATGGATGAGGACCATAAAAATTTAATATTGGAACATGCTTCAAAATTATCGAATGAAGCTCTTCGTGTACTTGGTTGTGCTTATAAAATAGTGGATTCAGCACAATTGACCAATCACGGAATTACGGAAGATAATTTAATTTTCATAGGTTTGGTTGGGATGATTGATCCTCCACGTGAAGAAGTAAAAGAAGCTATTCAAGTAACGAAAAGAGCGGGTATTCGCACAGTAATGATTACAGGAGATCATCGAGACACAGCATTTGCAATTGCGAAAGAGCTCGGCATTGCTAATGATAAATCGGAAGTGATTGACGGGGAAATGATTGAATCATTAACAGAAGTGGAGTTGAATGAAAAAAGTAGTCAGCTTAATGTCTATGCACGTGTGTCTCCTGAACATAAAGTGAAGATTGTCCAAGCACTCAAAGCGAAAGGTAATACCGTATCGATGACAGGTGATGGCGTTAATGATGCACCTTCTCTAAAATCTGCGGATATTGGCGTAGCGATGGGGATAACGGGAACGGATGTGGCAAAAGGTGCATCGGACATGATTTTAACGGATGATAACTTCGGTTCAATCGTTAAAGCCGTGGAAGAAGGACGAACAATCTACCGAAACATCAAAAAGGCCATTATCTTCCTACTGTCTTGTAATCTAGGAGAGATCATTGCATTATTTACAGCAATTCTCCTCGGCTGGCCGGTTATTCTTCGTCCTGTTCATATTCTCTGGATTAACTTAGTAACAGATTCATTCCCAGCATTGTCTCTTGGAGTAGACCCAGAAGAAGCGGATGTTATGAGTGAAAAACCACGTCATCGAAAAGAAAGTATTTTCCATGGCATGATTGCCTTCCTTATACTAAATGGCTTACTGATTGGAGCCGTGACATTGGTCGCGTTTGCTATTGGCATATATTCATCAGGTGGCTATTCTGGTAGTGTGTTCTCCATGAATACGCAAAATATTTCTGATAGCGCATTAATGCACGGACAAACGATGGCATTTCTTGCTCTCAGCTTTTCGCAATTAATCCATTCGTTAAATTTCAGGTCTATAAATCACTCCGTTTTCAAGGCAGGGATCTTTAAAAACAAATATCTCATCTACTCCATTCTACTAGGAGTGGTGTTACAAGTGGCAATCGTTTCAATAGGTCCATTCGCTAAATTGTTCAGTGTGAATTCATTAGGTGTGTTAGATTGGTTAATTATTTGTAGTTTGAGTATTTTACCTTTACTGCTGAATGAAGTGGTGAAGTTGATTAAGAGATAAAATTTTCGTTAAGGTATTGTTCAATAAAACTTGATATATATGTAGTGTTAAAAATACTTACTAAGCAAAAATAACTATGAATACTTTTAAAGCCTATGAGATTTCACGCATAGGTTTTTTGTATTCAATAGATTTCAAGAATCTTGTAGTATGAATAGCGGAAAAGGAGATTGAATAAGTGAAATTATTAGAATTCCACTCGCGATATTTTAAAATATATGTTATCATAGAAAAAAGTTTCCGTATAAGGAAATGGGGAGCGGGGTGGAGGTCGAGTAATAAGATTACTATTTATAATACTTTATTTAATGAAAGGACGATCTTTGGATACTGTAACTTCAGTTAACTAGTAGAGTAATTTGTATTATTAAGGCACTTGAAAGTTCATTTTAAAATATAAATCTTGATTTAACAGGGATGGTGCTCTACATATTTGTATGGTTCAATAGCAATTATTTTCTGTAACCTATTGTAGGATAGAAAGAACTGAATATAGTATTGTCAATATGAATTAGTTAAAAAAGCATACACTCAACTTGAAAACATTTAGTTGAATTGACTTATAACTTCGCGTTGTAAAGTATGCTCGATGTATAGTTATAAATGTCAACTATAAAATGTACACTTTCGCTTGTTTAAGGATGTACAGATTTACGGGATTTCCTGACTTAGATGATTCTGTATCCGATAAGATTCACCGGCAATTGAAATGACATACGCATGATGCAGGATG
>NZ_PDZB01000032.1 GCF_002743335.1 Sporosarcina sp. P32b
CACTTACATAGACAGCTAAACCACAAACTACTGATCAAACAGGAAAAAGAAAATGCACGTGCAAGAACCACAACCCCATGCCGCTTATTACGTACGCCTGAAAGAAACGTAATAAGCCAGCACTTCCACGACTAGAAACAACTACCCGAACTGCCCCACCCACAATCCAACGAAGGCGCCTGCCGTGGTAGGCGTAGCGAGGAGACAAAGACAGGCGAACTAACCTGTCTCTGGCTCCTCGCGAAAGCCATCCACCAGCGCCGAAGTGGCGACAATGAACTTGCCACTTACATAGACAGCTAAACCACAACCTCCCGATCAAACAAGAAAAAGAAATGCACCTGCAAGAACCACAACTTAATGCCGCTTATTACGCACTCTAAACAGAAACATAACCCGACAAGCACTTAATCACTTCCATGCACACCACATGTTCTAGTGCCAGTCAAAAGTACTTGTTCTAGCCTAAAAAGCACGTCGAGTAGCCCCACATACTACCAAACAAAAAGACTATTTATGGGTGGCAAAACAAAAAAAGGCTACCAAGTTATTGGTAGCCTTTTAGAGTATTATGAGAAATATTTATTTACTTGTTCAAATACGTCAGATCCCATGACTTCCTTGCCATACTCATCTATACGATGAATAGACATCTTAGACACTGCACCGTATTCTGTTACCATGCTGGCAATGTCCTTCGCACGTTTCTTCTCAATAAGAGAATAGTCGAAGCGTAAGTTGAGATAATAACGATCCTCGAATGCATATAGTTGCGAATCAAATTCGTCTTCGAGTGAAATCATCTTGCTAGCCAATGGTATGATTTGGTCAAACTCATTGAAAACAAATAATCTATCTTTAACTTGCAACTCTTCTTCACTTTCCTCTTCAGAGTCAGTAATCGCATCGAAAATTGGATCGAATAATTCTTCTGGATCTTCAATTCCAAATGGAAACTGTGAAGATTCTGCGTTCTTTGGAAGATGTGCACGCGTTACAATCACTTCAATGCCTTCATTCATAGCGTTAACTTGAATCCAAAGCGGTCCTTCAACTTCGAATTCCGTGTCATCACCAAGTTCATCCATCATATCCCAAAAAAGCTCTTCGCTTTTATCGCGATTATACCAGACGTCTTCTTTACTAAAACCACGGGCTTCAATATCTCCATAGGATAAATTAAACTTTACCGTGTTTTCATTAATGCGCTCTATTTCCATCCCTTATCTCTCCCTTCTGTAGAACAGGCCCTCCCCTGTCATATACTAATACACACTTGCAATGCTTATTACTACTATATGTCGACTCCGACGTTTTCGTAAGGGTTAATTGTATTTCATTTTACTAATGTTTGCATTGAAGTGGCTCATCTAGAGGAATACAAGGGAATATCAATTCAAAAAAGCTGATAGGCACAATTGTATCCCGTGTCATCCCTATCAGCTTTTGTTATTAAGATTAGTTTACCATACGCCGCGCTTCGAGCAGCTGATAGGCTCTAACTTTTCTCGGTAGGAAACGACGAATCTCATCTTCATTGTACCCTACTTGGAGTCTTTTTTCATCTAGAATGATTGGTCTTCTCAAAAGACCAGGATGTTCTTGGATCAACTCATATAATCTTTGAAGTGGAAGACTTTCCACATCAACATTTAATTTTTGGAATATCTTGGATCGTGTTGAAATAATTTCGTCAGTACCATCTTCCGTCATGCGAAGAATTTGTTTGATCTCTTGAATATTCAATGGTTCAGAGAAAATGTTACGCTCTGTATAAGGAATCTCATGTTCCTCCAACCATGCTTTTGCTTTTCTACAAGATGTACAACTAGGCGATGTATAAAGTGTGACACCCATTTATTGACACGTCCTTTCCTACGGCTTACGCTCATTAGATTTAATATATTTGCAATTCGTGTGGTTCACTTTAGAATTATTATAATTAATCTCTATACTGTTCATTATACACATAATCATTCTCAATTAATATAGTTTTTCGAAAAAACTTTTTCGAAATTCACAATTTCTTATTTTTCAACATTACAGTAGAGAATCATGCTGTATTCTGCGATAAATGAACATCTTCTACTTTAATACCCAAGGCATAAATGTTTTAAACATTTCATTTGTAAATAAATGCATTCTCATTTAGAAAATACTTCTGCTAATTATTCCCTCTCTGTATAGTACGTACAGGTGTACTAAAAGGTTTCATGTTGTGCAAATCTTTTTTCTTTTTATTAAATCAAAGTTGCATTTTTTAAAAGGTATCGATATAATCTTAAGCAATATAGTGAATGGCATTGAAGGAAAGAGTATTTTTGTTGCGGTTTTTGTAGAGAGCTTGTATAAGGTGAAAACAAGTAAAACTGCACAAAATGAATGGGCTCCTGAGCTTGATGGATGAAAACAGTACTCCATCACGTCTTCCCACGTTATGGGAATTGAGCGGCTATTAGTAGCAATTCGGGTGGTACCACGGTTACCTTTCATCAATCGTCCCTATTTACAGGGGATGACTGATGTTTTTTTATGCCATTTTTCACGTACGATACAGACTGTTTCGTTCCAGTCTACATTTTAAAGGAGGAAATATTATCATGAAAACCATCTTTTCAGGTGTACAACCAACAGGTGTCATCACATTAGGGAACTATATTGGCGCATTCCGTCAATTCGTTGAGCTACAAAACGACGAGGACTGTATTTTCTGTATCGTAGATCAGCACGCAATCACAGTACAGCAAAATCCAGATGACCTAAAACAAGCGATTCGTTCACTAGCTGCTACGTATATCGCAAGTGGTATTGATCCAGATAAATCCACATTGTTCATCCAATCAGAAGTTCCGGCGCATGCTCAAGCTGGATGGCTCATGCAATGCATTTCGTACATTGGTGAACTCGAGCGTATGACGCAGTTTAAAGACAAATCAGATGGAGCAGAAGGTGTATCTGCCGCACTTCTTACCTACCCTCCATTAATGGCTGCGGACATTTTATTGTATAACACGGATATCGTGCCAGTCGGGGAAGACCAGAAGCAACATCTAGAGCTAACTAGAGATTTAGCAGAGCGCTTCAATAGCCGATACGGAAAAGTATTGACCATTCCGGCCGTTCGTATTCCTAAAAATGGCGCTCGTATAAAATCTTTACAAGATCCATTGAAGAAAATGAGTAAATCTGATCCGAATAAAAAAGCGACCATTACGATTTTGGACACACCAAAAGAAATTGAAAAGAAAATCAAAAGTGCGGTAACGGACTCTGAAGGTATCGTGAAATTCGATGTAGAAAACAAACCAGGTGTCTCCAATTTATTGATTATCGAATCTTCACTGAGTGGTGTAACCATCGAAGAATTGGAAGCAAAATACGAAGGCCAAGGCTACGGAGCATTTAAAGCCGGTGTCGCTGATGCGATCAACCAACACTTAGCTGGAATCCAAGAACGCTATCATGAACTAATCAACTCTCCTGAACTCGATGCAATCCTCGATCAAGGAGCCGAAAAAGCAAACACCATCGCTTCCGCCACCCTCAAAAAGATGGAGGCCGCGATGGGCTTGGGACGTAGACGGTAAGTAGTAATAAAATAACCGCCACTACCAACATCATAAAATCCGTCGACTGCAAAATAAAAATCAATATCTGTTGATAATTATAACCAAGCGCAGAATAATTCAAGTAAAACAACAAATTGGCCAACGTCACCACAATCACACAATAACTACAAACAAATATAAAAAATCGCGTCACAGACATCTCGTCCTTTACCCTTTTCCTTCATCCTATGTTCAGACCAGGTGTAATTAGACGAGTCTTAAAAGTCATAACCAAAAAAGACTGAAAACATCTCCAGAAACATTATAAGGAGCTTGTTTTCAGTCTTTTGGTTTTGGTTTTGGTTTTGGTTTTGGTTTTGGTTTTTCACTTTAATATTTAATGCATGAATGTTCTACCGATAGAACAATACGTCAGTTTACCGTAAGTGGAAGGCGGCGACTCCCGATGGATCAGCCCGATTAGGTGAGACAACTATAGGAAGCTTGCGACCTAGTTGGCTCACCGCGGGCCCATGGGAAAGCGTCCGCCTGGAACGTCGGTAAACGGTGCCCTTCCAATCACTAACGAACTTGAATTTGAACTTAAGCTTCCCCAATAAAAAAAAGCGGAAAGAGTCAAAATCGACCCTTCCCACTTCCACCTTATATCTTCTTAAACACCAACGAAGCATTATGCCCGCCAAAGCCAAGAGAGTTACTCATAGCATACGTAATATCAGCCTTACGCGCCTCATTCACTACATAATCCAAATCACACTCAGGATCTGGCGTCTCATAATTCATCGTAGGAGGTAAAATTCCTTCCTGCAACGCCTTTACAGTAAAGATCGCCTCAATACCGCCAGCAGCCCCAAGCAAATGACCTGTCATCGACTTAGTGGAACTCATCGCTAACTTATACGCATGATCACCAAACACAGTCTTCGCTGCCATCGTTTCAAACAAATCATTATACGGCGTACTCGTGCCATGCGCATTAATATAATTCACTTGTGTAGGGTCAACGCCCGCTTTTGCCAATGCTTGTTGCATCGCACGCGCTCCGCCTTCTCCACCTGGTGCCGGTGCTGTAATATGGTGCGCATCGCCAGTTGAACCGTAGCCGACGATTTCCGCGTAGATCTTCGCGCCACGTGCAACCGCATGCTCATATTCTTCCAAAATCAGAATTCCTGCACCCTCACCCATTACGAAACCATCACGGTTTTTATCAAATGGACGGGAAGCTTTTGTAGGATCGTCATTTAAAGATAGCGCTGTACTTGCAATGAATCCCGCTACTGCAAGTGACGTAATTGGCGCTTCAGTTCCGCCTGTGATCATGACGTCTGCATCTCCACGTAGGATCACTTCAAATGCATCGCCGATAGAGTTTGTACCAGATGCACAAGCTGTTACGGAACAAGAGTTGATTCCTTTAGCTCCTGTGAAAATAGATACTTGTCCTGCAGCCATATCCGGAATCATCATAGGAACGAAAAATGGACTGACGCGTCGATAGCCTTTTTCAAGGAAAGTATTGAATTGTTTCTCATGTGATTCCATTCCGCCGATTCCAGAACCGATCCAAACGCCTGTACGAAGCGCTAAGTCGCCTTCAAGTTCCAGGTTCGCATCTTTCATCGCCATCATTGCGGAAGCAACTGCATAGTGCGTGAACCGATCCATTTTACGGGCATCTTTACGGGAAACGTATTCTTCGATATCAAAACCTTTTACCTCCGCCATCACGCTGACCGGGAATTTTTCCTGATCCAGTCTTGTCATGACATCAATACCAGATTTTCCTTCCAACACTGATTTCCAAGATTCTTCAGCTGTGTTACCTACTGGAGTAATTCCACCGATACCCGTTACCACTACACGTCGTTTTTCCAATTTCAAACTTCCTTTCTATTGTTAACTTTTATTTTTTCGGGCTATTTACTTACCCCATTTTATACATAAGCCGCCCCATGTCAAGCCGCCACCGAATCCTACCAAAACAATCACGTCATCATCTTTCACTCGACCTTCAGCTAAATCATCTGTCAATGAAATCGGTATAGATGCTGCCGATGTATTGCCATACTTATGAACCGTTTTCGACATCTTCTCAACCGGTAATCCTAAACGTTCTCGTGATGCTTCCATTATACGGATATTGGCTTGGTGAGGAACAAGATAGTCCACTTCGTCTGTCGTTAGACCCGCTTTTTTCGCGACGTTGACTGCTGTTTCTCCCATTTGACGTACCGCAAACTTAAATACTTCGCGGCCATTCATTTCTAAATATTTATCATGGTGGAGATATTTACCACCTGAACCGTCTGCTCCCAATTCGAATGAAAGAATTCCTCTTCCTTCACTGACTTTACCAACGACTGTTGCTCCTGCACCATCTCCGAACAAGACAGCGGTATTGCGGTCTTCCCAGTCGACGATTTTCGATAACTTTTCAACACCTACTACAAGAACATAATCATATGTGCCAGATTCAACAAATTGCTTCGCTGTTACCACACCATAAATGAACCCTGCGCATGCTGCAGAAATATCCATCGCTGCTGCGTTTTTCGCACCTAGACGTTCTTGGATCATCGTTGCGACAGATGGAAAAATATTATCCGGCGTAACTGTAGCTACTAAAATTAGACCAATTTGATCAGCACGGATATCTGCTGATTGCAATGCCTCTTTCGCAGCCTCGAATGCCATGTCGGATGTGTCAATGTCATCTGATGCGATTCTACGCTCTTCAATTCCCGTTCGCGTACGAATCCATTCATCTGATGTATCTAAACTTTTTTCTAAATCTTCATTCGTCACAACAGTTGGCGGAACATATTTCCCCATCCCTAAAAGTCCAGCTCTCATCTCATCTACCCCGTTCCTTATCATCTAATATTAGTACCTGGTAGTAATTATAGAAGAAAAAACATACTTTTTCAAGAAGAGGACACCTTTTCGTCAAATATAATGCATAATTTCATTTCATCGTTTTAGTATGCTATGGTATGATGTATTATGAAATAGACTAGTCGAGGTGAAAATCATGCACTATATTATGACATT
The DNA here is from genome assembly GCF_002743335.1 of Sporosarcina sp. P32b. Lineage (GTDB taxonomy): Bacteria > Bacillota > Bacilli > Bacillales_A > Planococcaceae > Sporosarcina. The sequence goes on from NZ_PDZB01000032.1 coordinate 6,624, forward strand.
TGTTTGGTCGTTCCTCTTGGTAGCTATGTTAAACTACGTTGCCGGCTCTATTGGAGGCAATGCATTTGACTTCATGGCGGGCGTTACCGTCTCAATCGTTTTGGCTGTACTTGTATTGATTATCACTGCAATCATTCCAAACGAATCTCCAGCAGACGTTTGATTTACGATCAAAAAGCGTAAGAACTGTTCAACAGTTCTTACGCTTTTATTTTATCTTATCGAGCAACATCCACAACCAATTGTCCATCGTTCATGGACAATTGGATTTGCTGTCCTTCTACAAGACCGCCTCGAATAACTTCTTTTGCAACTTTCGTTTCCACATGTCGCTGAATGAATCGTTTCAATGGCCGCGCACCGAAGTCCGCATCCGCTCCTTCACGAACAATCCAATCAAGTACTTCTTCGTCATAGACAAGCACAAGATCCTGCTCTTCCAGACGACCAACCAAATCACCAAGCATCTTGTTAGTAATCGCTTTGAATGAATCAGTATTCAATGAATGGAAGATGATAATATCGTCCATTCGGTTCAACAACTCGGGTTTGAAATGACTACGAAGTGCTGCCATGATCAAATCTTCTTTGGCATGTTCTGTGTTCTCTAGATCATTCTCGAGTAAATAAGCCGACCCAATATTCGATGTCATGATTACGACAGTATTCGTAAAGTTGACTAAACGCCCTTGACTGTCTGTAATACGTCCATCATCTAGAATCTGCAGTAAAATATTCGCTACATCAGGATGCGCTTTTTCAATTTCATCCAATAACACGACAGCGTATGGATTTCGTCGTACCGCTTCCGTTAACTGGCCGCCTTCTTCATAGCCGATATATCCTGGAGGTGCACCGACTAGACGAGACACACTGTGTTTCTCCATATACTCGGACATATCAATGCGCACGAAATGATCTTCCGAATCAAATAACGTCGCAGCTAATGTTTTTGCAAGCTCTGTCTTACCTACACCAGTCGGTCCAAGGAACAAGAACGACCCAATAGGCTTGTTCGGATCTTGAATCCCTGCACGCGCACGCCAGACAGCTTCAGTGACGAGTTGTACTGCATTGTCTTGACCAATGACACGTTCTTTCAATGTTTCATGCAAGCGCAATAACTTTTCACGCTCTCCTTCAACAAGTTTCGTTACTGGAATGCCTGTCCAACGGGCAACAATGGATGCAATCTCTTCTTCCGTCACTTCTTCACGCAATAGACGTATATCTTTCGTTCCTTCTAACGGACTTTCCAATGCTTTTAATTCTTTTTCCAATGCTGGAATTTTACCGTACTGTAATTCAGCCGCTTTATTCAAATCAAAACTACTTTGCGCTTCTTCAAGTTCTCGACGGTAGCGATCCAACTCTTCGCGTTTACTTTGAATAATTTTTAATGCAGCTTTTTCTTCATCCCACTGCTCTCGCATACCTTTTGAAGAATCTTTTAAGTCTTGTAGCTCTTCGCGCAAAGTCTGTAGACGCGACTGACTCATCGTATCCTTCTCTTTACGCAATGCTTGCTCTTCAATTTCAAGTTGCATAATTCTACGAGTCACCGCATCCAGTTCAGATGGCATCGAATCGATTTCCGTACGAATCATGGCGCTTGCTTCATCAATTAAATCAATCGCTTTATCTGGCATGAAACGCTCAGTTAAATACCGATCAGATAATGTTGCCGCTGCAACTATTGCACGGTCATGAATACGCACACCGTGGTGCAATTCAAAACGTTCTTTTAGTCCACGCAAAATCGACACCGTATCTTCAACGGAAGGTTCACGTACCATCACTTGCTGGAACCGTCTTTCTAGTGCCGCATCTTTTTCGATATACATCCGGTATTCATCGAGTGTAGTCGCACCAATACAGTACAATTCACCACGTGCAAGCATCGGCTTCAACATATTCCCTGCGTCCATCGCACCTTCTGTTTTTCCTGCTCCAACAATCGTATGGATCTCATCAATGAACATGATGATTTCTCCATTGCTATCTTTCACTTGTTTCAAAACACTTTTCAGACGTTCTTCAAACTCTCCGCGATACTTCGCACCCGCAATCAATGCACTCATATCAAGCTCAAAAATCTGACGGTCTTTCAATCCTTCCGGCACATCGCCTTTTACAATACGCTGTGCCAATCCTTCCACAATCGCAGTTTTACCGACTCCCGGCTCTCCGATGAGGACTGGATTATTCTTTGTCTTTCTTGATAATATTCGGATTACATTTCGAATTTCTTCATCCCGGCCAATAACCGGATCCATTTTTCCATTTTTCACTTCATCCACAAGATTACGACCGAATTGCTCTAGTGGTGAGCGCTGATCTTCTGGCATTCCATCCATACGCATATACATCCGCCTTTCATTTGTTTGACTTTGACTATCTTTGATTAATTAAATTATAGTATATTTTTTGGATAAAGTAAAAGATTAACACTCGAATTCTATGACTATTTTTAGACATAAAAAGCCGCCCGCAACTATGCGAGCGACGTGCATTAAACTAATTGGCGAGGCGCAACGACTACCCCGTCTTCATCAGCGTAGACGTAGTGACCTGGTGTCCATTCAACATTTCCGAAATGAAGAACTACGTCTTTTTGTCCTTCGCCACGTTTAATACTTTTTACCGGCATGCTACCGATCGCCATGACACCGATTTCTTGTGTGCCAAGATCCGCAGTGTCGCGTGCGCAGCCATAAATAATGACGCCGGCCAGTTTACGATCTTGTGCGATTTCGCCGAGCATGTCCCCCATGAGTGCGCAGCGTTTTGATCCCCCGCCGTCTACAACCAAGACATGGCTTTCTGGAATCGTTTGAAGTGCTTCTTTGACTAGCACATTGTCTTCAAAAACCTTCACTGTCGAGATCGGCCCCGAGAATCTTTTGTGCTTGCCATAGGATTTGAACTCCACTGTGCACACTTGCAGTTCGTCGATGAAGTCATCGCACAGGTCTGCTGTTTTAACTGACATTTCCCATTCCCCCTAGTACATTCTGTTTGACGCTACTCTATTCCTATTCGACAAAATCTTGCATTTCCTTTTTTATTATGAATGTTTTCATTTTGGATATGGGGATTGGCTAGGTGAGTTACATAGTGTTCGTCATGGGATTGAAGCTCCAGCTGGCGGACGCTTTCCCATGAGCTTTTGCGAGTAAAAGCGAAGCGTTAGGAGCACATCTTTGCACTTCGCCGCTAGCTTCCGCTTCAATCCAAGTTATATGATGGATTCAGCTCATATGAGCGGTTGCGGACTTAGTATGAGCGCATGTCGCTGATGATAGAGCGGTTAGACTTGAGTTATGAGCGCTTAATCAGTTTAATGAGCGGCTACGCAGGAAATATGAGCGCTTGAACAGATTATTGAGCGTTTGCGACAGTTCAATGCGTAACAAGAAGTATTACCCACTTGCAATGCACGGATTGGAGGGAGAGCCGTAACGAAGGACGGCTTTTGCACTTGCGACCTGGTTGGCTTACCGCTGCCCATAAGACACGCGTACCCTCCGAAGCGCAAATCCCCACCCCAAAACCCATGCCAGCCTATCCTTTCCATTAAAAAACCACACCATATAAAACGGTGTGGTTGATGTATTCTATTAACGTACGCCTAGTGCAATCTTGGCATAACGTGACATGTGGTCGCGGGACCATGGTGGATTCCAAATAATATCTACCACTGTATCCTTAACCTCTGGAAGTTCCATTAGTTCCTGCTCAATATTCGCTACAATCTGTGGACCCATTGGGCAACCCATTGATGTTAGTGTCATTGTAACTTTCGCTACTCCTTCGTCGAGCAACTCTGCATTGTAAACCAATCCAAGGTTGACGATATCAATACCCAATTCAGGGTCAATGACGTTTTCTAACGCACCAAATAAATACTGCTTGATTTCTTCTTCTGTATTCATCGAAATGCTCCTCTCTGCTGTGTAGTACTCTTATCTTACCAACATACTACCTTGCAAGCAAATGCAGTGCAAGCCAATCGACTGCGGCAAGCATTCCTGGACGTGAAACGGCGTGTCCTGCATTGTCGTCAGGCATCCATTTCAATAGCTCTGGTTGATCTTCGTAATCCTCTTGAATTTCCTCGTAAAAGTTTTTCGTAAATTCAAACGGTACCATTGTATCTTGTTCACCATGCCAGATGAAAAGAGGACGCTGATGCAATCTGCCTGGATTTTGCGATAGATCTACTTGGTCAAGGGCTGCAAATAGTTGCTCGCGTTCTTCTTGAGACACTGGAATCTCTCTACCGCCACGCTCTGCGTAAGAAATTTGCCCTTTGGCTAAGCGCGTGAATGCAGGTGACCCCATCATCACGGAAGCCGCGTCAATCCAATCGTAATTTGAAAGGCTGCCGAATGTTGTGATTCCCCCCATTGAAGTACCACCCATGCCAATTAGTGTTTGGTCGTCGATCAATCCCTTTTCAAATAGTTCATCATGTAAAACGTCAGCTTCTTTAATAGAAGTCAACACAATATCCCAAAAGTGTAATGCTAATTGAAATTCATCCAGTGATTCCGAGCGTTCACCATGTAGTTTAGCATCGGGTAATAGTACACGAATTCCTTGTTTTGCTAGATTATATGCGTAGTGTAAATTATGTTCTTTCGCACTAGTAAATCCATGAAAAAATAGTACAACAGGAATGCGTTCTTTCTCTTTTGACTCTTCCACGATATGAAGTACCGGGATCTCTTGCCATTTTTCTGAACGAATAATCATGACGATTCCTCTTTTCCTACAATCATTTACTGTTATGTTAGAATAACAACAATTAACAGATAAGACAAAACCTTCGCCTTACCACTCATTCTTTTGACTTACTTACACGGTTAACGATAAACTATAAAGACATAACAATCTGATACCATAAGCAATAGTAGGAGAGGATTTCTTGAAACCACATTTAATAGTACTAGACTTAGATGGAACGTTATTGACGGATAAAAAAGTCATTTCACCTAAAACAGAACAGACACTTCGCATAGCTGTTTCACAAGGACATCACGTAATGATTGCGACAGGACGACCATACCGCGCTAGTGAAGTTTATTACCGCCAGCTGGGTCTGACAACACCAATCGTCAACTTTAATGGTGCCTTCGTCCACCACCCTACCGACCGTTCATGGCAAACGATTCACGAGACGATTGCATTGCCAGTCGTCAATGAAGTAGTAGATGCCATGCAGAACTTCTCAGTCGAAAATATCGTGGCGGAAGTGATGGATGATGTCTATGCACACTATCATGATGAGCGCTTTTTAGATATTTTAAACTTTGGTAATCCACTCATCACGGCAGGAGACATTCGGAATTCATTAAAAACCGACCCAACCAGCCTGTTAATCCAAGCTGATCCACTAACAGTCGATCCGATTCGACAGCATCTTGAAGACTTGCATGCGGAAGTCATTGACCACCGTCGTTGGGGAGCTCCATTCAATATCGTGGAAATAGTACGTCATGGCCTCAATAAAGCTGTAGGCATTGACGCAGTTTCAAAATGGATGAACGTACCGCAAGACCGCATCATCGCATTTGGAGACGAAGACAATGACCTCGAAATGATCGACTATGCAGGAACAGGCGTCGCAATGGGGAATGCTATCGACTCCTTAAAATCTATCGCAGACGAAATAACAGATACAAATAATGAAGATGGAATTTCACGCATACTGGAAGAACGATTATCCTTACAAAAAAACATCGTCGTATAAGGGGGAAAAGAAATGAAGATTTTTGCGGATAGCGCATGTGATTTACCATTAGACTTCTTTAAAGAAAACGAAGTAGAACTATTCCCATTAAGCGTTCTTCTAGGCGGCAAAGAATACGAAGATATCGTCGAGATCAACTCCAAGGAAGTATTCGATGCGATCCGTCAAGGACAACAACCAAAGACATCTCAAGCTTCACCCGATAAAATGATGACCACTTGGAAAGACCTAGCAGCATCTGGTGAAGACGGCATCTACATCGCCTTCTCTTCCCAACTGTCAGGAACATACCAAACAGCTGTCATGACGAGCGATCAAGTAAAAGAAGACAATCCTTCCATGAACTTGGCAGTCATCGATACACACTGCGCTTCACTCGGTTACGGTCTACTCGTTAAAGAAGCCGTACGACTACGCAATGAAGGCGTCGGCATGCGAGAAATCGAACAAGAAATCCGCACAATGGCAACACATATGGAACACCTCTTCACTGTAGAAGATCTAGACTACTTGGCAAAAGGCGGACGTGTATCCAAAGCTAGCGCATTTTTCGGTGGACTACTCAACATCAAACCCCTTCTACACGTAGAAGATGGAAAACTCGTTCCCATCGAAAAACACCGCGGACGCAAAAAAGTCCTACGTCGCATGATTGAAATGATGGAAGAACGCGGTAGCAACCTACATGAACAAACTATCGCCATCAGCCACGGCGACGATCTAACCACGGCTAAAGAGTTCCAAGAAATGATCCAAGAAGTCATTCAACCAAAAGCAATCGAAATCCACCAAATAGGCTCCGTCATCGGCTCACACGCCGGCCCCGGAACCATCGCCTTATTTTTCCTCAACAACACAAAAAGCGAATAAAAAACAGCCCGCATAAACTGCGGACTGTCAAAGACTCAAGAAGAATTCCAATGTTAGGAACTCATCTTGAGTCTTTATTTTCTATTAATTTAACTTTGTAATTTCAATAAAATATGATAGTTGATCGTAAGTGGAAGGCGGCGAGTGCCAAGATGTGCTCCTAACGCTACGCTTTTACTCGCAAAAGCCGTTCTTCGTAACGGCTCTTCCCGATGGATAAGCGTGCGCCTTGAGACCCCGCAGAAGCGAAGCGCACGAGGAGACTCAAGGCCACGCCCATGGGAAAGCGTCCGCCTGGAACGTCGATCAACGGTGTTCCAACCTATCTATCTTACTTCTTCTCTCTAACAACTTCCTCAGTCCGACCCTGCTTGCCTTTGCGTATAACCATATACAAAAACAACACAAACAGAACAACCACCATAATAGAAGCAATCAGATAAGGCGTATTGAATCCCTTATCCTCCTCGACGATATAAATCTCCGCCAGCTCACGATCAAGTACTATAGGATACTTATTATCCTTCGTTTTCTTAATCAAATCCTGACCAAGCACACCGCGAAACTTCTTTTTATCCCCAAATACTTTAGGATCCAGCTCGAAGCTCTGCACTACAGACGTATTATTGAGCGCAATAATCCATGTCTCATCTTCAGAAGAACGTTCAAACACAACAAATCCATCTTCATTATGCAAGAACTTGAAATCGCCTGTACGAAGTGTTTCCGAATCATTGCGAAGAGTATTCAGGTCGCCAATCCACTCTTGTAATTCCATATCTGTCTTAAAATTAAAGAACGGATGAGTTTCAGGTGCTTCTTTACCATTCACTGCAATTTCTGTTGCATAGGGAACTAATGGAACGCCCGGAAGCATAAATTGTGCAGCCGTCGCTACTTTCCAACGTGTCGGTGGGAATTGACGAAGTTCCACCATTTTATATGTAAAACGTGGACCTGTTAAATCATCAAATTGTAGTAATTTTCCTGCATCCTCATTACTAAACTGATCCAGTAAAGACGTATCCGGATCTACTTGCACGAAAGATTCTTGGATCGCCGCACTTTGTTTTTCAGCCGGCACACTGTCAAATGATGCATCACTCTGTTCATTTGTAATCACGTACAGACCTTCGTTCGCTTCTTTTACTGCTTCGATCATGTTGTTTAGAAACTCCGTATCTGCTTGATCGAGTAAAGTTAGACGAAGCCCGTCCAAGTCATAATCGGATACAAATTGTACAGCGGAATCCATCAGTTCCTGCTGTACAGCAGAATCGCTTACTTCACCTACTAAAGGGAAATCTGCCATGATTTTCAAATCATTCGCATGCATCTCCTCAATTAATGCGGTGAATTCTTCCGCTGTACCGAAGTGTGGTTCAATCTCATGATAATCCAGTACTTCATTTCCATCATATGAAGCTGTTTTGAAAACCGGTCCGACAGAAATCATCGTAAAGTGCATATCAATCAAGTGCTGCAATCGATTGCTGATTCCTGCAAAATCTCCACCGTTAAAAACAGCCGGATTTTTTGCGTCGGCATCGAAATCATTAGATTCGATTCCATTATTGAAACGGTCGACAAGTAAATCATAAATACTTTCATCGCTAAAAGATCGATCGGTATCTGCAAAAGCGGGTTGTGCTATCGATAGGGCAAGCATACAAGTTGCCAGTAGTCCGATTATTCGTTTCACTATAGTAAATCCTCCTCATACAAACTCTTCTTTTAGTTTATCAAACGCTAGCTAGCCGTGCCATTCTTTCTTATGAAAACCATTAACGCGTTCTGTAAATACGGCAATCTTGTGAAAGTGTGGCGCTCATGCCAATAAAAAAAGCAGTAGAGGGAAAACCCTCCACTGCCTGCGCATAGTCATTCGTTATCGTCTTCAGTAAAGAAATTCGGATCCCGCTGTTTACGCGCACTGACTACTACGGAGACCGCAAACAACGCCATCAGTAACAGGATCACAATCAAAAATATCCAGCCGGCCTGTATTGCCATTTGCTCATCCCCTTTAGTAATCAGTAGTGATTATGCGAAAAAGTTGAAGCCCATTGGTAATTTGAAACCGACGAACATCGTTGCAAGTAGAGCGACGATGAAGAGAATCCACATAAGACCTGTGTTCTTCCCTTTATTTCCGCGAACAAGAACCATTTCCATGAATCCGATTGTCAGAATACCAAGGACAAATTTGATGCCGTATAGCATGGAATCAATACTCATATGCTTAAAGAATAACGCAGCTCCTGTGATGATGATCAATACATAGAACAGACGCAAAATCATATGTGTAATCTTTTTTCCTTTTGTTCCATTTGCCATACTTGCTGCTACTAAAAATAGTACAACACCTACTACCCATGTAAAAATATGCATGTGGGTTGTATCAGTTAAAAATCCCATTACTTCCACCTCGTTATTAGTATAGTCGATTGATATTCTACCATATCTTTCAAACTACGACTATTCTGTTGCCTATTTCATAGACTTACGTATTATTCGAAACGGTTAACTAGTGTACCGATTCCTTCGATGGATACTTTTACTGTATCGCCCTTTTTCAAGTACGTTGGAGGTGTCATACCTTTACCAACACCCGCTGGCGTACCTGTCAAGATTATATCACCAGGCTCTAATGTGACATACTTGGAAATTTCTGCGATCAAGTTATCAATCTTAAAAATCATGTTCGACGTATTACCGTTTTGTCGTACTTCATCATTCACTTTTGTTACGACGGATAAATTTTGCGGGTTTGGAATTTCATCTTTCGTCACCACATAAGGCCCCATCGGACAAGAGTCATCTAAACTTTTACCTAAGAAGAACTGTTTGTGCTCCGTCTGGATATTGCGCGCTGTAATATCATTACCAATTGTGTAACCAAATACGTAATCATATGCCAGTTGCTTAGGAATGTTTTTGCCTGTCTTGCTAATCACGACAGCCAATTCCCCTTCATAATCCAATGAATCCGTAACTTCACTATGGATCGATAATGTTTGCTCGTCCCCTGCGATTGCTGTTGGAGACTTGGTGAATAGCATCAATTTCTCAGGTGCTTTTGATCCAAGTTCCTCTGCATGGTCAAGATAGTTCTTACCCACACACAACACGTTCTTCGGTGTGCGTGGAATTGGAGACAACCATTCGATGTCAGTAAACGCATGTTTAAACTGTTCTACGTTTCCTTCAGCCTCAGTTTTCTCTACCAATTTACGAACTTCCTCCACAAAATCCATACCGTGGGAAACGCCTTCAATCATCGTTTTGGGGAAATCAGTTTGTTCCAACGCTTCAGCCATTGCGAGTAAATCCCAAACAGCTTCCTCACGTTTAACTTTTGGTCCGAATAAAGTCTGCCCTTCGTAACGGAATGACAATAATTTCATTTCAATACCCAACCCTTTCCATGTGAATTCACATATTCCTATGTTACGACAAAATCTACTTTTTTTCCTCTCTCACGACGAAATTCTTTCCGTACGACCACTTCCGCCACAAAGCTTCAAGTGGTCCCATTCTGAATTTCGACAACCAAACCTGCGCTACAATGAGCTGAATCGCGAAAACTCCGATTGCTAGCCACGTGCCGGTCACTATGTCTACTTTACCATACAGACCTACTCCATATGAATAAAATATCATCGTCGCCATAACCGATTGCATAATATACGTCGTAAATGCCATTCTACCAACGTTTGCAAAAGGTTGCGTAATACTCTTCAAAAATGGAATTTGGAACAGCAATAAAAATAATGCGCCATATCCAAGTGTCAGAATCGGACCGCCAATAATTGATTGAACGAGTAAAATATTTTCGAATTTCGGGCCGTCCCAACTCGGAATGTTCTTCAAAATAACGCCAATCGGAATAAATACTAGCATGGCCAGTAGCAACTTCCCTTTCACCGCATACATACGCTCGATGACTTTGAATTTCGATAATGCAGCTCCGAACATGATCAACGGCAAAATAATAAAGACCGCTGTGATCGAACCGATGATTTCAAAAGTAAAGAATTCATTCAAACGAAAAGCGAAAATATCGCCGAACGTGCCGTTTGCATAAGCTGCAATCGCTCGTTCGATTTGCTGAACATCTTCAAAGCCGTCCAACATATTTGATGAAGTCGCCCTACGAGTAAGCGCCAAAATACTGTACAACAATAATGTCGGCACAAAATAAATGACTAATGAAAGTGCCATCAACCACTTCTTTGGAATCCGGATCACCGCAATCATGATGAATCCCATCAACGCATAGGTGAACAAAATGTCACCTGACCAAATGAGCACCGCGTGTAACACACCAAAGATCAGTAGAATTCCCATGCGTCGTGCCATGAATGGTGCGAACTGTGTATTGTTTTTCAATGATTTTTCATACTGCATATTCACACCATAGCCAAATAACATGGCGAATAATGGATAGAAACTAGCTTCTATAAACACATCGATAAAATGAAACATCGACTGCTCATGCGGGATGGTATACCACGAATACGGATCCATATACGCGTACGGCGAATGGAAATGGAGCATATTCGCAATCAAAATCCCAAGTAACGCAATCCCTCTCAAGTAATCGAGTGCTTCTACCCGTTCTGTTAAAGGTGTAGGAGTCAACTTCAAACAAATTCCTCCTGTAAGCTAATGATTTTCGCTCCGCTGAATAAGTACAGCAACATTTCTTTGATTTCAATCGAAAGAATGGATTCTAATACCTTCTTATACAAATTCAACTGCGTGCCATAACGGACTTGCATTTCTTTAACAATCGCCTGATCGGAATGATAGTTACTGACATCATCCGTTTTATAATCCACAAGTACCCACTCGCCGTCTTCATGGAACAGACAGTCTGCAATACCTTGTAGCAACTGATACTCGTCTTCAACAGCAGGTAACGCATACGTAAACGGCGTTTCACGCAACAGCTGATCGGCTTGCTTCATCCGTTTGCCAAGTGTCGTCTGGAAAAATGCTACTATTGCCTGCACGTCAATCGCAGCCGCTTCTTCTTTCGTCAGCAGTTCACGTGTTGCAAGCTGCTTCACAAACTCCGTTGTACTCGCTTGATCTAGTTCCGCTGTCAAATCAAGATGTTGCATGACGGTATGCATGGCGGTACCGATTTCTGCTTTCGTCAATGAACGCTTCTGCAAAAATGACGGTCGTGCATGAAGATTTGAGATTCGCTTCGTGGCGTCAGGTTCCATTTCTTCAAACGGATCGGCATCTCCTCGTTCGAACTCCAGCAACGCAATCCGCTTCAACTCACTGACCGATTGTTTGGAAGATAACTCCACTGCGAATTCAAACGGATAATGCGCATCAAAACGACTTCGCACTTCTTCCACTAACTTCGGATCCGCTACGGCCGCTTCCTGATCGACAGGTATCCAGTCCTCAATCTCCACTTCATTCGTACTATGGAATGCAGAAAATGGATAGGCATTTACTTCCCATGCTGACGGATCATCCATCAGTTCCCCGCCAGTCGTCTTACCAAATTTTCCGAAGTCCAAATGCCGTGCAACCGCTGGACCTATCCAGTCGAGATAACCGGTTGCCCGTGAACGTGTGTATTCCGGCAAAGGTTCATCTTCATTCAACAACTGGGCTTCTTGCCACTTGTTCATCGTCTTTTCGATATCTTTAACGGAGGCAATCAATTCCAAATGCTCTTTAGCACGCGTCATAGCTACGTAGAGCACGCGCATTTCCTCTGCCCGCATCTCTAGCTCCTTTTTCTCTTTGATCGCTAGAAACGGTAGTGACGTGAACATAATCCGTTTATCTGGATCGATTGCTTTAACGGCGAGTCCGAAATGCTGATCAAATAAATATGGATTATGGAAGTCCATTTTATTGAAGGGACGTCCCATTCCCGCTAAAAATACATACGGGAACTCCAACCCTTTTGAAGAGTGAATGGTCATGATTCGTACGACGTTTTCCTTTTCGCTCATAAACCGCGCTTCCCCGAGATCATCCCCGCGTTTACGCATGCGGTCAATAAATCGAAGGAAACGGAACAATCCACGGAACGAGGTCTTTTCATAGGCCATCGCTCGGTCATGTAACGCACGTAGATTAGCTTGGCGTTGTTTACCATTCGGCAAAATTCCGACCATTTCGTAATAATGCGTATCTTGATACACTTGCCAAATCAATTCCGATAACGAACCGTGACGTGCCATATTCCGCCAGTCTTCAAGTAATAGGAAAAAGCGTTGAAGCTTTTCCTGTGTAGCAGGATTCACTCCCGCACCACCCGTCTGCATGAATAATTGCAGTGCTTCATAAAATGTCGCATTCCGATTGACGAGACGAATTTGCGCTAATTCATTTTCAGTCATGCCAACAAACGGTGCACGTAACACCGATACGAGCGGAATGTCTTGGTACGGATTGTCGACGACACGCAATGTATTGAGCATAATCATCACTTCAATGGCATCAAAATAACCAGAAGATAACGATACATGAACAGGGATCCCTGCGGCTTTTAATTCATCCGCAATTTCACTCGACCATGTCATCGAACGCATAAGTATGACAATATCACTGTATTCTAGCGGGCGTTGTTTACCGCTGAATGCATCTGCCACTTGTGCTTTCTCGTCTTTCCATGTCTTGATTTTCTGTGCAATGAAACGCGCTTCTGCCTGAGATTTCTTCAACTCTTGCTGCGCTTCTTGCTCCTCAGACAATTCATCTTCTTCATTTTCATACAAAATCGTCAATCCAGCCGAAACGTCTTTTTCGGGATATTGTGCACCATACTTCAACGCCGCCGCATCGTCATACTCAATTTCTCCAACACGCGTCCCCATGATCTGCCTAAAAATATAGTTCGTCGCATCGAGGACTTCTTTACGGCTCCGGAAGTTGGCATTCAAGTCGATTTTCAACCCTTGATCCTCTACATCTGATGTGAAACGATCATACTTCCCTAAAAACAAGCCTGGCTCTGCTAGACGGAATCGGTAAATCGACTGTTTGACGTCCCCTACCATAAATAAATTGCCGTCCGCTTCTCCGCCTTGCTTCACTAACTGCAAGATCGCTTCTTGCAAGAAGTTCGTATCTTGATATTCATCCACCAATACTTCCGCAAATCGATTTTGGTAATCGATCGCAATATCAGAAGGAACGCGCTCCCCGTCTACTTCTTCGGATAAAATCTGCAACGCATAGTGCTCAAGATCTGAGAAGTCCACTAATCCGCGCTCTTCTTTTAACGCTTGGTAACGCGTCGTGAAATCCTCTACTAATCCAACGAGCGTGTGCATAAGTGGCGCCATTAAACGGATTTCTTCTAACAGTCTTGCAGGTGTTCGAGTAAAGTATGTGTCTTTTAATGCATTGACGATTTTCTTCACTTGATCACGCATCGATTTACCACGCGCAGCCAAGTCTTCGTCACATGAATCTTTACGAATCGTACCTGCCTTGACCCACTTCAACGTCTGGAAATACGCAAAGGCATCTTCCCACTTGCCGTGAAGCATATAGTCTAGCGCTCCGTCAATCCATGCTTCATCCGCTTTTGCAGTTTCAAGCAAAGGTAACGGTCCATCATTCATTTCCGCCACTCGCTGTAAATCGCGGGTGATCGTTTTCGCTTCTTCAAGCGTATGTTGGATCGATACTTTCAGCGAATCGATGAATGACAAGCCGTCAATTGTCGCGTTCTCTCCAATTTCATATTGTTGCGGGATGAGCTCCAGCCACTGCGATGGATTCGGATGTACACGGGAATAATCATAGAGTTTATCAATCAACGTCTCGATCGCCTGATCATTACGATCTGCTGTAAAGCTATCACTCAAACGATAAATCGCTTCTGGATCCGGCTGACTGTAGGCGTCTTCCAACACAAGTGCAATCGTATCATCCCGTAAAATCGCCGCCTCGGTTGTATCAGCAATACGGAATCCAGGATCTATATCGAGCACATACGAATACTGCCGAACGACTTGCAGACAAAATGAGTGCAAGGAGGAAATCTGTGCTTTATTTAGTAGATTTAACTGTCTGCGCAAATGGACGGAAGAAGGGTCTAAAACGATCGCTTCCTCTAGCGCACTGGCCATACGATGACGCATTTCGGCGGCGGCCGCATTTGTGAACGTCACAACGAGTAGTTGATCGACGTCTATTGGCTGTTCCGTGTTCAATACTTTTTCAATCATCCGCGTGATGAGGACTTTTGTTTTCCCTGAACCTGCCGCAGCAGATACGAGAATATCTTTACCGGACGCGTAAATCGCTTTCCATTGATCGTCCGTAAAGGTCTCATGTGGCGGCTTATCTGGAATTCGCATCTGGATCGATCTCCTTCCTCATCTTTTCTAATGAATCTTCCGGCTTATGGGCCGTATAGTTCCGTGTAGGCTGTGTCGGATCGGTGCTGTCAAACTGACAAATTGACTGATACGAACAGAATGTGCACGGCATATGTTCTTTTAGGCGGTACGGATAGACTCGTGTGTCACCTGACAACATACCGTCCCCTGCTTGCTGATGTTTTTTGCGGACAAATGAACGCAAAATATTAATATCTTCAGGTGCTACGACTTTTGAAGTCGAATAAAACGAGCCGTCTTTCTTTAAACGTGCGGGAATAATTAATGACTCACTTTCGATGTGGTCATCCATTGCCAGTGCAACGTCTGCATCTTCTAGTATATAACCCTGCATTTTATAGGATTTCAATAACTCTTTTTCCACAGCATCTTCGTTCAACTCTTTCGTCAAACGCAGCATCGGATTGTGAACGTACATATACAACACACCCGCGGGATTTGCATAGACACCGAGCCAATCCTCCGCGTGCTCAAGTGCAACGTCTAGATAGGTCAGCATTTGCAGTGATAAGCCGTAATACACTTCGGTCAAATCCAGTGCACGTGCCGACGATTTGTAATCAACTACTCGCAAATACGTTTGATCGTCTTTTTTCATCGTATCGATTCGATCGATCCGTCCTCGAATATGCATCCGTTGACCGTTTTTTAAATTAATTTCAAGCGGTGCGATCTCTTCATCCGGACCAAAACCTGCTTCGATTGCAATCGGTGTGAAGCTTGAATTACGCGCCTGCGACTGTAAAGCACGGATTGTCCGTTGAATGATTTGCATTAATTTCCGCTGAATATACGCATAGCGTTGACTCGACAATAAAATTCGATGGAAGAACTTCGGTGCCAGTGCATCAATCGCTTCACGACCTAACTGCCAGCACTGTTCTTTCGTCAACGCAGCCCACGACAAGCCTAGTCGCATGACTTCATCCGATACCCACTTCAATGCCGCATGGAATAAATCGCCGATATCCGGTGCTTCTAGCTGGAATTCAAAACGCTCTTGCAAGTTCAGACCATACGTCGTGAAATGTTGGAACGGACAACTATAATACGATTCAATTCTCGAAACACTCGTCGTAAAGGACGAGCCATATAAACCTGTCGTCAGTTCTGTATCGAGCAACTCGGTCTTCTGTCGCTTCAATGCAGGTTGTACAATCGACTCTATAACGGAAGACCACAGTGGATCTTCTTTATAATACGCAAGAACCGCTTGCCACTGCGGCGCGATTTCTTCATGCGTTGACGCTTGTCGCATAATACGAATCGCATAAGACAGTGCTACGTCAGGATGTTCGATATAAGCGAGTTTGTCTTCTACTTCGGACAGCTCCGTCGGCTCCATGACCGCGATTTCGGTAGGGATATTTGAAACCATTTGCTGAAGTCTAGGAATGTAAAGAGACGGAATCAACGCTTTCCCTTCTTCATCCGCAATAGGATAACTGACAGTCAAACGCGCACTCGCTCCAGTAAACGCACGATATGCCATATACGACTCCCGCATGAGCTGAAGTTTTGTCGTAGGCGCAAGCGTAATGCCCATTTCACTAAACAACTCTCGGTCGCTGTCTGACAGCAACCCTTCGTGATCATTGCGCAGTGGCAATACCCCTTCATTCGCACCGAGCACAAACACCGCTTCGACACCCATCGAATTAAATAACTCCATAGTCGTCACTGTCACTTGATCGAGCGACGGCGGAATCAATTTGAATTCCAGTGTATCGAATCCTTCATCCAATATTTTCATCGCTTCTGCAATCGGTAGTTCTTTCTCTCCAAACATCAGCACAAACTGATCCAGCACATTAATCCAACTCGTCCATGCTTGTTCATGTTCAGCCGCTGCTTGCAAACGATGATTAGTATGTTCCGTTTGCTGCAACTCTATAATTTTATCGTAGATACTCAGAGATTCTATCGTGTAAAACAATGCTTCCGCCACGTCTCGACCGGTACGAGCAGACTGTAACTTCTGCTGTAATTGCTCAATCGGCTCGCGAATCATATCGCGCGTCTCAGCAAACTCCGCTTGCGTCGCAAGTTCTTCATCTGTCTGCACGGTACGGACTTTTTCGAGCCCTCTATAACGACTGACCTTCCAACGTTCTTCATCTTGCCAGCGAGATTTCCCATGAATTCCTTTAGCTAGCACAAAATTCTCCAAGCGGTCTGCCCGCTCTCTCCATACTGGCTTGCTTTCATTGACAGGGAAAAACAGATCCGTCTTCACTGCTCTAAACACGGCTTCATACGACCAATCGGTACGCACCGCTTCAAGCAATGAACGCGCAAATTCAATCAACGGATGATGCAACATCGGTTTCTTCTGGCTAATGAACACCGGAATATCATATTGCGTGAATATGTTCTGAATCAATTCGCTATAGACATCCGGTTGACGATTTAACACGGTCATCCCTCGGTACCGCTTACCTTCACGCATCATCTTGCGAATCGAACGCGCCACGGCATGAACTTCTGCACGGCGATTCGACGCTTCAATAATCTGTATCGCCCCTTCTGATTCAAACGATTCAGGAGGATAATGATCAAACTGCTCTTCCAAATGCGCCAATTCTCGATTTGAAAAGCGTTGCAACTCCGTCAAATGAACACGTTCTTCACGATCGACTGACTCACTGTATGCTAGTTGCTGAAGCGTTTCGAACTGTTGCTGGGCAGTATGGAATAATTCATGCTCGCCGGTATGCACTTTTTCTTCCATTGGCAACACAACCGTCACACGTTTCGTATATTTCATTAATTGCGTAATAATCGTGTATTCCTGTGTCGTGAAATCACCGAAGCCGTCTATGTAGATCGACGCATCTTGTAGCCACTCCGAGTGTGCTAACTGATCCGCTAGCGCATTGAGTTGACCTTCACTGTCCATATAGGTCGTGCCAAGACGTTCTTCTATTTTCTCGAGCAACAATTGTAGATCATGCGCTTTGTCCTGCAAAATCCGAGGTGCTTGTTTTTCTGCAAGTGACGTCTTCAATTCAGTAAACGCTTGCTGATCGATACAATATTTACTGAATTCTTTCATGACGTCACTAATCTGCTCAGCGAATCCATGCTTCGAAGCTGCTTGTTTAAATAGCTTGAACGATTCTTTATTGTCTTCTAGCACACTTCGAACAAGCATGCGATAGCCGAAGCTGTCTACTTCTTCGCGCGTGATGCCGCCGACTTCTTGTAAGACCCGCCATGCCAGTCGTTTGAAGGTCAAGACTTGCGCACGAATCATGCCGGACAGTCCGGATTTGACTGAGAGGCTATATTCCATAGAGTAGGATAGTTGGTCGGGTACGATGACGACAATAGGTGCCCCCATCGGCCGTTCTTTCAATTCTTGGGCGATTTCTTGTTCAATAAAAGTTGTTTTTCCTGTTCCGGAGCGACCGGTAATAAAGCGCAGTGTCATGTTTTTTTCTCCCCTTTCGTTGGAAGTTGGATTTATATAGGGTTTTTAAATTAATTAGTGCGTAAGTGACCACGGATTACGTTTCTGTTTCGTGTGCGTAATAAGCTGCATAGTGTTGTGGTTCTAGCACGTGCCTTTTCTTTTTCCTGTTTAATCAGGAGGTTGTGGTTTAGCTGCCTATGTAAGTGGCGAGTCCATTGTCCTCACTACGGCGCTGGTGGATGGCTTTCGCGAGGAGCCAGAGACAGGAAGTTCGCCTGTCTTTGTCTCATCGCTACGCCTACCACAGCAGTCGCCTTCGTTAGAGTATGTGTAGGACAGTTCTTCTACTTCTTTTTCAAAAAGTACAAAATCAGTATTACCAATTCACGGATCT
>NZ_PDZB01000033.1 GCF_002743335.1 Sporosarcina sp. P32b
TGGTTGTGGTTCTAATAGGAAGAAGATCAGGACATCGTGATAGCTAGTATGTATTTCTTGAAAAAGAAGTGTAGGAACTGCCATTCACACTATCTAACGAAGGCGCCTGCTGTGGTAGGCGTAGCGAGGAGACATAGACAGGCGAACTTCCTGTCTATGGCTCCTCGCGAAAGCCATCCACCAGCGCCGTAGTGGGGACAATGGACTCGCCACTTACATAGGCAGCTAAACCACAATCACCTGATTAAACAGGAAACAGAAAAAGCACGGGCAAGAACCGCAACCCATTGCCGCTTATTACGCACACTAAACAGAAACGTAATCCGTGGTCACTTACGCACTAATGCCTTTTAAAACAAATACCGGAACTGCCCTACACCCAATTCAACGAAGGCGACTGCTGTGGTAGGCGTAGCGAGGAGACAAAGACAGGCGAACTTTCCTGTCTATGGCTCCTCGCGAAAGCCATCCACCAGCGCCGTAGTGGGGACAATGGACTCGCCACTTACATAGACAGCTAAACCACAACCTCCTGATCAAACAAGAAACAGAAAAAGCACGGGCAAGAACCGCAACCCAAAGCCGCTTATTACGCACCCTAAACAGAAACGTAATCCATGATCACTTACGCACTAATCACTTAAAAAACGCTATATGAACTGCCCTACACCCACTCCAACGAAGGCGCCTGCTGTGGTAGGCGTAGCGAGGAGACAAAGACAGGCGCACTTCCTGTCTCTGGCTCCTCACGAAAGCCATCCACCAGCGCCGAAGTGGGGACAATGGACTCGCCACTTACATAGACAGCTAAACCACAACCTTCAGGAAAAAAAGAAAAAGAAAATGCACCTGCGACAACCACAACCCAAAGCCGCTTATTACGCACGCTTGATAGAACTATAATTCACCCCGCACTCAATCACCAAAGCCAAGTAAAGCCCCTTTCTCCTGCCACTTCAACATACTCGGCACAATACCCAAATCTTAAACTTAACCGCTAAAGCTGTTTCCTCCCCCTTCATCAAGGGAATGTATAAAACAACCACCAAAGAAAGGAGTGAATGGGATGAGCACTGTACAAATCCTCATTTTATTAACCATCGGCTACGTCGCGATGACGATTGATAAAAAGCAGAAAAACTTTCCACTTCCTGTCTTTCTAGTCGGAATCGGTTTCGGCCTATCATTCATCCCCTACTTCAATAGCATCACTATATCCAAAGAAATCATCTATACTATCTTTTTACCCGGCCTGCTATTTGCGTCCGCTTACCACTACTCGGCCGCTTCATTACGAAAGCATGCCAAAGTGATTGGAACGCTTAGTACGGCTGGATTACTTGTGACTGCCCTACTTCTAGGACTCGCTACCTATTGGATGGGAGCGGGTATAGAGATTTCATTAGTAGGGGCATTATTGGTCGCTTCGATTCTGACACCGACTGATCCTGTTTCTGTTGTATCCATATTGAAAAAGTCGTTGGATGATCCTTCCGTTGCAGATATAGTCGACGGGGAATCTATGATCAACGACGGGACTAGTGTCGTGCTGTTCACTGTATTGTTGACGATGTTCACGACGCAACAGGAATTTGAATTTTGGCCGTTCATAGGAGAGTTTCTTTCCGTATCGATCGGTGGTGTAGCTACAGGATTAGTAGCGGGTTGGATAGTCAGTAAAGCGATTCACCTTTCTACACATCGAGAAAATCAAGTTTTACTCAGTGTCATTATTGCCTATGGAGCATTTCATTTAGCTGAAGCATTCGGGTTTTCAGGTGTGTTGGCGACGGTTGCAGCAGGCATTATGCTATCTGCCGAACTTGGACGTGCTGACGAGGAAGAAATGCACCGAGAATATTTGAATGGATTTTGGAAAGTAGCGGAACCTGCATTACTTTCGATCTTATTTTTAGCTATCGGAATTGTAGCTGCTGATTACTTATTACCTTTACATCACGGGTGGCTCGCCATCGGAATATTTATTGTTTCGATCATTAGTCGATTTATCGTAATCGCTGGGACGATGCAATTATTCTCGGGTTACCGAAAATTAATGAACGTCAAAAAAGCCTCGCTCTTATCATGGGCAGGCATTCGAGGAACGATGTCAATTTTCTTATTGTTAAGCTTGGCCGATGCCGCAGACAGTTCCGCGGATGCGCTCGTTTCATTAGGGTTCGCAGTAGTACTGTTGTCACTCGTCGTGCAAAGTATCGGCATTTATCCACTTTCAAAAGCACTCGAAAAGTAATTACTTCGAGTGCTGCTGTTGTCGCTGTATCATTTGCATACGTTCATTAAACAGTGTCGGATAGGAGAGTAAACCTAAACAAACACTCGTTAATGCCGCTGTGGTTAGCAATAGAAATATAACTAAGATTTGAAATTGAACAGCCTCTAATGGGTCAGCCCCTGCGATGATTTGACCGCTCATCATACCCGGCAATTGCACAAGTCCTATCGTCTTTTGGCTTTCAATTGTTGGGATCATACTGGCCTGAATAGAGCGGATCAATTGCTTATGTATCGCTTGTTTTGGTGTGCCGCCAAGTGACAAGATCAGTTCACTTTCTGAACGATGCGCTTCGACTTCCGACACGAAACGATTAAGAAATAAAATCGCTAGGACCATCGAATTTCCGATGACCATACCGGTCAATGAAATAATATATTGTGCAGTAGCTGGTACAATCTTGAAGCCAAGTAAGATACTTTGCGTCAACACTTCTAGCAATACAAACGTCACGATCAACTTCCACGTGATTCCTTTAATGCCTTCCCCTTTTTTGCGCGCATTTTGCACAGCTGCTCCAATCATCAAGACGACCATCAAGAAGATGAACGTATAACTTTCCGAATCAAAGACAAATTTCAGTACGAAACCGACCGCCACTAATTGCACAGTCGAACGAATGGTCGCAATAATGGTGTCTTTCTCCAAATTCAATCCAAGTGATTTGGACAGCGCTAACGGGATCAATACAAAGATCAGTGTCAGAAATAAAGCAGTGGTACTCATGAAAAGTCCCCTTTCAAAAAGCGATCGACTGACGGGATATCTGAATGATCAAGTACAGATATTTCGCCTGCATCCACTAATTTCCCATCCACCATGATCCATGCATACTGCCCCATTCGCTTCGCCTGCTCCAAGTTATGTGTGATCCAGATGACCGTAATCTCATGCTTTTCATGCAGTGTACGAATCAAGTCTTCTACTTCATTCAATGATGATGGATCTAGCGCAGACGTGATTTCATCCATCAATAAAATCTTGGACTCATTCATTAATGTTCGAGCAATCGACACTTTCTGCTGCTGACCACCCGATAAATTCTGACTGTCACGTTCGAGATATTCTCCTTCAAGACCGACTTGATCTAAAATATCCAACGCTTTTTCTTTACTCAATGTCTTGCCCTGTAAACGCAGTGGCAGTGCCAAATTATCATAGACGCTCCCTGCGAGCATTGGAGAATTTTGTAACACCATTCCTGCTTTTCGACGGAGATCGATCGGCGACATTTCATGAATGGCACGCCCTTGTACGGTAATATCCCCACTTGTAGGACTCAGCAGACCGTTACACATTTTCAATAACGTCGTTTTCCCTGCACCCGATGGACCGACCAACACCGTAATCTGATTGGTAGGGAAAGATCCCGTTATCGAATCGAGAATCTTTGTATCCCCTACCTCAAACGATACATGTTGAAAATGAATCGCCGGCTCATATAAAGATTTATTCTGTTTACTATCCATCTATTTCACCTTTCCCACACTTCTTCATTCATCAATCTTCAATAAATCCAACGGGGTAATGATGCCAATTAGCTTCTCATCTTTACCACCTTGTTCCGTGATGAGCAGGGCTTGTAGTCGTTTCCCCGACAAAATGGATTTTCTGAAAAACCCTTCTGCTTCATAAACCGACATTGTACTTTTGACAAAACGATAGGTTTTTCTTCTTTTCTCGTGATTATATACGTCTAATAATGTCGGTATTTCCCGGGAAATGCAATCTGTTTCCTGATCTGCTAGCCAATTCATAATGCCATCTGAGGTAATTAATCCGATAAATTGACCCTTTTTGTAAATAGGTAGTTGATTAATTTTCCATTCTCTTACTAAACGCAGACCCGTTGCCAGTGATTCATCCGCTTGCACAGTATGTACTTTACCGGCAAATAAATCTTTGACCGTTACAGGGTTGGATAATCGTTCATCTATACTCTCGATTAGTTTCACAATTTCATCATGGGGCTCCGCTATAGCATAGTCAAAGCCTGTCCGATTATGCACAATCGCATTGCGTAAACTTCCAAACTCCCGTAGATCATCTTCGTAATGAGCAACTAAAGCATGTTGGGATTTAGCTCTATCAATTTTCTTTGAGAATGAAAAATGGTTAGGCAAATCCGTAATCTTCATTAATGATTTATCGATTCGATTATATGCAATGAGAAAACGCTCTGAATTTTTATGCTCCATAACACCGCCCCTTTTCTAGGCAAAGTATAGCATATTTCATTCCTTTTCAAGCCTTTAGACTTCCTGGTTAGCACACTTTTTAAAATACAAAAAAGCCGTTGCGGTGCCTAATTACGGTCACTGCAACAACTAATTATTGATTGGAAATCTGTTTAATTTGATAATCACCATATTCGTCGTAAATCAGGGTGTACAACTTTTTCTTTTCTAAAAACTGTACCGTTCCATCTTCCTTCGTGAAATTCAATGTTTCATACGTATACACTTCAATCGATTGATTCGTATACATAACATCTGTCACAGACGTATCAATAAATTCATAAAACTCATTTTTCATAGATAAGTCATTTAGAAAATCCCATAATTCACTCTCCGCGGAACTTCCGGCCGCAACATATGGTGCAATATACTCATAATCATTATAGTCAATCGCTAATTCATACTGACTCCTAAAACCATGAATAAAATCCTCTACTTCTTCATTTGCAACTTCTGTATCTTCCAGCTCTGGCTCTTCTGTATAGTCTTCCTCTGAATCGTCGAAACCACCATAGTCTTCATAGTCCCACGACGTATCCTCCGAATCTTGATACGACTCCGGGACATAGTCATCGTAGACGTTGAATAACGCAGCCACCGCCTTACTGCTCATTGGTGCATGAATCCATTCATCTACTTGCTTCTGCATACTGTGCATCGGAATAGAAAATCCAAAGACGGTATTATCTTTATATAGTAAAGAATTAATGCCAATCACTTTACCCGTTGTTGCATCTAGCAATGGACCGCCACTACTGCCATGATCAATCTGTGCATCAATTTGATAGATCTTCTCATAAATGAAATCTATTTCCATATCACGATTCAATCCTGTTAAATAACCAATAGATGCCGTATTCTCAAGACCTTTAGGGCTCCCTAACGCAATCACTTCCGTACCAATCGGTGTCTCTTTCGTCTCGGTGACAAACGGTTTCACATGTTTATTCGCTTCTGATTTAATTAACGCGA
The DNA here is from genome assembly GCF_002743335.1 of Sporosarcina sp. P32b. GTDB lineage: Bacteria > Bacillota > Bacilli > Bacillales_A > Planococcaceae > Sporosarcina. Next base: position 5,506 of record NZ_PDZB01000033.1, read on the forward strand.
TATCATAACGATCTGAAATGCCAATAACAGTACCTTCAAAATTCTCACCTACAGAATTCTTCACCGTTACATCGGTATAGCCGGCCACTACATGTGCATTTGTCACGATATAGCCACCAGCCTTATAAAAAAAACCTGAGCCCAGTCCATCTCTCGTGCCAATCGTAAAAACACTTGGCAACGACTCTTTAATGAGTTCCGTTTTATCTTTGACCTGCTGTTTCGTTTCATTGACAACAGTAGGCGCCTTTTTAATTTTCAATTCGGCCTCATCTTTATGAACAACTTTTGTTTTAACGGAAGCTGTCGTTTCGGACGGCCATTGAAAACTCCAATCTGTCGCGTAGCCATAACCAGCCCCACCTATGAGTAATGTCAACACTACCGCAAGAATAGGTTTCGCATTAGTGGACCCATACATCGCCTTGCCGCAGCCACCACAAAAGTTCGCTTCATCCGTATTTTTATGACCACATTTCGGACAATACATATAGTTTTCCCCTCTTCCATTCCCCAATGGCTTCGAATAATCTTTCTTTTCATTATACCATATGACCTAATACAAAAGACATGCCATGAAGTTTGAAATTCACACATTTCTCGATGCTTTTTCTCGTTAATCGCCCCAAGTATTATCATAAATACGTGTTGAATTAAATTTTCTTTCAATATACATACACCAACCGATTCTTATTGAATATATCCAATGAAGCGGCACAGTTCTCTAGCAAATTTCTACATACGCTAAAGAGAGAGGAGGTGCATACAATATGTCATCTAGAAGGTTCAAACCTGACAATGATTATGACGTACCGTATATTCCGAGACGAAAAGCGCGATGTTATGATGAAAAGAAAGTCGTTCATATACTTGTCGACCTGACAATGGGCGCACCTGTAGAGATTACATTGAAGGATTCAAAAGAGGTACAACATAACGGGTACTACCTACAGTTCGATCGAAAAAATCGGACTATCCACTTTCAGCCATTTGGAGAATCGGAAGTTCAAGAGATTGATGTAGGAGATATTTGTACTATAAGATATGGCTCCTGAAAATAAAAAAATGTACACAGCGCACTGTGTACATTTTTTCATTCTATTTGGCTGATTTTCAGATCGATTGCTTCCGTCAATGCACTTACCGTTTCAGGCACATAACTTTTCATCATGGAATTAATAACCGATCCCATCATACCCTTCCCCCTGATATCAAGATAGCCTTTTAGTATCGTGGTCTCTGCAGCTTCTTCTAGTTGGAAGCTTCCGTTCCCCTCGAGACTCTCATTCAGCCCCTCAAGAGTAAATGCTATCATTGAACGTTCAACTTTTTCTGTAATATCAACTTGCATGACAATATTCTTTTGCATCATGCCAAGATCAGCCCGAAACTTCCAAGTAAATTGATTTTCACTAACTTTCTCGTGTTCAATATAGCCTGGAATGAGAGGAGCCCACTGATCTACCTCTTCGAGAAAACTCCATACATGTTGCGTGGATGCTGTTACGTTGATTTCCTTTGTACCGTTCGGCATAGACCATTCCACCTTCCCTAACAGTTAACTTTTCATCATACTACTATGAAATCCAGTTTTATACAAATCAGGTTGCATTGTGCTGTAGTACACCTCTTTTGGAAGATAGGGATTGTGGGTGGTGGGTGCTGGGTGGTGATTGAGCGGATAGACGGGTGGATAGAGCACTCGCGGGCGATGATAGAGCGGATATTTGGTCGGATAGAGCGCGATTGGGCTTTGATAGAGCGAATATATGCACCGATAGAGCGCTCGCTGACTTGGATAGAGCGCAAATGCGCACACGTTTGACCACGGTCATGATAACCCGCAGAGTCTCGCTGGCAATCCACGATTGAGCGGATAAACGGGCGGATAGAGCGCGGGCAGGCTTTGATAGAGCGGATAAATACACACATAGAGCACTCACCAGCTTTGATAGAGCGAATAGATCCACCTATAGAGCGCTCGCTGACTGGGATAGAGCGCAAATGCGCACACGTTCGGCCGCAGTCATGATAACTCACAGAGTCTCGCGGGCAGGCCACGATTGAGCGGATAAACAGGCGAATAGAGCGTGGACAGACCTTAATTGAGCGGATAAATACACACATAGAGCACTCACCAGCTTTAATAGAGCGAATAGATCCACCGATAGAGCGCTCGCTGACTGGGATAGAGCGCAAATGCGCACACGTTCGGCCACGGTCGTGATAACTCACCTCACAACATCACTCCAACTCATCCGCACTCGGCATCGCGGACAGCGCGCCGACTTTCATTGCACATAATGCTCCCATTTGATTACCGAACTCGATATGTGCAAGCATTTCTTCAACCGTTTTAGGTTTGCCGTTTAGATGAAGGCCGCGAAGTACGCCCGCCAAGAAAGCATCTCCTGCTCCTGTTGTATCTACGGGATCGATGGGCTCCACGGTTACATGATGTTGCGCCCCTTCAATGATGGCCAGAGTTCCTGCTTCCCCCATCGTCATCATGATAACTGGGATATTATAGGCAGCAAGGTGATCTAATGCTTTTTCTATATCCGATTCTTGCATGAGAAAAGTAAGTTCTTCTTCCGTAAGTTTCAGCAAATCCGTTTGATCTAAAAATGAAAGGATTGTATTACGACATAGCTCTTCACTTTCCCAACGTAATGGACGAATATTAGGATCTATTGAGAGATAAAGACCATGTTCTTTTGACAATTCGACAGCTCTTTTCGTTGTTGCTAAAGCAGTTGGCTGGAACATCGTACCGGAACATATATGTAAAATTGAAGCGTTTTGGAAAGCTTTCTCTTGTAAATCACTCGGTTGGACTTGAAGATTGGGCGTGTCATCTATGTATTTCACAAATACTCGATCATATTCTGGAGTCAAATGTACATAAACACGGTTCACTTTCTTCTCAGGAATACGGACAGCAAATGTTACATCGACACCTTCTTGTCGCAGTTGATTTTCTGCAAAGTTTGAATCCTCGTCTTCTCCTATTACGGTAATTAATGAAGATTTTGCACCTAGGCGTGAGACACCTGCCGCTACGTTGACTGTTGCCCCACCAAGAAATGTGGAGAATTTGGTGTTTGTTTTGTCTGTTGCGATATAATCCACGAAAATGTCACCATATATTAAAACATGTTTATCTTGTCGATTCTTCATGTATTCGACCTCCTCAGAAGTTTTCTCTCTATCGTATCACGGAATTAGCTTAACTGTGATAATGTCCAAATAAAATATTGTTCAGTATTTTCTGTACGAATTGAATTATAGTAAACTGCACACACTACAGTTTAATTCATGCGGTTCCTGGGAAATCATATAACTAAAAGGGATGAAAATATAAATGATCTATGAATGTGCCATTATTGGTGGTGGACCCGCCGGATTAAGTGCGGCTTTAGTACTTGGACGGGCAAGACGAAATGTTATTGTATTTGATGACGATCAAGCAAGAAACCGCGTCTCCCGTGCATCACATGGATTTTTAACGCGTGACGGTATGCAGCCTTCGGAATTACGACAGATTGGTCGGAAAGAACTGACACAGTACCCGTCTGTGGTATTTCATCATCAGAAGATAGTTGCGTTAGAACGTTTGGATGAATCACATTATGAATTAATGGCAGCAGACGGCAGGACGTTCCGCACACAGAAAGTACTTCTTGCTGTCGGTTTACGTGATGAACAGCCTAACGTACCAAGTATTGAGCGCTTTTACGGCACATCCATTTTTAGTTGTCCCTATTGCGACGGATGGGAATTGCGAGATCGTTCACTGGCAGTATTTGCGGATAAAAATGTGTTTAAATTGGCTGCAGAAGTGTATACCTGGAGCCGAGATCTAATTGTTTTCACCGGTGGAGAAGGCCAGCTGACAGCAGAGGAACAAAAGAAGTTGAGTGCGAAAGGGATACAAATTGTCGATGATATCATTTCAGGACTTGAAGGTGAGGATGGACAATTGCACAGGGTGCGGCTTGAAGACGGTACCTTGATAGACCGCGCAGGCGGTTTTGCCTCTCCTCTTTGGAGTCATCCTAATCATTTCGCTCAAGACTTAGGGTGTGAGCGAAATAAAAATGGTGGAATTTTGACCGATGAATATGGACGGACAACCGTTTGGAATGTTTACGCAGCAGGAGACGTCTCTCATATCGTCCCCTCGCAACTACTAGTCGCTGCGGGGACCGGAAGCGCCGCCGCTATAGGGATTAATGGTGACTTGACGAATGAGTTTTTCAATCGAATAGATTAAAAATAGCCCCTCACCGTTTTAATCAGGTAAGGGGCTATTTTAGTTTTTATTACCATTCAAGTCGATCTACATAACCGCCGTGTACATATAGCGATCCATACGGTGCTTTATCTGAACGAATTTTTATCCATGGATTTTCAGGTAACTGATCATCTTGAATAATGAGCGGCATGCCCACTTTCGGATAGTAATAAATCTGAAGCGACTCTTTTATTGGCTCAATTCGCACTTTCAAATCAACGTAATTTGTCAATCCAATCTTTAACTGATTCGCCAATTCTTCCCCACCCATCGAACGATCCATTCGATACAGATGCCCTGCGATTTTAGAACCCCAGTATGGATCGGAAGCATATTTGACGTTTACACCAACCGCTTTGTTACCGAAATTTGTCCCGTTCGCATACGCCACGTTCGGCGGCAGATAGTTTCTATTCAAGAAAGCATCGACTAGCTCTTGAATATTCTGACTGACTGAATCAAAATTCTTCCTCTTCGGATTATCATCCGTCACATACAACCCAAATAAGTTATTATCGGCCAACGCGCGCTGACTTAGTCCGTACTGACTTTCATGTTGCGCCAACGCTAAAATATGCATCGCGTTCACATGACTATCTCGTTCAATACGTTTTAACTCTGAACCTAATCCAATCAACTTACTTCTTGTCGTAGCGTCTTTATAAATCGTGGAGTTAGGATTAAATTCTTCTAGACTACGTAACTGTTTCATAATATACGCATCCAACTCTTCAGCTGTATAGCGGGTCATGCTGCGCATCGGCAAGTACTGAAAGTATTGATGTGCCGTGCCAATTAAAGCCCCTGTTTCATTATAAAAATGACTGCCGTCGGTGCTATAATACTTTACCCCTTCTTGCATAAAGCGTGGTGCAGCACCCATCTCATACGAAGCGAACGACTTAGTCTTATGTGAGTAAATCAAATGGTATAGTGAATTTTTCGACACTTTGTAGTGTGTGCGATCCGTTATGGTCTGACTCGGTAGCATCGTTGCATTTTGTGGTTTGATATAGAAGTGTCTTCCTGCCAGTTCGACTTTTACAGACGTCGCTGTCGAGTCAACATACACAAGTTCCGTATCTACTGGAACATAAGTTTCCTGACGTTTTAAGTCTTTATCGGCATACAAAATTGTCAATGAGCTGCCACCGTATGCCACGGTTGAGATCAGCCCGCTTGGCATGTGGATGATATGGTTTTGGAACAACACGACTTGGTTGCCATTCATACGGCTTGCCGCTGCTTCAAAACTTGGAAACCTTTCCACTACGTTTGTCGTGCCATTGGCTTGTACATTCGCCAAGTCATATGTTCTATCCGTCATAATAGAGAACATTTTAGTCACCGGTACTTTTAATGGATTGCCGTCTGTATTATGCACGGCTTGCGTAATATGCAATGTGTAAGTTTCTCCACTACGGTAATTACCTGCTGGTGGCGCGATATGTACTTTCTTGTCGGAGTCTGAGTATGTTATTGCATTGGTCTGCGTTACTCCTTTAGAATCCTTGATATAAATTGTGTCTTCGCTGACCGTATCTTTATTTACTGGTTTATTGAACGTGACTATCCACGTCTTGTCCGGATTCTGATCAGGCGAAGGGTCCTGCCAAGTAGCAGCTTCAGTTGATAGCGTCATCGCAAGGGTGATCAGAAAAGCGATGACAGCTGTTGTGATAAGTTTTGTCATAGATTTCAAATCTAGTAACCTCCTTTTGGTGTTGATTATACAGGTTATTACTAGATTTGACATATAGAATTACAGAATTGTTCAATAGTATACAGAATACGGCACACGCATTCATCGCGTTGAATTGAGCTGATGGTATGTTTAAGGCTAGCCGACTCCATAACCAGAATAAGTCCTTCTGCTGGAATATAATTTTGTTTCCAAAATATATTGTAAGCAGAGGGACTTATTTTTTTCATAATCACATATGTCTACGTATCGATTCTTTTAAGCATTCATTACTAAACCATTGTTCTCTAGTATAGATCGTGCTGGTGTGTAGTGTAAATCCTGTGCTTCTGCAACAGCTTTATATGTGACATGGCCATTCATCGTATTTAAACCTTTTCGAAGTGTTTCATTGTCTAGAAGGGCCTGTCTACATCCTTTATTGGCAATTTGAAGTGCATAAGGTACAGTCACGTTTGTCAATGCTACTGTAGATGTCTGTGGTACTGCACCAGGCATATTCGCCACTGCATAATGAACTACATCATGTTTTGTATAGATCGGGGCATCGTGTGTAGTGACACGATCTGATGTTTCAAATATTCCTCCTTGATCGATCGCGATATCTACAAGGACCGATCCAGGTTTCATAGATTGAACCATTTCTTCAGTGACAAGCTTAGGCGCTCTCGCTCCCGGGATCAGTACTGCACCAACCACAAGGTCTGCTGCTTTGACTGATTCAGCGATATTAAATGGATTGGAAACAAGTGTCTGAATATGATTGCCGAAAATATCATCTAATTGACGTAAACGATCTACTGACAAATCCAGCACTGTCACTTGAGCACCCATCCCTATTGCAACACGTGCAGCATTTGCTCCTGCCTGCCCACCGCCAATTACTACGACTTTCCCTCGAGAAACACCTGGTACCCCAGCTAGCAGAATACCTTTTCCACCTTTCGTTTTTTCAAGATACTGGGCACCAATTTGTGTGGCCATTCTTCCTGCTACTTCGCTCATCGGTGCGAGCAGAGGTAATGATTTATTAGGCGACTGAACCGTTTCATAGGCAAGTCCTGTTACTTCACTTTCTAAAAGAGCTTTAGTCAACTCCATCTCAGATGCTAAATGTAAGTATGTGAATAGTAGTAACCCTTTACGAAAATAACGATATTCAGAGGCAATTGGTTCCTTTACTTTCATCACCATTTCAGCGCTCCATGCTTCTTCCGCTGTCTGAACGATCTTGGCGCCCGCCTCGACATACTCCTCGTCTGTAAAACTTGATCCTAAACCAGCTTCCGTTTCAATAAGTACTTCATGGCCAGACGAGCGCAGTGTGTACACTCCTGCGGGGGTCATCGCAACACGATTCTCGTTATTTTTAATCTCCTTTGGTACACCAATCAACATACCCATTCCTCCTCGGATCAAATGTATACTATTGTATAGTTTTCAGTTTTCTGAGATTTAGCGGTATAAGATATCCATATTACAAGACGCTACTTACTGTATAGAAAAGGCACCTCTGACTACACTTCACTAGTAGACTAGAGGTACTTTAAACACAATTACGAGATTACAACCTGTTATTCATTCTCTTTAAATACTTTTTTAATAACGGATACAATGAAGTCAACATCTTCATCCGTACAAGAAAGCGGCGGGCAAAGTGCAAGAACATTATTAAATCCTTCTACTGTCTCACCATTTCGACCGACAATCAGTCCATTCGCTTTACATTCTCCAATAATTTTCGTGATTCGCGCATTCGTTGCAGGCTCTTTTGTTTTTTTATCTTCAACGAGTTCAATCCCCATCAAGAAACCAATACTTCGAATATCTCCCACATAGGGATGATCCTGTAAGCATGCCAGTTCATCCGATAACCGCTCGCCAAGTTCTGCTGAACGATTGATTAGATCTTCACGTTCCAAAATCTCTAAGTTCTTTAACGCGACTGCACAAGCAGCCGGGTTTCCACCAAACGTATTGACATGACGAAAATGACTGTGATCTTCGCCTGTATCAAACTTTTCGTAAATATCTTTGCGGATTGCTGTCACCGATAATGGAAGGTATGCGCTAGTTAGACCTTTCGCCATCGTCACAATATCCGGCTTCACGTTGTAATGCTGATGTCCAAATGCTTTTCCCGTACGCCCAAATCCACAAATCACCTCATCCATGATCAATAGGACACCGTGACGGGTACAAATTTCTTGGACTTTCTCTAAGTACACCGGATGTGGGATTAAGATTCCACCTCCCGTAATGAGTGGCTCCATAATAATCCCCGCAATTGTATCTTTTTGTTCCCAAATAATTTTTTCTTCGAGCTCTAAAGCACGCTGTATATTATAATCTTCCACTGAGATCCCTTCAGGTTTTCGATAATTATCTGGAGGTGCTACATGTAAAAATCCTGGTACTAGCGGCTCATACTTATATTTACGCAAAGCTTGACCCGTAGCAGATAGCGCTCCCATTGAGCTGCCATGATAGGCACGATAACGGGAGAGGAATTTATATCTCGAAGGTTCCCCATTTTGCTGGTGATACTGACGTATAAGCTTGAAGGCTACTTCATTCGCATCGGATCCGCTATTTGAATAGAAGATTTTATAGTCGTCTCCTAGCATTTCATTTAATTTGGCAGCTAGTTTTATTGCCGGTTCATGGCTTTGTGTCATGGGCACATAAGCCAGCTTTTTCAATTGCTCATATGCTACTTGAGCTATCTCTTCTCTTCCATAACCCACATTGACACACCAAAGCCCTGACATACCATCTAAATACCGATTACCTTTATGATCTGTAATCCAGGCGTTTTCGCCACTTTCAATAATCATCGGAGGATTTTTTTCATTATATGCTGAAATATGATGCCAAACTTTATCACGATTTTGTTCCGTAAAGGACTTTTTATTATTTTGATCTTGTTCATGTAAAGTTTTCAATAGCATTGCCTCCCCTTTTATCAATATTCGTGACGTGCAGTCAACATTTTCTTACGTGTGTAAAACTCGATACCATCACGGCCATTTGCATGCAAATCACCATAAAATGACTTCTTATAGCCGGAGAATGGGAAGAACGCCATAGGTGCTGGTACGCCTAGATTTATACCAAGCATTCCTGCATCAATTTCTTCTCGGAATTGACGAATCGCCTTTGAGCTATCTGTATATAAACAAGCACCATTTGCAAAGTCTGATTGATTGGTAAGCTCAATCGCATCATCCAATGTTTCTACTCTAATTATCGAAAGTACCGGTGCGAATATTTCTTCTTTCCAAATTCGCATTTGCGTTGTAACTCCTTCAAAAATTGTCGGCCCTACGAAATAGCCTCCTTCTGAAGTAGATTGATCACTTCGGCCGTCACGTACGAGAGTCGCTCCCTCTTTGATCCCCGCTTCGATATATGAAAGTGTTTTATCCTTATGTGAATCTCGAATGACTGGTCCGAGGAATACTCCTTCGTCTAATCCATTTCCAATAGTTATTTTATTAGCTTCATCAACTAAACGCTCCACAAGTTGATCCGCAATATCTCCAACTGCGACTACAACTGCAGCAGCCATACATCTCTCACCAGCAGAACCAAATGCTGCATTGGTAATATTAGTGACTGCCAAATCCGTATTTGCATCAGGCATAACAATCGAATGATTCTTGGCACCTGCCAGCGCTTGAACACGTTTACCATGAGCCGTCCCTGTTTTATACACATACTCTGCTACCGGCTGTGATCCAACAAATGAAACGGCCGGGATATCTGGATGGCGTAAGATTCCGTTAACGATATCATGTGCGCCATGAACGATATTGAACACTCCTTCTGGTAATCCGGCTTCAGTTAATAGCTCCGCTAATCTATTCGCCAGGAGTGGTGTACGCTCTGAAGGTTTTAAAATAAATGTATTTCCTGCTGCAATGGCAAGCGGGAACATCCAACAAGGGACCATCATTGGGAAGTTAAAAGGTGTAATCCCTCCAACAACTCCTAAAGGATAGCGATACATGCCCGATTCGATGTTTGTTGCAATATCAGGCAGTTGGTACCCCATCATCAACGTTGGTGCTCCCGAAGCAAATTCCACACACTCGATTCCGCGCAGAACTTCGCCATAGGCTTCCGTATAATTTTTTCCGTTTTCTATAGTAATCAGTTGTGCCAGCTCATCCCAATGAGCAATTAGAAGTTGTTGATATTTAAATAGAATACGAGCTCTTTGCGGCACAGCAGTTTTCTTCCAAGTAGAAAAAGCTTTTTTCGCTGCATCTACTGCAATTTGTAGATCCTCTTCAGTTGAAATAGGTACTTCTGCAATAATCTCACCTGTAGCTGGATTTGGCACCTCTTCATATTTATCAGTGAGTGATTTTACCCATTGTCCATTAATAAAATTTGAAAGCGTTTTCTTTTTCACAACTATTGTATTCATTTTCATTCCTCCTATTCATCTAATCTTGCTTTACAACAAGACTTGAGCTAAACTACTTTCTATAGTTTAACAATTATTCTAAATACTTTCATTTTACATTGTGTAACATCGTACTGAAAATCTTTTCACGTTATGGAGGTCTTTTTTCATGAATGAACTTTCTTTGACCGTTAAAGATGTTTTAGCTCGCGAAACGTTCAAGCACGCTAAAGTCGTAGCTGGAAGTAATGGATTGGATCGTCAAGTTAGATGGTCACACGTATTAGAGGTAAGTGAATTCAGTTCACTAGTTAACGGCGGTGAAATCATCTTAACTACTGGCCTGCATCTGCAACTTGATAGTGCGACACAGTTAAAGTATATAAAACAGTTAATCGAACTAGATGTTGCTTGCCTTTGTGTTGAAATAGGGTATTACGTTAGTGAAATACAGCAAGAAATTATTGCACTCGCTGATGCACAGCAATTTCCTATAGTGGTGTTCGAAAAAGCAGTTAAGTTTGTCGATATTTCACAAGATTTACATACCGTTATCATTAACCGCCATTATGAAATGCTGTCTAAATTGGATACACTATCGAGAAGGTTTAATGAGTTAAGTTTAATGCCCAATGGAATTTTGAAGATTCTCCACGAGTTACACTCACTGTTTAATCAACACGTCTTGTTTATATCTGATGAAGCGAAATCCTATTACTACCCTGTTGAATCGACTTCGTGGAAAAAAAGCATAAAAGAATTTCTTAGTGAGAGCCCTACGCAAAAACTAAAACAAGACATCTATATAATCGATGATCAGGCATTTGTTTTGTTTCCAATCAATGGTTTAGGCCAAGCTCTTGGATATTTATGCCTTCATCTTCCACAAGCAACAGCTGATAAGTTTGCCATTTTAATCTTGGATAGAGCTTCTCTGGCGATCGCTCAAATATTACTACGGATTCGTACTATTCAAGAGAGGAATCAATATAATGAAGATGAATTTGTGCGTAATTTATTGCATGGGCGTCCTGTAGATCAGGAAGATATTCAATCCTACCTACCAACGAAAAGCCCGAATACCCATTACAGAATCTTTGTCATTGAGTTGGATACTAATGAAACCACTATAGATGAAAATAGTTGGGAAGAAATCCGCTTACAACAATCTATGACAATTCGTTCTGTCTTTAAAAGACATAGTTTCTTTCCAACTATCTCCGTAACTAGAAATGAAATTACGATTATTGCATCATTTATTGCTTCAGGTAAACATGTAAAGGATATTAATCGTTTCATCCAAGTAGCCAAACAATTAACTAGCATGGACGACGACAGTCTCTTTAACGAACGCGAATATACATTTGGTATCAGTTTAGTTCACCATAACCAATCACAAATCAAAGAAGGATATACAGAAGCAAAAAGAGTAATTGAACTCAAACAACTGATTTTATTTGAAAGTGATTTTTATGAAGACTTGGGGATCTATAGACTTTTACTTCTACTCAACGAACAAGGATACCTTGAACACTATGTAGAAGATTACCTACAAGATCTTATTGATTACGATAAAAAGACCGATAGCAACTTATTCGAAACGCTCCGCATTTATCTTGAGTGTGGTGGTTCAAAAAAAGAAACCGCTGATCGTCTATTTATCGTAAGACAAACACTGTATCACCGACTGGAAAAGATTGAATCCATAATGGGTGAGAACTTTATGTCTCCACTAAATCGGATTGCACTCGAAGTAGCCATTCTAGCTAAAAAAGTCTTATCTTGAGTGACATCTCTTTCTACATACAGCCACTGCTCATCTGCATTTAGTGAATAGTGGCTGTATACGATTACATATTTCACTATGACCGCCGTGGAATCCTGTTATAACGGATGATAGCTTCCGCTAATCGCATCCACTATGAGCTGCCCTGATTTCTCATTATCCATCTTGAAATCCGTTAACCAAAACGGACGATAAAAGAGATTCCTATGAACTTCTGTGATTTTAGGCATCGTAACAAACTTGGCTTTCGAAGAAGCATTGTCAAAAATAAACCTTTCAGCCATATCGATCGCTTCTTCTTCTCTAATCATAAGCTCAGGGAAACGACCAACTTCTACTTTCATTCTAGAAAAACTTGGCCGAACATCCACCATCGCTCCTCTTCCCCCAAGCCCATCTATTGTACAAGCTGCTTTCCCCTTAAACTTCAGTAAGCTTTTAGCACTCACTTGATATTCAAAAAAGTAATATGGGTAGTAAATAATATCTTGGATTTGAAAATACGTTTCTTTTTCGTATTGTTGCAATCCTTGCAATACCTCTTCTTTAGTAAATTCGATGTCTTGTAGTAATATAGCGCTCATAAGTACCTACTCCTGTAAGTTATTTATTGTCTGCCAAAAACTTGGATACATTGCTAGCTTCGGGAGCCAAATCGCGTGTAATGTTACGGTCAAATTCTTTTGAAAATACACGTTTGCGTCTGGACTGTTCGAACGCTTCCAGTATTTCACCTGATGGTTTACGACCAAATCGACTTCCGATGATCATACCTAACAGAGATACGATTAAACCCGCCAAGAATGGATGAAGTCCCGTAGATGTTTCAAGCCCCATGGAAGTCCAAATAATATTTGTTGAAGCTCCACCAATCATTGCGCATAGGCAGCCAATATAATTCGCTTTTTTAGAGTAAACAGAGGCAACATAAGGAACTAAGAAAGCATTTCCTAAAGTACCAAAAGCGAATAATACTAAAGCAAACACGGATGGTGGCTCATAAATGGCTACTACAACTCCCACCACTCCCCCCAATAAAATGCATAATCGCGAAACTAGAATCATCGTCTTCGGAGTAGCATCTTTATTGATGAATCGTTGATAGACGTCACGCGAAAGAATAGAGCCTGCCTGCATCAAGATAGAGTCTGCAGTGGACATTACCGCTGACATAATAGCTGAGAGTAATAGTGCCGCAAAGATTCCTGGGAATAACGTATAAGCTAATTCTGTAATAATCATTTCCGGGTCAGCAATTGTGGGTAGTAAGATAATACCAATCATTCCTAGAATGTACGGTACAAAGATAAAGAATTGATTCCATATAGCACTAATTATGACAGCGCCTTTTACAGTTTTTGTACTTTTCATCGACATATGGCGAACTACTACATGTGGAAGTCCCATATATCCAATGGAGTAGATGAGTATTGCACCGAGCACCATCCCCCACTGACCATAGTAGGCTAGGTCTTTCCCCCAGATACTCAAATACGAAGGATCTATAGCTTTCAGCGCAACGTTCAACCCAGTGATTCCGCCTACATGGAAATACGCGAGAATACCGATCCCTACGACACCAAGTACCATGATTAAGCCTTGTACAAAAGAAGTGTATGCAACAGCTAGATATCCGCCTGCCACAGTATAGATAATAATGACGCTAATCCCGATAATCAGAGACAGTTCATAAGTAAAACCTGTCAGTGTAGACATTGCCTTACCTGCCGCAATAAACTGAGCGCATACGTATCCAAACAAAAAGACAATTGAAATAATCGAACCTACCACTCGAACACTTGGGCTTTCAAAACGTTTTTCTAAGTACTCAATCGGTGAAAGCGCTCCCAATATTTCAGACATTCTTCTCATTCGCTTACCTAAAACGGACAGGTTAATAATCGATCCACCTGCATCTCCAATAGCGTACCAAATGGCATACCAGCCATATTTAAAGGCCATCGCCGGAGCTCCCATAAACATGAAACCACTCATTGCTGTAGTTTGCATGGTCATTGCAGTGACTGCCGGTCCGAGAGATCGACCACCGAGTAAGTACTGTTCTGTAGAGGCTGACGATCTTCGCGAAAACCACAAGCCAATCGTTAATAGAATCCCTAAGTATACAATGAAAATTATCCCATCAATGCTCATTGAATGCCCCCCTATCGCAACTACTGATTTTGGTTTTGATTCTGTTCTTTTTCCATCTTCTCTTCCATATCATCGTCTTTTTTCATTTTAAAATAGATAATGGTTGCTAAGCCTAACCATATGAAAGGCCATGGAACAAACCACCAAAATGTTTCTACAGGAAATCCAAGCATATATTCACCTCCCTCTATAAATGTTGATGTATCAACGGTTTGAGCCGTTGTAAGGGTGCCAAAAAAATATTTTTTACACGATGATAAACAATAATAATTAGATATTTGAATATTCAAACGTCCATGGGTGCGCTACGCGG
>NZ_PDZB01000034.1 GCF_002743335.1 Sporosarcina sp. P32b
AATATTAACATCTCATCGTTTAGTTGTCAACACTTTTACTTAAAAAGTTTTTCTTGTTAAGTTTGATGTTTTCGCAACTGCTTGATGCGACGCTTATAAATATACCACCGCTTTTATGAGAATGCAAGCTTTTTCACCATTCTTTTAAAAAAGAATGGCGAAACCGCATAGCGCCGCGAATCCAGGGACCCCTAGTATCGCTAAGATCATGCCAGATGCAATGTTAACAGGTACATAGATGCCAATAAATCCGCCGGCAATGTTCATTAGAAAGAGAATAAAGAACGCAAAAGCTAATCTAAACCAGAATACCGATAAGCGTTCCATGTTTTTTTCGAGAGTGGTTCGGCTCATACTCAACAGCAATAATGATACGACTCCTAATATAGCTATGACTAAAATCCTCACAGAAAACGCCCTTTCTATCTCATAGATACTTATCTATATGCGTCTCTGGATAGGTTTAGTCCACTCGTTCTCTATCTTCCAATTCTTTTCTATAGTTCTCGACGACCTTCTAATGCTCTAGACAACGTAACTTCGTCTGCATATTCTAGATCTCCACCGACAGGTAAGCCGTGAGCGATACGTGTTGTCGTGATTCCAGATGGTTTAACAAGCCTTGAAATGTACATGGCTGTCGCTTCTCCTTCTATAGTAGGGTTCGTTGCAAGAATCAATTCTTGCACTTCGTCTTCCTGGAGTCTTGTTAGTAATGAAGGAACGTTAATATCTTCCGGTCCAATACCGTCCATTGGCGATATCGCACCTTGCAATACATGATACAACCCGCGATAGTCACGCATCTTCTCCATAGCAATCACGTCTTTCGGATCCTGCACGACACAGATTGTTGTGCGATCACGCGATTGATCTTGACAGATATAGCATGGATCGATGTCTGTTATATGACCACAAACCGAACAGAACTGAAGATTACGTTTCGCATCGACTAAAGCTTTAGCAAAATCTAGCACCGTGTCTTCTTTCATACTTAATACAAAAAACGCCAGACGACCCGCAGTTTTGGGGCCGATGCCTGGCAATTTCATAAAACTATCCATTAATTTTGATATAGGTTCAGGATAATGCATTATACAACCTCCTAGAACATCCCGGGCAAGTTCATTCCTTTTGTAAATTGGCCCATTGTGGAGTTCGTAATTTCTTCCGCTTTTGCAAGCGCATCATTTGTAGCGATAACGATCAAGTCTTGTAGGATCTCTACGTCTTCGGGATCTACCGCTTCGGGATCGATAATTACTTCAAGTACTTCTTTATGGCCTGACACAATTACCTTTACCATGCCGCCACCAGCTGTACCTTCCATTCTCTCGCTACCTAGGTTCTCTTGTGCCTCTGCCATCTTCTTTTGCATCTTTTGCATTTGCTTCATCATACCTTGCATATTCCCTGCTCCACGCATAAATAATTCCTCCTTAGTAAATTACTCTTCTATTGTAATAAAATCTTTTCCGAACATCTTCTCCGCTTCAGTTACAAGTGGATCAGCATCTTCAATCGATGCTTCTTCCATAAATGCTGACGTTGGTTGTTCCTCGTCTAACTGTTGAGGGTTTTCCTTGCTTTTCTGACTGGCCAATCCACTCTTTTGTATGAAATCGGCACGAACTTGCAACCAGCTTTCCTCTGCCACGTAGACTACTTCATAACCTTTACCTGTCAGTCGCAGTAGTGCATCCGATAAGCCTGCTTGTAATGTAGCATTTTCAGAAGCCATCAAGCAATGAATTTCATATTTGAATTTTAGCACAAAAGCCGTCTCTGATGCTGCTACAGGCTCCGTCTCTTCCAATAAAGCGGCATGAGAGCGTTGCATACTTTGCATCATACCCGCCCATTGCTCACGAATCACTTGAATATCGGACTTCGTTGCGCCTTTTAATACTTCTACAATTTTACCTGTTGGCACTTTGGCAGATCTGGAAGCAGTTGAAGCAGCCCTTTTTGCCGGCGCTTGTGGCTCAGCGGATTGCTGTACAGCTCCTGCTGCTAGTTGTTGCTGTAGTTGTCTAACAGTCTGTTCTAACACGGCAAACTTCTGAGCCATTTCAGGATCAGCTGCGGAGTTAGACACTTGTCGTTGCTCGCCGGAATGAATCATTTTCAACAAAGCGGATTCAATATAGACTTTCCCGTGATTAGAAAAACGCATTTCTTGCTGTGTTTTTGAAAGAATATCGATGTACCGGTACAATTCATCCGAGTGAAACTCTTGGGCAAGCTCTTGAAATTTATCTCCGTCTGAAATCAGTTCCAGTAGATCTGTCAATTCAGGCGCTGTTCCAAGCAGTAATATATCACGGAAAAATGTAATCATGTCTTCGGCGAGTCTACCTACATCTTTCCCTTCAGCAATCAGCTCGTGCAATAAAGACAATGCGGATCCCGCGTCTTTCGCTTGAATTGATTGTGCTAGCTGATAGAAGATCTCTTCACCAATAGCTCCAGTCACCAGCAGCGCGTCACTTGTTGTCAACTCATCTCCACTGAACGATACGGCCTGATCGAGCATACTAAGCGCATCTCGCATTCCACCTGTTGCAGCTTGTGCAATTGCGCGCAAAGCACCAGTCTCTGCAGTAACCCCGATATCTCCAATAACCTTTTCCATTCGCTCAATAATTTCAGGTGCCGTAATCGGTTTGAAATCAAATCGCTGGCATCTGGAAATGATAGTGAGCGGCAGCTTATGAGGTTCCGTAGTCGCCAGAATAAATACGACGTGAGCTGGGGGTTCTTCTAGCGTCTTCAGCAATGCGTTGAAAGCTGAATTGGACAGCATATGCACTTCATCAATAATATAGACTTTAAATCGTGCATTGGAAGGTGCCACATGCACACGTTCAATAATGTCGCGAATTTCTTCTACGCGCGAATTAGAAGCCGCATCAAATTCAGTGACATCGGTGTTAGATCCCTCTGTGATACTTTTACACGTCTCGCATTTATTACACGGTTCTGCTGCTGGACCATTTTCACAATTTAGTGCCTTTGCAAAAATCTTCGCCGCACTCGTTTTTCCTGTTCCACGAGGTCCCGAGAATAGATACGCATGCGTCGTCTTCTGATGGAGAAGGGTATTTTGCAGAGTTTGCTTGATCGCCTGCTGACCTGACATTTCACCAAAAGCCTGCGGTCTGTAAGCGCGGTATAGTGCTTGATAAATCAACTGCGTTTCCCCCTTTTTCTCCGATTGCATAATACTTCTATCATAACATGAAACACGATTTTTTCACCGTGTACCGCTTGGATATTTTACGCAAATACTTCTGTCCACTCGTCTTTCTTATTAAGCATTGTGCGTGCAATTTCTTTCGCACCTTCAAGGCTATGGCTTGCTGCCCAGCCACACTGGACTTCATTACATGCCGGTACTTCTGTTGCTAGCAGTACATCGTTTAATGTTTTCTCCACTATAGATAGAATGTCATTATAGTCTTCATGATTGATGACAGCTAGATAATAACCTGTCTGACAACCCATTGGACTGATATCGACGATTTGATCTGAATGGTTACGGCTGAATTCTGCCATCATATGTTCTAGTGAATGAAGTGCTGGCATATCCATATGGTCCGAATTCGGCTGGCAAAAACGAATATCATATTTCAAAATCTTGTCGCCATTCTTTCCTTCTGTAGTTCCCGCTAATCGGATATAAGGTGCTTTCACTTTCGTATGATCTAAGTTAAAACTTTCAACATTCATTTTTTTCTCAGTCAATGTAAATCGCTCCCTTTCAGCTATACGTACTATCTTGAAGTATACACTATTTAAGGGACATAAAAAACTCGCCCATAGTAAAATGGACGAGTGAATTATTGAATTAATGCCGTGCACCTATCTTCGACTGCCGCACATAAGCGTTACTCTTGTCGTTGGCTCGGTCTAGGCTACCCCGCGGCACATGAGAGAGTCCACTTAATGCTGCTTCCTTCCGGACCTGACATGATTCATGGGTTCCCATTGCGCAGGACCCAGACGTCAACACTACGTGCAAGAGGCAGACCCTACATGCGGACAGCCTCAGAAAAGGAGTTCAGTCTTGCTAGAGCGGATTGCAAGTTACAGGGCACCGCTAATTCCCCACCTAGCACGGCATTTCTTATTATACCCATAGTTAATAATGATTGCAACGGTAAACCTTGTATTCATCAGAATGTGTTTTAACATCCTATTACGTAAACAGTTAATAAACCATTCTATTCGCACAGAGTTGGGTAGTATACTAATTTAAATGAGCGAGGTGAATAGTATGGATCCAACTAAACGTTATAAGCTCAGTTTCCGTAATATCGAAGTTCGAGTGTATACAGCCATTGTTTTGCCCGCTGTCTTGCTCGGCCTAACGATATTTTTTCTCTAGTTCAGTTTTTAACTTTATGTATGCCGCTCTAATACAGACCGTCGCATTGATGAGTTTCTATTGTTGGCGCTTCATTTATCGCCGCAGAGAAAAAAGTGAAAAAGAATAGTTGACGCTATAAATATGATGTGGTAAGATATTATTTGTCTGATACGGAGGAATACCCAAGCCCGGCTGAAGGGATCGGTCTTGAAAACCGACAGGGGTGTTAAAGCCCGCGGGGGTTCGAATCCCTCTTCCTCCGCCATACTTTTGACAGCATACGTTACTCGATGTAACGTTTTTTTATTGCCTTAAAATCTAAATAGAAGTAGAAATACATACATTACGAAAAACAGCGCCAGTGACTGAATCAGTCCTGACGCTGTTTTTTATTTTGTGATACATGCGCCGGTCTCTGCTGGTTGCAGGGCAAGTGCTTGATAATGTGGAAAGCTTTGTTCTAATGAAGCCGCCACTTGTTGCTCTGTTCCTGGTGGCACAGCTACAAAAAGGGACGGTCCTGCTCCGCTAATTGTCATGCCGTACGCTCCCGCTTCCTTACAAGCTAAACGTATTTCATCGAAGTTAGGGAATCCAACCTTTCGATAGGGTTCATGATATACATCCCGTTCCATCATACGTCCCGCCGTCACCCAATCCGATTGCGCAATAGCGGCAGTCATAACACTGCCCGCAGCACTCCCACGTACCGCTACTTTATGCGTTAGTTGCTCTGGTAACAATCCACGTGAAGCTTCGGTCTTTAAAGCAACTGGCGGCACTAAGATGACAACACCGATCGGGGGTGCTGGAAATGTTAGTACTTCCATCTCATCTTCAGTGAAGTACGACACTGTCATCCCACCAATCAACGCAGCCGTGACGTTATCGGCATGTCCTTCTAGTTCGCTACCGATTCTCAGCTTGTCTTTTGGTGATAGTTGCAAATCCGCTAGTTCACTTGCGATTTCAATACCTGCAGCTATTGCCGTAGCACTGCTACCCAGACCTTTTCCTAAAGGTATATCAGAATGCACCACTAACTTTTGTGAAGAAATGACTTGATCATACCGCGATGCTACTTGCTGAATGGTCTGTACGATCAAATTTGTTTCGTCCGTCGGCAATGCAGCATATTCTTTATCTTGATACAAAACATACCACGCACTAGCTGGCGCAACTTCTATCGTCATGTTTAGTGAAAGGGCAAGACCTAAATGATCGAAGCCGGGTCCGAGATTAGCCGTCGTGGCTGGCACGGTCACTGAAAAACCGGCTTCTGTCATTAGTTGTTCCCCTCTTTCAATTCCTTCAAGAAGTTATCGAACTGTTCATTTGTCATCATAGGCTTGTGTGCATTGACGTTGATTGCAGTTTCAGGATCCTTCAATCCATTACCTGTTAGGATACCGACAATCGTCGTTCCTTTTTCAATCAATCCCGCATCAAGGCGTTTCTTGATGCCTGCAATGGTTGCACAAGATGCAGGTTCTGCAAAGATACCATCTGTTGCAGCTAGCAATTGATATGCTTCAAGGATTTCTTCATCAGTAGCGGACAAGATGTCCCCACCTGATTCTTCAAGGGCTTGAGTCGCTAAATGCCAACTTGCAGGGTTTCCGATACGGATTGCTGTTGCTACCGTTTCAGGCTCTTCGAATACACGATCATAGACGATTGGTGCTGCACCATCTGCTTGAACTCCTAGTAATTTCGGTGTATCCGTACCTTTTTTCTCTGCGTATTCTTTGAAACCTTTCCATGCCGCGGATATATTACCTGCATTTCCAACAGGTAAAGCGAAGATATCTGGTACTTTGCCGAGTTGTTCAATTGTCTCAAATGCTACCGTCTTTTGCCCTTCCAAACGATAAGGGTTCACAGAGTTTACCAACGCAATTTTACCTTCGCCTAGTTCACGTACCATACGGAGTGCTTCATCAAAGTTTCCTTCGATAGCTACGATTTCCGCTCCATACATTTTTGCTTGTGCCAGTTTACCAAGTGCAATACGACCTTCAGGAATAACGACGATTGTACGCATGCCCGCACGTGCACCATAAGCTGCGGCTGCAGCAGATGTATTACCCGTTGAAGCGCAGATCAAAGCCGTCTTTCCTTCTTCTTTCGCCTTTGCAACCGCCATCACCATTCCACGGTCTTTAAAAGAACCAGTTGGATTCGTTCCTTCTGTTTTCACATACAGATTGATTCCCCATTGCTTTGATAAGTTCTCAAGATAGATTAACGGTGTGTTTCCTTCTTGCAGTGTTAATGCAGGGGTATTCTCTGTCACCGGTAACCACTCTTTATATTCTTCGATCAATCCATTCCATCTTCTCATAATCCCTTATTCTCCTTCCACACGATAATGACTAGAAATGTCAATGACCGCTGGTGTATCTTTTAGGTCTGCTAAAATGTCTAAATGCTGTTGACGAGAAATTTTATGTGTAATAAAGATCAAATCCGCACCTTCATCATGCAAATCAGAATCTTGGACGACTGTCGCTAGACTTGCTTTGTGGTGGCTATAAATGGACGTCAATTCTGTCAACACGCCTACTTCATCACGTACAGTAATACGGTGGAAGTAGCGAGCATACTTCTGTTCATCTGTTTTTACTTTACGCTCAAATTGTGGTGCATGCATTCTCTTACCATTCACACCTAGCAAGATATTACGGCAAGCTGCCACTACATCACCTGTTACAGAAGTTGCTGTGGGCAATGAGCCAGCCCCAGGTCCGTAGAACATTGTTTCACCTACTGAATCACTGTAAACATACACTGCGTTGAATTCATTATTAACTGTGGCCAGCGGATGGGAGTTATGAACAAAGACCGGCTCAACGGCCACTTCAATTCCTTCTTCATCTTTTTTCGCAGAACCTGTCATTTTAATCGTGTAACCGAATTGCTCCGCAAGCTGAAGATCACCGTCTGCAATCTCTTTCATACCACGAACAAATACATCGTCAAGATGCACTTCTGTGGAAAAAGATAGGGACGCAAGAATAACCATCTTACGCGCCGCATCAATACCGTCTACGTCAGCAGAAGGATCTGCTTCAGCAAAGCCTAATTCCGTCGCTTCCGCTAATGCGTCTTCATAAGTCTTATTTTCATGCTTCATCTTTGTTAAAATGAAATTAGTCGTTCCGTTGACGATTCCTGTCAATGCAGTGATCCGGTCTGATGCTAATCCATCTTCCAATGTGCGGATCAACGGAATACCGCCACCCACACTCGCTTCATATAATAGGTCGCATTTATTTTCATCTGCTAATTTTAATAATTCAGGTCCAGATTCCGCCATGACATCCTTATTCGCAGTGACAACACCCTTACCTGCTTCGAGTGAACGACGTATCGCTTCAGAAGAACCTCCTGTCACTTCAATGATCAAGTCAATTTCAGGGTCGTTTAACACTTCATCAAGTGATGTAGTGAACATTTCTTTAGGTATCACGCCATTACGTTTCTTATCCAAGTTTTTAACAAGGACTTTCTTGATGGATACAGGAACACCAAGCTTATGTCGAAGGTCATCCTGGTGATTGTGCAGAATTGTTGCCACACCGCTTCCGACTACTCCATAACCTAGCAAGCCGATATTAATCTCATTTTTCTCATTTTTCATTTGACGATTCTCCTAACTATATGTACACTATGAAAAAACAATCGTTCTTCGTATAAGGACAATTATAGAGAATTCTGCCTTTAATAACAACCTGTTTTCACGAATCTTCTAAATATAGATAGATAATCTCAAAAAGATAGGATCTGGTACTCAATGAAAGTTTGTAAATTTGGCGGAACATCCGTCGCATCCGCGGAACAAATCCGTAAAGTGGTCGACATTGTCGTATCCGACCCATCGAGAAAAATTGTTGTAGTTTCTGCACCTGGTAAACGCTCTTCGTCTGACATTAAAGTAACCGACTTGCTCATTGATTTGGCAAATACTTCACTTGCTGGTAAAGACACAACAGACGCACTGCAAATGGTTGTGGAGCGTTACAAAGAAATTGCCGAAGGTCTAGGCCTAGATGAAGATATTGCACAAGTAATCGAGCAAGATGTCATTAGACGCCTGAATAAAGATCAGTCAGACGAAATTCTGTACGTAGACAGCTTGAAAGCCGCCGGTGAAGACAATAATGCAAAAATGATTGCGGCTTACTTCCGACATATTGGCGTCGAAGCAGAATACGTAAATCCTCGTGAAGGTGGATTACTTGTTAACCATCGTCCAGAACGAGTACGTGCTCTTCCAGAAGGCAATGAAAAGCTCTGTAAACTACGTGATAAAGAAGGTATCATCGTATTTCCAGGATTTTTTGGCTATACAGAAGACGGAACATTGCGTACGTTCAACCGTGGCGGCTCCGATATTACAGGCGCCCTTCTAGCAGCAGCGACAAATGCAGAACTTTATGAAAACTTTACCGATGTGGACTCCGTTTTCGCGGCGAATCCCACCGTTATTGAAAACCCACGTGCAATTGATTCGATGACATACAGGGAAATGCGTGAGCTTGCATACGCAGGATTTTCTGTGTTTCACGAAGAAGCGCTGGTACCTGCATTCCGTCACAAGATTCCTGTCTGTATCAAGAACACAAATAATCCAAGTGCACCCGGCACAATGATTGTCCGGGATCGCGACCATAATCTTCAATCCGTTGTCGGAATTGCTGCCGATAAGGGATTCTCTACACTCTTCGTAGCTAAATACTTGATGAACTTAGAAATCGGTTTCGGACGTCACTTACTACAAATTCTAGAAGAAGAAGAAATTCCATTTGAACATACACCGTCTGGTATTGATAACTTGTCTGTCATTATTCGCGATGAACATTTAACACCTGAAAAAGAAGAACGTATCGTTAAGCGCATTGAACAGGAGTTATGTCCCGACGATGTACATTTCCAGCGTGATTATTCCATGGTAGTACTCGTAGGTGAAGGCATGCGACACGCAAGAGGATTGGCAGCACGCGCGGCATCTGCTATTGCACGAACAGGTGCAAATATCGAAATGATTAACCAAGGATCTTCAGAGGTCAGTTTAGTATTCGGTATCCAAGAAAAGGATGAAAACGTTGTCCTACGGGAGCTATATCAAGAATTCTTTACAGAAGTGGCTGTTCATTAATACAATCGACATCCCTTATACACGGGGTGTCGATTTTTTCATTTCTTCAGCAATTCTTCCGATAATCAACTCAATATCCTCTTCATTTTCTAACAGATCATATTCTTCGATGTTTAGTCGAATGACCGGGCATGCAGTAAATGAATTAATCCACTGTTCGTAGCGACGATACATCTCTTCCCAATAACCTCTTGGCGTTTGTAGCTCCATATCCCTGCCACGCTCTTCAATACGATCGAGAATGACAGGTAATGGTCCTTCCAAATATATGAGAGCACTTGGGTGTGGAAAATACGGCGTCATAACCATTGCATCATATAGATTCATATAGGTTTCAAAGTCGACCGCTTCCATAGTTCCTTCATCAGCGTGCATTTTAGCGAAGATCCCTACGTCTTCGTAGATGGAACGATCTTGTACAAAACCGCCACCGCTTTCGAATATATGCTTTTGCTCTTTAAAACGTTCTGCCAAAAAGAAGATTTGTAAATGGAAGCTCCAACGTTGGAAGTCATCATAGAACCTCTCTAAGTATGGGTTTTCTGCGACGTTTTCCAAGGACTCTTGAAAGCCCAGTCTTTTGGCAATCGCATGTGCCATTGTCGACTTGCCTACCCCTACCATTCCCGCTACCGCAAACACACTATTTTTTGATATATTAGGTGATTTCATTTAGCTTCAAACCTTTCTGGACCGCTTCATACACTTTATTTAGTATTGCATCCATATCTTCTTTATTGCGCACATAGTCCACTTCATCCCCGTTTATATGGATAACTTGGATGTCGGGGTGAGTCGCTTCGAACTCCGGTAAATAGGCACGGTAATCCTCCGAAAGCTGCAGTAAATAATTGGGGTCCATATCCGCTTCATACGACCGACCACGCTCGTCGATTCGATTAAGCAATGTAGGAATGGATGCCGACAATGAAATAATGACATTTGGCATAGGAAGATCTTTCGTCAAAATATGATAGATTTCTTTATATTTCACAAAGTCTTTTGGCTCTAATGTGCGTTGGGCAAATAGCATATTTTTGAATACATGATAATCCGCCACGACAGGTAACCCTCGCGATATGTATTCTCTATTGATTTGCTTCAATTGTTCATAGCGATTACATAAGAAAAACATTTCCGTCTGGAAGCTCCATTTTTCTTTATCTTGATAAAACTGATCGAGAAAAGGATTCTCTCCACTAATTTCTCTTAATTGATTATATGAAAAGGTCTCAGCAATCGCTGCCGTGAGCGTAGTCTTCCCTACACCAATCGGACCTTCTACCGCAATAAACGGGACAAACATGTACCACTCACCCTTTCAATTCATTACCTTTCCATTTTATCATAGACGACCATATAGAATGCGACTTTTATTGAGGTGTTTTATTGTTTTCCTCTTGTCTGTTTCACGTGGAACATTTCACTAATTGATTTTGATGTTTCGCATGATAGACTGTTGATAAGGAGGGATGAATTGATGAAAAATGATGAATACTACATGAGACTGGCAATAGAAGAAGCAGAAAAAGCTGCTGCTTTAGCTGAAGTACCGATTGGTGCAGTCATTGTACATAACGAAGAAGTAATTGCCGCTGCACATAATCTGCGTGAAACCACTCAAAATGCAGTCACACACGCAGAGTTATCTGCCATCCAAATAGCTTGTGAGAAGGTTGGAAGTTGGCGTTTAGAAGATACTACACTATACGTCACACTCGAACCATGCCCTATGTGCGCGGGCGCCATACTACAATCCCGCATTCCGCGAGTCGTCTACGGCGCACGTGATCCAAAAGGAGGTTGCGTCCATACCTTTTACCAACTACTTAACGACTCCCGATTTAATCATGAATGCATCGTAACCGAAAATGTCCTCGGTGAAGAATGCGGACAACTCCTTACTACCTTCTTTCGATCATTGAGAGAAAAAAGAAAAGCGGCAAAAAAAGAAGCCCAACGCCTAGAGGAGAACTCGTAAGCGTAGGGCTTCTTTTCACTAATTAGTATTTGCATTTCAAAAGACAGACTTGTTGACTACGTGGAGAACAGATCAATAGCGTACACATTTTTACTTAGGTGCTTCAATCTTTTCTTTTCCACCCATATATGGTCGAAGCACATCTGGAATGACAACAGAACCATCTTCCTGCTGATAATTCTCCAAAATTGCTGCTACTGTACGACCAACAGCCAAACCACTACCATTCAACGTATGAACGTACTCAGGCTTCGCACCCGGCTCACGGCGGAAACGGATATGTGCTCGACGCGCCTGAAAATCTTCAAAGTTAGAACAAGAAGAAATTTCTCTATAGACATTTTGTGTAGGAATCCATACTTCCAAATCGTACTTCTTGGCAGCTGTGAAACCTAAATCTGCAGTACACATCTTAAGAGCACGATACGGCAATTTCAACAATTGCAATACTTTTTCCGCATGGCTAGTTAATTTCTCCAACTCATCGTATGAATCTTCCGGCTTCACAAAGCGAACCAACTCCACTTTATTGAACTGGTGCTGGCGAATTAATCCACGCGTATCACGACCTGCAGACCCTGCTTCAGAACGGAAGTTAGTACTATACGCTGTAAATGCAATTGGCAGCTTAGATCCTTCTATGATTTCATCGCGATAGAAGTTAGTAACAGGAACTTCAGATGTCGGGATCAAGAAGTAGTCCTCTTCTTCAATTAAAAACGCATCTTCTTCAAACTTCGGTAGTTGTCCCGTTCCAGTCAAGCTTGTACGGTTTACTAAATATGGTGGCAGCATTTCCTCATAGCCGTGTTCCTCTTGATGAAGATCCAGCATGAAGTTGATTAATGCACGTTCAAGTCGTGCACCGAGTCCGCGGTAAAACACAAAACGACTACCTGTTACTTTTGCTGCTCGTTCAAAATCGAGTAGTTGAAGATCCGTCCCTATTTCCCAGTGTGGTTTAGGTTCAAAGTCAAACGTTGGGATCTCCCCCCACGTACGTACTTCTACGTTATCATCTTCACTATCCCCTACTGGCACGCTATCATGTGGAATGTTTGGAATACGCATAAGTACATAATTCAGTTCCTCTTCCACTTTAGAAAGTTCTTGATCATATGCTTTGATTTCCTCACCAACTGTTTTCATCTTTGCAATGACTTCATCCGCATCTTCTTTATTACGCTTCATTTGTGCTACTTGCTGTGATACTTCATTACGCTCGGCTTTGAGTACTTCTACTTTAGATAAGATTTCGCGTCGTTTCTCATCAAGTCCGCCAAACTTTTCAAAGTCGGTTAAATCTTCTCCACGTTTACTGAGTTTCGCTTTTACTTCTTCATAATTCGCACGTAATAGTTTACTGTCTAGCACGTCATCCGCCTCCTTGTATTTACATCACTGATAATAAAAAACAATAAAAAAAGCCCTCCATCCCCTAAAATAGGGACGAGAACTACCCGCGTTGCCACCCAAATTGACTGATTGCCCAGCCCACTTGTTTGAGATATCGGCTCAACTGACCGGCAAAACCTACTGATTCGGCTCTGCTACTCCAGGACGGATTCACACCAGTTTCTACCGGCTCCCACCATCCGCCGGCTCTCTAAAAAAAACATGGTTGCTACTGCTTCCTATCATCGTAATGTATGTGAAATTAGATATACCATACTACAATTTCTGACTATTGACAAGAGACACGGTACATTTTTGCATGACAAACATCATAAACGTTAGAGGTTACTTCGACTATAAAACTACTTTAACACATGCTCGAATGGCTCGATTGTTTAGTTTACGGAAAGACGAACACATTATACTTTCTCAGGAAATATCTCTTGTTACTAAAGTGGTACCTTTCTAAATCTACTTTAAAAACTCAACTTGATTCCTACACTATTGGGTTGGCTCAACTATTGGATTCGTCATGGCCATGAGACAACTCATTTGTTTTGTAATTGTCTCATGGTTGGACGTAATCCTGTATTGGCCATGGGGATCATAGCGCTCCCTGACTTCACTTTCCTAATTCAATCGTAACTTATGAGCTACGAATCGCCATCAATTCACTTTCGGCAAGCTGAGAAATTTCCAATCCTTTCATCGGCGTGCCGATACCTTTCGACAGCTTAGCAATCAACTCGTAATCCTGGTAGTTTGCGGTAGCCTGTACAATCGCACGTGCAAATGCTTCAGGATTTTCTGATTTGAAAATTCCTGAACCAACGAACACTCCATCCGCTCCAAGTTCCATCATCAATGCTGCGTCAGCAGGTGTTGCGACACCTCCGGCCGAATAGTTCACAACCGGTAAGCGACCAGCTTCTTTAATAGCAAGTAGAATTTCATATGGAGCACCGAGATTGCGGGCTTCTGTCATTAACTCGTCTTTGCTCATATGAACTACTTTACTT
Organism: Sporosarcina sp. P32b; assembly: GCF_002743335.1. Taxonomy (GTDB): domain Bacteria; phylum Bacillota; class Bacilli; order Bacillales_A; family Planococcaceae; genus Sporosarcina. Next base: position 13,929 of record NZ_PDZB01000034.1, read on the forward strand.
ACTTGAGCATTTATCATTCGCAAGTGGCGCACGGCTTCCACGATATTGCCTGTTCCCGGCTCCCCTTTTGTGCGGAGCATTTTTGCCCCTTCACCTAAACGTCGCGCTGCTTCTCCAAGGTTTCGTGCCCCACAAACAAATGGTACGCTGAAATCGCTTTTCAATAAGTGAAACTCATCATCTGCAGGCGTTAATACTTCACTTTCATCAATGAAATCGACACCCAATGCCTCCAGTACACGTGCTTCTGAAATATGCCCTATACGTGCTTTTGCCATCACAGGAATGGATACCGCCTTTTGCACTTCTTCTACAATTCGTGGATCAGCCATACGTGCAACACCGCCTGCTGCTCGAATATCAGAAGGTACTCGCTCTAGTGCCATAACCGCAATAGCTCCGGCTGCTTCCGCCACCTTTGCCTGCTCTGCATTGATTACATCCATAATGACGCCGCCATACTTAAAACTCATTTCATTTCCCCCTTTTTGTTATTTTCAGTATAATTGAAATTGACCATATGGAAATAGCCAGTTTCACATTAAACAGCATGGTCAGATTAGAGGGGTCACTATGGACATGATTTTTATAGAGCTTCAAAAAGATTCGGATATCCCGCTTTATCAACAAATATATAATCAAATCAAACAAGACATGATTGATGGCAAGTTCCCGGTTGGCATGAAACTACCCTCCAAACGGCAACTGGAAGAATTTCTAGGTGTCAGTCAGACAACAATTGAAATGGCTTATGACCAACTAACGGCAGAAGGTTTTATCGCAGCGGAACCACGAAAAGGTTATTTCGTACAAGCAATAGAGGAACTCGCCTATGTACAGCCTGTAAAATCAGAGACCGTAGCTGAAATTCCTATAATCAAACCTATTCATTACGACTTTTCACCAAGTTCAATTGATACGGAAAACTTCCCATTCATCATATGGAGAAAATATGCACGAGATATAATGGATACAACAAACGCGCACTTATTACTACTCGGAGATCCGCACGGTGATATTGAGTTGCGTCAAGAAATTGCCCGCTACTTATACCACTCACGAGGAGTGGACTGTACACCTGAACAAATTATTGTTGGTTCCGGTACAGAACAACTTTTGCCTTTGATTATCCGAATACTAGGTGAATGGGCTCGCTATGCGATTGAAGATCCAGGTTATCTAATGACCAAGCACGTTTTTTCGGAATACTACAAAAAGACGATTCCCATTGCAGTCGACCATGAAGGACTTGACGTAAAGGCACTACAACGGTCCGATGCCACCATAGCCTACGTTACCCCTTCCCATCAGTTCCCGACTGGCACAGTACTGTCTGCCGCTCGCAGAACCGCGCTTTTGAACTGGGCAGCATCGAATCCTGAGTTTTTTATAATTGAAGATGACTATGACAGTGAATTCCGTTACCGCGGACGTCCTATACCTTCCTTGCAGGGGATGGATAAAGGAGAAAATGTTATTTATTTAAGTACGTTTACTAAATCACTTATGCCATCTATGCGAATTGCCTACATGGTGTTGCCGCCAAGGTTATTGGATACATACCGACAGGCTTTCATCCCCTACTCTTCTTCCGTACCACGGATTGATCAACATATCTTGGCACGTTTCATGGCAGATGGACAATTCTCGCGCCACCTAAACCGTATGCGGAAAATCTATCGTCGGAAAATGCATACATTGACGAATTTATTAAAATCGTATGAACCTACCATTTCATTCTCAGGCGACGAAGCGGGTATGCATGTCTTGCTTCACGTTCATACCAATAGAACGGAAAAGATACTTATCGATGAAGCTCTTCAATCAGGAATTAAAGTTCGTGGTCTAGACACCTATAAGGTAATGCCCGATCAATCCCCTCCTTCATTCTTGATCGGATTTGGCGGATTAACTGAAGAAGATATCAAACTGGCAATCCCGAAGTTACTCGATGTGTGGAACATCAAAAAGACAGCAATACCTGAGTAGGTACGCTGTCTTTTTGTAGTTAATTAAATAAGCCCTTTACAAAACCAGTAGAACTATTCCACGCACTAGAGAAGAAGTTACCAATTGCCCCCATAGTTAACGAGAACCAACCAGCTTTCTTCACTTCTTCAGTTGTGACGACTTCCGTATTAACTATTTTCCCATCAATAAAGCCATAATCTGATCCATCTTTTTTTACAAGTTTAACATGACCAACAACCGTACCTTTTTTAATTGGCGCTTGGACTTGTCCATTTTTCACCAACTTCTCATCTAATACGAGTTCAGTAGTATAGTCTTGATCTTCATCTTTGCGGACTAACATGCTTATAGGTTTCTTTGTAGCAATCGCTACTTTTTTCTCTTTACCTTTTATAACATCTAGAGTCTTCTGCTTCTTGAACTGGTACCCTGCTTTAAGTAACTCTGTTTCACTAAACTCCTTAAAGCCATAATCGAATAACTCACGAGTTGCATCAAAACGCGCTTCATAAGATCCAACGCCCTTATCATCCACTGCATTCATTACAACAGCAATAACACGTCGGCCATCACGTACTGCGGTACCCGTGAAACAATGTCCTGCAAATTCCGTAGTACCCGTTTTCAAGCCATCGATTCCTTCATATTCATATACTAAGCCTGGCAACATAAAGTTCCAGTTTACCATGTCAATGGCATCATCTGTTCCTTCACGGAAAGTCTTTTTGGCAATTTTAGTTGTCTCTAGTACTTCCGGATATTCTTTCAATAAATGATAGGCTAGTTTAGCAACAGAACGTGCAGGCATAACGTTTTCATCTTTCTCACCAAACTCACTTGGGTGCATACCTTGTAAGTCACTGTTGTTCAAACCCGTAGAATTGACAAATTTATAATCTGTCAATCCAAGTTCTTCAGCCTTTTCATTCATTAGATGGACAAATTCCTCTTCTGACCCTGCAATTGACTCGGCAATCGCTATAGTCGCCGCATTTGCCGAATAAATTGCTACTGCTTCATAAAGTTCACGAATCGTATAGGATCCATCTCGACGAAGCGGAACATTACTTAAACGACGATCCTGCGAAACCTTATACGTATACTCGGTAACTTTGTATTCTTGATCCCAGGTAATTATTCCATCGTCAATGGCTTCGAACATCAAGTATTCCGTCATCATTTTGGTCATACTTGCAATGCCAAGCGGCTTATCTGAATTCTCTTCGTATAATACCTTACCACTATCTGCATCTATCAAAATAGCTCCGTTTACACGAAGGTCCAGTGAAGAATCACTTTCCTTCGCTGCTACAGATTCCTGCATACCTAACATCATAAACAACATCATTGGCACCATTAAAGTTGCCAACCATCTCTGTGTTACTTTTTTCACTCATCTTACCTCCGTAGTCACAATATCAAAAATCAGTGTACCATATTCCCGGCAAGTCAGATATGCTTATGGCAAAAAAACATATATTCCCCTATGGAAACCGTCATATTTCTTTGTATTTTATCATTCCTCATATAACAACAAAAAAGGCAGGAGGAAATTCCCCCTGCCCCTTACCTAGTAAATTAACGTACCGAATAGTTCGGTGCTTCTTTTGTAATTTGTACTTGGTGTGGATGACTTTCTAGTAAACCAGCACCCGTCATACGAATAAACTGTGCATTTTCACGATGTGCTTCAAGATCCTTCGAACCACAGTATCCCATACCCGCTCGAATACCTCCTATAAGCTGATGAATTGTATCAGACAATGGCCCTTTATATGGCATACGGCCTTCGATGCCTTCAGGTACAAGTTTCTTTTCATCTTCTTGGAAGTAACGATCTTTTGACCCTTTTTCCATCGCAGCAACAGAACCCATACCACGGTATACCTTAAAACGACGTCCCTGGAAGATCTCAGACTCCCCTGGGCTCTCAGTAGTACCTGCTAGCAAGCTTCCAAGCATAACCGCATGTCCACCGGCAGCCAACGCTTTGACAATATCACCAGAATATTTAATTCCACCATCGGCAATAATCGTCTTGCCGTATTTACGTGCAACAGTTGCACACTCATAAATAGCAGTGATCTGTGGTACACCAACACCTGCAACTACACGTGTTGTACAAATAGAACCAGGGCCAATACCAACCTTCACTACATCAGCACCTGCTTCATACAATGCTTCTGCTGCTTCTGCTGTTGCTACGTTACCTGCAACAATCGCAAGGTCCGGGTAATTTCCGCGGATCTCTCTTACTGTGTCGATAACACCCTTAGAGTGTCCGTGTGCCGTATCAATGACGATTAGGTCGACTTCTGCTTGTACAAGCTTCTCAATGCGCGTAGAAGTGTCTACCGTGACTCCTACAGCCGCACCAACAAGTAAGCGTCCAGCCTTATCTTTTGCTGCGTTAGGGAACTCAATAACTTTCTCGATATCTTTAATTGTAATTAAACCGTTAAGAATACCTTTATCATCTACGATTGGTAGCTTTTCAATTTTATATTGCTGTAGCATCTTCTCTGCGTCTTCCAGTGTAGTTCCTACAGGAGCCGTCACCAAGTTTTCTTTCGTCATGACTTCATCAATGATAATGGAATAGTCCTGAATGAATCTCAGGTCACGGTTCGTCAAAATACCAACCAATTTCTTCTCTTCCATATTGTTAACGATCGGGACACCTGAGATACGATATTTACCCATTAAATGCTCTGCATCAAATACTTGATGTTCCGGTGTAAGGAAGAACGGGTTTTTAATTACTCCATTCTCAGAACGTTTAACTGTAACAACTTCCTCAGCTTGTTCTTCAATACTCATGTTTTTATGAATAACGCCGATTCCACCTTGACGAGCCATAGATATTGCCATCTTGGATTCCGTTACTGTATCCATGCCTGCACTCATGATAGGTATATTCAACTTAATGCTGTCCGTTAAGTTCACAGATAGCGAAACAGCCTTTGGCAATACATCAGATGCAGCCGGCACCAATAATACATCATCGAACGTCAGACCTTCACGAGAAAACTTTGATTCCCACATTAACTTTCTGCCTCCTAAAATTACTATTGTCTATTCAGATTATTAAAAGGTTATCAGCGTCAATCGGGCGTGTCAAGATAGAAGATTGTAGACTGACTATTCCTATTACTCACTAAATATTTTATCCAATGACTTTTGCATCTTTAATGGATTCGTCTGTGGTGCAAAACGATCAACTACTTGTCCATTTGAGTCAATCAAGAACTTCGTGAAGTTCCATTTGATTCCTTCCGTCAATACACCCTTTTGCTGTTCTGCTAGATACGTAAATAAAGGTTCTGCTTCATCCCCTTTTACATCTATCTTGGCAAACATCGGGAACGTTACGCCATAATTCACTTGGCAGAAGTTCATCGTTTCATCAATATCGTCAAATTCCTGGTTATTGAAATTATCCGATGGGAAGCCCAGTATGACCAATCCTTGATCTTTATATTCTTCGTATAGTTGCTGTAGTTCTTTAAATTGTTTTGTGAAACCGCATTTACTCGCAGTGTTGACAATGACCATTGGACTTCCTTCAAATTCCTTTAGAGATTTCTTTTCTCCACTAGTAGTTTCCACTGTGAAATCGTAAACTGTCGTCATGCAGAATCGCCTCTTTTCTTTTAGTATATGTTACCTGACTATTGAAATAATACCTAATATCCTGTTTGGTTCGAAGGCCTTTTAGTGCAATACGGTAAGTGATTTAGATGTGTTTTGCGGGGGGATAGAGCGGTGGACGTGACTTATTGAGCGGTTAAGCGTGGGCATAGAGCGGGCGCCGTGATTGATTGAGCGGATACGCGAGAAGATTGAGCGCTTGCCGTGATTCATTGAGCGGAAAAATGGAGTGATAGAGCGCTCGCCGAGACTCATTGAGCGGTTAAGCTTAGAGATTGAGCGCTTGCCCTCATACATAGAGTAGATATTGGAAATTCATGAGTGAGTGAAGTACGAGTTCCCCAATCCTACATTCAATCAATTACTATAATAAAGCAATTACTATAATAAAGCACAAAAAAGCCACTCCCCAAAGGGAATGGCTTCGCGTGCCTAGCAACGTCCTACTCTCACAGGGGGAAACCCCCAACTACCATCGGCGCTGAAGAGCTTAACTTCCGTGTTCGGTA
>NZ_PDZB01000035.1 GCF_002743335.1 Sporosarcina sp. P32b
GACAGGCGAACTTCCTGTCTCTGGCTCCTCGCGAAAGCCATCCACCAGCGCCGAAGTGGGGACAATGGACTCGCCACTTACATAGGCAGCTAAACCACAAACGACTGATTAAACAGGAAGTGAATAAGCACGTGCAAGAACCACAACTCAGTGCCGCTTATTACGTACGCCTGAAAGAAACGTAATAAGCCAGCACTTCAACGACTAAAAACAACTACCCGAACTGCCCCACACCCAATCCAACGAAGGCGCCTGCTGTGGTAGGCGTAGCGAAGAGACAAAGACAGGCGTACTTCCTGTCTCTGGCTCCTCGCGAAAGCCATCCACCAGCGCCGAAGTGGGGACAATGAATTCTCCACTTACACTGCCAGCTAAACCACAACCTCCCTTTCAAACAGGGAACAGAAAAAGCACGTGCAAGAACCACAACTCAGTGCCGCTTATTACGTACGCCTGAAAGAAACGTAATAAGCCAGCACTGCAACGACTAAAAACAACTACCCGAACTGCCCCACACCCAATCCAACGAAGGCGACTGCTGTGGTAGGCGTAGCGAAGAGACAAAGACAGGCCCTGTCTCTGGCTCCTCGCGAAAGCCATCCACCAGCGCCGAAGTGGGTTCAATGGACTTGCCACTTACATAGGCAGCTAAACCACAACCTCCCGATCAAACAAGAAAAAGAAAAAGCACCTGCAAGAACCACAACCCAAAGCCGCTTATTACGCACCCTAAACAGAAACGTAATCCACAGCCACATACGCACGAACCCTTTTAAAAAACAACCCCTACATGCCACCCCCACTCACTTCCACTAACAACCAAACCCAACAATACACAGTACATAAACGTGCATGTTTTCAACTTACTCGAATTTCGGCTATACTAAGACTAGAAGCAATTTGAGAATAGGATGTGCCAGGATGAGTCATTTAGTAGTAGAGAAATTAACTAAAACAGTTGGAGAAAAAACCCTTTTTAAAGATGTAGAATTTAACTTAAAAAGTGGAGATAAAATAGGTTTGATTGGTATTAACGGTACAGGGAAATCTACGTTGTTATCCATACTCGCTGGACAAGGAAGTGCGGATACAGTCACTATGGATCATCCGAATAAATTCCGTGTAGCATTTTTACCCCAAGAACCGATTGTCAATCCGGACTTAACGGTGATGGAAGCAGTATTCGAAAGCGATGCACCAGTTATTCGTACAAATCTTAATTACGAAAATGCTTTACAACTACTTACCGAAGATTCTTCAAATGAAGAGTACCAGGAACGTTACTCATTCTATCAAAATGAAATGGATGCATCGGGTGGTTGGGATTTAAACGCACTCGCCCGTACGATATTAATGAAGCTAGGCATTGAGACATTCGATAAGAAGATGGGTGAATTATCAGGTGGGCAATTAAAGCGTGTCGCTCTCGCGAAAGTATTAATTGAACCAGCGGATTTATTATTACTGGACGAGCCGACGAACCATCTGGATGTTGCATCGATTCAGTGGTTGCAAGACTTCTTGCAAAATGTTCAAGGGGCCGTATTATTCGTTACACACGATCGGTACTTCTTGGATCAAGTCGCTACGCATATTTACGAGTTAGCCGATAAAACACTTTATTCGCATACAGGAAATTATGCAGATTATTTGGAGTCAAAAGCATTGCGTGAAGAGATGTCCGCTGCTTCGGATCAGAAAGACCGAAATCGCTATCGCAGTGAATTGAAATGGATTCGCCGCGGTGCTAAAGCGCGTTCGACGAAACAGAAAGCGCGAATTGACCGCTTTGATGATCTTCAAGCGAAAGTGAAGCAGACTGATGAGTCACTGGACTTTGAAATGGATTTACAAACGACACGTCTTGGTAAAAAAGTGTTGGAAATCAATAATATTACGAAACGATTTGACGATAAAGTGATATTGAACGGTTTTTCCGCTATTCTACAAGCAAAAGAACGTATTGCGATTATCGGACCAAACGGTGTTGGGAAGACGACACTTCTTCAAATGCTGGATGGCACGACTATGCCAGACACCGGTGAGGTCGATAAAGGCTCTACCGTAAAGATTGCTCATTTCCATCAACATTTGCCGCCAATGAAGGAAAACCAGCGGATTATTGAGTATATTCGTGAGACGTCCAATGATATTGAATCAGGAGACGGTGAGCGATTGTCTGCGACGCAAATGTTGGAGAGATTCTTATTCCCTTCATCTGCACACGGAACGCCAATCGGTAAGTTATCGGGTGGGGAACGTAAACGTCTCTATTTATTGAAGTTATTAATGGAACAGCCGAACGTTTTGCTACTAGATGAGCCAACGAATGACTTGGATCTCGAAACACTTTCTGTTTTGGAGTCGTTCATTGATACGTTCGCTGGAGTAGTAGTGACGATTTCCCACGACCGTTTCTTCTTGGATCGAATCTCACGTAAGTTGTGGATTTTAGATGGCTCAGGTGAAATCGATGTGCGTCTTGGTCTATATTCAGATTACCTTGATGAAAAGAATACAAAAGACGTGAAGCCACAAGCTAAAGTGACGGTTGTTGCTCCGGCTCCAGAAGTTAAAGAACCTAAAAAGAAAATGACATTCGCTGAAAAGAAGCAATACGAAACGATTGAGTCGGATATAGAGAAGATGGAAGAAAAGATAGCAGAAACGGAACAACAGATGACGACTACAGGCTCAGATTATGATCAGCTTCGCCAACTGGATGAGCAGTTAGCATCGCTGAATCAACAATACGAAGAACTAGTTGAGCGTTGGTCTTATTTGCAGGAATTAGCTGATTAATTATATTGGAGGAGATTTTCTTGAAAATCAAATCGATTGAACCCACACCAAGTCCAAATTCAATGAAAATTGTTTTAGATACCCCTTTACCTGATGGAACTAGCCATAACTATAAGAAGAAAGATGAAGCACAGGCACCTGAGCCGATTCGTTCTCTTTTGGCTATCCAAGGAATTAAAGGAATCTATCATGTATTAGACTTTATGGCAGTAGAGCGAATTGGAAATGTTGCGTGGGAATCCATTCTTGCCGAAGTACGTTCTGTTTTAAATGAAGGCGGCGAAACGACCACGCAGGCCGAAGAGCAACAGATAGATGAGCACTTCGGGGAAGTCTATGTGCATGTACAGACATATAAAGAGATTCCGTTGCAAGTGAAAGTATTCAATAGTGATGAAGAATCTAGATTCGGATTAAGTGAACGTTTCATTCAAGCAATGGAAAGCGTTCATCATTCTGAGGTGGAAAACTATATCTTACTTCGGAAGTGGGCAGATTACGGAATCCGTTACGGAGAATTGCAAGAAGTAGGCGAGCAAGTGGTTTTAGAACTTGAAGCCGCGTATCCTGAAACGCGATTACATGAGCTCGTGGAGAAAGCGGAAAAAGCAGACGAGGAAACCATAACTCGTGGAAAGAAAGTGACAGTATCGGAATTTATCGTTCCGGAATGGGAAACACGCTTCCGATTGCTTGATCAAATGCGGGATCCAGACGAGTCAGACTATCCGGTATTGATGATGGCGCTGAAAGACGAGAAAATGTCTATACGCAGACTCGCTACAGTGTATCTTGGTATGATCGAAGACGAATCAGTCATTCCGTATATCGAAAAAGCACTGGAAGACAAAAGTTGGGCGGTTCGCCGTACAGCGGCAGACTGCATGAGCGACCTTGGCTATGTTGGGTTCGAAGCTGCGGCTATCCGTCTGTTACAGGATAAAAACAAGTTGGTCCGTTGGCGTGCAGCTATGTTCCTCTATGAATCTGGAACAGAACAAGCCTTACCTGCACTGCATGAAGCAGAAAACGATAACGAGTTTGAAGTGAAACTGCAAGTTCGTATGGCGATCGCTAGAATTGAAGAAGGCGAAGAGGCAAAAGGTTCAATCTGGCGCCAGATGACTGAAAGAACTAAATAAACTACTCCAGTCCATGAAGATTCATTATGAATCTTCATGGACTTTTTTATAGAATTGTTGACAGAGAATTCAAACGGGTTTATGATAGAGGAAGATATTCGGAAAGGCATTCCGATAATCGTAAAAGTATATATTTTGTGGGAGTAGAAGAATGGAGGGTTTTACATGTTTAAATTAGCTATTGAAAACACAGATGCGCTAAGACCGGCATCTGAAGTAATGGACATCCAACGACTTGGCGTAATGCGCTCAACAAGTCTCAGCTTTTTGCGCATTTTAGTTCGTAAAATGATGCGTGAAGCTTGGGAAATTGAGCAAACGACTTTTGACATAAATGATGAAGGTTACGGTGAAGCGCTTTATAGTATTACTACCCCACAAGGACAGTATACATTTGTCGCATTATCCCGTGAGATCAGCGAAGAAACTCGAAGCGATCGGGTCATTTCTGAAAGATGGGATGTTACATTTGCACTTTGCGATGGAGCGATTTCCGATAAAAAATTGAAACGAATGAAACAAGAACTTCCGAAACAGGAAATGGGCCGGGGAGATGTCACGGATCTCGTATGGTCGCGAGCGAATAAGAGCCAACGTGTTTTTTCTCATGTAGTGGAAGCGCTATCTCAAGGTAAGCAGCCTGATGCAGAAATCATTTACGATATTGGCTATCTATTCCGCACAACTGCAGTCTATGGAAACGGTAAATTTGGAATTGCACCTTATGAACATATGAAAGATAACCATACGTTTAGCGGTGCCTATCTATCTCAAATGTTTGCTGTCTATATGTTGCGCCACTTCAGTTTTGATCTGGTTGAACATATTGCGCGCAAGAACAATCCACAAGCAGCTACATTACATCCTGAAATTAAAAAACTGCTCGGGACAGGCAATGCAACAGGACTTGGAATGGTACCTTACTTGATCTCCCATCCAAAACTTCTCCATCAGTGGATGTGGATTCGTGAAGTAGCATTGGCACGTGCAAAGAAAATGAAGCCAACTGCAGAAGATTGCAAGCGCTTAATTGCGAAACTACAACAAGTTCATACATTCTTTGAAGACGCTCCAATTCCGAATATGGAAGTATTTAAAAATCCAAGGGACTTGGCAACAGAAATCGGAGAGATTTCCAAGTTAGTACAAGACGTTTGTAACACTATAGGAAATTCTAATCATGAAGTAGGCAGACTGTGGTTGGAGTTAACGGAAAAAGTACAAGCGAACTCCACTATGGAAGCACAGGAATTGCTTAACTCAGAACTGATTGATCTCTATCCAGAAGTAATCGTCGACTTAGAGCATCAGACCAACGCGGATGACGGTCTTCATTTGATACCGGAAATGTCCATTGGTTCATTGCGTGAAATTATTCGAAAACAATATCAGTGGGCGTTCCAGTACGATTTCACAAAACCAGAATCAAGACATTATTTCTGGTACCGTTCTGCTGAAAAGGAAGAACCGCGTATTGGAGAACGTGGAATCGATCCGGGTGATGAGTTGTACATGCCGATGAATATTGCAGAACAAGTACAGCAACTAGCTACGGAAATAGAGGTCTGTGATGATGATCTAAAAGTAGCCGCATTCTTACTGAAAAAGCCGGAGCTAAGAGGGATCGTTAGAAGAATCCAATCATTGGACGGTCTGGAGTATGGTGAGATACAAGCGAATCTGACAGGAAAAGATTTACTTCCGGTATATCTATTGCGCTGCAAACTAGCGATATATGGTGCTGAACGTTATGATCCGAAGTCCAATCGTTGGGTACGCATTACGCTATTCCAAGGAGCACCGCTAGTTGAAGAAATCGGAACTACTTCATTCGAAGATGATTGGTTCTATCCATTATTACCGAAAGCGGAGGAGATCAAATGACTGTAGATATGAGAGATATGATTGTTATAGATGCTTTAGAATTAAGTAAGTGGGATCGCGATTTTGTTATCATGTTGCAAAAAGGTGGCGTAACGGCTGTTCATGCTTGCGTTGGACTATGGGAAAACGCTCGTGAAACGTTGACTAAAGTAGCGGAATGGCATCGCTTTTTTAAAGAGAATGACGATTTAATCCTACCGGTGAAAACGGGAGCAGACATTGATGAAGCTAAACGTAGTGGTAAACTCGGAATCATGTTAGGAGCACAAAATACATCCGCTTTAGAAGACGAGCTAGGTCTCGTCTCCGTATTCAATGAGATGGGCGTAAAAATTATGCAGTTGACATACAACAATCAAAATTTGATTGGCAGTAGCTGTTATGAAGAAACAGATCCTGGTCTTTCTCGATTCGGTAAGAATGTGATTAAAGAAATGAACCGAGTAGGAATGGTTATCGATTTATCGCATGTCGGAACGAAGACATCACTCGATACATTGGCACTTTCAAGCCGTCCTGTCGCGATTACGCATGCTAATCCCGATTGGATCTATCCATCTAAACGCAATAAATCAGAGGAAATTCTTTCTGCTTTACGTGATAACAAGGGAGTACTTGGCGTTTGTGCATATCCTCACTTGATCAATGGAGCAGATACAAAACTGGAAGAGTTCTGTGATATGATTGCCCGTACGGCTGATTTCATGGGGATTGACCATGTAGGAATCGGAACGGACTTAACTCATAATATGTCTACGGACTTCCTAGCATGGATGCGTATGGGGCGCTGGACACATGAAATTGATTACGGTGCAGGTTCGAAAGCGAGTCCAGGATGGCCGGATTGGCCGGAATGGTTCCAGACACCAGACGATTTCCCGAATATCGCAAATGGATTAGAAGCTCGTGGTATGACATATGAAGAAATTTCTAAAATAATGGGCGGCAACTGGCACCGGTTCTTTACGGAAGGGTTTAAATCTGAGAAGGAGTTGGCGAAATGCGTGTCTCTCACTTAGAATTATATACTCATTGTAAGAAAATCTTCCAAGCTCTCGGAGTGCCTTATGGTTATGCGGAAGAAGGAGCAGAAACCGTAGCAAATGCTGAGTTCCTTGGACTGTACGGTTTACAACAACTTTACGATGAGCTTGAGGATTTGCAAGGTGAATTCGAAGAGCTGGAAATCTTGAATGAATCGGATTGCGTCACTGTAATAGATGGTGGAAAGCAAAGTGGTATGTTGCTCGGGAAAGCATGTGCTGATTATTTGATTGCACGCTTGGAAGATCAATCGTCCGTAGCAGTGTGCGTCCGGGATGCACGACCATCGCGAGTGCTTGTACAACAAGCGATGTATATATCGAAAAAAGGTTTGGCTAGTATTATTTTATACAAGAAGCCAAGTCATTCATCATTAATTATTTCATCACCGAACTTTGCATTCCCGATCATGGTCCATAAACGTAATAATGAGGATATCATGGAAGGGATCAATAATGAATTAGGACTAACAGGTGATCAGAAATTGAAATTACCAACTGTTACGACAAGATTTTGTATATTTGGTACATCAAATATTGAAAGAATCGATGAAGTAATTGAGCGCTTTGAGAACACAATAGACACATCCTATATTTTAACTACTACAGATGATTTTGAACAACGATGGGAATCTTCGTGGCAATTTGGAACAGAAGTCAGCAGAGAACTGTGGCTTGATTTAAACGAAACAGGCAAGCGCATGCTAGTAGAATCTACTGATCAATCGCGTGAACGCGGTGCAGGAGAAATGGCGTAACATTAATTTAATTACTGGAGGAGACTATACATGATGACAGTTACAAGTGAAGTTAAAGTATTGAAGAACTATATTAACGGTGAATGGGTAGAAACTTCGGGCACAGATATGTTGGAAATCAGAAACCCTGCGAATACAGATGAGTTGGTTGTGAAGGTTCAGCAATCCAATGCTGACGATGCGCAAGCGGCAATCGAAGCAGCAGAAAAAGCATTCCCTGAATGGAGTAAGACACCATCTCCTGCTAGAGGTGAGTATTTATTCAAAATTGCTGCGCTCATGGAAGCGGAAGCAGATGAAATCGCCCGTATCATTGTACAAGAAGAAGGAAAAACATACGCGGATGCATTCAAAGAAGTAAATTATGCGGCGGGTATCGTTAAGTTCTACGCAGGTGAAGGTCGTCGCATGACAGGCCGCATCGTTGAATCGGATATGCCAGGTGTACAGATCGAATTACACAAAGAAGCACTTGGTGTCGTGTTAGTTGTAACACCTTGGAACTTCCCATTGTCTATTCCAGCTTGGAAAATTGCACCGGCTATTCTAAGCGGTAACACGGTTGTATTGAAAGCGTCATCTGAAACACCATTGACAGCACAGAAGTTCATTGAAATTGTTGAAAGAGCTGGTGTTCCTGCTGGTGTCGTCAACCAATTAGTAGGACCAGGTCGTTTGGTAACAGATATGATTAATCATCCAGCTGTCAAAGCGATCACATTTACGGGATCGAATCGTGTAGGAAACTTAATTTACAAAGAAGCAGCAAAAGATATGAAGCGTGTATTACTTGAAATGGGTGGTAAAAATCCATTACTCGTTATGGAAGACGCAGATGTGGATGCAGCTGTTCAACTTGCGGTAGCAGGTGGCTACGGTCAAACAGGTCAAGCGTGTACAGCAACTAGTCGCGTACTGGTCCACAAAGATATCCGTCAAGAGTTCACGGATAAATTAGTAGAAGCTTCTAAGAAAATTAAAATTGGTAACGGTATGGATGAAGGCGTAACAATGGGACCTCAAGTCAGTGATGGAGAGCGTCAATCTACATTGGATCTGATTGAAAAAGCAAAAGCTGAAGGCGGCGAAATCCTAACTGGTGGCGGTATTCCTGTATTCGAAGGGTCAGATAAAGGATTCTTCGTAGAGCCGACAGTGATCGGTGGCGTGAAGACAGAAATGACGATTGCACAGGAAGAAGTATTCGGTCCTGTAATCAGCATCATTGAAATCGAATCAATCGATGAAGCGATTGAAGTAGCAAACGATGTAGCATTTGGTCTATCCGCAGCGATCTGTACACGTAACCTGACATACATGAACCGTGCGTTGAATGAAATCCAAGCAGGTATTGTCAAAGTGAACATGACAACAACAGGTACGTTCTTCCAAGCACCATTTGGCGGTTATAAGCAATCAAGTACTGGAACATACAAAGAACTCGGCAGCGAAGCGGTTGAATTCTATTGCCAAAATAAAACTCGTTACATCAACAGCAACTAAGTAAGAGTGGATGAAGAAGAGGAATAGAGCAGTCTTTCCTCTTCTTTTCTATTCATCACGTAAAAGGAGTTCATATATATGACTAAGACACAGGAAGTATCGTCGACAGTGGTGAAGGCCATATCCGTCATCAACTATTTGAATGATGTGTCAGGTCCCCAAGGAGTCAGTGATATTAGTAAAGGTCTCGGTTTATCGACAACGATCGTACACCGTTTATTAACTACACTGAAACTAGAAGGTATGGTGTTTCAAGATCCACGTTCTAAACTGTATACATTAGGGACCATCTTTTTAGACTATGCGAATAAAATCTTAACGGAAATGCCTATTGCACCTGTTGTAGAACCGTGGCTCATGTCGTTACGCAATGAGACAGGAGAAACAGTCGGATTCTACATGCCTACAGGACAAATGCGCATTTGTGTATTGGAGTATGAAAGTCAGCAAGAGATCAGACGCTCAGTTGGAATTGGGAAACGACTACCGCTACATTTAGGTGCAAGTGGAAGAGCAATCCTTGCTTTCCAATCATCTGACCAGCAGGAAAGAGTGCTAGGTACGTTATCTGTACAAGAACGAAATGAACTGGAACATATTTTACAAGAAGTACGAAACCAAGGGTATGCAACAAATGAAGAGGAAATCAGCTCAAACGTTGCGGCATTATCAGTACCCGTGTTTGATAAGCAACATAGCGTCATCGGTGCATTATCTGTATCAGGGCCATTATTCAGATGGAATCGCAAATCGATGGAACCATATATCGCCTCCGTGATCGCAGCAAGCAAGGAAATAACAGACGCATTATAAAAGGATGGGATACTCATGACACCAGAAGATAAATTACAAGAATTAGGTTTGGAACTACCTGAAAAACGCGCAAAAGGCGGAAACTACATATCTTGTGTGCGCACAGGAAATCTTTTATTCCTATCGGGCTCACTGTCATATGATGTACTAGGTAAAGTAGGCGATACATTAACGATAGAAGAGGGTTACGCTGCATCTAGACAGGCAATACTATTTGCACTATCCACTATTAAAGAAGAAGTGGGCGAGTTGTCGAACGTCACAAAGTTTGTGAAGCTTCTCGGCATGATCAACACGGCTTTTGATTTCACTGGACAGGCTAAAGTAATGAACGGTGCTTCGGATTTATTGGTGGAAGTATTCGGTGAAGAAGTAGGTACACACGCACGTACGGCAGTTGGAATGATGTTGCCACGCGGTGCAGCAGTGGAAATTGATGTCATTGTAGAAGTGAAGTAAGAAAATGGAGAAGTTTTCTCCATTACATGAAAGTAAGCGGTTACACACAAATGCAGCCTAGAGGAGGTAAAACTTTGAATAAGTACGTATCAAAAACGGACCGTCCCGTTTTATTTATTAGCGGTGGATTGCTTGTAGCATTTGTCGTCGCATCATTTATTAACTTGGATTTCGTTGCAAACATAGTAGATTGGGCATTTGCATTTGCGGTGAAATACTTTGGAGCGTTCTGGCAATTATTATTATTGGGTACATTTTTCATTGCGCTATTCCTGGCATTCTCTAAGTACGGGAAGATTCGCTTAGGTGGAATGAATAAGCCAGAAATTGGTTATTTTAAATGGCTAGCTATGATCATGACGACATTGCTTGCGGGGGGCGGAGTTTTTTGGGCGGCTGCAGAACCGATGTATCACTTTTTGGATCGTCCTCCATTGTTCACAGGAGTCGAATCAGCAACGGAAAGTGCTATTATTCCGGCATTTTCCCAGTCCTATTTGCATTGGGGATTTCTTGCTTGGTCGATCCTCGGGACATTAGGGACAATTGTGCTAATGTATGCGCATTATTCGAAAGGGATGCCGTTAAAACCACGTACATTGCTTTACCCAATCCTAGGTGAAAAGATTATGCGCAAAAGCGCTCTTGGTACTACTATTGATGCGTTTTCTGTCATTGCAGTAGCTGCCGGCACAATTGGACCGATCGGATTTCTCGGTCTGCAGGCAGCTTATGGAATGGAAGCTTTATACGGCGTGCCCAATACGTTAACGACTCAGATCCTCATTATTATCGGGGTAGTGGCGATTGCTACTGTTTCGGCGGTAACGGGTTTACGTAAAGGGATTCAATTCTTGAGTAATTTGAATGTCCTCATCACATTGATTTTGATGGTCGCAATCCTCATTCTTGGACCGGGCGGATTTATCATCAATACATTCATTTCATCATCGGGTGTGCATCTTCAAGAGTTCTTTGGCATGGCGACATTCCGAGGTGATTCTAGTTGGCTTGGATCATGGACGATCTTTTTCTGGGGCTGGTTCCTCGGTTATGGACCTATGATGGCGATTTTTATCGCTACGATTACACGCGGACGTACGATTCGCGAGCTCGTATTAGCTGTTTCCATTACGGCACCAATTGTCACCGCATTCTGGTTCACTACTGTCGGTGGGGCAGGTATATTTTACGAAATGGCTCAGCCAGGTGTAATATCCGAAGCATTGAATACATCCGGAATGCCTGCAGCGATGATTGCCATTACCGAGCAACTGCCGTTGAATGTGATCATTGGACCACTGTTTCTTCTCGTCACAATTCTATTCGTTGTCACAACAGGCGACTCCATGGCGTATACGATTTCGGTTGCTATTACGGGGGACGGCCATCCACCCAAAATTATGCGTGTATTCTGGGCAGTGATTATGGGAGCGGTGGCAAGTGTACTATTGATGATTAGTGAAGGCGGAGTGGAAGCCATCCAATCCTTTATTGTAGTCACTGCGATACCGGTCTCACTCCTGCTGCTACCGACATTCTGGGCAGCCCCAAAAGCTGCCAAACTATTATACGCTGAACAATTCGGAGAAGAAGCGCCAGCGGAAAATGTAGAAATTAATTCAGCTAGTTTAATGAATGAAAATGAGGCTGTGAAAGATGAAGTACACTAAATAGCAAGTTTATCATGATTCATTAGTAACCTTGTCGATCCGGCAAGGTTTTTTTATATAACAAAATCACTAAAAGAGTATACTTTGAACAAGGACTAAAGGTATACTGTTAGTCTACTTATAATTTACTAGGAGGGCTTACAAAGTGAAGAAGTCTGCAAGTATTGCGATGAAATTATCAGCACTCATTATCGCATTATTCTTATTATTGTTTTTAGTCTACTCAGTTGTCACGAGCGTCATGTTACATAAACAAAGCATTAAAGATGCTGAAGAATTTGCATTAGAAAGTGCAAATAAAAATTCACTCGTTCTCAGTGCGAAACTGAATGAAACAAATGAAATGTTGCGCACAACGAGTCACATATTGGAAACATTACAAGCGACTGGGGATATGAAGCCAGATGAAATTATTCGTATCATCAAAAGCAATTTGCAAAAAAATGATGACGCGACTGGGATGGCTGCGGTAGTCAATCAGTCTGCATTCGCCGAGGGGGAAGTCATACCAAAGAATTTACTTGATGAAAATCAGCAATTCATTCCATATATCTTTAAGCAGGATAATACGACTAATGTGGAACCGCTAAGTGGAATGGATGATGCGACAGCAAACAGCTGGTATACCGTTCCCCAAAAAGAAGCACGTGCCATTTTGACAGAACCTTATCCGTATGAAACGAATGGTCAAACGATTCTCATGACTACTATTTCTGTACCCATGCTTGATGCTTCAGGAAACTATTTTGGTTTATTGACAACCGATTTATCTATAGATTTCTTAACGGATGTAGTGAAGACGATTCAACCAAAAGGCGGTTATGCGTCTGTTATTACAGATGCTGGTTATATTACAGCGAACAGTTTGAAGCCGGAATTGAATAATAGTAATATGGCGGATGCGATTGATTGGAATAGTGCTAAAGTAGATCTGAACCAAGGTGAATTGGCAAGTATGTATGTAGATTCTCAAAGTTTGCATGAACAAGCATTTAATGCGTTTGCTCCGATTAACTTAAAAGGTATTAATGAGAAGTGGTCAGTACAAACGGTCACACCAAGATCTGAGATTCTAGATACGTTTACTACTATTTTATGGATTACGATCATATCTGCCGTTGTCATCGTGTTACTGATGTCAAGTGCATCCACAATCTTCATTTATCGACAATTGAGACCGTTGAAAACGTTACAACAATCTATGGAAACCGCTGCCGCTGGCGACTTGACCATGCTGGTAGATGAACAGAAAATCCATCACGATGAGATAGGCTTAGTGGCGCTTGCCTATAATGATATGTTGCGTCGGACAAATGCGGCCCTACAAACTGTACAACTGTCTTCGGGGCAGCTAAGTGATTCATCAGCACAGGTCACACAAGCCTTCGAAGAGTTAGTCGCTGCCAATCAGGAAGTATCAGTAGCTACGGACGAAATCGCACAAGGGGCTTCCAAGCAATCAGAAGACACTGAAGTGACAAGCTTACGGATTTCTGATTTAGCAGACCGTATGGATCACATCCACACTATGTTCATGATGATGAACCAGCTATCCACAGACGCGTCCAGTTCTGCGGAAAATGGAATGACCGAAGTGAAAAAACTACGGGATCATAATACGACGGCTAATGAAGTCAATAAAAAAGTGCAACTTCAAATAGCCACACTGACCAATAAAATTTCATCTATTAATCAGGTCATTCAAACATTGCATGGTATTACGGCAAGCACGAATCTTCTGGCGCTCAATGCGAGTATCGAAGCGGCGCGAGCGGGTGAGAGTGGGAAAGGGTTTGCGGTTGTTGCGAATGAAGTACGTCAGCTAGCGGAACAATCCCGAAGAGAAACTGAAGTAATTCAAGAAACCGTAAAAGAAATCTTATCAGAATCCCAGCAGACGGTTGATGTCATTGAACTGAATATGAAGTCAATGGATGGACAAAATCAGTCCGTTACCGATACAGAAGAGTCGTTTGTTCAAAATGCCGGCATTATCGATCAAATTCGTGAATCGATTACGGACCTATCCGAAAAACTTGCTGAAATGATGGAATATAAGGACGACGCCATTTTAGCCATCCAAAATGTCTCTGCCATTTCCGAGCAGACGGCTGCATCTTCTGAACAAGTAAGTGCATCAGCTGCCGCACAGCAAGGTGAGTTGGAACAAGTAGCAGATTCCACAAATCAAATGAACCAGATCGCTCTGGAACTGCGAAGTGTTGTTGATCGATTCAAATTATCGTAAGTCAGTAGAAAATCGGCAGAAGTGGTATAGTCCACTTCTGTTTTTGTCTGAATTGAGGTTCCGTTAAATAAGTTTTATAGAGACAAGAAAAAATTAACGAGTAGAATGAAAGAATATACTAATATCCTAAGAGAGAGATGAAGCCAAGTGTTACGTTTATTTAATAAGGAAAAAAATCAAACTTCGGTACAGGAGATGGAGCACCCCGAACAGCAAAGTACTGGTATTATATCGTTAGAAAAATATCCCGCTGTATTACAGCAACTGCGAATGATTAATCTGACAGAACAAGATTTGAAGTTTCTTTCTTGTATGCAAATGCAAATACAACCTGTTTTACCTATAATGACGAATCGTTTCTACCAAGCGATGGACGGTCAGCCACACCTACTACATATCATTGCAGAACATAGTAGTATGGATCGCTTAAAGGGATCATTAACGAAACATATGCAGTCCATATTTCAAGGGAAGATAGACGAGAGCTATTTGAAACAACGTCGCGTTATAGCGAAAGTCCATGTACATATCGGTTTAGAACCCAAGTGGTATTTAGCGGCAGTTGAATCATTGTACGAAGAGTTTTTCGCTTTTATTGAACGACAGGACTTACCCAAGAAAAGACAATTTAATACATTGCGTGCTTTTATGAAAGTGATGAACTTTGAACAACAATTGGTTTTGGATTCATATGAAGAAGAGAATAAAATCAATCGACAGAAAGTGGAAGATTCTAAAGCGGTTGTGAAGGGGCAAGTGTTGAATACGTCCCAGAATCTAGCTGCGATTAGTGAGCAGACGAATGCTTCAACCGAAGAGCTTTCCAAAAAAGTACACATGTTGGAAAATGTGATGGTTCAAAACTTGAAATTTGTTACGGAGACAGAGAAAACTTCGGTGGTAGGAAAGAAATTGGTGATTACTCAATCTGAACAATTCGACCAAATGGTTGAGCATACTTCGGGTTTCATGGATAGGATGAAGGCGTTGCAACATTCATCTGAGCAAATAAGGGGTGTCGTGACACTCATTACGTCCATTGCCGATCAAACAAACTTACTCTCATTAAATGCAGCCATTGAAGCAGCACGGGCTGGTCAGCATGGTAAAGGATTTGCTATAGTTGCGGCTGAAGTGCGAAATTTGTCGATTGAGACTAAACAAGCAATAGGCAAAGTGACGGGCATGATTGAAAGCACCAATAGCCATATAGCCGAGATGTCTAAATTTATGAAGCTAATGGAACAGTTGATCCAGAACAGCGCGAAAGAGAATGTGCTAGTGACCCAATCATACGACGGGATTGTCGGTGCGGTAAGTGGTATGAAGCAACAGACTGCCGAGTCTCGCATATCCATCGAAAACACGGTTCAAATTTTGGAAGAGATTAATCAGGCCATTGAAAGTATCGCCCATTCATCGGATGGTTTAATTCATTTAGCGGAAGATTTATAAGCTAACCTACCTTTCTATTATGCATAAGGCATCACTTTTGGTACACTGAGCAAATAAATACGTTCATTATGAAGGTAGGTGTGTGTATGGAAGAAGCAGCACTGATTAGCATCGTAGCCATATTGGCGCTCGGTATTTTCTCGCAATGGCTAGCCTGGAAAATACAATGGCCTTCCATTTTCATCATGTCGATCGCGGGCTTATTGATCGGTCCCATATTTGGCTGGGTGAATCCAGAAGTGGCATTGGACGAGCTGTATAGTCCGCTCATTTCACTAGCAGTTGCTATTATTTTATTTGAAGGAAGTTCTAATCTAGACTTTCGGGAAATTAAGGACATTTCGAAGTCCGTTTTCCGAGTCGTTACATTGGGCGCATTTTTAGCCTGGATTCTAGGATCCTTTACGGCGCATTTCATTGCCGGGTTAACATGGGAAGTGTCGTTCATCATTGGAGGTCTCTTTGTTGTGACGGGGCCGACAGTAATTATTCCATTGCTACGTAATGCAAAACTAAAGGCCCGAACCGCGGCCGTTTTGAAATGGGAAGGGATTATCGTTGATCCCGCTGGTCCGTTACTTGCATTATTTGCGTATGAAGTAATTAAAGTATTAACAAATGAACACTTATCGATGAATTACTTATTGAACTTCTTTGGGGGCGCTGCACTTGCCGCGCTTCTCGGATTAGCAATGGGCTTGTTGATTAGTGTGATGGCACATAGAGGACAGTTTCCCGAGTACTTGAAATCACCTGTCATATTGGCATTTGTACTGTTGTGCTTTACGATGGCAGAAGTCATCATGCACGAAACGGGAATGCTTGCAGTGACGGTTATGGGTCTAGTTCTTGGTCGCACGAAACGCTATGTTTCGTCAATCGGTAACGTTGGCCATTTTGTTGAGAATGTTTCCGTCATGTTAACGTCGACGGTCTTTATTTTACTAACAGCATCACTCGGAAGAGAAACGCTCTCACAAATTTTCACGTTACCGATCATTGGATTTGTATTGGTTATGTTATTCGTTGTGCGTCCACTATCCATATGGATTTCTACGATAGGCACCGAATTGGTCTGGAGAGAGAAGTTGCTGATCGGCTGGATAGCACCTAGAGGAATTGTCGCATTGACTGTTGCGGGGTATTTTGCTGCGACACTTGCAGAAGACGGGTATGAAGAAGCTACTTTGCTAACCGCACTGACCTTTGCTCTCGTCTTTATTACGGTAACCGCTCATGGATTTACACTCGGACCACTAGCGAAAAAGCTAAACTTAGCGAGTAATGAGCCACCGGGTGTGTTAATTGTTGGAGCGAGCAGTTTTTCGATTGCATTAGCTGCGCAATTAAAAGAGATGAAAATACCGGTACTGATTGTCGATCCTTCACAAGGACGATTGCGCCCAGCGAACGAAGCGGGTATAGATACATTTACCGGGCAAATGTTATCGGAACGGTCACGCTTCTCCATTGACTTGGCACCGTATGATACGATTTTGTCGATGACAGGAGATGCGTCTTATAACGCATTGATCACACAGTCATTTGCGCCTGAATTCGGTTTTAACAACACGTTCTCGTTGACGGCTGTATCCAACCATACGATGAGTAAATCCGCGTTGCCGATTTCATTAAAAGCGCATTTATTGTTCGAAGAGGGAGCTACTTTCCCAGAGTTAAACCGCAAGATCAATACGGATTATGAAATTGGTTTGTATGAGTGGGAAGGCACGGAGACGGACTTGGCGTTCAAGGAGATTATTCCTGATTCGGCGACTGCGTTGTTTGTGAAGAAGAAAAATGATACGTTGGCATTTGCTACGCTTCAGAAGAAGATTTCGTTGGATGCTGGCGATCAGTTGGTAGTGTTGAAGCTGAAGTCTGGTGTTCCTGCTAATGTATAAGTGGATTAGGCTGTCAAAGTGTGTTTCTGACTTTGACAGTCTTTTTTTGCGTGTATTACCCAACTAATAAACGCGGTTGGCAGAATGACTAGGCGGCTGCGGGTCTTTGTGACTTTTTGTTGGGGTCGTTGCTCGACTGGTGGTTGGGTACTGAAGTTAGTGAGTGTCTGCTTTCTGGACCCGCGCAGGCACGTGGGGGATTGCCTCCAGCCAGGAGCCAGCTGGCGGTAGTGCTGCCAGTTGTCTCCTGGCCACGGCCTACCCCGCAGTTGTGCCTGCGCTGCTGAGTGGTAGTTATTTTGGTTGTGGTTCTAAGTAGGATAAATTTCGAACCTTACCCAACCTGGAAACGCGTTTGGCTAAAAGACTATGCGGCTGCAGGTCTTTGTCACTTTTTGTTGGGGACGTCGCTCGACTGGTTGTTGGAGATGAAAATTAGTGAGTGTCTGCTTTCTGGACCCGCGCAGGCACGTGGGGGATTGCCTCCAGCCAGGAGCCAGCTGGCGGTGGTGCTGCCAGTTGGCTCCTGGCCACGGCCTACCCCGCAGTTGTGCCTGCGCTGCTAAGTTTTATTTATTTTGGTTGTGGTTCTAAGAATGATAAATTGCGTATCTTACCCAATCTAGAAACGCGGTTGACGGAAAGACT
>NZ_PDZB01000036.1 GCF_002743335.1 Sporosarcina sp. P32b
CTCGACAGGCGTTGGAGGAACTACCACAAAGGCGCCCTTTGCCTTTTTGGTAGTTCTGAAACGTCCCGAGAGTCTGGCGCTTGAAGCTGGATAACATTTAATGCTGAAAGCGCCGTATAGACTCGACAGGCGTTGAAAAAAATAAAACAATCCGCCAACTCTAAAATTCTAGAGTTGGCGGATTGTTCATATTAAAAAACGATTAGCGACATCTTCTACGGCGATGACAACCTTCGCCACCCCACATACCTCCAGATCCTGGTCCGAATCCTGGCCCCATTCCTGGCCCTCTTCCTGGCATAATAGTAGATCCCATAACGTCTTCAGTAGTTTCTGTATAGTAGTGCTGTGGCACACCAACTACGTGGTGTCGATTCACATTCACGATCGGATGAATAAATGGCATTTCCTGTTTAGTGAAGCAATCGTTAAACCGATACTGTGGCGGGCAAAATACGGGTTGGAAACCTTGCTGCTGTCCGCCTGGCATACCTTGATGACCATGCATTCCTTGATGATGAGGCTGTTGGTGTCCCCATCCTTGCTGGTGATGTCCGCCTGACATTCCACAATGTCCTTGATTCATTTCTCCACCTCCTTATACCCTATTACATGCGAGTAAATAAATTTGTTACGGGCTACCGACATAGGAAAGCCAAAAAAAAAAAGCAATGTCCTTTATCAATAGTGATATAGGGCATTGCTTTATTTTTAATAGACTGTTTATAACTCACAGCTTCTAGGTGTAGAAGGCTTCTCAAAACCAAGACTATTTTCTATCGATTCCAATTTCTTTATAAGAATTTCACACTCATTTAATGCGCCATGGACCGGAGCACCTTCGCCTACCATATTCTCGGAACGTAAAAAGTCAGAGTCACGACGCAACTCCAGCTCAGCTGGATGGATGTATTGACGCTCCATACCTTTTCACCCTTTCTTCTATATATGATACACAAGACAGAACCAGCCTAGTCACCTTCTATTATATACGAACCATTAAAGATGCCAAACTATTCTGTTTATATAGAGTGAGTGAAGTTCACGCTATGTGGGTATAGTACGATATCACGTATTTTTGAAGGAGAGAATATTTATGGAACGAAATAGAATTATACTATTTGATGGCGAATGTAACTTCTGTGACGCAAGCGTGCAATTTATTATTAAACGTGACCCTTACAAACACTTTTCATTCGCTTCGTTACAAGATGATGTAGGTAGAAAACTTCGTAAGGATTATCAAATTCCAGATAACGTAGATAGCTTAGTATTGATTGAAAATGGTAAAGCCTATACAAAGTCAGGCGCAGCTTTACGTATCGCAAAAAAATTGGATGGTTTATGGCACTTGGCATTTCTATTCATAGTCATTCCACCCGCAATCCGCGACATCGTCTATGACTACATTGCAACAAATCGATATAAATGGTTCGGCAAAAAGGAGTTATCTTGTATGTTGCCCTCACCTGAAGAACGGCAACGTTTTATCTCGTAAAGATTATATATATATTTACTTATAAAAAATGGACTGAAAACATACTCCGATGTTCCTGGAGTTGCTTTCAGTCCTAGCCTTCCTATTTAATGGAAGGCTTTTTTCATGGAGTTAATTCCTTATATTCTTCGTCAGTAAAGGCCCGGGATCTAGTCAGGAAACGTTTTCCTTCCACTCCTTCAAGCGAAAACATTCCACCACGCCCATCGACTACGTCAATAATTAGCTGTGTATGTTTCCAATACTCAAACTGACTTTTCATCATATAGAATGGCATGCCACCGATGTGCCCTAGCAACACATCTTGGTTACCGACAATTAAATCTCCATCTTCGTAACACATCGGGGAAGATCCATCACAGCAACCGCCGGACTGATGAAACATCAGAGGACCGTGCTTATCTTTTAACAACTCTATAAGAGCCAATGCTTCTTCTGTTGCGACTACTCGATCTGGCATAGGAACTCCTCCATTCACTGCGGATCCTCCAGACAGATTCGATCAAAAGAATCCTTGTTTACTTTCGTCGTAGCTAACTAGCATGTTCTTTGTCTGCTGATAATGCGCTAGCATCTGTAAGTGATTTTCACGGCCGATACCCGAAGCTTTATAGCCACCGAAAGCAGAGTGTGCCGGATATGCATGATAGCAGTTCGTCCATACGCGTCCTGCCTGAATTCCGCGACCGAAGCGGTACGCTGTATTCATATCACGCGTCCAGACACCTGAACCTAGTCCATACAATGTATCGTTCGCGATTTCTAGCGCCTCTTCTTTATCTTTAAATGTCGTTACTGCAACTACAGGACCGAAAATTTCTTCTTGGAAGATTCTCATCTTATTATGTCCTTTAAATACAGTCGGCTGCACATAATAACCTTCTGCAAGATCACCTTCGAGCTTATTTTGCTCTCCACCTGTCAGACATTCTGCACCTTCTTGCTTTCCGATATCTAGGTAAGAAAGAATCTTCTCTAGTTGCTCAGTCGATGCCTGGGCACCCATCATGACCGTTGGATCTAATGGATTTCCTGTCTTGATCGCTTTAACACGCTCAAGTGCACGTTCCATGAACTTATCGTAAATGGATTCCTGAATTAACGCACGAGATGGACACGTACAGACCTCTCCTTGGTTTAAGGCGAACATAACAAAACCTTCAACTGCTTTATCAAGGAACGCATCATCTTCCGCCATTACATCTTCGAAGAAAATGTTCGGGGATTTTCCGCCCAATTCTAAAGTAACCGGAATCAAGTTTTGTGAAGCATACTGCATGATTAGACGGCCTGTTGTCGTCTCTCCTGTGAAGGCAATCTTATTAATTCGCGGATTGGATGCTAGTGGTTTTCCTGCTTCCAGTCCGAAACCGTTGACTACGTTCAGAACACCTGCCGGCAGTAAGTCTTCGATCAATTCAACCAATACTAAAATAGACGCTGGTGTTTGCTCAGCTGGTTTTAGCACGACACAGTTTCCTGCGGCCAATGCCGGAGCAAGTTTCCATACTGCCATTAAAATAGGGAAGTTCCAAGGAATGATCTGCCCTACAAC
Source organism: Sporosarcina sp. P32b (assembly GCF_002743335.1). Lineage (GTDB taxonomy): Bacteria > Bacillota > Bacilli > Bacillales_A > Planococcaceae > Sporosarcina. Next base: position 3,054 of record NZ_PDZB01000036.1, read on the forward strand.
TCCTAGTGGCTCATGGAAATGGTAAGCTACAGTATCGTTGTCTATTTGACTGACTCCGCCTTCTTGCGCACGAATTGCAGATGCAAAGTATCGGAAATGATCTACTGCAAGCGGAAGATCGGCATTTAATGTTTCACGTACAGCCTTTCCGTTATCCCATGTTTCAGCTACAGCTAGCATTTCTAAATTCTCTTCAATACGATCAGCAATCTTCAGCAAAATATTCGAACGTTCAGTGACTGATGTTTTTCCCCACGCATCTTTTGCTGCATGAGCTGCATCCAGAGCCAGTTCAATGTCTTCTTCTGTAGATCTCGCCACCTGAGTAAATACCTTACCTGTAACTGGCGTTGAGTTATCGAAATACTGGCCTTTTACTGGCGCCGTCCACTTGCCGCCGATGAAATTATCATAGCGTTCTTTGAACTGAACCTTTGAACCTTCTGTATTTGGATTTGCGTAAACTAGATTTTCTGAAGCTTGTACCATACTGCGTCACACTCCCTGTTCTCATTATTTTGCTTGTATCTCAGCGCAATCATTATGCACGCAAAGCTATTATACGAAACATAGTTTCACTTTATTCCTGATGCGTACGCTTTCATAAGCTATCTTTTATTCTAAACCATTTGGTAAGCGCTTTCAATCAAATAGTTTTATAGATCATACAAATCGTAGACTGTACTATTACGGTTCCATTTTAATTACTTATATAGATTATAAAACTGTACATTTTAGGTAAAGCTAAAGGAAACTACTTTAGTTAAGAAGGGGTTCCTATGAATCAAAAGAGCTCAATCAGCATTCTGCATGTCATATTTTTATCCATGACAGTTATTGGACTGAAAAATCATGTGACCATTATTCCTTCATTGCTGGAAGATGCACGTAGAGATGGATGGATATCAGTCATAATTGCGTTCCTTGCTATCTTTCCCTTTGTCTTTCTTTTTATCTATATCCATAAAAAGTCCGAACGGAAACATTTGACGAAGTGGCTAACTGAAACTGTCGGCAAGGTGCCATCAGCTGTCATCAGATATATGGTTGCAATTTTTCTGCTGATTTTGTCTACTTTTACAATGGTCGAGATGTTGGAGTGGATTGCCGCCACTTTTTTACCGAAAACTCCCCTATTTTTATTATTGCTAACATTTAGCGTCTTATGCGTTCTACTTGCGATGGCCAATTTACAATCCATAGTCACCGTCAATGCAATCGTGTTGTTTGGTGTAGTCATTTTCGGATTTTTCGTAGCGTTTACTAACTTGCAAGTGAAAGATTACAACATGTTAAAGCCTTTTTTAGAACACGGTGTACAACCTGTCCTCAAATCCGCTATCTATCCTGCGTCGGGATTTATAGAGCTATTATTGCTTCTCTTCATTCAGCATCGCGTGAAAAATCCGTTTCGTTGGTACCATTTCACGGTCATGATGCTCATTTTGCTCGGGCTGACAATCGGTCCCCTCGTTGGCGCTATTACGGAGTTCGGACCAAATGAAGCCGCGAAGCAACTTTATCCTGCTTATGAGGAATGGGGACTTGTCTCGATAGGTCGTTTTTTTGAACACTTAGACTTCCTTTCCATTTATCAATGGCTAACCGGTGCTTTTATCCGCATTGGTTTGCTACTCTTCATTGCAATTGATCTGTTAGGGATGACTGGTGATAAGAAGCGGATTTCAAAGATCATCTTGCCGGCCCTTTTCTTTATGAGCGTATCCTTACTTTTAGTGAGTGACCATGTGTTTCTTAAAATCAAAGGTGATTATGTTTTAACTGGCACATTTGTATTCTTGTTTCTACTAACATTCATTCTTGTCTTCGCCGCACAACGGTCGGGAAGGAAATCAAGAAAACAACCGAACTAATCTATTAGGAAATGGTGATATAGTATGAGAGCTCCTGATATGAACATTGATCTGGATTCACTACAGCAACTTTTTCTACATTCTGGTGATATACAGTTCCAGCCCTATACTTTTCAATCACATACAGTCTACTTCATCACATGCGATTCAATGTTCGATGCACAATTATTGAATGAAGTTGTGATTCCAAGTGTACGTGAATTATATGCTGACAATAAAGAAAGCATAAGTGTGCAAGTTCTTTGCTCTTCTTTATATATACCAAAACTTCAGATTCCAAAAACAGAAAAAGAACTAATTATGCTCGTGTATACGGGGCATGTGCTCGTGTATTTTGAAGATCTCCAATTAGTTGTGACCGGTAATATTGAAAGTAAACCAAATCGGTCACCTGAAGAAACACGTTTAGAAGTTCCGGTTAAAGGACCACGTGATAACTTCATTGAAGATATCTCAGTTAATATTGCACTCATTAGAAAACGCCTTCCTACCAATTCTTTATGCGTGGAAAAGTTTGAATTAGGCACACGGTCAAAAACTTCTGTAGCACTTATGTACTTCGATGATATTGCCAGTGAAGATACATTATATCAACTGCGGACACAGCTGGGCAAAGTGAATACGGATATTGTGTTCAGCGGTGATGCATTGATGGAGTTAGTGAATAAAAAATCCTTGCTCTTCCCCCGATCTGACTATACGGGACGACCTGACAATGCAATCCAGTCATTGGCGAGAGGTCGCTTCGTTATTCTAGTGGACGGCGTAACCTATGCCGTCATCACTCCGATCAGCTTGTTTTTATTAATGAAAACATCCGAGGATTTTGAATTTCCAAGTCTACAAAGTTCGGTACAACGACTGCTTCGTCTCGGCAGTTTATTAATTGGTTTACTGTTACCCGCTTTCTGGCTTGCACTCACCGCCTTTCATCAAGATCAGTTACCTATTCAATTGTTGGCAACCATCGTACAGGCAAACATAGGTTTACCTTTTCCTTCTATGTTTGAAATGTTATTGATGCTTAGCTTATTTGAGTTATTTCGAGAAGCGGGTCTACGTCTGCCAACTGTAATCGGAAGTACGATTGGAGTTGTAGGTGGATTGATTATTGGAGATGCGGCAATACGCGCAGGTTTAACAAGTCCCGCTATGATTGTCGTGATCGCCACTTCTACAATTGCGGCCTATACTTTAGTTAATCAATCACTCGTTACAGCTGTCAGTGCATTACGCGTGTTTTTTATTATACTTACCGGACTGATGGGTTTATTTGGTTTTTATGTGTCTTTATTTGCTACCCTTTTATATTTATCAACTATCCATACATTCGGGGTTCCTTATTTAAGTATTGCAACAGACATCAAGTGGACAAATATTAAAAAGACATTGCTCCGCCTACCTACTGAACAATACAATAAGCGACCTGACGTATTGCATCCAAAGGATAAAACACGCCAGAAAGGAACCGGAGAATGAAAAAAGCTGCGTTGTTCGCTACACTTTGTCTGACGTTATTCTTGGCGGGTTGCTGGGATATGAGAGAACCCGAGCGAATGCTGTATGTCAATGGCTTGGGCGTTGATTATATAGATAATCAATTTCACATATATCTACAGATTATCGACTTTGCCAATACACCAAAATCTGAACAACCCGTGAGTGACATACCTCAGGCAGAAGTAGGATTTGCCAAGGCCGATACATTTGATGATGCCCTTGCCCAGCTGTATCACTCCGTTGACCAGCAGGTATTTTGGGGACATGCTTCTTACATTGTTGTATCGGAAAAGGTGTTGGAACATGGCAAATTAAATGCAGTCATTGACAGAATTACACGGTATCTAGAGACGCGCTATCAAATTTGGTTATATGCTACAAAGGATCCGGTGCAGGACGTGTTGCTGGTCCGCCCTGTTATTAACAAAGCACTTACCCTATCAAAACTTGGTGATCCAGACAATTCCTACGAACAAGAATCGTTTGTCTATCCTACGAATATACGTGAGCTGATTATCGGTTTGGACGAGCCGGGACACGAAGCGGCAATCCCTCTTATCAACGTAAAGGATAATTGGGAGTCTTCAAAAGAGTCCGTTGCAGCACCTGTTTTATCAGGCATTGCGTCCATTTCACGCCACAATTTCAAAGGATTTATTACGGGTTCTAGCGCAAGAGGATTGCAGTGGATGACGAAGAAAACTAAACGTGGTCGAATTTCTTTCAAAACAGAAAGAGATGATCATGTATCCATAATAGTCGATAAAGTAAATCCGACCATTACACCCATCAATAAAAACGGTGTGAAATTTAATGTGGAAGTAGATGTGGAAGCATCACTGAGTACAAAGGAAGGCTCCATTTCGATAAAAGAAATCCAGAAAAGATTAGAGGAAGAGATATCTAAACAAATTTTAGAGACATACAAAGAGGCTATAGAAAAAAACATTGACGTCTATCGATTTTCCGAACATTTATATAGACAGGAATTGAATACATGGAAGAAGTATGAACAAGACGGAGTAATTGAACTAACAGATGAGTCAATCGAAAAGTTGAATGTACGTGTCACAAAACTTAATTCTGATCGGAAAAGTTTTCAAGAAACCATCGACTAGTAAAGCCTAATTAAATGAACCGCCGCAGTCCATAGTGGACTGCGGCGGTTCATTGTTAATTACACGTCATATAGCGCCAATAATTATCTCCTAGCACACCCGTCAAATACGCCAACCCTTCACTTTCAGTACGATGCACCGAGCGCCAATCCTCGTCATCAAGCGCTAAATAAATCTCATGATGAGGCGCATCATTATGATAACCAACTAAGTCCAGGTTCCCATTCTGATCCAAATGAGCTTTCAATTCATAATGAATAGGTGGCGAAGCAGTTAGTGGGTTGCCCACGTCATGATTGATTGCAAAATGAACTTCTGTTGACTTCCCTTCTAACCGCTCTATTTCTATACCATCTACTGATGCATGGTCATGGCGTTTATACCGTTTCATATAATTCATACCAATTGTTGGTCCAGTTGCTTTCGTAAATTGCAGTGTGCTATCTCCTGCGACAAACTGTCCTTCTATATCCACACGGGTGCGGAAACTTTTCCCTTCCGGATTAAAGTCTCGATCATCCCCCGTAAAGTATGAAATAGGTGAAAAGAGATTTGGGTTCTTTATAATATCTTCCTTTAAAAACGTCGTATATCGGAACTTCCATTGCTTCACTTCATTTATTTTTTTTCTGTCAGCTATCGGTGTGAGTAATTGATCCCTTTGCTTTACACGCACAGAAAAGGTATAGACTTCTTCTGTTGGTTTATTATTCGGATTCGGGGGCATAATCACTTCATACACTTTTGATGCGATTGACTTACTGATATTCATTTTCTGATTGCTATCAATCAACGGGCATGTTGCCGACACACTGTAAACGACCGACTCCGAAGAACTTACCTCGCGATCAATAAAACGATTGTCAGCAATTGTTTCGAGGTATTGACCGTTACGGTAAATATCGAATTTCTCCACATCCTTAATCCACTCCCACGACAGAGCAATTTGTGAGGAGGCGGCAATCGTCGTGATCACCAGTCGTTGTAAAGGATGTTCATCTTCTTGTACCTCAGTCAGGGCAGATGTCTGGATAACAATTACATCACGAACCCGTCCTTCTTCTACTCGTTCCACTGTATACTGGAAAGGATGTGACGGGTCTAGTTGCCCATCCGTAAACTTCGGGGCCGTTCCTTCATATACTTGTCGGTCATTTTTATAGACACGATAATAACCACCTGTGTCACTCCACGTAAACGATATATCATCCATTGAATGGTCCATTTGTTGAATTTCGAATAATTTCTCCATTTGCGATCTGCTCCCTTTTATCTATTTCATCTGAAACAGTTATACGCCTTCAGATAATTATGTAACATTCAGCATATAGTTATACCTCTTCCTCTATGCGCAATCGCTCATTTCCACGTACTTCCACCCCATTATCCCAGTATCATTTTAACCTTTTTCATGTATATGATATAATTAGCCTGTCTGATACATAGCAACCACTAGGGGTGCCATTGGCTGAGATGCAATTACGCAAACCCTTTGAACCTGATCTAGTACATACTAGCGGAGGAAAGTGGGTAGTTTTCATACCCAACCGCCCATCAATGCATGGGCTTTTTGTATATATACCTTTAAAGGGAGGAAGAGAAACATGCAGCTTATTCAACAACTTCGTCAAAAGCAACCGCTCGTTCATTGCATTACAAATTTTGTAGTTGCGAATTTCCAGGCAAATGGTTTACTAGCAATAGGCGCTTCTCCCGTTATGGCGGATGCAGTAGAGGAAGCAGAAGATATTGCAAAAATTGCCGCTTGCAGTATTTTAAATATCGGCACGTTAAAGCAACAAACAGTGGACGCAATGATTTTGGCCGGAAACAGTGCCCGTGCAGCAGGAAAACCTGTTGTACTAGACCCGGTTGGTGCAGGCGCCACCCCTTTTCGCAAAGCTAGCGTCCTGAAAGTACTGGACGAAGTAGATGTCACATTGATCCGCTGTAATACAGGGGAGCTTGCTGCGATTGCAGATGTACCCTGGACCGCTAAAGGCGTGGACGCAGGAGAAGGTTCTGCAGACATCGAAGATCTAGCGGAAAAGACTGCTCGTAAGTACAACTGTCTCGTAGCAGTATCAGGCGAAGTCGATATCGTCACGGACGGCCATTCCACATTGTCTATCACAGGCGGCCACCCTATGATGACTACCATAACCGGCACAGGATGTTTACTCAGTTCTGTCACAGGTGCTTTTCTCTCAGTAGGAATGGAACATCCTTTGGAAGCCGTTGCAGATGCACTTTTATTTTATAAACGAGCTGGTGAACAAACAGCGAAAATTTCCCGTGGTCCTGGAGACTTTGCTGTGAACTTCTTAAATATATTACATACATTGGATCGCGAATCGAAAACATCTTTAGCATAATAGACAGGAGGTTTTTCAATTGACAGTACAAGTAGCATTGACCATTGCGGGTTCGGATAGCGGAGGAGGTGCAGGAATTCAGGCCGACTTAAAGACATTCCAAGAGCTAGGTGTATTCGGAACGTCTGCGATCACTGCAGTGACTGCACAGAACACACATGGCGTTCACGGTGTATATCCGATACAGACCGACGGAGTCATAGCACAAATACGTGCAGTACTTGATGACTTTGATGTAAAAGCATGTAAAACCGGCATGCTATTTTCGGCAGAAATCATTACTGAAGTTGCTGCGCTATTAAAAGAATATCCTCCAATTCCTTTAGTTATTGACCCTGTCATGATTGCAAAGGGTGGACAATCTTTATTGCAACAACAGGCGATTCAAGCACTAAAAGAACATTTACTACCGCTGGCTACAATTGTTACACCGAATATTCCTGAAGCGGAAGTGCTGACTGGAATGAAAATACAGACAGACGAAGACATTCGGCAAGCTGCAACCGCTTTTATTCAGATGGGAGCGAAAGCCGTCGTGATGAAAGGCGGACACCGAAATGACGTGCTGGATGCAAAAGATTATTACGCAGACGCAGACGGTCAATCGTTCACTGTGACAACACCTTGGATTCAAACGAAAGATACACATGGAACTGGATGCACATTTGCAGCAGCTTTGACGAGTTTTCTAGCGAGAGGCTTTTCGTTGCCGGATGCAGTCGCTGAAGCAAAGCAGTTCATACAGGCTGCGATTGAACATGGTTTAAAGATTGGTTCAGGACACGGACCGACAAATCACTGGGCATACGGTGAGCTAAAAAAGGAGATGCACTGATGCGAACTATGGAAGTGAGGAAAGCATTAGGCTTATATTTTGTAATGGGCACACCAAACTCGGGTAGTCAGGATCCGTTAGCAATAGTGGAAGCAGCTCTGCGCGGTGGTATCACATGTTTTCAGTTGCGTGAAAAAGGATCGAATGCACTTGAAGGCGAAGCTTTGCTCGGATTCGCCAAGAAGTGTCAGGCACTTTGCAGACTGTACCGCGTTCCTTTCATCATCAATGACGATGTGGATCTAGCATTGGCAATGAATGCAGACGGAGTTCATGTTGGACAAGATGACGAACAGGCAGACAGTGTGCGTCGGCGAATCGGTCCGGATAAATGGCTTGGAGTTTCTACCCACAACGCAAAAGAAGTACAACTGGCACAATCAATTGGTGCGGATTATATAGGACTGGGTCCGATCTATCCGACTTCGACCAAACTCGATGCTTCAGCCGTTGTAGGTACCGTTTTGGTAGAAGAAATCCATACTGCGTTTCCTAACATGCCGCTAGTTGCTATAGGTGGCATTACACTGGCTACTACTAGCTCCATTATCCAAGCTGGGGCAGATGGTGTAGCTGTTGTTTCTGCAATTGCATCGGCGAAAGATCCACAGTATGCAGCAAGCGATTTATTAAAAACCATTCACTCCTTTTTGAAATGAATGATGTCCACATGAATACACGCAAAATGATATTCATGACCATGTTTGTCGCAATCGCAGTTGCCGGCTCCGCGTTCGTTTCATTTCCTGCTGGTATCGCCAGGGCTTATCCCATACAGCATGCTGTAAATGTCATAGTGGCAATTGTAATGGGTCCGGGGGCCGCTGTCATAGTGGCGTTTATGACAGGACTCGTACGCGTACTGACCGGAACTGGTTCACTGCTCGCATTTCCAGGTGGTATGATCGGTGCATTTTTAGCCGGCATATTCTATCAGCGTTTCAAAAGGAATTGGAGTGCGGGTATTGGGGAGATAATCGGCACCGGTTTGATAGCACCTTTGTTTGCGGTACCTTATGCAAAAATATTGATGGGTACAACCGTAACGGCTTTCTTCTTCCTCCCCCCTTTTCTGGTATCGACAGTGAGCGGGACAATTATCGGTCTATTATTAGCTCCAAGACTTTTGAGATTGAAGCTATTTAAAGATTTACAGTAAGACTATGAAGTGTGGCAGAAGTTAATAGTAAGGGCGGATTTTCACTTCACAACGCCTTCCGTGATATCTAGGCGCTTCTAATTTACACACTCAAAAAACAAGATCCGCAGAGACTAATGTCTGCGGATCTTTTGTCGATTTCCCAGGAAATAGCGTATATTATTTCATCATATAATTATAATAGTCCTTCATTTCGTCTTCAGGCACCATATTTCCGCCTGTTCCCCATACGAGGTGTGTCGTATCTTTGGAGTCGGCTAATGGTAATTTAGACTGAATAACTTGTACTGGCCCTGTCATACCAGCCAGTGCTGAAGGTTCTAGCCAAATATCTTCGCTGTCCGCTAGCTTTTTCAGTAGCGTGAATAATGTCTGATCTTCTACCGTATAGCATCCTGTCAGGAAAGGTTCCATCGTTTTCCCGACAAATGCTGAAGCTGTGCCGACTGCTAATCCATCAGCCGCAGTTTTATTGTCCAGGCCAAAGTCTGTAACCGAGACTTGATCGTGCATTCCTGTCATCATTCCAATCATCATGCACGGTGAGTGTGTCGGTTCAGCGAAAAAGCAATGGACATGATCGCCTAATGCTAGTTTTAATCCGAACGCCACACCGCCAGGTCCACCGCCTACGCCGCAAGGTAAATAGACGAATAGTGGATGCGCTTCATCGACAGCAATATTCTGCTCTTTCAATTGCGCTGCTACACGCTCCCCCGCCACGGCATATCCCATGAATAAATCCGTAGAGTTTTCATCGTCCACAAAGTGACAAGACGGATCAGCCTCTGCCTGGCGCCGACCTTCTTCTACTGCCTTACTGTAATCATCTATATACTCCACTACGTGAACGCCTTTTGAACGTAGTAAATCTTTTTTCCACTGTTTAGCATCGGCTGACATATGCACCGTTACATCGAAGCCAAGTTTTGCACTCATAATGCCAATACTCAATCCTAGATTACCAGTCGAGCCTACAGCTATTTTGTGCTTTGCAAACAATGCACGGAATGTTGGTGAATCGAATTGGCTATAATCCATTGTGTGATCCAGCAACTCATTATCTAATGCAAGTGTCTCTGCGTGTTTCAGCACCTCATAAATTCCACCACGCGCCTTGATTGAGCCGGAGATTGGTAACGCATTATCTTGCTTTAATAAAAGCCTGCCTGGAATATCAATAGCGTATGCCGCTTCAAGTTCTTGCTTCATCTTTGGAATTGGTGTTAATGGAGATTCGATAATACCTTGATTCGTTTCAGGAAAAACTTTTGCCAAATAGGGAGCAAATTTTTCTAGGCGATGACTAGCGTCTGTTATATCGTCTTTTGATAAACGCGTCTTCAACAGGCCAGCTTTTACTGATTCAATAGAAGGGTTACACCATAATACTTCCTTCTTCTCTACCACGCTTTGTAATAAGGGTAGCTTTACAAGCCACTCACTTTGCGTCATTTTATTCACTCACTAACCACTCCCTATTATGAATGTATGCCCGTGCAGATTTCATTCGAACCAGCCTTTTTCATTAAATAACGTAATTGCTTCAATACGATTACGCACACCAAGTTTATCCAGAATCGTGGAGACATAGTTACGGACAGTGCCGGGTGATAAAAACAGTTCAGCCGCAATCTGTTTCGTAGTCTTCCCCTCGGATACCAATTTAAGTACTTGAACTTCTCGCTCGGTCAATGGATTCTTCTCTTCTTCTTTCATTTCAAATGCCATATCGATTAATTCTGGTGCATAAATTCGGCGACCTTCAATTATAGAATGAATCGATTTCACCAGTTCTTCGATCGGATTGTCTTTCAGCAAATAGCCACGAACTCCCGCATTACGTGCTCGTTCAAAATAACCCGCCCTCGCAAACGTCGTTAGAATAATAATTTGGCATTCTATATCCTGGAGTTCTTCCGCTGCATCTAAGCCGGTTTTAATCGGCATTTCAATATCCATTATACAAATATCCGGCCGAAGACTTTTAACCAAGTCCACGGCTTCTTGACCATTCTTAGCCTTGCCTACTACTTCCATATCTTCTTCCAGGTTCAACAACGACCCTAGTGCACCGAGCAGCATTCCTTGGTCTTCTGCAATTACAATGCGGATCATACGTTACCCCTCCTTTATTTGCTTTAGAACAGCAGGTACCACGATTTTTATTTGAGTTCCACCGTCACTTTTAATGGACAGTTTACCATTGACGAACTCTAACCGTTCCTTCATGCCATCAAGCCCATTTCCCGGTAAATTTAAACCATTTTGCGCGATACCAATACCGTTATCTTTTATTTTAATTACAAATGCCTTTTCTGTCTGTTCAAATATGATACAGCACCGCTTTGCATAACTATGTCTCGCTACGTTATTGATTGCTTCTTTCATACACATGACAAGTACATTTTCTACAATAGGAGATACGTCGGGGAAATTCGGATTTCCTTCTACATCTAAATCGATTTCCGCCGCATTCAACAATTGTTGGACGCGCACCAGCTCATCTTTAAGCTTCACACGCCGCATCCCACTGACAAGAACCCGGACTTCTTTTAATGCCGTACTAGAAATTTGACGTATATCTTGAATCTCTGCTTTGGCAGACTCGATATCTCGATCCATTAATCGAGAAGCCAAATCACTTTTTAAACCAATCATAGATAACTTTTGCCCAAGCGTGTCATGGAGATCCCGTGCAATACGCTCACGCTCTTGAATGATCATCAGTTCGGATATCCGTTCCCTTGCAATCTCCAACTGATCTTGAAGTAAGTCTCGTTTTTGACGATTGTACAAATTGAAAGGCAATAATACTACACCAATAACGGTGATAATAACAAAGTGGATTTGCGGTAAAAATAATTCAATCTCAAGAAAGAACCCCGCAACAATCGCCGCGATTAAGATCGCAATATGCAATCCATAAATAATAAAAAAGCCTACTGGTCTTCGTATATTTCCAATAGAGAACGCAATGAACAGTGATAGATATACATATCCAAACAACAAGGTCATCACGACCGAAATGACAATTTCAAAACTGATCCACATATACATAAGACCGCTTTTGGACTTGGCGGAAAAATAATAAGAAAGGAAAAATAACACTAATAATATGATGCCTATTGTTAAATTAAATGAAGATGCACTTCGTAAAATAAAAAAGAAAGGTAAAATACAAAATACAACCCAAGCATAAATACTGAGCCAGGGGCTTTTAGGAAAAATACTATACCAACTATACATCAGTTCTCATCGCCGTCCTTTTCATCCCATTGTAACAAATATTGTCTCTGCTAGCTCTTTTGATATATGGACAAAATAAAAAGGCGGAGAAGGATTGCCCCTTCTCTCGCCATTTTATGATAAATGTGTGCGTTTTGGTTTTAAATCAATCGACAATTTATCTCTTAATGAGTATTGTTTTGCTTCTTTAAATGTAATGAATTTTTTATTGTTTGGATCATACAAGCGATAACGCAATGATTCAAAACTATTCTTCAATGTAATCGTTGTAGCTTTTTGCAATGGCGGAGTTAATTCATGCGCCATTTCTAAGTTATAGTTTGGTACACGTGGTGCTAAGTGGTGTACATGGTGGAATCCGATATTACCTGTTGCCCACTGAAGAGCACGTGGCAATTGATAGTACGAACTTCCTTCTACTGCTGCTTTAACATAATCCCAGTCAGATTCCTCTTCAAAATAAGAATCTTCAAATGTATGTTGGATGTAGAACAACCAAATACCAAGGGCACCAGCTGTGAACATCATAGTACCTTGAATCAACAAGAATGCTTTCCAGCCAATAGCTAGGATTAGTACTGTATAGACTGCAACTAAAATAACGTTGATTAGATACGTATTCATGCGCTCTTTCTTACGCGCGTCTTTACGGTTAAAACGACCTGCGATCAGTACCAAGTATAAAGGTCCAAATCCAAACAAGACAATAGGGTTACGGTAAACACGATAGCTAAAACGCTCGAACTTCGAAGCATTTTGGTATTCTTCAACCGTCATGACCCAGATGTCTCCAACACCGCGTTTGTCTAGGTTTGAACTAGTTGCGTGGTGAATCGAGTGCTCTCTTTTCCATTTTTCATATGGGAATAATGTCAAGACGCCAGTGATTGTTCCTACAATGCTATTCGCTTTTTTATTGCGGAAGAATGAACCGTGCGTGCAGTCATGGAAGATGATGAATGTACGAACTACGAAGAACGCTGCAACGATTGACAACGCAACCGTTAATGTGACCGACACACTCAAGCTTTGGTAAGCCAGGAACCATAGGATAAATATTGGTGGAATTGTATTGATCATCTGAATGATACTCTTTTTCAAATCAGACTTCGCGAAAGGCGCGACGTCTTTATGCAGTTGCTTCGTTTGCTCTTTACTCATGTTTGAATTTCCCTCCTATTGGGTTTGCTAGTACATTAAGAATAACTTGTATGCGGCGGGAGGGGTAGACATAGATGTCATGACTTTGAGATGACAAATGTCATGTGTTTTGGGACAAGTAGTCCTATTACAATATGCGTTGTGAGAGATACGTTGAGTTAGGTCATTGCTCAACTTAGTTGTTGGACAGTGAAGTTAGTGCGTGCCTGTACTGCTGTGTGGTAGTTATTTTGGTTGTGGTTCTGAGAATGATAAATTGCGTACAGTACCCAACCTGGAAACGCGGTTAGCGGAAAGACTAGGCGGCTGCCGGTCTTTGGCACTTTTGTTGGGGGGCGTTGCTCGACTGGCTGTTGGGAACTGAAGTTAGCGAGTGTCTGCTTTTTGGACCCGCGCCAGGCACGTGGGGGATTGCCTACAGCCAGGAGCCAGCTGGCGGTGGTAGGTGCCAGTTGACTCCTGGCCACGGCCTACCCCGCAGTTGTGCCGGCGCTACTAAGTAGTGTTTATTTTGGTTTTGGTTCTAAGAATGATAAATTGCGTAACTTACCCAACCTACAAACACGATTGACGGAAAGACTAAGTGGCTACGAGTCTTTGTCACTTTTGTTGGGGACATTGCTCGACTGTTTGTTGGATACTGAAGTTAGTGAGTGTCTACTTTCTGGACCCGCGCAGGCACTTGGGGGATTGCCTACAGCCATGAGCCAGCTGGCAAAGTGCCGCCAGTTGTCTCATGGCCACGGCCTACCCCGCAGTTGTGCCAGCGCTACTAAGTGGTATTTATTCTAGTTGTGGTTCTTAT
>NZ_PDZB01000037.1 GCF_002743335.1 Sporosarcina sp. P32b
AAATGAACGTGCAAGAACCACAACCCCATGCCGCTTATTACGTACGCCTGAAAGAAACGTAATAAGCCAGCACTTCCACGACTAAAAACAACTACCCGAACTGCCCCACCCACAATCTAACGAAGGCGCCTGCCATGGTAGGCGTAGCGAGGAGACATAGACAGGCCTTGTCTCTGGCTCCTCGCGAAAGCCATCCACCAGCGCCGTAGTGGCGACAATGAACTTACCACTTACATAGACAGCTAAACCACAACCTCCTGATCAAACAAGAAACAGAAAAAGCACGTGCAAGAACCGCAACCCAAAGCCGCTTATTACGCACAATTAACAGAAACGTAATCCAACAAACAAGAAATAACTACAGCTAAAACAAAAAACTGCCGCTAGAAATAATGATCTAGGGCAGTTCAGATATTAGCTCTTGCCATTTTGTACATCTTTAAACGTTAGGCCAGCTTCTTGCAAATCACGCGTTCTGTGTGCAATTCTAGACGCCGCACACGCCGCCACACTTGCCACCAAATCATCCAAGAACGTATGGATACCAATTCCTTTTTTTGTATCCAATTCGTTGATGATGCCGACTTTGTTCTTATCTAAGTGACCGAAAGTAGTAACCGCGATTGAACCGTATGTGTATACCGCCCCCAATGCGATGGTTTCATCGACCCCGAATAAGCCTTCATCTGATTCAACAATTTGCTGAAGCGGCTCCGATAGCTGACCTCTTTCAGCCATTTCATCCAATTCAACACCTACCAATATCGCGTGTTGCAATTCACGTTTGCGAAGAACACTTTCTACCGAGTCGACACATTGTTCGAGCGACAAGCCTTTGTTATAAGGTACTTGCAGTTCATAAACAATTTTTGCGATGTCTTGAATTTTAACCCCACGACGGATCAATGCGTTCTTTGTTGCTGCTGTCACGACATCTGAATGAACAATATTCTTACCTTCATCCATATTTTTTCCCCTCTCTCTCTTCATACGCAATAGTTTTCACTAGCTTTACA
Organism: Sporosarcina sp. P32b; assembly: GCF_002743335.1. Taxonomy (GTDB): domain Bacteria; phylum Bacillota; class Bacilli; order Bacillales_A; family Planococcaceae; genus Sporosarcina. The sequence goes on from NZ_PDZB01000037.1 coordinate 1,017, forward strand.
CTGTTATTTATCGGTATGATAATTACTAAGTGTACATTAATTATGGAGGTCCTACAAAATGAATCCAGGAAAAATTGAAGAAATCCGTTTTTACAGTAATGAACTACAAGAAGAAATGGAACTGTTGATATATTTACCAGCACGCTATTCCCCTTTATACAAACATAATGTCATGCTCGTTTCAGATGGCAAAGATTATTTTCAATACGGACGGATTGGCCGAATTGCCGATGAATTAATGGAAGATGAAATCATTGAACCTGTCATCATGGTAGGTATTCCATATAAAACGGTGCAAGAACGCAGACGTATGTATCACCCAGATGGTGATCGACACAAAGCGTATATCCGCTTTTTAGCACACGAGTTAATTCAGTATATTGATGAAACCTATCCAACATACCAAATGGGTTCTTCAAGAATGCTCATGGGTGATTCATTGGCAGCATCTGTGTCATTAATGACTGCTTTAAAATATCCAAATTGCTTCGGAAATGTCGTGTTGCATTCACCATTCGTTAACGAAGAAGTACTCGAAGCAGTGAAGGCCAATCAAAATCCAGCCAACCTTTCTATTTACCATGTGATCGGTGATAAAGAAACCTATGTACCCACAACTTCTGACGGTCGGTTGGATTTTCTAACACCTAACCGGGAGTTGAATAAAGTCATTAAAGAAAAAAGATTTCCTTACTTTTATGAAGAGCTAGACGGAGACCATACTTGGAAGTCATGGCAACCTGATATTCGTCGCGCACTGATCGAAATAAATAGCCTTTAGTAATAGAAGGAGACATCTTAGACTATTTTCTGATATACTAAAGTGGATGTACCTAAAATTCAGTCAATTCACAAGGAGGCACTCTTAAATGAAATACGGTATTGTTGCATTCCCTTCAAAAAAACTTCAAGATTTAGCAAATGGCTATCGGAAGAGATATGATCCGCATTATGCGCTAATCACACCTCACATGACGCTGAAAGATCCATTCGAAGCGAATGACAAGGAAATTGAAGAAGTAGCAAATGCGTTAAAAGAAATTACAATCAAAAACAGCCCTTTTGAGTTGAACGTGACAAAAGTTGGCTCGTTCGCGCCAACAACGAATACCATTTACTTTAAAGTTGTACCAAATGACGAAATTCTCGAGTTACACAAGGATTTAAATGTAAACTTCTATCATGATGAAAATAATTATGCTTTTGTTCCACATATTACAATTGCGCAAAACCTAACTTCTGGTGAACACGATGATGTGATTAACCAAATGAAAATGGTAGGTGTCGACCACTCGGAAGTCATCGATCGCATTCATTTACTCTATCAACTAGAAGATGGATCGTGGACAGTATACGAAACGTTCCGTCTTGATCGTGAGTCTTGATTTGCAGATTACTGTAAAAATCGTCTCAGATGAAAAAGGTCAACAGGACGCGTATATCGTTCGCAAGAAGGTTTTTGTGGAAGAACAAGGTGTCCCGTTGATCCTTGAGTTGGACGAACACGATCAGGAGGCTATCCACTTCGTCGTTTACGATGAAATGGATCAACCAATCGGTGCCGGCCGAATGAGAGGTCTTGTAAATGCACATGCTAAAATAGAGAGAATCTGTATTTTACCTGAACATCGTGGTAAACATCTTGGGTTTTTGATTATGAATACATTAGAAGAACATGCGATTAAGAGTTCTATGAAAAAACTAATTTTGAATGCACAGTCTTATGCTGTGCCCTTTTACGAAAAGTTAGGCTATGTCGTAACATCCCCTGAATTCATGGATGCTGATATTCCTCATCGCGCTATGGAGAAAAATTTGATGAACGACTGATTGCACAGTAAAAAATACCCCTTACCACTTTAAAAGTGGTAAGGGGTATTTTTATTGCATTAGACATATGCATTAATCGCTTGACCCTTTCCAACTACCTCTGCTATTTCAGGTGAGAATTGGGCTGGATTTGGTGCTATAAATCCTTTTTTAACTAAAGGTTGAGGTGCACCATTCTTTCGTTGCTTCATCTGCTCTTCTCGACGTCTTTCTTCATCTGCCAGAACATCTTCCCAATAGCTTGATTCCTCATTTTTCAGACGCACAGGACTTACTCGTCCGATATATGCAAAATTATGACGTTCGTTATTCATACGTTCTGCATACTGCTGTGCTTGGTAATTTTGTATTGGTAGTATATAACCCATGATGTGCACCTCCCTTTCAAATATATCATCATTACTAGTCTATCCACTTAGCAAGCATTCTAAACATGTTTTAGTAGATTTATTTACTTACCGCCAAGCATTTGTGAAATATCATTCAAATTTAGTCCTCTTCCACTTGTCACAATAGAGTTAACTAATTCATCTTCTACAGATTGCGGTACGTCTTTGTTCGCTACTTGACTTACCTTTTGAATGATTTTTCTCACTTGGTTTTCGTCTTTGAAATCAGCATATTGAATGGCATTCGCTAATGCAAAGACTTCTTCCATCGGCACACCCGTTTTAGATTCTATTTTTTTAAAGAATGAATCGTTCATATTCAGTTCTCCTCCTTAGAAATAGCTTCTGCCTACAATGATTAATAAAATAAACAGAACTACAATCAAGACGAATGAAGAACCGCCATATCTTTCACCACAACCTCCACCGTATCCGTAACCACCGTAACCTTGAGATGGGTAACATCCGTACATAAAAAACCCCTCCTTCCTTTCTTCTCTACTATATGCAGAGATGAATGAAATGGAGAGGGCGTTTAAGTAATTTAAACATTTCCTTTTGATGTAAAGAGCAATGCGCCAATTAGTCCGAATATGATTGCCGCACTAATTCCTGAACTTGTCACTTCGAACATGCCTGTTACCACACCGACTAGGCCATGCTTTTCTGCTTCTGCCATTGCGCCGTGCGTTAATGCGTTACCGAATGAAGTAATCGGAATCGTAGCACCGGCGCCAGCAAAATCAATAAGTGGTTCATACCAGCCAATACCGTCCAGTACCGACCCGGTCACAACCAATGAAACCAATGTGTGAGCAGGCGTTAATTTGGCGACATCCATCAATAATTGACCAATGACACAAATCAAGCCACCGACTATAAACGACGTGATGTATATAGATATCATTCTGCCGTCACCTCATTCATTGACAGTTCAATCGCGTGCGCTATACACGGAATCGTATCCCCTTGTTGAAATGACAACGGAGATAGCAATGCACCAGTTGCCAACAATAAAACCCGCTTATATTCTCTCGTCAGCATTTTCTGATAGACATCGGAAAGAAATACAGCTGCTGAACAACCAGATCCACTAGCCCCCGCTTTAAACGATGGATCATTTCCATAAAACTCTTCGCCAGCATCTCGAAAATTTTTCGTATGAGGTAACCCATTTTCATTGGCCAATGCTTTAAATATTTTGAAACCATTGCTTCCTAAATCTCCTGTGATGATCGTGTCATAGTCATCGATTGTCCTACCATGTCCCGTCAAATGATTCATCAATGTATCACTAGCAGCCGGGGCCATCGCAGATCCCATATTAAGCGGATCCGTCATTCCCATGTCTATCACTTTACCTACAGTAGCGCAGTCAATAACTGGAGTATCTACTTTATGTTGTCCGATTAATACTGCACCAGCTGCCGTGACCGTCCATTGTGCAGTTGCTCCTTTTTGTGAACCATACTCCAGTGGATACCGAAACTGTCTCTCAATTGCGTTATGTTGACTAGAAGAACCTGCCATGATCCAATTTGCTTGCTTTGCATCCGCGAGTAATGCCGCCGTGATCATAGAAGAGACGGAAGTAGCGCATGCAGAAAACAGACCGATATATGGAATAGCTAGTGCTTGAGCTGTAAAATTTGAAGGGGTCATCTGATTAACCAAATCTCCAGTTAGGAAAAAGTCGATTTTCTCCGGCTGTTTCTTCGCTTTACTAAGTGCGATCAACACCGCGTCATACATTAACTGCTTATGACCGTCTTCGTTTGTTGGCAAATCACAACGCTCATCTTCGTATACTTTATCAAATAGTGGTGCAAACACACTTTTCTTTTTTTCCAATGGACCTGCTGTTACACCTGTTGCGTAAATACTTGGCTTGGACTGAAAGGTTAGCAATCCCCGTATCACCATGAGACCACACCAAACTTCACTAGGATAGTCTTGATTAATGCTACAACAAAGGCAGAAAAGACACCGAATAAAATAACTGAACCAGCTAATTTAAACATATTCCCGCCAACACCTAGCACATATCCTTCTGATTTATGTTCAATAGCAGCCGATACTACAGCATTACCGAATCCTGTAATCGGTACCGCTGCTCCGGCACCACCAAATTGAGAAATCTTTTTATATAATCCAAAACCCGTTAACAACATCGCAATGAAAATCATCGTAGCAACAGTTGGATTACTCGCTGTGCGTTCCGTAAAATCAAAATACGTAATATAGAAAAGTGCAATGAATTGTCCTACTAAACAAATCAAACCACCTGTTAAAAAAGCTTTCATTACATTTTTCAAAATAGGTGGTTTAGGTGATAACTCTTTCTCTATTTGGGCATACTTTTCTTGTTGCATCAGGTTTGCTCCTTTTCGATTGATTTGATTTTATCTATTTTCTTTCGATAATCTTTTTCATCTTTTTTACGGATCAACTTTTCCGTTTCGAGCAGAATTTTACTGTCTGCTGACACAGTGATTTTCAGATCAGGATATTCTTTCTCCAATTTTTTTTGAATATCCGTAGCAATCGTTTTCTTTTTAAACCGGGAAAACGTATTGACACGAATCCCTGCGAGCAATTCGTCTTCAAATAACAATACCTTTGCTAGTTTCACATGTTCATTTCTCATGATGACTTCCTCTAACGAATGCTCATCCTGTGAAGTTGTATTTTTAATGTACGTTCCTTTTTCACTGCAACCAGTAAGTAGACCAAGAATAATTAACAATATACTCAGCTTCTTCAAATGCAACGCCTCCCTTCTGTCTAGCATGTATCTTTTTTACCGGATTTATGCATATTGAGGAAAGCGCCCTGTCATGTCAATTACCCATGCATAAAGTATAGAGAACGACAAACAGGAGGTGGACAGTAGTGGGATGTGAAAAGAAAGACAGCAAACATGATGGCTGTCATAAGTCGAATTGTATTTGTGAAGTAGTGCGCTTTATCCAACGCGTTCAGAATACGTGTCCGGAAGTGGATTGTGTAGAGTGTGATACAGATTGTTTCATGGCGCCGCTTGGCAGTTTGGTCAGCCCGGTTAGAGGTCGCGTCAACACACGCGTGTTCAGTTTGCTAACGGGTAACGGGGATTATTTCAAGGCAGTATTCCGAGGTGGTAAACGTAAGCATTATCCTAAGATGACGGCAGAGCAGTCATTGACTAATCATAATTCAACACCTCATCAGCATACGAGCTGTGTTTCTGTATTTTTCCGAGTACAGACAGTGTTTGATTCTTGCTGTGCTACCATTCAAGTATTGCAACCTTTGTATAACGGAAAGCCGTTTGATATTACGACAGACGGAAAAATCTGTTATGAAAAGATTTGTAAAGTGAATGGTTTCGGACCAACGAATACGTGCTTAACGGTTGACTTGAGCTGTTTCTGCGGTATTCAGTGTATTGATGATGTATTTATCGATTTCTGCGACGAGGATTAATTGGTCGCTTGCAATGCTAAATGGCGGACCCTATATTAATAGGGTTCGTCCTTTTTTATTTAACAGAAGAATTTAAGGTATTGTGAAGGACGCCATTGATCGACGTTCTCGGCGGATGCGTTCCACTTACAATCAACTAATGTAGTTTTCTATTTTAGAATGCTGATGCATTATCTTCATGATAAATTGAAACAAAAAAACAAGGCGAACCCAATAGCAGGTTCGCCTTGTTAATAGTAAGAATTAAATAGTAAATGATTGCTGTTTCCAGAGGATATCTAAAATTTCTTCAATGCGGACTGACGTTATTTCTTTATTCGAGTTGATCCAGACGATTTCGTTTTCTAAGTCGTGGAACTTTCCTTTAACACTACCTTTTATAGTGATAATTTCTAATGGGGCGTATAATTCTTTGCGGAATGGGTGTTGCAAATATTCCAATCTTTGACGGATGAGATGGGTAGCCAATAGTTCTTGTTGAATCTCTGGTGACTCTTGTGATTCTTGTGCCGATAAGCTTTCAGGGACGGGTAAGACTTCAGGACGCTCCAGCTCTCTTGAGTGTTCCGGTTCAAAAACGGATGTGCTTTCTTCTTCTACAATGGGTGTATACCGATATTTTCTAATAACGGGGCTGGAGATGAACATTAACGGCTTTTCATGACGCATTTTCATCACTTCCTTTTAGTTAGCATATGTAAGTTAAACGCCCAACGTGCCAAAATAAAAAAACAGTATTCCTAGTTCATAATGAACTAAGGAATACTGTTGCAAGGCCTAGATATATGACGACACTGATGACGTCGTTTAGTGTTGTAATAAATGGTCCTGAGGCAACAGCCGGGTCCACTTTGAGTTTATGCATAAATAATGGAATAAATGATCCTGAAATGGTTGCAACGAAAATGGAGACCAACATCGCAGCTCCTACTAGTAAAGCAATAACTAGTTCATGCTTCCAGATAAAGATTAATAAAACTACAAATATTGCACAAATCACACCTGTAATAATTCCAGTACCCGCTTCTCGCATCAGTAACTTCAACTTACTCTCATCTTCAATATCACGCGTTGCGATACCACGAACTGCAACAGCAAGTGACTGAGTTCCACTATTTCCGGCAGTTCCGGCGATCAGTGGGATAAATGCCGCTAATAGAGCAACTTGAGAAATCGTTTCCGTAAATAAATCAATTAAGTTTGCTGTTAACATTCCGAGAACTAATAAAATCAAAAGCCAAGGAATCCGTTTTTTCGCAGCAGAGAGTGGGTTTTTATCAAATGTATCCATCGTCGAGACACCGGCAAGTTTAGAATAGTCATCCGATGCTTCTTCATCGATTACGTCGATAATGTCATCGACTGTGATAATCCCTAGAATGTGTTGTTGGAAATCGACAACTGGAACAGCTAAGAAGTTATAGTCCTGAATCGTTCGGGCGACATCTTCTTGGTCGTCGGAAACTGAAACGCTGACGAGGCGATCACTCATGATGGAGCGAATTAATGTATCTTCATCGGCAATTATCAAATCGCGTAACGAAACGACTCCAGTTAAACGCTGGTAGTCATCCACAACAAAAATATAGTAAATCGTTTCAGCGCTTGGTGCTTCACTACGCAAAATGGTCATGGCGGAACGGACAGTGGAATTCTCAGAGACTGTAACGAATTCCGTCGTCATGATCGAACCAGCTGTATATTCTTCATAGTGTAGTAATGCTTTAATTTGAATCGCAGCTTCTTTATCCATCAACGTTAGATAGCTGACGACTTTCTTTTTATCTAGTTCTTTCAGGACATCTACCGCATTATCCACAAACATGTATGAAATCATCTCTGCGGCATATGTCGCGTCCATCTCCTCAAGGAACTCTTCGTATTCATCTTCTTCAATTTCACTTGTTTCAAATATTTCCGCAAGTTCTTTTGGTGATAGATAAAAATACATCAATTCCCGAAGCTCTGCACCAACTTCTTCATAAAAAGTCGCTCGATCGTATGGATGGAGTACTAGATATTCCTGTCTGAACGAATGAATATCTTCGTTGATCAGCAATTCTCGTAACTTCACTGCATCCAAAACGATTTCACTTTTCATTTGTTCTGGTTGAGTAGTCATGATTTCACACCTTCCCTTCTGCACATACGGTACGCTTACACGTACTAGTAAGTTCCTATAGACACTACATATTTCTTCACATTAACAGAGTTGTTGCTGTTGAGAGAATCCGCACACTTGCTGACTTTGCCGTAAATAGTATTGCATATCTTCCGGCAAGGGACTAGTAAAATGCATTCTCTCTTTGGTGATTGGGTGAAGTAAACTGACGCCAGAGCAATGCAATGCTTGGCGTGGGAATACGTCTCGATTCGCATCGTATAAATCATCACCAACAAGTGGATGACCGAGCCATTGCATATGCACGCGAATTTGATGCGTACGGCCTGTGTGCAACGTCAAGTCTACGACGGAAAAACAGTCTGCTGCATTACGGTAATGTGCTTTTACTGATACATCCGTTTTTGAATACTGACCATCTTTCCGTACAATTCTTTCAATGATACTTCCTTCTTTTCTACCAATCGGTTGTTCAATAGTCACGAATGGCGTAGAAATTATACCTTCGGCAAATGCAGTGTATTGTCGTTGAAACAAATCTTGTGCCATCTGTTTGCTCAGTAGATGATGGATATGACGGTTTTTCGCCACACAAATAATACCTGATGTATCTGTATCAAGGCGTGTCACCATATGAGCAGTCGAAAGTATACCTTCTCTTTCAAATTTTCCACAAACAAAATTCGCAAGCGTTCCAGAAGGATGATTGCGAGAAGGTATCGTACTCTGTCCAGCTGGTTTATCAAGCACCAGAAGGGTTTCATCTTCATACAAAATCGATAATGTACCCTCTTGCGGAGTTAATCCATCACTCACCTGTTCCGGAGGGAATACGACGGTCACTTGATCATTTGGCTGCAACTGATGACGCACGTTTTGAGACTGTCCATTCACCAAAATCTCTCCACCGCGATATTTAATAGCTGTTAACGTCGTTTTAGAAATTTCATGCAATGCTAAAAACTCACGAAGCAATCCACGTTCCTTCACAACGAATTGTAATTGAAACAGCCTATTATTTTTTCTTTTCATCATCTTCACGTTCATAAATTAAATCACTTGCTACAAATGACTCTTCTACACGTTTCCAGAATGGGAAAGGACGGAAGCGCGCAAAGCCCATTTTTTCATTGGATACTTTGTATTCGATGGATTTCACATCTTTATGAAGCAGTTGCAAATGATCGACTGTCACCATGAAATCAGGACCTTTTACAGGCGTCAATGTACAAATATGATGATCCGGTAAAATGAGTGGAGATCCTACTGTACGGAATACACGATTATTAATGGATGCCATTTCTGTCAATTGCATGGATGGCAATGAAGGATGGATAATCGCTCCACCAAGAGATTTACTGTAAGCAGTTGATCCGGACGGCGTCGACATGCAAAGTCCGTCTCCTCTAAAGCGTTCAAAGTGTTCTCCATTTAATTCAACATCCATCACCAACGTAACTTCAGGTGATTTCACTGTGGATTCATTCAACGCTAAATAGGATGCGCTTTTTTCAGAATGACGATAATTAATCGTTACTTCTATCAAAGGATACTCGATAACTTCATACTCTTGTCTTGCGATCAAGATCACCAATTTTTCTATTTCAGACGGTTTCCAGTCCGCATAAAATCCTAAGTGACCCGTATGAATCCCCACAAATGATGTCTTATCCAGGCGGTGTATGTATTTATGGAAAGCATGCAATAGCGTTCCATCACCACCGATGGACAATACAATGTCCGGTTCTTCTTCATCGTATTTCAAACCGAAATCGCGTAAATACACTCGTGCTTCTTTCATTAACTTATTAGATATCTCGTCATTTCGCGACTGAATTGTGAATTTCATTACGTCACTTCCATTCTTTTTGTGAAATTCTTTTGCCATATATCAATTCACCTTTTCCAGCACTGGCTTGAATATCTCTTCGACAGCTGTACTGAATTCCTCACCATAGTTATCATTACCCTCTATATTAAAAATCAACGCCTGCAATTCGTCTGCAGCACCTGTTAATAGTATTTTCTCATCTTGCCAGACCAACACAGGTTCTGCTTGTTGTAATAGCATATCTACTAGTCCGCTCCAACTATCCTTAGGAAAATATGCATACCGATAGCCGGTCTCGTGATCAAAGATATAGACAAACGATTGACGATCTGTGTCTGTCAACATTTTTCCAGTTGGGGAACCTAACGGCCATTCTGCCTCAGGATTCAATATAAATTGAACTTCATTACCGTTCTTACTCGTTTCAATGATTTCATTTTTCATATCCAAGACATCCACTTCCTTAATTATAGACTTTACGTTTAGTCTACCATATGCCACACGTAGTTGCATTTCGTTACTGTGCATTGTGGTAAGAAAGTTGGTATAATAGATATAATAAATGAATCCATTTAATATCTTGAATAAACAGGAGGAAAAAGTATGAATCTCGACCCAATTAACACTCGGTTACTCCTTGAAATCAATACACTACAAACTCTTGGAGCGGTTCAATCCTTTAGTAGTAATCCGCCGACTAGCTCCAATGCATTCCAAATGATGCTTACACAATTGAAGGAAGGCACTAACATGAGCACTGAACTCGCAAAACCATCCGAGCAACTACTCAGCCAAGGAAGCACTATCATACCGTTTAGCATATCCACAAGCCCAGTTGAAAAATTTACCGCTACATCACCCGCCACCTCGTCACCTGGAACCAACAATCCATATGCAGACATCATCAAACAAGCTGCTGATCAATATCAACTACCAGAAAAACTAATTGCCGCAGTCATCAAACAAGAATCCAACTTCAAGAGCAATGCAAAAAGTCACGCAGGCGCAGCCGGACTCATGCAACTCATGCCAGGCACTGCTAAATACTTGGGCGTAACCAACCCGATGGACCCAAAACAGAACATCATGGGCGGAGCCAAATACTTGCGCAACATGCTCAACCAATTCGGCTCAAACGAAATGGCACTAGCAGCCTACAACGCAGGACCAGGGAACGTAAAAAAATACGGAGGCATTCCCCCCTTCAAAGAAACTCAGAACTACGTAAAAAAAGTCATGAACTACTACCAGCAAATGGTTTAATGTTGAAGCTGTCGTTTTATTACACAAGATGTTCCAACTACTTTTTAATTGTTGGTAAGCGCAAGGTGTCGTTTAACGCTGCCCTTCCTATTACTACTGGTCTTTAAACTCACTATTCTCAACAGTTTATACGATCTAATTAACCAAACTGCTATATAACAAGAAACAAAATAAGTTCTTTTATTTGTATAGAATTTCGTTCGTTGATAGAATACAGATACAGATGTACGAAGGGGTGTGAATTCAATGACTCGAAAACCTGTCATCCCTTTTGAGGAGATCGGCGAGAAAAAGTTACACGAATTGATTGAAACATTTTACGCAAAAGTGGCTGTTCACCCAGACCTCATTCCAATATTCCCTAATGATTTAACTGAAACCATTAGGAAGCAAAAACAATTTCAAACACAATATCTAGGTGGCCCGAACCTATTCACTGAAGAGCACGGACATCCAATGATGAAAGCTCGACATAACCCTTTCCCTATCACACCTACACGCGCAGAAGCATGGCTAGCATGCATGGCTGAAGCAATGGACGACGTAGGACTGGAGGGTCCACTTCGGGAAGTCTACTATAAACGCCTTGTCTTAACAGCCAACCATATGGTAAATAGGAACGAGGAGGAAGATCAGTGAACTATCTAACTGTTATTGATGATACGTTACACTACTCTGCTTCAGTAAAGCCCATTGAACTCTATGTATTTCTAGATCCTTATTGCAAGGACTGTTGGTCACTACAACCGTTGCTACGTAAAATGCAGGTCGAATACGATCACTATTTCACGTTACGTATCGCGTTGAGAACACCTATGACAAAACTGAATCCGCCTGCTTTAATTGATCCAAATGACGCCAAGTCTACGAAACGATCAAATCCTTGCTTCCCTAACATTGCAGTGAAAGCTGCAGAATTCCAAGGTAAGCGCGCAGGATTCCGTTACTTATCCTGTTTACTTGAGTATTCTTTTTTGAAGAAGCGTGACGTCGCATCGTATTCAGTACTCATTGAAATTGCGGCACGCATTAATTTAGACGTAGATGAATTTATCGCGGATTTTACTTCGGAAGAAACATCACGTGCGTTGCAAGTCGATATGTATTTAGGTAACGAAATGGAAGTAGATGAAGCTCCAACTTTCGTTTTCTTCAATAGCAACATTGAAGATGAAGGATTGAAAGTGAGTGGCCTCTATGACTATGCGATCTACGAACAGATTTTAGAAGAACTAATCGGAGGACAACTCCTACCCGACATACCCCCTTCTATTGATTCTTTATTCAATCGCTTTGACTTACTGACAACGAAGGAAATCGCAGAAATGTGCCACGTGACAGAAAAAGAAGCTGAACGTGAATTAAAGAAACGCTTACTGAAACAGGAAATCGAACGAATTCCTTTCCAAGATCGTACGTTATGGCGTAAAAAGCAACCTAATTGTTCACTAATCAAATAGCCCTTATACCAGTCGAAGCCCACCAATTTCTTGGGGGCTTCGGCTTTTTTATATGAAAACGTAAAGAAAAGAGCATCCGCTCCTGGGGGGGAGTGAATGCTCTCTTTCAAAGGGAATGGGAGAAATGTTCACGTTCAAACAAAAGGGGTGTATGTTTGGTATGTGATTTATTCCACATTTACACCATATCATAAATGACTTATGACTTCAACAAATTATAACAGCTTTCGTCTAAATGTCACAGTCTCCGCAGACGTCTGTCGAAACCTGTAAACTCACATTACCCTCTCTTTGCTAATAACTGTTCTAACTCATCCAATCGTGCTTCAAATACTCGGCAAGCCTCTTCAATTGGTTTTTCAGATGTCATATCGACACCCGCCTTTTTAAGTACTTCGATAGGATAATCGGATGATCCCGCCTTCAAGAAGTTCGAAATATAACGTTCTACTGCTGGCTCGCCCTCTTCTAGAATCTGTTTGCTAAGTGCTACAGCTGCACTATATCCTGTCGCATATTGATAAACATAATAGTTCATATAGAAGTGAGGAATACGTGCCCACTCTAAACCAATTTCCTCGTCACTAACAATCGCGTCACCATAATACTTTTTGTTTAACGCATAGTATTCTTCTGTTAATTTTTCAGCCGTCAACGGCACACCCTCTTGATCAAGCTTGTGAATCAAGTGCTCGTATTCCGCAAACATCGTCTGGCGGAACACCGTCGCACGGAATCCATCCAACCAATAGTTCAATAAGTAGATTCGCTGATCTTCATCTGTCGTCACTTTTAATAAGTGATCATTCAGCAACGCTTCATTAACTGTTGACGCAACTTCCGCGACAAATATAGAGTATCCACTATAAATGAATGGTTGATATTTACGGGAGTAATAGCTGTGTACACTATGTCCAAACTCATGGGCTAACGTAAATAAATTGCTTACATTGTCTTGCCAGTTCATTAAAATGTATGGATTTGTTCCATAAGAACCTGAAGAATACGCACCTGAACGCTTCCCTTTATTTTCACGAACATCCACCCAGCGATTATCAAGACCTTCTTTTACAACAGCCCGATAGTCTTCGCCCAGCGGATGGAAGCTCTCAAGCATAGTCTCTTTCGCTTCCTCGTATGTGTATTTCATCTCCGTATCTTCAACTAGGGGTGTGTAGATATCCCACATATGCAGCGTATCCACATTCAATACTTTTTTACGCAAGGCTACATAACGATGCAGTAAGCCTAGATTTTTATTGATGGTAGACAATAGATTTTCATATACTTGTTCTGGAATATGGTTATTCGATAATGCTGCCGCTCTTGCTGAACTATAATTTCTAATTCGTGCATTCACATTATGCCCTTTTACGTTACCGCTTAACGTCGAAGCAAATGTATTTTTGAACTCTCCATATCTTGAATACATTTCTTTAAATGCCGCTTCGCGTACTTTCGGATCTTTACTCTCTAGGAATTGCGAATAACGACCATGTGTTAATTGAATGTCATTTCCCTTTTCGTCTTTGACCAAACCGAAAGTTAGATCCGCGTTGTTTAACATACTGAATGTTTCAGAGGACTTTCCTGTCACTTCAGACAACTGCGCGATTAATTGTTCCTGTTCTGAGGACAATACGTGAGCGCGTTCTGCATTCAACTCTTCAAATTCCTGTTTATATAAACGCAAGCCTTCATGTGACTCAATCGTTTCATTCAACTGCTTTTCATCAATGGAAAGTAATTCTGGAGTGAAATAAGATAACGCTGTAGATATTTTCACAACTAGCGTTCTAATTCGGCCATCCATTGCCTGATAAAAACTATTCGTCGTATCTTGATCTGTTTTAAGATGCGCATACGTATACAATCTACGTAGTCGTTCCGCCAATTTATCACGATAGGTTAGCGCTTCAAACAGTGGACGAGCGCCATTGCCAAGAGTGCCTTTATACTGTTCTGCTTCTTTAGCCATCTCTTCAATTTTGCTGTATTCTTTATCCCATTCTTCATCAGAAGAAAATATATCTTCCAAGCGCCATGTTTCCTCTTCAGATACTTCATCGCGCGTCAATACTTTGTTATCATTCGTCAATCCAATTCCTCCTTCTGCATTTACCGTTATTTGATTCTCTTGTATTTTCTCAATTCCTGGCATGCATTGCAAGAAATCGCCCTGAAAGTATTTCCAGTACAAAATCTCTGCCCATCAATTTATCCAGTCGATAGATATCTATGCGTTGCTCTCTCAAGAAATCCACATAGTTTTGACAAGCTTCTAATTGTCGGCTTGAATCCCCTTCAAATGTTTTGATAAATGAATGAAGAAAGGAACGATTTAGTTGGAAGGCTGTAGTTCTCGTTTGTCGGATGGCCGCAATAAGAAGCAATTGCCATTCACAGTCGGACTCTGTAAATGCCTCTTCTCCTATTGTTGGAACGCCAATCCATCCAGGAAGTTGAACGGGCTGCACACGCATTTCATAACATGCACGCAAAAAACGATGATGGATACCTCTTTGATTATACCCAATAACCGACCGAAGATACTTTCTGCGCGCAGATTGATATTGACGTGTCAGTTCTTCTATATCCTTTGTGGATGGAGTAGCAGGAATAGCGAAAGGAATGGTTTGATGTTTGATTCGCATGACGGAGTGACACATTGCAAATGCGGTACCGCGAAGATGAATGAAATGACTGAGGTAGTGAAATTGTTGCTTGGATGGATTGTATGTTAAAAAAACTGATAATGTCTCTTTAGCACTTGAATGAATGTGGCGGATAAAGTGTTGTTGGAATTGAGTGAATCGATGGGTAAGAACAAATGCTAGGGAATCTTGAACGGTTGGAGGTGTTAGGACGATCCATATAGGATTCATATTTACGCTATGGTAGCCTGCGTTTCGCTCGAGGATATGTGCAATGGGAATCGTACTGCATTGGAATTCGATTGGGATTTTGTCTTTCTGCCACGTTACGAGCAGATCAGGACGTTGTCGTATGTCTGGTAAATAAGGTTCTATTTCAGTTGGTAGCTGA
Source organism: Sporosarcina sp. P32b (assembly GCF_002743335.1). Lineage (GTDB taxonomy): Bacteria > Bacillota > Bacilli > Bacillales_A > Planococcaceae > Sporosarcina. The sequence continues at coordinate 16,422 of NZ_PDZB01000037.1, forward strand.
AGATGTGAAAATAGTTCATAGAGTTGGATTTTGCCGAGCAGATGGGTTGGGGACTCCCCTTCTGAGAAACTGTCCCGGCAGGTGGTTTGCTTCAGGTGAGCAAAGTGTGGAATTATGATGTCGCCGACTTTCAGGAGTACTGGTTCTTTGCATTGAGGACAATGAAAGGATTCGTTTTTACGCCACTCCCGTAAGCTGGTCAAGGACAACTGCCGTGTTAGCACGACTTGCTTCCCGTCACTTGTAAGAGCTGTTAACAAGGCCTTCACACTCCTTCTCTTCTATACTACGAATTTTCTGATTAGTTGGCAAGGGGCAAGTTACATGTTTTTAACTGGGTTTGTTAATTGAGGGGGTCTGCGTTACCCTACTAAGGCACGCGGTTGGTAGAGAGACTATGCGGCTGCAGGTCTTTGTCACTTTTTGTTGGGGACGTTGCTCGACTGGTGGTTGGGTACTGAAGTTAGTGAGTGTCTGCTTTCTGGACTCGCGCAGGCACGTGGGGGATTGCCTACAGCCAAGAGCCAGCTGGCAAAGTTCCGCC
>NZ_PDZB01000038.1 GCF_002743335.1 Sporosarcina sp. P32b
GATCTTCTTCCCCTTAGAACCACAACCAAAATAAATACCACTCAGTAGCGCAGGCACAACTGCGGGGTAGGCCGTGGCCAGGAGACAACTGGCGGCACTTTGCCAGCTGGCTCCTGGCTGAAGGCAATCCCCCACGTGCCTGCGCGGGTCCAGAAAGCAGACACTCACTAACTACAGTACCCAACAACCAGTCGAGCAACGCCCCCATCAATAGTGACAAAGATCGGCAGCCGCGTAGTCTTTCCGTCTAGCGCGTTTGTAGGTTGGCTAAGATACGCAATTATCATTCTTAGAACTACAACCAAAATAAATACCCCACAGTAGCGCAAGCACAACTGCGGGGTAGGCCGTGGCCGGGAGACAACTGGCAGTACTATCGCCAGCTGGCTCCTGGCTGTAGGCAATCCCCCACGTGCCTGCGCGGGTCCAGAAAACGAACACTTACTAACTTCAGTCCCCAACAACCAGTCAAGCAACGACCACAACCAAAAGTGAAAAAGAACCGCAGCCGCCTAGTCTTTCCGCCAACCGCGTTTCCAGGTTGGGTAAAGTACGCAAAGTGTCATTGAATACCTGATCAAACACATTTAAACTAGCCTGTCTTCTTCATTGCCTCTTCATCCAATCCACTGCATCTTTTACAAGCCGCCGATTCATTTCAGGAGGAATATAATGCGTATAGCCTTCCAAATACCAAGTTTCAAACTTTTTATTCGCATCACGCAATGCATTCTCCAGCAATAATGCCTGTTCAAAAGACACATTCGTATCGAGAGTTCCGTGGATAATCAGTGTCGGAATATCGATATCCTTCATGTGAAATAAGGCTGTTCTCTCACGATACGCATCTGGTTGATTATTCGGCGTGCCACCGATGACACGCTTCATCATTCTGCGCATATCCTGTCGCTCTTTGTACGTGAAGACCACATCTGAGACGCCTGCCCATGTCACCATAGAAGTTAAATCATTGCGCATAATGGCTGTCCATAATGCCATTATCCCGCCTCTGGAAAAAGAAAATAAATGAATTCGATCTGAATTGACAGTGCTTTGCTGTTTAAGCACTTCCACACCTGTCACTGCATCATTGCGATCCTCTCCAGCAAATTCGTCCTTTCCTTCACCGCCACGATTGCCGCGATAATAAGGAGCGAACACTACAAGCCCATGAGATGCAAATTGCGCAATACGTCCCGGTCTAACCATCCCCACATGTTGGATGCCACCTCGTAAATACAGCAATCCATCATACCGTCCTTTTGCTTTTGGTGTGGCTAACAGGCCTTTTACTAACAAACCGTCAGAACTGTAGGTAATTTCCTCCAACTTAACATGCGGGTTTGGAGAAGGATAGTCTCTTCTTCGAATGATATTACCATCAGTTTGTTCCATCATTCGCTTCCACCCACTTTCTAAGTTCACCCATTCCACGATCTTTCATGTGAAAACTGAGTTCTGTACAGGCGTCTAGTTCAGCGTCTGTCATCCACACCGCACCTTCAGTTTCCATTAATGTAAAGTCTTTTTCTATGTGTAGTATATCTCCTGTAAAAACCGCTTTGCAAAACGGAGGGTTTGTAAAAACGACGTACTCCGCAAATGAATGGACGTTTTCTATAGTGACACCTGTTTCTTCCATTGTTTCCCGAATTGCCGCTTGCTCAATGGTCTCTCCTAGTTCCGCTTTTCCACCTGGGAATTCAATGCCGCGTATTCTATGTTTAGTTAATAACCAGTGCTCGTTGTGCTTAATCATAACGAGCACATGGCGGGATTCGATATGATGTGGATTCGGTCCAAACGTCAATTCGACATTGGCCCCCTGTAAATCTTCAAATTTCAGCAATATGGATCACGTCCTTTCCCCTAGTGTAGCGGAAAGGTAAGTGAAGATTCAACGAAATAGCGGTAGTTGTTCGATAAACCGTTTAGACTCATCGTCGGTGTATTCATGGATCAATGCGAAGACCTTCTTCAAACGCAAATCCACCTTATCGTTGTCTTTGTCATAATGATATGGAATATACGGTAAATGCGATCTGAGAAAATTTTGGAATTCCAATTGTTCCATTTGAGAAAACAGTTTTTCGAATACAGGATATGCTTCTTTGGTCACTTCTACTTTGTATTCCCATGTCGAGGAGTGAGGATCTGTAAGAACTAATTTGTGATTAAGTGATATATACATCGGATATCTTTCTTCTGTCATAATCATCCTACTTTCTTTTTTACGTAGCATGGCTCGTTATGAAAAATATATTCTGCATAAAAAACCTATTAACGGCATATCGTCAATAGGTCTCCGTATTATATTTCTTGATCTTGTTCTTCATACACTACTTTTTCAACTGCAAGCGCTACGTTAATGTGTACGTTAGGATCTAATGGATGTGGTACTAAATCGTCTCGCTTCGTACTATCCACAATCGCCAGAGCGGCAGCGATGAGCATCGGGTACGTAATGGATTTCGCATTGGCATTTAGTGCGCCACGGAAGATGCCTGGGAAACCGAGAACATTATTGACTAAACGGCCATCTGCTGCATAGGCTGCGCCAGCTTCCAATGCAATTTCTGGCGTGATTTCTGCGTTGGGATTAGATAAAGCCAGGATAATTTGCCCTTTACGAATCATTTCTGGCTTAATTAAATTAGCTACACCAGTTGTCGCAATGACTACATCACATGTCTCCATAATTTCTTCCATTGTTTCAACGACAGTTCCGCCGTACTTTGCTAACATCTCTTTTGCATGAGGATTGGGATCTGTTCCCTTCATTTCTGCTACACCATATGCCATAAACATACGACTGATTGCTAAACCTGCTGCGCCTAGACCAATTTGTCCGACTGAAGCATTAGTCAGTTCGACTCCGACATGTTTGCATGCTGTGAGCGTTGCCGCCAATGCAACGACTGCTGTGCCGTGTTGATCATCATGCATAACAGGTATCGGCAATTCTTTTTTCAAACGTTCTTCGATTTCAAAACAATGTGGGGATCCGATATCTTCCAGTAAGATCGCACCAAAGCCTTGATGGATATGTTTGATCGTTTCGACGACTTCATCTGGATCACTCGTATCAAGTAAAATCGGAATACCACTAATACCAACGAACTGATCAAACAAGACCGCTTTTCCTTCCATAACAGGCATTCCAGCTACAGGACCAATATTACCAAGTCCTAAAATAGCCGTACCATCTGTCACGATTGCCACTGTATTTGAGATGCCTGTGAAGTAATTTGCCTGTTCTGGGTCTTCCTGAATAGTTTTGCATACACTTGCTACACCCGGTGTATAAACTCTTCGTAAGTCTGCCAAAGAGCGGATTTCATGTGTAGCTTTCATATGAATTTTTCCGCCTTCATGCATTTGCAAAACATCATCTGTAACAGCTTGAACTTTAATACCTTCTTTTAAGTTTTCAATCGCCACGACGATTTCAGCTAAATGCTTTTGATCATTACATTGTAACGCGATTTCTCTAATCGTGGATAGAGTTCCTACTTTGATCGTTTGGATGTCCCCAATATCGCCATTCAGCTGACCGATTGCCATAGTTACCTTGCCAAGATTTCCCGGTTTAGAAGGAGTTTCGATAATTAAATTTCGCAAAAACTGTCCTTGAGCCATCTTCTGTTTACCTCCTACTATGTCTTGTTTTAATCATATTCTACCAGTATCTTTACTTACATCCATAAAAAAACACACATCTCTAATCATATGAGATGTGTGTTCGCCAATCAAGCCTTAGTATCAATAGAAGCGCCCTTTGTCGGATGCGCAACAGGTTGATCTTCAAGGCCGTTCAGCATATCATTCATAGCAGAAGTCTCCATTGAAAGAGCCTTATTCATGACGCTCATTTGAACGGTTGATTGCAAGCTTCTCAACTGGCTGGACATTATTGAATTGATATCCATATCGTTCAACTCCTTCCTGGTTTTCACTTCTTACTATCGGTTAATTCCTGGATGAATGAAGAGTTTTACTCGTTTGTTTCACCGAGAAACGCATTTAACATCCACTGATGCTTCTCAATGCTCTGATGCACCGCATTTAACATATCTTCAGTCATGTCATCCGAATCCTTCGCTGCAAGCTCCATACCCTTTTTCAATGATTTCATTATCTTATCAAAGTCATCTACTAGTGTTTGTACCATCTCATTTGATTTTTCTGTGCCTTTTGCTTCATCGACAACAGATTCAGTTAAATGCTGTGTTAGTGTTGCAGTCGGTTCGCCACCTAATGTCAGTACGCGTTCTGCAATTTCGTCCATATGCGCTGTAGCTTCATTGTATAACTCTTCAAATTTAGCATGCAATGTGAAGAATTGATTTCCTTTTACATACCAGTGATAGTTATGAAGTTTCGCATACAACACCGACCATGTAGATACTTGTTTGTTTAGTTCCTGAATTAACTCTTTAGACATAAAAAAAACACTCCTCTTAAATTGTATTATGCTTCTCTCTTTTAATTTACCACATCTATAGGTAAACTAAACCTTATTACGTCAGAAGGTGATGGATATGCTAAAGAAAGTATTTATACAACTGATCCGGTTCTACCAGAAATTTATTTCTCCCTTATCACCACCCTCTTGCCGATTTCATCCGACTTGTTCACATTACGGGGTGGAAGCAATTGAAACACACGGGGCACTTAAAGGTAGTTGGCTTGCAGTCATGCGAATTTTAAAATGTCATCCATTTCACAAAGGTGGATTCGATCCTGTACCTCCCAAGAAACCGAATAAAAACAAGCAGTACTAGGTTGCAAACATACATCATATCTTGTATGATGAGAAAATAATCTAAATAGTAATCATTCCGATTACGCAACGGAGGCTTTTCTAATGAAAAATCGTTTGCTCTTGCTAGGTGCCGCTTTGTTACTCGTATTAAGTGGTTGTACCAATAATGCAACGACTGAACCGGATGATTCGTCATCCGATCAATTACTCGTCTATACGACAGTCTACCCATTGCAATACTTCACTGAACGTATTGGTGGAGAGTATGTTGACGTGAAATCTATCTATCCTCCTGGGACAGATGAACACGTGTTTGAACCTACACAAAAAGATATGATGGCCCTCGCAAAAGGAGATTTATTCTTCTATATCGGACTTGGACTGGAAGGTTTTGTACAAAAGACGGAGAAGACGTTGCAAAATGAAGATGTGCAGTTTGTTCCAATCGCCGATTATATTGATCCCGAGGAATTAGAAGAAGGTCATTCCCACGAACATGGAGAAGAAGAGCATCACGATCATGGTCACGAGGATACCGTTGATCCACATGTTTGGATATCTCCTTATCTCAGCACAAAGCTTGCAGAGAAAATTACGCAAGAGTTGTCCGATGAATTACCTGAACATGCAGAGGCATTCAAGAAAAATTTCGATGTGTTATATGATGAACTAGAAGAATTGGATCGTGGATTTAAGACTATGGCTGATGCGTCACCAAACAAAACATTCTTCGTATCTCATGCAGCGTTTGGCTACTTGGCAGATGCTTACGGATTACAGCAACTTGCAGTATCTGGTCTTGATTCTCAGAATGAACCTTCACAAAAGGAATTGGCTTCACTTGTAAAAGATGCAAAAGAACAAGACATCCAGTATATTTTATTTGAACAAAACGTCAGCTCGAAATTGGCTGAAGTCATCAAAAAAGAACTGGATGCCGAAGCGCTCACTTTGCATAATTTGAGTGTACTTACTGAAGAAGATATACAAAAGGAAGAAACATACTTCACTCTCATGGAACAAAATTTGGACGTACTGAAAAAAGCATTAGGCAACTAACAGTGGATGAAAACTCCACTGTTTTTTTATAACCATTTTTTCAATTCGAAGCGCATCAATTTATTCGCTGCATTACGTGGCAGTTGCTCTACAAATCGAAATTCTTTTGGAAGTTTATAACGTGCTAGACGTTCCGAACAGAATTCCACTAGTTCTTCCTCATTGACTGAACCGACAAGGAACGCAACGGGTACTTGCCCCCATTCCATATCTTCTTTACCACATACGCCGGCTTCCCGTATAGCAGGATGTGCCAGCAATACATTTTCAATCTCGGCAGGATAAATATTCTCTCCACCTGAGATAATTAAATCAGCACGTCGATCAACGATGAATAAATAGCCTTCCTCGTCAAGATAGCCTGCATCCCCTGTAGCGAGCCAACCGTCCTCGGTTAGTGCCTTGCGTGTTCGTTGGCTTCCAATGTAGCCTGGTGTCACGTGAGGACCTTTTATGAGCACTTCTCCTACTTCTCTTGGTTGAACGGTATCTTTAATGGCAATTTGATTGAAAAATAACGGTTTACCAGCTGAACCTAGCTTTCGCGCCGCATCTGCTTTTCCAAGTGTTGTCGTTTGCGAACATGTTTCGGTCATGCCATATGTCTGAAGTATCGGTAATCCACACGCAGTTGCGCGTTCCAAATAATCGAGCGGCACTGGTCCGCCACCGACGAGCATCGTGCGAAATAACGGATGTGCTTTACTATTAGTTGCTTCCATTACACGAACAATTTGATCCAACGTAAGCGCAACGACGGACATCGCCGTAACACGCCCTGCTATGATTTGTGCTGCAGCCTCTTTTGCATCAAATTTTTCGTACAAGCGCATTTCCATTCCATAAATTACAGAACGAATGACGATCGACAGGCCACTTATATGGAATAAAGGCATCATGCAAAGCCAGGAATCTTGGTCGGTCAATCCGAGATTCAGAGCAGAAGCAAGTGCGCTCGACGTATGATTACCCGCTGTCTGTCGAACTCCTTTGGGAACCCCTGTAGTGCCTGAAGTATACATAATCGATAACGTCTGATCTTCAGTCCACTGATCCAGAATAATGAACTCTTTCTGTTCAGACTTTTGAACTGTCGAATAATATAAGTTCTCGATGTCATCCAACTTAGGAAGTGTTTGTATTTGATCATCTATAATCACAAGTTTTGCTTCGGAATCACGTACTTGCCAGCATAATTCCTGTTCTGTCAGCCGATTATTCAGACAGACTACTTCCACACTTAATAACCAACATGCATGAATAAAGAGTACCGTTTGTTCAGTGGACTGACTGAGCAGCGCTACCCTACTCTCAGGTTGTACTCCGAGATGATGAAGTTGTTGTGCGATTTCAAGGGATTGTTCATATAATTCACGGTATGACCATCGTCCTTGTCCGGTCACTAAAGCTGATGCATCAGGCGTCAATTTGGCTCGTTGCACAAGCCAATTTGGAATGATCATAGGTAACTCCTCCAATTAAAATTAACGTAATGAAAAAGCTGCCCAAGTTAGGCAGCTTTCATTTGTTTAAGGGAATCGTGGGAACTGATCGAAGTCTGGTTTGCGCTTTTCTTTAAACGCATCTCGTCCTTCTTTCGCTTCATCTGTTGTGTAATAAAGCAATGTTGCGTCTCCAGCCAATTGCTGAAGTCCAGCCAAACCGTCTGTATCGGCGTTCATTGCTGCTTTCAAGAAGCGAAGTGCAGTTGGACTCTTGCCAAGCATTTCTTCACACCATTGAACAGTTTCGTCTTCTAGCTGCTCATAAGGGACGACTGTGTTAACTAAGCCCATATCAAGTGCTTCCTGTGCGTCGTATTGACGGCATAGGTACCAGATTTCACGTGCTTTCTTATGACCAACAATACGTGCGAGGTATCCTGAACCATATCCTGCGTCGAACGAGCCTACAGTAGGTCCTGTTTGTCCAAAACGTGCATTGTCTGCAGCAATCGTCAAGTCACACACTACATGTAATACGTGACCGCCACCGATTGCATATCCTGCAACCATTGCGACAACAGGCTTAGGAATAACGCGAATCAAACGTTGAAGATCTAAAACGTTCAAGCGTGGAATTTCGTCGTCTCCAACATATCCACCGTGACCGCGAACAGATTGATCGCCTCCTGAACAGAAAGCTTTCTCTCCTTCACCTGTTAACACGATAACTCCAATTCGCTGATCATCTCTTGCGCGTGAAAATGCATCGATCATTTCCATTACTGTTTTCGGACGGAATGCGTTGCGCACTTCCGGACGATTGATCGTGATTTTTGCGATACCATTGTACATTTCGTACTTGATATCATCATATGTACGAAGCGTTTCCCATTGACGGGTCATAATAAATTCCTCCTCGATTTTTACACTGTTTTCAGATAGCTCTTTATCATTGTAGCAAATTGTTGAGGTTTTTCCACGTGAATTGCATGCCCCGTATCTTTTATCGTTTCATGTTGCGCATTTGGCAGGCTTTTCATCATTTCTTGCGCAATCATTTCAAATTTCTCGTCTTCACTGCCCGTAAGCAATAATACAGGAAGTGAAAGTTGCTCTAGCGCCTGCCAGTATGAAGGCTGACTCCCTGTTCCAATCCCTCGTAAACTGTTTGCTAAACCAATTGGCCGTTGATTGAGGCGTTCTTTACGCACTGCTTGCTGCTGTGAGTCAGACAATTTCTTTTGTGAATGAAACAGCGGAATCTCCTGCCAAAAGTCAACGAATTCAATCATTCCTTGCTGTTCTATCTTATCCGCTAGCTCAGCATCTGCTGTCCGTCGTGCAAGTTGTTGTTCAGACGTACGCAAGCCTGGTGAACTGCTCTCAAGTACTAAACTTTTCACTTTGTCAGGATAGGTTGCCGTATAGCCTAGCGCGACACGTCCTCCCATCGAATAACCAAGTAGAATGGGCTTGGTTATTTCAAGCGTCTGCAAGACTTCATTCAAATCTTCAATTTGCTCGTCCATCTCATAGCGGTTCATCTTTTCAGGCGCTTCCGTTTTACCATGACCGATTAAATCGACTGCGACTACATAATAATCCACCGTAAGCTCTTCAATCGTTTGCTGCCAAGTAGCGGTCGAACCTGTAAATCCATGCAACAAAACAATTGCAGGCAAGCGTTCATCCCCGAACTTTGCAATATGCGTATCAATACCTCTGATTGTTACTATTTCAGTCGTCAATGCGTTCCACCCTCTTCGCAATTTCCCGCCATACGGAGCGATGAGCTTCTACATTGTCTGCACGTACTGTTGCTACTTCAATAATTCGTAGATTAGCCGTTTTAGCCGTTTGCATCGCCTGTTCAAATGCTGGTGTCGTTTCTACTGCATCATATTGCGCTTCATACATCGCTGCGATATGGTCGAATGTTACATTAGTTGGAGTCCCGAATAATTGCTCATAATGATGTTCAATAGAAGCTTGTGGCAAATAGGAGAAGATCCCGCCACCATTGTTATTAATCAGAACAATCGTCAAATCAGTTTGCTGTAAACGGGAAATAATTAATCCGTTCACGTCATGTAAAAACGCCAAATCACCAATCAATAAATAAGTTTGGCGTTGACGACCTTCCTGAATACCAAGAGCAGTCGAGACAACTCCGTCAATTCCATTTGCTCCCCTATTGCAGAACAACGAAATATCACGGTTCGTCTTTTTGAAATGCGTATCCAAGTCCCGAATCGGCATACTGCTACTGCAGACTACATCGGATCCGTCCGGTAAATTAGCAATGAATTGACGAACGAAGTGACCTTCATCTTGATTGAAATGTTGATCTTCATTCATTACGTCTGCAGAAATTTGATTGGCTCTAGTCCATTGTTTCGTATACTTTGTTCGCTCGCGTGGTACAGATACTTGCTGCCAAATACTCGCTGCACTCACTTGCAAGTGATGAGTAGTCAGACCAATCGGATCACGATAATTTGGCGATTCATCGACTACGATATACGTTTCTGGACAAGTCTTCTTCAAAAACAAAAGTAATGGCTTAGAAGTGGGCTGCGGACCAAATCGTATGACACAATCAGGTCGCACGTTTTCAGCAAACATTTCACTTTTTAGCAACGCATCATATTGATCAATACAAAGATCGTCACAGTCTGTCGGTACTTGTGAGCGTAGATTGGATAACGGATCACATAGTACAGGCCATTGAAGTGCTCTAGCAAACTGCCAGAAACGATCTTTATCTAAAGTAGACGGTTGCTCTCCCATCACGAGTATGCCTTTTTTCGATTGTGTAATGGCCGTTTCGAGTACTGTTTTCATTTCCTCTGTTACAGCCAAGTTCCCTACTAACTGTTGTTGGAATCGACTGACAGGCACCGTGGCTTCCAAGTCAATAAGCAATGGCTCGCGGAATGGCACATTCAAGTGCACAGGCCCTTGAGGTGCAGTTTTAGCAACGGAAAGAAGTCTAACTGCACGTTGTTCCATGTATCGTAAGATGTCTTCTCTGTTTTCAGGCACAGGGAAATCGACGCTATCTTTGACGTGCTCTCCGAACATGCGAATTTGATCAATCGCCTGTGGAGCACCGACTTCACGTAATTCATGCGGACGATCCGCTGTTATGACGATCAACGGCAGTCTTGCATAAAACGCTTCTGTAATTGCAGGGTGATAGTTCGATGCGGCTGTTCCTGACGTACATAGTAAGACAACCGGTTGTCCAGTCGCCTTTACTAAACCAAGTGCGTAAAAAGCTGCTGAACGCTCATCGGTATGCATATAAGTCTGCATGTCTTCAGAGTTCGTAAACGCATACGCAAGAGGAGTCGATCTAGAGCCAGGACTTATAACCGCCCTGGTTGCTCCTTGCCGTATAAGCGCATCTGTTAAGCGGAGCACATAACTCGTTAATCCTGCTTCGTGATCATTCATGTAAACGGCCTCCGAGCGCGCGCAACACAGGACGGAATTTCACCCATGTTTCCGCATATTCTTCCGTTGGTGTAGAATCGGCTACAATACCGCCGCCCGCATACAAATAGGCATCATTGCCTGTTAGAAGTCCTGAACGGATCGCTACCGCAAATTCTCCATTACCCGCAGAATCCGCCCATCCAATCGGCCCTGCATAAAAGCCGCGGTCCATCTGCTCTTCTTCCCGAATAATTTCAAGCGCCTTCTGACGTGGAACTCCACCTAAAGCAGGTGTCGGATGAAGTGCTTCTACTAGACGGAATATATCCATGTCATTCGCAAGCTCTCCTTCAACCGGAGTGAATAAATGCTGGATATCCCGTACTTTCAAGAGCTTTGGTGTTTTATTTACTTGTAAGGATGTACAAAATTCTGCAAAGACTTGTGTAATCATATCGACTACATACTGATGTTCTTCACGATTTTTCTTATCTCGTAACAACACTTCTCCAAGCCGCTGATCTTCTTGAGACGTTTTTCCACGTTCAATAGAACCCGCTACACATGCAGAATATGCATGTCCATTATAAATCTCAACCAGCCTCTCCGGTGTTGCACCGAAAAACATTTCATCGCCAATTTGCAGTCCGAAGTGATAGCTAGCAGACTGTTCATTCGTAATCGTATGCAACGCAGCAGCCTTTTGGAATTCTTCTTCAAACGTCAATTTTATTTTACGTGCAATGACGACTTTCTCTGCCTCTTGCGCTTTAATATGTGATGTCACGTGCTCTACAGCATCCATATAACGGTCCGTAGCCAATTCTGTCTGTTTGATCACGTCAGGCTTTCCTTGGAAAGTGAATTCGTCAACTTGTGCAATATGGATCAAACGGTCCCGTTCGTGACGCAATGCTTCAAAGTCTGCTGCCGCTTGCGGTTCTTTTGTAATATAGTTAATCGACACATACGTTTTACCTTTTTCGATTTTCAGTTGGAATAAAGGAACAGTGAAATAAGCGGCTGGAAAAGCACTCCATTCATCATCTTGGCGTGTATGAGGATCAAAAGAAAACCCTCCAAACAACACCGGATCAATATCTTTTTCTTCTTTAATCAACCCTTCACATAAAGTTGCCCATTGTGAAGATATCGACTGAAAACGATCCCTCTCCGCTGTTAAAACTGTAGCCTGACCTAATCCGACAAGTTTTACCGTCTTGTCTGCATTCTGCCAGAAGAAACGATGCTCACCATAATGTGAAAGGCCTGCTTCAAAAAAAGCAAGCGGACTTAGCGTTTCAACTTCTAATGTTTCCGTAAAAAAACGAGATTCAGCGCTTGTTGCCGGAACCATTTTTTCTCGATCGGTCAATTTCCGAATCATCCCACTCTCTCCTTCTCATCATGCTATATGTTTTTCGACAATTTACGTTCGGACATCATTTCTCAGAACGATAAGTACCTCTATTCTAGCACATTGGACGCTGTACTTAATATATAATGTCTCGCTGTATAGGAGAGCATTCGACAAATATCTTTTGTGATTGTCTCTTCTTACCTAACTACTTGTTTTTGTTGTATACTATCAGATGATGACTACATATATAAGGAGAGATTACCCGTGCAACACACAATAGAAACCGATACTGGCTGGCGAGTTTGGTGGCAACTGACACGCCCACATACATTGACTGCCGCTTTTGCACCTGTCTTTTTAGGTACTATGATTGCGCTACAATACGGTCCGCTTCATTTTCCATTATTTTTAGCGATGCTTGTAGCCAGTTTATTTTTGCAGATGGCTACAAATATGTTCAATGAATACTATGATTTCAAACGAGGACTCGACGATGAACACTCAATTGGTATTGGCGGGACAATCGTCCGCAATGGCGTACAGCCTAAGACCGTATTAAATTTAGCACTCATTCTGTATGGCTTATCTGTACTTCTAGGTATTTACATTTGTATGGAAACGTCCTGGTGGCTTGCTGCTGTGGGGTCCGTTGCTATGTTAATTGGCTATTTGTATACGGGCGGACCCTACCCGATCGCTTACACTCCATTCGGCGAGCTGGTTTCTGGATTCATCATGGGGATGCTATTAATTTTGATTGCATTCTACATTCAAACAGGAACTGTCACTGGTAATGCGATCTTGTTATCTGTTCCAAGCATGCTGTTAGTCGGAGCAATTATGTTGGCAAATAATATTCGTGATATTGTACAAGATACTAGGGGCGGCAGAAAGACTATGGCGATTCTCGTAGGACGAAAAAATGCTGTAACGATATTGGCAACATTTTTCATCGTGTCGTATGCATGGATTATTGCACTCGTTGTGACTGGACATGTGTCTACATGGGCATTACTCGTACTACTGAGCATTCCAAAACCGCTTCATGCTACGAAAACATTCCGCAAGTATGAACAACCCATTCAAGTCATGCCAGCAATGAAGGATACAGGCGTGACCAATACGTTGTTTGGACTACTTCTTGGTATCGGCATTCTCATTGCCCACTTCATCTGAATAAACTGTATCAACAACGTCCACACTGAAAAAGGTGGACGTTTTTTTGTTGTAAAGGTTTACCCTAGCTCGTAAACAGGGAAAGACTGAAATAAGAAAGCTTTCTCGGACTTCATAGTTCAACTAGGAAAGCCACATAGAAAGGGTCGTGACTATATTGTTAACAACTTCAAAAATTCAACAACTGGAAAAAGAATTACGTGAAATGGAAGATCGTTTGACTGAAACAGAAAATGAGACGGAGATTGTAAATACGGCACAAGATGATGTAGGCGAATTATCGATGTATGATAATCACCCCGCTGACATGGGTACAGAATTATATGAACGTGAAAAGGACATAGCACTTCACACACACGCTGAAGGTGAACTAGAGAAAGTCCAGAACGCACTACAAGCTATCAAAGACGGCACGTACGGTACATGTGAGGTCTGTGGTAAGGAAATACAAGTAGAGCGCTTAGAAGCCATCCCTTACACTACTGTGTGTATTGAAGATGCGCAAAAAGATGTTCCGACTGATCGACCGGTTGAAGATGATTTATTAAAGATGGCAGATCCCAATTCATTTGCAGCACGAAGAGAAGGAGACGCAATAGATTACGAAGATAGCTTTCAAGAAATCGCCCAGTCCGGCACATCTGAAACTCCTTCAGACTTCTCAGGTAATAAAAATCGGGATTATGGGGATCTGTACGATGAAGAAAATGAAGATAGCGTTGAAGAATATGAAGAGTTTGCAGTATCTGACATTACAGGTGAACCAGCCGGCTTTGTGCACAATGAACAAGCGATCAGATATGAAGATGAATTGGATGAGGAAGGTATTGAATCACCATTGGGTGACATTCCTTATAAAGAACGTGACAGCTATATTGATGCAGAGGAAGATAAGTAATTTTAAAACAGTACGTTATACAAGTACTCCTTGTATGACGTACTGTTTTTTTTACGTACTTTCGTTCCATAAGTACAGAAGACTTAGCATAAAATTTACTATCTGTTTAAAGAGTGAAAGTAGAAGCTAGCTAGATACAAATTGAACGCATATCGGCACTATTGATTGGTAGCACAACTCTACACGATGCATATCCCCTTCATATTACTCTCAGTTGCTTTCTACATAACTTAATTGAACAATAGAAAAAAGGTATTGCACAGTTGTGCAATACCTTTTTTTATGTATGACCCCTACGGGATTCGAACCCGTGATACCGCCGTGAAAGGGCGGTGTCTTAACCGCTTGACCAAGGGGCCAAAAATATGGCGGAGAAGGAGGGATTCGAACCCTCGCACCGCTTTCGCGATCTACACCCTTAGCAGGGGCGCCTCTTGAGCCACTTGAGTACTTCCCCATAAAAATGGCTCCGCAGGTAAGACTCGAACTTACGACCGATCGGTTAACAGCCGATTGCTCTACCACTGAGCTACTGCGGAATGGTGGGCCTAAGTGGACTCGAACCACCGACCTCACGCTTATCAGGCGTGCGCTCTAACCAGCTGAGCTATAGGCCCCTATTGGAGCGGGTGGGGAGAATCGAACTCCCATCATCAGCTTGGAAGGCTGAGGTTTTACCACTAAACTACACCCGCATTTATGGTGGCTCAGGACGGAATCGAACCGCCGACACAAGGATTTTCAGTCCTTTGCTCTACCGACTGAGCTACTGAGCCACATTAATTTCTGTTTAAATAAAAATGGCGGTCCCGACCGGGATCGAACCGGCGATCTCCTGCGTGACAGGCAGGCATGTTAACCGCTACACCACGGGACCATTGGTTGCGGGGACAGGATTTGAACCTGTGACCTTTGGGTTATGAGCCCAACGAGCTACCACTGCTCCACCCCGCGATAATACAAATGTTTCTTTTTCTAATACTTAACGCCTTTATTATCTTAACATAACTACTTAGTAAAGTAAAGCTATTGTTAAAGTAAATATGGCGGAGGAAGAGGGATTCGAACCCCCGCGGGCTTTAACACCCCTGTCGGTTTTCAAGACCGATCCCTTCAGCCGGGCTTGGGTATTCCTCCGTGAATTAAATAATCTGGTGGACCTTGCAGGACTCGAACCTGCGACCGGACGGTTATGAGCCGTCTGCTCTAACCAACTGAGCTAAAGGTCCTTAGGATAGCGGCGGAGGGATTTGAACCCCCGACCCTACGGGTATGAACCGTATGCTCTAGCCAACTGAGCTACGCCGCTGCAATTAGTCAGCCATGTGATTTATTGGTGGAGCCTAACGGGATCGAACCGTTGACCTCCTGCGTGCAAGGCAGGCGCTCTCCCAGCTGAGCTAAGGCCCCAA
>NZ_PDZB01000039.1 GCF_002743335.1 Sporosarcina sp. P32b
TACTTATCAATCTTCAATACCAATTCTGCGATTTCCGGCTTACTGACTTGATCGTCCGCTCCGACACTGTCCCCTTTATGCTTCAGGTCATCTGTGATGAGTGAAGAGAAGATAATAATCGGCAGTCCGGCAAGGTGGGAATTCGCTTACAAGATTCTTCTAGAAAAGTAACGCTGTTTGTATAACCTGTTTAATAGCCAATAAAATGAGGCATACGTATAACTACCTCTTTTATTGCTTTTATATAAATTGCCCCATGACTGCAGATTTTTTTCGCGTAGATTCCAACTACTTCCAGTTACAGCTTCGGAAAGTTTGAACTTTTCCCACTATTCCGGACACTTATAACTGTAGGAAACTCCATATAATTCATTGATTAGACAACGAAAAATTATGGCGTATAAATAACGCTGCCTTTATTTTTTAGAGCCCGCATTTACAATAGGAGTTAAAGTTAGGATCAATTACGTGAATCGCTAGTAGTCAAATACATTTCTTTAAGTTTAGACTTTTGAATTTTTCCAGCTGGGGTCATAGGCAATTCATCCACGAAAACAAACTGCTTCGGTATTTTGTAATCGGCAAGATGTTCACGGCAATAAGCTATTAATTCCGCCTCTGTTAGTTCTATTCCAACGTTCAAAACAATGTAGTACCGACCAATCTCACCGTAAAACGAATGGGGAACACCAATGCCTGCTGCATTCGAAATATCTGGATGCATCGTTAGCACATTTTCAATCTCTACTGGAAGCACATTAAATCCACCTTGAATATAAACTTCTTTTTTCCTTCCTTTAAAACTTATATAACCTTCCGCGTCAATTGTAACTAGATCACCCGTGTACAACCAACCATCTTCTGCAAAGGCTTCTTTCGTACTTTCTACATCCCTATAATAACCTTTTGCGACACAGTCACCTTTAACTACTAATTCACCCATTTCACCAATCCCGACCTCTTGTTGATTCTCATCCACAATTTTAGCTATAAAGTCTCCAATTAACACACCGAGTGTTGTTTGGACCTTCTCTATCGAATCGGTTGTCCTTGATAAAATACACGCGCCCGAGCTTTCACTTAACCCATATAAGCCCAGTAATTCTGTATTCGGGATCTTCCTCATGATTTCATTACACAATGCAGGTTCGACATTAGATCCACCTACAACGCTAATCCTCAGAGAACTCAAATCATATCTGAAAAAATCATTATAGGAAAGTAACATTAAATACATTGTAGGAACACCGCCAAAAATTGTGGCTTTATGTGCTTGTATAGCCGTCAACACATATTCAGGACGAAACTCCGGAATTAAAATAGCTGTTCCTTTACTAATCAGTGTCACCGTAACCTGACAAGTAATTCCACCTACATGGTTAAGTGGAAGACATTGAATAGTTATATCATCTTCCCTTACTTGAAAATGATTGACCTGTGCACGTGCTGAAGCTAATATACTTCGATGAGTAATCATGGATCCTTTCGGCTTTCCTGTGGTTCCGGAAGTGTAAATCATAATTGCAAGATCCTCTGGGTCCACTTCTTTTTTACACGCGTTCAATTTTTCGTTATTTGGATTTCTTTCAAGTAATTCAGAATAAGAAGAACTACCTTCAAATCCTTCACCGATAAAGATATATTTTTCAACAGACGGGATTTTCGATTGGAAGTCTAAGAAAAAGTCCGAAAAATTAAAGTCTGGAATCTTATCTATGGATACGATTGCTTTTACCTCAGAGTGATTGATCATATATTCTAATTCAGGAGCCCTGTATCTAACACTTAAGGCGACAGCCCCGACACCAATCTTCGCTGCAGCAAAATATGAAATAAGCCATTCTATTTGGTTTAAAGCAAGAATCGCGATATGGTCTCCCCTAGTTAACCCTTCTTCTAAAAATGCTGAAGCCAACCGATCTGTCACTTCATCTAATTGCTTATAGGTAAGACTTTTCGAGCCATCCTGCAAAAACACCTTATCTGGATAAGTATTGACTGCGCTAAGTAATGTTTCGTTTATCGTTACCATCTAATGACCCCCAAATTGATTTATAAGCTTTTATCTACTATATTTAGTAACCAATAAAACGAGGCATTCGTTTCTCTGAAAACACTTTCAAACCTTCCTTTGCATCGTCGCTCTTAAATACTTTCTCTGCGTACTTATACTCTTCATGAAATACCAGCTCCGTAGGTAAACTTTGCAAACAGATTACTGCCTCTTTTGTTGTGTGTACCGTTATGGTCTTCTTATTTTATTCACAGCTTCCATGTTTTCCATTTTATTCAATAACGGATCCGCCTTATTCACCGCTTCTCTTTGTTAATAAGCACTTTCAAGACACCTGTCGTCACGGGTTCACCCGTTTGTTTAATAATTTTTTGAATGGCCGTTACAACTCCAGTACCATTTTCCTTATCTGCTAACTCCGTTACTTCCAATTCAACATGTATCGTGTCATTTATGAATGTCGGCTGTATAAATCTGAGATGATCAATTCCATAAAAAGCGACTATGATTTCCGGTTCCATTATTTGGAGTCCGGTAGCAGCTGATAACACCAGCATGCCATGTGCAATTCTTTGTTTAAATGGCGTATTATTTTCTGCATACTCCTTATCTGTATGAAGCGGATGCCAATCTCCGCTAAATGCGGAAAACATCACAAGATCCGACTCAGTAATCGTACGACCTCTGGAACGCCATGTTTCGCCGACTTCAAAATGCTCAAACCTTTTATTAAACATGTTAATCTGCCTCCATAAATTAATTGTTTTTTCAATCATCTCGGAGCGTAAAACAGTCTTTAATATCTAACCCGTAGTATTTCTTGGCAATTCATTAACAAGTTCCATTTGCTTCGGAATTTTAAAATGAGCAAGCTTTTCTTCGCAAAATTCACGAACTTCTTGAAGACTTATATATTCGCTTGTATCCTTTAAAGTAATAACTGCTTCAATGGATTCTTCCTACTTCCATTATTAGTTAACACTGTCTACTTCCGTATACAGTGTTGCATATTCTTCCCGTAATATTTGCTTTTGGACTTTCCCGATCGTCGTCATCGGGATCGTATCTATAAATACAACCTTTTTAGGAACTTGGAATCCACCAAGATGCTCTTTGGAATAAGCGATAATCTCTTGTTCAGTAATGTTGGCTCCCTTTTTAGTTACAACAAAAGCAGTTACCGCTTCGTTCCACTGTTCATTGGGAATACCTACAACCGTTACATTTTCAATTCCCTCATAATTTAATAGTGTTTGCTCCACTTTGATGGAGGCTACATTTTCTCCACCCGTTTTGATGATATCCTTTTTCCGGTCTACAAATACCATTTGCCCATCTTCATCCCAACATCCTAAATCTCCTGTATGATGCCAGCCGAACAAACGACTTGCTTCCGTTTCTTCCTCGTTATCCAAGTAACTGTTCATGACATTTGGACCGCGATGCACGATTTCTCCAGTTTCACCTTTAGGCAAGATTTCACCTTCATCATTCATCACTACTGTATCGTTAAGAATTGCCGTCGTTCCCCAATATGAACCAAATCTTTTCAGCTGCTCTTCTGGTTTAAATAGCATTGTAGCTGGATATATTTCGGTTTGCCCAGTGCCCAGCAAGAAATCTGCCCCAAGCTCATTGATACCTTTTTCCAATGTATTTCTATCCATTGGTGCCATCGCATACATACATGTTTTTAAAGATGAAATATCATATTTACTTCGATTGGGATGATGAATAAGTGCTCGATAGATGATCGGTAATGCGAGCAAAAATGTAGCTCTTTGCTTTTCAATTACTTCCATAAAGTTCTCCGGTTCGAACTTTTTAACAATAGTAATCTTTGCACCAATGGTTAGGAACGATGTTAAGAATGAGTGCTGGGCACAATGAAACATTGGTAATACCGCTACTTGAACATCATCCTTATTTATACCAACGTCAATAATGTTACTTAAACTAGTAAAGTAGACGGCTAAATGGCTAATACGAACACCTTTTGGATCACTCGTCGTACCGCTTGTAAACATAATTTGTGCTATGTCTCGGTCCTTAATATCAACATCTGGTTCTTTGCTAGACTGACCGACAAGAGCTTCATTAAAGGATTTTCCAAGAGCTCCCTCTTCTTTATTGACTATTAATAGTTGATCACCCGCAAAATTCGAAGGATCGACCTGTAATATTTCATTGTCAATAATCGTCATCTTGACGTCTGCTTTATTCAAAATATATCTTCTTTCTTTAGGAGATAGGCCTGGATTTATCGGCACCCATATTAGACCTGCTTTTTGAATACCATACATTGCTATTACGTGTTCGATTGAGTTGGTACACATAGTTGCAATAGTATCGTTCTTTTTGTAACCATTTTGAATTAAATAGTTAGCGAAACTATTGCACGCATCATCTAGCTCTCGATACGTAAGTTCTTTGTCACCTTCTACGAGAACTGTCTTACCACCATAACGACTTGCAGATCTACGAATAATATCACCTATTGCAACACGGTTAATTACCGAAATTTCATCCATCATAATATTTCCCCCTCGTAATGGTTAATTTATTTTCAGTCTTTTCGTTAAAATTTCATTCATGATTTGCGTTGTTCCGCCACCAATGGACTGAAGTCTCGCATCTCGCCAATAGCGCTGAACAGGATACTCCATCATATAGCCACTCCCACCATGGATTTGAAGCGCCTGGTCACATACTCTGCTAACCATTTCAGCCGCATATGCTTTTGCCATCGTCGCCTCTGTTGTGACATCATGTCCTATGTTATATTGGTAAACTGCCCGATACGTTATATTTCTGGCCTTCTCAATATCTACAGCCATATCGACCATCTTGTGTCGAAGCACTTGGAATTGAACTAGCGGTCCTCCAAATTGGATTCGTTCTTTACTGTAACGAATAGCATCTTCCAATGCCTTTTCAGCTAATGCGATACTAGAAAGTGCCATCGTCAATCTCTCCCATTGGAAATTGATCATAATATACTTGAATCCTTCATTAAGATTGCCAATCAAATTCTCTTTGGGAACTTTTACATTGTCAAAATAGAGCTCGCTCGTATCGGATGCCCGCCATCCTAACTTGCTAAGTTTCTTTCCGACAAAAAAACCTTCCCAATCACTTTCTACGATGAATAGACTCATATTTTTATGTCCTGGTTCATCGGAAGTTTTTGCAGCAACCACTACATAGTCGGCGTTAGCTCCATTTGTAATAAAGGTTTTTGATCCATTCAATACATAATGATCACCTTTATCAACAGCTTTTGTAACTAGTGAGGAAACATCACTACCTGCATTTGGCTCGGTGATCCCTAATGCAGCAATTTGTTTTCCTACAATACCAGGTTGTAAGTATTTTTTCTTCTGCTCATCATTACCAAACTTCCAAATCGGCGTCATGGCTATACCGATGTGAGCAGCAATAGAAGCTCCTACTCCGCCCGATCCACATTTTATGAGCTCTTCAATAAAAACGGCATCCATAATAAGGTCAGACCCTGCTCCTCCATATTCGACTGGAAACTTAGTCCCTAAAAATCCCAACTCCCCCGTTTGTTCAAAAAGACTTCTTGGAACCTCGCCTGCTTTTTCCCATTCCTCAACAAATGGCACAATCTCTTTTTCTACAAACCTACTTACTGATTTGCGAAACATATTATGATCTTCATTAAACATCCAGTGTGTC
This sequence comes from Sporosarcina sp. P32b, assembly GCF_002743335.1. Lineage (GTDB taxonomy): Bacteria > Bacillota > Bacilli > Bacillales_A > Planococcaceae > Sporosarcina. The sequence continues at coordinate 5,717 of NZ_PDZB01000039.1, forward strand.
ATTTTCTCACTTCCTTTTTCGCTGATTTATAAGCCCATTTGTTTTGAGATGATTTCTTTCATCACTTCATCTGCTCCTGCTCCAATACGATTAAGTCTTGAATCGCGCCAAATACGCTCAATAGGATAGTCTGCCATATATCCGTTACCACCGAATATTTGCAATGCTCGATCCGCAACCCAGTGGGCCATTTGTGCAGCTGCTAGTTTTGTCATTGAAATTTCCTTACTCGGTACTTCGCCATTGGAAAAACGGTACGCAGTCGCATATGTCAATTCTTTGCATACTTCTATTTCCGTTTTCATTTCAGCCAATAGATGAGAAATCACTTGAAAATTAGCAATCGGATGATTAAACTGTTTTCTCGTTTTTGCATATTCATAAGCTAGATCATAGGCAGACTCGGCCAACCCGATCGAAGCTGCTGCTGAAATCAGTCGCTCTCCTTGCAGTTCCCACATAATATACGAGAAACCTTTTCCTTCTTCTCCAAGCAAGTTTGCTTTCGGCACACTGACATTATCAAATATTATTTCAGCCGTATCTGATGAACGCATACCGACTTTGTCCAATCTTTTACTGATAGAAACACCCGGGCTATCAAGGTCTACTAAGATTAGACTGAGTCCTTTATAACCTGGTTCATCTGATGTTCTTGTGACAAGCGTAACGAAATCTGCACGCGAACCGTTTGTAATATACATTTTCGTACCATTTATAATCCACTCATTGCCTTGCTTTCGCCCTCGTGTCTCAATAGAAGCCACGTCGGAACCATGATTCGGTTCAGAAATCCCAATTGCAGCAAGCTTATCCCCTTTAACAGCTGGAATGAAAAATCGTTTCTTTTGATCGTCATTGCCAAATTCCGCAATTGGGGGTATAGCCATATCCGTTTGAACGGCGACGGCCATCGGAAATCCGCCACAACCACACTTAGCAAGTTCCTCCGCAAATACGATAGATGTAAAGTAATCTCCGCCTTGACCTCCGAGTTCTTTAGGATAACGAAGTCCAAGAAAACCTAAGTCTCCCATTCTTTTTATTATTTCTATTGGGAATTCCCCGGCCTCTTCCCACTCTTCTACGAACGGTTTCACTTCTTTCTCGACGAAATTTCGAATGACTTTGCGTAACTGTTCGTGCTCTTCCGTAAAATAAGGTTCATATATCATACTTACACCCCCGCTTTATTAACTGTTTGATTAGATATTTTTAGCACATCTTCTGGAACTTCTATTTCCATTCGCAGTAAATTTGCACCGAAACACTTTCCAAGACTATCGATCCGGATAGATCTTGAACCGCCGCCATTCAAAGCTCCCGTTAATATGAAGTTATAAGCGTTTATAGTTGGCACTTCATAGCGGATCACTTCTCCTGCAATCAATTCTTGAAAGTGCTCTTTCACTTTTTCTGCTGTAACTTGTTGATCAAAAATTTCATACAACTCTCTACTTGGAGCAAATAATCCGATGTTGACTGTATTGCCTTTATCTCCAGATCGCGCTTGTGCAATATCTCTCAAAAGGATTTTAGACATACGTCCCCACCTCCTCCACTATGACCTTCACTTGGCTTTCTACCAGCTCTCTCGGAATGAGCGTTGCCCACATACCAAGCAACTGTCTTGGTGGAATATTTCCGTAGAATCCGCCTGCTGATGGAGGACCATTAAGGAATAAAGGAGGAATTAAACGATTTAACTGCAGTACATCCCTTTTCGTTTTTCCTCGTACTGCCATTCGCAAATACACTTCGTTCAAATCTTCACTAGGCTCACTTGCCAGTGGACCGTGTATCGAATCATAGCCCAAATAACTCGTCTGTATTTCATCGTACGTTAACCCATTTTCGCTAATTTGTTGGCGTATGATTTCATCTGACTTTCTCGCCTTTTTCAAAGCATCTGGCCATGAATAGCCAACAAGCACTTGCCCCATATACCCATCCTCATAACCCATCACAACCTTCAAGTTGTCTGGTTTAGGATTCCCTTTAACACCGCTCACTCGTACACGATTGTCTCCAACTTGCTCGAGCTTCACTTGCGTTAGATCGACAGTGACATCAGGCGTTACATAAGCCGAAGGATCATGTATCTCATACAGCATTTGTTCTTTCACTGTATCTACAGATACGCGTCCTCCACGCTCTTCTACCTTCGTGATGATAAAATCTCCACTGTCACTCATTTCCGCTATCGGATAACCGATTTTCTCCATGCCTTCAATCTGATCCCAATCACCACTGAAGTTTCCACCTGTCGATTGAGCGGAACACTCGAGTAAATGCCCCATAAAAATACCACTTGCAAGTCGATCCCAATCATCTTCTGACCAACCATACTCATAAATTAATGGTGCCAAAAACTGTGCTGTGTCAGTTGTTCTACCCGTAACTACAATATCCGCACCTTGTTTTAATGCTTCAACAATTGGCATTGAACCAAGGTATGCGTTTGCAAACATTAGCTTAGCTTGCACTTCACTAATGGATTCTCCAGTTTCCATATGATCAAATTGGACACCTTTAGATAGTAAGCTATCCATTTGATCAAATATATTGTCGCCTGTAACAACTGCCACTTTTAAATCATCCATTTCCAGCTCTTTTGCTACACGAATAATTTCTTTTTGGGCACCTAGTGGATTAACCCCACCAGCGTTTGTTAAAAGCTTAATTCCTTTTTCTTTTACATAAGGAAGTAAGGCTTTCATTGATGTAGTGATATCGCGTGTATAGCCAAAACTTTCATCTTTCTTCTGATCTTTTACGAGTATAGACATTGTTAATTCTGCTAAACAATCAAAACTTAGGTAATCTACATTACCGTATTTAGCTGTAGCAACAGCTGGCTCTATTGTGTCTCCATAAAAACCTTGTGCCGCACCGACTCGAACCGTTTTCATCTTATATAACCTCCTTATTTTTCAGGTTTCAATAGTGATCACAGTATCGCCTTCTTGTACGAAGTCGCCTTCTGCTACTTTTATTTCTTTCACAGTACCCGCTTCTGTTGCTTCAATCGGAATTTCCATTTTCATTGACTCTAAAATTATTAGAACTTTCCCAACCGCCACTGCTTCTCCTACTTGGACTTCAGTCTTCCAGACACTTCCACCCATTGGTGATGGTATTTCTATCATAATGATTCCTCCTTATTTCCCTGTCCATTTTGGTTTTCTTTTATCTAAAAATGCGGATGCACCTTCGTTTAAATCCTCACTTTTAAATGACACGAGTCTTAGTGTAGATAAGTAATCGAATGACTTCATAAAGTCCATTTGCTCTGTTGCGAAATATGCTTCCATGCCTAGCCCAACCGCCAATGGGCTATGAGATGCGACCATCTTCGCAAGTTCCCACGTCTTTTCTTCTAGCTGATCATGGGGCACTACACGATGCACCAATTGATATTCTTTTGCTTTTTCAGCATCCATAACTTCTGCTGTCAACATCATCTCCATGACACGACGATCCCCGACAGCTCGCCTTACCCACGGCAAGATTACATATGGAACAAGTCCCAATTTCATTTCAGTTAATCCCAGCTTTGCTTGATCTGATGCAATTGCAATATGCGACATCGCTACGAGACCTGTTCCACCACCAAGTGCTGCGCCGTTAACAGAAGAAATTATGGGAGTTTTTACAATTGCGCCTAGCTTAAATAACTCTGTACTTTCCAAACCCTCTTGGTAAAGTTGCGGAATCGGCTTTTCAGCGTACTCTTTAAAGTCCTTTAAATTTCCACCTGCAGAAAATGCTTTCCCCGCTCCCGTTAAAATGATGGCATGGACTTCTGTATCACTATCTGCCTTTTGGATCGCGTGTTTTAAATCGCTTGTTAACTGTTCGTCTAAAGGATTTCTCTTATCAGGAAGGTTCATAGTAATCTTCGCTATATTCTCGGATGTTTCATATAACACAGTTTCATAACTCATTTTCATCCCCCTAACTATTTACTCATCACACTGGATGTATCGCATTACGTTTTTCGTACTTCATAACAGACTTTGTCTTATAAAACTTGAATCTGCGAATCACTTCAGTCCGAATGTCATCAAATCCGACTATGTCATCAATAATTAATTCTGAAGCTACTTTGAAAAGATTCACATCCTTCAAGTATTCTTTTCTTTTTTCATCTATGAAAGCCGCGCGCTCATCTTCGGGAAGCTCTTGAATCTTGTTATAATAGACTGCATTCACTGCGGCTTGTGGACCCATTATCGCTATTTGTGCACTCGGCAACGCTAACACTACATCAGAACCAAATGCCGGTCCTGCCATTGCATAAAGACCCGCGCCGTAACATTTTCGAACTACTAATGAAATAATGGGAACCGTTGATTCTGAAAGTGCTGAAATCATCTTGGCACCATGGCGGATAATTCCACTCTGCTCTACTTTTGAGCCAATCATATAACCAGGTACATCTGACAAATAAAGCAAAGGAATATTATACGCGTTACAAATCATCACAAATCGTGCAGCCTTGTCTGGTGAATCAACGAATAATGTTCCACCTTTGACTTTGGATTGATTGGCAATAATTCCTTTAACTTCTCCATTCAATCGTGCAAATCCTGTAATCAACTCTGGTGCAAATAGCTTTTTGTATTCAAACCAGCTGCCTTCGTCAATTACTTGATCAATCAATTCATACATATCAAACGGCGTATTCTCATTTAAAGGAACTATCTCTTTCACGTCTCTTCCACTAACCGGGGCTACTACTTTTTCTAAAGGAAGACCATCTTTCCAAGACTGAGGCATATACCCTAAGTATCGTTTACAAGCATCAATCGCTTCTTCCTCGCTATCTACTAAGACATCACCTAACCCACTTACCGAACAATGCATTCTAGCGCCGCCCATTTCGTCCATTGTGGTCTTTTCACCAATTGCCATCTCTACCATTCTCGGAGACCCTAGATACGCACTTGAATTTCCATCAACCATAATAACCAAATCAGAAAATGCTGGAACGTACGCTGATCCTGCTGGTGATGGTCCAAATAAAATTGTGACCTGGGGGATCACACCCGATAATTGGACTTGGTTGTAAAATATCTTGCCGCCTTGTCGTTTACCGGGGAAAACATTTAACTGTTCTGTTATCCTCCCCCCCGCCGAATCAATAAGATATACAATAGGAACTTTTAATTCCGCAGCCTTTTCTTGGATACGAATATTTTTCTCGACGGACTTCGGCCCCCATGAGCCTGCCTTAACAGTTGAATCTGCAGCTAAGAAACATACAGTTCGACCATTTATTTCTCCGATTCCTGTTACACTGCCATCTGCCGGAAGCGATGGATCCAGATTATTCGCGAACAACCCATCCTCGACAATCGAATTCGGATCAAAAAGCATTTCTAACCTCTCTCTAACAAATAACTTACCTTGTTCTTCATTTTGTTTATGATACTTTTCTCTTCCACCTTTTAAGATTCGTTCTTTCTCTGATAAGTACTTTTGATAATCTTTACGCAATTGCCCCACTCCTCATCATCCTATTTTTAATTCACTTATATACCTTGCAAGAGTCATGCCAACTACTATTTACCGACAAACCGTGTATTTCTTCTAAACTGGGATTATATTAGAATAGCCACATGTGTAGAATTTCTGATAGTTGTACAAATATTCACACAGTTGTATTGATTTTCTTTTCTTTGCCATATAAACTTAAATTATCCATTAGTTTCTTAAATTTACGTATTAGCTTGTTAGACTACTAGTGAAACATCGAGGAAAACCGAGATTCATCAATCAAAAGGAGATGTTACCTATCAGAGTTCGCCAACTTGCTTCTTCAAAATTTATTAAAGTTTCCAATGAAGCCACCGCAAAAGACGTTATGAAACTATTTTTAAATAGAAAGCAGGACATCGCTTGTGTCTATAAAAATGAACACTTCTTAGGTATCGTTACAAAATACTCTCTATATCGCTTGCTACTGGAAAACGAAGCATTTGATGCAGTAATTGAACCGGTTATTATTAAAAACGTCGTCACGCTGAACGAAAATGATTATCTTATTTATGGTAAGAAATTATTAATCGAAAAAAACGTTGCACATGCTGTCGTTCTAAACGAAGCAGGCCATGTCACCGGTATTTTAGCAACAGCAGAAGTAATTTCAGGATTGATTACTGATACAAAAAGTTCCGCCAACCAATTATCTTCACTGGTGAATAGCTTGGAAGATGGCATCATTTCAGTTAATTTGGAGATGCGTATAACCTCAGTAAATACCGCTGCCGTTACCATTATTGAAATTCAAAAAGATGAATTACTAAACCTTTCTATCTTGGATATATCACATACTCTATTCAAGAATCTAAAGGATTCTATTACAACCAAGAACAGCTTCGTAAAAAAAGTCCATTTTTCAAAAGCAACAACGATTGCAACTTTTATTCCAATCATAGAATGGGACGTTGTGATCGGAGCAATTGTAGTGCTGAAGGAAATCACCGAACTAGAGAAAATTGCAAAGGAATTGAAAATCACAAAAAGTATTGAAAAAACGTTAGATAGCGCATTAGAACTCTCTTATGACGGAGTTCTTATAACAGATTCGGAAGGTATAATTACAAGAGCTAATCATGGTATTTTGTCATTACTCGGATATCAATCAACAAAAGAAGTAATCAATCAACAAATACAAACTCTTCTGCCAGAAATACCGGCCGATAAAAGTATTCTTCACAATGAAAGTATTGCGGGTGAACTTTTACAGATTAAAGGTCAGCAAGCCATATTGTCTCAAATGCCTATCATTGAAGAGGGTAAAAATATCGGGGCTATATTCAAGTTTATATTTAAACAATTAGAAGACTGGAAAGACCTTTTACAACAAATGGAGCGTCTTGAAACCGAAATCTCTTATTATCGTGGAGAACTGCTAAAGGTCTCACTTGAAAACAATCCATTCGGACTGATCATTTCGAAAAACAAACAAATTAATAGCCTCAAAAATGATGCCTATACTGCTGCGCAGTCATTCTCGAACATTTTATTAACTGGAGAGAGCGGGACAGGAAAAGAATTATTTGCTGCAGGAATTCACCAAGCTTCTGAGAGACCTGGAGCATTTATTACTGTCAATTGTGGCGCTATACCGGAGGAACTTTTGGAATCCGAATTTTTCGGGTACGCAGATGGTGCTTTTACTGGGGCAAAAAAAGGTGGAAAACTGGGTAAATTTGAATTAGCAAAAAGTGGGACGTTATTTTTAGATGAAATTGGTGACATGCCATTATCGTTGCAGGTGAAAATTTTGCGGGTATTACAAGAAAAAGAATTTGAAGCTGTAGGCGGGATTAAAACAATACAAACGGATGTAAGAATCTTAGCAGCAACTAATAAAGATCTACTTGCTATGGTTCAAGATGGATCGTTCAGGGCTGATTTGTATTACCGACTCCATGTTATACAATTACACATACCTCCGCTTCGTGATAGATCTGAAGATATTTCGCTCCTATCCGAATTTTTCATTAACAAATTCAAATCAAAAACATATAAACAAATTAACGGCATAACAAATGAAGCTTTGGAAAAGTTAGCCCAACACAAGTGGCCTGGGAACGTTAGAGAGTTAGAGAATGTGTTGGAGCGTGCGTTTCACTTTACAACTAGTAATTGGATTAATGCGGATAATATACATCTTGATCAATCACGAATTCAACTCAAAGAATTACCACAACAAGAAGTTCTCCAATCGCCTTCACAATCTAATGTTTTCAACCGAAAAGAGCTAATTAATAACACCGAGAAGTCTCTATTAATTGATGCACTCACAAAAACAGATGGCAATAGAACCAAAGCGGCTGAAATGTTAGGGATCAGTCGTTCGTCTCTCTATTACAAAATTGAAAAGTTCCAAATCAAAGAAAAATCTAGTTTTAAGATCAACGAATAACAAACAGACTGCCTAACTCCAATAAAATATGGAGCCCAGGCAGCCTGTCTTTTATAGTGTATTATATCTCTTTATCTTCATAACTGAGCTAACTTCCCTCGCAGATGTTCTTCTACAAAGTTTGTCGTCGTATTACCTTCTGAAAATGCTTTGTGCGCAATAACTTCTTTTAACATAGGAATATTCGTTTTAATTCCTTCTATAATATACTGATCAAGAGCCTTCTTCATCTCTTTAATAGCTTCATTTCTTGTATTTCCTTTCACAATTAACTTCGCAATCATAGGATCGTAATATGGCGTGATGACTGAACTCTCATTTATCGCCAGTTCATGTCGCACATTTTCACCACTTGGCAATTCCAGTTTAGTGATCTTACCAGGAGACGGGAAAAATGTTTTTGGATCTTCTGCATAAATTCGTACTTCAATAGCGTGACCTAACTTTTTAATGTCACTTTGTCTGAATGGCAGGTCTTTTCCTGCTGCAATATTGATTTGTTCTTTAACGATATCAATTCCTGTGATTTCCTCTGTTATTGGGTGCTCTACTTGCAATCTGGTATTCATTTCAAGAAAGTAGAAGTTCTTGTCTTCGTCTACTAAGAATTCAATGGTTCCAGCATTGACGTATCCGATTGCTTTAGCAGCCTTCACAGCAACCTCGCCCATTTTCACTCTTGTTTCTTCATCCAAAAATGAAGATGGTGCTTCTTCTAATACTTTTTGATGACGCCGTTGTATAGAACACTCTCTTTCCCATAAGTAAACCGTATTTTGTTTACTATCAGCTAATATTTGAATTTCAATATGCCTAGGACTTTCTACAAACTTTTCAATAAAAATATCACCATTCCCAAAAAAATCTGTCGCCCTTTTTTGATTACTAACAAACGCCTTCTTCAATTCTTCGCTGTTCTTCACCGTCTGTATACCAATTCCTCCACCACCAGCAGAAGCTTTTAACATCATAGGATAACCAATTTTCTCTGCAACTGCAACAGCCTCTTCTGCATTCTCTAATGAATGGTTAATACCAGGAATAATTGGTACACCGGCTTTTTCCATCAATTTTCTTGATTCAATTTTGCTGCCCATTTTATCTATTGCTTCAGATTTCGGTCCGATAAAAACTAGCCCCGTTTCTTCGCACCTTTTTACAAACTGTACATTTTCCGAAAGCAAACCGTAACCTGGATGAATAGCTTCAGCTCCAGACACTTTCGCAACCTCAATGATCTTGTCTATATTCAAATAACTTTCATTTACACGGGCTGGTCCAATTAAGAATGCTTCATCGGCAGCTTTAACGTACAAGGATTGTGCATCTGCTTCCGAATAGATGGCAACAGTTTTAATCCCCATTTCTTTGCATGCTCTAATCACCCTTGCAGCAATTTCTCCACGATTCGCAATTAATATTTTATTGAACATCAATTGAATCCCCTCTCTTTCCATCTGTACAACTGATTTATGATTCAACTATATACTTGCAAGAGTTATGCCAACAGTAAACAGTAGCATAACCTTATACTCTCGCATATTCAGTTTCTATAGATATAATCAAGTGTAGCTATTTTTAGACAGTTGTCTGGATAGTTACACAACCCTCTCAGTCTTGAAATACACACAAAGAAAAAAGACCCCCGCAAAAAAACGGAAGTCTCTCATTCTTACAATATATACTTATCAATCTTCAATACCAATTCTGCGATTTCCGGCTTACTGACTTGATCGTCCGCTCCGACACTGTCCCCTTTATGCTTCAG
>NZ_PDZB01000040.1 GCF_002743335.1 Sporosarcina sp. P32b
GCAATGAGACAAAGACAGGCCTTGTCTATGGCTCCTCGCGAAAGCCATCCACCAGCGCCGTAGTGGGGACAATGGACTCGCCACTTACATAGACAGCTAAACCACAATCACCTGATTAAACAGTAAACAGAAAAAGCACGGGCAAGAACCGCAACCCATTGCCGCTTATTACGCACACTAAACAGAAACGTAATCCATTCTAACTAACAACAGAACAATAATTCAAAAAGCACTAATAATCTATTGAAAACACAAAAAAAGGTCTGCCGACGGAAGTTGTAACTTCCAGGGCAGACCTTTTTCATATATTACTTGCCTTCTTCAACTTCTACTTCAGCATCATCAGCCGGAGCGTCTTCTGCAGGTGCTTCTTCTTCAACCCGAGCATCTCCTTCAGCTGGCTGCTCTTCCATCTTGAACAAATCAAGTGAAGCTTTCAAATCTTCATCTTTGATTTTTACATCTGCTGCTTTAACTAACTTCGAAACTTTAGCCAGTAACTCATTTTCGTCAGCTTTTTCCATCAATAGCTCTTGACGGATTTCAGCTTTCTTATCATCAGAGATTTTCTTATCATCAGCTTTACGCTTTTCTTTTACTTCGATGATGTGGAATCCGTTATCTGATTGAACCGGCTCACTGATTTTGCCTGGCTCTAAGTCGTATGCAGCGTTCCAGAATTCAGGAACCATTACACCGTATGCGAACCAGTCAAGATCTCCGCCTTCATCTTTAGAACCTGGATCAGTAGAGTATTCTTTTGCTACTTTCGCAAAGTCTTCTCCTTTATCCAACTTCTCTTTTACTTCTGTTGCTGTCTTTTCATCTTCAACTAAGATGTGACGCGCGTTGATTTCTGATTGTGATTCTTCAAGACGTTTGTCTAACTCTTCGTCAGAAACTTCAATACCATCAGTCAATGCAGCTTCCTGCAATTTATTCAAACGAATCATTTTCTTGAAGCTTTCAGGTGTTTGACCTTGTTGAGCCAAGAATGCTTCGAAGTTTTCACCGAGTTGTTCTTTGTTTTTATCAAATTCTTCATCTACCTGCTTATCGTCTACGTCATACTTATCATCCAGAACCTTTTCCAAGATGATCATTTGTAGGGCTTGTTCACCGACAGATGTTTTCATTTCTTGATAAAACTCATCTTTCGTTACATCTCCTGCTTTAGACGTCATAACCTTTTCATCGCCGCCACCAGAACAAGCGGATAAAGCTGCAACCGAAGCTGCAAGTGTAAATGCTAACATCTTCTTTTTCATGTAATTAACTCCCCTAATCTAAGTATCGATTCTGTCTATTCTTCAAGTAAACACTATATCATATAACGTATGAAAAACAAAAAGGTTCCATACATCAAAAACTGCCCAACCGCTTTTTTCTACTTTCGCATAGGATACAATGTGAAAGGGGGTGCCTTCATGAGCGGTTATTCACACGGCGGATCAGGTTCATCAGGCTTTGCTTTAATTGTTGTGTTGTTCATTTTGTTAATTATCGTCGGTGCAGCATACTTGTGCTAAAAAAAAGCCCGCCCCCAGCAATGGGGGTGGGCAATACATAGTGTTAAGCACTAAAGAACACTTCTACATATAAGGATAAAATGAGGATTGTGATCAGAATGTTTACAGTTCGATAAATCTTTGGCTGCTTTTCTTCTGGAATCTCTCTAGATTGGCAAAGAGCAAATGTCATTTTATTTATTTGATATAAGTAGAACAATGAAAATAGAATGGTAATCGCTATAACCATTTTAGACCTCCTCTTTCTGCTTCTGTACTATCATAGCAGAATATGTGATCAAAAGGAAAAAACTAAACCATGTAAAGAGCAGGTGGTTATGACTCTACTTCAGATTTTGTTAGGTAATCATTTGAATCAACATACGTCTTCTCGATGTTCTGAAAACCGCGTTCGAATATGTCCATAAAATCATCTCCATAGATGTTACGCAATACGGACATGACCTCTAAGAATTCAGGAAATTTACCGTAAATATCACGAATGGGAAGAGAACCTTGAAGAACGCTGTAATCTTCATTATGGTAATTTTCATTCATCCGGATGAGTAACGCTTTGCCTTCTTCTGAAACCGTCACGTATGTATTGCGTCGGTCATCATCTTTTTTCGAGAAGTACAAAAGCTGACGTTGTTCCAACTTTTTTGAGAAGTTAAAGGCGGTTGAGACATGCATTACACCAAATTTCGCGATGTCTGAAATTGTGGCACCTTCCAAATGGTAGGCGATCCACAAAATATGATGTTCATTAATATTGAGTTCGTACGGTTTAATCCATTGTTGCCAATCTTTCTCTACAGCTTTCCATAACGCCTTGGACATTTGGGCTACGCGCTGATTGAAGATCATGGCATCTTTACGTGAAATATTTTGATCGGCCATCGAGACACCTGCTTTCTTTCAGTCATTTTATTTATTATACCAAAAAAACAACAAATAAAAAAGACGGAATAGTAAAATAAATCAGTTTGAGTGTATATGCCCATAGAAACAGCTATATTACGGCTGTTTTTACTATGGGTACGTACTCAAAGATTAGCAAGTGAAGAACGGATGCCTAAATGGAAATACCTTAGCGAGTACCAATTGATTTCTCGAGATCATCCAATGCTGTTTGAATTGCAGAGATTTCTTTCTCTAAACGTTTCTTATTGTGTTCAGTCGAGCGCTTCCAGTCTGCTACAGAAACTTTCATTTCTTCGACAGTCTCTGGGACTAGCTCTTTTGCTTCTTTCGATAAATCGGTAACAGAATCTTTTAGATCTGCGACTTGCCCTTTGACATCTTTCAACTTATCCTTCAATTCGAGTGATGCATTTTTGACGCTGTCACGCAGTTCACTGCCAGCTTTTGGTGTAGAATATAGAACGGTTACCGCAGAAGTGACAGCACCTGCTGCCAGGCCAATAAAGAATGTGGACGCTTTCATGTAGAGAACACTCCTTTTGTATAGTTATTATTTTATTAAAGCATGTTCGTACGTAGTTGAGCAAGAAAATGAATGAAATATTATACCAACAAAAGCTTTTTATCTCCATCGTATGGAGAAATGGACAGAAGAGCGGAATTCAATTTGAGGAATAATGAAAAATGCCGCACTCTTCTGCTCTGTATCCGCCACGTGTTATCGTTGCAGACGCCTTGAAATATTCGTAGCTAATTCAGATACTACATCCATCGGGAACTGCTCTACTTTTGTATCAAATTCGACTTTCAGACCATCTGTTTTATCATAGCGTGGAATTAAATGCATATGGAAATGATAGACGGACTGGCCAGCGAAAGATCCGTTGTTTTGTAATAGGTTCATTCCGGCCGGTTGAAATTCTTCTTTTAATGCATTAGCGATTTTGGGTGCTACTTTAAATAAATTCGCAGCTTCTTCTTCAGTTAATTCATACACATTTTCACGATGTGTTTTTGGGATTAGGAGTACGTGCCCTTTCGTAACAGGCATAATGTCCATAAAAGCAATTACGTGATCATCTTCGTATACTTTTTCTCCTGGAATCGTTCCTTCTACAATCTTGCAGAAAATACATGAGGTCATTTCTACACATCCTTTCATGTTTGGATGTATTGTAGCATATTTTCAGATAGTTAACGAAGGCGGATAAAGCAATTTTACAATTTCTTTGCTAAAATAATAAAAGAAGATAGGGGGAAATATAATGGCAATCCTAGAACTAGAACACGTTACAGGTGGTTATACGCGCAAGCCCGTTTTACATGACCTTTCATTTCAGATAGAAGAGGGGGAGTTGGTCGGGTTAATCGGTCTAAATGGCGCTGGGAAGAGTACGACAATCAAACATATTATCGGTGTCATGAATCCGCTTGAAGGAATTATCAAAATTGACGGTGCGACGTTTAGTGATAAGGAACATTACCGCCAATCATTCAGTTATATTCCAGAGACGCCCGTGTTATACGAAGAACTTACATTACAAGAACATTTGGAACTGACTGCGATGGCATACGGTTTGGACAAGCAGCAATTTGAAATACGTACCGAACAATTGCTGAAAGAGTTCCGTATGGAAAAACGCTTAAAGTGGTTTCCAGCTCACTTTTCTAAAGGTATGCGACAGAAAGTCATGATCATGTGTGCTTTCCTAGTCGAACCTAAATTATATATTATCGATGAGCCATTCGTCGGATTGGATCCTCTAGCGATTCGCGCATTGCTAGACCAAATTATTGAACGAAAAAATGCAGGGGCTTCTATTTTGATGTCCACCCACGTATTGGCGACGGCTGAGAAGTATTGTGATCGCATTATCTTGTTGCACGAAGGCCGGGTGCGTGCGAACGGTACAATGGACGACTTGCGTAAGACGTTCGGGCGACCGGATGCCACACTGGATGACTTATATATCGCAATGACTGAGGAAACTGACCATGAACAACATGCATGAGATATGGGGACAACGGTTCTTCCATTACGTTAATGAACTACAGAAATATATGCGCTATGTATTCACTGGACATTTGGCTATCGTCTTCATGTTTGCCATTGGAGCGGGGGGCTATGCGTATAGTGAATGGCTAAAAGAAGTGCCCGTTACATTCCCTTCAGTTTTCATCGTATCTATCGTCATTGCACTCTTATTAATGAAAGCGGCACCGACTACGTTACTAAAGCCGGCAGATATCGTTTTTTTCCTGCCATTAGAAAATCAATTGCCGAGCTATATGAAACGTTCGATCACTTGGTCGACATTTTCACAACTTCCCTTACCACTAATTGCTATGGTCGTTGCTTTGCCGTTATTAAAAGCAACAGAAGTGGGAACAGGAACGGATTATCTTCTCATTATGTTACTAATCATCGTGTTTAAAGGGCTATTTGTAGGGACTGAATACAGTGTTCGTATTGCGAAGCATAACTTCGTTTGGCCGGATCGTGTGTTACGACTCGTTTTAACATTTCTAACGATTCACTTTGCTCTTACGTGGAGTACGGTTGCAATCTTTATCGGAATTCTGATTGCTATGCTCTATGCGAAGTTTTGGGATAAGAAAGCGGAGCATTTTCCATTTCCGTATGAGCAGTTTATTGAACTGGAACAAAATCGTATGATGCGTTTCTATCGATTTGCGAATTACTTCACGGAAGTACCGCATTTGGTTGGTTCAGTGAGTAAGCGGAGTTGGTTGAAGATTGCTATGAAACGGTCTACATTCAAGCGCAAGGATGTACAAAACTACTTAATCGTACGTACATTTATTCGTACAGATGATACATTTTGGTTGTGGGTTAGATTAACGGCACTGTCTGCGTTGGGTGCGTTCTTAATACCCTTACCAATTGTATCGTTCATTTTTGTAGGAGCTCTAGCGTTTGCGACAGCTGTTCAGTTGATATTGGCGCTTGAAGGTGGCGTCGAGTTCACGATGGATCTGCTATTCCCTGAAGAACAGGAAAAATCGCAAATCAAAGCGGTTCGTTTGTTAGTAAGAAAACTGATTTGGCTACAAGCAATTATTCTATTACTGGCGGCATTACCTTTGTATGGACTAAGTATAACACCTCTCTTGATTGCGGCGATCGCACTCATTGTCGGTGAGGCAACGATCCGATTAACTAAAGAGCAGGTAAAAGAAATATGATGTTCGTCCAGAGTGAAGTAGAACTACTGCTAGTAATGTAATTCATATCACAGAATTGTCTGAATATATGTACCTAGTAAAAATTCCTCTAATTATATTAAAGTAATTCAAAAGTTCGAATAGTTAGATTAGTGGTTGCAATTTGTATTCTATTGCATATATAATTACTAAAAGGTATCAGGGGTGAGAGAGATGAACAATAACAACTCATATGCTGAATTTTTGAAAGCGGTAGGTAACAATGGCACTTCTCTCCAAGCGGAAAAGTTGCTGAACGAAATCTATTGGGATCTGTTTCTACAACACATTCACTGGGAACAAACACAATCGCGAATCATGCTGTTGATTGACGATGCGCTGGATCAAAATGACAAAGAAGCATTCGACCTGTATACACAACAATTAATCGACATTTCACAAGAACATGGTTATGAACTAAAAACAAAATAATGTATTCATAGGCACTGCTAGGGCAAAATCCTGGCAGTGTTTTTTTATTGCATAGAATAACCTCGCTGTGAGTTTCTTTCACAAAGTACAAGGGTACAATAAAGTACATAGAGAGTTAGCTTAAAACGTACGTTCGTTATTTCTTTAGAAAAAACACTGGTTGTGGTAAAATAGAAGGACAGGTGTTTAAGAAGAGGAGTGGAACCATTTGAACGAAACATTTCAATTGCAGGCACCATATACGCCACAAGGAGATCAGCCAAAAGCGATCGACAGCCTTGTTAACGGTATTAAAGAAGGCAAGAAGCATCAAACGTTACTGGGTGCAACGGGGACAGGTAAAACATTCACGGTTTCCAATGTGCTGACAGAAATTAATAAACCTACACTGGTCATTGCCCACAATAAAACGTTGGCTGGCCAATTATATAGCGAGTTCAAAGAGTTTTTTCCAGATAATGCGGTAGAATACTTCGTCAGCTTCTACGATTTTTATCAACCAGAAGCATATGTTCCACAGACGGATACATTCATTGAAAAGGATTCATCGATCAATGATGAAATCGATAAACTTCGCCACTCCGCAACGAGTGCATTATTCGAACGGAACGACGTCTTGATTGTAGCATCCGTGTCATGTATTTACGGTCTAGGTTCGCCAGAAGAATATAATGACATGGTTTTTTCATTACGCAAAGGAATGGAAATACCGCGTAATCAACTATTGCGCACGCTAGTGGACATTCAGTATGAGCGCAATGATATCAATTTCACGCGTGGTACATTCCGTGTCAGAGGCGATGTAGTCGAAGTCTTTCCGGTAGCTCGTGACGAGCGTTGTATACGTCTTGAGTTTTTTGGAGATGAAATCGAACGGATTCGAGAAGTGGATGCCTTAACAGGAGAAGTCATCGGCGATCGTGATCACGTGGCTATTTTCCCAGGATCCCACTTCGTTACCCGCGAAGAGAAGTTACTTAAAGCGATTGAAAATATTGAAATCGAGTTAGAAGAACAGCTTAAATACTTACGTGATAATGATAAATTATTAGAAGCGCAGCGGCTAGAACAACGGACGCGTTATGATCTAGAAATGATGCGGGAGATGGGCTTTTGTTCTGGAATCGAGAACTATTCTAGACATTTGACGTTGCGTGAAGCCGGGGCAACTCCATATACGTTGCTGGATTATTTCCCTGACGACTTTTTGATTGTAGTAGATGAAAGTCACGTCTCCTTGCCACAGATTCGTGGAATGTACAACGGGGACCAGGCACGTAAAAAAGTATTGGTGGAACATGGTTTCCGCTTACCATCGGCATTGGACAACCGTCCATTGATGTTTGAAGAATTTGAAAAGCATGTTCGGCAGGCAATGTATATTTCAGCCACGCCAGGTCCTTATGAGATTGAGCATACAGACGAAATGGTAGAACAGATTATACGTCCTACAGGATTACTTGATCCAATCATTGAAGTGCGTCCTATTGAAGGACAAATTGACGATTTATTGGATGAAATACATCTTCGAATCGAGCGAAATGAACGTGTATTAATAACAACTCTAACGAAAAAAATGTCAGAAGACTTGACGGATTATTTAAAAGATATCGGAATTAAAGTTCAGTACCTCCATTCTGACGTGAAGACTCTAGAACGGACAGAAATTATCCGTGAGTTGCGTGTCGGGACGTACGATGTATTAATCGGAATCAACTTACTGCGTGAAGGAATCGATATTCCCGAAGTTTCATTGGTCACGATTTTGGATGCGGATAAAGAAGGATTCTTGCGTTCGGAACGTGCGTTAATCCAGACAATTGGACGTGCGGCACGTAACTCAGAAGGACGCGTTATTATGTACGCGGATAAAATGACAGATTCCATGAAGAAAGCTATTGATGAAACGGAACGTCGTCGTGAAATTCAAAAAGCATATAATGAAAAACATGGTGTAACACCAACGACCATCGTTAAGCCGATACGCGAATTGATCCGTGCCACTCAAGTGGCTGAAGAAACGGAATCGTATTTGCAAAAGGTGACGAATGGCAAGAAGCTTTCCAAAGACGAGAAAAGCATATTGCTAACCAAATTGGAAAAAGAAATGAAAGACGCAGCAAAAGCTTTAGACTTCGAAAGAGCTGCAGAGTTACGAGATACCGTATTAGAACTGAAAGCAGAAAGGTAGAGTCCGCATGAAAAATAAAGAACTTGTAATACAGGGAGCGAGAGCGAATAACCTAAAAGACATTACGGTGAAGATTCCACGCGACAAGCTAGTGGTGCTTACGGGTTTATCGGGCTCAGGAAAATCTTCACTAGCTTTTGATACGATCTACGCGGAAGGGCAGCGCCGCTATGTGGAATCATTATCTGCATATGCGCGTCAGTTCCTTGGACAAATGGATAAACCAGATGTGGATTCTATAGAAGGATTGTCGCCGGCTATTTCTATTGACCAGAAGACAACGAGTAAAAATCCACGGTCTACTGTAGGAACGGTGACGGAAATCTACGACTACTTGCGTTTACTTTATGCAAGAGTCGGGAAACCGCATTGTCCGTTTCATGGCATTGAAATCTCTACGCAGACGATTCAGCAGATGGTGGATCGTGTAATCCAGTTACCAGAGCGTACTCGAATTCAAATTTTGGCACCTATTATTTCAGAACGTAAAGGGACACATGCCAAATTATTTGAAGATATTAAAAGACAAGGCTATGTACGGGTACGAGTAAATGGTGAGACAATTGATTTAGACGATAACATCGATTTGGATAAAAATAAAAAGCATACAATTGAAATCGTCATTGACCGAATCGTCATGAAAGAAGGCGTAGAAACACGTCTAAGTGACTCATTGGAATCTGCGTTACGATTAGCAGACGGTAATGTTCTTGTCGATGTAATTGGTGAAGAAGAACTGTTTTTCAGTGAACATCACGCATGTCCTATTTGTGGGTTTTCTATTGGCGAACTAGAACCGCGTATGTTTTCATTTAACAGTCCGTTCGGTGCATGTCCTGAATGTGATGGACTTGGCATGAAACTCGAAGTGGATCCAGATTTAGTCATTCCAAATAGTGACCTAACCTTAAAAGAACACGCTATTGCCCCTTGGGAGCCAACGAGTTCGCAATATTATCCAGAACTTCTGAAGACGATTGCCAAGCATTATAAAATTCCAATGGATGTACCGGTTAGAGAACTAGCTGACTCAGATATTGAAAAACTGATGCTAGGATCCAAAAAAGAGAAGATTCGTTTCCGTTATACAAATGAATTCGGAAACACACGCGATAGCGATATTTATTTCGAAGGTGTTTTGCGCAACGTCGAACGTCGTTATCATGAGACATCATCAGACTATATACGTGAGCAGATGGGTAAATATATGACGGAGAAGTCATGTCCCACTTGTACAGGCTACCGCCTAAAACCCGAATCGCTTTCGGTTTTAGTGAACGGAGAGCATATCGGGAAGATCACGGAACGTTCGATTGTTGAAACGACGAAATTCTTTGACCAATTAATTCTATCTGAGAAGGACACACAAATTGCAGACATGGTCTTGAAGGAAATCCAAGAACGTTTAGGTTTCTTAGTGAACGTCGGTCTCGATTATTTAAATTTATCTCGTTCAGCAGGAACATTATCAGGTGGAGAGGCACAGCGTATACGACTGGCTACACAAATCGGATCTCGTTTGACAGGTGTTCTGTATATTCTCGATGAACCTTCAATTGGACTTCATCAGCGAGATAATGATCGATTAATTGGCACGCTTCAAAGCATGCGAGATATCGGAAATACGTTAATTGTTGTAGAACATGACGAGGACACGATGATGGCCGCAGACTATTTAATTGATATCGGTCCTGGTGCTGGCGTGGCAGGTGGAGAAGTGGTAGCTGCAGGTACTCCTGCGAAAGTGATGAAAAACAAAAAGTCGCTGACCGGTCAATATTTGAGCGGGAAGAAATTCATTCCACTACCGATTGAACGCAGGTCACGTGATGAGCGCAGCATTATCGTTAAAGGCGCTTCAGAGAATAACTTGAAGCATATTGATGCAGAATTCCCACTCGGTCAATTTATCGCAGTTACAGGAGTTTCCGGTTCAGGTAAAAGTACGTTGGTCAATGATATTTTGCATAAAACATTGGCCCAGAAATTGAATCGATCCAAACAAAGACCTGGAAAATTCGATAGTATTAGTGGTGTGGAACATTTGGAGAAGATTATCGATATCGATCAATCACCAATCGGCCGTACACCGCGTTCCAACCCCGCTACGTATACAGGCGTCTTTGATGATATACGCGATGTTTTTGCGATGACGAATGAAGCGAAAGTTCGCGGCTATAAAAAAGGTCGCTTTAGTTTTAACGTCAAGGGAGGACGGTGTGAAGCATGCCGTGGAGATGGAATCATCAAAATCGAAATGCATTTCCTTCCGGATGTATATGTACCGTGCGAAGTATGTCACGGTAAACGTTATAACCGTGAAACACTTGAGGTGAAGTATAAAGGAAAGAATATTGCAGACGTACTGGAAATGACAGTAGAATATGCGGTCGTATTTTTCGAAAACATCCCGAAAATCCATCGTAAATTGCAGACGATCGTCGATGTAGGCTTAGGCTATGTACAATTAGGTCAACCAGCAACGACACTGTCAGGTGGAGAAGCCCAACGTGTGAAATTGGCTTCTGAATTGCATAAACGGTCCATGGGTAAATCGTTTTATATTTTGGACGAGCCGACAACAGGTTTGCACGTACATGATATAGCTAAGTTACTTGAAGTTCTTCAACGTCTAGTTGATGGAGGGAACACAGTTCTCGTTATTGAGCATAATTTGGATGTCATTAAGACTGTCGATTATATTATCGATATCGGTCCGGAAGGCGGAGACAAAGGCGGAGAAATTGTTGCGACGGGTACACCCGAAGCGATAGCAGAAGTCAAAGAATCCTATACGGGTAAATATTTGAAGACCATCCTAGAAAGAGATCGAAATCGGATGAAAGAACAAATAAAAAAAGTAGTAAAGAAATAGAAAATGAAACTTTTGTTCCGCAGAACCGTATAAATAGATAGCTACTGAAAAGATTGTTCAAAACAAGGAGGAATCTGGAAATGCAAAATGAACGCATACGAATACTAACGATGCTTGAAGAAGGTAAAATCACAGCTGATGAAGCATTGAAATTACTGGAAGCCATGGGTAAAGAATCTGAGCAAGGAACAGCGGAAGAGAGCTCTTCAGCTGATGCTTTCTTCGAAGATATCCGCAAAGAATTCGTCTCAGCAGGTGACCGCTTCATGCAATTTATGGATACGGCAGTACACCGTGTGAAAGAATTCGATTTCGAAGCACCATTCAGCAAATCTGTTTCCTTTACACATACAGAAAGTAAGTCCGTAGAAGATATTGAAGAAATCATCATCCATATCGATCACGGTACTGTGGAAATTCATCCTTCAGATACTGAGGAAATCACGGCGAAGTTCTCTGTAAAGCATTTCAATCATGATTCTGAAGCAGGTGCACTCAGCCAGTTCCTAGAAAAGTTATTGTTCGTAAAAGACGGCAATAAGTTGCGCATCGGAAGCGACTTGAAGATGCTGCAAGTCAACCTACATCTGTACGTACCGACTACAACGCCGTATAGTAAACTTTCTGTCCGTCTATTGAACGGCGGATGTTCTGTTGAAGGCGTGGACTTTAAAGATCTGCGTATTAGAACGGCAAATGGTAAAATTGAATGTGCCGATATTAAATTTGATGAAGCGGAGCTAGAGACTGCAAACGGTATGGTCCGTTTGTTGAAAGTTACTGGCGAAAAGCTAGAAGCCGAAACATTAAATGGTCGTGTCTATGTAGATGGCGCGGTGAATGATGTAGACGCAAAATCCTTAAATGGAAACGTGACGTTGACAACTTCTTCTGCTGATGCAAAAAAATTAGAAGCGAAGTCAATCAGCGGTACGGTTGAAATTTACTTCCCATCTACTATAGGTGTTAAGGGAGAGATTACTTCCAACATGGGTAAGCTTGACTTGCAATTGAAAGATGTATCACGTGTGGAAGAACAAGAACAGTTCTTACACCGTACGATCCGCTTTAGCAAGAACGTTGAAGACTCAATGAAAGAGCCGTTGCACATCACGGGAGAGTCCAAGACAGGCACTGTCATGGTTCGCTATAACTCTGTCGATATGGATTAATCACATAATCAAACACCTGCACTGCCATTTGTGGCGGTGCAGGTGTTTTTTGGTTTTTTTGATTGTTTGAATGAAGCGGGGGGATTTGCTTGTGCCGCTCAATAAATCGTGTAGGTGCTCATTGTTGCTGCGTTTTCGCTCTATTGAGAGAGTTGTCCGCTCTATCCGGGTCTGGAAGCGCTCATACTTACGGGTTAAGCGATCAATCCTGCCGCTTACCCGCTCATTACACTCTGCTCCTAGAGGTCAATCGCTTGCGCCGCTCAATAAATCGTGTAGGTACTCATTGTTGCTGCGTTTTCGCTCTATGAGGGTGGATGTCCGCTCTATCGTGGTCCGTATCCGCTCAAACTTACGGGGTAAGCGATCAATCCTGCCGCTTACCCGCTCATTACACTCTGCTCCTAGAGGTCAATCGCCTGTGCCGCTCAATAATTCGTGTAAGTGCTCATTGTTGCTGCGTTTTCGCTCTATGAGGGTGGATGTCCGCTCTATCGTGGTCCGTATCCGCT
>NZ_PDZB01000005.1 GCF_002743335.1 Sporosarcina sp. P32b
CTGTCGAGTCTATACGGCGCTTTCAGCATTAAATGTTATCCAGCTTCAAGCGCCAGACTCTCGGGACGTTTCAGAACTACCAAAAAGGCAAAGGGCGCCTTTGTGGTAGTTCCTCCAACGCCTGTCGAGTCTATGCGGCGCTTTCAGCATTAAATGTTATGCATTAAAGTATCGCGCGTCGGGGTGTGCGAAGACCATTGCGGATACGGATGCTTCTGGTTCCATCATGAATTCTTCGGTCAGAATAACTCCGTGCTCTTCGGGTCTGATGAGGCGGAAGAGTTTGGCTTGGTCTTCTAGGTTCGGACATGCTGGGTAGCCGAATGAGAATCGTTGGCCTTGGTATTTGGCTGCGAAACGTTCGAGCATGGTGAAGTCTGTTGGATCAGGGAATCCCCATTGGTCACGAATTTCTTGGTGAATCCGTTCAGCAAAGCCTTCTGCGAGTTCCAAAGCAGTTGACTGGAATGCATGGCTTTCTAGGAACTTTCCTTCAGCTTTCAATTCGTTCGCATAATCACGAACGCCTTTGCCGGCAGTTACTTGCATGAAAGCGACGTAGTCCATCTCGCCACTATCTACTGTTTTCAAGTAGTCAGCTAAGCAAAGGAACGGTTCCTTGTCTTGACGTGGGAACGTGAAGCGTTCGATTTCAGTTTTCGAGTCTTCCGGATCGTAAATGATTACGTCATCGCCATCTGCTTGGGCAGGGAAGAATTGATAAACGCCGGAAGCTTTCATTTTATCGGACTTCAAGAACTCGGTGACCATATCATGAAGTTGTACTGCACGTTCATCTTTTCGTTCAAGCATTTTATCGACATTTCCACGCAAGCCTAAGTGGTGACCGATCAGTGTGCGCATATTTACATAAGGATGTAAGTGGGCGACAGAATAATCTTTTACGACACGTCTACGTAAATCTGTGGGTACGAATACTGGAACATCGGTGCGTACTGTTTTTACTGGACGCGGCTTGACCGCAACTGCCACAGCTCCGCGACTTGCTTTAATCGCGTCATTGGCTTCGCGTTTTTCGATACTTTGCACTAATTCTTCAAGTAGTTCTTCTTTGCCTTCACTTTGTAGACGGTTTGCCAAATCAAGCCCTTGCATCGCATCCTTAGCGAA
This sequence comes from Sporosarcina sp. P32b, assembly GCF_002743335.1. GTDB lineage: Bacteria > Bacillota > Bacilli > Bacillales_A > Planococcaceae > Sporosarcina. The sequence continues at coordinate 1,132 of NZ_PDZB01000005.1, forward strand.
AATTACTGGACCATCATATTCAGATGCAATTTTAGTTTCGGTGAAGCGTCTTGTCAACGCTGCTCCGCCAACCATTATAGGCGTATCAATACCCGCTGCCTTGAAGTCTTGGGCAGTCAAGACCATTTGTTGTGCAGACTTAACGAGTAATCCGGACAGTCCTACAATATCTGGCTTTTCTTTACGGATTACTTCAATCAAAGCGGCGGGGGTTACTTTGATTCCGATATCGATTACTTTAAATCCATTATTGCTTAATATGATTTCTACTAAGTTTTTCCCGATATCATGCACATCGCCCTTAACTGTAGCTAGGATAATTTTACCTTTACCCGAATCGTCTTCTTTTTTCTCCATGAACTGCTCAAGATAGGAAACGGAAGCTTTCATGACTCCGGCGCTTTGTAGAACTTCTGCTACGATTAGCTGATTATCATTGAATAGACGGCCGACTTCAGCCATCCCTGTCATGAGTGGACCATTGATGATATCAAGAGGTTCGTCATATGTTTTTAAAGCGGCATCCAAGTCGGGAATTAACCCTTCTTTTGTACCTTCGACTATATAGTATGCAAGTCGTTCAGCTACAGTTTTTGGTAGATCATCTTCTGTTTTCTCTTTTTTCTTACCGCGATAAAAGTCTGCGAATGCTGCCAGTGTGTCATCCGTTGTGGAAAACAGTAAATCGTCTGCCAGCTTTACTTCAGCCTCTGGAATAGTAGCATAACGTTCAAGTTTTTCTGTATTTATAATCGCATAATCGAGACCTGCTTGTGTACAGTGATACAAGTACACGGCATTTAATACTTCACGACCAACAGAAGGTAGTCCGAACGAGACGTTACTGACACCTAGAGTCGTTAGGGTGCGTGGAAGTTTTTCTTTGATTAACCGAATACCTTCGATCGTTTCTACCGCAGAGCCGATGTATTGCTCATCGCCTGTGCCGACAGGGAAGACGAGTGGATCAAAAATGATATCTTCAGGCGGGATTTGCCATTTATTGACGAGTAAATCATATGAACGTAACGCAACTTCAAGTTTGCGCTCTCTCGTTACAGCCATTCCGATTTCATCAATCGTTCCGACCACAACAGCCGCTCCATACTTTTTAACTAAAGGAAGTACCGCGTCAAAGCGTTCTTCACCATCTTCCAGGTTAATGGAGTTGATGATCGCTTTACCTTGTGAGAATTTCAGCGCTTCTGCAATAACATTTTCATCTGTCGAGTCAATGACTAGAGGGACTTTAACTTTCTTCACTACTTCTTGCATGAATCGAGTCATATCATGCAATTCATCGCGGTCGGGATTCGCAAGACAAATATCCAATACGTGCGCTCCGCGTTTTACTTGTGCACGTGCGATTTCAGAAGCTTCTTCAAATTTCTCTTCTACTATAAGCTGCTTGAATTTACGCGAACCAATAACGTTTGTGCGTTCACCAATTAATAGAGGACGCATAGTATCGTCATAGAGTAAGGGTTCAATACCTGAAACTGCATGACCATGAGGCTCCGCCATTTGACGGGGCTTTAGATCTTTCACTGCTTCCCTAATTGCGCGAATATGGTCGGGCGTCGTACCGCAGCACCCGCCAACCATATTCAACCAGCCTTTCTCGGCAAAGCCTACGAGCTTTTTTGATAGGGACTCGGGTGATTCATGGTAATGTCCTTCTGCGTCGGGCAATCCAGCGTTTGGATAGCATGTAACATAGCCTGTCGCTAATTCTGATAATGAGCGTAGATGGTCTGTCATAAATTCAGGTCCTGTTGCGCAGTTCAACCCAACCGAAAGAGGTTGAACGTGTTCAATGGAAATATAGAATGCTTCAATACTTTGTCCTGCAAGTGTTGTACCCATAGGTTCGATTGTGCCTGAAATCATAATAGGGATTTCGCGTCCAAGCTCTTCGAACGCTTTTTTAATACCGATCGTTCCGGCTTTAACGTTCAGCATATCCTGACTCGTTTCCATTAGAATCAAGTCACTACCTGCTTCGACAAGTGCCTTTGCTTGAATGTAGAAGTCATGAGATAGTTCATCAAATGTAATGCCGCCAGTAACGGAAAGCGTCTTTGTCGTAGGCCCGATTGCGCCTGCGACAAAACGTGGCCAGTCTGGTGTGGAGAACTTTGCTGCACTCTTTTTTGCAATTTCCACAGACTTTGCATTAATTTCATCCGCACGATGACCAAGTGAAAATTCATTCAATACAAGGGGGGTACCACCAAATGTATTCGTACAAATAATATCGGCACCAGCTTCTAAGTACTCATCGTGAATTTTCTCTAAAATGTCTGGGCGTAAAACGCTCATGTATTCGTTACATCCATCGTATTCTTCTCCACCAAAGTCTTCCGTTGAGAAATCTTCCGCTTGCAGCATCGTCCCCATCGCACCATCAATAATAAGGATTCGTTTGTCTAGTTGTTCTTCAATAGGATGTCTCTGCATGTGTTAATTCCCTCTCCTTCTGCTGGTCTATTTCCTTAATATACTCATACAACTCTAATGTCATATCGTAACGAAGGAATGGTGTGATGAGATACAGCCCATTAAAATACTGAGCTGCAGTATCAATCAATTCTTTTGCGATTTCCAGTCCTGTTTGAGTTGATCTTTCACGGTCTTCTCCACATTCACGCATCCTTTCCAATACATCTTCTGAAAGCTTGATGCCCGGCACTTCGTGATGTAGGAACTCTGCATTTCGTATATTTGTCAATGGCATGATACCGATGAAGATAGGTGTATCCAAGTGTTTTGTAGCTTCATATACATCGATAATCTTTTCTTTCGTGTAAACTGGCTGCGTGATGAAATAGTCTGCGCCCGCTTCAATTTTCTTCTCAAGTCGTTGTACAGCTCGATCGATTACACGTACGTTCGGATTGAAAGCTGCTGAAATAGAGAAGTTGGCCTTCTTGCGTAATGGCTTACCGGAGAATGAAATGCCTTCATTCAATTTCTTAATCAATTGTAATAACTCCATGCTGGAAACATCGTAGACGCTTGTAGCGCCAGGGAAGTCGCCAACTTTTGTCGGATCGCCTGTTACGGCTAGGATATCGTGAATGCCTAATGCATCGAGCCCCATCAAATGTGATTGTAGGCCGATAAGATTATGATCACGGCACGTTAAATGTACAAGCGGGCGGATATTATGTTGCATCTTAACGATCGAGCCCATCGCCATGTTGCTGATACGAGGGGAGGCAAGTGAATTATCTGCCATTGTTATAGCGTCAACGCCTGCGTCATATAACACATTTGCGCCCTTAATATACTCTTCTGTTTCCAAGTGGCGAGGTGTATCTAGCTCTACAATTACCGTTCGCTCTGTTTTGGCTTTTTCGTGAAGAGGTTGATGTTTTGTAGGTCCCGCTTCATGAATCACGATAGGTTTTGTCGGTTGCACGACTTTTTTTGTGATAGGTGCTAGTCGCGCTAACTGTGTTTTGGCTGCTTTAATATGCTTAGGTGTTGTTCCGCAACATCCACCGATCAACCGAACGCCTTGATCGCGAAGTAATACAGCAGCGCGTCCGAAGTATTCTGCTTCTGACTCATAGACTATACGTCCGTCTTCTACATCTAATAGACTGGCGTTTGGATATGCCGATAAAAATGCTTTTTCAGGTAATGTTACGTTATCAAATGCTTGAATCGTGTGGTAAGGGCCCAAGCGACAGTTAACGCCTACGATATCTGCTCCAAGCGATTCAAGTTGATGAAGTGCATCATTTAATGATAGTCCGTTCTGTAATACGCCAGGATCATGCATAGACACTTGTGCGATCAATGGAACATCTGTGATTTTCTTTAACGTGGTAACTACAGATGATAACTCCTCGAAGTCGTAATATGTCTCTAGTAGAAGACCATCTGGATCACCTGCCAATAATGCATTGGCTTGTTCTAGTACGACTTTTTCTATTTCATCCAATGTAGCATCACTTTTACGTATTCCGCGCACGCCACCAATTGTTCCTAGAACAAATTGTCCCCCAGGTGCGGCTGCGCGTTTTGCGATTTGAATGGCGGCCTTATTGAATTCCGTCACATGACTTTCTAAGCCGTAGCGAGCTAATTTATTCGCATTAGCGCTGTAAGTATTCGTTTGTATGATATCTGCACCGGCCGAGATGTAGTCTTGGTGAATTTGCTCTATAATTTCAGGCTTCTCTATGTTTAGTTCTTCATAGCAATAATCAATTCCGTAAGAATATAAAATCGTCCCCATTGCACCATCAGCCGTTAAGACGTTCGTTTGTAGTTTCTCTAGCAATGACATAACTCCATCTCCCCTTTGCTTTTTCTAATCAAAAAAAGCCTTCAAGTGTATTAGAAGGCTTTGTAATCTCAATGACTAGTTCCCTCTCATCTTTTCAGAGTGCCAATTTGACAGACTGCTGGAAGTAGCACCTTGCCAAAATGGCTGGTTGCTGAAGCGTCGTCGGGCCAGTCCCTCGGCTTCTCTTGATAAGATATGTTTCTTATTCAACTATTTAGATTATTCTAACCACATCATAGCGGCTTTGTTAGATATCGTCAAGTGAACGTTTGGTGAAGTTCATAGTGCAGGGTTAGTGCATAGAGAAATTGTGGTATATATGCTAAAATCAAAGAAACAACTCGAAAAGGTGAGGAATTATGCGATTCTTTAAATACTCATTTCCAATCGCTGTTCTTGTAGGTACACTTGCTTGGATCATGATAGGTAACAGTTATGAAGAAGTTGCTTATGATATGCGTGTGTACATTACAATTGCGGCTGCTATATTCAGTGGTTTAATCTCAAGCGTTTTATTCCGTAAAGAAAAAGAAGAACAGATTGATGAAAAGAAGTAGGCTGTCAGCATTTGTGCTGCAGTCTTTTTTTTATTCACTTTTTAAGGTTAACTTAAAAATAAATAGTGTTGACGTATTATGAGTTAACCGTTATTATTTTTATGGTAACTAATATAAAAAGAGGTGACATGATGGCAATAGCGACAGAGAGACGACCGGTAAGTAGGTTCAGTGCATTAACTATTGTATACAGCGGGATGTTTGCATCATTAATGATGATTGGAGCAAATATTACATCCTTCGTGCCATTTTTAGTAGTTGGTGGGGTACCCATTACATTGCAAACGTTTTTCGCGATCTTATCAGGACTATTACTTGGTAGCCGTCTAGGTGCGTTGTCTATGACGGTCTATATGTTAATAGGACTAGCAGGTGCGCCCGTCTTCGCTAAATTTTCAGGCGGTTTCGGTCAAATCTTAAGTCCGACGTTTGGCTTTATTCTCACCTTTATTCTAATCGCTTATGTAGCTGGAAAAATTGTCGAGCGAAATAAGACTCTGCCTGCTTTTATAACCGCGGCACTAGTTGCTACGGCAATCAACTACATACTAGGTACGAGCTGGATGTATGTTGCGTACAAGATGTGGGCTGCTGCACCCGACGTGTTTACCTACAAAATTGCATGGTTATGGATGATGCCTCCGCTGCCAAAAGATCTAATTCTAGCTGTACTGTCAGGCATATTCGCGTTTAGAATGTCAAAACACTTGAAAGTGAGGCGTACACTATAATGAATTACCAAAAACTAGCTACTCAAGTGCTGGAAGGGCATGGAGTAACTGACGAGGAAGCACTCGCAATATTGAATAGCCCAGACGAGGATTTACTATTACTATTGCACGCAACATACTCGATTCGATCGCATTACTTCGGAAATAAAGTAAAGTTGAATATGATTATCAATACGAAATCAGGATTATGTCCGGAGAACTGTGGTTATTGCGCACAATCCATCATTTCAAAAGCGCCTGTCGAAAAGTATGCGATGATGAAATCGGAAGAAATACTAGAAGGTGCAGAACGTGCTGCTGCTAATAAAGCTGGTACCTATTGCATCGTAGCGAGCGGACGGGGACCGCGTGAAAGTGAACTGGACATAGTTATTGACTCTGTTAAACAGATTAAAGAAAAACACAAAGGAATGACGGTATGTGCTTGCTTAGGTATTTTGAAACCTGGACAAGCAACTCGTTTGAAAGAGGCGGGAGTAGATCGCTACAACCACAACTTAAACACATCCGCAGAGCATCACGAAAGTATAACGACATCGCATACATACGATGATCGTGTTAACACTGTAGGATTGGCTAAAGAAGCAGGCATATCTCCATGTTCAGGCGTCATTGTCGGCATGCGTGAAACAAAGCAAGACATCATCTCTATGGCGCGTAGCTTACGCGAATTGGACGCAGATTCCATACCTGTAAACTTCCTGCACGCGGTGGATGGAACACCGTTAGAAGGAACATCAGAACTGGACCCACGCTACTGTTTGAAAGTCCTGTGTCTATTCCGCTATATCAACCCTAGCAAAGAAATTCGCATCTCCGGTGGACGTGAAGTTAATCTTAGAAGTCTTCAACCACTAGGCCTCTACGCCGCAAACTCTATCTTCATCGGCGATTATCTCACAACAGCTGGTCAAGAAAATGATCAAGATCAAAAAATGCTTGAAGATATGGGCTTCGAAGTCGACCTCGAACCGTTACGCAAAGAACCTATCACTATATAAAGAGAAAAGAAGAAAGAGTTTGTATACACTATGACTGAAGACAATCCGCTAGAAGGATCTGTTCTTCGGTCTTTTATTATTCAGACAGTATTCTATGTAAGAAGAGTATAGTAGGTAATCGTAAGTGGAAAGTATCCATCTAGAGCGTCGATCAACGGTGCTTACCAACTCACCTAGTTTTTTTGTCTGGTGATTCATTGAATAATCAATAGCCTAATGTGACAACCTAGCAACAGGTTTCCTTTCAACGTAATAAGGTATACATATAAACAAATGAATTGCATCCCGCCTAATTTCTGCGATACAATCAAGTCAAAGATAGTCAAAGTCAACTAGATGAACGAGCGAAACGAGGTGACGAGATGCGTAATATTTCTGACATTATAGAAGGATATTTGAAGTCGATTATAGAAGAGGAAGATAGTGCTTCTATTGAAATCAAAAGAAACGAGATTGCTGAGAAATTCCAATGCGTACCATCACAGATCAACTACGTGATCAAAACCCGGTTTACCGTCGAAAGAGGCTACGCCGTAGAGTCTAAGCGGGGGGGCGGAGGCTACATACGGATTTACAGGGTGCGTACGAACTCCCGAAAGGACTTACTTGAACAAGCGTTGGGGATTTTAGAAAGTGAAGCATCCTCTACAATGGCGGAAGATGTCATTATCCGTTTAATTGAAGAAGAAGTCATTACAGAACGTGAGGCTAAGCTGATGCTTGCCGCAGTGGGCCGTGCTACTTTGCGTTATATGTTACCTGAGCGGGATGCATTACGTTCGCGTATTCTTCGCGCTATGTTAGTTACATTAATTTATGAAGAGATAGAATGAGGTGAATCTCCATGCTTTGTGAAAACTGTAAGGAACGACCAGCTACTGTAGTGTTTAAACAAGAAACATCTAATGGTGTAACAGAGCGTCATTTATGTGATAAATGTGCGTTTTACTCACAAACATTTTCTTTTAGTCCGGATCAGGAGCCGTTATCCATTCAACAATTTCTAGCACACTGGTTGGGCGGATCAGAATTATTTTCAGAACAAAAAGCCGATGAGAGATTGCCGGATGGTCCAAAATGTCCGAATTGCGATTTGACCTTCCATCGTTTCCTTGATATCGGAAAGTTTGGCTGTGCAGAATGTTACGAAACATTTAGGGGGCAGCTACCACGAGTGTTTGCGAAATTGCATAATGGACATACTCAGCACCGTGGAAAAATCCCTGTTTCACTTAATGAACGATTTGCTTTAAAGAAAAAGCTTGAAGATATCCGTACAAAAATGCGGGAAGCCGTAGAAAATGAACGTTTTGAAGAAGCGGCCACTTTACGTGATGAGGCGAACCAAGTGAAAGAGCAACTGTCCGATGGGGGTGATGATCAACATGTCATTTGAAAAATTCATCAAACAGGAACTCACAGGCTGGATGGTAGCGGAAGGTGAGCATGCTGATATCGTCTTATCCACAAGGATCAGGCTGGCTCGTAATTTGCGTGATCATCTATTTCCAATAAGTGCTTCGCAGGAAGATGCAAACCGCGTAAGCGAAGCGTTGAATCAAGCGGTCGAGACGATGCAAGATCACCACTTTACAGGCACGACAATGGAAGATTTATCACCACTGGAAAGACAAATTTTAGTTGAGAAACATTTAGTCAGTCCGCAGTTGATCAATCCTGAAAAACATGGATCGGTTTTGCTGTCGGAAGACGAAAAAATTAGTATTATGGTGAATGAAGAAGATCATATTCGCATTCAATGTATTTATCCAGGCTTTCAAATAGATCAGGCGTACGAACATGCTGATCGAGTAGATAGCGAGCTAGAAGTGAATTTGAACTATGCTTTCGATGAAACATTCGGCTATTTAACAAGTTGTCCATCCAACACAGGTACGGGAATGCGCGCGTCTGTCATGATGCATTTACCTGCATTAACCATCACTAAGCAAATCGAGCGAATTATTCCTGCGATATCCAGGCTTGGGATGGTTGTACGTGGAAGTTATGGAGAGGGCAGTGAAGCACTCGGTAATATTTATCAAGTTTCCAATCAAATCACACTTGGCAAATCAGAAGAGGAAATCTTGAAAGATCTGGAAAGTATCTCTAAGCGCCTGATTGCGCATGAAAAGAAATCTCGTGAATTATTATTGGCTAAGTCGGAAGTTCACTTGGAGAATAGATTATTTAGGGCACTTGGTACATTGACTCATTCGCGGATCTTGCCGTCAGCAGAAGCGGCAAAATGTTTGTCTGATGTCCGTTTGGGTATTGATTTAGGTATCATTGAAAATATTGATATGACCGTCTTGAATGAATTGATGGTTTTCATGCAACCAGGATTTCTCCAACAATATGCGGAAGCGGAATTAACATCTGATGAACGAGATATACTTCGTGCACAATTATTCCGGGATCGGCTTGGTATAGAGAGATCTTCTGCACAAGAATAGGACAGTGATCAGTTATGAGCAAAGTTTTTGCAAGAAAGCCTCATAGCATTTATAATTAATCAAAGATAGTCAAAGTCAATATGCGAATTAGGTTGTATCGCGAACTGACATGAATATATATAGTTATAGGAAACAAAGCATTGATGCGTTATTTTGCATAACATAGAATATAGTCCACTGATGAAGGAAGAGGGGAATGAATATGATGTTTAATCGATTTACACAACGCGCACAAAAAGTTTTACAACTGGCTCAAGAAGAGGCTATTCGTTTAAAACATGAATCTATTGGTACTGAGCATATTTTACTTGGGTTGATTCGTGAAGGTGGCGGCATCGCGGCAAAAGCTCTTGAAGCGATTAGCGTGAATGCAGATACTATTGAACGAGAAGTAGAAATTCTAGTAGGTGTAGGCTCTAAAGATGTGGGTCCGATCGTTCATTATACTCCTCGCGCAAAACGCGTTATCGAATTATCTGTTGATGAGTCTCGTAAATTAGGACATTCTTATATCGGCACTGAGCATATTTTATTGGCTTTGATTCGAGAAGGAGAAGGTGTGGCGGCACGCGTTCTGAATAACGCCGGTGTTAGCTTGAACAAAGCTCGCCAACAAGTACTTCAATTGCTTGGTAATGATGAAAGTTCTGTTGGCAACCCAGCGAATTCTGCAACAGCAGCCACGCCAACATTAGATGGCTTGGCGCGTGATTTAACTGAAATCGCACGTGAAGGTACGCTGGATCCGGTAATTGGACGAAGTAAAGAAATTACACGTGTGATTGAAGTGTTGGCACGTCGTACGAAAAACAATCCAGTGTTGATTGGTGAACCGGGTGTAGGTAAAACGGCGATCGCAGAAGGTTTGGCACAGCAAGTTGTAAGTAACGAAGTGCCTGAAATATTGCGTGACAAACGTGTTATGACACTAGATATGGGTACAGTCGTCGCAGGCACAAAATATCGCGGTGAGTTCGAAGATAGAATGAAGAAGGTAATGGAAGAAATCCGTCAAGCGGGTAACATTATTTTATTCATCGATGAATTGCACACGTTGATTGGTGCGGGTGGGGCAGAAGGTGCTATCGATGCATCCAATATCTTGAAGCCATCACTTGCACGCGGTGAACTACAATGTATTGGTGCTACAACACTTGACGAATACCGTAAATATATTGAAAAAGACGCAGCACTTGAACGACGTTTCCAACCGATTCAAGTTGATGAGCCGTCTGTAGACGAAACAATTCAAATCATTAAAGGCTTGCGTGACCGTTACGAAGCGCATCACCGTGTGAAGATTACGGATGAAGCAGTGGAAGCAGCAGCGAAGATGTCTGATCGTTATATCTCGGACCGTTTCTTACCGGATAAAGCGATTGACTTAATTGACGAAGCTGGATCGAAAGTGCGTTTACGTTCGTATACAACGCCTCCTAACTTGAAAGAGCTCGAGGTGAAGCTTGAAGCAATCCGTTCCGAGAAGAATGCAGCCGTGCAAAGCCAAGAATTTGAAAAGGCAGCTTCTTATCGTGATAAAGAGCAGAAGATGAAGGAAGAATTAGAAACAACTAAAGCAGCTTGGAAAGAGAAACAAGGGCAAACTGAGTCCGAAGTGACAGTAAATGATATCGCATCTGTTGTGGCGATGTGGACAGGAATTCCTGTTGACAAGATTGCGGAGACAGAGTCAGCTAAATTGCTGAACATGGAAGAAATTTTGCATCAACGCGTCATTGGCCAAAAAGAAGCAGTGTTATCTATTTCGAAAGCCATCCGTCGTGCACGTGCAGGATTGAAAGATCCGAAACGTCCTATTGGTTCATTCATTTTCCTCGGCCCGACTGGTGTAGGTAAAACTGAACTGGGCCGTGCGTTAGCGGAAGTGATGTTCGGCGATGAAGATGCGATGATTCGTATCGATATGTCCGAATATATGGAGAAACATTCTACATCTCGTCTAGTCGGATCACCTCCAGGCTATGTAGGGTATGAAGAAGGCGGCCAGTTAACGGAGAAAGTTCGCCGTAAGCCGTACTCAGTTGTACTACTTGATGAAATTGAAAAAGCGCATCCAGACGTTTTCAATATCTTATTGCAGGTATTAGAAGACGGACGCTTAACGGATTCTAAAGGGCGTACAGTTGATTTCCGTAACACAGTAATTATCATGACTTCGAACGTTGGAGCGACGGAATTGAAGAAAAACCGCTATGTTGGCTTTAATATTCAAGACGGCGAATCCGATTACGATGACATGAAGGAAAAAATGCTTGCGGAATTGAAGAAAACATTCCGACCGGAGTTCTTGAACCGTGTGGATGACATGATTGTCTTCCATTCATTGGAGAAAGAACACTTGCGTGAAATTGTCAGCTTGATGAGTGATGAACTTTCTAAGCGCTTGGCTGAACAGGACATCGAATTGGTGTTAACTGAATCTGCTAAAGATAAGATCACGGAAGAGGGATATGATCCTGAATACGGAGCTCGTCCATTACGTCGTGCATTACAAAAGCATGTAGAAGATCGTTTATCTGAAGAGTTACTTGAAGGTAAAGTTCTGATGGGTGAAAAAGTAATCGTTGACGTAGAGGATGATAAATTTATCGTACGCACGGAGAAACAAACAGTAGTAGCAGCAGAAAAATAATAATATGATCAACCGGATAGCTCGCTCGCTTAGTTTTTAAAAAGCGCAGCGGGCTGTCCTTTTCGTATTTTTAAATAAGGAGAGAGTGTATGGCTAAGCGTAAATCAAAGTTCATGTGCCGTTCTTGTGGATATGAGTCTGCTAAGTGGATGGGCCGTTGTCCTGGTTGTGGAGAATGGAACACAATGGATGAAGAAGTAGAGATTGTACAAAAAGGACCGCGTGCCGCATTTCAACATGGCGAAAGAGTGAAACAGAAAGCTTTGCCGATCAGTCAGGTGGAAATGGCTGAGGAGCCGCGTGTCAAAACGGAATTAGAAGAATTAAACCGCGTACTTGGAGGAGGAATTGTTCCAGGCTCGCTCATATTAATCGGTGGAGATCCAGGTATCGGAAAATCTACATTGTTGCTTCAAGTATCATCGCTACTTGCAAATCAACAACAGCGCGTACTGTATATATCAGGTGAGGAATCGATCAAGCAAACAAAGTTACGTGCAGAACGATTAGGTGTGAAGTCGGATGAGTTATATATTTATGCCGAAACCGATCTCGCCATGATTAATGAAACTGTGGATGAAGTGAAACCGCGATTTGTGGTGGTGGACTCCATTCAGACTGTTCATCATCCTGAAGTATCATCAGCACCTGGAAGTGTCTCGCAAGTGCGTGAATGTACCGCGGAACTTATGCGTATAGCTAAAACGCAAAATATTGCTATATTCCTCGTAGGTCACGTAACAAAAGAAGGACAAATTGCAGGACCACGATTGCTTGAGCATATGGTGGATACAGTGCTGTATTTTGAAGGTGAACGTCACCACACATACCGTATTTTACGAAGTGTGAAAAACCGCTTTGGTTCTACCAATGAAATTGCTATTTTTGAAATGTTGCAAGCTGGATTAAAGGAAGTCTTAAATCCATCAGAAATGTTCTTGCGTGAGAGATCACAAGGTGGAGCGGGCTCGACCATTGTTGCTTCTATGGAAGGTACACGTCCTATACTTGTTGAAATTCAGGCATTGATGACGGCATCCAGTTTCAATTATCCGAAGCGCATGGCAACGGGATTGGATCAAAACCGCGTCCAGCTATTGATGGCGGTATTGGAAAAACGTGCAGGGATGCTATTACAGACACAAGATGCGTATATTAAGGTTGCGGGCGGCGTTAAGCTGGATGAGCCGGCCATTGATTTAGCGGTCTTGCTGAGTATTGTTTCTAGTTATCGCGACACGGCTGTAGGGGCGCGGGATTGTTTTGTTGGTGAAGTAGGGTTAACAGGAGAGGTTAGAAGGGTATCTAGAATAGAACAACGTGTCACGGAAGCGGCGAAGCTCGGTTTTGATCGCATTATCATTCCATCATCTAATCTGGGTGGCTGGGATGTTCCGGCTGGAATTGAAGTAGTAGGTGTTGAAACGATAACGGAAGCGTTGGGAATGGCATTCAGATAACATCTATTTACATGACTGGATGAGAAGGAAGGTAAGAAACTTTCCCGCTATCTAGATAGTCCTAGTAGGAGAAGTGAGGAATTTTCAGAAATTCCTCACTTAACCTAAGCGGCTAAGCATAATTCGTTGTATACTATTAGGAAGGAAAAGGAGGTGGAAGAATATGTTGAAAAGAGTAGTCCAAGTTTCATTCTTATTAATCGGAGGAACTCTCGGTGTTTTATTTTTACCGTACTTATTCGCTATGTTTGAGTTTACATCACGCCCCATCATAGAAAATCCTTATGTGGAGGCAATCATAGGAGCTATCATTCTATTTTTATTAAGCCTATTTTTAACCGAGCCGATTGTCAATTTCATTAAATGGATTGAAGAAAGACTCCTGAAAGCACCGATTATGGATTTGTTATTCGGTACAATTGGGTTAGTCGTGGGATTAATCGTTGCATTTTTATTCAGTTTCGGACTAAGTGCGATTGGTTTTCCGGTAGTATCTTCTGTTGTGCCTGTTTTATTGTCTATTCTTCTCGGCTATTTAGGTTTCCAGGTAGGTTTTAAAAAGTGGGAAGAGTTCATTAATGCATTTTCTAATTTACGCTTAACAACAGCGAAAAAGAAAGAATCCGCAGAACCAGTCGTTACTCCACCACAAAAAGATGTATATAAATTATTGGATACTAGTGTCATTATCGATGGACGTATTGCGGATATAGTGGGGACAGGATTTTTACAAGGGATTTTAGTGGTACCTCAGTTTGTACTGACAGAACTACAGCATATTGCCGATTCATCTGACACGTTGAAGCGAACAAAAGGTAGACGTGGCTTAGATATTCTAAAGCGTTTACAAAATGATGACGGTCCTCAAGTACTCATTACGGACGAAGATATTCCGAATGTAGCTGAAGTGGATTTGAAGTTAGTTAAATTGGCGAAGAAAATGAATGGTTTAGTTGTAACGAATGATTTTAACTTAAATAAAGTATCAGATTTACATGGCGTCGCAGTTTTAAATATAAACGATCTCGCAAACGCAGTAAAACCGGTAGTTATTCCGGGTGAAGAAATGCACGTCGTCGTGATCAAGGATGGCAAAGAGCATAATCAAGGTGTTGCATACTTAGATGATGGCACAATGATCGTAATAGAAGATGGTCGGTCTCATATCGGAGATGCCATTGACGTTGTAGTAACAAGTGTATTGCAAACATCTGCAGGACGAATGATTTTTGCGAAACCCAAAGGTCGATAACCAGCATAGAAAGCAGAGTGACAAATGTGAAATATACAGTGATGATTCCTGCTGCGGGAAGCGGCAAACGAATGGGTGCTGGACAAAATAAACTCTTCCTGAAAATTGGGGAGCATTCAATTTTGTATCATACAGTAAGTGTCTTTCAAGAAGACCCCAATTGTGAAGAAGTCATTATGGCTGTAAAGCCTGAAGAGCAAGCCGTGATTGAAGGGATTCTTGAACAGCATCAACACGCGAAACCTATTACTTTTGTAAAGGGCGGTGGTGAGCGTCAAAACAGTGTTGCGGCTTGTATCTCTGCTTATAAAGGGGAAGGTATTGTTCTCGTCCATGACGCGGCTAGACCCTTCTTGAATTCAACAGTCATTACAGAACTGGTGCGTACTGCGAATGAAAAAGGAGCAGCTATAGCGGCGGTTAAGGCGAAAGATACAATTAAGTACGCGGAAGATGGTACTGTGAAAGAAACATTAGATCGTGAAAAGTTATGGCTTGTACAAACGCCACAGGCATTTCAATATAAATTGCTGAAAGCAGCGTCTGACTCTGCTATTCAAGAAGGTTTCCTCGGCACGGATGAATCCATGTTAGTGGAGCGTATTGGTCACGAAGTTCAAGTAGTGGAAGGCTCATATGACAATGTAAAGATGACAACCCAGGAAGATCTTGCGATAGGCGAAATCTTACTGGCAAGAAGAAAGTAGGAGGAATAATCACATGTTTCGAATTGGACAGGGTTTTGATGTACATGCATTTGAAGAAGGTAGACCACTCATTATCGGAGGCATAACCATTCCGCACACAAAAGGATTAATCGGTCACTCTGATGCGGATGTGCTATTACACACAGTAACAGACGCTGCACTTGGTGCGATTGGTAAAGTGGATATTGGCACACATTTCCCAGATACGGATGATGCGTTCAAAGACGCCGATTCTGCTATTTTATTGGAGAAAGTATGGGCGATGGTAAAAGACGAAGGCTATCGTTTAGGTAATATTGATTGTACGATTATTGCGCAACGTCCGAAAATGGCACCTTATATTGGAGACATTCGTGAGCGCGTGGCAGAATTGCTTGAAGCAGATCTGTCGCAAGTGAATGTGAAAGCTACGACTACGGAACGTCTAGGCTTCCCTGGGCGTGAAGAAGGAATCGCAGCGATGGCAACGATTTTACTGATGAAAAACCAGTAACTTTCAAAACATCTTCTAGAGTGTTAAAATAGATAGGAAATTATATAAGAACGTAATCAATTCGAAACGGAGAGGTAAATATTATGACACAAGAAGTACGTGTGCGTTATGCACCGAGTCCAACAGGCCAACTACATATTGGTGGAGCGCGGACCGCGTTATTCAACTATTTATTCGCTCGTCACTATGACGGGAAATTCATTGTTCGTATTGAAGATACGGATACTGCACGAAATATTGAAAGTGGAGAACTATCACAACTTGAAAACTTAACGTGGCTCGGTATCCATCATGACGAATCAATTGATATTGGCGGAGAATACGGGCCGTATCGTCAAATGGAACGTCTGGATTTATATAAGAAGTATGCAGATGAAATGCTTGAAAATGGAAATGCCTATAAATGTTTCTGTACTCCTGAAGAGCTTGAAGCAAAGCGTGACGCGCAGAAAGAAGCGGGAATCGCAGCGCCTATGTATGATGGAACTTGCCGCCATTTGACAGCGGAACAAGTTGCGCAAAATGAAGAAGCAGGAAAATCTTACAATATCCGCATGCGTGTTCCTGAAGACGTTACGTATACAATCGATGACCTTGTGCGCGGTGAAGTCACATTCGAATCAAAAGACATTGGTGACTGGGTTATGGTTAAGACAAATGGTATTCCAACGTATAACTTTGCTGTAGTAGTCGATGATCATTTGATGAAAATCTCGCATGTTTTCCGTGGAGAAGAGCACTTGACGAATACACCGAAGCAACTAATGGTGTTTGACGTATTCGGTTGGGACCACCCACGATTTGGTCATATGACGCTAATCGTCAACGAAGAACGTAAAAAGCTTTCAAAACGTGATGAATCAATCATTCAATTCATTACACAATATAAGGATTTAGGGTATTTGCCAGAAGCGATGTTTAATTTCTTCGCTTTACTTGGTTGGTCGCCTGTCGGAGAAGAGGAGATTTTCTCTCATGACGAACTCGTGAAACAATTCGATGAGTCTCGCTTGTCGAAATCACCTTCCATGTTCGACACGGATAAACTGACGTGGATGAATAACCAATATATAAAAAAGTTGTCATTAGAAGAAGTCATTGAATTAACATTGCCTCATCTACAAGCAGCTGAACTGGTTTCGGAAAATATGTCTGCTGAAGAACAAACATGGGTACACGATTTGATCGCGCTATACCACGGTCAATTGAGCTTTGGCGCTGAAATTGTTGAGTTATCTGCCCAGTTCTTCCACGACACATTGGAATATGATGAAACAGCATCGGAAATTTTGGCTAGTGAACAAGTACCTGAAGTGATGACGTCACTTAAGAAGCAGCTAGAAGAATTAGAAACTTTTGATGCACCATCTATTAAAGCGGCAATTAAAGCAGTTCAAAAAGAAACGGGACATAAAGGTAAGAACTTATTCATGCCAGTACGTGTTGTAGCAACTGGACAGACGTCAGGTCCTGAACTACCGGATGCAATTGCACTGATTGGTAAAGAAAAAATCATTCAACGCGTTGGAAAATTTGCAAAATAAACAATATTGACATTTCAATGAATTTCTGTAAAATGAACCTAATATGAAATTGTCATATGGAAAGCGTCGAGAAGGAAAGTACATAGTGGATACTCTGTAGAGAGGGTCATCTAGGCTGGAAATGACCTGAGTCGTTCACTATCGAAATGCACCTTTGAGCGATGAGCCGAAACTGTTAGTAGGCCATACGTATAGTCTGCGTTAAAGACATTAAGCGGGGAACAATTACGTTCTCAAGCGGAGTGGAACCACGCATTTAATGCGTCTCTGTCATCATGAGTGACGGGGGCGCTTTTTTTTATCTCAAGAAATTTTTCTATAGTGGAAATCGCCGTCATGTGAAAGCAGAAAAAGGGGGAAGTTCATTGTTCAAACGTATGAAAGAAGATATTCGTTGTATTTTCGATCAAGATCCGGCAGCCCGCAGTACCATTGAAGTAGTCTTAACGTATTCGGGGTTGCATGCGATTTGGATGCACCGTATCGCGCATGTGTTTTATAAGCGTAATCTTCGGTTTTTGGCTCGTATCGTATCGCAAGTTAGCAGGTTTTTCACGGGTATCGAGATTCATCCCGGAGCCGTGATAGGCAGACGTCTTTTCATTGATCATGGAATGGGCGTAGTGATAGGGGAAACATGTGAAATTGGCGACGATGTAACACTTTATCAAGGTGTTACACTAGGGGGAACAGGAAAAGAAGGCGGGAAGCGACATCCGACGCTCTGTGATAATGTATTAGTTGCGTCCGGTGCCAAAGTACTTGGTTCCATTACGATTGGTGAGAATAGTAAGGTAGGAGCGGGTTCGGTCATCTTGAAAGAAGTGCCGCCCAACTCTACAGTGGTTGGAATACCAGGGAAAATCGTTATTTCAAATGGTGTACGTGTGAAGAATAAATTGGATCATTCTACGCAAGATCCTATTGCGGATGAAATTAAACGATTAGAAAAGCAAATTCAGGAGTTGAAGCTGCGTACTGAGCAGTTGGAAACCGAGAATGGAAAAAAGGGTGATTTACATGAGCATTCAACTTTATAATACATTGACACGTAAGAAAGAAAGGTTTGTTCCAATAGAAGAAGGAAAGGTCAAGATGTATGTCTGTGGACCAACCGTTTATAACTATATTCATATCGGTAACGCTCGTCCTGTGATTGCATTTGATACGATTCGTCGCTATTTGGAATATCGCGGATATGAAGTAAATTACGTCTCGAACTTCACGGACGTAGACGACAAAATCATTAAAGCAGCGAATGAGTTGAATGAAGAGGTCGGAGAATTAACTGAGCGTTTCATCGCCGCTTATCATGAAGATGTCAGTGCTCTTGGTTGTGAAGTAGCGACAGCGCATCCTCGCGTAACTGAACATATTGATGACATTGTGGATTTCATTCAAGTGCTTATCGATAAAGGATTTGCCTACGAATCTCAAGGAGATGTCTATTTCCGTACACGTCAATTTGAAGGGTACGGAAAACTTTCACACCAATCTATTGATGAATTAAAAGTGGGTGCACGGGTGGAAGAAAACTCAATCAAAACAGATCCTCTTGATTTCGCACTTTGGAAATCGGCAAAAGAGGGTGAAATCTCGTGGGATAGTCCGTGGGGCAAAGGTCGTCCGGGTTGGCATATCGAATGTTCGGTAATGGCCAAACAACTTCTCGGTGACACAATCGATATTCATGCAGGAGGGCAAGACTTAACATTCCCACACCATGAAAATGAAATCGCACAGTCTGAGGCGGCTACGGGTAAAACCTTCGCCAACTATTGGATGCATAATGGTTATATCAATATCGATAACGAGAAAATGTCGAAGTCTTTAGGGAATTTCATTTTAGTACATGATATTCGTAAGCAAATCGATCCGAAGGTACTTAGATTCTTTATGTTATCCGTGCACTATCGCCATCCGGTTAACTTTGCGCAAGAACTTGTGGAGAGTGCGGCAAATGGGTTGGAACGTATCCAGACAGCATACAGCAACTTGCAGCATCGTCTAACGATTTCGGCAGACCTGGCGGAAAATTCCGAGTCATGGTTAAATAAGATTAAAGAACAAATTAATGCATTTGAGAAATCGATGGACGATGACTTCAATACGGCAAATGCAATTGCAGCCATTTTTGAACTATCCAAACAGGCGAACGTTTACTTGCTTGAGAAAAATACAGATCGTCACGTGCTCCAGCAATTCATCGATGCCTTGGATCAATTAATGGGTGTACTCGGAGTACCATTTGATAGTGCGGATGAATTAGTCGATAACGAAATTGATGCGTTGATCCAAGAGCGTCTTGACGCTCGAAAGAACCGTGATTTTGCGCGTTCGGATGAAATTCGTGATGAACTAAAAGCGCGAGGAATCATTTTAGAAGATACAGCGCAAGGCACTCGCTGGAAAAGAGGGTAATGGTGTGGAGAATTTACGTGAAATAGACGTCAAACAGCTCAATGCACTTGCTCTTGCTTACATGGGAGATGCTGTATATGAAACGGCGGTCAGAGAGCATTTACTACGCTGTGGGCGAGTAAAACCACAAATTTTGCATAAGGAAGCTACGCGCTTTGTTTCTGCAAAAGCGCAGGCGCGAATTATCCTAACAATGAGAGATCAACAAATTCTCACGGAAGAAGAATTGGCGGTAATGCGCCGTGGCCGCAATGCGAAAGCGGGATCCGTCCCTAAGAACACTGATGTGACAACGTATAATTATAGCTCTGCATTCGAAGCGGTTCTCGGGTATGTACATTTATTGGATCGGCAAGAGCGTCTCGCTGAACTAATCGAGACGGCGATTCGACTGGTGGAGCATCCTGAGGAGGAGAAAGTATGACAGAGTTAGAAGTTGAGTTGATTGGTGGAAGAAACCCTGTTGTGGAGGCGTTGCGTTCAGGCAGACAACTGAATAAAATTTGGGTGGCAGAAGGCGTTAATAAAAAAAGTATCGGTGAAATTATGAAGCTAGCTAAAGAAGCGGGAGTAGTTGTGCAGACAGCGCCGAAGCAGAAACTAGATGGTATGACAGATCTGAGTCACCAAGGGATTCTCGCTTCGGTTGCTGCTTATGATTATGCGGAGCTGGAGGACTTATTTGCAATTGCTAAAGAGAGACAAGAAGATCCCTTCTTCATCATTCTTGATGAGCTAGAAGATCCGCATAACTTGGGATCTATCTTACGAACAGCTGATGCTTCAGGGGTTCATGGCATTATCATTCCGAAGAGACGTGCTGTTGGTTTGACAGGTGTAGTGGCGAAAGCGTCAACAGGTGCGATTGAACATATACCGGTTGTGCGCGTGAACAATTTGTCTCAAACTGTGGACGAGCTTAAGAAACAAGGGGTTTGGATTGCGGGAACAGATGCATCCAACTCCACGGATTATCGCCATATGGATGCTACGTTACCTTTAGCTGTCATTATTGGTAGTGAAGGAAAAGGAATGTCACGCATTTTACGTGAGAGATGCGATTTCCTTTATAGTTTGCCGATGGTTGGAAAAGTTACATCTTTAAATGCTTCGGTAGCGGCAGCGTTGTTGATGTAT
Organism: Sporosarcina sp. P32b; assembly: GCF_002743335.1. Lineage (GTDB taxonomy): Bacteria > Bacillota > Bacilli > Bacillales_A > Planococcaceae > Sporosarcina. The sequence continues at coordinate 21,844 of NZ_PDZB01000005.1, forward strand.
GAAGTTCTACGAAAGCGTCAATCCGCTCAGGCTACATCATGAAGAAAGATGTGCTGCTCGTTGATGGATACAACATCATCGGTGCGTGGCCTGAACTGCAACAACTGAAACAAGAAGATTTTGCGCAAGCGCGTGATCGACTCATCGAGCGGATGGCGGAATTCCAGGCGAACAGGGGATGGCGTGTTATCGTGATATTTGATGCCCACTTAGTACCGGGTATCGAAAAACGAAAAAAACAATACCGCGTGGAAGTCGTCTTTACAAGAGAGAACGAAACAGCGGATGAACGGATTGAAAAATTGGTATCCGAATTATCCAATCGCTTGACGCAAATTCATGTAGCTACTTCCGATCTTGTAGAACAATGGGTAGTGTTTGCCCAAGGTGCGCTTCGTATCTCTGCACGAGAGTTGGAAATTGCTATGAAAGAAGTGGATCGTGTAATTGCGCAAAGGTTAAAAAAGTCATTAGAACAACGCCCTCTATCAAAAATTCCTCTGACGGATGAAGTGGCAGCGGAATTCGAAAAAATGAGACGTGGTGGAAAATGAGTAGTTGACGTGGAAAATTACCGCGTCTATACTGACATATAAAACCAATTAGTACTCTGGGGTGGAGAGGTTGGTGCGGGACATGGAAAATGTTAAGAGTAAAAACGAATTTTCTAAACTAACTGATGAAGAGATGGTGGAATTGATCCATCTAGGGAATTCGGATGTATTAGATCATTTAATTACTAAATTTCAGCCGATTGTTCGAATGAAAGCAAGAACATATTTCATTATTGGTGGAGATCGTGAAGATATTATGCAAGAAGGAATGATCGGCCTCTATAAAGCGATACGTGATTTCCGTCCTGATAGATTGAGCTCATTTAAAGTCTTCGCGGAGCTGTGTATTACGCGACAAATTATTACAGCTATCAAAACTGCTACGCGCCAAAAACATATTCCGCTTAATACGTCTATTTCGTTGGACAAGCCGATGTACGATGAAGATCAAGAGCGAACGTTGCTGGATATTATATCGGGCTCTACATTAGATGACCCGGAAGACTTGATAATCCATAAAGAAAACTTTACATTCATGGAAGAAGAGATGAATAAAGTGTTGAGTGGATTGGAAAAAGAAGTATTAACATTGTACTTAGAAGGTCAATCCTATCGCGAAATTTCTGAAGTGCTGAATCGTCAAGTGAAATCGATAGATAATGCTTTGCAACGGATAAAACGCAAACTGGAACACTCGATGGCAATGGATCTGGTACGCTAAACATATCGAAAGTAAATTGACATGTCGCTGGTTAAATGGTACTCTTTAGCAAGACTATTGTCTTGAATTAGGTGAATTGAAATGTCAAAAAAAATAACTTTAAGCTGTGAGATATGTGGTTCGCGAAACTATTCTTTACCTGCCGGCAACAACAGCCGTGAGGGAAGAATGAGTATAAAAAAGTTTTGCAGTCATTGCAATGCGCATACATTGCATAAGCAAACCATTTGACCAGTTACATAGAGTTCGTGTTCAGAACGCTATGTCATTCGGAAGGGTTGGAGAAGAATGGGCAAGATTACCGATTTTTTGAAAAAAGTCGTTTCGGAAATGCGGAAAGTCAGCTGGCCGAAACGTAAAGAATTAACGAAGTATACTGTAGTCGTTATTTCGACGGTCATATTCATGGCTGTCTATTTCTTCGTAGTGGATCTAGGTATCTCTGGAGTAATGAAATGGTATACAGGTCTTTAATAAAGAAAGTATGAATAGCGTGAGAATATCCCGTTTTGATGAATAAACGGGTTTTTTCAGCTTTAATTTAAGGGAGGGACGGACGCGCAGTCCTCAATGTCATGGAAATGGATAAAAATTGGTATGTTGTGCATACGTACTCGGGGTATGAGAACAAAGTAAAGGCAAATCTTGAAAAACGTGTCGAGACAATGGGCATGTCAGATAAGATATTCCGTGTAGTCATTCCGGAAGAAGAAGAGACAGATATTAAAGATGGTAAAAAGAAAACGGTTATGCGTAAAACGTTCCCAGGTTATGTTTTGGTTGAATTGATCATGACAGATGACTCTTGGTATGTTGTTCGTAATACGCCGGGTGTTACTGGATTTATCGGTTCATCAGGTGGCGGAGCGAAGCCTACCCCGTTGTTGCCGGAAGAAGTAGAGTTCATCCTGAAACAAATGGGTATGAAAGAACAACGCGTAGATATCGATTTCGGAGTGGGTGAAAGTGTAACGGTGCTTGAAGGGCCGTTTGCTCACTTTGAAGGTAAAGTGGAAGAGATAGAAATGGATAAAGGCAAAGTCGTTGTAAGTGTTGATATGTTTGGACGCGAAACGAAGATGGAGCTTTCATTCGACCAAGTAGAAAAAATGGATTGATGGGTAATGGGAATTTTCCGCTTGCCAAATCTGTGTAATGGTGGTATCATTTCAAAGGTCAGACTTAGTCTGTACGGATTAACCAATTCTACCGACATCGTCGGCAGGCACATATTTGAGTGGGAGGGGCAACCCAATTACCACATCACGGACTTAAGGAGGTGTGTCTCGTGGCTAAAAAAGTTACTAAAGTAGTGAAATTGCAAATTCCAGCTGGTAAAGCAAATCCAGCACCACCAGTAGGGCCGGCATTAGGTCAAGCAGGTGTTAACATTATGGGATTCTGTAAAGAATTTAACGCTCGTACAGCAGATCAAGCTGGTCTTATTATTCCAGTTGAAATCTCAGTATTCGAGGACCGTTCATTTACATTTATCACAAAAACTCCGCCAGCAGCAGTATTGCTGAAGGTTGCAGCAAACGTTCAAAAGGGTTCAGGTGAGCCTAATAAAAACAAAGTTGCTACAGTTAAGCGTGATAAAGTTAGAGAAATCGCAGAACAAAAGATGCCAGACTTAAACGCGGCGTCAGTTGAAGCGGCGATGGCAATGGTCGAAGGTACTGCTCGCAGTATGGGATTCAAAATCGAAGACTGATTTTGGTTTTTCATAATACAGCAATTGTTTCAAGGTGAAGGCTGCGGTCGAATGTGATTCGCGGCCTTCATTAAGTGGGAGGTTTAATCCGTTAAAACCACAAATGAGGAGGAAAATTCTGATGGCTAAAAGAGGTAAAAAATTCGTAGATGCAGCGAAGCTTGTAGATCGTACTGCTACGTACACTGCGAAAGAAGCAATTGAACTTGCTAAAAAGACAACTACTACTAATTTTGATGCAACAGTTGAAGTAGCTTTCCGTCTTGGTATTGATACTCGTAAAAATGATCAGCAAATCCGTGGAGCGGTAGTTCTTCCAAACGGTACTGGTAAAACTCAGCGTGTATTAGTATTCGCTAAAGGCGAAAAAGTTAAAGAAGCAGAAGCTGCAGGCGCGGACTACGTAGGCGACGCAGAACTAATTGCTAAAATTCAACAAGGTTGGTTCGATTTCGACGTAATCGTTGCTACACCTGACATGATGGGCGAAGTTGGTAAGATCGGTCGCGTTCTTGGACCAAAAGGTCTTATGCCGAACCCGAAAACAGGTACTGTAACATTCGACGTAACAAAGGCTATTGAAGAAATCAAAGCAGGTAAAGTTGAATACCGCGCGGACAAAGCTGGAATTATCCACGCTCCGATCGGGAAAGCATCTTTCACTAACGAGAAGTTGGAAGAAAACTTCTTGACTATCTTTGAAACGATTCAAAAAGCTAAACCAGCTTCATCAAAAGGAACATTCATGAAATCGGTAAACGTTACGACAACTATGGGTCCTGCTGTTAAAGTAGATCCGTCAAGCGTTGCTGTTAAAAAATAATTGACAAGCATAAAGTGATCTGTTAAGATTACGCTTGTTATGATGATAACCATTTGTACCGAAGACAGCAGGTGTGGCTTGCCACTTAATGCTCCTGCCGAGGACAAGACGCTCTTTTTTAAAGATGACGACTTTTCTGCCCTCATGTCTTAGACATTGAGGGCTTTTTATATCGGTATAAGTGACCCTAATTACCAGGAGGTGTCAACATGAGCAAAATTTTAGAAGCTAAACAAGCGGTCGTATCGGAAGTCGCTGAGAAGTTGCAATCAGCAGCATCTGTAGTGGTTGTCGATTACCGTGGTCTAACGGTTTCACAAGTAACAGAATTGCGTAAACAACTACGTGAAGCGGGCATCGAGTTCAAAGTTTATAAAAACTCTATGGTGCGTCGTGCGACAGTAGTTGCAGGACTAGAAAGTTTGAACGAAAACCTTACAGGTCCAAACGCTATCGCTTTCTCTACAGAAGACGTAGTAGCGCCAGCTAAAATCTTAAATGATTTCGCTAAAAAGAATGAAAAGCTTGAAATTAAAGCAGGTGTGATCGAAGGAAACGTCGCATCAGCTGAAGAAATGAAAGCATTGGCTACTCTACCGTCTCGCGATGGTCTATTGTCTATGCTACTCAGCGTTCTTCAAGCGCCAGTACGAAACTTTGCACTTGCTACAAAAGCAGTTGCAGAACAAAAAGAAGAGCAAGGTGCTTAATTTCGCATTTTGACTATGACCGGAAAAAACTAGCCGGTTAAATACAACTTTCCAGGAGGAACTTAAAATGACTAACGCACAAATTTTAGACGCAATCAAAGAAATGACAGTTCTTGAACTAAACGACCTTGTTAAAGCAATCGAAGAAGAATTCGGCGTAACAGCAGCAGCACCAGTTGCAGCAGCCGGAGCAGTTGCAGAAGCAGCTGAAGAGCAAACTGAATTCGACGTAATCCTTGCATCAGCTGGAGATCAGAAGATCAAAGTTATCAAAGCTGTTCGTGAAATCACTGGCCTAGGATTGAAAGAAGCTAAAGCTCTTGTAGACGAAGCTCCTAAAGCTGTTAAAGAAGCAGCAACTAAAGAAGAAGCAGAAGAAATGAAAGCTAAACTTGAAGAAGTTGGCGCATCTGTAGAAGTTAAGTAATTTCTACTTCCCTGAGAAAAGCCCGTCTATTTGACGGGCTTTTTTCTTCATATACAGATATTGTAACTCTACGCAGGAGGTGTATGTATGGGAGAGCATTATTACTCAAAAACCCCACAAGTTTCAAGTGCCCCCAAGCAATGGAAGGCTGAGATTCGTAACAAAGTCTTTTCATTCACAACAGATGCTGGTGTATTCAGTAAAGGTAGTATAGATGAAGGATCAAAATTGCTAGCTGAAACGTTTAAAGAACCATCCATTGGGGGAGACTTCTTGGAAATAGGTTGCGGCTATGGACCGATTGCGTTGTCTATTGCATCGGATTTCCCTGAACGGCTTGTCCATATGGTTGACGTGAACGAGCGCGCGTTGGCTCTTTCTAAAACTAATGCCCAGCAAAACCAGATCACTAATATACAAATTTATGAAAGTAGTGGAGTCGATCATGTCCGATCAAATGACTTTGCTGCAATTATAACAAATCCTCCCATAAGAGCGGGTAAGCAAACGGTCTTTTCATTCTACGACGGTGCTTATGAAAAAATGGCTTCAGGTGGAGAACTATGGGTTGTCATTCAAAAGAAACAAGGAGCTCCATCTACGATGGATTACTTGAAGAAGTTGTTTGGTAACGTGGATACGGTTGCCAAGAAAAAAGGCTACTTTATTTTGGTGGCTAAAAAAGATTGACAGGATCAATTTCATGTAGTAGCATTATTAAATGCATAAATATTTATATTGCAGCTGTATGCCCTTTTGTGTGATGTAGTAGAGGAAAAGGTATATTGATGTTTGGATAAAGATTGTGAAATCGAAAATGAGCTCTTGTCGGAACTCGTTTTCTTTTTGTTTTTTCGAAGTCACAGCGGAATTTCTGATTTTGCAAAAAACTAATATTGTCTTAATGAGGGGTGAATGAGTTGACAGGTCATTTAGTTCAGTATGGTCAACATCGTCAGCGTAGAAGTTTCGCGCGAATCAAGGAAGTACTCGATTTGCCGAATTTAATTGAAATTCAAACGGCATCTTATGAGTGGTTCTTAGAAGAGGGGCTACGTGAAATGTTCCGGGATATTTCTCCTATCCAGGATTTCACAGGTAACTTGTCCTTGGAATTTATCGATTACAAACTGGGCGAACCAAAATATCCGGTTGACGAATCAAAAGAGCGCGATGTGACATATGCCGCACCACTTCGTGTAAAAGTACGTCTTCATAATCAAGAAACCGGCGATGTGAAGGAACAAGACGTTTTCATGGGAGATTTCCCGCTTATGACAGAAAACGGAACATTCATTATTAACGGAGCGGAGCGTGTTATCGTTTCACAGCTCGTTCGATCGCCAAGTGTTTACTACAATGATAAGACGGACAAAAATGGTAAGCGTGGATTTGGCGCTACTGTTATTCCGAACCGCGGAGCGTGGCTTGAGTATGAAACAGATGCAAAAGACGTAGTACATGTCCGTATCGACCGTACTCGTAAGTTGCCAATCACTGTTTTATTGCGTGCATTAGGCTTCTCTACCGATCAAGAAATTATCGATTTAATCGGTGATAATGAATATTTACGGAATTCATTAGAGAAAGATAATACCGAGACTTCAGAAAAGGCGATGCTTGAGATCTATGAGCGACTTCGTCCAGGTGAGCCACCAACACTAGACAGCGCAAGAAGTCTTTTGTATTCACGATTCTTCGATCCGAAGCGCTATGATTTAGCGAATGTCGGTCGCTATAAAATGAATAAAAAGCTCCACTTGCAAAATCGACTGTTTAATCAAACAGCTGCTGAGACACTTGTCGACCCTGAAACAGGCGAGATTTTAGTGGAAAAAGACCAGCTGATCGACCGACGTACATTAGATAAATTACTACCATTTTTATCTCAAGGTATCAATTCTGAGTCGATCGAACATGTAGGGTCTATATTGGAAGAGCCAATGGTTATCCAGACGCTAAAGATTTACGCACCGAAAAGTGAAGAAAAACAAGTGATTAATGTTATATCTAACGCTGAAGTAGACGAGTCTATTAAACATATTACCCCGTCAGATATCGTTGCTTCTGTCAGTTATTTCTTTAACCTCTTGCATGGTGTAGGAAACACAGATGATATTGACCATCTTGGAAATCGTCGTTTGCGTTCTGTTGGTGAATTACTTCAAAACCAATTCCGTATCGGTCTTTCTCGTATGGAGCGTGTGGTTAAAGAGAGAATGTCTATCAATGACACGCAATCTATAGTGCCACAACAACTGATCAATATCCGTCCTGTTATCGCATCTATTAAGGAGTTTTTCGGAAGCTCGCAGCTATCTCAGTTCATGGACCAAACAAATCCATTGGCTGAATTGACGCATAAGCGTCGTCTATCTGCACTAGGACCTGGTGGTTTGACACGTGAACGAGCAGGAATGGAAGTTCGTGACGTTCACTACTCTCACTATGGTCGTATGTGTCCAATTGAAACGCCTGAGGGGCCGAACATTGGACTCATTAACTCGTTGTCTACATTTGCGAAAGTGAATCGATTTGGTTTCATTGAGACTCCTTATCGTAAAGTAGATCCTGAAACGGGTCGTGTTACTGCACAAATTGATTATCTGACAGCTGATATTGAAGATAACTATGTAGTAGCACAAGCGAACTCACTGCTTGATGAAGACGGATCATTTACGAATGAAGGCGTGGTAGGGCGTTTCCAAGGGGATAACACTGTATTCCGCCGCGAGCAAATTGACTATATGGACGTTTCACCTAAGCAAGTGGTTTCAGCAGCTACTGCATGTATCCCGTTCTTAGAAAACGATGACTCTAACCGCGCTTTGATGGGTGCGAATATGCAACGTCAAGCAGTTCCTTTATTGAATCCTGAAGCGCCATTTGTTGGTACTGGTATGGAACATATCTCTGCGCGTGATTCAGGTGCGGCTGTTGTTTCTAAACACCACGGTATCGTAGAACACGTAGAAGCAAAGGAAATTCGTATTCGTCGTATTGAAGAAGTGGGCGGTAAAGAAGTGAAGGGTGACCTTGTCGTTTGCCGTTTATCTAAATTCATTCGTTCGAACCAGGGAACTTGTTATAACCAACGTCCGATTGTAAAAGTTGGCGACCGTGTAAAACCGCTTGATATTCTTGCGGACGGACCATCAATGGAACAAGGAGAACTTGCGCTTGGCCGTAACGTTCTAACTGCATTCATGACATGGGATGGTTACAACTATGAGGATGCGATTATCATGAGTGAGCGTCTGGTGAAAGATGATGTATTCACATCTGTTCATATCGAAGAATATGAGTCGGAAGCACGTGATACAAAGCTTGGACCAGAGGAAATCACGCGTGATATTCCAAACGTCGGAGAAGATGCATTGCGCAACTTGGATGACAGAGGAATTATCCGTATTGGTGCTGAAGTGCGCGATGGTGATATCTTGGTCGGTAAAGTAACGCCTAAGGGAGTTACAGAATTGACTGCGGAAGAACGTCTTCTACATGCAATCTTCGGGGAGAAAGCGCGCGAAGTCCGTGACACTTCATTACGTGTACCTCACGGAGCAGGTGGAATCGTTCTAGATGTGAAAGTCTTTAACCGTGAAGATGGAGATGAGTTGTCTCCTGGAGTAAACCAGTTAGTACGTGTATATATCGTACAGAAGCGTAAAATCTCTGTCGGGGATAAGATGGCAGGACGTCATGGTAACAAGGGTGTTATTTCCCGAATTTTACCTGAATCAGAAATGCCGTTCCTTCCAGATGGTACGCCGATCGATGTCATGTTGAATCCACTAGGTGTTCCATCACGTATGAATATCGGACAGGTCCTTGAAATGCACCTTGGTATGGCTGCACGTAGTCTAGGTATTCACACAGCTTCTCCTGTATTTGACGGTGCAAACGAGGAAGATGTTTGGGCTACAATGGAAGAAGCGGGTATGAACCGTGACGGTAAAACAATGCTATACGATGGTCGTTCAGGTGAACCATTTGATAACCGCGTATCAGTAGGCGTTATGTACTTGATCAAACTTGCCCACATGGTAGATGATAAGTTACACGCACGTTCTACTGGACCATACTCACTCGTTACACAGCAACCACTTGGCGGTAAAGCCCAGTTCGGTGGACAGCGTTTCGGGGAAATGGAAGTGTGGGCACTGGAAGCATACGGTGCCGCTTATACATTGCAAGAAATCTTAACAGTCAAATCTGATGACGTCGTAGGTCGTGTGAAAACATACGAAGCGATCGTCAAAGGCGATAGCGTTCCTCAACCGGGTGTACCAGAATCATTTAAAGTACTAATCAAAGAACTTCAGAGTTTAGGATTAGACGTTAAAATGTTGACGGAAGACTTTGAAGAAATTGAGCTTCGCGATCTAGATGACGAAGAAGATATGCAACCAACTGACGCATTGAACTTGATGAAAGAAGATCAACCGATCGCCTAAACTACAAGCGAAAAGCACTGATCTGTAATATAAATAAACAAACAAAAACGAATAGAAGAGGGCTTCGAGCACCCTCTTCTATTCTATTCAGTAAGAAGAACGTCTTACGTGAATGCGCTACTACAAGTTAAGTTGATTGATAAGCCGTTATGGCGATTAGACTAAAGGGAGGTTGGCTCCTTGATAGATGTTAATAATTTTGAGTATATGAAAATCGGCCTTGCTTCACCTGACAAGATTCGTTCTTGGTCATATGGAGAAGTGAAAAAGCCTGAAACGATCAATTACCGTACACTAAAGCCAGAGAAAGACGGATTATTCTGTGAGAGAATTTTCGGTCCGACAAAGGACTGGGAATGTCACTGTGGTAAATACAAGCGGGTTCGTTACAAGGGCGTTGTTTGTGATCGTTGTGGCGTAGAAGTCACGCGTCAAAAAGTACGTCGTGAACGAATGGGTCACATCGAGCTTGCAGCACCTGTTACACATATTTGGTACTTCAAAGGAATTCCTAGCCGTATGGGCTTGATCCTAGACATGACGCCACGTGCGTTGGAAGAGATTATCTACTTCGCGTCTTACGTAGTTGTCGAACCGGCAGATACGCCACTTGAGCGCAAGCAGTTGCTTTCTGAAAAAGAGTACCGTTTATACCGTGAAAAGTATGGTTCTAAGTTCCAAGCAGCAATGGGTGCTGAAGCAATCGAGCAACTACTTCGTGCAATCGACTTGGATAAAGAAACAGATTCATTAAAAGAAGAGTTGAAAACAGTACAAGGTCAGCGTCGTACACGCGCAATCCGACGTCTGGAAGTTGTGGAATCTTTCCGTAACTCCGGAAATCGTCCGGAATGGATGGTATTGGAAGTACTTCCTGTTATCCCTCCCGAATTGCGTCCGATGGTACAGCTAGACGGAGGACGTTTTGCGACATCCGATTTGAATGATCTTTATCGTAGGGTTATTAACCGGAACAACCGCCTAAAGCGACTATTGGATCTAGGAGCGCCTGGCATTATCGTTCAGAACGAGAAGCGTATGCTTCAAGAAGCAGTAGATGCACTTGTAGACAATGGTCGTCGCGGAAGACCTGTAACAGGTCCAGGTAACCGTCCGTTGAAATCCCTTTCTCATATGCTGAAAGGTAAGCAAGGGCGCTTCCGTCAGAACTTACTTGGTAAACGCGTAGACTATTCTGGTCGTTCGGTTATCGTAGTAGGTCCTAACTTGAAAATGTATCAATGTGGTCTACCTAAGGAAATGGCGATCGAGCTATTTAAGCCGTTTGTTATGAAAGAATTAGTAGAACGCAACTTGGCGCATAACATTAAGAGTGCGAAACGTAAGATTGAACGTCTTCATTCCGAAGTATGGGATGTATTAGAAGACGTTATTAAAGAACATCCAGTACTTCTTAACCGGGCACCGACGCTTCACCGTCTGGGAATCCAGGCGTTCGAGCCGATACTGGTTGAAGGTCGCGCTATTACGTTACACCCGCTCGTATGTACAGCTTATAACGCTGACTTCGATGGTGACCAAATGGCTGTTCACGTACCGCTATCTGCTGAAGCACAAGCTGAAGCACGTCTATTGATGCTAGCTGCTCAAAACATTTTGAACCCGAAAGATGGGAAGCCGGTTGTAACTCCTTCACAGGATATGGTGCTTGGAAACTATTACTTAACAGTCGAGCGTAAAAACGCAGCTGGAGAAGGTTCTGTGTTCAGTGATCCGAATGAAGCGTTAATTGCGTATCAAACAGGACATGTTCACTTGCATTCCCGCATCGCGGTTCAGGCAGGTAGTATTAAGAATCCTACATTTACGGATAAGCAAAATAGTCAGCTATTGTTAACGACGGTAGGTAAAATCATATTCAACGAGATTCTACCTGAGACGTTCCCGTACATCAACGAACCGACGAATTACAACTTACAAGTGGAAACGCCTGGAAAGTATTTCATCGACGGCACAGTTAATGTTAAGGAGCACTTGCAAGAAGCAGAACTGATCACACCATTTAAAAAAGCAATCCTTGGGGAAATTATCGCGGAAATCTTCCGCCGCTTCCACATTACAGAAACTTCTAGAATGTTGGATAGAATGAAAAACCTAGGATTTAAATATTCTACTCGTGCTGGAATTACAATCGGTATTTCTGATATCGTGGTCTTGCCGAATAAAGCAGAAATCCTTCATGAAGCGCAAGAAAAAGTGGATAAAGTCACGCAGCAGTTCCGACGCGGTTTGATTACCGAAGAAGAGCGTTACGATCGTGTTATCTCTTATTGGAGCCATGCGAAGGACGTCATCCAGAATAAGCTAATGGATTCATTGGATATCGAAAACCCAATCTTCATGATGAGTGACTCTGGAGCCCGTGGTAACGCATCGAACTTTACACAGCTTGCTGGTATGCGTGGACTAATGGCCAACCCGGCTGGACGGATTATCGAACTTCCGATCAAATCTTCCTTCCGTGAAGGTCTGACAGTACTCGAATACTTTATCTCTACACACGGTGCGCGTAAAGGTCTTGCCGATACAGCATTGAAGACTGCCGACTCAGGTTACTTGACTCGTCGTCTCGTAGATGTGGCACAAGATGTTATTGTTCGTGAAGAAGATTGTGGAACTGACCGCGGTCTTGCTATCACTGCTTTAACAGAAGGTAATGAAATGATTGAAACATTGCTTGAACGTATTGAAGGTCGTCACACGAAGAAGACGATCAAACATCCGGAAACGGGCGAAGTTATTCTTGCGAAAAACGGATTAATTACTGCGGACATAGCGAACATAGTAATTCAAGCCGGTATCGAAGAAGTAACGATTCGTTCTGCGTTTACATGTAATACGAAACACGGCGTATGTAAAAAATGTTACGGTATCAACTTAGCTACTGGAGAAACGGTAGAAGTAGGGGAAGCAGTGGGAATCATTGCGGCACAATCTATCGGTGAACCAGGAACGCAGTTAACGATGCGTACATTCCACACAGGTGGAGTTGCCGGAGATGATATTACACAAGGTCTTCCGCGTATTCAAGAGATTTTCGAATCTCGGAATCCGAAAGGTGTAGCGGTTATTTCTGAAATTGCTGGTACTGTAATTGAAATTGATGAAATCCGTGAAGGTTTAAAAGAGATCACTATTGAAGGTGAAGTAGAAACACGTAAATACCCTACGTTGTACAATGCGCGTTTAAGCGTAGAAGTAGGCGATGTGGTTGAGCGTGGGCAAACTATTACCGAAGGTTCTATTGATCCTAAACAATTGATCGTAGTAAAGGACGTTTCAACTGTACAAGAGTATCTGTTGAAAGAAGTTCAAAAAGTTTACCGTATGCAAGGTGTAGAGATCGGTGATAAGCACGTTGAAGTGATGGTACGTCAAATGCTTCGTAAAGTTCGGGTAATTGAAGCAGGAGACACTGATCTTCTTCCAGGTTCATTACTGGATATCCACCAATTCTCTGAAGCGAATGCAAAAGTGTTGTTAGCGGGTAAAGTCCCAGCTACTTCACGTCCTGTAATTCTCGGAATTACGAAAGCTTCACTTGAAACAGAATCATTCTTGTCTGCGGCATCGTTCCAAGAAACAACAAGAGTTCTTACAGATGCAGCTATCAAAGGTAAAACAGATGAGTTGCTAGGTCTGAAAGAAAACGTCATTATCGGGAAATTGGTCCCTGCAGGTACTGGAATGCAGAGATACCGCCAAATCAAGATGCAACATGATGGGGTAGAAGAAACTATTACAGCTGAATAAAAATAAACGGGACATCGTTCCCGTTTGTTTTCTTAAAATTGTTGACAAGTCATTGTAGAGATGATAATATACAAAAGGTTGATAGTTGTTGACCGTTAACTTTTCGGAAAGAAAAATGTTCTTTCGAATAAGTGCAAGGCGATAAGCAATCATCATTATAAAATAACAGTAAGCAGAGATCTCTGGAGTTACTGTCACCCGTTTTTGTGTGTGCACGCACAAAAACTTTGTTTTTACTTAAAAATGAACCACCTGGGTGTGTGGTATTATAAAAAGCTCGGAAGGAGGAACAACCTGATGCCTACAATTAATCAATTAGTCCGTAAACCTCGTAAATCGAAAACGGAAAATTCTAAGTCACCGGCTCTAGGAAAAAGCTATAACAGCTTTAAAAAGTCTATGACAAACGTGAACTCACCACAAAAAAGAGGTGTTTGTACACGTGTTGGTACTATGACTCCTAAGAAGCCAAACTCGGCACTACGTAAGTATGCTCGTGTTCGTTTAACTAATACATTGGAAGTAAACGCATATATTCCAGGTGAAGGCCACAACTTGCAAGAACACAGTGTGGTACTAATCCGCGGAGGACGCGTAAAAGACTTACCGGGTGTTCGTTACCATATCGTACGTGGGGCACTTGATACAGCTGGAGTTACTGGCCGTATGCAAAGCCGTTCAATGTATGGAGCTAAAAAGCCTAAAGTTAAGAAGTAATACAAAACTAACAATATTGAAAGGAGGAACTAATTATGCCTCGTAAAGGTCCTGTAACAAAACGTGATGTACTACCTGATCCGATTTATAATTCCAAGCTTGTAAGCCGCCTTATCAACAAAATGATGGTAGACGGTAAAAAAGGTACTTCTCAAAAAATTCTTTATGGAGCGTTCGAAATTGTTAAAGAACGTTCTGGACAAGAGCCAATCGAAGTATTCGAAGCAGCTTTAAATAATGTAATGCCAGTTCTTGAAGTGCGCGCTCGCCGTGTAGGTGGAGCTAACTATCAAGTACCGGTTGAAGTACGCCCTGAACGTCGTTCTACTCTAGGCCTTCGTTACCTTGTAAACTATTCACGTACACGTGGAGAGAAGACAATGGAAGAACGTCTAGCGAACGAAATTCTTGATGCATCAAACAACACAGGTGCTTCTGTTAAACGCCGTGAAGAAATGCACAAAATGGCTGAAGCCAACAGAGCATTCGCTCACTATCGCTGGTAAGGTCGGATAAACAACAGCAGTAATCCGAAACGGAAGGAGATTACAAAATGGCTAGAGAGTTCTCATTAGAGAATACTCGTAACATTGGTATCATGGCTCACATTGACGCTGGTAAGACAACGACAACAGAGCGGATCCTTTTTTACACAGGTAAAATCCACAAAATTGGTGAGACGCACGAAGGTGCATCACAAATGGACTGGATGGAGCAAGAACAAGAACGTGGAATCACGATTACTTCTGCTGCAACAACAGCAGCATGGAAAGGTCACCGCGTAAACATCATCGATACACCGGGACACGTAGACTTCACAGTTGAAGTTGAACGTTCACTTCGTGTATTGGATGGTGCTGTAGCGGTACTTGATGCACAATCAGGTGTTGAACCACAAACAGAGACAGTTTGGCGCCAGGCGACAAACTACAAAGTACCACGTCTCGTATTCGTAAACAAAATGGATAAAACAGGTGCTGACTTCCTTTATTCAGTAGGTACACTACGTGACCGCCTACAAGCGAACGCACACCCAATCCAATTGCCAATCGGCGCGGAAGATAACTTCTCAGGAATTATCGACTTAATCGAAATGAAGGCAACTATGTATCCAAATGATCTAGGAACAGATACAACAGTGGAAGAAATTCCGGCTGAGCATCTTGAACTAGCTAAAAAATACCGTGAGAGCCTAATCGAAGCTGTTGTAGATTTCGATGAAGATCTTATGGAAAAATACCTTAGCGGTGAAGAACTTACAATAGAAGAACTTACAACGGCTATTCGTAAAGCTACGTTGGCAGTTGAATTCTATCCTGTTGTTTGTGGTACTGCTTTCAAAAACAAAGGTGTACAACTAGTATTAGATGCGGTAGTAGACTACCTACCATCACCACTTGATGTACCACCAATGATGGGCTTCAACCCTGACACTGAAGAAGATGAAGTGCGTGAGTCGACTGACGAAGCGCCATTCTCAGCACTAGCATTTAAAGTTATGACGGATCCTTATGTAGGTAAACTTACATTCTTCCGTATTTACTCTGGTATTCTTCAAGCAGGTTCTTATGTAACTAACTCTACAAAAGGCAAGCGTGAGCGCGTAGGACGTATCCTGCAAATGCACGCTAACAGCCGTGAAGAGATTTCTGAAGTACACGCGGGTGAAATCGCTGCTGCTGTAGGTTTGAAAGATACAACTACTGGAGATACACTATGTGATGAGAAGTCATTGATCATTCTTGAATCAATGGTATTCCCAGAGCCAGTTATCTCTGTAGCAATCGAACCTAAAACAAAAGCGGACCAGGATAAAATGGGCCAAGCTCTTGGTAAGTTACAAGAAGAAGATCCAACATTCCGTGCGCATACAGATCAAGAAACAGGAGAAGTAATCATTGCAGGTATGGGTGAACTTCACTTGGATATTATCGTTGACCGTCTACGCCGTGAATTTAAAGTGGAAGCAAACGTGGGTGCACCACAAGTTTCTTACCGCGAAACATTCCGTGAGTCAGCTGAAGTCGAAGGTAAATTCGTTCGTCAATCAGGTGGACGTGGACAGTTTGGTCACGTATGGATCGAATTTGGTCCAAACGAAGAAGGAAAAGGTTTCGAGTTCGTAAACAACGTTGTTGGTGGTTCTGTTCCTCGTGAATACATCCCAGCAGTTGAAGCAGGAGTTCGTGATTCACTAGATAACGGTATTTTGGCTGGATATCCTTTAATCGATGTCAAAGCACGCCTGTTTGACGGATCTTACCATGACGTTGACTCCAACGAAATGGCATTTAAGATCGCTGCGTCAATGGCTTTGAAAAATGCTGCATCAAAATGTAAACCTGTAATCCTTGAACCAACTATGAGAGTAGAAGTTATCATTCCGGAAGAATACATGGGCGATATCATGGGTGATATTACATCACGCCGTGGCCGTGTAGAAGGTATGGAAGCTCGTGGTAACGCACAAGTAGTTCGTGCAATGGTTCCACTTGCTGAAATGTTCGGTTATGCAACATCTCTACGTTCAAACACACAAGGCCGCGGAGTATTCTCAATGGTGTTTGATCACTATGAAGAGCTACCAAAGTCTATTGCAGAAGAAGTAATCAAGAAAAACAAAGGTGAATAATAAAGTTCATCCTTGTTTCCTATAAAAAATACTTGTAAGATATGGATAGTCGAGAGGACGCTTTCGGCTTTCATACTATAAAAACTAATTTTTTTAAATAAAGGGAGGACCTCTAAAATGGGTAAAGAAAAATTCGACCGCTCCAAGGAGCACGCAAACGTAGGAACAATTGGTCACGTTGACCATGGTAAAACAACTTTGACTGCTGCAATCGCAACAGTTCTTTCTAAAGCACAAGGTGGAGAAGCAAAGTCATACGCTGACGTTGATAACGCACCTGAAGAAAAAGAGCGTGGAATTACTATCAGTACTTCACACGTTGAGTACGAAACTGACAAGCGTCACTATGCACACGTTGACTGCCCGGGTCACGCTGACTATGTTAAAAACATGATCACTGGTGCTGCACAAATGGACGGCGGAATCCTAGTAGTATCTGCTGCTGATGGCCCAATGCCACAAACTCGTGAGCACATCCTTCTTTCACGTCAAGTAGGTGTTCCTTACCTAGTTGTCTTCATGAACAAATGTGACATGGTAGATGACGAAGAACTACTTGAATTAGTAGAAATGGAAATCCGTGAACTTCTTTCAGATTACGATTTCCCTGGTGATGATATTCCAGTAATTAAAGGATCAGCACTTAAAGCTCTTGAAGGAGAGCCAGAGTGGGAAGAAAAAATCCTTGAACTTATGCAAGCAGTAGATGACTATATCCCAACACCAACTCGTGACACTGACAAGCCATTCATGATGCCTGTTGAGGACGTATTCTCAATTACAGGTCGTGGTACAGTAGCAACTGGCCGCGTTGAGCGTGGAGTTGTTAAAGTCGGAGATGTTGTTGACATCATCGGTCTTGCTGAAGAACCAAAAGCTACTACTGTAACTGGTGTAGAGATGTTCCGTAAACTTCTTGACTATGCAGAAGCTGGCGACAACATCGGTGCTCTTCTTCGTGGTGTAGCTCGTGAAGATATCGAACGTGGACAAGTTCTTGCTAAGCCAGGAACAATCACTCCACACACTCAGTTCAAATCTGAAGTGTATGTTCTATCAAAAGAAGAGGGTGGACGTCACACTCCATTCTTCTCAAACTACCGTCCTCAGTTCTACTTCCGTACAACTGACGTAACAGGTATCATTCAACTTCCTGAAGGCGTAGAAATGGTTATGCCTGGGGATAACGTTGAAATGACAGTTGAACTTATTTCTCCTATCGCGATTGAAGAAGGTACTAAATTCTCAATCCGTGAAGGTGGACGTACAGTTGGAGCTGGCGTTGTAGCAACAATCACAAAATAATTTGTTTTGATCCCGCCCTTGAGGCGGGATTTTTTGTTTTTAGAAAAAGTATATAATTGCAGTTATGTAATAGAATATATTTTTAATTGCTCAGTAAACAATAGAGAAATTAAATCTTTACTTGGACTTCGAATCACGTGCAAAACACAAAGAAAGCTGATAGTATAGTAAACGGATTAAAAGTTAAACTAATTTCTTCAAAAGGGTTGCACAATCCTTTTATATTATGTATAATGTTGAATGTTGGTCTTTGACTGCGATGAAGCGAGAGGTTACCGATACACCCGGCCGCTTTGCCATGGCGCGTGTAAGGAAAATTTTCGTGGAGAATTGTCTAGAAAATAGGCGAAAGGGAGGGAAAATAATGGCAAAACAAAAGATTCGTATTAGATTGAAAGCTTACGATCACAGAATGATCGATCAGTCAGCTGAAAAGATTGTTGAAACGGCTAAACGTTCTGGAGCTAGTGTTTCAGGTCCAATTCCGTTGCCAACTGAAAGATCAGTTTACACGGTATTGCGTGCTGTTCACGTATACAAAGATTCACGTGAGCAATTTGAAATGCGTACGCACAAACGTTTAATCGATATTGTGAATCCAACACCACAAACGGTGGATGCACTAATGAAGCTTGATTTACCATCAGGCGTCGACATCGAAATTAAACTATAAAACATAAATTAAACAATATTACAGGAGGTGTGACTAATGACCAAAGGAATCTTAGGAAGAAAAGTCGGAATGACGCAAATATTTGCTGAAAACGGCGATCTAATCCCAGTAACAGTGATTGAAGCTACTCCAAACGTTGTACTTCAAAAGAAGACAATCGAGACAGACGGCTACGAGTCAATCCAACTAGGATTTGATGATAAACGTGAAAAGCTTTCAAACAAGCCAGAACAAGGCCACGTTGCAAAAGCTAACACTGCACCTAAGCGCTTCATTCGCGAAGTTCGCGGAGCTGACGTTAGTGCATACGAAGTTGGTCAGGAAGTCAAAGTCGATACATTCGCAGAAGGCGAAGTAGTAGACATTACAGCAAAATCAAAAGGTAAAGGTTTCCAAGGGGTTATCAAGCGTCACGGATACTCACGCGGACCTATGTCTCACGGATCACGTTTCCATCGCGCACCAGGTTCACTTGGAGCAGTTGATGCACAACGCGTATTCAAAGGCAAAAAACTACCTGGACGTATGGGTGGCAAAACCATCACGATCCAAAACGTTGAAATCGTACGAGTTGATCTAGAGCGCAACTTGATATTAGTAAAAGGTAACGTTCCTGGAGCACGTAAATCACTTGTACAAGTGAGAAGCGCAATCAAAGGGAACTGAGTAAAACAGGAAGGAGGAAACAGGAATGCCTAAAGTATCTGTAGTAAGTCAAACAGGCTCTGCTGTTGGTGACATCGAATTAAACGATGCGATCTTCGGAATCGAGCCAAATCAAGCAGTATTATTTGAAGCAATTGTTCAACAACAAGCTTCTTTACGTCAGGGTAACCACAAGGTTAAAACCCGCGCGGAAGTAGCAGGCGGCGGTCGTAAACCATGGCGTCAAAAGGGTACAGGTCGTGCTCGTCAAGGTTCAATTAGATCACCACAATGGCGTGGAGGCGGTATCGTATTCGGTCCATCACCACGTAGTTACAGCTATAAAATGCCTAAGAAAGTTCGTCGTTTAGCACTTCTATCCGCTCTTTCTACGAAAGTAGCAGCTGAAGAACTAATCGTTCTAGACAACTTAGCATTTGACGCACCAAAAACAAAAAGCTTTGTACAAGTGCTTGAAGATCTTTCAATCACGAAGAAAGCATTATTCGTTACAGCTGACCAAGAAGAAACAGTAGCACTATCTGCTCAAAACCTTCAAGGAATCAGTGTTGTTACAGCAAGTGGCATCAATGTTTTAGACTTAGTCGGACATGATCAGCTTGTTATGACAAAAGCAGCAATAGAAAAAGTCGAGGAGGTGCTTGGTTAATGGAAGCACGTGATATTCTGAAACGTCCGGTCATTACCGAGCGTTCTTCTGAACAAATGGAAGATTTAAGAAAATATACATTCGAAGTCGATACACGCGCGAGCAAAACTCACGTCAAACAAGCTATCGAAGAAATCTTCGGTGTTGAAGTAGCAAAAGTCAACGTTATGAACTACAAAGGTAAGTTCAAGCGTATGGGGAAACATGCTGGTTATACAAACAAGCGTCGTAAGGCAATTGTTACACTAACTACTGATTCCAAAGATATCGAACTTTTTGAAATGTAATTAAACCATAATAAATGAAGGAGGGAACACAAAATGGCGATTAAGAAGTACAAAGCTACCTCCAACGGACGTCGTAACATGACTACTTCTGATTTTGCAGAAATCACAGTAAGCAAACCAGAAAAATCATTGCTTGAACCAGTCAAGCGTAAAGGCGGACGTAACAACCAAGGTAGAATGACAGTTCGTCACCAAGGTGGAGGACACAAGCGCCAATACCGCGTCATCGATTTCCAACGTCGGAAAGATGGCATTCCAGGACGCGTTGCTACGATCGAATATGATCCAAACCGTTCTGCAAACATCGCATTAATCAATTATGCAGATGGAGAAAAAAGATATATCCTTGCTCCAAAAGGATTGACAGTAGGTTCCACAATCGTTTCAGGACCAGAAGCGGATATCCGTGTAGGAAATGCTCTACCACTAGAGAATATCCCTATGGGTTCTACGATTCACAACATTGAAATGAAGCCAGGCAAAGGCGGACAATTAGTTCGTTCAGCAGGAACTTCAGCTCAACTACTAGGACGTGAAGGCAAATATGTCATCATTCGTCTACAATCAGGAGAAGTTCGTATGATCCTTGCTACTTGCCGTGCTACAATCGGTCAAGTTGGTAATGAGCAACACGAATTGATCAACATTGGTAAAGCAGGTCGTTCACGTTGGTTAGGCAAACGCCCAAGTGTACGTGGATCTGTAATGAACCCTAACGATCACCCACACGGTGGTGGTGAAGGACGTACGCCAATCGGTATGCCAAGTCCTGTTACTCCTTGGGGTAAACCAACTCTTGGATTCAAGACACGTACGAAGAACAATAAATCAGATAAACTTATCGTTCGCCGTCGTAAAAAATAATGTTATTGCACTGCGGTTCAGTAGATGGACCGTAGTACATACTCGGAAGGAGGTTCCAGAATGGGCCGCAGCTTGAAAAAAGGACCTTTTGCAGATGACCATTTACTAAAAAAGGTTGACGCACAAAAAGACTCAGAAAAGAAACAGGTTATTAAAACATGGTCACGCCGTTCAACAATCTTCCCGACATTCATCGGATTGACGATTGCAGTATATGATGGACGTAAACATGTTCCTGTTTATGTAACAGAAGATATGGTAGGTCACAAACTAGGTGAATTCGTACCTACACGCACATACAGAGGCCATGGTGCCGACGATAAGAAAACAAAACGCTAATTTGAGAGGAGGTTATCCTGATGCAACAAGCTAAAGCATCTGTACGCACAGTCCGTATTGCTTCTCGCAAAGTTCGTTTGGTCGTTGATCTTATCCGCGGCAAGAATATAGGTGAAGCTATGGCTATTCTACGACTTACGCCTAAAGCGGCATCTCCAGTCGTGGAAAAATTATTGAAATCAGCAATTGCAAACGCTGAACATAACTACGAAATGGATACTGAGAACTTAATCGTCAGTGAAGTATTCGTAGATGAAGGACCAACAATGAAACGTTTCCGTCCACGTGCACAAGGTCGTGCGAGTGCGATCAACAAACGTACAAGCCACATCACATTAGTGGTATCTGAAAAGAAGGAGGGGTAATTAGTGGGCCAAAAAGTACATCCTAATGGACTACGTGTAGGCGTCATCCGTGACTGGGACTCAAAATGGTACGCGGAAAAAGATTATGCGTCCTTACTACATGAAGACTTAAAGATCCGTGAATACATCGAAAAACGTCTTATCGAAGCTTCAGTTTCAAAAGTTGAAATCGAGCGTGCTGCTAAGCGTGTTAACATTACAATCCACACTGCAAAGCCAGGTATGGTTATCGGTAAGGGTGGTTCCGAAGTAGAAACACTTCGTAAGCAACTTAACGAAATTACAGGCAAGCGTGTACACATCAACATCGTAGAAATTAAGCGTGCTGATTTGGATGCGAGATTAGTCGCAGAATCAATCGCTCGTCAATTAGAAAGTCGTGTATCATTCCGTCGTGCTCAGAAACAAGCGATTCAACGTACTATTCGTTCTGGCGCAAAAGGAATTAAAACACAAGTGTCTGGTCGTCTCGGCGGTGCTGATATCGCTCGTGCAGAACACTATAGTGAAGGAACTGTCCCTCTTCATACATTACGTGCAGATATAGATTATGCACATGCTGAAGCTGATACTACTTATGGTAAGCTTGGCGTAAAGGTATGGATTTATCGTGGTGAAGTCCTTCCAGTAAAAGTTAAGAAGAACTCTGGGGAAGGAGGCAAATAATATGTTAATGCCTAAACGTGTAAAACATCGTCGTGTATTCCGTGGGAAAATGCGTGGTGAAACAAAAGGTGGCGCTACAGTTCAATTTGGTGAGTATGGTCTTCAGTCTCTAGAAGCAAGTTGGATTACTAACCGTCAGATTGAATCTGCTCGTATTGCTATGACTCGTTACATGAAACGTGGCGGTAAAGTATGGATCAATATTTTCCCGCACAAACCATATACTAAAAAGCCTCTAGAAGTCCGGATGGGTTCCGGTAAAGGTGCTGTAGAAGGCTGGGTTGCAGTTGTGAAACCTGGTAGAGTAATGTTCGAAATTGCAGGTGTTTCAGAAGAGGTTGCTCGTGAGGCACTTAGACTTGCATCGCACAAACTTCCTGTAACAAGCAAGTTTGTAAAACGACAAGAAATTGGTGGTGAGTCTAATGAAAGCTAATGAAATTCGTGACTTAACAACTGCAGAGATCGAGCAAAAAGTGAAATCACTTAAAGAAGAGCTTTTCAACCTTCGCTTCCAGTTAGCGACAGGTCAATTAGAAAACACTGCACGCATCCGTGAAGTACGCAAATCGATTGCGCGCATGAAAACTGTAATACGACAAAGAGAAATCAGTGCAAATAACTGATGAAGGAGGTTGCAGCCATGACTGAGCGTAATCAGCGCAAAGTATACACAGGCCGAGTGGTTTCCGATAAAATGGATAAAACCGTTACGGTAATGGTAGAAACATACAAAAAACATTCTTTATACGGTAAGCGTGTAAAGTATTCTAAGAAACTTAAAGTTCATGATGAGCTAAACGAAGCGAAAATCGGCGATGTTGTACGTATTATGGAAACTCGTCCATTATCAGCAACTAAGCGTTTCCGTCTTCTAGAAGTCGTTGAAAAAGCGATCATCATCTAATAGGTTTTTAACTCAGATTTCGGAAGGAGGTAACCTCGATGATTCAACAGGAAAGTAGAATGAAAGTTGCTGACAACTCTGGTGCACGTGAAGTACTAACTATTAAAGTACTAGGCGGATCAGGTCGTAAAGTAGCTAACATCGGTGACGTAGTTGTTGTTACGGTTAAGAAGGCAACACCAGGTGGCGTTGTTAAGAAGGGTGACGTTGTTAAAGCGGTCATCGTTCGTACGAAAAGTGGAGTTCGTCGTAAAGACGGTTCATACATTACATTCGATGAGAATGCTTGCGTTATTATCCGTGATGATAAAGGGCCACGTGGAACACGTATTTTCGGACCAGTTGCTCGCGAACTACGCGACAACAACTTCATGAAAATCATTTCACTTGCTCCAGAAGTTCTTTAATTCTAATGACAGAGCCAGTCAAGGAGGTGCGATAAATGCACGTTAAAAAAGGCGACAAAGTAATGGTGATCTCTGGGAAAGATAAAGGTAAAACAGGTGTGATCCTAACTGCTTATCCGAAAAAAGACCGTGTGCTTGTTGAAGGTATTAATATCGTCAAGAAACACACAAAGCCGAACCAAGAAAACCCACAGGGCGGAATTGTAAGCCAAGAGTCTACAATACATGTCTCAAACGTGATGGTAATCGATCCTAAAACAGGCGAGCCGACTCGTGTAGGTTACAAGATGGAAGACGGTAAAAAAGTACGTATTGCAAAAAAATCCGGTGAATCATTGGATAAGTAAGTATTGCATTGAAGGGAGGTCCGACTGATGAGTCGTTTGAAAGAGAAGTTTTCTAAAGAAATCACACCTGCTCTAATGAGCAAGTTTGAATATACATCTGTTATGCAGGTTCCTAAAGTAGATAAAATCGTTATCAACATGGGTGTTGGTGATGCTGTCCAAAATACAAAAGCACTTGATGCAGCTGTTGAGGATCTTGCAACTATTTCAGGTCAAAAACCAGTCATTACTAAAGCGAAAAAATCTATCGCAGGATTCCGTTTACGTGAAGGAATGCCGATCGGAGCAAAAGTAACGCTTCGCGGTGAGCGCATGTACGAATTCCTAGATAAATTAGTTTCAATCTCATTACCACGTGTACGTGACTTCCGTGGCGTTTCTAAAAAAGCGTTTGACGGTCGCGGTAACTACACTCTAGGTGTGAAAGAGCAACTTATTTTCCCTGAAATTGACTTCGATAAAGTATCAAAAGTACGAGGGATGGATATCGTCATCGTGACGACAGCTAACACTGATGAAGAAGCACGTGAGTTGCTTGCTCAGTGTGGCATGCCATTCCAAAAGTAAAATAATAGGGAGGCGAAAACGTGGCTAAGAAATCTATGATCGCTAAACAGAAACGTACGCCAAAGTACAAAGTACAAGAATATACACGCTGCGAACGTTGTGGTCGTCCACATTCAGTATATCGCAAATTTAAACTTTGCCGTATTTGTTTCCGCGAACTTGCATACAAGGGACAACTTCCTGGCGTTAAAAAAGCCAGCTGGTAAACCCCTAATTAGGGAAGGAGGTTAATTCAAATGACAATGAGTGATCCGATTGCAGATATGCTTACACGCATCCGTAATGCGAACATGGTTCGCCACGAGAAGCTTGAGGTACCTGCTTCAAACGTAAAGAAAGAAATCGCCGAGATCTTAAAACGAGAAGGTTTCGTTCGTGATGTGGAATACGTGGAAGATAACAAACAAGGCATCATCCGCATTTTCCTAAAATACGGTCAAGATAACGAACGTGTTATCAATGGCTTGAAACGTATTTCTAAACCAGGACTTCGTGTATATGCTAAATCAAATGAAGTTCCTAAAGTACTTAACGGCTTAGGTGTTGCACTAGTTTCTACATCAAACGGTGTATTAACAGACAAAGAAGCCCGCGCTAAACAAGTCGGCGGAGAAGTCGTCGCTTACGTTTGGTAATTAGCTACAATTGAATGGAGGTGCAATAGAATGTCCCGTATTGGTAATCGTCAGATCGAAGTTCCTGAAAATGTTACTGTAACAATTTCAGATGCAAACTTCGCTACTGTTAAAGGTCCGAAAGGTGAACTTTCGAGACAATTAGATAAAGAAATTACGATCACTCACGAAGGCAATGTAATTACATTTACTCGTCCTTCTGAATCAAAAGCTCACCGTTCAATTCACGGTACTACACGCTCTGTTCTTAACAACATGGTAGTGGGAGTATCTACAGGATTTGAACGCACACTTGAATTAGTTGGGGTTGGATATCGTGCTTCTATGCAAGGGAAGAAACTTGTATTGAACGTAGGTTACTCACATCCAGTTGAATTCACACCAGAAGAGGGTGTAGAAGTTGAAGTTCCAGCGAACACGAAAATCATCGTTCGCGGTTACAACAAAGAACACGTAGGTGCTCTTGCTTCTAATATCCGTCAAGTACGTCCACCAGAGCCGTATAAAGGCAAAGGTATCCGTTATGAAGGCGAAATTGTTCGTCGTAAAGAAGGTAAAACAGGTAAATAATACCGCCCGAGGTATTTGGAAGGAGTGACTCCGATGATCACGAAACAAGATAAAAACGCTGTCCGTAAAAAACGTCACGCACGTGTGCGTACGAAAATCAGCGGAACTGCAGAGCGTCCACGTCTAAACGTTTACCGTTCAAACAAGCACATCTATGCACAATTGATTGATGACTTGAATGGCGTAACAATCGTTAGCGCTTCTACAAGAGATAATGATGTTGAGGCTGGATCTACAGGTAACACTGAATCTGCAGCTAAAGTCGGCGAGCTTATTGCAAAGAAAGCTGTTGAAAAAGACGTTAAAGCGGTTGTATTCGACCGCGGCGGATATCTTTTCCACGGCCGTGTAAAAGCATTAGCTGACGCTGCACGCGAAAATGGTCTGGAATTTTAATTAAGAGGGAGGGACATATTTCATGCGTCGTAATGATCAGAACAAAAGTGAGTTCGAAGAACGCGTAGTAACGATCAACCGCGTTGCGAAAGTTGTAAAAGGTGGACGTCGTTTCCGCTTCACTGCACTTGTCGTAGTCGGAGATAAAAACGGTCGTGTCGGTTTTGGTACTGGTAAAGCACAAGAAGTTCCAGATGCAATCCGTAAAGCAATTGAAGATGCGAAGAAAAACTTAATTGTAGTGCCAATGGTCAAAGGTACAACTCCACATGAAGTAATCGGACGCTTTGGTGCAGGACAAATCCTCATCAAACCAGCTGCTCCGGGTACTGGTGTTATCGCAGGTGGACCTGTCCGTGCGGTACTTGAACTTGCAGGCATCACGGATATTCTTTCTAAATCTCTTGGATCAAGCACACCAATCAATATGGTACGTGCAACAATCGAAGGGTTGCAGAATTTGAAACGCGCAGAAGACATTGCCAAATTGCGTGGTAAATCCGTAGAAGAACTGTTAGGTTAAGGGGGGAAATACAATGACGAACAAACTTGAAGTCACCCTTACGAAAAGTGTTATTGGTTCTAAACCAACACAACGTAAAACAATTGAAGCATTAGGCCTTCGAAAGTTAAATCAAACAGTTGAGCATCAAAGCAACGATGCCATCCGTGGTATGCTCACAAAAGTTAGCCACTTGGTAACCGTTAAAGAAATTTAAGTACTATTTTACAATAAGGAGGTGCCGATAAGATGAAATTACATGAGCTAAAACCAGCTGAAGGATCTCGCAGAAACCGCAAACGTGTTGGTCGTGGGATTGGATCTGGAACAGGTAAGACTTCTGGTAGAGGTCATGACGGCCAAAACGCTCGTTCAGGCGGCGGTGTACGTCTTGGTTTCGAAGGTGGACAAATTCCTCTTTTCCAACGACTTCCTAAGCGCGGATTCACGAACATCAATCGTAAAGATTATGCCATCGTTAATCTGGACACATTAAATCGTTTCGAAGAAGGCACGGAAGTAACACCGGAATTGCTAATCGAAACTGGTGTTGTAAGCAACGCTAAATCTGGTATCAAGATTCTGGGTAACGGAACACTTGATAAGAAGATTACAGTACGTGCTAACAAATTCTCCGCTTCTGCAAAAGAAGCAATTGAAAAAGCAGGCGGGCAAACAGAGGTGGTATAATGTTTCAGACAATCTCTAATTTCATGCGTGTGAAGGAGATCCGGTCTAAAATAATTTTCACCCTCCTAGTGCTCATCGTTTTTAGACTAGGGACATTTGTTCCGGTTCCAAACGTTGATGCAACTGCTTTACAACAATCTGATAACCAGTTTATCGGATTCTTGAACACATTTGGTGGAGGAGCACTATCCAACTTCTCGATCTTTGCAATGGGGATTATGCCGTATATCACGGCGTCCATCATTGTACAACTCTTGCAGATGGATGTTGTTCCAAAGTTTACTGAGTGGTCAAAACAAGGGGACGTCGGAAGACGTAAACTTGCACAATTCACAAGATATTTCACGATTGTTCTTGCCTTTATTCAAGCACTTGCCATGTCGTTTGGTTTCAACCAAACATTTGGCGGCACACTGATTCAAGACAACAGCATATCCACTTATATCACAATTGCGATTGTGTTGACTGCAGGTACAGCTTTCCTTCTATGGCTTGGTGAACAAATTACTGCGAAAGGTGTTGGGAATGGTATTTCCATCATTATCTTTGCAGGGATTGTTGCCGGTATTCCGAATGCTGTTAACCAGTTGTATGTAACGCAAATTCAAGACGCTGGAGATGCACTATTTATTAGAATTGCAACGATGGTCTTACTACTGATCGTGATTGTAGCCATTGTAGTCGGAGTTATTTATTTCCAAGAAGCATTGCGGAAAATTCCGATTCAATATGCGAAACGTGTATCAGGACGTAATCAGTCTGTTGCAAGTCAACAAACACATTTACCTTTGAAATTGAATGCTGCAGGAGTTATCCCGGTAATCTTTGCGGTGGCATTCTTCATCACGCCACAACAAATCGCTCCGTTTTTCGGTGAGAACAGTGTAACTAAAACTATTATTCGGATCTTCGATTATACGAATCCGATTGGTATGATTTTGTATGTCACACTTATTATCGCGTTTACGTATTTCTATGCATTCATTCAAGTGAATCCAGAAAATATGGCAGACAATCTGAAAAAACAAGGTGCATATATCCCAGGAATTCGCCCAGGAGCAAACACTCAAAAGTACTTAACAAGTACTCTGTATAGACTAACGTTCGTCGGCTCGATTTTCCTTGCCGTCGTTGCGGTTATGCCAATCTTCTTCATCAATTTGGCTAATTTGCCTCAATCCGCTCAAATCGGCGGAACGAGCTTGCTCATCGTAGTAGGGGTTGCCCTTGAATCAATGAAGCAATTAGAATCACAATTAGTGAAGAGACATTACAGAGGCTTTATGAAATAAAAAGCAATAGCCTGACCTATTGTAAACAAATGGAGGGCAAGGACGTATGAATATCGTATTAATGGGTCTGCCTGGTGCTGGTAAAGGTACACAAGCAGACAAAATTGTCGAGAAGTACGGAATCCCTCATATTTCTACAGGCGATATGTTCCGTGCTGCCATCAAAGATGGCACGGAACTTGGAGTTAAAGCAAAATCGTTCATGGATCAAGGAGCATTAGTTCCTGATGAAGTTACCATTGGTATCGTGCGTGAGCGTTTAAGCAAATCGGATTGTGACAATGGATTCCTGCTTGATGGCTTCCCTAGAACCGTTCCTCAAGCTGAAGCACTAGATGCTTTACTTAAGGACTTAGGAAAAAGCATTGAGTACGTATTGGACATCGAAGTCGATACGGAAGAATTAGTTGCAAGATTATCTGGTCGACGTATTTGTAAAGTGTGTGGCACTTCATATCACTTAATCTTCAACCCACCAAAGGTCGAAGACGTGTGTGATAAGGATGGCGGCGAACTTTACCAGCGTGCAGATGATAATCCGGAAACTGTCATGAATCGTCTGGAAGTAAATATGAATCAGACAGCTCCTTTACTCGACTTTTATGGCGAAAAAGGTGTATTGACTAAAATTAATGGTCAACAGGACATTAATCTTGTATTCAAGGACTTGGATGCAATTTTGCAACAAGATAAAAAGTAATCAATCCTTTTCGGGCACATCTTCATCATTGTTCGGAAAGTAATGGATGAAAACGAACTGCAAAAGCTTTAAGTTCCTGTTATAAGATCAATGAGAGTTTATCATTAATACCTTGGTAGTTCCGACATGCATTATATTGCCAATGGCAGTATAATAAATAATTGGCACTGCGATGAGGGCAATAAAGGATCTCATTCGCAATTTATGCGAAACAGCGAAATGTGGCAGACGTCTTTCGAACATCACTCATGCTAACTGGACATATGTTGAAGGAAGCCTTTTGAAGGCAACTGATGCCGCTCGATGGTGAAAGCCTTTATTGGATATAGAAGGGAGACAGGATTGATGGCGAAGGACGACGTAATTGAGGTAGAAGGAACTGTTCTTGAAACGTTGCCGAATGCGATGTTTAAAGTGGAGTTAGAAAACGGACATACTGTGCTTGCACACGTGTCAGGTAAAATTCGTATGCACTTTATTCGTATTCTGCCAGGCGACAAGGTGACATTGGAACTTTCACCTTACGATTTAACACGTGGTCGTATCACATACCGTTTCAAATAAACTTTTGCACTCCCGAAATATTGAAGGAGGTTGGGTAGGATGAAAGTAAGACCATCTGTAAAACCGATCTGCGAAAAATGTAAAGTTATTCGTAGACGCGGCCGAGTAATGGTAATCTGTGAAAATCCAAAGCACAAACAAAGACAAGGCTAAAACACAAGGAGGTGCACAACTTATATGGCACGTATTGCTGGTGTAGACGTTCCGCGCGATAAGCGCGTTGTCATTTCATTGACATATATATTCGGTATTGGTAAAACAACTGCACAATCAATTTTAACTGCAGCTGATGTTTCTCAAGAGACTCGCGTTCGTGATTTAACTGACGCTGAACTTGATAAGATTCGTGAACAAATTGACGGCTTGAAAGTAGAAGGAGATCTTCGTCGTGAAACTTCTCTAAATATCAAGCGTTTGATGGAAATCGGTAGTAACCGTGGAATCCGTCACCGTCGTGGATTGCCTGTTCGTGGACAAAACACGAAAAACAATGCACGTACGCGTAAGGGTCCTAAACGCACAATGGCTAACAAGAAAAAATAATAGGTAAAGGAGGGTTCTTTCCAACATGGCACGTAAACAACAAACTCGTAAACGTCGTGTAAAAAAGAATATTGAAACTGGTATTGCACATATCCGTTCAACGTTCAATAACACTATCGTAACTATCACGGATAGCCACGGTAATGCACTTTCATGGTCTAGCGCTGGTGCACTTGGCTTTAGAGGTTCCCGTAAATCCACTCCATTTGCTGCACAAATGGCTGCTGAAACAGCAGCGAAAACAGCAATGGAACACGGTTTAAAATCATTGGAAGTAACAGTTAAAGGCCCAGGTGCTGGTCGTGAAGCGGCTATCCGTTCACTACAAGCTGCTGGACTTGAAGTTACTGCAATCAGAGACGTAACTCCAGTTCCACACAATGGTTGTCGCCCGCCAAAACGTCGTCGCGTATAATCGGTTTGAATCTATTGGATTAAGAAAGACAATTTTTGTTAATACTGTTGAAATAGACTATCTATTATCAGTGAATTCAATAAGGTTAAACCAATATTGAGACGTTTTGAGGAGGGTAAATAAATGATCGAGATTGAGAAACCAAAGATTGAAACAGTAACGATCGGCGAAGATTTACAGTTTGGTAAGTTTATTATCGAACCGTTAGAGCGTGGATATGGAAATACCCTAGGGAATTCCTTGCGCCGCATTCTCTTGTCTTCATTACCAGGAGCTGCTGTGACATCTATTCAAATCGATGGTGTACTTCATGAATTCGCTACAATTGAGGGTGTCGTCGAAGACGTATCTACAGTTATTTTGAATGTGAAGAAACTAGCACTCAAAATTTACTCAGATGATGAGAAAGTTATTGAGATCGATGTGAAGGGTGAAGGCGTCGTGACAGCTGCAGACATCACACATGATAGTGATGTTGAAGTATTAAATCCAGATCTCCCGATTGCTACTCTCGGTAAAAATGGACATTTACGTATGCGTATGTATGCTGTACGTGGACGCGGATATGTTCCTTCCGATCAAAACAAACGTGAGGATCTAGCGATTGGTGTGATTCCAATCGACTCGATTTACACTCCTGTATCACGCGTTAACTTCCAAGTTGAAAACACTCGCGTCGGACAAAGTACCAACTTTGATAAGTTGACACTCGATGTATGGACAGATGGAAGCATTGGTCCTAAAGAGGCAGTATCACTTGGAGCTAAAATTCTTACAGAGCATTTGAATATATTCGTTGGTATGACTGACGAAGCACAAACTGCAGAAATCATGGTAGAAAAAGAAGAAGACCAAAAAGAAAAAGTTTTGGAAATGACGATTGAAGAACTTGATCTTTCTGTCCGATCTTATAACTGCTTGAAGCGTGCAGGCATCAATACTGTTTTAGAACTTGCTAACAAGTCTGAAGACGAAATGATGAAAGTGCGAAACTTAGGCCGTAAATCACTTGAAGAAGTGAAGGCTAAATTGGATGAGCTAAACCTCGAGTTACGCTCTGAAGAATAACTGACATATATTGAAGGAGGGTAACTTCAAATGGGATACAGAAAACTTGGACGCACAAGTTCACAACGTAAAGCAATGCTTCGCGACTTAACGACAGATCTAATTATTCATGAGCGCATCCAAACAACTGAAACACGTGCGAAAGAATTACGTAAAGTAGTTGAAAAGATGATCACTCTTGGAAAACGTGGAGATCTTCATGCACGTCGTCAAGCGGCTGAATATATTCGTCGTGAAACGGTGACTGTTGAAAACGCAGAAGGCGAAGAAGCAACAGTGTTTGCACTTCAAAAACTTTTTGATACAGTAGCACCACGTTATGCAGATCGCCAAGGCGGTTATACACGTATAATGAAAATGGGACCTCGCCGTGGCGATGGCGCACCAGTAGTTATTATCGAACTGGTGTAATTCCAACACTTCGAGGGTGTGTCTGTCACGCACAGCACACCCTCTTATTACAAGTACGAGATTTATACGACATAAAAGCTGAGTGTTATGATCCGCGAGAAATCGACTGGTCTAGCTCTACGTACCTCATCTGAGATGTCGGCATGAGCACCCGGCATTTTCGTTTTCAAAGGCGCATTCCTTAGATGAGGTACGCGCTTTTTTTTTATACATAAGAATAATTGATTACATAAGATGTTTATTGATCCATACCACCTAAGAGGAGGAGTCCAGATGAAGGAAATAGCGTCGATGCACCAGGTGGAGTTTTCTTACGATATGGAGGAAGAGGAATCTTCTACTGTGTCAACTAAAGCATTAACTGATGTATCTTTCACCTTGTATGAAGGAGAATGGTTGGCAGTTGTAGGACATAATGGTTCTGGTAAGTCGACGTTAGCCAAGTTGTTGATCGGCTTAATGTTTCCTTCATCAGGCGAAGTACATCTCTTCTCGGAAAGACTATCAGAAGAGAATCTTTGGGAAACACGTTCGCGTATGGGTATTGTGTTTCAAAATCCTGATAATCAGTTCGTCGGTTCAACTGTGCAGGATGATGTAGCATTTGCACTTGAAAACAACGGTGTACCACATGAAATGATGGTCAAACGGGTTCATGAGGCTCTAGAACAGGTGAAAATGACGGATTACATCAATCATGAGCCCCATCATCTTTCAGGCGGTCAGAAGCAGCGTGTAGCGATTGCAGGCGCATTAGCTTTGCACCCTGAATTGCTTATTTTAGACGAAGCTACTTCCATGCTGGATCCTCAGGGACGGGAAGAAGTCATTGAAATCGTCAAGAAGTTACGTTCTGAAATCGGCTTGACTGTGTTATCCATTACGCATGACTTGGAAGAAGTGTTATTAGCAGATCGTATATTGGTTATGAATGAAGGACAAGTATTGATGGTGGGTTCACCGCAGGAAATCTTTCAGCGAGGTACTGAGCTAGAAAAAGTCGGGCTCGATCTGCCGTTTGCTTTACGTGTTTCTGAATTATTAAGAACAGCTGGTGTAGAGTTACAAGGCAATCATATGACAGAAGAAGAGTTGGTGAATGAATTGTGGACATATCACTTCAGCAAGTAGGATACTTATATGCTAAAGATTCACCCTTTGAGAAACGTGCCTTGCAGGACGTGACAGCTACGATTCCTTCCGGCTCTTATACGTCAATCATTGGTCATACGGGCTCAGGGAAATCGACCTTATTACTACATTTGAATGGATTGCTTAAGCCGTCTGAAGGTATTGTCAAAATTGGTGACACGATGATTACAGCACAGACCAAAGGTAAGAAGATGAAGGAAGTTCGACATCAAGTAGGAATTGTGTTTCAGTTCCCTGAACATCAGTTATTTGAAGAAACAGTTGAAAAAGATATCATGTTCGGTCCTATAAATTTTGGCGTGCCGAAAGAGGTAGCAAGAGCTCGCGCACATGAACTAGTGAAACTTTTAGGTCTACCAGAGGATGTACTGCAGAAGTCACCTTTTGAGCTGTCAGGAGGTCAAATGCGGCGTGTTGCGATTGCAGGTGTCCTTGCATTCAAACCATCTGTCCTGGTCCTTGACGAGCCGACAGCGGGGTTGGATCCCAAAGGTCGAAAAGAGATCATGGAGTTATTCCATCATTTGCACGTAACAGAGAATTTAACGACTATCCTCGTTACACATAGTATGGAAGATGCCGCACGCTATAGTGATCGGATCCTTGTAATGCATGAGGGGACAGCTGTAATGGAAGGGACGCCTGAAGATATATATAGTCTGGAAGAGGAACTTCTTTCATTTCGACTCAGCGTACCGCGTTCCGTGCGTTTTCAGCGAGAGATAGAAAAGATGAGTGGACAGCGTTTTGATCGCATTGCACTAACAGAAGACGTATTGGCACAAGAGTTAGCAAAAGCCATTGCGAGAAATGAGGAGCGGCCATGTTAGAAAAAATGATTATTGGCCGTTTTATTCCTGGTACTTCCATTGTGCATCGAATGGATCCGCGTTCCAAATTGCTCTTTGTCTTTCTGTTCGTCGTAGCGGTGTTCTTGGCTAATAACGTAGTGTCCTATTCCATTTTGCTTGGATTCACGGCATTTGTCATTGCGCTTGCCAGAATCAGACCTTATTTTTTGATCAACGGGTTAAAACCGGTCATCTTTTTGATCATTTTCACTCTCCTATTACATATTTTCTTCACACGTGAAGGTCCCATTATATTTGAGTGGAAGTTTATCAAAATTTATGAAGAAGGACTGCGAATGGGTATATTCATATCTATCCGGTTTTTGGTCCTCGTCTTGATTACGACCGTATTGACGTTAACAACTTCACCAATCTCGATTACGGATGGATTGGAAACATTGCTCAATCCTTTTAAAAAGCTTAAATTACCCGTACATGAATTGGCATTGATGATGTCCATTTCTCTACGTTTCATTCCAACTCTTATGGATGAAACAGATAAAATATTAAAAGCACAACTAGCGAGAGGCTCTGATTTAAGTACCGGTACCATCAAAGAACGGGTGCAGGCAGTTATTCCATTGCTGGTACCGTTATTTGTTAGTGCATTTAAGCGTGCGGAAGATTTAGCGATCGCGATGGAAGTGCGTGGCTACCGTGGTGGGGAAGGTCGCACAAGGTTCCGCCAGCTATCTTGGCAAATGAGGGATACTGCTGTCTTGATCGCTTTTGTGCTATTGGTAGGTGTATTGCTGTGGGTGAGGAAGTGAATCAATTGAAACGAATGAAAGCGACTGTTTCGTATGACGGGACAAATTTTGCTGGCTATCAATCTCAGCCTGGCATGCGTACGGTTCAAGCAGAAATCGATAAGGCACTTGTGAAATTACATAAAGATCCGACATCACATGCTGTAGCAAGCGGACGAACGGATGCAGGTGTTCATGCACTCGGTCAAGTCATTCATTTTGACACACCTCTTGATTTAGGTGATCGCTGGCTGATGGCATTGAATGTGCTGCTACCTAAGGACGTACGCATAACCGCGATTGAACAAGTGTCTAAAGATTTCCACGCTCGTTACGGTGCAAAAGGTAAAACATATCGATATAAATGGTCCTATGGGGAATTGCAAAGTCCATTCGAGCGTAACTTTGCCGTCCATTTAGGTAGATGGAATCCGGATGTGGAACGAATGAATGCAGGCGCCGCCTATTTAATCGGCACTCATGACTTCACAAGTTTCTGTTCGGCGAAGACAGCTACTTCGAATAAAGTTCGCACGATCCGAAAACTAACACTAGAACGTCTTGGGGATGAACTGATACTTGAAGTGGAAGGTGATGGATTTCTTTACAATATGGTACGCACGATTGCAGGTGCTTTGCTGGCGGTTGGCATCGGTTGGGACGAGCCGGAAGATGTCCAAAAAATTCTCGAGGCGAAAGATCGTCAAAGGGCAGGGAAGACAGCGGCAGCACACGGTTTGTACTTACTAGAGGTTACCTATTAAGCCCATGGCAACTAATCCTGGTGTATTCATAAAAACGCTTGACTTTATTGAAAATAAAGTATAACATGATAAATGGTATTTCAATAACCCCACAAACAAGCCCCGGAAGTTTATTTGTGTTTAGGGATAGAGAAAACAAGGGAACAGATTTGATATTTTAGGAGGAAATACAATATGCGCACAACATTCATGGCTAAAGGTCACGAAGTCGAACGTAAATGGCTAGTTGTCGACGCTGAAGGACAAACGCTTGGTCGTCTTGCTTCAGAAGTTGCAACTCTTTTACGCGGTAAACATAAACCAACGTTTACACCACATGTTGATACAGGTGATCACGTGATCATTATCAACGCTGAAAAAATCCAATTGACTGGTAACAAATTAAAAGATAAAATGTACTACCGTCACTCTGGTTACACAGGTAGCATCAAGTCACGTACTGCTCTTGAAATGCGTACTAACTACCCTGTGAAAATGCTTGAACTTGCGATTAAAGGAATGCTTCCAAACGGTCCTCTAGGTCGTCAAACTATCAAGAAATTACACGTATTTGCTGGTCCAGAACATCAGCATGCAGCACAAAAACCAGAAGCTTTTGAGCTTCGCGGTTAATTAAGAGGAGGAAACCCACTTGGCACAAGTACAATATATCGGCACTGGCCGTCGTAAAAGTTCAGTAGCTCGTGTACGTCTAATTCCTGGCGAAGGCAAAATTGTCGTCAATAATCGTGACGTAGAGGACTACGTACCATTCGAAACACTTCGTGAAATCATTAAACAACCACTAGTTACAACGGAAACACTTGGAAGCTACGATATCCACGTTAACGTTAACGGTGGAGGTTACACTGGTCAAGCAGGCGCAATCCGTCACGGCGTTGCTCGTGCATTGCTTACTGTAGATCCTGATTTCCGTGCAGCACTTAAATCAGCAGGATTCCTAACACGTGACCCACGTATGAAGGAACGTAAGAAACCAGGTCTTCGCGGCGCTCGTCGTGCACCTCAGTTCTCAAAACGTTAATTTGTTTTTTCAAAAGCTCTTCTCATTACTTTATGAGAAGGGTTTTTTTGCGTCTAGCATGAGTTACTCATAATGTTTGACCTCCTGTAGGCGCTATATAGTAATAGGGGATCTTAGCATGTTATCTAGTACATGTTGTACTTTTATGAGTAGATATCTTGCCAGACCCCTAGGTAAGCGGGAACACTTGAATCTTCACCGAGAAACTGTACAATAAATTAGTAGCAGTAACTCCAAAACACTTTCTAAAGCTTTGTAATAGAGAAAGTAGACTACCCTTCATTTCCGGTTGTTTTAGCTATTTGAGAGGCTCATGGATCACCCCCTGATGTAATGAGTCATTAATGAATCAACTGCGACTAGACCATTTACTGAAAATTGTTACCTTATCATATGATTCGAACTCAGAGACAATTAGACAGAAAAAGTATTCCTGCCGCTAATAATATTTTTTTGTCTGCGAAGTGTTAAGCAGTCGACGTTTATGCTAACTTGCATTTGGGTAAACTGTGACAAGTTGCACTTTTCTATTCTGACTTGCTTTGGATCAATTGAATTGTATGAATGAATAAAAATGTGTAGGGCAATTGATGAGTATAGTAGACCATTGTAAATTTTTATACTTTATAAAATGTTCTGTGGTTTTAATCTGTTTGGAGAAAAAAGATTACTGCAATATAATATATTATTTTATTTTAGGAGGTTGAACCATGCGATTACTACCGCGTGAGATTGATAAATTAATGATCGTTGTTGCGGCAGACGTTGCCAGAAGACGAAGGGACCGAGGACTTAAATTGAACCACCCTGAAGCAATGGCTCTTATTACATATGAGGTGTTGGAAGGCGCCAGAGACGGCAAAACAGTTGCAGAACTCATGGCTTATGGCGCGACAATTTTATCTCGTGAAGATGTAATGGATGGTATTCCAGAAATGATTGATGACATTCAAGTAGAAGCAACGTTCCCTGATGGGACGAAATTAGTCACAGTGCATAATCCGATCAGATAAATGGTTTATAAAAAGAAAGGGGACGTAACGATGATACCAGGCGAATATATTTTAAAAGACGAACCGATCATTTGTAATGAAGGCGCTGAAAGTATACATGTACAAGTTATTAATCATGGCGACAGACCGATCCAAATCGGTTCCCATTACCATTTTTACGAAGTGAATAATGCATTAAAGTTTGATCGAGAAGTGACATACGGGAAACGTCTCAATATACCTGCAGGCGCTGCTGTTCGTTTTGAACCCGGTGATGAAAAAGAAGTGCAGCTAATTGACTATGCTGGAGAAAGAGAAGTTTATGGTTTCCATAATAAAGTAGACGGAGCATTGGAAGGCGGGAATGCAAAATGAGTTTTAAAATGGATAGAGAGCAATATGCTCAAATGTATGGACCGACAACCGGAGACTCTGTCCGACTAGCAGATACAGATTTGTTCATCCAAATTGAAAAAGATCATACGAAATATGGAGAAGAAGTTGTGTTCGGTGGCGGTAAAGTTATTCGTGATGGAATGGGACAACATCCTTTCATTACGCGCGAAGAAGACGAACGCGTACCTGATACAGTCATTACCAATGTTGTCGTGCTTGACTATACAGGAATATATAAAGCGGATCTAGCTATTCGTGACGGTAAAATCTCGGGTATCGGCAAAGCAGGTAATCCGCTCGTGCAAGACAAAGTAGATATTATTATTGGAACTTCCACTGAAGTTATTTCGGGGGAAGGTAAGATCATTACTGCTGGTGCAATTGATACGCACGTACATTTCATTAATCCGGCACAAGTAGACGTTGCACTTACAGCGGGTACTACCACACTAATAGGCGGTGGAGCAGGACCAGGAGATGGTTCTCGAGCTACGACTGCGACACCGGGTGCTTGGCATCTTCATTCCATGTTGAAGGCTTTGGATGGACAACCGATTAATATTGGTTTGACAGGTAAAGGGCATGCAGCAGCGGGTGCTCCTTTAGCGGAACAAATAATTGCAGGTGCGATTGGTTTGAAAGTCCATGAAGATTGGGGCGCGACACCGTCTGTTCTCGATCATGCATTACGGATTGCTGATGAATATGACGTGCAAGTCGCACTTCACGCAGATACATTAAACGAATCTGGATTTTTTGAAGATACGATCAAGGCGATTGATGGTCGCGGTATCCATATGTACCATACAGAAGGTGCAGGAGGCGGTCATGCTCCGGATTTGATTAAATCTGCTGGCATGATGAATGTGTTACCGGCTTCTACTAATCCGACATTGCCATATACAATTAACACGATTGATGAGCACTTGGATATGGTAATGGTTGCCCATAACTTGAATCCTTCTGTACCAGAAGATATCGCATTTGCGGATTCGCGCATTCGCAATGAAACGATTGCAGCAGAAGATGTCTTGCAAGACTTAGGTGTCTTTAGTATGACAAGCTCCGATTCTCAGGCGATGGGCCGTATCGGCGAAGTTGCACTTCGTACATGGCAAGTAGCTCACAAAATGAAGAAGCAACTTGGAGTTATGGAAGGCGATAGTGAGCATTCGGATAATAATCGGGTAAAACGCTATGTCGCCAAATATACGATTAATCCAGCTATCGCTCATGGTATATCAGAGTATATCGGTTCAATTGAAGTCGGAAAAATGGCGGACCTTGTTCTATGGGATCCGAAATTCTTTGGAGTTAAACCGGAAATGATTTTGAAAAGTGGAATGGCGGTCTTTAGCTTAATGGGTGATGCCAATGCAACGATTCCGACACCGCAGCCGATGATTTATCGTCCGATGTATGCAACGCTCGGTAAGGCATTGTCTCAAAGTTCCATTACGTTTGTTTCGCAAATTGCCTATGATCAAGGGATAAAAGAGAAGCTAGGACTTGATAAAGTAGTGCTGCCTGTCCGTAATATACGCAATCTGACGAAAAAAGATATGAAGTTAAATACAGCAACACCACATATTGACGTGGATCCACAAACGTATGAAGTGAAAATTGATGGAAAACTGATTACATGCGATCCGATTGACGTAGTGCCAATGGGGCAACGCTATTTCTTATTCTGAGGTGAAGAAAATGATTGTAGAAGAAGTCTTGATGAATATTAGGGATTTAGATCCAAGTGAGTATGAAAGCCGTCACAAAGAGAAAGTGTACTTAGAAAGTGCACACTTAATGAAAAGAATTCAACGCGTGGAAACTGATCATGGACGTGAAATTGGCATTCGATTAAAAAACCCACGTGATTTAGAAGCGGGAGATATTCTGTTTATGGATGATAAGAATATCATTCTGATTGATGTGCTTTCTGATGATTTAATTATTATTAGCCCACGCACGATGCTTGAAATGGGGACGATTGCTCATCAGCTAGGCAATCGACATTTGCCTGCGCAGTTTGAGGATGAAGATATGCTCGTGCAATATGATTATTTAGTTGAGGATTTGTTGAAAGAAATGGGTATTCCATTTAAGCGAGAAGAACGAAAAGTAGCCAAGGCTTTCCGTCATATCGGACATAGCCATGACTAACCATGCACTATCCTTGCTGCAGCTATGCGATTCCAGTTTCCCGATCGGCTCTTTTAGCCAATCATTCGGACTGGAGACATATATTCAGAAGGACAAGGTTACAGACGCCAATACGTTTTCCGAATGGCTACATGTCTATGTGCATGAACAACTTGCTTATGCAGACGGCTTGGCTGTAAGACTTGTTTATGATGCATTGGATCAGGAAGATCTTGATAAGATTTGGGAATTGGATCGCATACTGACTGTGCAGAATCTCGCCCGCGAATCACGTGATGGTACTCAGCGCATGGGAGATCGGATGTTAGACATTGCAAAATCCATTTACAATATACCGATGTTATCTATTTACGCGCAGAAAATTCAGGACAAAGAAGCTTTTGGCCATCCGGCTATTGTATTTACAATGATTGGACATCACCTTCAAGTCGAAAAGAATACAACAATTCTATATTATTTATACTCGACGGTTGTTAGTCTTGTGCAAAATGCCGTGCGGGCTATCCCGCTTGGACAAACTGCTGGACAGAAGATTATATACACGTTTCAACAA
Organism: Sporosarcina sp. P32b; assembly: GCF_002743335.1. GTDB lineage: Bacteria > Bacillota > Bacilli > Bacillales_A > Planococcaceae > Sporosarcina. The sequence goes on from NZ_PDZB01000005.1 coordinate 62,842, forward strand.
CAACTTCAACAAACAACAGATAAAATAATGGAGTTAGATCCAGAAGAGTTTGGTATCGTATCTCCAGGACTCGAGCTTTCACAAATGCAGCACGAACGTGTTGGCATACGTATTTTTAGTTCATAATGAACGCAATGAAATTGATATTAAGGATGTGCTTAGAATGGGACCAATTAAAATAGGTGTTGGCGGACCAGTTGGTGCAGGAAAAACTATGCTGGTCGAAAAGATTACACGCGCTTTAGAGGGCGAAGTAAGTATGGCGGTTATTACTAATGATATATATACGAAAGAAGATGCCAAGTTTTTAGTTGCGAACGGTATTCTTCCAGAAGACCGCATTGTCGGAGTAGAAACAGGAGGTTGTCCACATACGGCAATTCGTGAAGATGCATCGATGAACTTCGCGGCAATTAATGAATTGAAGGAAAAACATCCCGATGTTGAGCTGATTTTTGTAGAAAGTGGCGGGGATAACCTAGCAGCTACATTCAGTCCGGAACTCGTTGACTTTTCCATTTATATAATTGACGTGGCGCAAGGTGAAAAAATCCCACGTAAAGGTGGGCAAGGAATGATTAAGTCTGATTTATTTATTATTAATAAAACAGACTTAGCTCCATATGTCGGCGCAAGGCTTGAGGTAATGGAATCTGACACAAAGATATTTAGAGGAAAGAAACCGTTCTTTTTCACCAATTTAAAAGACGATCAAGGACTAGATGAAGTGGTAGAGTGGGTCAGAAAACATGCTTTATTAAAAGGACTAGGACAAGATGTCTGAATGGACAGGCGTTCTTGACCTCGTCATGGAAAATCGGCTAGGCCGCTCCGTGGCGAAAACTGTCTACTTCCAAGGCGCATTTAAAGTGATGCGTCCTGTCTATTTCAATAAGAATAGTTATCCATGCTATTATTTATTGAATCCTGGCGGTGGCTATTTAGATGGAGATCGGTATCAAATGAAAGTCACACTTGGTGAGGGAGCTATGCTGACGTTGACGACCCAGTCATCCACGAAAGTATATAGAACGCCTACCAAGCCAGTGTACCAAGAGACGATTTTCCGTATGAAAAAAGACAGTTATCTAGAGTACTTACCGGATGCACTGATTGCATACAAAGATGCCAGTTGTTATCAGAAAAATAGTATATATATGGAAAAAGGGGCAACCTTGCTGTATTCCGATATATTGACTCCCGGCTGGTCGCCGGATGGTGAAAAATTCAGTTACGACATGCTTCGTTTGAAAACAGAGATTTATATGGATGATCAGCTTGTTGCATTTGACCATATTAAACTCCATCCGGCATCACAAGATATGAATGCGTTAGGCTTTATGGAAGGATACACACATTTAGGTTCGTTAATTGTCGTTGGTGAAAAAACGAGTGATGCTCTATTGGATCGATTGTATGAGGCGATTCAACGAGAAGATGGGGAGTTTGCATTTGGATTATCCAAGCTTGCTGTTCCCGGCTTCACGATTCGCATATTAGCAAACTATACACAGGTTATAGAGCGAATTATTTCAGTCTGTCACCATATAATTAGCGACGAATGGTATCAAACGAAACCAAGTTTTTTACGGAAGTACTAGGACCTACCCGACAATTCAAAAGAGTTGTCGGGTTTTTTTACCAATTGAAGTAAAACTATATTTATAGTTGCTACGCTGAAGTTTATCAAATAGTGGAAGTATTAAAGGCCATATTTCAAATGATTGAAATATGGAATTTTGGGTATCATTATATATATGCACTATAAAGTATAAGGTCGAAACCTTACTCTACTTCCTAATTACACATAATAGGTAACATCGTTAATTGATTTGACAATCACTACTTACTGAGATATATTCAAATATCATTTGAAATGAGAAGAGAAAATGTAAGTGGGCAGGAATGGCTGAGAAATTAAATATCAGGCTAGATCGCTTGAATTAGTAGTGATGGATGAAGTAAAATAGCCTATTCTATAAAAAGAGACTTCATACTATTTTGGAGGTGTTTCCTGTGGTTGATGACTTTGAAGCAGAAAAAGTTTTTGAAGACAGGCCGTACGAGCGAATTCAGTTTAAGCTCATATTAGAAGGACGTAAGTATAAAGGTGACTATCATGAAGGTGAAATCCAGTGGCTTCATCCACATCCTAAGCAAGATGTCGGCGAAGAAGAGGTAATTGCCATAGAGGAAAAAGTTTTGGAACTGTTATCCGAGCAAGGAATTAGAAATGAAGCAGATGATATTGAAATCGAACGTTCGCTTGGTAGAAATCAAACACGGCCACTTCAGTTATTTAAATTGAAGATCCAAGGCGAAGAGTTTAAAGGGACATTTATTAATGGCGAAATCGAATGGTTTCATCCTAAACCAAGACGTAAACTAAAAGATGAGCGCGTGAAGAAAATTGAAGAAGATGTTCAGAAAAAGCTAAAAGAACATCTAGAATAAAAAAGAAACTGCGTGACTGTTTTGTACGTGAGACAGAGTGCAATCTCAATTTATTTGACCTTTCTGACAAGATATGCCTACAATGGATATACAAATGAAATAGTCGTTACCGCTAGGGGTGCTCCGTGGAGCTGAGAGAAGCAAATTGCTTTAACCCTTTAACTTGATCCGGTTCATACCGGCGTAAGGAAGTGGTGTAGATATTACGTAGCTGATTTCTGTGCTCTGTGATATCTCTCCGCCACTTCTGGTCAAGAAGTGGTTTTTTCATTTACTATGAAAAAGGGGAGAGTATACATGAAGTTCACTGAGCGTTTATTAGAGAAAACATTACCGATTTGGAGACAGAATCACAATCATCCATTTGTCCAAGAGATTGGAAATGGTACGTTGGATCAGGAGAAGTTTCGTTTTTATATGGTGCAAGACTATTTGTATTTAATTGACTATGCGAAAGTGTTTGCCGTAGGCACCATGAAAGCGACTGATGTCGAGACGATGGGGAAATTTGCTGCCTTACTTAACGGAACTCTAAACACGGAAATGGATCTTCATCGTAAATATGCAGCTCGTTTTGGCATTACCGAAGAGGAGCTTGAGAATGCCAAGCCGTCTCCAATTGTCCTAGCGTATACGCATTATATGCTACATGTTAGTCAAAACGGTTCTTTAGCAGAAGTCGTCGCTGCATTATTGCCGTGTGCGTGGAGCTACTGGGAGATTGGCAAAGAGCTTGCTGAGTTGCCAGGTGCGTTGGATCATCCGTTGTATGGTGACTGGATTCGCATGTATTCATCGAAAGACTTTGGCGAGTTGGCTACTTGGTGCTTAGAATTAATGGATGAAACGGCAGAAGGAAAGCCTGAATCGGAATTAGTGAGATTAGAGGAAATTTTCCTTAATACGACTCGTTATGAGTATATGTTCTGGGACATGGCCTATACTAAACAAATGTGGCCTGGAGTGCAGGAAGAGCAGACGATTACAATATAATAAATAAGAAACATCTGACGATTTTAGTTGGATGTTTTTTATTTAGAATCGATTGGTTATAAACAGCGCATGCTATTCTTGAAGGAGGTGTGCGCCATCTTTGCAAAATTAGGTTTGGTACTTGGAGTGTTATTGACAAGTGGGTCGGGTACTAGTGATGCGCCAATTGCTACACTCAGTAAAGTGGAAGTGCCGGCATATGCGAAATGGTCAAGACTTGCTATCAAGCAAACGATGCTCAGATATCCCCAGGCAGATATCAAGGATTATTTGCATATCGCTACCGATTCAAAGAAAGTCACAAGTGTGGAGAAGTTTCAACTTTGGTTAAAAGAGGACGAACGAGAATTTGGTGTGATCGTGACTGTCACCTATTCAGCTGAAACAGGTAAATTTATTCGCATCGACTTTCAAGAAATACCTGTTTAATAAAACAACGCCCCTATACCATATAATCTGGCGTAGGGGCGTTAATTTATTCAGAGTCTTTCTGATAAAAGAAATTGGGGGTCAAGATATCATTGACATATCGCTTGTGATAGATATGCGTGGCGGATGGTGTACATGGAAATAACACTGCCTAATTACCTGAATCTTATTTAATCTGAAAGTAAATGGCGTATCATTTCCTGCCCTGCATCTTTCGGATAGGATCGGTATAGGTGACCTGATAGGCGAACCGGGTCACCGAAGAAATATCGTTCATATTGTGTTTGTCTTGTGCCGAACGAACTCATTGTTAAATCCCAAGCTAATCGAAATAGTTGTACACGTTCTATCGCGGGTTTCGTAGCTCCTTGTAAGTACTTTGCGAGATCAGGTTGAATGGACGATTGGAAATCTCTATCTGTAGGTAACGCCACCATCCCACTCGCACCGATTAGTTGGATGATCTCACTGAAACGTGGGTAGACTTTCGGAAAAATATTACTAGCGACTTGAAGTGGTATTTCACTTGGACACATGTATCCCCATTGATTGAGGGCTGCATCGGCTTCAGATTTATCTCGTAGTGCTTTCATCGTTTCGAGCCCAATAATTATTTCTGATAGTTTCTCCTGAATGTGGAGATATTCAGATACATTAATTGTTTGGACGAGCTGCTCTGCCAAATTCAGCATAAACTCTGTTTTGACTATCTGTCTTGTAATGACTTGATGTGTAGCAAAAGGATGGAATGAACTCATAGAAAAAAACTCCGAAGCTACTTCGCGATTGTGATGAAAGAATACACGATCCCATGGGACGAGAACATTATCGAAAACAACTACAGCATCCATTTCTTCAAACCTTGAACTCAGAGGGTGATTGAATGTGGAACTCCCGCCTACGAATGACTCTCTACAAAGAAAACGTAAACCTTCTGTAGCGGAAGGAATTGAAAAGGCGAAAGCTTCATCAGAATCTCCAAGAAATGAAGGCGTGCTGAACACCAATACTTCATCCGTCACGCCGCCCTGTGTTGCAAGTAGCTTAGCTCCTTTAATGACGAGACCTTCTGATGTCTTATCTACAATCTTTGCGGAAATGGGTTCATCTGAAGTGTGAAAGGCACTTTGAGATCGATTGGTTTGTGGTGTAATGAAGGTGTGTGTAAAGGATAGGTCCTCTTCTCTTGCTCGTTCATACAGCGCTTGAATATGTTCTGGAAAACAGTTTTCCTTGCCGAGCAAGTGAGGAGAAGAAGAGGCGAAACTCATAATGACGGTATTAAGATAATCGGGACTTCTACCAAGTAAGCCGCAGGAAAGTCTTGCCCATTCTTCGGTCATTACTCTACGTTTCTGTAGATCCGCTTTGGTTTTCGGTTGTAAGTAAGAAAGGCCAATTTGCTCATTGGTGACGGGAGAAGTGTATGTCATGCGAGAACTGTGTGAAGGTGATAGTTGTAAATCATATAGAGAAGCTTTCGTTTCTATAAGTCCTTTGAAAGCAGGGTGTTTAGAAATAGGTCCTTTCAATTGTTGACCATCCAGCCAAATCTCAGTATTCTGCTCATCCATTCTACGGACAAATTCATTGCCATTTATAGCGCCCATATCATTCCTCCTGAATTTTCTAGTTACTATAGTATATTATGACATCGTCCTGAATGATCAAAACAGTTCTCGTTTTGAACAAGAGACAATAGTTTTGATACAATACAGAAAGAGTACATAGGGAATTTATCGGGATAAGCGAAAGGTGTGTTGATAAATGGATGAAGAATTGGCAATGAAGTATATCGTGGCGTGCACAAATTTATATGGGATTGTGCCTATTGAAAAAGTTGTTGAAATTTACAATGATCAAAACGAAGAAAAGGTTTCATTGGATGAAATAGAAAGCTATTTGCAGTCTACGCGGGTGCAAGAAAAACTAGAGGAAAGCTTTGTCTATATTCAATCAAATGAATTTGTAGCTGAAGCGACAAGCGAAAAAGATGAAAAGGAAAATCTGAAAAGAATTGTAGCTGGAAAGCCATATTATGTACCGGGAAAAGAAGAATTACTACGTTACATTGACGAAGAGTATTTTCAAGAAACGCCAGAGCAGTTACTAGTAAAGAATATGTTGAAAGAGGACTTCGGTAATCAATTGGATGTAGACGAAGAAGTCTCTGAACTAGTATATAATCTACAAGTAAGTGGCGGCGACTTCATGATGGAACTGTCTTTATTTGTATCTGGTCTGGAACTGCCTATAAAAGAATCCGAACGCTATATCCCTGCGATTGTCGAAGTGGCGGACACAACTAGATTATGGGAAAATTGTGGGCATACAATGAAAGAATTACAGCAACTCTAATTAGTTCATTTCAATAGACAATGCTTGACCTAGCAAGATAGAATAAGAGTACATTAAACACTTTGGAGGATATCATTCATGACTTTAAAAGAATTGACTGCAAAAGAAGTACAAGAGCAATTGGAAAGCGGTAAAGAACTCAATATCATTGATGTACGTGAAGATGATGAAGTATCGGAAGGCATGATTCCAGGTGCACAACATATCGCTCTCGGCAATCTACCTATCGAAATGCATGACTTGAATGCAGAAACACCTTACATCTTAGTATGCCGTTCAGGCGGCAGAAGTGGCCGTGCACAAGAGCTTATGGCAGACGAAGGTTTTGATGTAACAAACATGTTAGGCGGCATGCTAGCATGGGAAGGCGAAACAAAATAATAGACTAAACGAAAGCTGTCGTAAGAAGTGAAAACTTCTTGCGACAGCTTTTTTTATTAAAAGGGATAGAAGTTGGAACACAGCGCAACGATGCATCCCGTCCTCTAATTCACTAATCCGCTACAGTGTAGACATAACCTTAAAAGTCCAAGCGTATAGTGAAAGAAAAAGGCGGTGTCTGTATGAAAAAGTGGCTTGTAGCAGGGTTGCTAATAATTTTCTCATTAGGTGGAGTTTTATATGGAGTCAAAGCATCTGATCGTGGTTTCTTTCTGCCCTCGGAGCTTGGTGGGGTAAGTATCCTCATTGACCCTGGACATGGTGGGGAAGACGGAGGTGCTTCGGCAGGCGAACTTATTGAAAAAGATATTACGTTAAACATTTCCCATGAAGTGAGTAAACTATTAAAGAAAAAAGGTGCAACTGTAGAAATGACGAGGGAGAAAAGTGGAGATGCAGTAGCAGAACATGCGCCATCCGAGAAGTTTACTTCGTTGAGAAGCAGAAAGTTCGCTGACTTGAAACTGCGTGAAAGCATGGCAGTCGATTCGAAGCCGGATATGTTTATTAGCGTGCACGTTAACGCGATACCAGAAGAACGTTGGAGAGGGGCGCAAGTATTCTATCATCCAGGTGGTCATCCGGAAGGTAAGCAATTGGCTACGTCTATCCAAAATGAATTGCGTGATCAGTTGAAAAATACTGAGCGGGAAGCTATGAAAATCACAGGGGTCTATTTATTGAAAAAAGTACCGGTTCCAGCTGTATTGGTAGAAACGGGTTTCCTGTCCAATCCGGAAGAAAGAAAACTGTTGGCAAATAAATCGTATCAGAAAAAAGTAGCTGCGGCGATCGTAGATGGAATAGTGAAATATCAACTTGCTGATGAGCAATGAAGCATATGACGTTTGGGTAAATAGGGAATATGATATACTGAAAAGGAGTGAATGAATTCATTAAGGAGTGTTGAATTTGATTAATGAACAACAAGTCCGTGAACTGATTGGCGCATTGGAAGATCCGTTTTTACATAAAACATTGGCAGAAACGAATGGTATTGTGGATGTAACCATTAAACCAGAGAAAGAACACGTCAGTGTTAAAGTCGCGATTGCGAAAGTGAATACCGGAGAGCAATTGACGCTACAATCAAAAGTAGTAGAAGTGTTGAAAGAAGCAGGTGCCGACTCAGTAGGTATTCGATTTGAAGAGTTGCCTAAAGAAGTATTAGAGCAATTCCGTGGTACTGTTACTGAAGCGGAAACACAAGATATCTTATCCCCCGTATCCAATATTGAATTTATATCGATTGCATCTGGTAAAGGAGGCGTAGGGAAGTCTACGGTCTCCGTTAACTTAGCAGTAGCCCTAGCCAGACGGGGTAAAAAAGTTGGCTTGATCGATGCGGATATTTATGGATTCAGTGTACCGGATATGATGGGTATTACAGCTATGCCTGAAGTACGGGAAGATCGCATCATGCCGGTAGAACGTTTTGGTGTTAAAGTAATTTCAATGGGCTTCTTTGTTGAAGATAATGCACCCGTTGTATGGCGTGGACCTATGCTTGGGAAAGTGTTGGATCAATTTTTCCGCGACGTGGACTGGGGCGAGTTGGATTACTTGTTGCTCGACTTACCACCAGGAACAGGTGACGTAGCGCTTGATATTCATCAAATGATTCCAGCATCAAAAGAAATTGTCGTTACTACTCCACACCCAACAGCAGCATTCGTTGCAGCACGCGCAGGGGCGATGGCGTTACAGACTGAACATGAGTTACTCGGAGTTATTGAAAACATGTCTTGGTTCGCATCGAAAGCGACAGGCGAGAAAGAGTATGTCTTTGGGCAAGGCGGCGGTGTTCGTCTTTCTGAAGAACTTCGTACTGAATTATTAGGACAAATCCCTCTCGGTCAGCCTGACTGGAACGAAACGGATTTTGCACCTTCCGTCTATGCAGAAGATCATCCGATAGGAAAAATCTATTTAGATGTTGCTGATACGGTAATTAAAAAAACAGAAAAATAAAATGTAACAGACGAAGAAAGGATTATTTTCCTTCTTCGTCTGTTTTTTCTTCTTCTTTACCGCCATCTTTAGCGGATTCCCCTCCAGCACCTTTTCCTGCCTTCATAATCAGTTCTTGCCACTTCGCTTGCATGAGGGGACTATTGATTGTATCCTCTATGGCCTTCTCCATTTCCTTCTTGAGCGTTGCTGAATTCACGATGTTCTCCATTTGTTTCATCATGTCTGGTTGACCAAAAAACTTCTCCATTTCTTTTTGAAAAGAAGCGTCTCCCATCAAATCTTTCATGATATCCGCTTGTTGCTTTTTCATGCTTTTTGCGATGGATTCGGTGAATTTTGGATCTTCAAAAGCTGTTTTCCAAAAACGTTCGCCTTCTTTAGAAAGCAATACATTTTCAATGCTCTGCTTGACCTCGGGTTGTTCAAGTACTAGTAACTCCCTGAATTCGGGATCTGTCATCAATTTACGGAGTGCCTTTTTTCCGTCTTCCGTCTGGATTGCATCTGTCATCATCTTTTTCATCTCATCATAGCTTGGTGCCGCCTGATGACCTCCGCTGCAACCTGTAAGAAATAGAAGGAATAGAAAAAGAACAGCAAATTTTTTCATTCCACTCAACCTTCCACTTGTATTTTCATTTATTGTTCACAATATAAGAAGGAATATGCATGAATCGTTCAATGAAATAGATTTTTTTGTCGATCGTTGATACACTAGGATGGACATGATAAAAAGGGGAACAGTGCTGTGACAATACGAAATTGGGTTAAATTTTTCTTACGCGCAATGGCAATTGGCGGAGCGATTACAGCGGTTGTCGGTCTAATTGTACGTTGGGACTTTTTTTATGGATACTTACAGGCAGGCGAGATCTGGCAATTTCTTGGTGCCTTTTTATGGATGATTTTCTTAGGATTTACGATGAGTGTAGTCGCGCAGATGGGCTTCTTCGCCTATTTGACCGTTCATCAGTTCGGTGTCAATATGTTCCGTACACTTACCTTGTGGAACTGGGTTCAAATGCTGATCATAGTAGTCGTGCTGTTTGACTTAGTTTTCTTCCGCTTCCAATTGACGAAAGCAGATACGAGCCGCACGGTTCTGTATATTTTCTTACTGATTACTTTGATTGCAGTATCCGTAGTGACAGCGTACTTCAAAGCACAGTGGACGAAAAAACATGCATTGATTTCTGCATTATTTTTCATGATTGTCATCACGACGCTTGAATGGTTGCCGGCACTTATGGTTACTTCAGGTAATAAAGATGAATGGGTAACCATTCTTTTATTCCCACTACTCGCAGTGAATGCTTATCAATTATTAGTATTGCCTAAATACAATAAGCAATCCGATATTGATAAAGAAAAGCTGGATAAACGTAGAAATGAAAGAAAAAAGACGAAGAAACAAGTAGAGAAATCTAAAAAGAACTGACAGGAGATCATCTCCCGTCAGTTCTTTATTGTGGAATTTTTTTTGTTTTCACAGTTGACTGAAATAACAAGTCTTCTACAGATTGAAAAGTACGGCTGGCAATTAGTCGCTGAATATCAGCTATCGCTACGTGTTCATTTTGAGCATATGGAACGGCAATAATTTCTCCCTTAGCAGCCTTCGGTAGTGTGCCGCCAGACCAATGAACGGTAGATCCTAAAGCATTGATTTCTGCTTCGTTCAATTCTTGTAGGAGTGTTAAGGGGAATTCTTCATCTGTCGTCCGGAACCAAAGAGGACGCATGCTAAACAACTCTTCAAACGTTTGAAGTTGCTCGCTTAAAAGATTGGAATCACTTTCATACTGTTGACCCTCAGTGCCGAGTAATGCGACAGGAAGAGAACGTTGCTTAATTTTCTCTGTAATGTGAGGGAAGCGTGAAGCCCAGTCACTATCGATAAATAATAGAGGATAGGGCTGCGACAGGTTTTCAAGAAGTTCCTCCACTTCTTTTTCACCGAATGAAATATTAATGGTCAATGCCGAACCTTGGATACCTTTCACTATCACTGCAGGTTGTTCAGTCAATCGGAAAACTGTCTTCAAGGTAGAAGAAGGCTTGGCCAATTGGGGAACGAAAGCTAAGAATATTGCAATCAATACAAAAAGGAAGAGAAGTTTTTTTATCATGCCAATCTCCTTAATTATGTGAAGTCTAAACTATTGTATGAAAAACTCTTGACGTCTATGACTAAGCCCACTATAATTAAAAAAGCTTGAGTGATTTAAAAGTATCTGTTGCACAGAGTTAGCAAGCATGCTATAATGGTTTTTGTCGTCAAGCGTACTAAACATATTATTATTCCGCAGTAGCTCAGTGGTAGAGCAATCGGCTGTTAACCGATCGGTCGTAAGTTCGAGTCTTACCTGCGGAGCCATTTTTTTTATGCTTCCATAGCTCAGCAGGTAGAGTGCTTCCATGGTAAGGAAGAAGTCGCCGGTTCGAGTCCGGCTGGAAGCTCCATGAAGACTATCATGGCCCCTTGGTCAAGCGGTTAAGACACCGCCCTTTCACGGCGGTATCACGGGTTCGAATCCCGTAGGGGTCACCAATTAACTTTTAAAAGAAAAACAGCAATGCGAAGCTTATCGCAATTTTAACTAGGTGGGGTAGCGAAGTGGCTAAACGCGGCGGACTGTAAATCCGCTCCCTCCGGGTTCGGCGGTTCGAATCCGTCCCCCACCACCATTTTTGTTTCACCTTTAAAAACTAACCAGCTATACATTGGGGTATAGCCAAGCGGTAAGGCAACGGACTTTGACTCCGTCACTCGTTGGTTCGAATCCAGCTACCCCAGCCATTTTATTAAAGTACCTACAATTCAATAATAAATCCGTCGAATCCTTATTATTAATAAATAATAAAGGGTTTTTTTGTTGTGTAAAATACTTAATCATATAGAACAATTACAATTATCATGTATAATAATCTGTAACACATATAGGTAGTTTATCTTGTATGGACAATGAAAAATAACCAGATATAGGGATTGTGATATAGCTATGCAAGAGTTTCTAAACGGTATGGATGTATTTGTTAAGTCTAGTAGTGAAAAAGAATTACAAAAGGTTCTTAGTGATATTGCCTATACATTAGAACAGGCAGCTATCGTCGTAATCACTGACTCAAAAGGAACGATTCAATATGCCAACCAACACTTTGAAAAAATCTCAAAATATTCAAGGGAAGAATTAATTGGCGCTAATCAACGTATTGTAAACTCAGGTTATCATGACGCAGCATTCTTTAAAGAGATGTGGGCAACAATCGGGACGGGTAATACTTGGCGTGGCTATATATGCAATCGTGCTAAGGATGGGTCAACTTACTGGGTAGACACAACGATTGTTGCATTTTTAAATGGTAAAGGAAAACCTTATCAATACATCGCAATTCGCTATGACATTTCCGAGAGAAAGAAAATGGAACTAGAGATCCAAAAAAATGCGGATCTTTACGAAATTATTACGGATAATGCATCTGATTATATTGCGATCATTGATCGGCAAGGGAAGTTCTACTATGTTTCTCCTTCTTTTCAGAAGCTTCTTGGACATTCAGTGGACGAACTATATTCCAATTCATTGTATTCTTATATCTATAAGAAAAATCGTCAAAAAGTAGAAAAGAAAATTTTGCAATTTGGAGGATATCAACGCCAATCACTTAATTTGGAGTTTTCTTTTTTAGATAGTAGAAATGGATTACATATTATGGAGGCCAAGATTGATGAAGTAAAGGAATTGATTGAATATGAAGACAAACTTTTAGTCGTCATGCGAGATGTTACAGAACGTGTGAAATCAGACGAGAAAATTAAGTATCTAGTCTATAATGACCAATTGACTTCCTTAATGAACAGAAATTCATTTAGAGAACAGATGGCTTTGGCATTTGAAAGAGCACGTACCCGCAATCAATTATTTGCACTTGTTCATATGAATATTGATCGTCTACGCTATGCAAATGATTTACTTGGGCATGAAGCGGGAGACTATTTATTGGCAATGGTTGGAGAACGACTGAAAAAGAGAACAGGTCCTGAAAGCCTGTTAGCCCGTATTGCGGGAGATGAATTCGCATTCATCATATCCGGATTGAAGGACAGAGAAGAGTTCTTCAATCATGCGGAGGAGATTCGTACTTTTTTGGAACAACCTATCCAAGTTGGAAAACAAAACTACACATTGTCTATAAGTTGTGGTGTGTCTTTGTATCCCGAACACGCCAATCAACCTTCCGATTTGGTTACTAAAGCTACATTGGCATTAGGTAAGGCGAAGTTACAAGGTGGCGGCGATACAGTAATGTACGAGCCGGGTACTTCAAAGATGTCATTAGAGCGAATTTTGTTGGAAAATGAATTGAGAAAAAGCGTGCAACAACAACATTTTTATCTTGAGTATCAACCGAAAGTGTTACTGGATACAGGTAAGTTGACTGGCGTAGAAGCACTTGTACGTTGGAAACATCCGGATTTAGGTATTATTCCGCCTAATAAATTCATTCCGCTCGCTGAGGAAACGAAAATCATCATACCACTTGGAGAATGGATCTTGCGTGAAGTATGTAGGCGTGCAGAGATAGAAGCTGCGGCTGGTGAAACATATCGGTTTGCTGTGAATGTCTCAACAATCCAAATGAAAGAAGAGGGCTTTGTTGACTCTGTATTGAATATCATTAAAGAATACCATGTACCACCTGAGATGTTAGAATTAGAACTCACAGAAAGTTCATTTATGGATACGGATGGCATGAAAGAATCCATTCAAAGGCTCCGCAGTGAAGGCATTACTGTTGCGATTGATGACTTCGGTACAGGTTATAGTACATTCAGCTATATTAAAGAGCTTCCAGCCGATACGTTAAAAATTGATATGTCTTTTGTTCGGGATATATTGGAAAATGAAAACAGTCAAGCTATTGTCAAAGCGATTGTAACTCTTGCGGATACGGCGGGATTGAATGTAGTGGCAGAAGGAATAGAACTACCTGAGCAAGTAAAAATGCTCTATGAGTTAGGGTGCCGTGAAGGGCAAGGCTATTATTACGGCCGACCGATGTCACTAGAAGGCGCGAGTGAAATTAGAGAATACCGTTCTACATAAAAATATGAATATCAGGTGGGAGGATAACTATGCGCGAACTAGACATTTCTTTAATCGGAGTCCCCGTGGATCTTGGTCAGAGCCGGCGTGGAGTAGATATGGGACCAAGCGCGATTCGCTATGCAGGAGCGGTAGATCGCCTGCAGGCATTGGGGCATCATGTAACAGACGAAGGGAATATTTCGGTTTCTCCTATTCATGATCTATCGTGTAATGAAGCAGGATTGAAGAACTTAACGGAAGTGACAGAAGCGACTGAAGAGCTTGCTGCGAAAATTTCAGCCATAGTAAAGGACAAAAAGTTTCCATTAGTGCTTGGTGGAGATCATAGTATTGCAATAGGTACACTTGCAGGGTTGACGGAACACTATAAAAATCTTGGTGTTATTTGGTATGATGCGCATGCAGATATGAATACGAGCGAAACATCTCCGTCAGGAAATATCCATGGTATGCCGCTTGCGGTCAGTATGGGGCTGGGACATGACCAATTGGTAAATGTGCATAGTGAGGGAGCGAAAATCAATCCTAAAAACGTGGTAATCATTGGAGCACGCTCAGTAGATCCTGGTGAACGACAATTGATTAAAGAAAAAGGCGTAAAAGTATTTACTATGCACGAAATCGACCGTTACGGAATGTCAGCGGTCATACAGCAAACACTTGAATATTTTGCATCAAGAAAAGTAGATGGTGTTCATTTGTCATTAGACTTGGACGGTTTGGATCCATTGTATACACCGGGAGTTGGAACGCCGGTGCCAGGTGGGATCACATACCGTGAAAGTCATCTGGCTATGGAATTGCTAGAAGATGCAAATGTTGTTACATCCGCGGAATTCGTTGAGGTTAATCCTATACTCGACAAGTACAATAAGACAGCTGATGTGGCAGTCGGCCTGATGGGATCATTATTTGGTGAAAAACTACTATAATTCGTTGAAGTGATTAAAGCCTGCGGGTTTTGATCACTTTTTGTATTAAGGAAATCGCTATCACTGATAGTCTGAATAATGATAAAGTAGAGATGGACATAATAAATGAAAAAAGTGAAACCAAATGTAGTTTCTAACGTATATAAAGGGACAGCCGCATGAGAGCGGAGAGTGAAGCCTATTGGACGAATTAATTAACAAACGAGTAAAAGAAGTTTTACATGGTAATCAGGAAGCTTTTGAGGAAATCGTCATCCATTTTCAACACCGTCTATATCAAGTTTGCTACCGAATGTTGAACAATGCAGCAGAGGCGGAAGATATTGCACAAGAAGCCTTTGTGCGCGCTTATGTAAATTTGGAAACCTATGATCAAAAGCGGAAATTTTCTACTTGGTTGTATCGTATTGCCACCAATTTATGTATTGATCGTATACGTAAGAAAAAACCCGATTACTACTTGGATGCTACAGTTCCAGGGACTGAAGGCTTGGACATGTATTCGCAAATCGCAATGGTACAACAGTTACCTGAAGAAGAAGTAGAAAAGATGGAAATGAAAGATCGTGTTCAATATGAAGTAAACAGGCTGCCCGATAAATACCGCACGATTATTATTTTACGATATATGGAAGACCTACAGTTGCAGGAAATCGCTGACATCTTGGAGATGCCACTCGGCACAGTAAAAACACGAGTACATCGAGGACGAGAAGCGCTTCGGCAACAAATGGGGAGTATGTAGGAGGTTAGATTCATGGAAAAATGTCCTAAACATGTTGTCCATTATATGCATGCGTTTTTAGATGGTGAAATCACCAATGAAGAAGAGCAGATTATGAACGAACATTTGAAGTTATGTGTTGAGTGCAGAGAAACATTTGAGGAACTAGAGCAAACCGTTACTTTATTTAAGGCTGTAGATGTAGTGGAAGCACCCACTGGTTTTGTCAATGGCGTGACTGCAAGATTGCCAAGACAGACGGTTAAGAAAGGTCCGAATAAGTGGTTACGTCAACATCCATTTATGGTGGCGGCTGCGATGTTTTTACTACTGATGAGTGCATCTTTCTTCTCGAGTTTTGAAAATGAACAGCAGTTTTCGTTTACGAAACAGCCTAATCTGGTTGTTGAGGGAGAAACGGTTGTTGTACCGGCAGGCGAAACAGTTGTTGGAGACCTTGTCGTGAAGAATGGGAACCTTCGAATAGAAGGAGAGGTTGATGGCGATGTCACGGTCATTAGAGGTTCTAAGTATATGGCTTCGACTGCGGTTATAACGGGATCAAGTGAAGAAATCAATGAAATCTTTGATTGGCTGTGGTATAAGATGAAATCTGTGGCAAAGGAAATTATCCCTGCGTCGAAAGAAGAAAAGCTTGAAAATGAGTGATAAAATAAATTACAAAGTGATGCGGCTTACGGGCTTATGCATCACTTTTTTAATTTTCACTCAGACGTACAATACCCTTTAGTTGGGCATGTCAGTTGGGAATTATGTTATACTAAATTTATAAGAACTTTTTTAAAAGGTAGGGGAAGCACATGCCGGGTTTGGAGCAAGCAACAACGTTAGCACCAATAGAAATACTGAAAAATATTGTGGATGTGCTTCTTGTTTGGTTCGTACTATATAAATTAATTACCATTATTAAAGGAACAAAAGCTGTCCAATTATTAAAAGGTATATTTGTGATTTTAATCGGTCGCTATATTACGGAATGGCTCGGTTTGAAGACACTTCAATGGATGATGGAAGAAGTACTGCGATTCGGTTTTTTGGCTGCAATCATTATATTCCAGCCAGAATTGCGTAGAGCGTTAGAACAGCTAGGACGGGGCAGACTCTTTGCGCGGACTGCTATGCAGGAGGAAGAAGAACGTGATCGACTAATTGAGGCATTCGTCAAATCCGTTAGTTATATGGCGAAGCGACGTATTGGTGCGTTAATCACGATTGAGAAGGAAACAGGTCTTAGTGAATATATCGAAACAGGCACCCCCATGAATTCACATATTACTTCCGAGCTTCTCATTAATATCTTCATTCCAAACACACCGCTACATGACGGTGCAGTCATTGTGACGAAAAATCGTATTGCTGCTGCGGGTTGTTATTTACCTTTGTCGGAAAGTCCGTTTATTTCTAAAGAGCTCGGTACACGACATCGTGCGGCACTTGGTATCAGTGAGGTCACTGATTCGGTAACTATCATTGTTTCCGAAGAAACGGGTGCTATAAGTCTGGCTGCGGATGGGGAAATTAACCGAAAATTAGATATCGAGGAATTTGAAAAGCTATTACGTATTTCATGGTTCGGTAACACTACAGGACAAACAGATACTTCTCTATGGAAGTGGGGGAAGAGAAAAAATGGATAAATTCATGGATAGCCCCTGGTTTCTACGACTGACTGCTCTGTTTTTAGCAATTATGCTGTTTTTATCAGTAAAAGCAGAGGACCAATCAAGTCGTAATACAATAGGCGATGTGTTTGATCTCATGCAAGACGTACCCGTAGAAGTATACTACGATACGGAAAATTTAGTAGTAACCGGAGTACCTGACATGGTCAATATGACAATTGAAGGACCCGCCCAAATTGTACAGACTACTAAATTGCTAAAGGACTTTACATTGAAATTAGACTTGCAAAACTTGACACTTGGTGAACATAGTGTGCGTATACAAGCAGAAAATTTATCAGATAAACTGGATGTTCGGCTAGACCCTGCAACAGTTACTATCAATATTGAGGAAAAGGTAACTCAATCATTTCGTGTTGATCCAGAGATGAATACTAGATTGCTAGCAGAAGGCTATGAAGTGAAAAGCATGGGCGTCCAACCCTCTTCAATTAATGTTACAGGTGCGAAAAGCGTGGTGGATGCCATTAGTTTCGTAAAGGTCTCTATTGCTAGTGACGGTAGCCTAGATAAGCCTTTTGAGCAAAAGTCACGTGTTCGTGTGTTGGATCGGGACTTGAATAAGCTATCCGTTGCATTAGATCCGGAAGAAGTCACCGTCAAAGTGGATATTCAGGAATATAGTCGTGAAATTCCGTTGAAGTTGCAACAAAAGGGACAATCTCCGGATGGAATAACGATTGAAAGTGCCGTACCCGAAGTTCAATTCATTCGTATGTACGGTCCAAAGAGTTCAGTGGACGCAATTAAAGATATTCCAGTAGAACTGGATATAGATAAAATAGATAAATCCGGGAAAGTGGAAGTAGATGTGAAAAAGCCAGAAGGAATTACTAAAGTGACACCTGCTAAATTAAAAATCCAGGTGAAGGTTTCAGGTGAAATATCCGACGTATCGAAAAAGACGGATGATACTAAAGAATCGTAAAGCACGTACCAAACATGATCTACTAAGATAAGATCGAAAGGAAGAATACAACATGACACAGTATTTTGGAACAGATGGCGTCAGAGGTGTAGCGAACAAGGAACTTACACCTGAACTGGCATTTAAATTAGGAAGAATCGGTGGATATTTATTTACTAAAGATGTAGAAGGAAAAGCAGAAGTATTAGTAGGAAGAGATACACGGATTTCTGGTTTAATGCTTGAGAATGCGCTAATAGCAGGTCTATTATCTGTTGGCGTGGAAGTTATGAAATTAGGCGTAATCAGTACACCAGGCGTAGCCTATTTAACACGTGTCATGAACGCACAAGCAGGTGTGATGATTTCAGCTTCACATAATCCGGTTGAAGATAATGGAATTAAGTTTTTTGGGGAAACCGGTTTTAAACTGACTGATGCACAGGAAGAAGAATTCGAACAGCTATTGAATGCAGAAGAAGATACATTGCCTCGTCCGGTTGGTGGGAATGTTGGAACCATTACGGAATACTTTGAAGGCGGTCAAAAGTATATTCAATACCTGAAACAAATTGTCGATGAGGACTTTGAGAATATCCATGTGGCACTTGATTGCGCACATGGTGCAACTTCGGTCTTGGCAACCCATGTTTTTGCGGACTTGGATGCAGACTTAACCACAATGGGTGCTTCTCCAAATGGCTTGAACATTAATGATGGTGTTGGGTCTACACACCCCGAAGCACTTGCAGCACTTGTAGTAGAAAAAAGTGCTGATATCGGTTTAGCATTTGATGGTGATGGAGATCGTCTCATCGCTGTTGATGAAAAAGGAAACATTGTTGACGGTGACCAAATTATGTTCATTGTTGCTCGATATTTACATAGCAAGGGCAGATTAAAATCAGATACTATTGTCTCTACTGTGATGAGTAATCTGGGCTTCTATAAAGCTCTAGAAGAATTCGGCATGAAGAGTGTTCAAACAGCTGTAGGGGATCGGTACGTCGTAGAAGAGATGCGTAAAAATCATTATAATCTTGGTGGAGAGCAATCAGGTCACATTATTTTCATGGATTATAATACAACAGGCGATGGCTTACTGACAGCATTGCAACTCGTCAATATCATGCAGCAAACAGGTAAAAAACTTTCGGAATTAGCTAGTGAAATGAAAGTGTATCCGCAAAAATTAACTAATATTCGTGTAATGGATAAATATGCGGTAATGGATAATATGCGTATCGTTGGAGTTATTAATGAAGTAGAGAAAGAAATGAACGGCCAGGGAAGAGTTCTTGTACGACCTTCGGGTACGGAGCCACTCGTCCGTGTAATGGTCGAATCTGAAACCGAAGCACAATGTGCAGACTATGCAGATCGAATTTCACAAGTAGTGAAAGAAGAAATGGGTCTAGAGTAAATATATTGTTGAGCTGGTAATAGGGAATTCTATATTACCAGCTCTCTTTTTGTAGAAGTAGAATACCGGGGAATCAGAAGTACAGGCCGAAATGGGAATGCTTCCGCTGAACGGAGAGGAAAACAGTGAGTCAAAAAAAATATCAGAATATGCTTGCACAACGAACAGAGAATATCTTTGAAGAGTGGAAAGCGCGTGGTAGTTTAACGGAAAGAGAGTTGTATTATTTTCTTCATAAATTGAAGGGAACGTCTGGGACAATCGGGTTGCAACAGTTGTCTCTCTTTTGTGCGTCACAATTAGAGATTCTAACATCTTCCAACGATCAGAAAATACCCGTTTCTTCATTAGAAAATTTGAAGAATCGTATTCGTTCGCATTTTGATGATACCATTACTGTGAAAAAAGAAGAATTTCAATTACCGGATAGTTACGTCAACCGTCTTGATCAAGAGACATTCGTTCTAATTATTGATCAAGACTTAGAATTTGTATCCAATTTAAAGGAGTTGCTCGAGAAGCTTGGAGCTCAAGTAATTATTTCATTAAATGGGAAGCGCGGAATTGAACAATTTTACTCTATGAGACCAAGTATTGTCATCATAGATGCGAAGTTGCCTGATATGACAGGTTTTGAAGTACTTGATCAAATTGCAGAACCCGCGCGGCAAAAAAATACGACTTTAGCTATCTCGAGTGAAGAGGTTACAAAAGAAATTCTAATTGAAACATATCGTAGAGGGGCCATGGATTTAATACCTAAACCTTTTGATTTGGATGTCTTTTTCCCTTATTTATTCAATAGACAAATGAGTCAACATGCGGTCAGTAGCAGTATGATTACAGATAGTTTGACGGGTGTAGGTAATCGACGCTACTTCGACGAGACTATTAATACATTGGCTAAAAAAGCCGATCAATCCGAAGTGATTTTCTCACTGGTCATAATAGATTTGGATCACTTTAAACAAGTAAATGATCTGTATGGACATCCTGTCGGCGATGAAGTTCTAAGGAAGTTCGGTGAAATCATTAAAGAAGAAAAACGTGAAGGTGATTACGTATTCCGCTATGGTGGGGAAGAGTTTGCTTTATTATTTGATACAATCAAAGCAGAAGATACTGTGCATGCCGTCGATCGCATTCGGGAAAAATTTAATGACACTATATTCACTTCTAATGAAGAGACGTTCCAAGTAACCTTCTCCGCGGGCAGTGCGACATATAAGGGGAATACTGCAAACTTGATATCTGCAGCTGACCAGGCTCTTTACGAAGCAAAGCGTTCAGGGCGAAATCAAACTGTAATTTACGACCAGAGAAAACGGGTAGTGAAGAGAAAGTTGATTGTCATTATTGTAGATGACGACTCATTCATTAGGCAGATCCTTCAGCAAACGTTGATGGAGTTAAAGTCCTCGGACATTGATATTACAGTGAAGACGTATGCTGACGGCCCTTCGTTTCTGGAAGATGACTGGTACAGCCCAGACGCATATTTCATCGTACTACTTGATGGTGTCATGCCAAAAATGGATGGTCTAGAAGTATTAAGTCGATTAAAGAGCGACCATGCTAAAACAAACGTCACAGTATCCATGATGACAGCTAGAAAAAGTGCAAATGATATTAAAGCAGCTCTTTGGCTTGGAGCAGATGACTATATTATTAAACCATTTCAACCATCAGAAGTCCTCGGAAGAATTGATAAATTAGCTAATCGTTTATTTGATAAAAGAGAATAGAAGGAGGTGCCCACTTTGACTCATATAGGAAAAAAAGTGTTAGTTGTAGACGATGAAGATATTTTACGCATGTTGCTCACGGACACTTTGGAATTTGAAGGGTTTCAAGTAGAAGAAGCAGAAGATGGGGTAGAAGCTTTGGAAAAAATTCAAAGAAATTCATATGACGCCATTCTTTTAGATTATATGATGCCACGTATGACGGGGTTAGAATTATTGGAACGTCTACAATCGTTACAACTAACAACACCTATCATTATGCTTACTGCGAAGGCACAGCAAGCGGATCAGGATACTGCTTTAGCCAAAGGGGCCTCTTACTTTGTACCCAAACCATTTAGCCCGAGTGAATTAGTAGAATTAGTTAAGTCGCTATTTTAATTACAGTACATAACTAAAAAAGAACGTCCTCTCCGTAAGGAAAAGGACGTTCTTTTTAGTTGTTCTCTGGATATAAAATCAGTCCATCAGATCGTTCTATTGTTTCCATAATAATGGATGATAAATCGCTAAGAGGATAAGGCTTCGTCAAATACTCACTAATATGGAACTTTTTCATCAGTAACGGTTCTTTTTCCAATGAAGAAGATATAACGATCGGGATTGATTTAGTTTTAGTATGTTCTTTCATTTGGCTAATTAGATCCCAACCGTTTTCACCTTCTTCTAGCATAAGGTCGACGACGACTGCAGCCGGTTGTAGTTTTTCAATACATACAAATGCTTTGTTTACTTTGGAATGATGAATGACTGAAAATCCATTGCTTGCTAACTCTTCTCCTAGTAATAATGAAATATTCACATCATCTTCTACTATGACAATTAAAGGTTTGTCGTAGTCAATCTTTTCTATTGGCAACTGCTGTTTCAAAGGAAGGGAGAAGAAGATTGTCGTCCCTACGTTTTCTTCAGAACTTACCCAAATCTGTCCGTTATGGTCTTGTATAATCTCCTTACATATAGATAAACCTAGACCGGTACCGCCAATTTTTCTACTATAACTATTATCGAATCTATAAAATTTCTCAAATAGATGTCCAATAGTATCTGAAGGGATGCCAATCCCTTCATCCGCTATGGAAACGACAATTGCGTCTTGTTGATTTAACAGCGTAATATTGACATTTCCACCTTCAGGAGAAAACTTAATAGCATTTCCAATTAAATTCATGAATACTTGCAGTACACGATCATAATCCGCTCTGACTATAGATGAATATGTGAGATCTTGAATCTTTAAAGTATGGCGAGGGGATTGTATTCTCAAATAGGATACAGCCTTTTCAGCTACTGTATTAACCGATACATCTTCTATTGAATATGATTGACGCCCTGATTCCATCCGCTGTAAATCTAAGAAGTCATTGATAAGGGCGGTCAATCGGTTTGCTTCGCTGTGAATAGTTTCAAGATAGCGTTTTTGGCGTTGCTCATCCATATCTTTATTCAGTAAAAGCTCAGAGAATCCGAGTATACTTGATAAAGGAGT
Organism: Sporosarcina sp. P32b; assembly: GCF_002743335.1. Taxonomy (GTDB): domain Bacteria; phylum Bacillota; class Bacilli; order Bacillales_A; family Planococcaceae; genus Sporosarcina. The sequence goes on from NZ_PDZB01000005.1 coordinate 85,525, forward strand.
TCGTAACTCGTGACTGACAGTCGACACCAATTCTGTTTTCATTTTATTGACTTCGTGTTCATGCGTTATATCACGGTGTACGAAAATCGTACCCACTTTTTCTTGTTGAATAATAATTGGGACACTATACACATTCATAACCCGAGACTTTTTAGAAGGCAATGATAGTGTATAGTGGTTATTTATGAATTCCGTGGATTCGGATCGGATTGCCTCATCAAGAAATGCTTTGTATTGAACAGGGTCATTAATTTGCTTCAGGAAATACTCTGTCCACTCTTCTCTTGGCCATGCCTTATGTTCCGTTTCCGGTTCCATGCCAAGTAAATCAAATAAGGCTGTATTATACTTATCGCCTTCACTTGTATTTGAAACGAAACGAATTCCTTCATTAATGTTATCCAAGATATTCTGATTCAATTGACGTTCATGACTAATGAGTTCGTATTGCTCAATCCGGTCCACCGCAATCGCAATTCGCTTAAGCAAACCGTATAAATCTTTTTGGTCGTCATCCGTAAACGGCTTGCCGATACGCGAGAGAACGGAAACGACACTTAATTCGTTAGCGACATTGTAGATACCTGTCACAAAATCATAGACATACGTAGTACTGTCAGCTATTCCTTTTTCATATACTGCTTCTCGTTTGATGATAAAATAGGGCTCTGTTTCAAGTCGGATTTTTATATAATCTAGCCGTTCTTGTTTAATTTCATTGAAAAACTGTTGTGAAATACCTTTCAACGTATGAATTTCACTTTTAGGAAGCCAAAGAAAACTTAAATCGGATTGATAGATTTTATTTAAATAGTCGGAAGTTTGGTCGCATACTTCTTGCTTATCCAACGAGAATGATAAAATATGACTCAAACCGTTGTAACGTTCTAAACGAATACGGGTAAATCGAGCTTCAGATAAAGCGAATTCCATTTTAGTCTGGCGATTGAATAATTCATCTTGCTGTGTAATCAACTCTTCATTTTGGGCAAGAAGCTCTTGCTCATTCATTTGTATACGTTCCATCATTTTATGAATGGATTGCGAGAGAGCACCGATTTCATTCTCTGACTGAATAGGCTGGAATAAGACGGTGCCTTCTGTTTCATACTGATCTGCTGCACGCGTGATATCCTCTACCGGCTTAACCACCCGGTTGATAACGTTCCAAACCATATAGATTGGAATAAGCAAGAAGGTAAAGCCGAAGATGGTGATAATCAAAAAGAATGCTTTAGTTTGTTGCATCGTATTATCGTATGCGAGTTTCATCTTTTCCTTTGAAGAATCTTCGTATTCATTAGCATATTTAAGGAAACTGTTGACGGTTAGGTTGGTACCACTCTTTGCCAATTCCTGTAATCCATCATAATCATCATCTTCAACAAAATGAATCGCTTTTGGAAGGGTGACATTTTCGTATTCCATCAAGAAGTTATCGATTTCGTCAATGATTTGCTGTTCATCTGCATTTAGTGGAAGAGATTTAAATTCACTGGAATAAGAATGTATGTCTTCGATTGCTTGATAAGCAAAGTTTAGTTCTTCCTCTATTTGAAAAGCGTAGTAACCACGTATCCGAAAGAATAGATCTTGAATCGAATCGGATATTTCTTCAATCAATTCCGATTTATTTATTGAATCTTGCTGTAGATCTTCTAGTTCGTCCCAAGAGCTACTAGCATAGAAATACATACTACCCATTCCGATGATCGCGATGACTATTGATACGATAAATACTTTTATGTATTGTTGGCGAATTCCTTTTTTCTGCACGACCCGATTGCCCCTTCCCACTTTCGCAACTACTCCTATTCTACCATTTTGACATGTTATATACAGATAGAATTTTCTGTTAAGAAATTTTTTTTTTTGAGATGTGATAGGTCAAAAACATTATGTATGAAGACTAGCCAAAAGTAAATGATAGTTGAGGTGGTAATCATAGAAGTCAGTAGAGAAAAAAGAGGACAAGCCGATAATTTAATAGGCTTGTCCTCTAGCGAGTCAATGACATAGTTACTCGAAAATATACTTTAATGCTAAAACTGCTTGATCTACCGATTCTACCGTAACATGTGCTTTACGGGATAGTTCTTTTAATGGGTGGTGATGATTTTCCTGACGAATCAGAATGAGTGGTTTCCCGAAAGCGACTGCTGCGCTGGCATCCATCGCAGTATTCCATTGTTTGTACTGTTCACCAAATAATGCAATGACGACATCTGATTTTTTCATTAATAGTTCTGTTCGTAAGTTGTTGAGGCTTGAAGCTGCGGCATCTTTAAAGATTTTATCCGGTTGTTGTCCAAGAATTTCTTCTCCGATGTTGTCTGAACGGTCATGGTCTTCCATGGGTCCGACAAAATCTACCGGTAATTGTAGATCCTTTGCTTGTTGTTTGACTTCATCTCGCCAAGACGTGTGAATTTCCCCAGCTAGGTATACTGTTAATCGCATGAAAACCCCTCCTAGTTTGATATTCTTTATTGTACCATGCATCCGATCTTGCTTCATCCGATGTACTGGGGGAGAAAGAGTTCATGAATATGGTACACTGAATAAAAAGAGGAGAGATGAGTATATGAATGGACAAAATCGTTCAGATGTAAAACCTGGGTTACGTGTAGCTGTTATTTTAAAGAAAGATCAGCGTAGTGGAGTGAAAACAGAAGGTGTTGTCAAAGATTTGTTGACCAATTCCAGCTTCCATCCACACGGTATTAAAGTGCGACTTGAAGACGGACAAGTTGGACGCGTAGCAGAAATATTAGGATAATAGAAAAAAGAGAGAGGGGAACCCCTCTCTTTTTTCTATTAATGATTATTCTCCATCCCGATACGTAACAGCTGTACCGGTGGCGATACACATCATCATGCCTTCACGTACCATTTCGAAATCTAAGTCTACACCGATGACAGCATTCGCCCCCATAGCACTCGCTTTCTGGGACATTTCATCAATGGCTGTTTGACGTGCTTCAGTTAGTTTGCTTTCATAAGCAGCGCTGCGTCCACCTACAATATCGGTGACAGATGCAAAAATATCTCGTACGATATTTGCTCCCATGATAGTTTCTCCTGATACGATCCCGTGATACGTTTCAATTGTCCGGCCTTGTAGCATGTTAGTTGTCGTGTGTAACATTCGATCTCCCCCTTTGGTTTATATATATACGTTATGATAGAACGAATGGTTTCAAATAAATGTAAAGTGTGAAAATAAAACGTTTATTTGTTCTGTGTCAAATGAAGTAATTTCCCAGGGAATCGTATCGAAAAATAGTCATATTCTACGAGTCTCGAAATAAAGGTTCAAAGCTCGCTACCTATCAGGTAGTATGAGTACATAGATAGAAAAAAGGAGATGATAGTATGACAGAACAAATGTATCAGCTTATTTCCATAATCGTTTATATGGCGGCTATGCTGTTCATTGGTTGGTATGCGTTCAAACGTACATCGAACCTGACGGATTATATGCTTGGTGGACGTTCACTCGGACCGGCTGTTACAGCACTGAGTGCGGGAGCTTCCGATATGTCGGGTTGGCTTTTGATGGGATTACCGGGCGCAATTTATTTAAGTGGATTAGGTGAAATATGGTTGGCGATTGGCTTGACGGTAGGTGCTTATTTGAACTGGTTGTTTGTGGCACCACGTTTACGTGCCTATACACAAGTCTCGAATAACTCTATCACGATTCCGAGTTTTCTCGAGAACAGATTAAAAGATACTTCTCGTTTACTACGAGTAGCTTCAGGAATCATTATCTTGTCATTCTTCACGTTCTACGTATCTTCAGGTATGGTAGCGGGTGGTAAGTTCTTCCAAAGTTCATTTGGATTAGAGTATCATACGGGGCTTATTATTGTATCAGTAGTCGTGCTAGCTTATACGTTATTTGGTGGATTCTTAGCCGTCAGTTATACTGATTTTGTTCAAGGATTGATTATGTTTTTAGCGTTAATTTTAGTGCCTTCATTTGGTATTTTCATTACAGGTGGATTTTCTGAAACAGCGGCGAGTATTAGAGAAGTTGATCCTTCGCTGTTTAACTTTGTATCAGGTGTGAGTGTAGTAGGTATCATTTCTTCGCTTGCATGGGGACTCGGTTACTTTGGGCAACCGCATATTATCGTCCGTTTTATGGCAATCAGCTCAGTTAAAGAGACAAAAAGTGCAAGACGGATAGGGATTGGTTGGATGATACTAAGTTTGATTGGTGCAATTTCTACTGCATTAATCGGTATCGCGTATTTTCAGCAAAATAGCGCGGACTTAGCGGATCCAGAAACAGTCTTTATTGTTCTAGGACAGATTATCTTCCATCCGCTAATTGCAGGCATTATGCTAGCTGCAGTCTTGGCAGCTATCATGAGTACGATATCCTCCCAATTGATTGTGACTTCCTCTGCGTTGATTGAAGACTTGTATAAAGCGGTTTTCAAAACAAATGCTACGGATAGTCGTTATGTATTTTTAGGTCGTCTAGCTGTTCTGCTCGTGACGATTGTCGCAATGGTGCTCGCTTGGCCAAATAAAGAATCTGTCTTGAAGTTGGTTTCGTTTGCTTGGGCAGGTTTTGGTGGGGCATTCGGTCCTATCATCCTTTTATCATTATATTGGAGAAAATTAACGGCTAAAGGTGCGCTATACGGTATGATCACTGGTGCAATTACAGTCGGTATTTGGGGTAACGTCAAGTTCTTATCGAGTTCATTATATGAAATCGTTCCAGGGTTTGTGATTTGTCTTCTTGTTGCGGTTGTAGTAAGTAAAATAACGTATAAACATGACTCGGTTATTGAAAAAGAGTTTGATGATACAATAGAGTTAATTGAAGAAGGAAAATAAACGAAAAGAGCTATCCTGCACAGTGTGCACGGATAGCTCTTTTTGTATATTTTATAATGCGTCGGTAACTTCATCGCCATCGGGTAAATACTCGTACAATCCAATATCTTTCAAGCCTTTTTTAATCTTCGTCGTATAGCCGAGTTTTTCATTGGATAAGAAGGTGGCTTTAGAAATAATTAGTTGCTTTAGCGTAGGCAAGTAACTAGGATCAATTTGTTGCCAAAGTTGATAGGACTCAATTAAATCTTCTAGCGTCAGATGTTTATAATCATCGCCTTCGAAAGTGGATTCTGGAGAGATTTTATACCAAATATCTCCGGAATCACGAATCCATTTATCTTTTTGATAGACGATGGCTCGCTGGATATTACGTGCGGTTTGAAGATATCTCCAATCCCCGAACTCCTGGTAAGACATGAGTAAAATATTCATACCACCGAGTGCATGGTTCATGGATGTATGGGTAGTGACTTGCTGTTTTATTGGAAAGTAGTCTGCAATATAATACGCATCACTGGCTACTCGATTAATATTACCTTTACCTTGCTGGGAAACGAGAAGGTCAGCATAATCACGCAGTGGTTCATTCGCAGAAGGAATTCCAAACTCATCGCCGATATTATAATAGAATAAAGCGATTTGTTCATTGAAACGCGTATCAATAAATGGTGCGTGAATATCATATAAGTTTTTAAGATACGTACTTGTTACTTCCGTTTCCCAGTAGTCTTTGTCCTGCTTGAAGTTTTTCAAGTTGACGAAGGCATTATAGACCAGATTCTCATAGTACCGTCCTTTATTTTCATGATAAAGTGTCAATGCGCGATCTTCTTTAAGCATCAATAAATTTCGACCGTAGTTTTGACCTGTAACGGGCATCGGTTCAGTCGAGTCAGCCAATTTATTATACGAGCCTTCAGCTGTGTACCACTTATTCCGCTTTTTGTGATTCTGACTAGTTTCTCTCATCCACTTGAATATATCATTCTTTGAATTAAACAACTGCTCGTCTGAATCGACATACCAGTGGTCAGCAATTTCCCCTGTGTTGGCGTGTAGTGTATAAGAGGATAGCAGTGTTTTTCCAGCTAATGCATAGGAGAAATTCTCTTGCTCTTCAAGAAGTTCACGCGAGACGCTTTGTTCGTTATTATCATAGCGAAGGGATAATTTTTTGGATTGATAAGCCTGTCCAATCATCCGCTCTTCTACTGTGCCATCTGTCTTGATGAAGCGCAACAGACCTGTCGGATAAGTGGTCATATCAGCATCAGCCAAATCTGTGTTTTCACGCATGAGTGGATAGCGATCATAGCGTAATAAATTAATACGCGCAACATCCTCTTCCTTTTGAAGTACTTCTACCGTAATAGATTCGTCTGTTGGATTATTTAGTTCCGAGAATACAAATACATCTTTATTAGGTAATTCACGAACAGTTAATTTAATTTCTGCTCCTTCTTTTCCAACGGCATACGTATAGGTACTATCACGTGAAAACCCATAATCAGTTTGTGTAAATTCTTTATATTCAAAGGCATCCTTGGAGCGCAAATAAAGAGGGTGTGTACTGAACGGAACACTTCCTAAATAAGTATCGGGAACACTTTTTCTATAGGTAACAGACTCTTCCGGAGTGGAAAGTGTGAACTGCTTTGGTTGCTTAATACGATTAGTTTCTACTAGTATCCGGTGCAATGCTTTTGAAAAGTATGCTCTGGATACGAGCGAGTCGCCGTAATGAAGAAACTCCTCTACTTGAGGAAACGTATAAACAGGAATGTTTTTCAGCGTTGATCTATCCAAACTAGAAGGCCAGCTAGTAGATAACACTTTACCAAAGTCCTTTTCCATATCAAAAGCCGTAATGAATGAATTCCATAGTTCTGTCTTCGTCAATGGTTCGTCAAAGCCAAAAACACCTTGTTTGCTTGGTTGAATCCAGCCGTTCTCGACAGCGGTCGAAGCAAAACGTGCTTTATCCGATCCCCATGCGATATCTGAAAATCCATAAGATTTATCAATAAATTTTGATCCGAAAATTTTAGATAAAGAGACAGCAGCTTGACCCTTTGTTAGCGGTGTTTCAGGATGGAACTGCATATCGAAATTGCCTGTAATGATTTTCATTTCATCCAGCTGCATTATTTCATTTTTCGCCCAGTGATGATTAGGGACATCTATATATTTTATATCTGTCGTTTGTGCGCTGACAGGCTGAATGGAACAAATGAAAAGTAGTGCTAGTAAACCCATTGCGGTATTCCATTTTCTCACGTTCATAACCTCCACCTAAATGTTGCTTCAATACTCTAGTATACCCCAAAATAAATCATAACGACAACGTAGGAAGCAAATAGGGACATATGATACAATCGGAATAGAATGACTACTATAAAGATGATAATAGAGGAGGTTTCTATATGAATAAAGAACAGTTTTTAGAGCGTTATGCAATTGATCGAAAGGGTACGAACTCGCTGAAATGGGACAAGCTTGAGGAACGTTTCGGTGATGCAGATTTACTTGCTGCCTGGGTAGCGGATATGGAGTTTAAAGCACCAGAGCAAGTGATAGAGGCATTGAAAGAAAAAGTGGATTTTGGGGTGTTCGGCTATACATATGCACCTGAATCATATTTTGAAGCGTTTATTAATTGGGAACGTGAGCGTCATGGTTATGAAGTGAAAGAAGAATGGATGCGTTTTTCGACAGGCGTCGTGACGGCATTATACTGGTTTGTAAATGCATTTACAAAACCTCAGGATGCAGTGATTATTCTATCCCCGGTCTATTATCCTTTCGCCAACGCAGTGAAAGATACGGGTCGTACACTGATAAGTAGCGAACTTATTAATACGGAAGGTATTTACACAATCGATTTTGAAGACTTTGAAAAGCAAATAATCGAGAATGACGTGAAACTATTCATTCATTGTACACCGCATAATCCCGTTGGCCGTGTATGGACGGCAGAGGAAGCGGAAAAACTCCTGTCAATCTGTGAACAGCATGACGTGTTGATTGTATCGGATGAAATCCATCATGATATGACGTTTGGCGATCATACACATATACCATCTGCAATTGTCTCTGGAGGGAAGTACGCAGAGCGTGTTATTACGGTAACTTCTGCTTCGAAAACATTCAACTTGGCAGGCTTGTTAACATCCCAGATCATTATTGAAAATGAAGCGTTACTAAAGCAGTTCGATACGTATGTGAATTCCGTGAATCAAACAGAAGTCAATATGCTAGGAATGACGGCTGCAGAAGCGGCTTATAATCATGGGGTGGACTGGCTTGAAGGGTTACGAGAAGTCGTGAAATCTAATGAACGCTATGCGGTTGAACAGTTCGCAGAGCATGCGCCTAAGTTAATCGTTACGCCGTTAGAGGGAACGTACTTATTATGGATTGACTTGCGTGCACATATCCAGCCGGATGGTGTAAAGGAATTCGTACAAGATACATGTAAACTAGCAATTGACTACGGAGAGTGGTTTGGGGAAAACTCAAAAGGCTTCATTCGTTTGAACCTTGGAACGAAACCACATTATATTAAGCAAGCAGTGGATACTATCATCGAGCACTTGCCCCAATCATAAGTAATATAAAAAGATCACCGCTTCGTCAATATGACGTAGAGGTGATCTTTTCGCTATTATATACTGTAATTGTCATTTGTCGGTAGAAAACCAAGCAAAGGCTTTAGTTCATTCTCCAGGAAAGGCTTCGCCTGCAACATATTCCTGAATGCTGTGTAACGATCAATTTGCGCAACAGTTGGTTGTTTAGTAGTCCGGTAAGCGCGTATCAAGATGTTCTTCGGTGTGTGCTCCATATCGATGAACTCGACGAGTTGTGCTTCATAACCAACTAATGTTAGCAACTCTGCGCGGATGGAATCGGTTGCGAGTGCAGCAAAACGTTCCTTTACTAGGCCATGTTGCAACATGATATCGAGTGCCGGAGCATGAACTTGTGAAAACAGCTCATGCTGACAACAAGGAACAGATAGGATGACGGAAGCCCCCCAGTTAACTGCTTTAGCCAATGCCATATCCGTAGCCACGTCACATGCATGAAGCGTGACGACCATATCGACTGCGGTATCCCCATCATATTCATTGATATCGCCTACTAGAAATTCCAGCTGATCGTATTGCAGATCACGTGCGATTTCTTGACATTCTTCAATGACTTCTTTTTTCAGATCTAATCCCGTCACCCGAATATCCAGACCTTTTTCGATTCGCAAGTAATGATACAGTGCGAACGTCAAATAAGATTTACCTGATCCGAAATCGAGTATGCGAATCGGACGGTCTTTTGGCAAGTGGGAAAGCGTGTCATCAATCAGTTCGACGAAGCGATTGATCTGACGGAACTTATCATGTTTTTGATTCTTAACCTTACCTTCGGGTGTTTGAACACCAAGGCGAATGAGAAATGGGTAAGGTGTGCCTTCATGCAATGCATAATTCTTCGTACGATTATGCGCATAGTCTACTGTCTTTTCGGTATTGAGGAAAATTCGTTTAATAGAAACTTTCATCTTCTTGGATATTTGAATCTGCATCGTTTCATCTGACAAATCAATGTGGAATTGCTTAAAGTTTTCCAAAGCCTCGTGCAAGGGCTGCGCCACGTCTTCTAGCGCCACGTTGTCATGCTTCAGAACACGTTCATGTTGATATTCAAATTGAATATAAAATTCACCTTTTAGTTCAAGCGGTTTTAATTTAATTCGCTTCACATCATTGGATTTCATTCGTGGCCCACTAATTGTGGCACGGATGAATGTTCCATCTGCCATGCGTCGCTGGAGTAGTTCCAGCACGTCATCTACTGACATTGTTTGACACTCCTGTCTGTCTTCAGTTCAATAAGAATCCTTGTTTTTCTAAGAATGCCTGGAGATCCGTTCTTCTTGGTGATTCAAGGAAATCGGCCATTTCTTTTGTCCACATTGCATCACGTTGATTGGAGTCACGGCTTGCATAGTATTCTTTCATGATTTCATCATAAGCTGGTAATAGATCAGTGTACTGTTCTTCGTTATACGTGTTTTCATGCAAAACGGCTTCTACAGGTAAACGTGGTTTGACTCCATTGGATTCATTTGGAACACCGATAGACAATCCGAATAGAGGCACAACGCCTTTCGGTAATTCCAGTACTTCTGAAATTTCTTCCATCGCATTCCGTACGCCGCCGATATAGCAAATGCCGTAGCCTTTGGATTCGGCAGCAATGACGACATTTTGTGCGAATAGACCAACGTCGACCGCGCCAACTAGCACATTCTCTACTACGGTATAGTCGATTTCCTGACCATGTAAACGAGCAGCGTGAGATAAGCGGTTATAATCCATACAAAATACTAATACCGCACCGGCTGTATAGAATTGGCGGCGGTTCTTGGATAGCTCAGCTAATTGACCGCGTTTTTCAGTGTCTGTTACATACATTACGGTACAGGCTTGCACGAAGTGAGAACTTGCTGCGTGCTGACCTGCTTTAACTAGTTCCATAACTGTTTCTCTTGAAATCGGCTCATCTTTGTAACGACGAACCGATGAGTGAGATTTTAATAAATCGATTACCATACAATCCCTCCGCATTCGTTATCATCAGGACATAAATACTCCTGAAACTCTTCTTTTATCCTACACTATTCTGACCTTTCGGGAAACACTGAAGCTTATTTAGATTGTAGCTGTTCTCATACTATGAGAGGTTATATTGCATCATTGTCTCGCATCGTATATTCGTTGTCCAAAAACAGTAGGAATGTAGCGGGACTTTCATTTACGGGATAGGTCGGTGAATCCCGTTTGGTAAGACAGGTTTGATATGATAGAGGGAAATCATCTATTGAGGAGGGAGGGCTTACTATGAAACTCGACCATATTGTCTATTTCACCCAGAATGATGTACAGAGCATTGTTAAAGAGCAACGTGCAAAAGGTAAACGGGCAGTAGCGGGTGGACAGCATGAAGACTGGGGAACAGCAAACGCATTATTATATGTTGATAATGCCTATATCGAATGGCTGACAGTAGAGGACGAAGACAAAGCGAGGGTGGCGGCAGCGCATTTGCCACTCATTGCACACTACTTTCATGATCAGCAATACGGAGATGGCTGGGCGAATGTATGCTTTTCGGTTGAAGATATGGAACAATGGAAAGATGAACTCGATAACAAAGGTTTCACTACAACAAAAATCCTCAATGCCTCACGAAAAACAGAAAACGGTGAGTTGCTTCGATGGAAGATGTTGTTTATCGAACAAACTGTCTCCAATGAATTGCCGTATCCGTTTTTCATTGAATGGGAAGAACCCGAATCACAGCGAAAAGCTCGTCTCGCCAAGACTGGTGCAAGAACGACTTTCCATCCACAGCGAAAAGTTTCAGAATGTGTTTTTCATGTGGAAGAACCTTTGCAAGAAGCAGGTGAATGGGCGGTATTATTATCGCAGAAAGTCGGCGATGCACATGATATTCGAATCGGAGACATGGTCTTGCACTTTATAGAAAAAAGTGAAACGGTGCAACGTTTGGCGGAAGTTCATTTCATATCGAACGATTAGCAAACAGAACGAAGGGTAAACTATATAGAAAGATGTCGGGGGGATACTAGCATGGATGTGTTAATTGAAAAGGCCGTAGTAGTCGGAGTGCACGAACAAAAGGATTTGCACTTCGAATATGCGATGGAAGAACTGAAGAATTTGGCAGAAGCAATCAATGTGGAAGTCATAGGTGAAGTGACACAGAACTTGGAACGGAAAAACCCATCTACTTATATTGGGAAAGGAAAGATTGGTGAAATTCGTGAAGTGTATGAAGAAACCGGAGCTAATTTATTAATCTTCAATGATGAATTATCGCCTTCCCAGTTACGAAATCTGGAGAGAGATCTAGAGTGTAAAATTATTGACCGTACTATGCTTATATTGGATATTTTTGCGAGGCGCGCGCGCAATAGAGAAGCACAGATGCAAGTCGAATTGGCGCAACTACAATATACATTACCGCGACTCGTAGGACTTCGTGCATCACTCAGTAGGCAAGGTGGTGGCACAGGAGGCGGCTTACAGAATAAAGGGGCGGGTGAAACAAAGCTAGAGCTCGATCGTCGGAAAATTGAAGATCAGATCGCGAAGCTTCGCCGTGAGCTAGAGCATGTAAGTGATCAACGGGAAACGCAGCGAAAACAGCGTGTCAGAAGCGGCATACCTGTTGTGTCGATCGTGGGGTATACAAACGCTGGGAAATCCACGTTAATGAATCGGTTGCTGCAATATACAGATGTGGATGAATCCAAAGAAGTTAGTGAAAAAGACATGCTATTCGCAACGCTCGAAACCGCTGTAAGAAAAATCAAACTGCAAGATAAAAAAGAGTTTATTTTAACAGATACCGTAGGATTCGTATCCAAACTTCCTCACCATCTTGTCCAAGCATTCCGTTCGACACTAGAAGAAGCCAAGAATGCCGATTTACTGTTGCATGTTGTGGACGTTTCCGATGAAGAACACGGTCATATGATGGATGTGACCAATGAAACATTAGGGGATATAGGAGTAAAGAGTATTCCTACTATCAACATATATAATAAATCAGACTTAACTGAAATCTCCTATCCGCGTACAAAAGATCAAAGTATTTGGATGTCAGCTGGCGAAAATAAAGGCATATCTGAATTATTAACATTGATTCAGCAAAACTTGTTCCGACAATATGTCACGTGTAAAATAATGATTCCATACGATCGTGGAGAAATTGTTGCACATCTCAATGAAAATGCCTCGATTAAAGATACAGCATACGAAGAAGAAGGTACATTGATGACCGTGGAAATGCCCGAAAGTGAATGTGAACGCCTACAAGAATTCATAATGAAGTGAATGTAAATAAAAAAAAGGGCTGCATGCGCATTGCATGCAGCCAAATCCTTTTATCTTTATAAGAAGAGAAAGGGGGTGGGATGCATCTAGTTTGCCCGATTACTAAGAATTTAAACCTCTTGATAAAAAACAAGAAAAAACATGTTAGATAATCGTTGATATTGCCTACTAATTTGTATTTCATGCTTCATACAATAGGTGGATTTGAAGATCTATCTTAACTAACCGCACAACAAAGCGAGAACAATATATAAGGAGTGATGGACTGTATGAAAAAATGGACAACCATTCTCACTGTAGGGACGTTAGCGTTTGTTTTAAGTGCCTGCGGCCAAACTGCTGAACCTAAAGAAGATCCTATGACAGGAAAAAAAGAAGAAGTGGTCGTCAAAAGTGAACTAACAGCGGGTGAAGTAATGGAAAAAGCGAGTGCAGCAGCTGAAACCCAGCAAAGCATGCATTCGGATATGGACATTATGCAAACGTTAGAAATGGGCGATGAGAAAAAAGAAATGAATTCAACAATTGAGATGGATATGATTCTTGAACCGCTCGCAATTCGTCAAACGATGAATATGCAAGCTAATGGTGAAGAAATAGCGATAGAACAATATATGACTCAAGAAGGCTTCTTCATGAAGAATCCAGAGTCAGGTAGTTGGATCAAATTGCCGAATGAAATGTATAAAGAAGTCACCGGTCAAACAGCAGGAATGACTGAATCACCAGTGGACTTCACTATGTATGAGGAATATGCAGAAGACTTTACATTTGAAGAGACCGACGATGAATATGTTCTAACGTTGATAGGCTCCGGTGAAAAATTCAGTGAGCTTATGAAAGAGATGTTGGATCAGAACATGCCAGCGGAAGCAGATGAAGCGAAGTTGGATAACGTCGATATGAAAATTGAAAAAATTGATCTGCAATTTACTATCGATAAAAAGACATTCTTCACAAAAGACTTTGACATGGATATGATCATGGCAATGGAGGAACAAGGCCAGCAAGTTAAAGTCACACAGAATGTTAAAGGTACTATGACCAAGATCAATGAGATTGATGAAATCAAAGTACCGAAAGAAATACTGGATAGTGCTAAAGAAATGGATTAACAGTAAATGAATACACCGTTTTCCGTGTCATACGGAAAACGGTTTTTTCGTATGATCTCATATGGATGAATAAATAACGGTGCATTAGTCCCGTAATCGTCAATTAGTGAAAAGTATTGATAACGATTTTCATTTAGATATTGACATCATATGCTAAACGCGGTAATGTTGTTCTTGAGCGAATGATAATCATTTTCATTTAAGTGAGAAATGCTCAAATATTCGATATCGGAGTTCTTCATGAAGAAACGTTACTTAATTACAGCAGTTATACTTTTATCATTTCTTTCGCTGTTTGTCGGTGCAAGCCGAATCACACCAGCGGACCTATTGGACTGGCGCTCGGAAGCAACAGAAATATTCTTAATAAGTCGTGTTCCACGATTAGTCGCGATATTGCTTGCAGGTGCAGGGATGAGTATTGCAGGTTTGATTATGCAACAACTGAGCCGCAATAAATTTGTCTCTCCTACTACGGCAGGAACGTTGGATGCGACTAAACTTGGAATCTTAGTGTCCATGTTGATATTTACCAACGCGACACTATTAGAAAAAATGGCGGTATCATTTACATTCGCCTTACTTGGTACATTCTTGTTTATGCAAATTCTTGATCGTATTAAATTTAAAGATGCGATTTTCATTCCGCTAGTCGGATTGATGTTTGGGAATATCTTATCTTCCATCGCCACATTTTTTGCATTTAAAGCAAACGTGATCCAGAATATGTCGGCTTGGCTTCAAGGAGACTTTTCTATGATCATGAAAGGTCGTTATGAGCTTTTGTATATAAGTGTACCTGTGTTGATCATTACATATTTATATGCGAATCGATTTACAGTGGCGGGTATGGGAGAAGACTTCTCCAAGAACTTAGGACTCGCTTACAAGAGTATCGTCAATATCGGACTGATCTTAGTGGCACTAATTACGACAACCGTTGTATTGACAGTAGGTCTGATTCCTTTCCTAGGGTTAATCATTCCGAACATCGTCTCGATTTTCAAAGGAGACCATCTGCAAAAGACATTGCCGCATACCGCATTGCTAGGTGCAATCTTCCTTCTTATCTGTGACATTCTAGGCAGGGTTATTATCTTCCCATATGAAATCTCGATCAGTTTAATGGTCGGTGTCATCGGAAGCGCAATCTTCCTGTTCTTGTTGTTTAGGGGGAAAGCCTATGCGTAACTCAACGAAACTGCTAATTTTATTGGCATTCTCATTAGTCTTTTGCGGGTTGTATCTATTTCAAGGTTTGAACGGCAGCTATGACTATGCACTTCCTAGAAGAGCAGTCAAAGTCGTGGCTATGATTTTAACAGGTGTAGCAGTGGCATATTCCACAGTTATTTTCCAGACAATCACACATAACCGCATTTTGACACCAAGTATCATGGGATTGGATTCACTCTATATCCTGCTGCAAACCGTACTCATTTTCTTTTTCGGATCTACATCATTTGTACTGGTCAACCAGCAGTTTAACTTCATGCTGTCGGTAGGTGCCATGATATTATTCGCCTTGCTGCTTTATCACTTTTTATTTGGTAAAGGGAATAGGCCGATTTATTTCTTATTACTAGTCGGCATCATCGTAGGTACATTTTTCGGAAGTATATCGACATTCCTGCAAGTGATGATCGATCCGAATGAATTCTTGCGTGTGCAAGATAAGATGTTTGCGAGTTTCAACAATATCAATGGTGATCTCGTTTGGTGGGCATTATCGATATTGGTTATCACACTTGTTATCGGTTGGCGCTATATCAATGAACTCGATGTTTTATCATTGGGACGCGATACAGCTATCAATCTAGGTGTGCCGTATCAGTCGGTCGTCAAGATCATGCTGATTTTATCGGCAGTACTGATTGCGGTGTCCACTGCACTTGTAGGTCCGATTACTTTCTTCGGGCTAATTGTAGCCAACTTGTCTTACCAATTCTTCAACACGTTCAAGCATTCAGTGTTAATCGCTGGTGCTGCGTTGATGAGTGTCATTGCATTAGTAGGCGGTCAATGGATCGTTGAACGTCTTTTCTCTTTCTCGACCACACTCAGTGTGATCATTAACTTTGTCGGTGGCATTTACTTTATCTACTTATTATTAAAGGAGAGTCGATCTTCATGATTCAAGTTCGTGAGATAACGAAGTTTTATGGGAAAAAAGCAGTCGTCGAAAAGGTCAGTGTAAATATTCACCGTGGAAAAATCACATCTTTCATTGGACCGAACGGGGCTGGTAAATCTACTCTTCTATCAATGGTAAGTCGTTTAATGGATGCCGACACGGGCGAGGTATTGCTCGATAAAAGCAAAGTGAAAGATATGAAATCCAATGATTTTGCTAAGCGCGTCGCGATTTTAAAGCAATCCAACTTTATGAATGTCAAACTTACCATCCGTGAACTTGTTTCGTTCGGCCGTTTCCCGCATAGTAAGGGCCGTCTTCAGGAAGAAGATGAGCGGATGGTGGATCAGGCGTTGGAGTATATGGGCCTGACAGACATGCAAGAAGCTTATTTGGATGAATTATCCGGCGGTCAGCGTCAGCGAGCTTTCATTGCGATGACGATTGCACAAGACACCGATTATATCTTGCTCGATGAACCACTGAATAACCTGGATATGAAACACTCCGTGCAAATCATGAAAATCTTGCGCCAACTAGTCGACGATCTTGGCAAAACGGTGGTCATCGTCTTGCATGACATCAACTTTGCCTCTGTCTATTCAGACCGTATCGTTGCGTTGAAAAACGGAAAAGTCGTCAAGGACGGAGTAACAAACGATATTATTACCTCAGATTCATTACGTGAAATTTATGATATGGAAATCCCGATTCAACAAATGAAAGATTGCCGTATTTGTGTGTATTTTAACTCTTAAAATAAATCATAAAAAGTGAGGAATTATACTGAAATGAAGAAACTTACCCTTTCCCTATTCGCATTAATCTTAATGCTTGCACTAGCTGCTTGTGGCGGTGCGAAAGACGAAGAAAAACCTGCAGACAATGCAACACCTGAAGACAAGCCAGCTGAAGAAAGCAAGGAAGTAACGATTACACATGAACTTGGTGAAACAACACTTGAAAAGAACCCTGAAAAGGTAGTCGTTTTTGACTTTGGAACATTAGATACGTTGGATGAGCTAGGAATTGAAGTTGCAGGTCTTCCACAATCAAACGTACCAGGTTACCTTTCTAAATACGAAGATGAGAAATATGAAAATCTTGGTAGTTTGAAAGAGCCTGACTTTGAAGCAATCAATGCAATGAAGCCAGACGTGATCTTCATCTCTGGACGTCAAACAGACTTGTATGATCAGTTATCTGAAATTGCACCAACAGTTTACATGGGTATTGATACAGCTAACTACATGGATTCTTTCAAAGAGAACATGGGCAAAATCGCTACAATCTTCGATAAAGAAGATGAGATGAATACTGAATTAGCAGATGTAGATGCAAGCATCGAAGACATCAAAACTAAGACTGAAGGTATCGACAGCAATGCATTGATCATCTTAGCAACTGAAGGAAAAGTAAGTGCATACGGCCCGAGCTCACGTTTCGGACTAGTACATGACGTATTCGGTTTTGAACCCGCTGACGAAAAAATTGAAGTTTCTACACATGGACAAAATATTACGTTTGAATATATCTTAGAAACAAACCCGGATATTCTCTTCATAATCGACCGTGACGCAGCTATTGGTAACGGCGCAACAGCAAAAGATTCTGTTGAAAACGATCTTGTGAAGAAAACAAACGCATTCCAAAATGACAAAATGGTTTATTTGAACGGTGAATACTGGTACCTATCTGGTGGCGGGCTTCAATCAATCAAAGAAATGATCAAAGAAGTAGAAGCTGGACTATAAGAACGAATGAAACCCCGGGAGACTCTGTCTTCCGGGGTTTTTATATGCTTGTTGATTGTTCTTTAGCTTTAATTTGTTGGATTGAGCCCAATTACGATGTTTGGCCGCTCAATCGTGTTAAGAATCCGCTCATCCCCTCGGCCTACCCGCTCAATCATGTTCCGCATTCGCTCATACCTTAGCCTACCCGCTCAATCACGTTCCGTATTCGCTCATTACCTTGGCCTACTCGCTCAATCACGTTCCGTATTCGCTCATTACCTCAGCCTACCCGCTCAATCACGTTCCGTATTCGCTCATTACCTCGGCCTACCCGCTCAATCATGTTCCGTATTCGCTCATTACCTCGGCCTACCCGCTCAATCATGTTCCGCATCCGCTCATACCTCGGCCTACCCGCTCAATCACGTTCCGTATTCGCTCATTACCTCGGCCTACCCGCTCAATCATGTTCCGCATTCGCTCGCCCTAGCCCACATCCAAAACCACCAAAACAAACCAAAAAACAAAACTAGTCAAATACAAATAAAAAGTGCTATAATGACACCTGTAAAGACATATAAAGATTGCACAATAGAAAGGTAGAAGCCTTGTGAAAAAGAAAGAAATATCTCGGAATAAATTACTAGGTATCGCTGGGACAGGCTGGATGTTCGACGCGATGGATGTTGGAATTCTGTCATTTGTTATTGCTGCATTAGCTGTAGAGTGGAATCTGACTTCGACTGAGATGGGCTGGATTGGTAGCGTAAACTCCATCGGTATGGCAATAGGAGCATTCGGATTCGGTTTATTGGCCGATCGGATTGGGCGCAAGCAAGTATTTATGATGACTTTGGTTTTATTTTCAGTTGCGAGTGGCTTATCCGCGTTGACAACGACATTATGGGCATTTTTAGCTTTGCGTTTCTTAGTAGGAGCAGGGTTAGGTGGAGAGTTGCCCGTTGCTTCTACATTAGTTTCGGAAAGCGTGTCTGCAAAAGAGCGGGGACGTGTAGTAGTTTTACTCGAAAGCTTTTGGGCAGCGGGTTGGCTCATAGCGGCTTTAATAGCGTATTTCGTTATCCCGGAATTCGGTTGGAGAGTAGCTCTGATTATCACAGCACTACCGGCATTTTATGCAATTTACTTACGACGTAATTTGCCTGACTCCAAGAAGTTTGAAGAGCAAGAAAAAACATCGCAAACGACAGGACAGAAACTAAAGCAATTACTGGCTCCTGCATTTAGAAAGCGGACAATTATGTTGTGGATCGTTTGGTTTGCTGTGGTCTTCTCGTATTATGGCATGTTCCTCTGGCTACCGAGCGTTATGGTGATCAAGGGTTTTAGTCTAATTAAGAGTTTCGGCTATGTATTATTGATGACATTGGCACAGTTACCAGGTTATTTCAGTGCCGCATGGTTGATCGAGCGCATGGGGCGTAAATTCGTCCTCGCTACCTATTTATTTGGAACGGCGCTCAGTGCTCTTGCTTTCGGTAATGCGGAGACATTGACTACGTTGATGGTGGCTGGTGCGTTTCTATCCTTCTTTAACTTGGGTGCTTGGGGAGCTCTTTATGCTTATTCTCCGGAACAATACCCTACAGCGATCCGAGCGACAGGCTCCGGGGTTGCAGCTGCAGTGGGGCGTGTAGGAGGTATTTTCGGACCGCTTCTCGTTGGTTCCTTGTTAACGGCAGGATACGGCTTCGGAATTATCTTTGGCATATTCTGCGCAGCAATTATGGTAGGTGTACTGGCTGTTATTTTCCTTGGAACAGAAACAAAACAAACTGAGTTAACATAGTATAAAGTAAGTCGTTTCCATTTTACATAAATGGGGGCGGCTTTTTCGATGGTTAACATTTTTGATTCGACATCGAAACCTTTATAATTACAGAAAGGAGTGGATACGATGTTTCGTGTACCAGATGAAATTGCGCGTATAGCTTTAGAACGCAGCGAAGGATTTCCAGTAGAAGGCTTTGTTCACGGGGAAGGTCCGAAATCACCGACACTCTTACTAATTGGAGAAGCACCGGGGGAACATGAAGCAATACATGGTGTTCCGTTCATCGGTCGTGCAGGTGATGAATTGATGAAATCCCTTGCATCGATTGGGTTAACACGTGAAGATGTTTATATGACGAGTTCGTTTCGCAGTAGACCGTACAAATGGGGGACAAAGAAAGAACGGGATGGTAGTTTGACGGAACGTAAGTATAATCGTCCACCCACACAAAAAGAGCAATTGGCTCATGCGCAAGTGCTCGATTTTGAAGTAGCCAATCTTCAACCAAAGCTCATCGTAACACTAGGGAATATTGGCTTGCAACGATTGCTAGGAAAACATGCGAAGGTTACAGCTCTTCATGGGCAAGTACTGACGCAACCTGTGCAATATTTAGCAGCATTAGAAGATAAACAATATAGTTTAACGGACGAATCGTACACTATATTACCGACATTCCATCCGGCATCCGTGTTTTATCGCCCATCCCTTAGACCTGACTTGGAAGCCGATTGGCACCGCATAGGTGAATACCTTCAAAGAAAAGTGCAACATCCGTTTGAATGAGATAGAAATGAGGAAACATCATGAATGCTCAAGTAAAACCTAAAGGATCCGTTAAAAACTTTATGAGCCTGGTCAAGACATTGCATTGGCCGGTAGCTGTAACAATCTTTGCCCTCTTGTTATCCCTAGTTGAAACAGCTGCGGGACTAGCTGTGCCACTGATTACTAAAGATTTAGTGGACTCGTTTACAAGTGAATTATTGAACTGGAAAACGGGTGTTTTTCTGCTCGTTTTATTCGTGGTACAAGCAATCGCCGGAGGTTTCTCCTACTATATGCTAGCCTTTATCGGTGAGACGGTAGTTGCGGATTTGCGTAATCAATTATGGCAAAAAGTACTGCGCTTACCTGTTCCATATTTTGATCGAAATGAAACGGGTGAAACGATGAGTCGGATTACGCAAGATACGACCGTATTAAAATCCCTTGTTTCAGAGCACCTAGTATCGTTCATCTCGGGGATGATTTCGATTGTTGGGGCGATCATTATTTTATTGGTACTCGATTGGAAGATGACGATTATCATGTTGATCAGTGTGCCTGTAAGTATGGCGATCTTGTATCCGCTTGGGCGCCTAATGCACAAAGTAGCAAAAGCGACACAGGCTGAGATGGCAAAATTTTCGGGGCATCTTGGCCGTGTGCTTGGAGATATCCGTTTAGTGAAAGCATACCGCGCAGAACCTACTGAAGGAGAGAAAGGCAAAGTTGCCATTCAATCGCTATTCCGATATGGGCTGAAAGAAGCGAAAATCCAGGCGGTTATTTCACCTATCATGATGTTGACGATGATGGGTATCCTAGTAGTGATTCTCGGATATGGAGGAGCTCAAGTTGCAAAAGGAGAATTATCTGCAGGAACGTTGGTTGCAATTATTTTCTTGCTATTTCAGATTATCGTGCCGTTCGCACAAATGGCTCAATTTTTCACTTCATTTCAAAAAGCAGTAGGGGCGACAGAAAGAATTCAAGGGATTCTGCGAATGAATTCTGAGCCGTCTGACGGTGAACGTTCATCGGAGACGGAAGGTGCCATTGCATTTTCAAATGTTCATTTTTCATATGAAGAGGGAAAAGGAGTAGTGAACGGAATTTCATTCATTGCTGAGAAAGGAACTGTAACGGCATTCGTCGGACCAAGCGGTGGAGGGAAGACCACAATCTTTTCCTTGATGGAGAGATTTTATCAACCGACTGCGGGGGAAATACGGCTTGGAGCAGATCCAATCCAAATGATTCCGTTATCTGATTGGCGCCAACGTATAGGTTACGTATCGCAGGAAAGCCCGTTATTGAGCGGAACCATAGTAGATAATATTGCGTACGGTTTGGAAAAGAGACCACCCCTTGAACAGATCATTGAAGCGGCAAAAGCAGCCAATGCGTATACATTCATCAAAGATATGCCGGATCAATTTGATACGATGGTAGGAGAGCGTGGTATGAAGTTATCAGGCGGCCAGCGCCAACGTATTGCGATCGCGCGTGCCTTATTGCATAACCCTGAGATTTTATTATTAGATGAAGCTACATCGAATTTAGATAGCGGTTCGGAGACACATGTACAAGAAGCATTACGCCACTTGATGCAAGGCAGAACTACGCTTATTATTGCACACCGGCTGGCAACTGTAGTGCATGCGGATCAATTACTGTTTTTAGAGAATGGACAGATTACCGGTAGAGGAAATCACGCCGAACTATTGAAAACACATGATCTTTACCGTGAATTTGCGAGAGGACAAGGATTGGCGTGAAAACTGAAGGGAGAAGAAAATATGTATGAACCGATTGATTCATCTTTCTTTAATGTACCCGTACTCGAACTTGCTCGTAATTTAGTCGGACAATATATTGTCCATGAGCAACCTGAAGGATTATCAGTGGTGAGAATTGTGGAAACAGAAGCGTATCACGGAGCTGAAGACCGTGCTGCGCATAGTTATGGCAATCGGAGAACGAAGCGCACAGAAGTGATGTTTGGCCGTCCTGGTTCTGTCTATACATATCAGATGCATACCCACACACTAATGAATGTTGTCTGTGCACAAGAGGGAACACCGCATGCTGTGTTACTACGGGCGGGCGAACCAATAGAGGGAGTAAGTCATATGCAACAACGCCGCGGCATACACATTAAGAAAGAAACGGATCTTACAAATGGGCCCGGCAAGCTCTCCAAAGCTCTTGGCGTGACGATGGCATACTACGGCCATCATTGGACACAGAGGCCTCTCTATATAGCAGAAGGCTTTCCACAGGCTGAAATAGAAGCGGGTCCGCGGGTAGGGATTGGCAACACTGGTGAAGCCGTGCATTATCCTTGGCGTTTCTATGAAAAAGACAACCCGTTCGTCTCAAAATACAGAAAATAGATTATAGAACATCTCGAATTTGTGTGGTTATAGAGAAGAATAGGGGAAATTATGAAGAAAATATTGAGAATGGGTAGTGCGTTTATTGGGATTATCGTAGGGGCGGGATTTGCTTCCGGTAATGAAATCATGACGTATTTTACGAGTTTCGGTTACTTAGGCATGATTGGCGCAGTGATTTGTACGGCACTATTCGCTTACTTAGGCATGACATTAACACGTCTTGGAAGTCGAATGCGAACACCTTCACATAAAGAAGTGATTTATAAAATTAGTGGCCGCTACTTAGGTGTAATTGTGGATGGTATTATCATTTTTACCCTATTTGGCGTGGGTGTAGTGATGCTAGCGGGTGCCGGTGCCAACTTACATCAGCAATTTGGCTTGCCGACGTTTGTAGGTAGTTTGCTTATGATCATCTTGGTGTTCTTGACGATATTATTAAATGTAGATAAAGTGGTGGCTATAATCGGGAGTGTGACACCGTTTTTAATTATTACAGTAGTTGCCGTATCTGTTTACAGTATCGTCACGATGGATACAACATTCGCAGTTCTTGATCCTGTTGCAAAAGCATTGCCAACGACATTGCCTAACTGGTTCATATCCGCAATTAACTATGTGTCATTTAATATTGCGGTAGGCGCTTCAATGGCTATTGTCATGGGTGGGGCGGAAAAAGATGAAAAGATTGCAGCACGGGGTGGATTTGTAGGGGGGCTTGTGTTAGGTATTTTAATTCTGTTAAGTCACTTGGCTATTTTTTCACAAGTGGAAAATGTGGCGGGAGCAGATTTACCGATGCTTGCCATTATCAATAATATTTCACCAATCTTTGCGATCTTCATGGCAGTTATTTTATACGGCATGATCTTCAATACAGCAGTTAGTATGTTCTATGCGTTTGGTGCTCGCTTCATTCAAAGTGGAACGATGAAGTTTAAGCTGTTTGTAGCATTTTCATTAGTAATAGGCTATGCATTAAGCTTTTTTGGATTTACAAAATTGGTCAATACACTGTATCCGGTTGTTGGCTATTTAGGTCTGTTTTTAGTAATTGCACTCATTAGGGCTTCGATTCGTATGCCAAAGAGAATATAAAAATACCCCCGCGAATGATTCATTCGCGGGGGTTGTTTCTGCTTAAACAGATTGTAATTGAAGTGCTACAGCCGGGCCGAAGAACTCGAAGTGAAGTTTATCTTCAGGTATACCCATAGCAGTAAGTTGTTGCAGTACGAACTCCATGAAGCCAGTTGGTCCACATACATAGACATCGCTGCCCGCAATAACGTTTTGTTCTAGGAACTCACGTGTGAACATGCCGTCTCCCTCTTCTGAATAAAGAGCTTTGTACGTAGAGTTCGGTAGTTTTGCATTTAATTGCTCTAGTTTATTCGCAAATGCTTGTTGACTACGTGTACGTGCGGAGTGCAAGAATGCTACTTCACGTTCTGGAGACAAGTCTGCAATAGTTGAATACATAGCTTTCATTGGTGTAATACCAACTCCACCACTGATTAAAGTAACAGGTGCTGTACCAGTAGGATCTAAGTAGAAGTCACCTGCTGGTGGGCTCACTTCCACGATGTCGCCTACACTCGCATTTTCATGCAAGTAGCATGATACTACGCCGTTTGGTGATAATGTATCTTCGCGTTTAACCGAGATACGGAAAGTCTCATCGTTTGATTTTTGAGACAAGCTGTACTGGCGGTTGACAATATTTTTCGCGCCTGGGATTTCCATACGAATCGTAATGTATTGTCCTGGCAAATAGTATGGTAATTTTTTGCCGTCAACAGGTTTTAAGTAAAATGAAGTAATGACGTCACTTTCTTCTACTTTGTCAATGATTTCAAAGTCTTTGAATAAGTGCCATCCGCCATCGGATTTCTCTGTATTCGCATACATATCTTTTTCTACACCGATGAATGCGCCAGCAATTACACCGTAAGCGGCTTCCCATGCATCCATAATTTCAGGAGTCGCTGCATCGCCAAGTACTTCTTTGATGGCTTTTAACAGATACTCTCCGACAATTGGATAATGTTCCGGCAAGATTCCAAGAGATACGTGCTTATGCGCGATTTGTACAACAACCGGTAGAATGGCTTCTAGGTTATCGATATGTTGCGCTGCTGCGTATACTGTGTTTGCAAGAGCTGTTTGCTGACGCCCTTGGGATTGATTAGCGTGGTTGAATATATCTAATAATTCTGGATGAGCCACGAACATGTTTTTATAGAATACTGTAGTAATAGCTGTTCCGTGTTCCTCTAATACTGGTACTGTGGATTTAATAACGTCGATAGTTTTTTGATCTAACATTTATAATGCACAACCTCTCCGTATTTGATATCTCTATCATAAATCAATTTGAATCCAAAAGATACATTATAAATACATGTTTAAAAAAGAAATGTGAATGTTGTCACATTCTATTCAAAAAGTAGTCAGGCTTTTGCCTGAAATGCTCAGTGTCAATCAATGATTTTTCGATTGAAAATGCTATAATGGGGAGGGAGTAGAAAGTGGTGATATTATGCGTTTAACGATGTATACAGATTATTCGCTGCGAGTTCTGATTTTTTTAGCTACTAAGCAATCGGATAAATTATCCACTGTTCAAGAAATCTCGGATGCTTATCAAATCTCGAAAAATCACCTCACCAAAATAGTCCATGAGTTAGGAAAACTGGAATTGATTGAAACCATTCGTGGTCGTGGTGGTGGAATTCGTCTCAGTGTTGATCCAAATAGCATTAATGTAGGGGAACTAGTTCGAAAAACAGAAGACGATTTTCACTTAGTCGAATGTTTTGATCCAAATAAAAATATGTGTGTGTTATCGCAGGCCTGCCAGCTAAGGGGTGTATTATATGAAGCACTTCAAGCGTACTTCGCAGTGCTAGACCGTTACACGATTGCTGATTTCCTTCACAATAAGGAAGAAATACATTCTTTACTATTTCCCACTAGTCAATCCTGAATAGTGTGGTAGAATATAGTGAGTAAACATAGTGAAATAGGAGGAATTAAAAAATGTCAAAAGTGTTAGTCATTGGGCATAAAAACCCGGATACAGATTCTATCGCATCTGCGATTACGTATGCCTATCTCAAGCAACAAATCGGAGTGGATGCAGAAGCTGTCCGTCTAGGAAATATTACAAAAGAAACAGCGTATGCGCTTGAAACATTTGGTTTTGAAGCACCACGCTTAATTGAAAAAGCGGCACCTGAAACATCTCAAGTCATCTTAGTCGATCATAATGAGAAACAACAAAGTGTGGATGACTTGGATGATGTACAAGTGTTGGAAGTGATTGATCATCACCGTATCGCGAACTTCCAGACAAGCGATCCATTGTATTATCGCGCGGAGCCAGTAGGTTGTACGGCAACGATTTTGAACAAATTATTCAAAGAGCATGGCATTGCAATTCCAAAGAACATTGCGGGCTTAATGCTTTCTGCAATTGTATCGGATTCATTATTATTCAAATCTCCAACATTTACAGATCAAGACAAGACAGCAGCTGAAGAACTTGCTACGATTGCAGAAGTAGATGCCGCTGTCTACGGTTTGGACATGTTGAAAGCTGGAGCAGACTTAAGCTCTATACCTGTAAAGGATTTGGCTAGTCTGGATTCGAAAGAGTTTGTATTCGGTGATGTGAAAATGGAAATCGCACAAGTAAATGCAGTAGACTTGCAAGATATCCTTGGTCGACAAGACGAACTAGAAGCGGAATTAAATGAAGTAATCGAACAAAAAGGGCTAGATTTATTCCTGTTTGTTGTGACGGATATCATCAATAGCGATTCTGTTATCATTGCGCTAGGAAAAGAAGCTGAACGTGCAGGATCTGCATTTAATGTGGCATTCAATAATAATTCGGCATTGTTAAAAGGTATTGTTTCACGTAAGAAGCAAATTGTGCCTGTATTGACTGAAGCACTTTCGTAATCCCCATACTGTCATGGAAATCGGTAGCCCGATCTTCTATGACAGTTTTTTTATCCTAAATCTAGAGGCTGTGTGGCAGGACCTTCTAACACGGTTCCATCCGCACGAAAACGTGATCCATGACACGGACAGTCCCACGTTTGGTCTCCTTTATTCCAACGGGTGCGGCATCCCATATGCGTACAGATAGGGGAGTCAGTCCGCGCAATATGGCCACCAGCAAACTCCTTTACCGTACGTCCCGCTAATAGTAAAGCGCGACTAGATAAAGAGCCGAAATCTGTTCTGCCAGGAGAGAATAACTCGCTCGCGGCATTCGAGCGACCGACAATCGCATCCGAGATAATTTCCGCACAAGCTAAGGAATTAGATAATCCCCATTTTCGATAGCCAGTACTAATATAGACGTCTGGCGAAGACTTTGAAATAGCTCCTGCATAAGGCACTAAATCAGGTGTGGACGGATCTTGAGCCGACCATTTGTAGACAACTTCAGGATGCCCCAAAGTCGTTTTTATATCCTCTGTTAGGCTGTCGTAATGTAGTTGAGTTTCTTTTTCCGAGCCAGCAGGATGAGATTGAGCGCATAGCAACAAGTAAGATTGGTCATCGATCGTCGCTGTCCGTATCGAGCGTTTCGGCTCATCAACCGAGATATATTGATGATCAAACGGAGTATCTGTTTTTGCCGCGGCGATATAGGAGCGCTCGACATCCAGTTTAAGAATTTGCATGCCTTCTAGTGCTTCAATTGGATAATGGGAACAGATAACTAGTTGTCGATAACTGACTACTTTAGATGAAGACAGTTTGACAAAATGACGATCCGTATCCAGAGCAGCTACTTGTGCATGTTCAAAAATACGTGCACCTTGTTTCACAGCGAGCTGTGCTAATTGTTGCCCAAAACGTACTGGATGTATTTGAGCTTCGTCTTCAATCAGTAAAGTGTGAGCTGTTTCAAAAGGTAAATAGGATGCATTGCCTGCAAGTGTAAATGGAATCCCAATCGCTTCATATGCCTTTTTCTCTGCCAATAAGCGTTCCGTACCTTCAGCTGTTTGGGAATATAGCGCGGAGTGTGCAGTTTGTAGCTGATCCGCCTCCGCAATAGATCGAGCGAAATCAACAGCCTGTTCATTTGCATTGAAATATTGTTTTGCGCTCTCCACACCAAACTGTTCAATCATGTCCGCGTATACTAAGTCATGTTGGGCGGTTAATTTACCTGTAGAATTTCCCGTTGCTCCATGCAATAAACTGTTTTTCTCAAGCAACACAACGTCCTTTCCTTGTTTAGATAAAAAATGAGCATTTGCTATACCGCTCAACCCGCCTCCGATGATTAACACATCACAAGTTATATCATCATCTACTGTTGGATATGCGGACTTTGGATAAGCGGTGGCAAGCCATAAAGATTCATTCATTCCGACACCTCATTCTGTAAAATTACATAGCCCAAGCATTAACATTGTTGCCAACTTTACTTGAATCTAAAATAGAGAATAGAAAGGTGGGGCAAAAAAATGAAAATTGAAGTATGGTCGGATTATGTTTGTCCGTTTTGCTATATTGGAAAAAGACGTTTGGAGCATGCTTTGAAACAATTAGGACTGGAGGAAACATCAGAGGTTGTATTCAAGGCGTATCAGCTAGATCCGAATACACCAGTAGCTTCAGACCTATCAGTAGTGGAAGGATTAGCCGGTAAATATAATGTCAGCAAACAACAAGCGGAAAACATGATGACAAATATAGAGGAACAAGCAAAAACGGTTGATCTTCACTATCAAGTGGATAAAATGAAAACATCTAATACGTTCGATGCACATCGTCTAGCGAAATTCGCTAAGTCACACGACGTAGAGAAGGAAGTAACAGAACGTCTTTTGCATGGCTACTTCGTGGAAGGAGAGCGTATCGATACGGAAGAAGTCCTCGTAGCGATCGCAACAGAAGTTGGATTGGATGCTCAGAAAACTAAAGAGATGCTGTATAGTAATGATTACGGGGATGAAGTAAAAAACGATATCAAAGAAGCGCAGGAAATTGGTGTCCAAGGTGTACCGTTCTTCGTAATTAATCGTAAATATGCTATAAGTGGAGCGCAACCTACAGAAGCATTTGTTGAAGCGCTTGAAAAGATTGCTAAGGAAGAGGGAATGGCGAAACCTAAGTTGCAAGTACTCGGTACAGATGAAGGCGGGCTATGTGATGATGGGGCATGTGATATCTAAAAAATAATAAACACAATAGGTAAACTGTTTTAAATGACTGAAGAAAACTCTGAAGAATGAAGTGGAGTTTTGTCTTCAGTCTTATTTATGATGGATCTTGTTTCTGTTCCGCAACAGTACGTTAGTTTTGTAAGTGGAATGGGTCCCGCTGGAACGTCAATTAAAGGTGCTTTCTGTTATCTTGCGTCCTTACAAATTACAATCGACATATTGATATCAATTATATCCCCAACCATTACCCCGCCAGCTTCGATTGCACGATTCCACATTAATCCGAAATCTTTTCGTTTGATTTTACCCTCAACGAGATAAGTAGCGCCGAATACGGTAACTTCTTGAGGGGTGATATAGAAAATGGCTCTTTTTGTCGTGTTTTTAACAGTCAAGTTTCCTGACAGTAGATATATACCGTCTGTATCGCTGTATATTGCTCGGGAAGTGAATGTCATTTCGGGAAAAATTTCAGCATCAAAAAAGTCTCCGGAGCATAGATGTAGATCACGGTCTCTATTCTTCGTCTGGATGGAAGAAACGATTACTCGAAAACTAATCTTCGTTTTCATTAGATCCGCTATGTTACCTTGTAATTCTCCTGAAAACTCTTCAAACGTTCCTGTGACAGTTGTTACCATCATGTGTGGGACGGAAAAGCCGACAGTGGACGCGATAGGATCTACCTTCCATGTATTCACTTTCACTCCTCCTTGTGGATATTTAAGTAGCTAAACTGTAATTGAAAAAACGCCAAAAGTCAAAATGAAAAACCTTGTCAAAAGGACCGTTTGCAAGCATACTAATAGATGGATAAGATTGTTTCCGTAAAACTGGAGACACGTATACTGAAAGGACTTGATGTAGATGTCAAAACATCGATGGTTTGAAGATCTTCAAAAGAATATAAAAAGCGGTTGGTTATTACTTGATGAGCCACTAAACAAATATACGAAAACACGTCTTGGCGGTAAAGCGGATGTCGTCGCGGCGCCTGGCACTATAGAAGAAGTGCAATCGGTTGTTAGCTATGCGTATAATCATGAAATTCCAATTTTATTGCTCGGGAACGGTTCGAATATGGTCGTTCGTGATGGTGGCGTTCGTGGCATTGTAATGTATATGGCAAACCTCAATGATATCAAGATTGATGGTAATAGAATGATAGCGGAAGCTGGTGCGAATATTATTGATGCATCGAGAGAAGCAGCGACAGCTTGTTTAACCGGTCTAGAGTTTGCGTGCGGAATACCAGGTTCAATTGGTGGCGCAATGGCTATGAACGCAGGAGCGTACGGTGGAGAAATCAAAGATATTATTCATCACGCAACTGTAATGGATGAAACAGGAAAAATTTTCGAGCTCTCCAAAGAAGAATTGGAACTAGGATATCGTAAAAGTATTATTACTACAGAAGGTTATTATGTGCTATCAGCAGAGTTCTGGCTCTCTGAAGGTGAACAGTGTGATATCGATGCGGCGGTTGCTGATTTAACATTCCAACGTGAATCTAAACAGCCACTTGAATATCCATCTGCAGGAAGTGTGTTCAAACGTCCACCAGGCTATTTCGCAGGAAAATTGATTCAGGACAGTGGCTTGCAAGGAAAAGGATTTGGTGGAGCAGAAGTGTCTACTAAACATGC
Organism: Sporosarcina sp. P32b; assembly: GCF_002743335.1. GTDB lineage: Bacteria > Bacillota > Bacilli > Bacillales_A > Planococcaceae > Sporosarcina. The sequence goes on from NZ_PDZB01000005.1 coordinate 116,097, forward strand.
GGGGTTCATCGTCAATAAAAATAATGCCACGGCGGCAGATTATATTCAGACGATTGATATGGTCAAAGCGGAAGTGAAGAAGAATTTCGGCGTTGATCTGGAGATGGAAGTGAAAATTGTAGGGGAAGAACTTTCTGAATAACAGAAGTAACAGGAGTTGTCTGTGAAGTCATTATTATAATGACCTCTCGGGACAGCTCTTTTTAATGTAAAAAGTTGTGGAGAAATTCTGGCAGGGGGATGGGTTGACGGGGTGGGGGAGTCGCTCCACCTACGTGCCAACCCCATCGTACTCCACTCTAACTGTATATGTTCTTAGGTCTTGAACTGAAATCTATGCAAAAAAGAGATGCCCATTCCGGGGCATCTCTTGTGATGTTAATTTTGTATCTTGCACTGGACTTTGCTCGGGTCGAGTACTTGGTCATCCTCTATTTGCACCTGGCATATCTTGCTATTTTGCATGAACTTAAAGACCCCGTTGTTGAAATCGGTCCCAACTTCTTTAAAGAAGATTCCTTCATACTGCGAATGCTTCGAAAGCGTGAAGTTGATCCGGAAGCCGTCGCCGTCAGGGATCAAATACGCGCGTACACCTTTTTCAAACGATCCTTCTGTCTCACTCTTTATCGCACGATCAACCGATACTACATGAAAATCAACAAAAGGAATCTCTCTCAACAAGACGTTCATGAAAGAACCTTTTGTGATTTCCTCCCAGCGACTTTGCGCGGTCTGTCCGATGATGATCTGTGTAATGCCATACTGGTGAGCTACTTCTTTGATGACTTTTGCAGCTGGACGCTTCTCATCGTCGCGGATAATGAATGCTTCGACATCCAACTCTTCCGCGATCTCTTTCCAACGGTCTACATACTCCGACTTCTCTACATCAAAGTCATCGAGCGGTGCAGGATCGACTGTCAGGATATAAAGCGGACAGTCCATGATTGTTGCAATTTTATATCCTCTATTAATGAGACGTTCACCATTTGGACCGTAATACACACAAACGAGAATTCCCTCGTCCATACGGCTTTTCATTTTGCCCATAATGACTCATCACCTCTTCGAATTCTATAAATTCATTGTAACCGGTTCACACTTTAGGGGAATGCTTTCCGCTGCAATTCCGCCAGAGAACCTCATCCTGCATATAGGATTACGAACTTGGCCTTACAGTATGCTGACCGCGCTTTTTATGCAGTTTTCGATAAAGTAGTGTATACTTTCGAGTAGAGATTGTTCTCTTTGCTTAGAGTCCCATTATGCATAACGTACAGTGTTCAGTCAAGAGTCTCTGAGTATTCTATCGACACGTATAATTGATTAATTTCGGGAGGTGTTAGGTTGATCACCGTCTTACTGGCAATATTCATTCCTTTTATCGCAGCATGTTTGGTACCTTTTATACACAAAATTTTGACTGGAAGACGGATCGGCTGGTTTGTAATCACCATTCCGTTGTTCTTGTTTATTTTATTGATTCGTCTAGTTCCTTCGCTTTCAGATGGGGCGTCTTATTTATATACGTTCCCTTGGATACCTTCTGCAGATGTCTATTTTTCCACGCATTTGGACGGACTGAGTATGATTTTTGCGTTGCTAATTACAGGAATCGGTAGTTTGGTTGTATTATATTCAATCTACTATCTTTCTGAACGGGAAGCAATTGGTCGCTTTTATACATATTTACTGTTGTTCATGGGGGCTATGCTAGGTGTTGTATTATCCGATAACCTGATTGTTCTGTATGTGTTCTGGGAATTAACGAGTATTTCTTCCTTCCTACTAATTGCTTTCTGGTATCACCGAAAACAGTCACGATACGGAGCGAAGAAATCGATGTTGATCACCGTCACAGGCGGTATTTTCATGTTAGTTGGATTTTTAATGCTTTACGCAATTACGGGAACGTTTAACTTACAGGAACTTATTTCTATGCGGGAAGTGATTGCAGCAGATTCACTGTTCATCCCCGCGATGTTGCTTGTTTTGATTGGTGCATTCACCAAATCTGCGCAGTTTCCTTTCCATATTTGGCTACCTGACGCGATGGAGGCTCCTACACCTGTTAGTGCCTACTTACACTCCGCCACGATGGTAAAAGCGGGTATTTATTTAGTAGCACGATTTACACCGATTTTCGCAGGTGATACGACATGGTTTTATGTCGTGTCTTGCGTAGGGTTATTGACGATGTTGTGGGGGTCTGTCAACGCGGTGAAGCAAACGGATCTGAAGGCGTTGCTCGCGTTCTCCACCGTGAGTCAGTTAGGTATGATCATGAGTTTGCTCGGTATTGGTTCATTAGCATTCGCTTCTTCTGAAAGTGCGCACATCGCGTTATTCACCGCCGCTACATTCGCTGCATTATTTCATATGATTAACCATTCGACCTTTAAAGGTTCCTTATTTATGGTCGTCGGTATTTTAGATCATGAGCTGGGCACGCGTAATATTAAACGACTCGGTGGCTTGGCAACGATCATGCCCATCACATTTACCATTGCACTCATTGGCAGTTTCTCTATGGCAGGACTACCACCATTCAATGGCTTCTTAAGTAAGGAATTATTTTTTGAAGCGATGCTGTCATTAAAAGAAGCCAATCTATTATCAATGGATTCGCTGGTCGTATTGTTTCCAATCGTTGCGTGGATCGGCAGTATATTCACATTCATTTATTGTATGATCATAGTATTTCAGACGTTTTTCGGCAAAGTACATGCACCGGCCCCTGGACAACGACCTGCACATGAAGCACCGATTCAAATGTTGATATCACCTATGGTACTTGGCAGTCTAGTCGTACTTATTTTCATCTTCCCGAATCTGCTAGGTACGTATATTTTGGGTCCAGCAATGAATGCGGTATATCCGCAATTTGAAGGGATGCCTGGTCTAGTACCAGAAATACAAGTGTGGCATGGCTGGGAGATGCCGATCTTCATGACGATCGGTGTGATTATCTTGGGAATCTTATTGTATGGTTTATTGCGTTACTGGAAAGGGATTTACCGTTTAGGGTTTTTACAATGGACGCTTGATCGTTTATATAACGCTACATTACAACGGATTGAACGAGTAGCTTCTGTTGTGACGAAAACATATATGACGGGTTCGGTACGTGATTACGTCGCGTATATCATGCTGTTTTTCATTGCGCTTGTTGGAATAGGATTGCTAGGTTTCCAGCAATTTATTTTCGACTTCTCGAATGATGCCGTGATTGAGATTAATGAAGGTATTATTATTTTCGTTATGATGTGTTCAAGTGTAGCGATTTTATTTGCTAAGTCCAGGATTACTGCCATTATTCTTAACGGTGTGCTGGGCTATTCAATCGCCATTCTATTTGTCGTATTCCGTGCGCCGGATCTCGCGTTAACGCAAATAATTGTTGAGACGGTTACAACGGTGTTGTTCTTACTGTGCTTCTATTATTTACCGGAGTGGAAAAACGAACACAAATCGATTTCCATGCGAGTACGTAATGGGTTGATAGCAGTTGCGTCCGGGGTTGCTGTTACCGTTATCGCTTTGCTCGTGCAAGGCCATTCTATGTATCCGTCGATTTCTATCTATTATGAAACAGCGTCTCGACTTGCAGGCGGTTTGAATGTAGTAAATACGATACTAGGTGATTTCCGTGCATTCGATACGATGCTTGAAGTATTGGTATTGTTCATCGCAGGCCTTGGCGTCTATTCATTAGTTAAGCTGCGTCGCAAGAAGGGAGTGGATCACACTGAAGAAAAATGATGTGATCTTACAGACAGTGACGAAGATTGTGTTTTTCATCATCTTGACGTTTGGTGTGGAGCTATTTATGTCGGGGCATAATAATCCCGGTGGCGGCTTCATTGGCGGCCTTGTGCTCTCTTCTGCGTTTGTATTATTGTATTTAGTTTATGACATAGAAACTGTTCACCGGGGAACGCCATTTGATTTTAAGCGAGTGGCGGCACTTGGTGTGTTGCTGGCTGTAGGTACAGGAATGTTATCAATTTTGTTTGGTGAGTCCTTCCTGTCACAGACGACATGGCTTGTGGATTTACCGGTTTTTGGTGAGACGGAACTTGGAACAATGACGATTTTCGAAGCAGGAGTCGCACTGACTGTCCTCGGTGTCGTCGTGACGATTATTTTGGGAATCAGTGAGGATGTGGAGTAATGGAGACATTAATTACCCTTCTGGTTGGTGTGCTAGTGGCAGTAGGCGTTTATTTGCTCTTATCAAAAGAAATGTTGCGAATTATTTTAGGGACAGCCATTTTATCGCACGCTATTCATTTATTATTATTGACGATGGGTGGATTAAAAAAGGGTGATGTGCCCTTGCTTACAGAGACAGCTGCGGAATATACAGACGCCCTGCCGCAAGCGCTGATTCTAACGGCGATTGTCATCAGCTTCGCGGTGACGGCATTTTTACTCGTATTATCTTACCGTGTGTATCAAGAGTCTGGCCGTGGACCTGGATTGCGAGGGCGACAAGATGAATAATTTATTAGTATTGCCTATGATCTTGCCTATTTTAATGGGTGTTATTTTAGTGTTTTTACGTCCGTATATTCGTGTGCAACGTGTACTTAGTGTGCTGACGACGATTGCTTCTGCTGCTGTGGCTGCCTATTGTCTCCAGCACATTCATCTAAATGGCATCATGCGTTTGGATTTTGGAGATTGGTTACCACCGCACGGAATCTTATTTGTGGGCGATTCATTTGCGATGCTACTAGTGCTAGTTGCGTGCATCGTTTCTAGTATTATTTTACTGTATGCATTCGCTACGACAGGGTTTGAGACAGAGACGATGTTCTTCTATCCATTCTTCCTGTTTTTAATGGCAGGAGTTAACGGCTCGTTTCTGACTGGAGATTTATTTAATCTATTTGTTTGTTTTGAAGTGATGTTACTGGCTTCCTATGTGTTGCTGACTCTTGGAGGACGCAAAACACAGTTAAAGGAAGGTATTACGTATGTATTGATCAATGTGCTGGCTTCCTGGTTCTTCTTATTAGGTATCGCGTATATTTACGGTGTACTAGGTACGTTAAACATGGCCCATATCGCTGTGCGTGTAGCAGAAACGGGACAAGGACCGCTTCTGACGCTAATCGCAATTATTTTCATGATTGTCTTTAGTTTGAAAGCGGGCTTGCTACTTTATTTCTGGTTGCCAGGTTCTTATTCGGCACCCCCTACTGCGGTCGCGGCACTGTTTGGTGCGCTACTGACGAAGGTAGGTATTTATGCGCTGTATCGTATGTTTACATTAATATTTATACATGATCCAATCATTTATAAAATCATTGGCGTGCTAGCCATAGTCACAATGGTTGCGGGGTCTCTTGGGGCGATTGCATATTCAGATATTCGTCAGATTGTCTCGTATAATGTCATTATTTCTGTTGGCTTTGTGTTGACAGGTTTGGCAATTGCTACGAATACTGCATTCCAAGGTGCGAGCTATTATTTGGTTCATGACATGATTAGTAAAGCATTGCTGTTTCTATTGGCAGGTACTGTCGTATATTTGACGGGACGTTCGAAGTTTAATGAAATCAGTGGTCTAATTCGTAACTATCCGCTCGTCGGTTGGTTATTTTTCTTGACGATGCTTGCGATTGCCGGAATTCCGCCATTCAGCGGATTTATTGGAAAAGTGTATATAGGATTAGGTGCAATTGAAACAGGATCTTACGTGTTGCTCGCGGTGTCGTTTTTATCGAGTATTGGTGTATTGTATTCACTCCTTCGTATTTTCCTTAATAGTTTTTGGGGAGAAACGATAATTAGTGAAGATGATCAAAAGCCATTTCAAAAGAAAATTGGTTTGCCGCTCGTATTACTTGCGGTACTCGTAGTTGGCTTAGGTATAGGTGCAGAACTGCTGTCGCCTTATATTCAGGATGCAGCCAATACATTAGCTAATCCCGAAGAGTATATACGCGCCGTAATGGGTGACGATTTAGAGTAGGGAGGGGGAGACGACATGCCGTTACAGCTTCTGCTGAATTTATTCATCGCATTTTTATGGATGACGCTGATGGATGAAGATGAATTGAGATTCACGACATTTTTCATGGGTTTTTTAGTCGGACTCGGCATTATTTTTGTCATGAGTCGTTTTTTCGATACGCATTTCTATTTACGCAGAGTATATGCTGCCTGCAAGCTCTTGTTAATCTTTATCAGGGAACTGACGCAGTCGAGTATTGTGGTCATCTCCCAAATCGTGCGGCCTACACTACGTATTAAACCAGGTATCTTTAAATACAAAACTATTTTGACGAGTGATGTAGAAGTGACTATGCTGTCCATGTTGCTTACTTTAACACCGGGCTCGGTCGTGATGGAAGTATCTGCTGAGGGCAATGAGTTATATATTCATGCAATGGACGTTGAAGAGTCGCGGGATGGATTGATTAAGCAACTGAAGAATTTCGAGAAAGCGATTATGGAGGTGACACGATGATAGCAGGTATGCTGACGATATCGGTCATACTATTCGCGCTGACTATTTTGGTGGCAGTCATCCGGATTATCCTAGGTCCTTCTCTGCCAGATCGCGTGGTAGCACTTGATGTAATCGGAGTGAATTTGATTGCAACGATTGCCGTCGTGTCAGTGATTTTAAATACAAAAGCATTTTTGGAAGCAATCTTGATCCTCGGTATTCTTTCATTTATCGGGACGATCGCATTTTCCAAATTTATTGAGAGGGGGAAAATAGTTGAACGCAAGCGAGATCGGTGAATTTATAGGGGCTTTGTTGATTTTGACAGGTGCAGTTGCCAGTATGTTGAGTGTCTTTGGATTGATCCGCTTACCGGATGTCTATACTCGATCACATGCTGCAACGAAAAGTTCGACATTGGCAGTGTTATTGACATTATCCGGCGCGTTCGTCTTTTTTCTATTCTCCGAAAATTTTATCAGTGTACGGTTGCTTCTTGGTATTGGCTTTGTTTTTTTGACAGCACCAGTGGCTGGGCATGTAATTATACGTGCTGCTTACCGATCGAATGTTAAGCTAGCGGATATTTCTACCGAAGATGAATTATATGAAAAAATCCATGGGCAAAAGACAGATAAAATGGAGTAATAGTTGATTCAAATGAACATAAGAGTCAATTGATTTTCTAACACCTTATCTATATAATTGCCATAATCTATATGCGAATGAATGGGGTGAAAAAGTGGTAAATCAAGATGCTTGTGAAGTAACAGTTGTGCACGAAGATGTAGTTCGCAAAATTCGTAAAGAGCTTCCTGATGTAACGGAGATGGTACAAATATTCAAAGCATTGGCTGATGAGACACGTTTACGAATTGCTTATTCACTGACATTGGAAGCAGAAATGTGTGTCTGTGATGTAGCGGCAGTAATTCAATCTTCATCCGCTACCGCTTCCCATCATTTACGTTATTTACGGGATCATTCATTAGCCAAATCAGAAAGACGTGGAAAAATGGTATACTATTCTTTAGCAGACGAACATGTTGCAGACTTAGTGAAAATTGCATACGAACATGCAATTGAAGCACAGCAAACGATGTAATGTCAGGTGAGGCGCTTGCATACAGGCAGGCATGATGGAGGAATTTTAATGCGCTTACAAGAATGGACGATAGAAGAACAAGATTTGCTGATTCAGTTTATGACAACAAATTCATGGCCTTACCATGATAGTAGTCAGCCTGGCCGCGAGTTGCTTGAAAAGTCGATTGAAGAAGGCGGCTATGCATCTGATGACGTAAAGACGTTCTGGATCGAGAATAATGAAAATGAAAAAGTGGGAATCGTAAAAGTCTATGACTTACAAGAGGATGTCCCGCTATTTGACTTGCGAATTGCTGATCACTTTAGGGGTTATGGCTATGGTTCGCGGGCGCTAAAAAAACTTACACAATACGTGTTCGAATTACCGGAGCATAAGATTCGTATAGAGGGACATACGCGCCACGATAATGCAGCTATGCGTAAAGCGTTCGAGCGGGCTGGCTTTGTAAAAGAAGCGCATTTGCGCCAAGCCTGGTTCCTTCCGAAAGAAAATACGTATTATGATGCGGTAACGTACGGTATGACGAGAGAAGATTATGAGGCCGGTACGACAACGCCTGTGCGTTGGGAAGACCGGGAACGTTATGTAAAGAGCATACCCGGTTTCAAAGAGCGGCTGCAATCTGAGCGGTTACATATTCGAGCACCTGAATTAAACGATGTGATGGATGTTTGGGGTGCGGTATCGAATTCAATTCCTGCGTTGCGTAAGTGGACTGGATGGGCACAGAAGGAAATGACGATTGAATCGACTGAAGAATATGTTCGTCAATCCGTTTCGGAATTCATCGGTAGAACGTCTTTGAACTTTCATCTCTTTTTGAAAGAAACGGGTGAATTCATTGGTTGTGCCGGTTTCTATCGTATCGATTGGAGCATTCGTAAATTTGAAGTGGAGTATTGGCTGGATACGAAGTTTGAAGGCGAAGGCTATATGACAGAAGCGATCAAAGAGCTTGTGGAGTTTGCGATTACAGATCTATCGGCAGCGCGAATAGAATTTGTTTGCGATGAGAATCACAGTAAAGGTCGTGCAGTTGCAAAACGAACGAGTTTTGAACTAGAAGGAATTTTACGTAAAAATGCTCCTTCTGCGAATGGGCAAGGCTTACGCAACACATGTGTGTATGCGATAGTTACCTGATCACAGAAGGAGCACTATAAACGTCACTATATCGAACGTCTTCCAGTTATTAATTGAATGACAAAGATAATGCCGGCAATTACTAAAAGTGTGTGGATTAAGCCACCGCCAATATTTGCTACTAAACCAATTACCCATAATGCTATTAGAACTACAATAACAAGCCATAATATACGACCCATAGTGAATCAACTCCTTTTCATTGTTATTTGCTATGTAAGTATTTTACCCAGCCTTTCAAATCTTAAACTTTTAAGATAGTAAATCGTAGATGTCGACAGTCAAATGAGGAGGCGATAGTTTGGCTACACCGAGTATGGAAGATTATATTGAACAAATTTATTTGCAATTAGAAGCGAGAGGTGAAGCGCGCGTGTCCGACGTGGCAGAGGCGCTTTCTGTGCTACCTTCATCTGTAACTAAAATGGCTCAACGCCTAGATCGTGAAGGCTATGTGCATTATGAGCGCTACCGGGGTTTGGCATTGACGGACCGCGGTTTGCGCTTTGGTAAAAAACTTGTGCATCGCCATGAATTACTAGAACAATTTCTGCGTATCATTGGTGTGGAAGAAAAAAATATCTACGGAGACGTAGAAGGGATTGAACATCACCTAAGTTGGAATGCGATGGATCGCATTACCGATCTGGTGGAGACGCTCGAGTCTGATCCTGAATTTATAAAAAAATTAAAAAGTAAAGCACTCTAGAGAGGATTATCTTATATGACATTACTACAACCAGGTACACTCGCAACACTTAAAATTCTTCGCAAAGAAGGGTCACGCTTTGTATTAGACGCTGCCGGAGAAGAAATCTATATGAACGTTTCCGAAGCTCCGGATGCTCAAGAACAATCAACAATCGAAGTTTTTCTTTACATCAACAGAAGGGGCGAACTGACAGGCACTGCGCAAATTCCTTCAGTTACCGTTCATTCATTCGGTTGGGCAAAAGTCATTCGTTTGGAAAGAAGTGAAGGGGCTTATGTAGATATCGGTGCATCCTTTGAAGTACTGATCAATCGAGCTGACTTCCCGCAAATTAAAGAACTGTGGCCACAACCAGGTGATGAACTATATATGACACTTCGTTCAGATCCAGGTGGCAACTTATTCGGACGTCTAGTAACGGAAGAAAGAATCCAGGAGCACTATACAATGGCAGAAACAGATATGTACAATCAGAATGTCAAAGCAAGAGCGTACCGCTTGCTACCAATCGGCACATTCTTATTGACAGAAGATATCCAACGTATCTTCGTTCATGAAACAGAGCGTAAAGCAGAGCCAAGATTAGGTGAAGAAGTGGATGTTCGTATTATTGAAGTTCATGAAGACGGTACGATGAACGGTTCTTTATTGCCAAGAAAGCAAGACCGTTTACAAACAGATGGAGAACAAATACTAGCGTACTTACAACAATCAGGTGGTAAAATGCCATTTACCGATAAATCCACTCCTGAAGAAATCGATGAGATGTTTCAGATGAGTAAGGGAGCCTTCAAACGGGCACTAGGTACGTTGATGAGAGAACGTAGAATTACACAACAAGATGGTTGGACAACACTAATATTATAATAAACGCAACTTTTTAATGAGCCTCAACGTATCTATACGTATAGAACAAGGAGGATTGACTGTATGAAAAAAGGATTAGCCTCTCTATTGGCTTTCATGATGATGGTAGCGATCATAGCACCAACAGCAGTATCAGCAGATGAAGTCATTAATGAAAAGCTAGGAGTTCCGATTGTAGTATATGGTTCAAATTTATCGGATAGTGAAAAAGCGAGTGTTAAAGAAAGTCTAACGGTTGCCAACGAAGCTGAAGTGGAAGAATTATCAGTGGACGGCAATGATTTAATCAAATATATTCCTGGCGGTGATCGAAATGCCCGAATGTATTCATCCGCTAAAATTACCAGACAAGAAGAAGGCGAAGGCCTCGTTATCAACATTGTGACTCCGGATAATATCACACAAGTAACGGCGGACATGTACGCTACTGCTATGTTGACAGCAGGTATTGAAGATGCTGTTGTAGAAGTTGCCTCACCCAAAAAGGTAACGGGTCACTCAGCTCTTGTTGGAATCTACAAAGCGTATGAAGTGTCAGGTGAGGTTCTCGATACTGAACGTACGGATGTAGCTAATGATGAATTGAGTCTGGCAACGAAGCTTTCAGAAAAAGCGGGCGTCGATCAAGACGAAGTAGCTAAGTTGCTGACAGAAATCAAAAAACAAATCTCTGAACAAAAGCCTGCGACAAAAGAAGACGTAGAGCAGATCGTCCAAGACCAATTGCAGAAATTCAATATAGAGTTAAGCGAAGCAGATCGTCAATTGTTAATTGACCTAATGGATCGGATTTCGAAACTGGATATCGATTTCTCTAAGCTTAATGAACAGCTGTCCGATATGGCATCGAAAATTAAAGATAAATTAGGCGATATAGATCCGAGTTTCTGGGAAAAGGTAAAAGAGTTTTTCAGAAATATGGCGGATTCTCTTAAATCTTTGTTTAGTTAAGTTGTCATTGTGGTACGTTATAGGGTAGAAGTATAACTACAAAGGAGAGATATGCATGAGTGAAAACAAGGATGCTGAGCAGCGTGAGGGAATGGACTTTGAGCTTGTGGTTTTAGGCGGAACGAAATATGCGTATCAATATAAAGTAGCAGGCGATGTAAAAGCAGAAATCGAGTGGACTGAAGAAAATGGAGTCATGACGATGACGCATACCTATACAGATGATTCGTTGCGTGGCCAAGGAGTCGCAAAAAAATTACTTGACCAGGCAGCTGACAATGCACGTGAAAAAGGATTGAAGATGAAAGCAGTCTGTTCATACGTAGTGAATGCGTTCGAACGAAGTGATGATTATAACGATGTAAAAGCATAAGTTGTATGATGGAACGGTTTTTTTACATGTTCCACATCACTTTTTGAGACTTTTCTCATTTCCTTGCGTATAGATAATAGGGAAACAAATTAGAAGAAGAGGATGATGTGGAATGATTAATCGTACAGCAGAGCGCGTACTCGGTATCATATCAGCTGTTTTATTGACACTGAGTGTTTTAGGTACTGCCTTACTAGCGTTCATTTGGAATATGGCAAGCACGGATCCGACATTCATGGATGAATTCCGCGAGGGCATTGTGAGTGAAGGCGTATTAAACACTGAAGAAGTGGATATGTTCATGTCGTTTATGGGCTCTTTTTCTACTATCATATGGGTTTTGGTAGTTGTAGCATTCATAGGCTTGATATTGAACATTATCGGTCTAGTAAAAGTCTGGAACAATAAGAGTGCTAAAACAGCCGGTATATTATTCATTATTGCAGGTCTGTTAGGTGGATTTCTATCCTTACCATCCATCCTACTTTACATTGCGGCCATTCTTTGTTTCACAAAGAAGCCATCAATGGCACCAGGACCTTCACCTGATGAATACGTCTCCACGGAATCTAACTGGATGAACTAAATGTTTATAGACACATAAAGACCCTTTTCTTTAAGAAAAGGGTCTTTATTATTAGGTCTGATAGACGCTTTGATTATAAGAGAATACGTTAGGTTATCATAAATGAAAGACGGGCAATGTTGATCAAACAGCCCATCCTATTAACTTATTTACACCTCTGTCACGTATGTGCAGGTTGCGTGATAGGCAATGAATAATGAAGTGTATTTACGGAAATACCTTCAAATAACTCAGGGAAAGATTCAACAAAATTAAACCCTTGTTTTGCATAGAAGTCTTGAAGTGCCATATCATTCTGATCGACATACACATCAACATTTTTAGCTTCCTGTAACGTCCCTAGTGCCTCTTTTAACAATGCTTCCTCATATCCGCTATTCAAATACTCAGGAAGCATGTGAAGAGATGTTAATTCACTCTCACCGTCCACATCGATCGGAGTATAGCTCAAATACCCAATAGAATTCCCTTGATCATCTATTGCGAGTAATACCATGGTCTTTTCCAATTGCTTCTTCAGCATTAAATCAGAATACGTACGCTCAATATATGCTTCGATCACTTCTTCAGGTATATGTTGTTGAAATGTGTGTTGCCAAGACGTATGGGCAATCTGTTGAACATCTTGAATGTCTTCTACTGTCATTTTACGAATCATAGTGATCTCACCTCTAGTTCTCTTTCTACATAGTATAACAAATTAGGCTTTGCAAAACTACTATGCGATGAAAACGAGAACTACTCGTGTTACTGATAAAATTGTAGATGATACGTTAAGTGAGAAATAAACAACAAAAATACATGTGTATCCCAAATTCGCAATTGTTAAGTAACTAAACGAACTGTAGACGTTTGAAAGTAAGACTGCAGGGTATATTAAGCAGTAGGTAGAAATTCATTAACAATTAAATTCCGACGGAGGATGGTAAATATGGCTAAAAAATCAAATGGGTTATTATTTGCAACACTTGCAGCAGGGGCTTACGCTTTCTTTAGTAAAAAAGAAAATCGCGATAAGGCAATGGAGACAGTAGGAGTGTTGAAGGAAAAGGTAGACACATTTGTCAATAACAATAAGTTGGTTGACCAAGCGACTGAAAAGGTAGGACATTCAGATCCAACAGACTTAGGAGATAACAACATGGTATCCGAGGGAGCACAGACAAGTGTTCATTATTACAATCAAGAAGTACAGGATCCAGATAGAAAGGCTTCGAAAAAAGATGGTCTATATAAGAAAAATGAAGACACAAGCGACAATAAGCCACTTTATAACAAGGATGAATCAACGAAGGAAGCAGAAAAAGATAGTAATTCCAACTAAAACTAATCATAGGTAAATACTAAAAGCGCTCCTTTTTAAGGGGCGCTTTAATACATATATAGCGTTAAATACAAAAGGGGTAGATAATCTTGGTGAATAAGGTAAAATAATGTACATATAGATATATGCCTTGCATAGTCATATATATAGAATGAGTGGGGTGAAACTCATGACTGGCAAGAGTACAGAAGCATCTAATATAGATTTGATCAGTATTATTGAGAAAGAGGGAAATAGAGAGCAAGCAGAGTTGTTTTTTCATCTTGAAAATAAATTACTTACACAAATTTTTAATCTAGAAAAAGATGGTGCACGCTCCACGCTTAAGGAAATTGAGGAGATTTTGGATGAATATAAACCGAAACATTCATTTGGAGTCATCAAATATTATTTCGTGATCCTCTCTTCCGTCATCACCAGACGATTACAAAAAGAATCTATTTTCAATGATGAAAATGCCTTTATATTTAATGCCGCTTGTATAGAAATGATCGAAACCAATTTGCATAGAGAAAACTTAGTCGAAATTGGAGACGAATTAGTCGAGTTCTACTGTTATATCCTCAAAGGAAAACTAAAACCTTCCCTAACACATGAAACGGTCAATGAAGTGGTTCAGTACATAAATGAAAACGTTGAAAAGCAATTAATCGTTGAAGAAATCGCCAAACATTTCAATGTAAGTACTAGTCATCTTTCTCGCATATTCCGAGAACATACAACAGTTACGTTAGTAGAGTATATTACAATCCGCAAAATAGAAGATATCCAGTTTTATTTACGTTTTACTAATCTAAAGATAGCAGATATTGCAGAGAAGTTTCATTTCTGTAACCAAAGTTATTTCACACGTGTCTTTAAAAAGTATACGGGGTTAACCCCTCGACGCTTTCGGAAGGACTTGGACGGAAATTACTTTCGTTTCACTATAAAAAAAGGTGATTCACTGTAAATTTACCTCTGTTTGCTGTATACTTTTCTTTAGTTTGAGATAGCGTAGGTGAAACCATTGAAGAAAAGAATAGGGCTCGTAAGTTTATTAGCAATTACTGCTGTGTTTTTGAGCGGTTGTTCTGGTGTGGAAAACAAAACAGGGATTTTCTACAGTACATTTGTTAGACCGATGGATTGGCTGCTTCATTATCTTGGGGAAGCGTTCAATGGTAATTACGGTTTTGCGATCGTACTGATTACTGTAGCAATACGAGTAGTTTTGATGCCGTTGATGTTAAAGAACTATAAATCTCAACAAGAGATGAAGGTAAAGATGGATGGACTTCGACCAGAAATGGAAGATATCCAAAAGCGTATGAAAGCATCCAAGGAATCTCAGGATAAAGAAGAGCAAATGAAGCTTCAGCAAGAAATGATGGGACTGTATTCTAAGCATGGTGTCAATCCGTTAAATATGGGCTGTTTACCACTTGTAATTCAAATGCCGATCATTATGGGCTTATACTTTGCTATTCTTTATGCACCACCTGAAGTGAAAAATCATGAATTCTTATGGTTTAAACTTGGTGAACCGGATATTATTATGATGTTAGTAGCCGGAGCTGTATACTTTGTCCAAGCACGCGTTTCATTGTGGACGATGCCTGAACAGCAACAAAAACAAATGAAGTTATTTATTTACATGTCACCTATTATGATTATGTTCATTTCGTATACTGTAATGGCTGCATTGCCGCTATATTGGGCAGTCGGAGGATTACTGTTAATCTTCCAAACATATCTTGGACGCAAGTTTTACTTTAAACATGTTGAACCGCCAGTCGTGGAAGAAAAGTAAGGTACAGAGAAAGCTGGTGCATACCAGCTTTTTTTGTTTCCAACAATGGAGAGGAAGAGGCGCATGAAATT
This sequence comes from Sporosarcina sp. P32b, assembly GCF_002743335.1. GTDB lineage: Bacteria > Bacillota > Bacilli > Bacillales_A > Planococcaceae > Sporosarcina. The sequence goes on from NZ_PDZB01000005.1 coordinate 131,490, forward strand.
GAAATGGATCATGGGCTTGGCAATTACAGCTTCTGCAGCGGCAGCGCTGTATTTTATCATCAAGTTAAATTTAGAGTTTGCCATTTTGTTCATGCTGATCATGTTTACCTTCACCAATGCTGCACGAACTATTATGTATAGAAACCAAGGTCTGATGCGTGAAGCGAAATGGATGCTTTGGATGGCATTATTTTTTGGGATAGGTTCACTTGGCGCATTAGCGTACGTCTTACTATTTTAATAAAAGGAAAGGCCGCAATTAAATCAGCGGCCTTTCCTTTATTCAATTTTACGAGAAATATGCTGCTTTGTCCCCGAAATTAAAATTAATGCACCTATGGCACAAACAGCCATACTGAGAAATGCGAAGCGCGGCGATTGGTCATATAAATACCCAGCAGGGAAAGTTAGAATGGCAATACTGAGACTCAGTGCCACTGCAGCATAGACGCCTTGTGCGGAAGCGATGAGGTAATTCGGTATGTTAGTCGATATGTACTGAATGAATGCAAAATGCGCCATGCCGAATGATACTGAATGGAGAACCTGTGTTGCGATAAATACACTAGTCATAGGAAAGAGGAAGATGGAAATCCAACGAATGGTAGAACCCGTTGCGGCTATTAAGAAAATAGTTGACGTCTTGACTCCTGCAAGCAACCGATCTGCTTGTGTAAAAAATATAATTTCAAACAGCACGGCGATATTAAGGATCAACCCGATATAAAAACCGTTGATTCCCATATCATCCAAAAAGATAAAACCATAGTTATAATAAGAAGCATGCGAGCCTTGTAGTAAAATCGCAATACATAGAACTGTAACAAACGATTTATTGGCAAACAAAGCCCGAAATTGACCCTTTTGAGCGGCCGAATCTACAACGGGATGAAGTTGCAATGCAACTGGAGCGGGTTGAAAGAAAAATATCAAGCCCATACCGAGGCCGATAATCATCATATATAAAATCGCTTGTTCACTCCAGATTGCCGTTACCGTACCAATTAATAGTAAGGCGACAGTATAGCCGATTGACCCGAATGAGCGGCTCTTGCCATAATGTATTCGTTCGTTTTGCATCAATAACGAAGCACCACTCTCGACGCTTGGCAGGATGATAGGATATATGGAACTGAATAAAACCGTTAAACCAAACAAAACCGCAAAAGGACTTTCCGGGAGATAAGCAAGCGTGAGAATAAAGGATAAAAAAGTAGTCCAACGTATAACACGCAGAAGTGACATATTTCGCGTAGCGTACGGAAATAGGAAGAATGTGGAAAAGGACCTAGCGATCATACCTACACCCATCAAGACGCTAGCTTGTGTAACTGATAGACCTTTTGCTGAAGTCAACCAACCTGTCCAATAGGGTAAAAAGATACCCCATGTAAAGAAAAATACGAAGAAACTCATCGAGAGCCAACGTTGATTATTCAAATGCATGACCTCACAATACTGGTTGAATCTTAAGTTACGTAAATACTAGCATAGACAGACGAAAAAGAAAAATGGTGATACACTAGAATACATAGTTTGAAAAAATGTATAAATTGCATCCAATGAGAGTAGCAATTTGATAAGTGAATCAGAAAGAAAGCAGGGTATAGTATGAGAAATAAAAATGATGAACTTTCTTCCAGAAAACGTAGGCGGAAAAATAAATGGATAAATGGAGGGATCCTTCTACTCTTTATTGTCCTTATTAGTAGTGTGATATGGATTGGAACGAACGGTTGGAATATGGAAAAGGCGGTTGAAAGTATTCAAAATGAATCAGAATCAACTACTGACTTTCAAGAGATAGATGAACCTGCCGATTCAAATAGTACGGATATGACAGGACGTAGTGAAGAAAACACATCGTCTTCTGACGTACCGAGTGAGGAACTGCTTCGAGAGACAGAACAACCAATAATCGAAGAAGATTCGAAAGAAGAGAAAGTACGGGAGAAAGAGTCTGAAGGGGAGGCAGTGCCACCTTCTAACCCCACTGGTTATATAAAAGGACAGAAGTTACCTAAAGAACCGAAGCTCATTAAAGGTGTATTACTTGCCAATAAACAATATCCTTTACCTGAGGACTATGCACCTGGAGAAAGCGAGGAAGCAAGAGAGGCATTCGATGAGTTAGCTGCATCCGCCGTTACATCTGGCATTAATCTGCAGGCTTTCAGTACGTATCGTTCGTATGACTACCAAGTCACCTTATATAACCGATATGTGGAGAGAGATGGGCAAGAAGCGGCTGATCGGTATAGTGCGCGTCCTGGCTATTCAGAGCATCAGACAGGGCTTGCATTTGATATTGGGGAAGTCAATCATGAAAAACATTGGGCATCGAATTCCTTTGGTGATACAGAAGCAGCTAAGTGGCTTGCTGCTAATGCCCATCAATACGGATTTATCCTTCGCTACCCTGAAGGAAAAGAAGATAAGACTGGTTACATGCATGAATCTTGGCACTATCGTTATGTTGGAAAAGATAAAGCTGAACAAATATTTAAACGAAACATCACTTTAGAAGAATATTTAGGTGTGCCATAAAAATAGCCGACAGAAGATCGTGATCTTCTGTCGGCTATTTTTTATTATAAGATGGGGGAGAGTAAGCGTGAAATGGATTCTTTTAGTTTAATCAATCGCTCACGCCCCAAGTAAGCATCTAGTGTCAGCTCGGTTGAGTTTTGAATATCTTCTTCAAAAATCTCTGCCAATTCATGTGATTTTTTTCGATCATAGATGAAAGCATTCACTTCGAAATTCAAGCGGAAACTGCGAACGTCTATATTAGCTGTTCCAACAGACGACACTTGATCATCTACTACAATTTGCTTGGCGTGGATGAAACCATTTTCATAAATATATATTCTAGCTCCAGCTTTTAGTAAAATACCGACATTCGAATAGGTCGCCCAGTAAACAAACATATGATCCGGTTTATTAGGGATCATAATCCGTACATCTACACCTGACAGACACGCGATCCGAAGCGCATCTAGCATGCTCGTATCAGGAATAAAATAAGGTGTCTGAATATAGATGTAGTCTTTTGCTTGAAATATCATTTTCAAATAGCCATCTTTAATGTCTTCCCATTCGGAATCAGGTCCGCTAGAGACAATCTGTAAGCCGACATCTCCTTTGCGGGGAATCGCTGGGAAGAATCGTTCATTGTATTGAAGATTTGTTTTAGGAGATGCTTGATTCCAATCGAGTATAAAGCGGGTTTGTAATGGATGAACCGCGCTTCCTTCGATTCGAAGATGTGTATCGCGCCAGTAGCCAAACTTTTTGCTGAGTCCCAAATATTCATCCCCAACATTAAAGCCACCGATGTAACCAATCCGCCCGTCAATAATGACGATTTTCCGATGGTTCCGGTAATTTAAACGAGGATTGATCAAGGGGAGCAAGGCCGGAAAGAACGCTGCTACTTCGCCACCACTTTCAATTAATTCATTAAAGTTCTTTACGTGCAAACCACGTGAACCAATATCATCAAAAAGCATACGTACTTTTACACCTGATTTCGCTTTATTGATTAGAATCTCTTCAATCTGCTTTCCTATACCGTCCAGCCGGAAAATATAATACTGAATATGGATATGATCACGTGCGTGTTCCAAGTCTTCAAGTAATGCGTCAAATTTATCGCGGCCATCCGTATATACTTGCACATCATTATCTTGTGTCAGTACGGAATGATTATTGCGTAAATGCAAATAAATCATATCGTCATATTCTTCCGTATCGGTCTTTAAAAACTCGAACGTCTCATTTTCTATGGCCTCAAGCTGATAATTAATTAGCTTTTCAATACCAATCTTGCTCCTACCTTCCCAGCGAAATAAGTGCTTTTGACGCAATTGTCGACCGAGTAATAAATAGATAATGAACCCTAAAATTGGAATAAAAAACAGCACGAGCAGCCATGCCCAAGTACTTGTAGGATCCCGGCGCTCTAAAAATATTAAAGCAATCGCGAGAAATATATTAATGATCAACGTGCTTGTAATAATCAAACTAATTACTTGAGTCATATGTTTCCTCCCGTAGGATATATACTATTCCTTTAGTATAGCGGAGTTGCGAATAAATAACCTATTTATATAGGAAGGTGAATTTTCTTCTGCTTACTATCAAGCAATTGAATCTGTTGTGTTTCGCAAAGAGCGTGTGGATTTGCGGAAAATAAATACGAGACCTATAGATAGTAACGCTATAATGGCAGAAACAAAGTACATATTACCTGCCTGCATCGTGAATACCCACGTAAATAATAACGGTCCAATAATTCGGCCCATATTATCCATAGAGTATGAGAGACCTGCCGCGGTACCATACATACCACCTGACTCTTTAGTAGTAAGAGATACGAGTACTGTTCGGACCAGTGCGTTACCTGCAGTGAATACGCTCATTGCAAAACCTGCCCATAGCAAGCTTGTGGAAAATGGAATGAGTATAAGACCAATTGCTGTAACGACCTGCGCAACGATAATCCAAGAAGTTTCGGTACCATTTTTCACACGTCGTACCACACCGCCTTGAATAGCTGCATCTACGAGACCGCTCGCCATAAACAAATATCCTAGTTGCAAAGGTGTAATTTGAATTTTTTCGATTTGGAAGAGCTGGAATGTGGCTTCCACACCGGCGAGTAAAAAGGTGATAATAAATGAGGTGATAAATAGATAACGAATACGATATGTCCATAAAGTAGAAGCGCCTTTCGGAATAATCGCCCGTTTGTTACCTTCGCTATGACGATCAGGCTCTTTTAGAATAACCATAGCGTACACTGTTAATAATAACGTTAAAGTACCGGACGCTATGAATGGCAATTGCAAATGAATGTCCCCAAGAATACCACCGATTGCTGGACCAAAGATGAATCCTAGCCCAATTGACATACCGAGCAGACCCATGTACTTATTACGATTTTCCTCCGTCGTGATATCAGCGACAAAACCAGTTACCGCCGTATACAGCGCGCCTGAGAAGATACCACCCACTACGCGTGAAACATATAGCCATACAATGTGATGCATGAATGCTGCGAATAAAAAGAAGCTAACACTGAAGCCGAGCAACCCAATCATGATCAGTTTCTTTCTACCGGTGCGGTCTGAAAGTGCACCCCATAATGGTGCTGTGAAAAATGAAGATAGAGCATAAATTGTCAACAAGCCACCGACATGTACCTCAGAAAAGCCTTCAGCGAGGATGACTTCAGGTAAAATAGGAATGATAATGCCGAAACCAAGATAAACGAAAAACTGGACGGACATCAATAATAAGATCGTTTTCTTCATATGTAACCCGCTTTCTGAATGAATAGTTTCTTTCTCATCGTACGATGAATAAGTGGAGCATTCAAGTCTCAGCAAGGGAGAGGTAGTTCATATTTATGAGTGGATTGATCCTACAGCAGGGGACTGTTGAAAAAGCATTTCCCTAGTAACGGAAATCCCCACGCCGAAAACTACTGATGCTTTCCTATATATTTTTATAGGGCACTAACTTCAGAACGGAAAAAACTGCCCCGAGAAGTCATTAACGACTCCTGGGACAGCTCTATACTTTTTCTTAGTGCAGCTTCACACGCTGCAAACGCAAAGCGTTCAACACGACTGAAACCGAACTAAACGCCATCGCAGCACCTGCTAGCCAAGGGGCTAACAAACCGACTGCTGCAATTGGAATGCCGATGGAGTTATACGCCAACGCCCAGAATAAGTTCTGCTTAATATTTCGGACTGTCAACTCACTCATTTTCAGCGTATCAACTACCCGCAACAAATCACCATGCATGAGCGTCACGTCAGCCGCTTCCATCGCGACCGCCGTTCCGGTACCCATCGCCATACCAATATCGGCTACCGCAAGAGCAGGTGCATCGTTAATACCATCGCCGACCATAGCCACGCGCTTACCTTCAGCTTGTAAGGAGCGGATGACCTCTGCTTTACGGTCGGGTAGTACGCCTGCGATAACATGATCTATACCTACAGTGTTTGCAATCGCCTGAGCTGTCGTATGCTGATCTCCAGTTAACATAATGACTTCAAGGTTCATCGCACGAAGTTCAGCAATTGCTTGCTTCGATGTATCTTTAATCGTATCGGCAACCGCAATGATTGCTTCATGTACGCCATCTACCGCCATGAACATAACGGTCTTGCCGTCGCCTTCCATTAGTTCTACAGACGCAATCGTCGAATCAAATTCTACATTATGGCGAGACAGTAGGTTTTTTGTTCCTAGCAAAATATTTTTCCCATCAATTACAGTTTGAATTCCGAAACCGGGAATCGCTTCGAATGAATCCACAATAGGCAATGTAGAAACCTGCTGCAATCCGTGGGACGTAATAGCTTTTGCAACTGGATGCTCGGAATCACTTTCAGATGCCGCAGCAAGTGAGAGTAAAGATATACGCTGTTTTTCATCGCGAACGTGGAAATCTGTTAGTTCTGGAAGACCTTTTGTAATAGTGCCCGTTTTATCAAAAACAATGGTATTGATCGAGCGGGTTTGTTCCATCGCTTCAGCAGTTTTAAACAACACGCCTTCTTCCGCTGCACGTCCTGAACCCGCCATGATGGAAGTAGGAGTAGCAAGACCAAGTGCACAAGGACACGCGATGACGAGAACGGCAATCATGCTTGTTAGAGAAGCTTCAAAATTACCTGGTGCTACTATGAAATACCATATAAGGAACGTAATAATCGCAATGCCGACGACGATAGGGACAAACACTCCGGATATCCGATCAGCTAGTCGCTGAATCGGTGCTTTTGAACCTTGTGCTTCCTCGACGACGCGAATAATATTTGAAATCATCGTGTCTTTTCCGACATTCGATGCTTTTATCCGTAATGAACCATTGGCATTCACGGTGGCGGCAAACACATCATTGCCTTCTTGTTTTTCTACAGGTAAGCTTTCGCCCGTTAGCATCGATTCATCCACTGCGGAAGATCCAGATAGCACTATGCCGTCAACGGGTATAGAAGCTCCTGGTCGAATGACTAAAATATCTCCATGTGTTACTTCGTGGATGGATATTTCCACAGTTTCTCCGTTGCGCTCAAGAATGGCTACTTGCGGTTGCAGTTTCATCAGATTTTTGATTGCATCTGAAGAGCGTCCTTTTGCACGCGCCTCGAATAATTTACCTAGTAAAATCAATGTAATCAACACTGCGCTAGTTTCAAAATATAAGCCATGGTCCAGTGCGTAACCCGTCAAAACCAGATAGACCGAGTAGAAATATGCGGCGGATGTACCGAGTACAACCAGTACGTCCATATTGGCACTACCATTACGTAGAGCTGCATACGCACCTTTATAGAACGTGGCACCAATCCAAAACTGAACAGGTGTTGCTAATATCCACTGAAAATATGGATTCATGAAAATTTCAGGCACATACATCCAAGAAGTGAAGGAGAAGTGTGCAAACATGGTCCACAAGAGTGGTAATGAAAGGATAGAGGAAATAATCAGCTTGCGTGTCTTTTCATCGATATCTTTCTGTCGATGATCTGTTTGACCTTCCGATTCTTCTGCTCGGGGTGCTGCCTCATAACCAATTTTTTTGACCTTCTGCAAAATGTCTGTCAATTCCATAGCGGCAGGATCATAGCTTACATGAGCTGTTTCAAGCGCCAAGTTGACGGTGGCGGATTGAATGCCAGGCATACGCGATAACACTTTTTCAATTCGTGCGGAACAAGCGGCACATGTCATACCGCTAATGTTGAGGTTCACTTCTTCCATCAGTACGTCATAACCGAGCTTGCGAATTCGATCTTCCACTTCTGTTAATTCAACTTGCTCGGAATCAAATGTAACAGCCGCTTTTTCAGTAGCAAAATTGACAGTAGCTGTCGAAACACCTTCCATTCGTTGCAACCCTTTTTCAATGCGATTTGCACAAGCGACACATGTCATACCAGTAATAGCAATTTCTTTTTTTTGCTCATTCATGATGCTGGTCACCTTTCTTGTTACGCTTCGACGTCATATCCTTGATCTTCAATGGTTTCTGTCATTTTATCAACGGTTACAACAGAATCATCAAATTGTACGACTACGTTTTCTGCTTTCAAATCAACTAAAGCACGTTCCACTCCGGATAATTCTGTTAATGCACCTTCTACTGCTTGTACACAGTGATTGCATGTCATACCTTTTACGTTCAATGTAGTTGTAGTCATTTAAAATTCCTCCTATTTTCTAATTAATTTAGCTATTGTTTTAGCTAACTCGTCTAACACTTCTTCGTCGCCTTCAGCTAACCTATTTTTAACACAGCCTTTTAAGTGTCCGTCTAACAAAACATTCGCCACACTGTTCAGCGCGGATTGTGTAGCGGATAGTTGTGTAATAATATCATCACAATAAACATCGCGCTCTACCATACCTTTAATACCTCGTATTTGACCTTCGATGCGGTTCAGACGATGAGTCAAGTTCGTCTTAATTTCTTCCGGATGATGACTCTTGCGGCAAGAAATTTCTACCTCATCCAGAGAAGGATCTTCAGGAAGTAATGTCACTCGATATCTGCCACCTTTCGTATATATGTACTTTAATATACGTATGGGGGGTATGTCAAAGCATGTGATTTTACATTTTAAGGTTTAAAACTTGCATAATTGGTGAAAATGTAACATAAATGAAAGATTTAAAAGGTGGTTAAAGTGTTATAATAAAGATAATAAAAAAATTCTATAAAAACTAGAACTTCACGAGCGATCAAACGTCTATATAACTAACTAGGAAGGTTGAGGTGGAAGAAGTGGCTAAAGAAATGGATTTCAAGAAAATTATTTCCAATTTGGCGAAGCTTGGTGTTTCCGCAAAACTCACAAAATCCAGAAGTGATATGTTGCAAGCATTGACGCCTGCCGTACAAGCACCACCCGTTCAAGCGAATTAACTAACAGACCATACAAAAAGCTCATCCCCGAATGTATTCGAGGATGAGCTTTTTGCGTTAGTTTATGTTTTAAATTTTCTTCACAAACTCCGATTTTAGTTGCATTGCGCCAAATCCATCAATCTTACAATCGATGTTATGGTCACCGTCGACTAAGCGAATGCTTTTCACTTTCGTTCCCATCTTCAAAGCGTTGGAACTTCCTTTTACTTTCAAATCTTTAATGACTGTCACAGAATCTCCATCCCGCAACACATTGCCATTTACGTCCTTGATCTCCGGCATACCTGATGGATCGGATTCTTCCATCGATCCAGGTGTCCATTCATATGCACATTCTGGGCAAACGAGAAGGTTCCCATCCTCATAAGTGTATTCGGATTGGCATTTTGGACAATTTGGTAAAGTTGACATAAAAAAACCTCCCTTTCCTATACATTCTACACAATTTGTGAAGGCTCGGAAAGGGAGGCAGTATTCATTTACGGTTAATCATTGTCATCCGCATCGAATAAATACGTTCGCTGATGGAACTTCATGCTGAAAATTAAGCCGATCGCCAGCATATTACTAAATAAAGAACTTCCCCCATAACTTATGAATGGGAGAGGGATACCTGTAATAGGTAACAGCTGAATATTCATGCCAATATTTTCAAATACGTGGAACGCGATCATTGCAATGACGCCCGTACAAACATACACGCTGAACGGATCATGCAAAGAAAGAGCAACTTTCGTTAAGTGGTAAATTAAAATGAAATATAGCGTGATTACCAAACAAGCGCCGATAAAACCATATTCTTCTCCTATTACACTGAAGATAAAGTCCGTGTGATTCTCAGGGATGTACACAACGCGTTCTAGAAAACCTTTACCTGTCAGTTGTCCTGAGCCTATTGCAGTCATCGCAGTAATCAAGTTATACCCTTCGTCAGTCGGGTAAGAGTACGGATCGAGCCAAGAATAGACACGTTTGAACTGATAAGGTGAAAACCCGAATTTGTCGAGCATGTCTTGTGCGAACAAAGACATCCAAAGAATGCCTCCTGCTGCTGCCGCTCCAAATGAAAAGACAGGCACGAGTATTTTCCATGATATTCCCGAAACAATGACGATGGCAGCAGTAATCGAAATGAAGACGAGTGAAGTTCCGAGGTCGGGTTGCTTCATGATGAGAAACAACGGAACGATAAGCATCAGCGCGATTTTACCGAGTAATACAAGGTCTGTCGCATAGGTTCTGTTTAACGAGCGTTCGTTATGCGTGCTAACCAACTTGGCAAGTCCGATAATAAAGAATGTCTTAATGAACTCGGCAGGCTGGATTGTCCCAATGACAGGCAAATGCAACCATCGTTTTGCGCTGTAGCGCATTTCGGCAATTTGGCCTGGACCGCCGGGAGCTAACATAAGAAAAACCAACAAGAAAATACCAAAGCCATAGAAATACCAAGCGAACTTTTTATATTGATCGGGTTCAAAGTACATGACCATCGCTACGATGAAAGAACCGAGTATATACCATCTCACTTGTTTTAAAACGAAGTTCTGTGTATATTGCTCAGAGGTTTGAGCGGATCCAATGACGAAAAAACTGACAATCGCGAAAAGCAAAATGATAAAGGCAAGTGTCCAGTCGAATCGTTCACCTAGCCTGTTTGTTTGTTTCAATTATGAACTCACCTTTTCTTAAGCTAGTATTCTCTTACTATAAATACCTATTATATCGCAAAACTTTTTAAGAAGTACACCCATTAATAGACGAGTTGTGAAATGATTGGTTTCTACGAGAAGTAAAAAGAATGAAGAACGTTGGTTTTTCATTCATGAATTGGCTCTATTCATGGTAAACTGTATGAATGAAAACTACGGAATGTGAGGAGATTACATGAAAAGACGGTTAGGTTTAGTATATGGCGGGAAATCCGCAGAGCATGAAGTGTCGCTTTCTACAGCGCGCGCAGTAACAGAGGCGCTTGATTTAGATAAATATGAAGTGTTACCAATCTATATAACGATGCAAGGTGAATGGTTAAAAGGTAGTCCGTTGACTGGGCCGGTTACAGATATTGAGACATTACGTCTGAAAAATGAACAACCAAAGCCTGATCATATTGAAAGTTTTTTGCAAGGGGATATGCCCGACGTCATTTTGCCACTTCTTCACGGAACGAACGGGGAAGATGGAACAGTACAAGGTTTATTTGAAGTCTTAAATATTCCATACGCAGGTAACGGAGTACTCGCTTCATCAGCAGGTATGGATAAAGTTGTAATGAAACAATTATTCGCTCAAGCGGGATTAGCGCAAGTTGCATATGTCCATTTCATTCGCAGTACGTGGAAAGAACATGCGGAGCAATTATTAGATCAGGCGGAACAAGAACTTTCTTATCCAATGTTCGTTAAACCTGCGAATCTTGGATCGAGCGTTGGCATTAGTAAAGCAGATGATCGCGAGTCGCTTAAAAAAGCGATTGAGTTGGCATTGAAATTTGACCGCAAAATTATTGTGGAACAAGGAATTATGGCACGTGAGATTGAAATGGCGGTTCTTGGTAATGATTATCCTAAAGTATCGGTAGCGGGGGAAATCCGTCCGGTTGCTGACTTTTACGACTATGAAGCGAAATATAAAGACCAAAATACGGAATTATCTATTCCAGCTGAAGTGCCCGGTGCAGTCGCAGAGCATATGAAAGACATGGCAATCCGTGCATTTAAAGTTTTAGACTGTTCAGGACTCGTACGAGCAGACTTTTTCGTCACGGTAGACGATGAAGTATTGATCAATGAAGTGAATACATTACCTGGCTTCACACCGACAAGTATGTTCCCGTTACTATGGCAGAAATCTGGATTGACTTATCCCGAATTGATCGATCAGCTAATTGAATTGGCAATAGAACGCCATACAGAAAAACAACAACTGCAATATACAATGGACTGAGTGGAGGAAGTAACGTGAAACGAAATCTATCAATGATCCAGAAATGGCTTCAGGCGGAAGGGCAGCATATCGCAGAGCAACTTGTTACAGGTGTCAGCATTGATTCACGAAATGTGCAAGCAGGTGACTTGTTCATCCCTTTTAGAGGAGAACAAGTAAATGGCCATCAATACGTCAATGGGGCAATTGAGCAAGGTGCAGTCGCTGCACTTTGGCTGAAAGATGAACCTAATCCGCCCGCAGATATACCACTGTTGTTCGTCGAGGATTCAGAGCTCGCACTACAGCAAATGGCCCGTAGTTATCGAAGTGAATTGACGTGTACTATCATCGGAGTTACAGGATCGAATGGTAAAACGTCGACAAAGGATCTGATTGCGGGGGTATTGTCACCTTATCGCAAAGTTAAAAAAACGGAAGGAAACTTCAATAATGAGCTCGGCTTGCCACTAACGTTATTAGCTGTCGAAGACGACACGGAGGTTGCGATTCTTGAAATGGGAATGAGCGGCTATGGAGAAATTTCTTTCCTATCAACGCTTGCTAAACCACAGTTTGCAGTCATAACGAATATTGGTGAGGCGCATATGCAAGACCTTGGTTCTCGTGAAGGAATTGCAAAGGCGAAGTTTGAAATCATCGACGGTCTCGTGAGTGGCGGTGTGTTGCTCTATGATGGTGACGAACCGTTATTAAATGAATTAGTACATCAACAGCCGAGTTTGCGCAATGTGTCATTTGGCTATGAACAAGCAGATTTGACTGTGCAACAAATTATATCTACCGATAAAGGTAGTTCATTCACTGTAAACGGTAAGCTGGAAGGACAGTTTACCATTCCTGTATATGGTTCTCATCAAGTAAAGAATGCACTGGCCGCGATTATGATCGCAAAAGAGTTAGATCTAACGGAACAACAAATTGAAGAGTCATTAAGTGAAACGACATTAACGGATATGCGTATGCAACCTATAGCTGGTAAAAACGGTTCATTACTCATTAATGATGCCTACAATGCAGCACCTACTTCTATGCGTGCGGCGTTCCGTTTTATCGATGAAACAGCCGTCAAACAAAACAAGTGGCTCGTATTAGGCGATATGCTTGAACTTGGTACCGATGAACAGCGTTACCACGAAGAGCTCGCGGACGAACTAAAGAAAATGAACGTAAATGGCATCGCGCTATTTGGACCACGTATGAAGTGGTTGTCGGAGCAATTGAAGGATTATCCAGGAGATATCATGTGGACGGCGAACGATACGGAGTTACTAGCAGATGCATTGCGCCCGAAACTGTCGGATCAGACAGTGGTGCTGTTTAAAGGATCTAGAGGAATGAAGCTAGAACGGATCATAAAGTTGCTCGTAGAGGAAAAATTGTGACGACAGGCGTTCTCATCATTCATGGATTCACTGGTGGTCCTTTTGAAGTCGCCCCATTCAAAAGATTTCTACAGAATCATACAGATTGGAAGGTAGCAGTACCTGTTTTACCGGGGCATGAAATGGATCGGGGCGTACAGAGGGGCACAGCCAAATCATGGATGATGGTCGCGGAATTAGAATTGAGAAGACTACAAAAAGAAGTGGACGACGTCATAGTCGTCGGCTTCTCCATGGGCGGCTTAATCGCCATGTATTTGGCGTTACGCTATCCATTAAAAAAGCTTATCTTATTAAGTGCTGCGGCCAAATATATTAGTCCGCGTATTTTATTGGAAGACGCGAGGATCATGATGAGGAGCTTAAGACACAAAGATTATCCTCCCGACTCGTTCTATCATCTGTATAATTATAAGCTGACAAATACTCCTGTTCGTGTGGCGCTAGAGTTTTTACGCGTCGTTCGCTTAGTGCGACCGTATCACCATCAAGTCAAAACCCCTGTTTGTATCGTGCAAGGGAAGCAAGATGGTATTGTTCCTGCATTCACGGCAGATTACCTATACGAAAAACTCGGCTCGAAAGAAAAACATCTGATTTATTCTGAACATGGGAAACACCATATTTGTTATAGCGAAGATCGCCATGTATGGTTTGCGAAAGTACTGAAGTTCATGAACGAAGACTGATTAATGGAACTTAAGCGGATTCGTTGCAGTCTCGTGTAAGCCATGGTAGAATGATGAAAGGAATTGGATACATTTACACGGCACTCTACCGTTATATTATACGGAGAGTACTTTTTTTTGAATAAAACGGTGATTAGTAGGCAAACTAGCAATGATTTGCTGTTTTCACCGCTCGGCAAGGACCGAGCTTTCCTTGTATGTCACGGGTTTTACATTGTGCTGTATAAAAATCTGGACGCAATTACGATAGGTGTAATTGATATGACCCCTCTCAACCACAAGAATCCTTCTAGGAGATTCTTTTTATAAACCAGAGATGGATATATCGGAAACGCTCCCAACTTTCAAAGTACATGGCTCGAATTTGCCGCGCTTTCATTTGCAGATGTAACCAATTGTCAAATGGAGAAATAAAGGAGAATGAATATTTTGACGAAGTTTTCAGAATTGAATATTAGTGAAACAACACAAAACGCTTTGCTACGCATGGGGTTTGAAGAGGCAACACCAATCCAAGAGGGTACAATCACTTTTGGTATGGAAGGCCGCGACGTAATCGGGCAAGCACAAACAGGTACTGGTAAAACGGCAGCATTCGGTATTCCAATCATTGAAAAATTGGATCCAAAGAGCACTGCAGTTCAAGCGTTGGTCATTGCACCAACACGTGAATTGGCAATTCAAGTATCAGAAGAAATTTATAAAGTAGGCTACGGTAGCCGTGCGAAAGTTCTTTCCGTTTATGGCGGACAAGAAATCGGACGTCAAATCCGTGCACTTCGTAATAATCCAAATATTGTTGTCGGTACACCGGGACGTATTTTGGACCATATCAACCGTAAAACATTGAAGCTTGATCACGTTCAAACACTTGTTTTGGATGAAGCGGATGAAATGTTGAACATGGGATTCATCGAAGATATCAACACAATTCTTGCAAGCGTACCGGCTGAGCGTCAGACGTTGCTATTCTCAGCAACTATGCCTGCTCCAATCCGTAAAATTGCAGAAACTTTCATGAAAAACCCAGAAATGGTAAAAATCAAATCAAAAGAAATGACTGTTGAGAATATTGAGCAGTTCTTCGTAAAATCTCATGAACGTGAGAAGTTCGATGTGCTATCAAGATTGTTGAACGTTCAACAGCCTGAATTGGCTATCGTATTCGGACGCACAAAGCGCCGGGTAGATGAGTTGGCTCATGCACTAAGTATCCGCGGCTATATTGCTGAAGGAATTCACGGTGACTTGACACAAGCAAAACGTATGTCAGTTTTGCGTCAGTTTAAAGACAATAAAATTGATGTACTCGTAGCAACAGACGTAGCTGCACGTGGTTTGGATATCACAGGCGTAACACACGTTTACAACTTCGATATTCCACAAGATCCGGAAAGCTATGTTCACCGTATCGGTCGTACTGGCCGTGCTGGTAAAAGTGGAGTTGCAGTTACATTCGTAACGCCACGTGAAATGGGTTACCTTCGTATCGTTGAGGAAACGACTAAGAAGCGTATGACACCATTACGTCCACCAACTTCTGATGAAGCGTTGCTTGAACAGAAGAAAAATGCAGTGGATTCATTAGTGGAAACAATTGAGCAGAAAAACTCAGAGGATTATGCTGGATTAGCAGCACAATTGCTTGAGAAGCATGATGCAAAAGAAATTGTAGCAGCAGCACTTAAGTCATTGACTAAAGATGTTGATGAGACGCCTGTAAGTATTTCAGAAGAGCGTCCACTACCTTCACGCAGACCTTCTTCATCACGTTCTGGTGGTGGCGGCTATAAAGGCGGCAATCGTAGCGGTGGCGGCGGACGTTCTCAAGGTGGACGCGGCAGAAGCGGTGGCGGTTCAGCAACTGGCGGATCAAGTAGACGTAGTAGCGGACCTCGTGATGGCGCAAGAAGAGACGGCGCATCAAGACGTAGCAGTAGCACTCGTTCAGAAAGATAAGAATACAAAATGGGAAATCCGGGCCTGCATTATAGCAGCCCGGATTTTTTTGTCGTGAATATGATATGATCGATTAGAATGAAACGTTTTCATGATTGGTGCGTATATATGAGTAGAAATTCGAAAAGAGGTGGGCCTATGAGACAACAACCTTCAAATCAAATCTCCAGAAAAGGATTAACAGTTTGGCGATTATATGGAACGATTCAAAGCGTAATTATACTGGCAATCGCAATCGGTTTAGGTTTTTTATCATATTTTTTTGATTGGCCGATTTGGATTATGATCGTCGTTACAATAGTTGTACTATTGCATGCGTTTTTATCAATTTATTTATTCCCGAAAATTCGTTGGCAACGCTGGCGTTATGAAGTGCGTGAAGCGGAAATTGAGCTTCAACACGGGTTATTCATCGTCAATCGTACACTCATTCCGATGGTGCGCGTACAGCACGTGGATACAGCGGAAGGACCCATTTTACGTAAGTACGGTCTAGCTTCCATCACAATCTCTACTGCAGCGACTAATCATTCCATTCCTGCGCTCGTGACGGAAGAGGCAGATGAACTGCGCAACCGTATTTCCACGTTTGCAAGGGTGGCGAAAGATGATGTCTGAGCAACGTTATAAACTTCATTGGATATCAGCTGTCGTCGAGACAGCGAAAGCTTTGAAAGATTTGATTGGGCCGTTCGTCATCTTGGTTTTCGTGAATGGTTTCAAAGGAGAAAGTACAGCGCCGTGGTATATCCAGTATTGGACGTTGATCTTGTTTGGTGTACTAATCATATTCACGTTAGTTTCGGGAATTGTGAAATGGCGTCGTTTTGATTACTGGTTTGAAGATCAAGAATTACGTATTGAATCGGGTTTGTTTGTCAGAAAGAAGCGTTACATTCCATTCGACCGTATTCAAAGTCTAGATTACACAGAAGGTATTTTTCACCGACCGTTTCAGTTAGTTAAAGTTAAAATAGAAACAGCGGGTTCGTCTTCTGGTAAAGATGCAGAAGCCGAATTAACTGCAATTACGAAAGAAGCGGCACAACAGATTGAAAAAGAAATTAAACAGTCGAAAAAAGTAAGTATTATAGGGCCGGAACTGGCTTTATTAGACCAAACAGAGTGGCAATTGATTAAGGAGCCAGAGGAAGAAGTACAGGTGGTACAACAACCAGCTCCAGTAATTTTCTCTATGACGACAGGCAACTTGCTTATGCTTGCCACAACTTCAGGTGGAATTGGGGTTATTTTATCTGGTGTGATCGTATTCCTATCGCAAATTGAAGAACTTATTCCATATGACTGGTTGTTTGGGGAGCTGAAATCATTCATTCGCATCGGTGTCTTCGTCATCGCGATTTTAGTGGCACTCGGCTTCCTCGTTGTTTGGTTGCTATCCGTCGCGATGACGTTCCTTGCGAATTATGATTTCAAAGTCATGCGTGAAAAAGATGATTTAGTCATCACGCGAGGGTTGCTCGAGAAGAAGCGGGTTACTGTGCCGTTGAAACGTGTGCAAAATATCACGATTACTGAAAATCCTATCCGTCAGCTGTTCGGTTATGGAGCGGTCATCATCAATAGTGCAGGGGGAGTAGGAGAAGGTTCACGAATCAAACTTTTCCCGCTTGCGAAGAAAAACAGCATCATTGAACCATTGCAGGAGCTATTTCCGAATATAGATTTCAGTGAACCGACAGAGAGAATTGACAAAAGAGGAAAACGTTTCTACTATCGTTTTAAATTACTTGTGACACTAGTTCCGATAGCGGTTATTTCGTATAACTTCTTCCCGTACGGCTTGCTGACGTTACTACTGTTGCCATTGGTAGGATTACACGGTATTTGGCAATACAAGACAGCAGCCTATACCATCTTGCCGAAGCAGTTGACGATGCGTTTTCGCACAATTAGCCGGCAGACGGTATTTACGGAGAAGAATCGTATTCAGTCCATGGAGTTAGATCAAAATTACTTCCATCGGAGGAAAAAGGTTGCAACCATTACGGCCAATGTGAAATCTGGAATGACACTCGATGCCCCATCTATTCGTCATATGCCTCAGGAGGACGCAGAAAAGTTCCTCTCTTGGTATGAGTTCCATCCAGAAAGCGCAGAATCACAAACAAAGCCAGACAAATAAACCTGTCTGGCTTTTGGGTCTAAATGAAAGTATACAAACAGATGAAGAAGGAGGGGCCGCTTCAAAAGCGTCCCTCAGCTGGAGTGGAAATCCCATTGTCCTTACTGAGTTACCTTGCACGCGATTCTCCATTCAAAAAGCCAGACTAGGATAATCCCAGTCTGACTTTGCATAACGCTATTTTTTTCGCCAACTGACAATGTTCTTCGGGTTGAAGAAGCTCAATCCAATTAGGAAGCCTGTGATCAGCCCTGCAATATGCGCCGTCACGTTGATATTCGTCCCTACAAACGTCATCACAACACTAATGACGATAATCGGTAAAATAACTTGTCTCAGCTGTGGGAAAGCATGCTTCGTGTAGTACACAAGCGCGCCAAAAGCACCAAACACACCGAAAATCGCACCACTTGCACCGACGTGCGTATAAGCGACGGGTTGAATGAAGTATGTTGCGATATCGCCGAACAAGCCGGCTAACATATACACTGTAATAAACCGCGCTTTCCCTGCGATTTTCTCAAGCTCTGGTCCGAAAACGAAAAGCGAGAACATGTTAAATAGTAGATGCATGAAGCCACCATGCAAAAACATGGGGGTTAGTAAGCGCCAATACTCTCCGTTCGCAATGAGCAAGTTATCTCCCAAGCCGAATAAAAAGAGCTGATCACCAATGCCGGGAATCAATGTATAGATAAATATCCCGATATTCAGGGCAAGCAAAAATGTCACGACAGGATAAGCGCGAACATATTGTGAAAAATTTTCCGTTCGTATAAACATGGTTTCACCTCAATCTTCTGTACTGATTATACATATTATTTAACTTGAAGGGAAAGGAGTTGTTCATTTTGATTCAAGGAATTGGATTAGACATCGTGGAATTGGATCGCGTAGCCCGTTTGGATGGCCGTAACACTAAATTCAGAGAACGAATATTGTCTGAAAGAGAACTATGCGTTTATGAAACACTGAGTGGGCACCGTAAAATTGAATACTTGGCGGGACGATTCGCTGCCAAAGAGGCATTCTCCAAGGCGCGGGGTACTGGAATCGGAGCAGATTGCAGTTTTTTGGACATTGAAGTCATGTCGGAAGCAAGTGGTCGTCCTATATTGTACTTCCATAGTCAGTTGGTTCAAGGGTTTATTAGCATTACGCATACTCAAACTGTAGCTGCTGCACAAGTGGTCTTACTGGAATCCTGAAAGCATGTAAATAGAATTTAAAACAAGCTCGCATAATCGATTCATCCCTCTCATAAGATAAGCTACCCGAATTGATTGGAGAAAGGATGAAAAGAATGCGGAAGAAAATTATCTTGTTAACAGTTGTCGCAGTTATGTTAGTACTAGGAGGATGCGGTAAACCCTCCAAAGAAGATGTCATGAAGAAACTTAGTAATAAGTGGAATGAAACAAAAGGTTATGAGTTAAATGCTTCGATGGAAATCAAAACAGGTTCAGAGCCTCGGGTGTACAATGTGGAAGTATGGCATACTAAGCCGGAGTTTTACAAAGTGAATGTGACGCAATCGGGGAATGAAGAGTCACAAATGATCGTTCGTAACGAAGAAGGCGTTTTCGTAGTTACGCCGTCACTCGGAAAAACGTACAAATTCCAAAGTGACTGGCCGGCACAAAATAGTCAGGGGTATCTAATCGGAACGCTTGCTGAAGATATTAAAGCAGACAAGGCAGCGGTCATGGAAGAAAAAGAAAAAGAGTATGTTTTTGAAACGGCTACGCGCAATAATCATAAGTCACTTTTACCAACTCAGAAAATTCATATCGATAAAAAGACATTGTTACCAAATAAGGTGACGATCCACGATGAAACAGGTGAAGAAAAGATCTCCATTAAGTTTGATAAAATTGCCCTAGGTGTAGAGCATAAAGTCGCTGAGTATAAAGTAGAAATGGATAAACCGAAAGCGGACGGCGATAAAGCGGATTCTGATGAAGAAGCAACAGAAGGTGATGGGGAAGATCAGGCTAAGGCAAATCAACAAACCTACTATCCGGTTGCTAATTTACAAGGCACGACACTGTCAGAAGAGAAAAGCGTGGAAATCGAGAATGGCCAGCGCGTAATCATGACATTTAGTGGGGATAAGGAATATGTTGTGATTCAGGAACCAGCTGAAAAGCCATTGAATGAAATGCCTGTATCCATAGAAGGTGACCCGGTTGATCTAGGTTTTGCAGTAGCAGCATTGACAGAACAATCTATTCACTGGGAAGCAAATGGCATGGCGTTCTTTGTTGCATCTGACATGTTAAGCAAAGAAGAACTGATTACAGTAGCAAATTCGATGACGGCAACAGAATCGAAGTAATTAACGACTGAATCAATTGACTAGACTGTGCCTTTGGATAGATAATTATTTCATGCAACAGTCTATCCAATAACGAGGTGGAAGGAAATGTTCAACGAAACACAATATCGGCCAACACGAGCGATTATTAATACAGCAGCTATTAAACAAAATGCAGAACACCTCATTTCTTATTTACCTAAAGAAACCAAGTTGATCGCAGTCGTTAAGTCAGATGGATATGGTCATGGAGTCGCGCAGGCTGCTTCCGCTGCATTACAAGCGGGAGCAGAAATGTTCGCTGTTGCCACCCCGGATGAAGCTATGACGCTTAGGAAAACACAGCCGACAGCCGATATTCTCGTGCTGGGAATTTCACCGGTATCATTTGCTGCTGTAGCGGCACAGCATCGTATTATTCTAACGGTCACTAGTGAGGAATGGGTAAATCAAGTGATTGCGCAACAACCATTTGATAATAAATGCAGGGTTCATGTAAAAATCGACAGCGGAATGGGTAGAATTGGTGTACGGACTGAAGAAGAGTTCACGCAATTGGTGAAGTGTATTCAACAGTCCGATCTAATTATTGATGGTGTATTCACACATTTTGCACGTGCAGATGAAGAAAACCAAGAACCAACGCGTCGACAGTTTGAACGATTCATGCGCCTAGTGAATTGTTTACCAGAAAAACCGCGTCTCGTTCATGCGTCCAATAGCGCAGGAGCATTGGTGTTTCCTGAATATGCTTTAGATGCTGTCCGTTTTGGCATAAGTTTATATGGCATACCACCGTCTCATACCGTCGCAAAGCAGTTGCCGTTTAAGCTTGAACGGGCATTGACGATTGAAACGGAGTTAACTTACGTGAAACAGATGGCTGCTGGTGAGGAGATTAGCTATGGCGGTACGTATCAAGCGGTTGAAGGAGAATGGATCGGTACATTACCGGTGGGCTATGCCGATGGGCTGAAGCGTTCGCTTAAAGGTCAGGAAGTACTAATTGATGGCAGGAGGGTACCAATTGTCGGCACTATTTGCATGGACCAATGCATGATCCGATTACCTCGTAAATATCCTGAAGGCGAAAAAGTAATATTGATTGGAAAACAGGGTAACGAAGAAATAATTTTAGAGGAATGGTCTGAACGCCTAAACACAATACCCTATGAACTAGCTGTAACAATTTCTACACGGATACCTAGAGTCTATACGTAAAAAAGGTCGAAACTATCTGGCGAAATATAGGACGCAACGATCATTTGATTCGACATTCTACTGACGAAACTAGTATTTCTTGTCAAAACACTTCAAACCTTGTCTTTTCATATTCCAATATAAATGGTAAGATAGAAATGATATAGAAATAGAGGGATGGGTTTGTCGGAGGTGCTCGATTTGCGTACGGATAAAAACGATAAAAGAATACTTAGTATAGCCTCAACCAGATTGCAACAGCAAAATGAAGACGCAATCTTTCAATGGGAGCAAGTGCAAGAAGATTTCGTTTATATGACAGATGTGAAACATATCGAACATGGTGAAGCTTCTCTATTACGTGAAGCCATGAAAAGAGGTTATGTGGAAATGTCGCAAATCAACCTCAACATAGCGGCAGAATGTTTATATGCGGAATTTGAAGCTCAGCATACCGTAGAACGTTGCGTCAGCGGAGGATGAAAAGTTGGCAATTAAACGCGGAGACGTCTTTTTTGCAGATTTGTCACCTGTAGTCGGTTCTGAACAGGGTGGGACCAGACCGGTACTGATCATCCAAAATGATATCGGTAATCGATTCAGCCCCACAGTGATTGTGGCAGCCATTACTGCACAAATACAAAAAGCAAAATTGCCGACACATGTCGAAATTACAGCGGCCAGGCATGGATTCGAGCGGGATTCAGTTATCCTGCTCGAGCAAGTCCGCACAATCGACAAGTCGAGGCTCACAGACAAAATAACACACTTAGACGATGCGTTAATGAAACAAGTCGATGAAGCTTTACAAGTAAGCTTCGGGCTTATTAAATTTTAGCATACATATCCTAATAACTTTTATTGCAGACGGCGCCAGTAAGTAATGGCTGCTTAAAACACTATAGCCAACCGGTTATAGTGTTTTTTTTATAGTATTTTTGAGAAAAAATGATTAAAAACATGTAGTTTGGAGGGAAATTCGATACAATGGAGATAACTGAAGATGTAGGGAGGAACAAATAACGATGAACGAAGTCATGAGAAAAGGTATAGCCGAGAATATAGACACAATTACTGCACGCTGGGTAGAGGGAATGAAAGAGAATGCTGATGAGCGTTTTCTGGAATTGATGCCGGCATCTGTAGTAGCAACAACTAGTAGGGAATTTACGGAACTGATGACGTCTAATCTTTCGTACCGCGAAAAAGTGGACAAGGCAAGATTAAATGAGTTCACGGAGAAAATCATTCATTTTGGATGGTCTATTAAATTTATCAATCAGGCTATAGATACGTTTTCTACGGTCGTATATGACCTGTTCTTTGAAACGGGGATTTTGCGAGAGTCCAACTTGCGTGAAGGAATTACTATCTTCTCAAACTGGATCAATCCGTTAAGAGAAAGCATCATAGAAGAATATTCTTCGAAGTGGGAGCGTACGGACATTTTGCAGAAGATTGCATTGCAAGAATTATCGGCTTCATTGATTCCGGTATTCGACAAGATATCTGTCATGCCATTGGTCGGTACAATCGATACAGAGCGTGCGAAATTGATCATGGAGAATTTATTGGAAGGCGTTGTTAAGCAGCGTGCTGAAGTCGTGCTACTTGATATTACAGGTGTTCCTGTAGTCGATACGATGGTTGCCCATCATATTATCCAAGCGGCAGACGCGGTACGTTTAGTTGGGGCAAAGTGTATGCTAGTTGGCATTCGTCCAGAAATTGCGCAGACTATTGTAACGCTTGGTATTAACCTTACAGATTTCTCAACAACAAGCACGTTGCGCAGAGGTATGCAGAAAGCGCTTGAAATGACAGGTCGGACAATTGTGGAGGAGGAAAAGTAGTATGAAGATGCGAATTCCGATTCTAAAGCTAAAAGACACATTGATTGTATCTATTCAAGTGGAGCTTGATGATCAGACGGCATTACAATTCCAAGAAGATTTATTGAATCAGTTGCATAAAACGTCTGCACGGGGCGTTGTGATTGATTTGACACCAATCGACTTCATTGATTCATTCATTGCAAAAGTGCTTGGGGATGTTATTCATATGACAAGTCTAATGGGGGCGAAAGTTGTCATCACAGGTATTCAACCATCTGTAGCCATCACACTAATTGAATTAGGTATCCGTTTAGAGAACGTGACAACTGCATTAGATCTAGAGAATGGGCTAGAGAAATTGACTAGAGAATTGGAGGCCTGACCATGGAACACAGGTCTTCTATAGAGATCAAGACAGAGTGGGATATTGTTGCCGCTAGACAGTTAGGCCGTAATGAGGCGAAAAGTACGGGTTTTGGGACAGTCGACCAAGCTAGAATTACGACTGCCATTAGTGAGTTGGCAAGAAATATATATCTTTACGCAGGAAAAGGTCGTATTGAAATTGTGCCTATTACAGTAGGTGTACGGGTGGGTTTACTAATTACTGCTTCTGATGAAGGACCAGGAATTGCTGATTTGCAAAAAGTTATGACAGATGGATATACGACTTCAGGAGGACTGGGTGCAGGAATGCCGGGAGTCAAACGATTAATGGATGATTTTACTGTAGAAACAGAAGTGGGCGTAGGTACCACTATTACAGCAACTAAATGGTTGCACTAGGAGTTGAAGGGTATTGCCACAAGAGGCGGGTAAGCAGTATAAGCAAATGCTGGAGAATTATCTGCACTCCAAAGGAGAAGAAGATCTCTATTTGGGACAGCAATTCAGCCGCAGCTTCATAGAAAAAAGTATCGCACCGGAAGATGTCATCAGTATTCATAAAACGTCTATTGAAGAGTTAATTAAAGATCTACCTGCCGACGTCAGCGTGTCTTTCGATTTTTTAATCGAAATGATGATTCATTACGGTTTAGCACTTAAAGAGCATCAGAGCTTGATCCGCAAACAAGAAGCTATTCAAACAGAGATGGATATTGCTGTTAGAGTACAAAATACTTTGTTGCAAACGACAACTCCTGTGTTGGAGGGTCTGGACATAGGTTGGATTTCCAGACCATCGAAGCAAATGAACGGTGACTATGTATACTTTCTAAAGGAAACAGAACAAGAAGTTTGTTTGGCAGTTGCTGATATCATTGGAAAAGGCATGTCTGCAGCTATGCACATGTCCATGGTGAAATTTGGTATGGATAGTCTGCGATATGAGAAGCGAGATCCTTTTGAAGTGTTGAGCTTTATTAATAAAATGGTAGAACAGAGCATTGCTGATTCTATGTTTATTTCCATGTTTTACGGAAAATACGATACGGAAAACTCTGTATTCCGCTATTCTTCGGCAGGACATGAGCCGGCTCTTTTTTATCGTGATTCAGAAGACGCTTACAGTTTACTAGAAAGCAAAGGACTATTGCTTGGCGTTCAAGAAGAAGCGGTATATGAAGAACGGACAGTACGTCTTGAAAACAATGATTTTGTTGTGATTATGACGGATGGTGTAACTGAAACTAGGACCGATAAGGGTTTCATTGAAATGAATGTTATAGAAAACTTATTGCGCGAAGTGCGTTCGGAAAGTGCGCAAGCGATGGTTGACTATTTATTTAGCGAGCTTTCTAAAATGCAGAATTATGAATTGCATGATGATTTCACACTTGTAATTTTGAAAAAAACAAAATGAAGGTTTAAAAAGATTTTGTTTGGGTATAAAACAATGAGTGTGTAGTGGGTATTATCACGCTATACATTCATAGAAAATAGAGAAAACGATCGGGGTGGCGAAATGAATTTACAAGTTGAGCAAGTCGATAAAGATCTCGTGCATAACTTTAAAGTTATCGGAGAGATTGATATATATACAGCGCCAAAATTGAAAGAGCATTTGGCTACATTAGAATTGGTAGAAGGAATCGAAGTAGAATTAGATCTATCCGAAGTAAATTACATGGACAGTACAGGCCTAGGCGTATTTGTCGGATACTATAAAGAAGTGAAAGCGTATAATGGGAAATTAGTTATTACAGGACTAAACCAACGCCTTTACCGATTGTTTGAAATCACGGGCCTCAGTGAGATTATGGAGATAGAACAATCTAAAGGTGGCGAAGATAATGCAGGCGTTTGATTATATCGAAATAAAAGTTCCGGCAAAAGCCCAGTACGTAGGTGTCGCACGTTTAGCTATATCTGGTCTTGCGAGTCGTATTGGATTTACATACGACGAAATTGAAGATTTGAAGATCGCTGCTAGTGAAGCGGTGACGAATGCTGTGCAACACGCGTACAATGATGAAAAAACGGGTGAAGTAATTTTAGGATGCGCCCTTTATAAAGACCGCTTGGAAATTGTCGTGACGGATCATGGTCAGAGTTTTGATTTTGAAGAAACAAAGAAAAAAATTGGACCCTATCAAGATTGGAATGAGGAATCACCACTTAGAGAAGGTGGCTTAGGACTTTACTTGATGGAAACTTTAATGGATGAAGTCAAAGTTGACCATGGGGAGGGTGTCATTGTTTTCATGACCAAATATTTGGGCAGAGAGCGGGGAGAGGACCATGTCAAATCAACAGTCTTCTCGTGACAGCGAGACAAAAGAACAAGTCCTTAAATGGATACATGAATATCAAAAGAATAATGACGACGATGCGCAAACACAACTAGTCCTGCATTATGAGCGACTGGTACACTCTATCGCGCGCAAATATTCCCGTGGGCAATCTCACCATGAGGATATCGTCCAGGCCGGAATGCTCGGATTACTAGGAGCGATTCGAAGATATGATCCTGAACAAGGACGGAACTTTGAAGCGTTTGCTGTACCGACAATAATAGGGGAAATTAAACGCTTCTTGCGTGATAAGACATGGGCTGTTCACGTACCGCGAAGAATCAAAGAGTTAGGGCCTAAAATAAAAGCGGCTGTTGAAACGTTAACGACTGAATTTCAACGTTCGCCAATGGTCTATGAAATAGCAGAATATCTTGGTACCGACGAAGAATTAGTGCTTGAAGCGATGGAGATGGGCAGAAGTTATCAGGCGCTGTCAATTGACCATACACTAGATGCGGATTCAGAAGGTGGAACCATTACACTGCTCGATATCATCGGTGAGACTGATGGGGGTTTTGAGAAAACAGATCAGCGCATGCTTGTTTTGAATGCACTGAACGTTTTAAGTGACCGCGAACGTCAGATTATCCAATATACATATATCGATCAAATGAGCCAGAAAGAAGCTGGGGAATTACTAGACATTTCCCAAATGCATGTTTCAAGATTGCAACGTAAAGCTATCAAGAAGTTACGAGAAGTAATCCTAACGAGCGGTGGTGCAAATTAGTGGAAACTTTTGAGAATGACTATGTAGAGGCATATATATACCAACAGTCCAAAAAAGGTAATAAAGATTCTGGGGATGCATACTACATTCATTCAGAAGAAGATTATTTCATATGTGCGATTGCAGACGGATTGGGTAGTGGAACGGAAGCGAAAGAATCTGCTGAAATAATTCCACAAGTCTTAAAGTTGTATCATCATGAATCACCTGACGATTTGTTACTACGCTGCAATAAACAGATGTTGCATAAACGTGGTGCAGCAGTGGGGATTGTTAAAGTGTATTTCGAACAGCAAACCCTAGAATATAGTTGTGTTGGTAACATCCGTATCTATATTCTGCAATCAAATGGTCAGATGATTTATCCTTTACCGGTAATGGGTTATCTTTCTGGACGACCACAGTCGCCCCGTACACAAAGATATCCTTATAATAAGAACGACCGGTTCTTCCTTCATTCTGATGGCGTAAACTTGCGAAGTCCTAAAAAGTACTTACAAGAAAACTCTACTCCTTATCAATTGTATAAAAAGGTGGAACGTACGATTGAAGATACTGATGATGCGACATTCATCGCAGCTAGCCTGCTTCATTAAGTTGAAGCGGCTTTTTTGTGTCTGAAAACAAATGGTTGCAGAAGGAAACTGCATTGGAAACATGCTATTATATGGAAAGAAGAAAGGGTGGTTGAATTGTCAAAGGATTTTATGGAAGCAACAGCAAGCCGAGCGGGAATCAGTAAACGCCAAACGGCAAGTGTCATCGCTCTGTTGGAAGAAGGCAACACTGTACCTTTTATTGCGCGTTACAGAAAAGAAGCAACAGGTTCGCTCGATGAAGTGCAGATCAAAGATATTGAAGATGCCTATCATTATATTAAGTCGCTTGAACAACGGAAAGAAGAAGTCTTGCGTTTAATCGATGAACAAGGAAAGTTAGATGACACGTTAAAGGCAGATATTGAGCGTGCGACGGTATTGCAACGAATCGAAGACTTGTACCGCCCTTATAAACAAAAACGACGTACGAAAGCGATGATTGCGATTGAAAATGGCTTGGAACCTCTTGCTGACCAATTAATGCAACAGTCATCAGCGAATATTGAAGCTGCGGCACAAACCTATATCAATCTTGAAAAAGAAATCCATACAATTGAAGATGCATTAGAAGGTGCTAAGTTCATCATTGCGGAAAGAGTATCGGAAGACGCAACGATGCGTGAGAAAATCCGTAAAATCACATGGGCCTCTGGGAAACTGACGGCTGTCCTAAAAAAAGGCGCGGAAGATGAACGGAAAGTTTTTGAAAACTATTACGAATATGAAGAGCCTCTCAGTAAAATAGTGCCTCACCGTGTTTTAGCTATTAATCGAGGAGAAAAAGAAGATGTATTACGTGTAGGGGTGAGTTTCCCAACAGATCGCATCGTTGGGGATCTCGAGCGTATGTATCTAAAACGACACCCTTCTTCATCTACAACGTATATAAAAGAAGCGTTAGAAGATTCGTTTAAACGATTAATCGCTCCTTCAATAGAAAGAGAAGTACGCACGACATTAACCGAAAAAGCAGAAACGCAGGCAATTCATGTGTTTTCGGAAAATCTTCGTAGCCTTCTATTACAACCACCGTTAAAAGGTAGAACAGTACTAGGTGTAGATCCGGCATTCAGAACGGGATGTAAACTGGCAGTAGTGGACGAAATGGGAAAGCTTCATGATATCTCTGTCATCTATCCTCACCCACCGAAACCACAGAAAGAAGCATCAAAAAAAGTAATACTGGATCTATTAAAGAAATACCCGATATCCATTATTGCGATTGGTAATGGAACTGCATCACGTGAAACAGAAAAGTTCATCGTTGATCTAATTAAAGAAGTGGACGAACCTGTTTCCTACGTAATTGTCAACGAAGCAGGAGCGAGTGTATATTCAGCATCTGCAAAAGCGCGAGAAGAGTTCCCTGATCTGCAGGTAGAGCAAAGAAGTGCGGTATCTATTGCGAGAAGGCTACAAGATCCACTGTCTGAACTCGTAAAAATCGACCCGGAATCTATTGGTGTAGGACAATACCAACATGACGTAGCGAAAAAGAATCTGACTGAATCTTTATCATTTGTTGTAGAAACTGCGGTGAACCGGGTGGGGGTTAATGTCAATACTGCTTCATCTTCGTTGTTACAGTATGTTTCTGGTCTATCAAAAGCGGTGGCGGAGAACATTGTAAAAGCAAGAGAGGAAGCAGGTAAGTTCACGAAACGTACAGAGTTGAAAAAGGTCCCGAGACTCGGTGCGAAAACTTACGAACAGGCAATTGGCTTCTTGCGCATACCAGAATCAAAAGAGCGTTTTGACTCGACGGGCATTCATCCAGAGAGTTATAAAGTAGCGGAAGCAGTATTGAAAGAGTTGCAACTCGACAAATCCCAGCTCGGCACAGAAGAAGCGACGACTGCTCTAGAACACGTGGATATTCCACAACTTGCTACGCAGCTAGACGTCGGGGAAATCACGTTGCAAGATATTATACAGACATTGCAGCGTCCGAATCGTGACCCGCGTGACGATTATCCACAGCCTTTATTGAAGGCGGATGTACTTGATATCAAAGATGTACATGAAGGAATGGAACTGCAGGGAACAGTACGCAACGTAGTGGATTTCGGTGCATTTGTAGACATTGGCGTTTCAGAAGACGGATTAGTACACATATCCAAAATGAAAAATGGGTATGTCAAACATCCATTAGATGTAGTTGCATCAGGTGACATTGTTACAGTATGGATTGATTCTGTCGATCGTCAAAAAGGGCGTATTGCATTATCTATGCTTCCTCTTAAGAAATAAAGGAGAGAATCAGCATGTCAGAAGAACATTTACAGCAGCTGGTTGAGCAGATCTCATTGGAAATCTTCCATAAGCCGTTTGTCCATCAAGCGATTTTTAATAGCAGACTGCGAACGACGGGTGGTCGCTATAAATTAAGCAATCATTTTATAGAGATTAATCCGTTAGTTATTAAGCTTCATGATGAGGAAGAATTAGTCGGGATCATTAAACATGAACTCTGCCACTATCACCTTCATATAGAAGGTAAGGGATATAAACATGGAGATCCAGACTTTAAAGAGCTCCTTAAAGAGACAAATTCCCCCCGTCATTGCAAGCCGCTTACGGAACGCAGAGCGAAAAGTACAATCATCCATCTATATCGCTGTACAGCTTGTGGGTTAGATTATCCCAGGCGTAGAAGAATGGATTGTACGAAATATCGCTGTGGAAAATGTGCTGGGGAGATCACAAAAGTGAAGTAAGGCATAAAAGGCATTCAATCATAGCGATTGGATGCCTTTTATATAATTAGGCAAACAGAAGTGAAAGAAGGCAATTTCATTAAAGAATATTTCAAGTGGAAAGGTTGTCGCATCAGTGTTTTAAAGCATATCGAAAAGTTATTTTAAAAAGATTGCTTAAAAAGGTTGACGAATGGCAAGACCCTGTCTATAATAGTAAAAGTCGACTAAGACAAGCGCAACAAACGATTTACTTGCTGAAGCGACAATATAATAAAGGCCCCTTGGTCAAGCGGTTAAGACACCGCCCTTTCACGGCGGTATCACGGGTTCGAATCCCGTAGGGGTCACTTTCAATAAAACGAACAAATCCCTGAAGATTTGATAGTAGGTTATCATTGATGGGGTATAGCCAAGCGGTAAGGCAACGGACTTTGACTCCGTCACTCGTTGGTTCGAATCCAGCTACCCCAGCCATTTTTACTGCGTGTTACACGCACTAGAGAGATCAAAGGTATTTGGAACGATTTGTTCCTTTCATTTTAATACGAGCCGTTAGCTCAGTTGGTAGAGCATCTGACTTTTAATCAGAGGGTCACAGGTTCGAATCCTGTACGGCTCACCATTCATTTTAAAAAGTTTTCGAGAAAGTTCTTGACTTATTAAACTGAAGGTGTATACTAGTAATTGTCGCTGAAACAAAGCGGTAGTGGCGGAACGGCAGACGCGCTAGGTTGAGGGCCTAGTGGGGGTTAACCCCGTGGAGGTTCAAATCCTCTTTACCGCACCAAACATTCTCACCATTACAATATAATTACAACTTTTATGCGGGTATAGTTTAGTGGTAAAACCTCAGCCTTCCAAGCTGATGATGGGAGTTCGATTCTCCCTACCCGCTCCATTATTTTTAAAAGAAAATGATCCTTGAAAACTGAACAGCAAAACGTTAACGAAATACAGTTTGTGCACCTAACGGTGACACAAACAAAATGAGTATCTTAATTGATGCCAGCAAATGAAACTCGAGCTAATCGAATTTCTCTTATGGAGAGTTTG
>NZ_PDZB01000041.1 GCF_002743335.1 Sporosarcina sp. P32b
GGTCTGATATCTGCTCAAACTCCGCGAGCCGCTCTATGTATCCTCCCAAGCGCTCTATCGCACGCGCCATTCGCTCAATGCACTTCGGCGAGTGCTCTATACATCCGCCTATCCGCTCAATGCCAGTATGCTAGTGCTCTATGTAGCCTCGTAACCGCTCAAACTCCGCGAGCCGCTCTATGTATTCTCCCAAGCGCTCTATCGCACGCGCCATTCGCTCAATGCACTTCGGCGAGTGCTCTATACATCCGCCTATCCGCTCAATGCCAGTATGCGAGTGCTCTATGTAGCCTCGTAACCGCTCAAACTCCGCGAGCCGCTCTATGTATCCTCCCAAGCGCTCTATCGCACGCGCCATTCGCTCAATGCACTTCGGCGAGTGCTCTATACATCCGCCTATCCGCTCAATGCCAGTGTACGAGTGCTCTATCAATCCTCGTATCCGCTCAATCCCCAGCCTCCCAAAACCTAAAAAAAAGCCACCCAAACAAGGGTAGCCCATCCATCGCAATCATCCATCCATCAAAACCCCATCACAACTTCGTCATCTCATCAAGCTCCGTATCACGCTTCAACCTCGGCCGATCCCACATAGCGGTTTGGAATTGCTCGAGCAACGCATCGCCTTCCAAACCTTCATCCAGCAACTCTTCCAACAAATGTTCCGGATACTTCGATCGGACACGCTTCAAACGGCCCTTCATTAACACGGAAATCCGGTCGCCAATTTGACGCCAGTTTTCCACTGCCACATCGAACGAAGCAGGCTCGTTGCCAGGATACGAAATCACGACGCGCACGGTCAGCAACGTCTCCTCAACTTTCCACTTATCCATAATGTCCTTATGCTTGGCGTCAATGAAAAGCTCAAGCACCCACAAGCGATGACTGTTCTCCTGGTTGATGATAATGCCGTCAAACAGCGGAAAGGCAAGCACGCCGCTCTCCTGAACCACTTCCACCGAAATCATTTTAAACGTCTTCAATTCCATCACCTCGGTACAATTTTCCCAAGTATAGCATAAAAATCTCAAAATACTCGAGAATTCAAAAATGCCGTATTGCTCGTCATACAGAAATCGCATACCACCGCGAAAACCCCGAAATTCCTTCGAATGAAAATTGAAAAACCACGCCGAAAATCCTATCAAAATTCAATTTTGCCGCTTTGCCAATAAGATCCTATGTAGATTACGATAAGGGCAGCACAAAGAAAGGAGGAACCAACTCGTGAACCAAGTGGCTTTAGTAGGGCGCATCACCAAAGACCTCGTATTAAAAGAACACGCATCAGGACGTGTCAACACCACGTTCGTCCTCGCTATCAATCGCAGCTTCAAAAACGCAAACGGGGAAGTGGCAACCGACTTCGTGTTGTGCTCCGTCTGGGGACGATCCGCCGAAAACCTAGTCCGTCACTGTGGCAAGGGATCACTCGTAGGCGTCAGTGGAAGTATTCAGACCCGGAACTACGAACGCGAAGATCGGTCGAAAGTATATGTCACGGAAGTCATGTGCAATGAGATCCGCTTCTTGTCGAAATCACCAAAAACACAACACGCAAAAATGAAAACGCATTCATCTACTGAGCCCAAACGTTTTGAAGAAGCAAAACCGGCCGAAACCGCACTACCTATTTTCTAACCAGTTCCAAAACGAAAGGGGGAGGGAGACCAGGGCAGATCCGCCGTCGCATATCCGTTGCTGATCAATTCCTGAAAAGAAATGGATGCCACACAACTGAAGAGAAATGAAAAAAGAGAAAACTACACGACACTACAAGCATATTCGCCAACTAGCATGACTCGGCAGAAGCAAGAGCGGGTGGGGACCCAATCCTCTGTGATGCCGGGAGTACATTCAGCATAGGAACTGAATCAATTTTACGCCAACTCATCCGTCGCTCGTTTTGTCGGAGACCACTTCCACGAAGCGAGCTGACGGCATTACATACCCGCTCATAGAAAGGATGAAGCCCACATGCACAGCACACCTATAGTCGCGCAAAAACTAGATATCCAGCGTCTCGAAGACCAGATTGGCCAGCTGATCCGCATTATTGCCAACCTAAACGAGCGCATCAATTACCTTGAAACAATCAACACCAACCCTTTCCTCCTACCCTCCGATGTAAAATGAATACAAAAAGACCTGCATCCGATTTCGATACAGGTCCAAATGGTCAATATTAATTAAACGTCAGCAAATCCTCGAGCTCTCGATCATTGAGCTCCGTCAACCACTGACTCGAATGAATCAAATCAGCTGACAATGCTGCCTTCTCGACGAGCATTTCGTCAATCTTTTCCTCGATCGTCCCGACAGTTACAAATTTATGCACATGCACGAATTTGGTCTGCCCGATACGGTACGCACGATCCGTTGCCTGGTTCTCCACAGCCGGATTCCACCAACGGTCTGCGTGCAATACGTGATTCGCCTGCGTCAGATTCAAGCCGGTGCCCCCAGCTTTTAATGACAGGATGAAAATCGGGAATTCCCCGTTTTGGAACGCCTCGACCAATGCATCACGCTGTCCTTTTGGCATACTACCCGTCAAGAACGGCACATCAATTCCGTGCAGCTCCGACAAGCATTGACGAATCATCTGCCCCATGCCGATATACTGCGTGAAGATCAAGCATTGCTCACCGTTCGCCGCAATCTCCGCTGCCATTGAAACGATTCGCGCCATTTTATTGGAACGCGTCGTCAACTCGGCAGCAGGGGCTGGCGGTTCTTTCAGGAATAATGCCGGATGGTTACATAATTGCTTCAAACGACTAAGCATTTTCAAGATCAAGCCTTTGCGCTCAAATCCAGTCAAAGTCTCAAGTTTGAATTTCGTCTCCGAAACAAAACTCTCATACAATGCCGCTTGCTCAGGCGTCAGCGGTACATACTCATTTTGCTCGAGCTTCTCAGGCAAGTTCAAGCGCAACTCCGGATCATTCTTCGTCCGGCGCATCATGAACGGCTGAATTCGTGCACGCAATTTCCGTTTCTCCGCTTCCAAATCATCACGCTCAATCGGCACGATGAACTCTTCACTAAATTTACGGAAACTGCCGAGATACCCTTTATGAATGAAATCAAAAATAGCCCATAACTCCGACAAACGGTTCTCGATCGGCGTACCTGTCAACGCGATATGATGTCGACCGCGTAACTTGCGGATTGCGCGAGACTGCTTCGTCTGTAAGTTTTTAATATTTTGCGCCTCATCAATAGAAACATTCGCAAACTCATACATCGACAGCATCTCGCCGTCTTGCGTAGCGGTACCATACGTCGTCAAAATAATATGCGCTTGACGCTTGTTTATGATATCCGCAAACTGTTCTTCACGCGCACGATTCGTTCCGTAATGTACATGTACTTTCAATGAAGGCGCGAAACGCTCAAGCTCCTTCTGCCAGTTACCCATAACACTCGTCGGGCAAATAATCAGCGAAGGGGAGTCCGTTTCCGGTAAATTATGCACATATAGCAAATACGCAATGAGCTGGACCGTTTTCCCAAGACCCATATCATCCGCCAACACCGCACCGAATTTATTATCACGCATGAAATGAAGCCACTCGAAACCTTCTTGCTGATACGGACGCAACTCGGCATGCAACGTCTCAGGTACCGGAACAGGCGGCAACCCTTTCTTGTCATGCAGCATATTCATCACTTTACGTAAAGACTGCTGCATCGAAAACGCTACTAACGAATCGTCTTCTTCCTCTTCGTCATAAACAGGCGCAATCTCTTCTGGCACTTCATTGAACAGCAAATCTTTCACTGTCCACTCACCGTCGTCCACTTGCTCCATCAACTCACGAATCCGTTTCAGCCACGCGGGATCCAAATGGAACCACTCGTCGCCTGCACGGATATACTCGCGGTTCTCATCAACCATCTTCTGGAACTGATCTTTGTCGATCTTTTCCCCAGCGAGTGAAAACTGCCAATCAAACGATAACACTTGATCGAGACTTGCTGACGAACGATACGACTGCATACCGGCAGACGTCCGAATCTTCAACTTTGTCTCGGTGACAGTCTTTAACCAAGCCGGCAAAATAACCGGATAATCAAATGCCTGACAAAGCGGTAGATCTTCCTGAATGAAAATCCGCACTTGTGCATCATTTAACGGCACATGCATAAACTGTCTCGGCTCATACCATTCGACAGAACGGAAAATCCCGACCATCTCGGCTTGACGTTCTTCAATATCTTCTGCATATGGTTTACGTTTCGCTGGCAAAGCATTTTCAATCGAGCCTGCAATTTTA
This sequence comes from Sporosarcina sp. P32b, assembly GCF_002743335.1. GTDB lineage: Bacteria > Bacillota > Bacilli > Bacillales_A > Planococcaceae > Sporosarcina. Next base: position 4,287 of record NZ_PDZB01000041.1, read on the forward strand.
CCGATCGCTGGTGACCACTGTGCTCCGCGATCACTAATGAGGATCGTCTCAAGCAACCAATCCGTCTCATCGATATCCGGCTCCGTCAAACGAAGGGCTACGCGGAACGGTAACTTCGACTTCTCAGTATTCGGCCATCCGTACTGCTTGAAGTGTGGCAACAAAGCAGGGAAGTCTGCCATCGAGACACCAAGCGTCGCCAACTGTCCACGCATCGCAAGCGAGATATAGCGTCCAGCCTGCTCGGATAGATGGGTCTTGTCGAGATCAAACGACAGTCCAGATTCCGTCGCTTCAACATATGAAAACAACGCAGCGTCATTCCACAACGTTGCGGCTTCGCGAATGTCTGTCAGTACTTGTTGATCGCTTGAAGTCGCACCGGAGTATTGCACATACGGATGACTACCAGCCGAAAACAAGCGCAGTAACATGTCGATCGATACATCGAGCCAATTATCACGCTGCTCAACTAGCATGCCGTACATCGTAGGTTCATCCGAATAAAATAAATACGACACCAACATGTCCGCATCAATCTTGCGCGTTTCACCTGCGACATTTGCGGACACGACGAAGATGCCGTCCTGTCCTTCTTGTAACGTTAACTCTAATGAAAGTTGTAAGATGTTCGAATCGGTCATAGAAGTAGATTTCCTTTCTCCATCTCTTCCATCAGTGCACGCAGACGTGGAAATTGCTGGCGGACTGTATGGACATAACGGTTCCAAAATTCATTGCGACCATCGCGTTTCGCAGCAGTTTTCATTTGCTTCCACAAACGTACTGCACGGCGATAGCTATCTCGATTTTTCTCTTTAACTAATTTCAATGCTTCGGCATGCATGAGAGGGAACACCGCTTGCGAATCTTCCGCGAGTGCCGTCTTCATCGCCGAGCTATCGATCATATCGACGGATCCACGAGTTAAATGCATAAGCGCAGCCCATTCGGCGTAACGATTACGCTCGAATAAAAACTTGCCATACGCACGACTAGCTTCCGGTCCATATGATTGGAATAGTTGATCGCGTTGCGCTTCTGAAACATCCGATAGCGCTAGTAACTCATCGATATCCTCAGCAAATGCTGAACGGTTACGCGTCGCAAGTTGCTGATAATGCTCGGCTAAATGAGGAAGCAATTGCGGCATAATCGACTGCACGATATCAAAATCCTCATCTTCCTTCGCATAAAGCGCAAACGCCAACCACTGGGGAACAGCGGTAGCGTCTAGAGTATTCAGTTCTTCATCGAGCTCGTCAAAACGTCCTGACGTCAAATAGAGAAACGCACGGAACAATGGCGCGTCTTCTGCCGTTTCCTTTTGCAGGCGTTCAATCTCCTCTGTCAATTCAGCTTCATCGGAATACAGCTCAGTATAGACAAGACGGAACGCTTCAAAACGCTTCGAGAATAAACCATCTTCGTCTATTGCGAATGAATGAATCAAATCTTTCAACTTCACATGGAATGCATCCGTCTCAAATAGACGTGATTTCGAACTTAGCTGTTTAATACCCGCTTTAATTTCGGACATTTGTTCATTAAGCCAAATCGTCAGCTGCCATTTGCCGTAATGATAGGAATCGTTCGCTGAAAGCTCGCTTTTTAGGAAAGGCCACGCCGCCCGTAATAACGTTAGCTGATAGTACAGCGAAAAGAGCGGCTTCCATTCCCATTCAAAAGGAGAAAGCCGCGTCTTCTGGTGTTCAATTTTTGAAGCATAATGCAAGAATCCGGTCGGTCCGTCACTCGGACTCAACTCGGTTAGCGGCTTCACTAATGCGGATAATGCGTTCAACCAAGCTTCCGGCGTCCGCTCATTGATCGACAACTGTGTCTGCACAGTTCCTGACTGGCGCCATGTATTCAGCCAATCGGATAATGAATGAAACTGCGAGTACAAATGGAAAACGACCGCGATCTGATGCGCGCACCAGTCTCCGTCGGCACAAGTGCAGTAAGGCTCCATCGTCATGAAAGAAAGACGTGCAAATTCGGACTCTGTACCCGAAATATTAGCCATTAAGGATTGCTCGGTTTCCGTGTAGCGATACGCACCAATTGCGTTCATACGTACAAGTGAAGCAGCCTTGCGTATAATTTCCGCCTGTGCAGGGACAGACGGTTGAAATGTATGTTTAATATGATTCATGAATTCTTCGATTTGTGATTCGTGCATATTTGCGATACGTTCAATAGTGATGGCCACCGAATCCACTCCTTACTTAAGCATTCCTCCTATTATACCGTTTTTTTCAGTCCTTTACCACAACTTGAGGGGCATAAAAACAATCCATTTTCATTTACCTGTTTGATTATCGAACAACTGCATGAGGTTCAACATGCCTGACAGCAACAACTGGCGGTTTTCGTGGTCCAATGAATTTGCTCGTAAAATAAATTCTTTCAACAGTGGCTCGCTTTCAATTAATGATCCATACTGCGCTAGAAAACCTTTTTCATACGTGGCGGTACTGTCGAGCGTCTGATTCGAAAAAGGGCGTACCGTCTTTAACGGTTTGTCCAAAATCATCGCCAGCAACACGTCATCAGGTATATTATAAATTTTCTTTATAAGTGGCACTAAATAAATCGGGAAAACCCGTTCACTCGATTCGTATCTAGACATCGTCGCACCGTCGACTCCGAGATCCTCTGCCATCTGCTTTTGTGAAATATGTAAATACTCATCGCGGTATTCTCGTAATTGTGTTCCGAAACTCATTCTCATCACCCGTTTTTCTCGCCATCGTATAAGAAATGAATCCGGTATTTCGTGAAATTGTCATTTAAACAATGTGAATTGACGAAATGACAATTCTGAGGTTTTTCTACAAGATTATGAGAAGATTGTGATAAAAAATAGAAAGTAGGCGAAAGCGATAGAAAAAGTGCAATTGATTCTACACTTTCCACAATTACGTCACCGATTACAAAAACCAGAACCGGTTATCGCCAGTGAACTATGTTTCTTCGAGTCTCTCGAACAGTACTCCGAAAAATCCGTCCATGATCCGAATGGGAAAGTTTCATATTTGTATAACGTCACGCGTGACGAGATGATCTTCAAGCAAGTCGTCATCTCCTACACAAACAATCAAATGATCTTTTCTTACGAGAAAACAAATGTTGATGCAAGCGAAGAATTACTGGAACAATTGAAAGAGGGAAACATCGAGTATCAGCCGGTGTCCAAAATCTTTCTTGTAGGGCGTGATGAATAACCTAAAAAGCCGGCGTGATTCGCCACTATGACCGTTTTCTGAAAAATTCTCTTGGTATATTAGATGCTTTCCGACTCATATCATGCACAAAATCCTCTTCAATGTGATATATTAATAATAATCGGAAAATTCAAATTACTGAGGAGGAGGGGGAAGAAATGCTAGTCGTACAGCGAATCAAGCCATTTTTCACCAGGAAAGAAGAATTCAACTTGCGCCTTGTATTCGCTTATCAATATTTCTCGATTAAGCGAAATGATGAGGTATTCCAATTCATCCCCGCAGAAGGGAAGGAAATCGTTGTCAATACGAAAAGTCTGCAGATTGAGAATTTAGGAGAAGTATTCGTCTTTCAGCGAGGAAACCGGTTTATACGGATCCCACTTTATCAATTGTTGCTAGTTTCCGATTTACATTTGCATTTGTCGACTATACTCGAAGGAGCGATGGGATTGGAAGGCCATCTACAGGAAGAGTACATGCGTGAAGCGGACGGTTTGGTGGAGAAGTTGGAGCAAGATAATTGGGAGAGAATGGTAGATTATGCACTAGAAACGAAAAACCAACTCTTGTTCAAGGAGTTGATGGAAGGACTGCGTGTCATTTGATGATCACAAGAAAACGTTAAAAACACCTCAATTGGAAGCACATTTATGTGCGTCGACGTTGAGGTGTTTTTATGTGCGTCGTGTTATACGTTTTCTCATAGTGTCAGGAAATGGAGCGCCACTACGAATAGTCCCGATCCGCCCAGGCCTAGTGCAAAGTCTTGCCATGTAAACTCAATAGTCTTCTCTAAGTTCATCGCTCATCACTCCTTTTTGTAATTAGAGCCATCCGACCCTATTACTTCCTATTATATACTATTTCTTTAGATTAGAAACATTCAGATAATTAAATGAATCTAATGGACTAGGGTTTTTTTTTTGGAGAGGCTGGACGTAGGATACGTGAGGGGATTTGCGCTTCGGAGGGGACGCGTTCCGAAGGGCCCGCGGTGAGCCCCCTAGTCGCTGTGCTCCTTTAGTGGTCTCACCTGATCGGGCTGATCCTTCCGGAGTCGCCCCTCCTACGCTCCAATCCCTTGCAAACTGAGCGGGTGATACTAATCAAGGTTCATTGAAGTTCTGCTTGTAATCGCTTTTTCTGTTGGATTTTTACTTGAACTGAGCTAAGTTTGGATTTGGAAAAAAATACATACTATTTCTAGTGAGTGATCTACATCCATCCACTATAAAGGTAGGATTGAAGCGGAAGCTGGGGCGACTCCGGGAGGATCAGCGTGAGTTCGAGACCCTGGACTGAGCTGAAAGCGAGGGAAGCGGCTCGGGCCACGCCCTCCGGAAAGCGTCCCCAGCTGGAGCTTCAATCCTACTGTACTCACAAATTCACTCTCTAACTTTATTCGACGATACTACCAATTTCTGCAACAAAACAAGACATTCGTTGCAAATTCGCCATTTTTTGATAAAGTAAGAGAGATAGAAACTGATATAATCAGTCGAATAAGTTGGAGGCAAAGGAGAAGTACATATGTATTCTACTTACGGTTACTGGCGTTCACTAGTTTATCCTGACCGGCTTGCCGTTGAAATTGGGCAAAGCACCGTCACTGGATTCAAACGCCGTGTGTTTAGCGTATTCATTTTGGGCATCATCCTGTTCGTCCTCCGCGATATGTGGGGCATGAATACAGGAACGATGACGTATATCTTGGCGAACGGTTCGCTCGATGAATTCACCATCGGTCGCATCACCGCATTAGTCGGCGCCATACTCTGGGCCATCATCTACATGTCGTTCCATTTCTGGGGCGTCGCATGGATTTTAAGTATGCTGACGAAAATTCCGTTTAAGCCATTGCTGAAGTTGCAGCTAGTGGTCACGGGGTTATTATTAATTGAAAAACTCATCAATTTCCTGGTTTTCGCGGTTGCTGGAAAGTCAGCAGCGGTTTCGATTCTTTCATTCGGACCACTTGCGGTCACATTTTTGGATAATTGGTACATCATTCTTTTTGTCAATCAACTTACGATTTTCTCTGCATTGATCGTGGCGGTTCAGTATCGCTTCATCAGCTTCTCGAAAGTGGAAACGTCACTTGTCGGTGAAGAAGTTGTAGAGCATAAAGGAATCCGCAAGCACGCATTGTGGATGTTAATCGCCTTGCATGTGGTCTTTGCATTGATCACTGCGGCAGTTGGCTTTGCTCCCATCGAAAAAATGTTGAACTTGTTAATGATTGGGGGACTATAAGATGAAGACACAAAATATCATCGTGACGGTCCTCGTTACAGCATTCCTAGCATTGAACACGTATTTGGTGTTCGCTGAAAAAAGTGTCATCCCGAAAGCGCAGTACGTCAGTGAGTACGAACGGCTATCTGCGGATGACTACAAGAAAGAGCTCGACAAAGAAGGGTTCATTTCACCGAAAGATTTGCATACGATCTACCTGAAAGACGACCAAACCATTGATTCATGGCTCGTTCAAGAAGGGGAGACAGTGGACTTTGGAACGGAGCTCGCTTCATTGAAAGTGGATCATATCGATTCCAAGCGCAATGAACTCGAGTCGGAACTATCCGCGTTGCAAAATCAATCGTCTTCGATTTCACAAACGATCAGTAATCTCGAGTATGAACAGTCCTCAGCGGGCGGTTCGAAAAACGACAGCGATTACTATGACACAAACGACGATAAAAAAGTGCGTGTCAATTTGAATGTGGGCATTGAAGTGAGAGAAGACGGAACGTTTGCGCAAGCAATTGCGGAAGCGGAACGTGATCTCGCGGAAGTGCAACGGAAAACGGAAGTTGTTGAATCGCAGCTCGCGGAAATTCCGAATGAATCTGCATTGACGAGTCCGGTTAGCGGCTATGTCGTAGCAATCAAACGCGATAGCGAGTCACCATCGATCGATATTTACAGCACGGACCAAACGATTGTCACATACGTTCTCGACAACGAATGGCCAAACGTGGAAACGGGCGCGCCGGTAACTATCCAGCATGACTCGATTCACACACCGTTCACACCGAAAGTTGATCCGAATCAACAACCAGAAGATCAAGTGGAACCTGTAGAACCAGAAGGTATGGAAGACGGAACGAGCAGTACGAAAGGTAAATCCGTAGCGTCTCTATCTGCTGACGGCGTACCACCAAGCACCGTACCGTACGATGATCCGAAAACGGAAATCGACGGAACAGATGCAGAACCGCCAGCCGTTAATTCAAACGATGGATCAAATGCTCCGGAAGAAAATTTCGACGGCACATCCGGAAACCCGGACGGTTCAGTCGACAAGCCGGATGCACCGGTATCTACACCAGACAGCAGCATCGACAGTTCGAATAATGATTCAGGTACGGAAAACAAACCAGACACGGAGACAGCGCCAACTACAGAGACTCCGAATACGGATAGCACGACCAATCCCGATGCAACACCTGAAGCTACGCCGAATCCAGATGATGCAACAACAAATCCTGATGGAACAATCACGAACCCGGATGGCACTATTTCCAATCCAGAAGTAAACGATTCTCCTGAAGGTAAACCTGCTTTAACGAATAAAGAAAAGAAACTAGCAGAAGTCCAAGAACGCATCACACCGGACTATCCGAATGACATTTCGACCATTAATGGAGTCATCGTATCGGTATCCAAAGTGCCTGCGAAAGAAGACGAATGGCTAGAAGCGTATAAAGCCTTAGGCAATACACAAAAAGACAATCCACTAGCATATTACGAAGTACGCGTTGCACCGTACGACGAGCAAATGAACTTGCCGTTCGGCACAAATGTCAACACGTTTATTCAAACGAACGAAGCCAACCAAGTGGTGAGTGTTAAAACGAACTGGCTAACAGATAAATACGAAAACAATGCAAAAGTATGGACGCTAGACAACAACGGACGAGCAGTCCAAAACATCGTCGACGCACCATTCACATCCCTTGATCGAACAGTCCTCGCAACAGGCGTCGAACCAGGAATGGTCGCATTGCACAACGAAGATCTGGACAGCAGCCTCGAGCACCAATCTGTCTACCACCCACTTCCGCTCTATCTACCGGAATGGGACAAATGGAAAACGACACCTTGGCAAAACTATGTACGGTATTTGATTAAACGATAAAAAAACTGCCCTTTAGGGGCAGTTTTTTTCGTTTATTGTGGTGGTATGATCACGTGGACATTGAACTAAACTAAGCAAGGCGAAGCCGCCACCGCTGTGCCGCGCTCAAACCTTTCTTTAAGCGCTCTATATAAGATGTTATCCGCTCAATCTACGTTCGGAAATACTCTATCAAACCACGTATCCGCTCTACCCTCATGCTGAGTCGCTCTATCAACCGTGGGATCCGCTCATACGACCATGCGGTTGAACTAAATCAAGCAAGGCGAAGCCGCCGCGCTCAAACAAATCTTTAAACGCTCTATATAAGTTGTTATCCGCTCAATCTACGTG
>NZ_PDZB01000042.1 GCF_002743335.1 Sporosarcina sp. P32b
GAGCGAGTACAGACCGTGATAGAGCAGTTATCTCTCGCTATAGAGCGGATAGGCACGAACTATGATCGCTCACACGAAGTAATGAGCGCGGCAGCAATTGCCCACTAGATACGGCAGGGCAATGAGCGGTTGAGTGGGTTGATTGATCGCATAACCCGTAAGTATGAGCGGATATGGATCAAGATAGAGCAGTTATCTCTCGCTATAGAGCGGATAGGCACGAACTATGATCGCTCACACGAATGAATGAGCGAACACGCAACTACGTCTCCCGCAGCTAGATGAACATTGTCCTCTCCTCATATTGCGCTTTTTCTCAGCACAATAAACATTGTCAACTAACTGTCACAGTTACAATTATCGAATTTTGGTATCATATATGATAGACTGTTTTCATATACAAAACACGCATCAAAATGAATATGCACGTAAATCTGAGGAGGAATATCATGTATCCACAACTATCGACTGAAGTAGCAGAAAACGAAGCACTAGTAACGATGAACACAACAATGGGGCCAATCAAAATCAAGCTTTTTAAAGAGCAAGTTCCAAAAACAGTAGAAAACTTCTTGACTCACGCAGAAAACGGCTATTACGACGGGATTATTTTCCACCGCGTTATACCTGAATTCATGATTCAAGGTGGAGATCCAACAGGAACGGGAATGGGTGGAGAAAGTATCTACGGCAACACATTCCAAGATGAGTTTACAATGGATCTATTCAACTTACGTGGTGCTCTTTCTATGGCAAACGCTGGACCGAATACAAACGGTAGCCAATTCTTCATCGTACAAGCATCTTCACTTGCTGGCGCTTCAGCGTCACAATTGAAAAAAGGTGGATGGCCTGAAGAAATTGCAGATGCATATGAAGCAAACGGTGGAACGCCACACTTGGATCAGAAGCACTCTGTATTTGGTCAAGTACTAGAAGGAATGGACGTTGTGGATAAAATTGCGAATGCAAAAGCTAACCGTGATAACAAGCCTAAAGAAGAGATTAAAATTGAATCAATCGAAATTATCCAAAAGTAATCGGATTTGATTCGTAGGGGGAAACTAGCATGGACTTCGTTCTATTGATGCCGTTTCTTTATTTTCCTGAAGATAAATCAGAATACATCCCAGCAGCAATCTCTTTCGTCGTCTTTATGACGATAATGCTGTTCGTATTTCGTTGGATTATTAAGAAATCTAAACGGCAGGAAGAAGAAACGAAAGAGCTGGAACAACGTATTTTAAAAGAGCGACAACAACATAAAAATCCAGGACATCCCATCGATTGATCGGGATGTTCTTTTTTAATCTGTCGGATTCGTAAACTGTCAAAATATCTCTAACTGTTTTCTTACAACCTGTTGTGCTATCATTAAAAGAAAATACAAATCAGGTGAAGAATCATGCAAACCATTGAAATGAATAAAAAAGCAGTCTCACTTCTTAAACAATGGGATCCATTCCAAGAAGGGGAATATGCAGATGGTGCGGAAATCGCTGAAATCGTGACGAAGCTTCAATATGTAGATCATCCAGCAGACTTGGCTAAATATATTCGTGATGTCTATGAGCACACCCATGAAATTTGGATACCTCTAGAGAACTGTATGGACATATCCTATAAACTGATTGCTGTTAAATATGAAGCTAAATCAATCGTTCAATATTAAATGCTTCACGCCATCTATTCGGATGGCTCTTTTTTGTTCAAAACTTTGAAATATGGTATACTATGAAGCGGCCTTAGTGGCAGACTAGATACTACTTTAGATTGGGAGCTGTTTTGCATGTCTCACAAATTTGCAGTAGGAGATGAGCTGACCGGAAAAGTTACCGGAATACAGCCGTACGGTGCGTTTGTGGCGCTGGATGCTTCAACGCAAGGTTTAGTGCACATCTCTGAAATCACGTATGGATTCGTTAAAGACATTCATGAATTTTTGGAAGTTGGGCAAGAAGTTCACGTCAAAGTATTGGATGTGGATGAAGGAGCTAGTAAAATCAGCTTATCGATCCGTGCATTACAAGAGCCACCAAGTTCTTACCTGAATCACTCCCGTTCACGTCAATCATTGCAAGAACGTGTAGATCAGCAAGATGCAGATGGCTTTAATTCACTGAAAGATAAACTACAGGGCTGGATTGAACAATCCGGACGTTAATAAAAGGACTGTCGCAGAAGTGGTTATGACTTCTGCGACAGTCCTTTTTTGCTTTTAAAATAGACATACTGTCGTTTAATCTCTAAGGTATTGGGAGATTGCTTTTTGCTTGTACTTCTAGGTTTTATCGTAGTTTTTAGAAGCTGAAACGTTGAATGGATGGCAACTATCAGAAGATCAACAGAGTTTTACCATGTACTCATTCCTTCATCTTTCTTAACCGGTATTGTAAGTTCTGTCTACTCATGCCAAGAGAGCTGGCGGTTTTCGTAATGTTGTGATCATGCAACTTCATGGCTTTTTGAAGATAATATCTTTCGGCTTCTCGTAAATACTGATCAAACGGCAACAGTTTTGAATCGCTCTGTACAACAAAGTCTTTTGGTTTTGAAGCGTCATTCGCGATGGACTCCACCTTCATCTTAAATTGCAAAGGCAACATATCAAATGTCAGCGTATCTTCTGTTGTACGCATAGATGAAACCTCATCGAGAAGTAGCTCGAGCTCTCGCAAATTCCCAGGCCAGCCGTACGCATGAAGTGATTCTCTCACTTTGTCATCGATTTTCGTCAATCCTGTTCCTAGCGACTCTATTCTAATCTGTAAATACGATTCTGCAAAAGGGATAATATCTTCTGGACGCTTCCTAAGGGGAGGGATCCTAATGGCGAAGGATGCGAAGAAGTAATAGAGTTCCTTTAGCAATGTTCCAGAAGCGATAAGCTCGACAGGGTCATCCCCGATACTCGCAATGAATTGATGGGCGGGTGTTTTCTGCAAGACATATAGGAGAGCTTGTTGCAAAGAAATGGATATACTATCGATTCGTTCGCAAAATAACGTCATAGGTGGTTGCTGTTGTAAAGTTTCTTCGAGTTGCTGGATGATCTCTGTATCAGCATGGAGACAATGGAATGTGTGGAATATTCGCTCGTTGTCTACAGACCCATAGTGGATCGCTTCGGCAAGATTATCCTTTCCTACTCCCGTTTCCCCAATTAATAAAACGGGCAAGCCGGCCGCTGCTGCTTTTTCAGCAGTGGAAATGACCGACTTCATAGCAGATGAATGAGCGGTGAGTTGATTAAATGTAATCGGTCCGCGATTTTTACGTAGTGGTTGCAAAACGAATTTTTCCAATGCCGTAATATCTTGAGCGAACTCAATCGCCCCGATTAATTCCTGCTGTTCATAAATAGGGTAAGTGTCGTTCATCGTCGTGATTTCTACTTTATTCGTATTCCAGTATCTCTGCTTCACACGCAATTGGGGTTCTCCACTTTGCAATACTTTCAATAACGTACTCTCATTTTTATCAAAGTTAAATAGCTCCAAAATAGAATGGTCTTTTATATCTTCAAGATTCAATCCTTCGATTTCCTTCATTTTACGATTATAGACAATGGTTCTTCCAAAATGATCCACAGCGTGTATACCGATATTTGCATGATCCACTGCAAACTGATTGCATCTATTCAATAAATTTTCGTGTGTATTTATTTGAATCACCTTCCTAACATAAGTACGTATCAAATTTCAGTTGCTAAATTAGTAGAATTTAAAAATAATTACATCAAAACACTTGCAATGTGCAACGTTTTCTTGCATCATTATAAATGTAAACGCTACCAAACGCAAATATATTTTGCGCCCTAATTATAAAGGAGGATTTGATTCCAAATGATTCCATACAAACATGAACCATTCACAGATTTTACAGTTAAAGAAAACCAGAGAGCATATGAAGAAGGCTTTAAAATCGTAGAAAGCTATATTGGGCAAGATTATCCGCTAATTATCGGCGGTGAACGCATAATGACAGATAAGAAGTTAGCATCCACTAACCCTTCCGATAAAAAAGAGATTATCGGTAACGTCTCGCAAGCTAGTCGTGATCTAGCAGAACAAGCGATGAGTACTGCAAAAGAAACATTCGAAACGTGGAGAAAAGTTAAGCCGGAATTTCGCGCTGATGTATTATTCAAGGCAGCTGCAATCGTTAGACGCCGCAAGTTTGAGTTTTCTGCTTTGCTTACGAAAGAAGCAGGCAAGCCTTGGAATGAAGCGGATGCAGATGTCGCTGAAGGAATCGACTTTATGGAATATTATGCACGCCAGATGCTTACACTAAAAGAGGGTATGCATGTGGAGAGTAGACCGGGAGAGTATAACCGATTCGATTATGTACCACTGGGTGTAGGTGTAGTCATTTCACCATGGAATTTTGCGTTTGCGATCATGGCAGGAACAACGGTAGGTGCACTTGTAACAGGAAACACCGTGCTGTTGAAACCAGCATCTACAGCAACAGTTGTTGCGTATAAGTTTATCGAAGTCCTTGAAGAAGCAGGCATGCCAACGGGTGTCGTCAACTTCATCCCAGGATCAGGTTCTGAGATTGGTGACTACTTGGTTGACCATAAAGATACTCGTTTCGTTTCATTCACAGGTTCACGTGAAGTAGGTACACGTATTTTTGAACGCGCAGCAAAAGTACATGACGGTCAAATTTGGCTGAAACGTGTAATTGCAGAAATGGGCGGTAAAGATACAATTGTTGTCGATAATGAAGCAGATTTGGAATTGGCTGCGCAATCTATCGTTTCCTCATCATTTGGATTCAGTGGTCAAAAGTGTTCAGCGTGTTCTCGCGCCATCATTCATGAAGATGTCTACGATGAAGTGGTAAAGCGTGTAGAAGAAATCACGAAGACATACAACTGGGGCGATCCAATCGATGGGAAAAACACAGCCGGTCCAGTTATTGATCAGGCTGCATTCGATAAAATCATGGATTATATTGAAATTGGTAAGCAAGAGGGACGTCTTATTGCAGGTGGAACTGGCGACGATTCAAAAGGTTATTTCATAGCGCCAACTGTATTCGCAGACGTAGATCCAAATGCACGTATTTCTCAAGAAGAAATCTTTGGTCCGGTTGTGGCACTTTCAAAAGCTTCATCATTTACAGAAGCGATTAAATTTGCGAACGATACAGACTATGGCCTAACAGGTGCGGTCATCACAAAGAACCGTCACCATATTGAGCAAGCTCGTGAAGACTTCCATGTAGGCAATCTGTATTTCAATAGAGGTTGTACAGGCGCTATCGTTGGCTACCAGCCATTTGGCGGTTTCAATATGTCCGGTACCGATTCAAAAGCTGGCGGACCTGATTACTTGCAGTTGCATATGCAAGGAAAAACTACATCAGAGATGCTGTAAAACGTTGAAGTGAATTTGAAGGAGTGAACGGATATGACGAAAACGACGAATGTTATTGAAAAAACAAAAAAATACGGTGCGAATAACTATAATCCGCTACCGATTGTAATTTCTGAAGCGGAAGGTGTCTGGGTAACAGATCCTGAAGGCAATAAGTATATGGATATGTTGGCTGCCTACTCGGCACTCAACCAAGGACACCGCCATCCGAAAATCATTCAAGCGCTGAAGGATCAAGCCGATCGTGTCACGCTAACGTCACGTGCATTCCATAATGACCAATTGGGTCCGTGGTATGAAAAGATGGCAGAGCTTTCAGGTAAAAACATGGTATTACCGATGAACACAGGTGCAGAGGCAGTGGAGACTGCTTTGAAAGCAGCAAGACGCTGGGCGTATGACGTGAAAGGTGTAGCGGGCAATCATGCAGAAATCATTGCATGTGTAGGAAACTTCCACGGCCGTACACTGGGTGCGGTTTCATTGTCATCTGATCCAGAATATAAAAAAGGATTTGGTCCATTGCTACCGGGGATCAAATTAGTAGAGTACGGGGATATCGAGGCATTGAAAGCGGCTATTACTTCAAATACTGCTGCATTCCTGATTGAACCGATCCAAGGTGAAGCTGGAATCATCATTCCTCCAGAAGGATTCATGAAGGAAGCATCCGAACTATGTAAAAAAGAAAACATTCTCTTTATTGCTGATGAAATTCAAGCAGGACTCTGTCGAACAGGGGAGATGTTTGCATGTCAATATGATGGTGTCACACCGGATATGTATATCCTTGGAAAGGCACTGGGTGGAGGAGTATTCCCAATTTCCTGTGTACTTGCGAATGATGATATCCTAGGCGTATTCAATCCAGGATCTCACGGATCTACATTTGGTGGAAATCCAATGGCATGCGCAGTATCCATAGCGGCACTTGAGGTGTTGGAAGACGAGGAGCTTGCGAAGCAATCCAAAGAATTAGGAAACTATTTCATGGATGAATTGAAGAAACTAACACATCCTTCAATAAAGGAAGTGCGTGGACGCGGATTGTTTATTGGAATGGAATTGACAGAAGAAGCACGTCCGTATTGCGAAGAACTAAAAGACCTTGGTTTATTATGTAAAGAAACACATGATACCGTAATTCGTTTCGCTCCTCCCTTGATCATCACGAAAGAGGAGTTAGACTGGGCATTGGATAAGATTCGCACAGTATTTAACAAGTAAGTAATACCTTGCCGCCAAGCTTTTTATCAAACGAAAAAATTCAGAAAAGATTTGGAATCGATGTGTGGATGTTTGACAATGCTCGTGTTATAATGTGTCCGTGAAAGACAATAACAAACAAAGAGGCGAGCCATACAATGACAGAAAACCTGAATCTATTTACGTCTACACAAGTTGTTATAAAAGAAGCACTTGAAAAGCTAGGCTATGATGAAGGAATGTATGAACTATTGAAAGAACCACTTCTTATGGTAGAAGTGCGTATTCCTATCCGTATGGACGATGGAAAAGTAAAAGTATTTACAGGATACCGCGGACAACACAATGATGCAGTTGGACCCACAAAAGGTGGAATTCGTTTCCATCCTAACGTAAGTGCTGATGAAGTGAAGGCGCTTTCTATGTGGATGACACTTAAAGCGGGAATTGTAGACTTGCCATATGGCGGTGCTAAAGGCGGTATCATATGCGATCCGCGAGAAATGTCGATGGGTGAATTAGAACGTTTGAGCCGTGGCTATGTGCGTGCACTTAGTCAGGTAATGGGACCTGCAAAGGATATTCCTGCACCGGACGTCTTTACGAATTCACAAATCATGGCATGGATGATGGATGAATATAGTAAGATAGATGAATTCAACTCACCTGGTTTCATTACAGGCAAGCCAGTTGTACTTGGTGGTTCACACGGCCGCGAGCGTGCAACAGCTGAGGGTGTAACGATAATTATTAATGAAGCGGCGAAACGTCGTAATATTGATATGAAGGGTGCACGCGTAATCATTCAAGGATTCGGTAACGCGGGAAGCTTCCTATCTAAGTTTTTACATGATTCAGGTGCGAAAGTAATCGGGATTTCCGATGCATACGGTGCATTGTATGACCCTGATGGTTTAGATATCGACTATCTACTAGATCGTCGCGACAGTTTCGGAACAGTTACTACACTATTCGACAATACGCTAACAAACGCGGAACTTCTCGAAATGGAATGTGATATTCTAGTTCCAGCTGCTATCGAAAATCAGATCACTGAAAAAAATGCTCATAATATTAAAGCGAACATCGTAGTGGAAGCAGCTAACGGTCCAACTACTTCGGAAGCTACAAAAATCCTAACAGATCGCGGTATTCTACTAGTGCCTGATGTATTGGCTAGTGCTGGTGGCGTAACTGTATCGTACTTCGAATGGGTTCAGAATAATATGGGGTATTACTGGTCTGAAGAAGAAGTACGTGAAAAAATGACAGCGAAAATGGTTCTGGCATTTGAAAATGTATATAACGTATCGTCTACACGTAATATCGATATGCGTTTAGCGGCATATATGGTTGGTGTACGTAAAACAGCGGAAGCAAGCCGTTTCCGTGGCTGGGTATAATAATAATAATAATAAAAGGCATCTCCTCGAGTGTGAGGAGATGCCTTTTATATTTGTTCGATAGATGAAGTGGATCGAATTTCTTCTGTTGATTTCGGCTCCTCTTCCCTGCGCCAATACGTAAAGAGAACTTGTAACGCCACGAGACCAGACAAACCGATGACGATATAAAGAAAGCGTGCTAGTGGTTGATAGGCGCCTTCTGTCAGTTGAGCAATGACATCGAAACGGAAAATCCCGACAACTCCCCAGTTTAATGCACCGATAAGTGCGATTGCTAACGTAACTTTTTGTAAAGTTTCCATTTTATCTCCTCCTACAAAAAGTATATCCTGTTTTCAGAACACTATACTTGCATCGTAAATACATCTTTTTCATAATAGGGAGTAGGAAGAAGGAGGCGTACGATTTGGATAATTTTATTTTCAACAATCCGACAAAATTAATTTTTGGCAAAGATCAATTGCAACATTTACCAAAAGAACTTGAAACATTCGGTAAAAAGGTTTTGCTTGTATATGGTGGCGGCAGTATTAAGCGCAATGGCCTATATGATGAAATAACGAAATTGTTGAACGACAATGATTTTGAAGTAGTAGACATGCCTGGTGTTGAACCGAACCCACGACTGTCGACAGCTAAAAGAGGAGCGGAGCTTTGTAAAGAGCATAATATCGATGTGATTCTTGCAGCTGGTGGTGGGTCTGTAATTGACTGTACTAAGTTGATTGCTTCCGCAGCGAAATACGACGGTGACCCTTGGGATTTCGTAACAGGTAAAGCAACACCTAAAGAGGCACTTCCATTTGGCACGGTGCTAACGATCACTGCAACTAGTTCAGAAATGAATGCAGGTTCTGTTATTACGAATGAAGAAACACAAGAAAAATATGGCTGGGGTGGACCGTTAAGCTATCCAAAGTTCTCTATATTGGATCCTAAATACACATTGTCCGTGCCACTTGATCAAACAGTGAATGGTATTGTGGATACGATGTCCCATATCTTCGAGCAATATTTCCATACGGCAAACAATGCTTCGTTACAGGATGAAATATGTGAAGCGGCATTACGTTCCGTTATGAAAACTGGGGAGCAACTCGTGAAAGATCCTGAGAACATAGAGCTTCGCGAGTCTATGATGTTTGCAGGGGTTTGGGGATTAAACGGTTTCCTATCAATGGGTACAAGAGGAGACTGGGGTACGCATAATATCGAACACGCGGTATCTGCCGTCTACGATATACCTCACGCTGGCGGTTTAGCAATTTTATTCCCGCACTGGATGAAGCAAACATTCCCGAAAAATCCACAACGTTTTGTTCAATTGGCTGTTAATGTGTTCGGAGTAGATCCAGCTGATAAGACGGATGAAGAAGTGGCTATGGAAGGAATCGACCGTTTGAGTGCTTACTGGAAGAAGATTGGCGCACCCGTCACGCTGGCGGATTATGATATTGATGACTCTAAATTAGAGTTAATGGCAGAAAAAGCAGCTGTGAATGGTCCGGTCGGTGGGTTTGCTAAGCTATCTGAGGATGAAGTGCTATCTTTATTGAAAGCTAGCTTGTGATTTCTATAGTTCTATGTAATTTGAATAAATAAAAAGACTGAAAACAAAGCCTGCGAGCGGGTTTGCTTTCAGTTTATAACGCCAGGTCACGTGGACTTGGCGTTTTTTTTTATGGATAAATTACGAGTTCCACCGATTCTACATAGGAGAGTGTAGTGAGTTCAATATAGAGTGAAGAGGTAGATTTTTTTGGATGTGCCATAAGTTTGAATTGCAATTCGTGATGGTATTGATGTTCTGGTGTCTGGAATTGTCTGATACGCATATGGTCAATTTCCATATGCTCTTCTTTCAAGTACTTTACGAGATCGTCAATTTTAGACTTTTGAGTAATGATAATCGTACAATTCGCTTCCTTAGTACGCAATCGTTTAGGACCGAACTTGCCCAATAAAGGCGCTATTAGCTCAATAACAATCATAACGCTAACTACAGTGAAAAATGCTTCGATGTAGAAACCTGCACCTACGGCGATGCCAATACCCGCTGCACCCCAAATCATCGCGGCCGTAGTAAGCCCCGTAATATTATCATTATCTCTGCGCAATATAGCCCCGGCGCCAAGGAAACCGATACCGCTGACGATTTGTGCGGATAGCCGCAAAGGGTCCATTGTAATATTGATATCATTGCGAGAGGGGACTAAGTAAGCTGCTTCCATTGAGATAATTGTCAACAGACAACTGAAGGTGGCAATGACTGCGCTTGTTTTCAGACCAATAGGCTTTTTCTTGATTTCTCGCTCTACACCAATAATGATACTAAGTACGAGTGCAATACTGATTTTAATTAATGCTTCTCCATTAAAGGAATCGGCAAGTAATGTGAACATAAATTATCCTCCTTTACTTACAAAATAGGAAGATTACCTATATACTCTCTTTTATACGGCAATCGACTTGTACTGGCCTCTTCTTCTATTGTAATGGGAAGAGAGATAGAAAGAGAAGTGATATTTTGAATAAACCGTCAATTCATCCCTACATACCTATTGCGATTGGTGTCCTCACTGTTGGACTGTCTGCAATCTTTGTAAAGATGGCTACTGCCGATGCAGGAGTCATCGCCTTTTATCGTATGTTCTTTTCGGCCGTCATTATGCTTCCGTTGTTTTTAATTTCCTATCGTAGCGAACTTACTTCATTAACAAAAAAGGATTGGCTGTTTACCGCAAGTTCAGGAATATTTCTTGCTATCCATTTTATACTGTGGTTTGAATCGCTCAACTACACTTCAGTCGCTAGCTCGACCGTGTTAGTAACGCTACAACCAATATTTGCATTAGCCGGTACAGCACTGTTCTTTAAAGAAATCATCACAGGCAAAATGTTGACTGCTGTTATCGTAGCATTAACAGGGAGCTTCATTATTAGTTGGGGAGATTTTCAAGTAAGCGGAGCTGCATTATTTGGGGATTTACTTGCATTGCTCGCTTGTGCATTCGTTACAGCATATTTATTAATTGGCCAGAATGTACGTAAAAGAATATCACTCGTGACGTACACTTTTCTTGTGTATTCTATAAGTTCGGTAACTCTCTTTTTCTATGTGCTTCTCACGCAAGAGCCTTTCTTCGGATATCCCGCAGCGGATTGGGGATGGTTTTTAGCTCTGGCGATCTTGCCAAATCTATTGGGGCATACGTTATTTAACTGGGCAGTCAAATGGGTGAGCACAAATGTTGTGTCGATCGCCATCTTGTTTGAACCGGTACTCGCTTCCATAGCCGCATATTTCGTGTTGCACGAAAAAATAACTTCTCTTCAATTAGGAGGCGCAATCGTTGTCCTGGCAGGGGTTTTGCTGTTTGTCATTGATGTAAAAGCAATAAATAAAAAACTATTTACGAAAAACACTTGATTTCTCTATACGATCTATTGTATATTAGTTCTTGTCGCTTCGGACGTAATCGAGAACAACGAAAACAAAGAAAAATTTCTTTTAAAAAGTTGTTGACTTCGATAAGCGCCGAGTGTAATATAGAGAAGTCGCTTTTATACGACTGACAAACACGAACCTTGAAAACTGAACAGCAAAACGTTAACGAAATACAGTTTGTGCACCTAACGGTGACACAAACAAAATGAGTATCTTAATTGATGCCAGCAAATGAAACTCGAGCTAATCGAATTTCTCTTATGGAGAGT
>NZ_PDZB01000043.1 GCF_002743335.1 Sporosarcina sp. P32b
GCATAGTTGTTCCGTCAACCGCGTTTCTAGATTGGGTAAGATACGCAATTTATCATTCTTAGAACCACAACCCAACTAAATACCATTCAGCAGCGCAGGCACAACTGCGGGGTAGGCCGTGGCCAGGAGACAATCCCCCACGTGCCTGTGCGAGTCCAAAAAGCAGACACTCACTAACTTCAGTACCCAACCACCAGTCGAGCAACGACCCCAACGAAAAGCCACAATGCCCCGCAGCCGCCTAGCCATCCTGCCAACCGCGTTTGTTAGTCGGATAATACTTCACTAAGTATAAAACAACCTCACCGAGACTTCGGCTGACTCATACCCGCAAGCTTCTTCACCAACTGATCCAACAACACCGGCATCTCCCTGAACGCACTATCAATATGCAACCGCTCCGTCTTCTGATGCGCATCCTTACCAAACGGCCCCACATTCAGCACCGGTGCAGTTAACTTACGCATATCCTCAAACGGTATCGAATACGTCGCACCATAGACCGGCGTATTTTTTGCAAACGCCTTCCAATGATCCTCTTCATCCTTATAATGCACATAACTCAAATCACAAATCCCATTAAAGTAATGCACCTGCTCAATGGTCAGGTCAAAGACTTGCGCACGCTCCTGCAAAAACTCAATGGATTCCTGTACGAGCGGATCGTCGGATGAGTTGACTGCTGGGTAATAAGGCGGCGCATAGAATAACACCGTCGCTGGACCGAGTTCCTGGCACTCCATTATCAGCGTATCGACAATACGTATGCATTGCTCGCGGTCATCCCATTCTTCTTGTAACAGCACTTCCTGTTTCAATCGATTCACTTCGTTTTTTCCTAACTGATCTTCAGCATATTTTAACAACTCTTCAAAACGCAGTACGCGAATATCTCCCAGCGGTACGGCCGATTCACGTTCACATACTGCTTTATACTGTTCATTACACTGTGCCATCGCTTCATTCGCCACTTGCTCGAATAAACTCATGATTTCAGCGGCTGTCCGCTTGAATAAGAAGACATTATATAACGCAGCTGCTCGCTGTGGTGTTTGTGTAGAGTACTGGATTTTTAAATCTTTTTGGTGCAGTGTGACCGGAAGAGGTGTGGACTCATCTTGATGTATTTCACGGAATAAAGGATTCCACTCCATCTTATGCGTTAAAAACGATGCCATGTAATCTGCAGTAATTCCTTTTAAAGGTTCGCCGACATGCGTTTCTTTGCCATAGAATAAAGCAGAAGGCATAATCTTTCCGATGGTTCCGGAATAAATATATTCTTTCGTATCCGAAGGTCCTTGTGAAAATGAAGGCTCTCCGTTCAAGAATAATTTATAGCGATGACCTTCCTGCTCTTGTAGACGGACAAGTTCTTTAACAGCGGCGCGCATTCCCGCAGAGTTTACTTCTTCATCGGGTACTGTACACAATAATAAATTAATAGGCCACTTTTCTATACTTGCTCGTTCGATCAACTGAATATGTAAGGCCAAACCCATCTTCATATCCATCGTGCCTCGGCCAAATAGATATTTTCCTGATTCCAAATCAATGCGTGCCGCTTCTGGCAACATATCTTTGTTTTCTAGCAACTTTTTCGTCAGTTCTTCTGGATGGAAAGCGAGCGGTTCAAGTGCTCCGTATTCATCTGTTTGCACAGTATCGAAATGACTGATCAAGACAATGGTATCTATAGCATCTGGATGTTCATACAGAGCATGTACGACTTGCCTCCCAAGACCCGCATCATGAAGCGTAATATTGTCAGGATTCTCAGTGAAATATTCCAATTCGCTCAACTTGTTTTGTAACTTCCAGGAAAAGAAACGCTCTCCTTCCGTCAATGTACGACTATCCCAACTTACTAGTTCACAAAGTAATGCACGCAGCTTTTCAGGGGTATCAAAACGGTATCGATTCATTCCATCTCCTCCTTCACGGTTAGGTAAAGTATAGCTGATTTTAAGCAATATGAGAAAAGAACTTGTATGCCATCGTGAGGCAAACAAGCTCTTTTTTATTATTTAGACGTGGAAACTAGCTGTACGCGAGCCGATTTCACTTGCTCCACTGCTCGTTTCAATTGTCGTAGATGACGTTTTTCGTGGAATCCTACGAAACGGAACCATTGAATTAACGGCACATTTCCAAAAATCGGATGCTTGAGTGATTTACAGCGAAGTTCTGTAATAGTGGCAGATTCATAGATATCCAGCAAAAAATTTCTTGATGCATGCAACTTTTCTTTAACTTCTGGAATAGATAGATGCATGTCTGTTGGTTGTGTATATTCCATGAAATACGCCTTTACTAAAGGACTTGCCGATACACTGATCGGTTTTTTGAATACACGCAAACTCTCAGGATTTTTCAATTCTTGGGCGATGTTTGTAGCAACTCGACATTCCATTAATGCTAAATGTTCTACAATCTGTTTGGGTGACCAGCCGCCATGTGATGGTGTTCCGTTAAATTCCTCATCTGTTAAGCCATCAATCAACTGCAAGATGCGTTTACGGACCTTGATGTTTTCTCCAAAAACCATCAACATCTACCTCCATTTCTTCCTCGTAATCCAATCTATTGCCATAGCATACGCCTTTTGTTCAGAGATTTAAAGAGGGAACGGTTATATTTTTAGTAAAGCCCAGCAATGGTGACAGAAGAGTGCCAATCAGGCCTGGTATAAAAGGCTTTCTAGACTTTTTTATCCGTCACATTTCTTACTTCTTGCGCAGTCGGCATACCGCCTTGTGCACCGAATTTACCTACCGATAATGAAGCCGCCACATTGGCGAACTGAACGGCAGAATGTAAATCGTTCCCTTGCACTAATTGGCTAGCCAGCGCTCCGTTAAATGTATCTCCTGCGCCTGTCGTATCCACAACCTGTGCAGGCACACCCGGCACGTAGATTAGTTGCTCCCGATCATGATAACAAACACCGTCTTTTCCTAATGTCACGAGCAGTTGAATCGGATAGTTTGAAACCGTTTCTTCTATTGAAGTACCAAAGAGCTGTGCGCACTCCGTTTCATTCGGCGTCAAATAGTGAACATACGACATATACTCTAATTGAAAGCTACTCGAAGGCGCCGGATCCATCATGACAGGCACTTCTAATTCTTTACATAGCTTAAGCACAGACCACACCGTATCTATAGGAAGTTCCAGTTGCATCATCACCAATTGGCTGGCTCCAATAACAGATTTCAATTCCCCAATCCGCTGCGGAGTTAACGCGTGATTCGCTCCTGGTATCGAAATAATCCGATTGTCCCCTTCTGTCAATAAAACAATAGCTACACCAGAAGGACCTTCTGCTTGTGTGATATAGGTAGTGTCCACTTGTTGATTCCGCAAATTAGCTACAATCATTTCTCCGAATGAATCCGTCCCAATTGTGCCGATTAGCTGAACGTTCTGTCCAAGTCTCGCACATGCTACGGCTTGATTCGCCCCTTTGCCACCAGGTGCCGTCTGAAAGTCCTTCCCTCTAACCGTCTCACCTTGTAACGGAAACTTGTCCGCTTGTGCAATGATATCCATATTCGCACTGCCAATTACTGTAATCATGCATACGCCTCGCTTCCCGCTCTTTTATCGATCCTATGCTTTTATATATCCTGTTTCAATATAGACTGCTTGCTGACTGAAAAGTTACACTTTGTGCTAAAGTATTTACAACGTCTCGTTAAACAGTATAATGAATAAATATACATCAACTAGATTATTCACAAGGAGAGAAATACCTTGAAAAAATATACAGCTAGCACTTGGTTAGCATTTTTAATTCCATCTATACTCGGTGTTCTACTATTCATGATTCCACTACCATTTGCAGCAGGCTGGAAAGTACCCATTGCCAAATTGGCGGATTTATTGTCCGGTGCATTGGAACCGATTATTCCACAACTTATGATGTACTTGATCATTGCGTCTGCACTCGGATCCGTGCTTTATTTATTCGTTAAAAAAGATCCAAACAGACCTTCATTCTTTACAAACTTATTCAAAGTGACTCCGTTTTGGACGATTACCCGCATTGTAGGGGCAATCTTCGCCATCATGGTCGTCTATAAATTAGGACCTGAAGCAATTTGGAGTGAGGATACAGGCGGATTGCTACTCGCAGGTGACGGACTCGTTTCCTTCCTGTTCAGTATCTTCTTCTTCGCAGGTCTATTGCTTCCTTTATTACTGAACTTCGGTTTGCTCGAATTCTTCGGTACATTGATGGTAAAGATTATGCGACCTTTATTCAAATTACCTGGTCGTTCTTCCATAGATGCACTCGCTTCATGGATTGGAGACGGCACAATCGGTGTTTTGCTAACAAGTAAACAGTATGAAGAAGGCCACTATACACAGCGTGAAGCAGCGATTATTTCGACTACGTTCTCTGTTGTGTCGATTACATTCACACTCGTCATCATTGATAAAGTTGGTCTTGGAAACTACTTCCTACCATTTTATGCGACGGTTCTGTTCACAGGGTTGATCCTCGCCCTCATTATGCCAAGAATTTATCCATTACGTTCTATTAAGAATACGTATATTGACGATCGTGAATATTCCACGGAGAATGAAAAACTGCCTGCCGGGACAAGCGTATTCAAACTAGGACTTACTAGCGCACTTGATACGGCTTCGAAACAACGCTCTGTTGTGAAAACTGTTCGTGCAGGTATGCAAAACGTTCTCGACATGTGGTTCGGCGTCGCACCAGTAGTTATGGCTTTCGGTACGGTCGCTTTGGTGATGGCTGAGTACACAAGCGTATTCCGAATTTTAGGTAAGCCATTCGAATACATCTTGAATATCTTGCAGATTCCTGAGGCTGCCGAAGCCGCACAGACAATGGTCGTCGGATTCGCAGATATGTTCTTGCCTGTTATTTTAGCAGAAGGCGTCATTACATCACCTATTACACTATTTACAATTGCGGCAGTTTCCGTAATCCAACTAATTTACATGTCTGAAGTCGGTGGCTTGATCTTAGGAACGAAAATCCCATTGAATATCTTCGACTTACTCATCATCTTCTTATTGCGTACAATCATTGCCCTGCCAATCATTGCAGGTATTGCACATTTATTGTTTTAACTAGAATGAGAACCCGTTACTTCTTTTGGAGTGGCGGGTTTTTTGTTTGGGATTGAGCGGATAAGGCTTGAGATTGAGCGGATAACCTGATTGATTGAGCACTTGAAGCACGATATAGAGCGATTCACACGATTGATAGAGCGCTCGACGACTGACATTGAGCGGATTCCTCGATTGATAGAGCGCTTCCCCGGTATTGAGCGGTTAGCTCGACTGATTGAGCGCTCCAGCCGCGTCATAGAGCGAATAGCCCAACTGATAGAGCACTCCAGCCACAGCATTGAGCGGATAGCTCGACATATAGAGCACTACAGTCCATACATTGAGCGGATAGCTCAACTGATCGAGCACTCTCCCCAACAACCCACCCTCCTTCATTAAAAACCAATACAAAAAAACTGCTCTCATGAAAGAGAGCAGCCAAATGAAACAGCTTGAAAGCAACCCTGCTGGAATGTGGTGAATGTCCGCAAGTAAGGGAGGGTTGCGTTTGGGAATTAGCGCGGCAAAGCAATGGTGGGCTTTTGTGCGCTAATTTCCAATGAATAGACGTGTACAGTTTGCTTTCAAGTGTTTACGCGATATACAGTGTTTGCTGACGGGTTACCGAAAGCCATCTATACAGTGGAGGCCTATTCCACTGCATAGATCACTATCGGAATGCCAGCGACAAGTTGGTGCTTGCCGCTGCATTAAATTACTTGGTTTCTACTGTTTCTGCGGGCAAATGTTGAACTTTCACATCGAATGTCTTCACTTCATTACCTAATATTGGACTCGGTTCAGCCGGTGCTTTGGCGTCATGTGATTTTGCATTTTCACGACTATGTAGCCAGCTATCGAAAAATTGACGGTCTTCCCATGTCGTACATACTTTTATTTCATCGCGATCTTCGTTGTCTTCATTCAACAATACTTCCATACGAATGAAGCCTTCAAATGTGTGAACAGCTTTTGCTTTTGCAAAACGTGCGGTTACTTGCTCGCCTTTGCCTTTTTCAACATAGATCGTATTGATTGCGATCATTTTCTGCATCATACTACCTCCAGTTTAATTGACTCTAAATATTTAAGCACGGGCGCTGATTGTGCTCCACCTACTGCTGCATGACGAAGTAACGGAATGCCGTGTGGACCTTTTAGTTCGTCCCAGCTCGGATACCACTTCAACATCGCTTTTACGATTTCGAGTTCACCGAGCATAGCAGCCGCGAATATATCCATCCGCGCACCTTTTTCTAATAAATAGACTGCAATATCTCGATTGCCCGTGTGCGCCGCAGCCCCTAGACCGCTTTCCCAGTCATCGCCGCCCCAGTTCATGACAGCATGTACTAAATCAGGCTCCTGTTCAATCAACCGTTGTACTTCCACAAAACTCCCATGTGCGGCAATCACATATTCTCGTACCAGCGCTTGATCAATGGGTTGCTTCATTTTTGCTTCCGTTCTCATAGCATTCACCCTTTTCTAATTTACTTGGTGTGAAAAAGCATTTTCCATTATTCATGAAAATCTCTGCGTCGATTTCGAAAATAGAGTGGAACATTTCTTTGCACAGCACGCATTGTGGAATTCCGTCAAAGCGCACGCTACCATCTTTCAACACGATGAGGCGGTCGCTGTAACTTGCAGCTTGATTGATATCATGAAGAACCATAATAATAGTCATTCCGTACGTTTCATTTAATTGTGTGACCAACTCCATGACTTCCAATTGATGTGAAATATCCAAATACGTGGTCGGTTCATCTAGCAATAACACTTTCGGTCGTTGCGCAATTGCCATTGCAATCCATGCACGCTGACGTTCGCCACCAGATAATGACTGCAACATGCGATTCTTGTATTTCTCCAATTTCGTTACACCAATTGCCCAGTCAATAATGTCCTGATCTTCGCGGCTCAACTTGCCGTAGCCTGTCCGGTGAGGATGTCGTCCGAATTCTACTAACTCGCCCACCGTGACATCGAGCTGATGATCTTGCATTTGCGGAAGCATAGCTAAATTCCGAGCCACTTCCTGAGATTTCATTCGTTTCAATCGATCGCCGTTCAGCAAAACTTCGCCGCTTCCTGGTGTGATCAGTCTAGATATCAATCGCAGAAATGTCGATTTCCCCGAACCATTAGGGCCTAGTAAACTGACGATTTCTCCCTGCTTTATATGCAAATCAATGGACGTTAATTCGAATGAATCCGAATGACGATAGGTAAGTTCCTCAGTTATCAGCAAATGAATCCCTCCGTTTTTGAATGAGATACAAGAAGAATGGTCCACCGAGGAATGAGAGTAAAATTCCTACCGGTAGTTCGATTGGATTAAATAATGTACGGGCAATCGTGTCTGCTACTACGACTAGCAATCCACCACCGAGCGCAGATGCCGGTAATAAAAACCGATAATCGCCACCTACTATGGAGCGCATAATATGCGGCACGACAAGGCCAACGAAACCGATTAAACCAGAAACACTGACAGCCATTCCAGCAAGTAGCGTACTCAACACGATGAGGAAAAATCGACTTCGCTCCACATTATGTCCGAGCAACTTCGCCACTTCGTCACCGAGACGCAATATACGGATATGCTTGACCGAGAAGATTGCTAGCACGAATGCCGCAATCGCATAATAGATGATCATTTCAAACTGCACCCAGCCGACACCTGCGATTCCTCCAGCAAGCCAAGGCAACACCGCTTGCACACGGTCGCTGTACAGTAACATCAATGCACTCATACATGCGCCGATTACCGCGTTAATAGCGACACCGACTAAAATGATGCGTAAAGGCGACGCCCCACCTCTCCATGACAACGCATAGATGACAACGGCTGTTGCAAGCGCTCCAAGAAAAGCGGCAAGCGGTAAGAACATGATATAGGCTGGATAAATAATCATAATCACTGTCGCCGCGAGTCCCGCTCCCGATGAGACACCGATAATTCCCGGGTCAGCTAACGGATTCCGCATCACTCCTTGTAAGATGGCGCCGGCGACAGCGAGGCTTACCCCGACAATTATGCCAACCAGCACACGTGGAAAGCGAAGTTCCCATACAATTCGCCGTTCCATCGTGTCATTGGCTACAAAAATCCCGTCCAAAATTTCCTGCATAGAGAATGAAACCGGACCAATCATCAGGCTCAAAATAGCCGCGATCACAAGTAAACTACCACTCGTTACAAGAACGATGACCCGCTTTTTGGCAAGTGGATGACGTTCTTTCTGCGTCTGTTCTCCTGTTGCAATCACCTTATTTAACCTGTCCTAAGCTTTCTTTCATCACGTCAAGCGCTTCCACTACTTTTGTGCCAGGATTCGTACCGAATAAGTGGGAAGGTAAGACAATGACGTTTCCAGCTTTCACTGCGTCTAGATTTTTCCACGCTGGATTCTTCAACATTTCGCCTTCAAATGCCGCTTTGACAGCTTCCGGCTCACCATGTGTAATCAACATCACCATTTCAGGATTGCGTTCGATAATTTTCTCGACGCTTAAGCTTGCGTACTGTGGATATTTTTCTT
Organism: Sporosarcina sp. P32b; assembly: GCF_002743335.1. Taxonomy (GTDB): domain Bacteria; phylum Bacillota; class Bacilli; order Bacillales_A; family Planococcaceae; genus Sporosarcina. The sequence goes on from NZ_PDZB01000043.1 coordinate 8,640, forward strand.
CATTCGGGAAATCACTAGCAATGTTTTCTCCACCAGCTAGTTCTAGTAGATTACCTGATAATGAATTCGGAAGCGCCACCATGTATGTACCCGGTGCTCCATATACTAATAAAGTTTTCACAGCATCTGCTTTGTCCGCTGTGCTTTTTTCAATTTGTTCTGCGATCGTGTTTTGTATGGTTTTTGCTTCTTTGTCTTTATCAAATAGCTGACCGAATAGTCCAATCGTCTGTTGAATGTCTTCCACAGAGTTAGCTGCTGTGTAGACGGTCTTCGTTCCTTGGCGCTCCATATTCGCTTCATGTTGCTTGAAGCTTGGTGCAGCGATCAGGACTTCAGGATGTACTTCCGCAATCTTCTCAAAATTCGGCTGATGTGGATTCCCAATTTCAGCGATGCCTTCTAAGTCTTTATTCGGAGGGCCTTGCACTGTCGGTCGTCCATCTACTTCTATTCCGAGTGCTAGTAACATGTCGAGATCACCCGAACTCAATGTTGCGACAGATTTTGGTGTTTCGTCGAATGTTACGGTTTGGCCTGTCATGTCTGTCACTTCGATGCTTGTATCAGTTGTTTTCTCAATCTCTTCTGCTTTTACTGCGGATGCGTCTGTTTTATCTTCTGCTTTTTCTTCCTCTGCACCGCACGCACTGAGTACAAACAGCAACATCAGTACGCTGAACACACCAGCTAACTTTTTCATCTCTTTCATTCCCCCTCGAATATAATGAGAATGTTTCTCATTGAGGAATATCATAGTCGATAATGAGAATCATTGTCAAATAGATTTGTGAGAATGAATACTTTGTACTAGTTTTGAGGGGGGCATTGTTCGACTGGTTGTTGGGGACTGGAGTTGGTGAAGTGTCTGCTTTCTGGACTCGCGCCCTACCCCGCAGTTGTGCCTGCGCTGCTGAGTGGTATTTACTTTGGTTGTGGTTCTAAGATTGATAAATTGCGTATCTTACCCAATCTAGAAACGCGGTTGACGGAAAGACTAGGCGGCTGCGGGTCTTTGGCACTTTTGTTGGGGTCGTTGCTCGACTGGTGGTTGGGTACTGTAGTTAGTGAGTGTCTGCTTTCTGGACCCGCGCAGGCACGTGGGGGATTGCCTACAGCCAGAAGCCAGCTGGCGGTAGTGCTGCCAGTTGTCTCCCGGCCACGGCCTACCCCGCAGTTGTGCCTGCGCTGTTGAATGGTATTTAATTGGGGTGTGGTTCTAAGATTGATAAATTGCGTATCTTACCCAATCTAGAAACGCGGTTGACGGAAAGACTATGCGGCTGCGGGTCTTTGGCACTTTTGTTGGGGTCGTTGCTCGACTGGTGGTCGGGTACTGAAGTTAGTGAGTGTCTGCTTTCTGGACCCGCGCAGGCACGTGGGGGATTGCCTACAGCCAGGAGCCAGCTGGCGGTGGTGCTGCCAGTTGTCTCCCGGCCACGGCCTACCCCGCAGTTGTGCCTGCGCTACTAAGTTTTATTTATTCTGGTTGTGGTTCTAATAGGAAGAAGATCAGGACATCGTGATAGCTAGTATGTATTTCTTGAAAAAGAAGTGTAGGAACTGCCA
>NZ_PDZB01000044.1 GCF_002743335.1 Sporosarcina sp. P32b
AGGCGCCTTCGTTAGATAGTGTGAATGGCAGTTCCTACACTTCTTTTTCAAGAAATACATACTAGCTATCACGATGTCCTGATCTTCTTCCTATTAGAACCACAACCAGAATAACTACCACTTAGTAGCGCAGGCACAACTGCGGGGTAGGCCGTGGCCAGGAGACAACTGGCGGCACTTTGCCAGATGGCTCCTGGCTGTAGGCAATCCCCCACGTGCCTGCGCGGGTCCAGAAAGCAGACACTCACCAACTTCAATGCCCGACAGCCGGTCGAGAGACGCCCCAACGTAAAGTGACAAAGACTCGTATCCGCATAGTCTTTCCGCCAACCGCGTTTCCAGGTTGGGTAAGGTTCGAATTTGTCCTACTTAGAACCACAACCAAAATAACTACCACTCAGCAGCGCAGGCACAACTGCGGGGTAGGCCGTGGCTAGGAGACAACTGGCAGCATCACCGCCAGCTGGCTCCTGGCTGTAGGCAATCCCCCACGTGCCTGCGCGGGTCCAGAAAGCAGACACTCACTAACTTCCGTCCCCAATAACCAATCGAGCAACGCCCCCAACAAAAGTGCCAAAGACCCGCAGCCGCCTAGTCTTTCCGCTAACCGCGTTTGCAGGTTGGGTATGGCACACAATTTATCGTTTTTAGAACCACAACTAGAATAAATACCACTCAGCAGCGCAGGCACAACTGCGGGGTAGGCCGTGGCCAGGAGACAACTGGCAGCACCACCGCCAGCTGGCTCCTGGCTGTAGGCAATCCCCCACGTGCCTGCGCGGGTCCAGAAAGCAGACACTCACTAACTTCCGTCCCCAATAACCAATCGAGCAACGCCCCCAACAAAAGTGACAAAGACTCGCAGCCGCATAGTCTTTCCGTCAACCACGTTTGTAGGTTCGGTAAGGTACGCAATTTATCATTCTTAGAACCACAAAATAAATGGATTCCTCAATCACCAACACTCACAACATAAAGAAGTTATCCTCACCAATCTTGTCATACAACCCACTACGTTTGAACAAGCTCACTTTTTCAGGAGGTACTCTCTTAAAAATAAGTCGCTTGTTTTGGCGAACTGCTTCGTCAAGCATGGCGGAAAGGGCCGCTTCGCCTGTTGCGTCGATCGCTGTTAGATTTTTCATGTCTAAAATGATCGTCTTCTGCTCAAGATTCAATAGTTCAGGATATCGATCCTCGAAGTGTTTCGCTGTACCGAAGAACAGGGGACCGGAGATTTTGAACTTGATTAGCTCGGAATCACTTTCTGTAGACAACTTGAACTTTTCGACGTCGGTCAGTTTACTCTTTTTAATTTCCAGTGAGCCGCTCATTTTGCGTAAGAATGACAGGGCTGCAAGCAAAATTCCGACTTCGACTGCAATTGTTAGGTTCACGAATATCGTCAACAAGAAAGTTGTCAGTAACACAATTGAATCCCCTGAGCGTAACGAAGCGATCTGGACGAAGGCTTTACGTGAACTCATATTCCATGCGACGAACATCAAAATCGGCGCCATTGCGGCTAACGGTATATAAGATGCGTAAGGTGCGAATAGTAATAAGAACGCTAATACAAATAAACTTTGCACGACGCCGGATATCGGACTGACTGCGCCTGAGCCGATATTTGTGGCGGTACGAGCGATGGCACCTGTAGCTGGAATTCCGCCGAATAACGGTGTAATGATATTCGCGATCCCTTGGCCGAATAATTCTTTCTTGGAATCGTGCTTTGGAACTTTACTTTTCATTCCGTCTGCAACGACTGCGGAAAGCAAGGACTCAATCGCACCGAGTGCAGCAATGATTAAAGCGGGTTGCCAGAGGTTCACCAGTTTAGTAAGTGTAATTTCGGGAAAATGAAAACTAGGCAGATGTTGCGGAATGCCACCGTATGCTGTACCGATCGTTTCCACTTTACCTGGGAAGAACCAAATCGAACAGATAGTAGGAACCAGGAGCGCAATAAGTAGCAATGGAACCTTAGGTGCGATTTTCGGTAAAAGGAAGATGACGACCAAACCAATTGCGGCAGTTAAGATACTAAATGTATTGATGGTATGAAAATGCCGAGCGATTTCCATCATGCTTTCATGGAAGAACTCTTTTTTCTCAACGCCAGTTAATCCAAAGAAGTTTTGGAATTGGCCGGTGAATATAATGACTGCTATCCCAGCGGTGAATCCTATCGTCACCGATCGCGGGACAAAATGAATGAGATTGCTGACACCGAGAAAGCTCATGATGACGAGGAGAATACCAGCAAGAAATCCAGCGATTAGAAGATCTTCATAACCATATTGCAACACAATTGCTAGTAATATGGGAATGAATGCACCAGTAGGACCCGCAATCTGGTAACGTGAACCACCTAGCAAAGCGACTAAAAGACCTGCGATGATCGTAGTATACAGTCCGTATTCAGGTTTCACACCAGAAGCAATAGCAAAAGCCATCCCAAGCGGAATGGCTACAATTCCAACAGTAATCCCTGCAATTAGATCCTGCCGGAAGCCCGCTGCATTATAATTAAGATAACGTTGATCTTTGAACATAATTGTTCACTTCTCCCACTTATAGAGTATATATACATATATTATTATACCGTATGCATATGGCCTATACAAGGTGTGTATAAAGTGAGAGGAGTAGAAACGTTCAACATTAAAAGAAGATATTGACGATCCGAATAATTGAACCAAATGTAGTTTAGTGTTAAAGTATATGACAGTAACAACAATAAAGGAGAGATATAGTATGAGCAGATTACAAGATAAAGTAGCATTCATTACAGGTGGAGCATCCGGTATGGGTGAAATGATGGTAAAGCAATTTACAGCAGAAGGTGCGAAAGTAATTGCAGCTGACATCAATACAACAGCACTTGAAGAAAAGTGGGGTGGACAAGACAATATCTTCACGATCAAATTGAATGTAACGGAAGACGCAGAGTGGGAAGAGGCTATGAAAAAAGCTGTCGATCACTTCGGTAAAGTTGATATTCTTGTCAATAATGCTGGTATCTCTACTGAAAAAACTGTGGATCAAATCACGATTGAAGATTGGCGCAGACTTTCAGATATCAATAGCTTCGGTACGTTCTTAGGTATGAAGCATGCTTCGAAATATATGAAAGAAGCGAAAAAAGGTGCAATCGTTAATATTTCATCTTATACTGCTTTGATTGGTATGGGCTTGAATCCGTACTCAGCTTCAAAAGGTGCAGTACGTGCGATCTCTAAAGCGGCAGCGGCAGAATATGGACATGCTGGAATCCGTGTAAATACAGTATTCCCTGGAGTTATCCAAACGCCGATGGTTGCAAATCTTGAAGAATCTAAAGCTCAACTAGATATGTTAATTAAAATGACACCACTTCAACGTTTAGGTCAGCCGGAAGATGTAGGGAATGCTGTACTCTTCTTAGCATCCGATGAAGCATCGTATATTACAGGCGCAGAGCTTGTCATTGATGGCGGGTATTCTGCACGATAATCAATACATTAAATAAAACGGGTTGTCCTACAAGTCATGATGACTTCTAGGGCAACTCGTTTTTTATTGATTATTTTACATCTACAAAGCGTTTGAAGCCCATGAAATGTGATTTCCAATAGGAAGAATCTAGTGATGCAATTTCAATTGCTTTCGTCCCTGCATGAATGAACTCATTACCGCCAAGATAAATACCGATATGTGAGATGCCGGGGCGATATGTATTTTGGAAGAATAATAAATCTCCTACAACCGGATCTTTTATGAATAGTGAACGATTATAGAAACCGATTGTATCTAATCGAGGAACTTTAACACCGGCTTGGTTGAATGCGTAGAAAATGAATCCGCTACAATCAAATCCAGATGGCGTTACACCTGCCCATACATAAGGAGTTCCTAGTAATGGTTGTGTAATATCTACTAATTTTTTACCGAGCGCTTGGTTAGTAACAGCGATAGGAGGCTGTACTACGGGCTTACTTGATGATAATGTACCGAATGAATTAGTAGAAGAGACAGCTTTTGAAGAGTTCGCCTTATTTTCTACTATTAGTTTTTGTTTAACTTTGATATCATTAGAAGTAAGAGAATTCAGACGTTTTAGTTCAGTTACCGTAATCTTGTACTGATTGGAAATCTTGTAAAGAGTTTCCCCTGCTTGCACGACATGCGTTTTTGATGCAGCGGCAACACTACCAACTGAGATGCTTGTAGCAAGCATAAGAGAGGCGATCGCGGCTAGAGCAATTTTCTTCATTTCGACTTTTCCCCTTTTAGTATACTAGATTTGGTACTTTGTACTTCTGAGTGTTAATTCATGTTTAAACCTATGAACCTATCATACAATACAATATTGGATATTAAACGTAACTTTAGACTTATTTTTTATTAATAAATTATTAGTGAATTAGTTTAGACGTATGTGTAAATACTAGAAAATATATATTTTATGTAACTTACAGATCCTTAAGGCCTACTACTTGTAAATGGGGACTATGTATTTTATAGGTAATTATAATAACTATATTTGTCATATCATAAGTCAAACTATAAAAAAGCCCTTGAATCCGTAGTAAGACTTCGGATTCTTCAGGGCTTTTCTGCTGTTTAAGATCGTCCGATTGGCCAGTCAAATGGAATGGAGCCAGGAGGGGAGTGCTTAATGATATCGATCATCGGTATCGTATACGCAAATAGAATCAATGCGATCGTAATACCAATCCATAAATACCAGTTCTCCAAAATCTTCGGTGATTTCTCAGCATCTATCTCTTCTTCAGCGATTGGATATTCTTCATAACCACGTGGAGCGAAGAATGCCAGTTGAATGAAGATGTAGAACATCAACAGAATACCAACGAATAAGATGATTCCGCCGACAGCTTGCCACATCTGATAGCTAATCCATGTAGAAACTTGGTCTCCACCTGCGTACTCAGAGAATGCTGAACGACGAGGTCCGCCGATTAGCCCTTGAATATGCATGGAAGTGGACATGATCGTCATACCGATTGCCCAGATAAGTGTCTGAATGATACCTAATTTATTTAATCTAGGAGTCAAGCGGCGACCCGTCAAGTGAGGAATCAACCAATACGCAATCCCGAAAAACGTTAAGATCACTGTTGTTGCAACTGTTAAATGGAAGTGACCTGTAATCCAAATCGTGTTGTGGACAAGAGAGTTTACTTGGTGAGAAGCGTTAATGATACCGCCTGCTCCACCCGGGATGAATGCTACCATACCAACGAATGGTGCTAAGAAACGAACGTCTTTCCAAGGAAGCTTTTTGAACCAGCCGAATAGGGATTTATAGCCTTTTCTTCTACCTGCAATTTCAAATGTAGCGAATAAAGAGAATGCAGTCATCAATGATGGAATGACTACCATGAATGTTAAGACTACTTGAATGAACTTCCAAGTCGGATCAATACCTGGCTCAGTTAATTGGTGGTGGAAGCCGACCGGAATTGAGAACATCAACAATAAAATGAATGCCAGTCTTGCTAAAGAATCACTGAATAGCTTTCCACCGATGATTTTCGGGATGATTGCATACCAAGCCATGTAAGCAGGTAACAACCAGAAGTATACGAGCGGATGACCGAAGTACCAGAATAACGTACGTGTTAATAATACGTTGACTGTTGCGACGTAACCTAGTGACCAAGGTAAGATCAATACGATGACTGAATACGCTACACCAAGTGTTGCAACGAACCACATAATCATGTTGATCACAACCATGAATGCTAGTAAAGGAGACTTTTCACCTTTATGGGCTTTCTTCCATACATATAGTTGACGGAAGTTAGTGAAAGCTGCAATCCAGCTACCTACAATTACTAATGTCAGACCGATGTAGAAAATAGGATGTGCGCGAAGTGGAGTATAGAATGTATACAATACAGACGCTTCACCTGTTAAGATCATCCATGCTGATAATACTGTACCCACTAACATGACCCAGAATGAGATCCAGCCCCATAGTAATTGTTTGTCTGAAATTCCGACTGTTTTCCCCATAAGAGAGAATTGGAAACCGACGATGAAGAACGTAGTCAATACTAGACCGAGTATGACGCCATGCGTGGTTAAGATTGTATAGTAATCAATGTTGAATGGTAACGTGTATTTGCCGGAACGTACTAATGTCTGAAGCAGTCCCATCAATCCACCGATTAAAAGGGAAATGAATGTGACATGCATAAAGGCCATATACAGTCTGGATTCTTTTTTTGAGAAATTAAATAATTCCATGGGTTAGTACACCTCCACTGTGCCGAACATCAAATGGTGACCGATGCCGCAATATTCGTTACAGACTACTGTGAATTCGCCGCCGTTTTTCATGACCGATTCGAAGCGACTGATATGTCCAGGCTCGACCATCATATTGACATTTGTGCCAGCCACTTGGAATCCGTGAACGACGTCTTTACTCGTTACTTGGAAAAGAACCGTGGAACCTTTTGGTACCCGAATCGTCTTAGTAGCGGTTCCATCTTCTTCTTTACCGAAGTCATAGTTAAAAGCAGAAGCGACAATATTGACAACGTATTTTCCGTCAGCAACTTCAGTCAGACCCAGATTTTCAGGTTGGAATGATTCATTTGCTTCGACGTTTTGTGGATCGATTGTTTCGATGTGACTTTGTGGATGTGTTCCTTTCCAGAACGCCGCAAAGCCAATAATGAGTAAGAATAAAACCAATGATGCTAAACCGAACACAAGCCATACTTTTTCATACTTATGCAAATGCATAATGTTTCCTCCTTTGATGCTAGATATTATCTAGATAAGAATAATCCGTAAGCGCCGAACCACATGACAAGGATGACGATCCCGACGATCATTACCATGATCAAGGTACCTTTTAAATTCGTTTCTTCTTTTGGTTGATTTGTAGAAGATATCTTCTTGCTCAATACGGCCACCTCCTTGTCTGAACTGAATTCGTACTTTCATCATAATCCTCGTGGGGGAATAAAGAATCAGGGAAATCCCTATGATTTGAAGATTAAAAGCAATGTTCACAATATGTTCAATCACTTTACATGCTTTTGTCATACACATTTCACTAGATTTGTGATTCGAACTAGGATGAAAGGTCTGTCTGAATAGTTCATCGGTTGCGTAAGGGATTTTAGCGTGTACAGTGAATAGAGTGATGAATACAGAGTGAGATAATATGTATTCAATATTGACCGTATGTTGAATAGAAATTATAATATACTAAGGTGAAACCTAGGAAGCCGGTGTGTGAAATGGAAAATGTAAAATGGATTACAGTAAAAAGCCCTGAAGAAGGTGCGAAGGAAGTATTCAAACTGATTTCTGAAGAACTTCAAAATAATAGATTGCATGTACTTGGGCTAGCTACAGGCAGCACGATGATTCCGATTTACGATGAATGGACGAATTCGTCGTTAGACTTTTCGAATGTTACGGCATTCAATTTAGATGAATATGTCGGTATTGACGCAGACAACCCGAATAGCTATGCATACTTTATGAATCAACATCTATTCAGCAAAAAACCATTCAAAGAAACATATATTCCGAATGGTATGGCTGAAGATTTAGATGAAGAGTGTAAAGACTATGAGAATCAATTGAACTCTCATCCGCTAGATATTCAACTTCTCGGAGTAGGGGAGAATGGTCATATCGCATTCAACGAACCCGGAACGTCATTCGATTCGGTAACACATGTTGCGACATTGACGGACTCCACATTGGGCGTGAATAGTCAGTATTTCGAAAACGACGATAAGATACCGAATATCGCGTTGACGATGGGGATCTCTTCTATTGTAAAGTCGAAGAAGTTAATCATGGTTGCATTTGGTGAGAAGAAGCGTGCGGCGATGGAGAAATTAAAAGCTGGAGAGGTCACGAAGGAGTGGCCGATTACGAAGCTCTTGCGTCATGAGGACGTCATTGTAATCACGGATTTACAGCTTGATTGAGTAGAATAAAGTTTGGTTAGGGCTATCCTGGAAGTGCAAGTTGACTTCTGGGGTGGCCTTTTTTGTGTGAAGAGGATTTGTTTGTTGTGGTCGTTGGCTTTACTTTGGCGCTGTAGCAAGTGTTTACTTTGAATCGTTGAAGTGCTGTCGGATTACGTTTTCGTTAAGCGTGCGTAATAAGCGGCGTTGGGTTGTGGTTCTTGCACGTGCTTTTTCTGTTTTCTGTTCATCCAGGGGGTTGTGGTTTAGCTGCCTATGTAAGCGGTAAGTCCATTGTCCCCACTTCGACGCTGGTGGATGGCTTTCGCGAGGAGCCATAGACAGGAAGTTCGCCTGTCTTTGTCTCATCGCTGCGCCTACCACAGCAGGCGCCTTCGTTGGATTGGGTGTAGGGCAGTTCGAGTAGTTGTTTTTACTCGTTAAAGTGCTGTCGGATTACGTTTCTGTTTAAAGTA
>NZ_PDZB01000045.1 GCF_002743335.1 Sporosarcina sp. P32b
CCAACCACCAGTCGAGCAACGACCCCAACAAAAGTGCCAAAGACCCGCAGCCGCCTAGTCTTTCCGTCAACCGCGTTTCTAGATTGGGTAAGATACGCAATTTATCATTCTTAGAACCACAACCAAAATAAATATCACTCAGCAGCGCAGGCACAACTGCGGGGTAGGCCGTGGCCAGGAGACAACTGGCAGCACTTTGCCAGCTGGCTCCTGGCTGTAGGCAATCCCCCACGTGCCTGCGCGGGTCCAGAAAGCAGACACTCACTAACTTCCGTCCCCAATAACCAATCGAGCAACGACCCCAACAAAAGTGCCAAAGACCCGCAGCCGCCTAGTCTCTGCTCCAAACGCGTTTCTTAGTCGGGTACTATACACGATCTCTCAGTTTACTAGCTCACTGAAAAGCACACCCCCAAAAATGACCACACAAGCGCATTCATTCCATAAAAAAACCTCCTAGAGCATGTCTAGGAGGGGAGAACATTATTGCTTGCTGTAATACTGGTATAAACCTGTGTAGATTGCATCAGCATAAATATTCAAATACTGCTCGCTTGTTAGTTTGGCATAATCCTGTGAGTTTGTAATGAAGCCTAACTCTACAAGAACAGCTGCTACGTTATTATTCTTGATTACATAAAAGCCTTTATTCTTCACGCCACGATCAGACATATTGGCTTTTTGCACAATATTACGCTGAATGAAAGAAGCTAAATCACGGCTTTCTGTTGCGTTTATGTTAGAAGAAGAATCATAGAAAACTTCTGTGCCTTTTGCAGCAAAACCGGCTGCGTTCACGTGTATGGAAACGAATGCTTCAGCAAAATTCTTCTTAGCGAAATCTGTACGTGCTTGAAGTGAATAATACGTATCATTAGAACGTGTCATGATCACTTTAGCACCCGCATTCTTTAACTTCGCTTCCACTTTCTTAGAAACGTTCAATGTGATGTTTTTTTCAGATTTACCATTCTTACCTGCGCCTGGGTCGTGTCCGCCGTGTCCAGCATCGACAACGATGATACGATCTTTCAATGGATTACCTGTTTGATTCAATAATTTCAAATATGTTTTGTGCACATAACCTGTTGTACTGCCCGTACGAATCTTTGCCCAGTATCCAGACATAGACAAGACTTCTACTTTCTGACCGGCTTGTAGCTTACCGACAGTTGGGGCACTGGAGTTACCTGCAGAACGCATGTTTAAATTATTTACCGTTACTTTACCCATTGTTTTGGCAACAGGTGTCGGTTTTGGTGTAGTGACAGGTGGTGGTGTAGGTGCGGGTGTATTTGGTTTCACGTCATTTAAATTAGGAGTCGTGAAATATTCATGGATAAATCCTTCTACACCATTAATACGTACATTCAGCCAGATACCTTGATTACCGATTACTTCTACCAGTGTACCGTTAGGCAACACATGGATAATAGCAGAAGACTCAGAAGGTGCGCTGCGTACGTTTAGTGGATCTGTGTCGTCACCCGTTGCTACGCGTACGTACTTTACGCTAGATTGCTGATCTGGTGTTTTAACAGCCAATGCAAACTGCTTGTCCATCGCACGTGCAACGAATAATGCGAATTGTTTACGTGTTAACAAATTATTCGGTAAGAATTTCTTGTTGTCACCTTGTGTAATACCTGCATAATACAAGCCGTTGATCCGGTCAGCGTATTTGTGATTTTTCACATCATCCATACCCAGAGGTTTTTGGCTAGTTACTTTTTCAGATAAGTTAAACGCTACTGACATTGCATAAGCCATTTCATCCCGTTTAATTTCTTCGTTCGGTTTGAAGTTGTTAGCGTCAGTGTTCGGGAAGTATCCTTTTTGAAGAGCAATGTTAGCAAACTTGTATTGTTCGCTAGTTGGCTTCAATCCGTTAATTTCCATGTTTTTTAACTGTGTATTTTGTGTGCCCGTTGCAATAACAAGCATCTTGGCAACATGTGAACGTCGTAAGTTGTCTTGAGGATTGAATTTAGGAGTTTGATTAATAATACCTTTTTCCGCTATGTAATGGACTTCTTTGACATATTCACTATTGGCGGGGACGTCGGAAAACTTAAAGCTTGCAAATGACTGGAGAGGTGAGAGAGCTAAGATGGTTAGCAGCAACAGTCCGACTGTTGCCCATTTAAATTGTTTCATGAGATCCTCCTTAAAATATAGTATATTACTAGACTCATAGGTTCATTTTACCAGTTATGAAAACTAATTACTAGATATTTTTGTCATAGCTCGTAAAAAAGAAATGTTAATTCTATGATTCTTCGTAACTACTTGAGGAAGGATGGGGCTGAAGGGGGAGATAGTGCTGAATTTAGAGAAAACCGAATGCTCTAGTTTGAACATTCGGCAGGATCATTAATTATTGATACGATCAATGAATTTATTTAATTGTCCAACTGATACTTTGTCTGATAAACCATACGTACCATCTAAGTAACCAGTTGTAATTTCGTGATGGAATAAAATATTAATATATTCTGTTGCCCAGTGACCAGTAGGAACATCAGAGAAATTCGCAATAGCAGAACCTCTTAGTTCAAATGCACTTACTAAAACTTTTGCCATTTGAGCGCGAGTTAATTCTTTATTTGGATTGAAGTTACCTGCATCGCCAGAGAAGATATTCGCTTCAGCGACTGCGGAAATTGCTTCGTAATGAGGATTTGATTCATCCACGTCTTTAAATGTTGTGTTAACTGTTGTCATATCAAGGTCTAACTTTTCTGCAAGTACCTGTGCTATTTCACCGCGAGTTGCATAAACAATTTCTTTAACAGGAGCAGATGCAGCCACTTTTTGTTCTTCTTTAACGACGTTATCAGTGAAGTTCGCTACGCGACGTGCACCAATATAACGGCTCTTCCAGTAGTATGGATCATCCAATGATGATACCATGACACCTTTGCTCACAGAAGCATGGATGAAGTTATTAGATCCTATATAGATGCCAACGTGTGATACGCCGCGACCTGATGTATTAAAGAACACTAAATCTCCAACTTCTAGATTGCTTTTGGAAATGGAAGTACCGACTCCGATTTGTTGACCAGTCGTTCTTGGAATAGAAAGACCTTCTTTATTGAATACGTATTGTGTAAATCCTGAACAATCAAAAGCTGTTGGGGTTGTCCCACCTAAACGATAAGGTGTTCCCATATAATTTTTCGCTGTGCTTACTAATGACGTTGGTGAGTTTGCGGAAGCAAATTCTGGTACAAATGAAAAGAATAGTAGACTTGCCATGACCAGAGTTATTAGACGTTTCATGCTGTTCTCAAATTCCCCTTTCGCACAATCATTGTTGCGCTTTGTAATCTAGGAATATATTAGCACGGATAAACATAGAAATTATTACATTTATATTACAAGAGAATTACACACTGACACACAAATGAAATGTTAGTAGAAAAAACTAATTAGATTTTCATTATACGGAACAGAGAAAATATTCAGTTAAACGTTATTGCGACTTTATATCCCTATATTTTGTGGTATAATCATTCAACATATAAAAGAGCTTATTAGTTTATGACAGTAAGTAATAAAGGATGAGTTATGAGTGCCTAAAGTAGTAGTGTTTAGTAATATGTATCCTTCCACAGAGCATCCAACCTATGGAATCTTTGTGAAAAATCAAGTGGAACAATTAAAGAATGATGGTGTAGATGTTAAAATCATCGCCATACATGATCCGGGCAAAGGGAAAATCGGAAAAATAACCAAATATCTATCATGGGGAACACAATCCCTTCTATATGTCTTACAGCATAAAAAGAAAATCAGCATTACACATGCGCATTACGCGTTTCCCACTGGACTGGTGTCGTTGCTTGCAAAGAAATTATGGAAGATACCGTACGTTGTAACAGTGCATGGTGGAGATCTAGATAAAATGGCTAAAAAAAGTCCACGTATCGCAAAACTCACTAATCGTATTTTACAAGAATCCTCAGAAGTTATTACAGTGGGGGAGAAGTTGCGAAATGACGTCATCGATGATTATGGTATTGCCCCTAGCAAAGTAGAAGTTATGAGTATGGGTGTCGATACGAGTATCTTTAAACCGATGGGTCAGGAAGAGGTTCGGCTTTTATTGGACGTGCCTTTGAATGAACGAGTAATTCTCTTTGTAGGAAATGTGATCGAAGCAAAAGGTGTTATGGAATTGATCGATGCATTTGAACAATTACAAGAAACATATGACGACCTCCTTCTATATATAGTAGGTTCACAGAAGGACCAGCGTTTTACGGCAGAAGTGAAGGCGAAAGTCGGTAACAATGCAAGTATTCACTTTAAAGAGCCGGTTAGTCAGACTGAACTTGCGAAATGGATGTCAGCAGCAGATATTCTCGCTTTACCTTCATACCACGAAGGATTCGGCTTAGTGGCACTCGAAGCGCTTGCGTCGGGAGCCAAAGTCGTAGCGACGAATGTTGGAGGTTTACCTTATTTATTGAAAGAAGATGTCGGAACCCTAGTTGAGCCACGTAATGCACAAGCTTTAGCTGCTGGACTTGAGATAGCACTTGCGAATGAAGTGACAAGAGAGCAGCATGAAGTCACGCAACAAGTGATTCAGCAACATTCTTCAACAGTAATCGTCAAAAGGTTGAACGATATCTATGAACAGAATGGAAAGGGATCTTCCGAATGAGTAAATTATTTAAGATCATTGGCACTGTCGCTATCATTAATATTGTCGCCAGATTATTTGGCTTCGGTCGTGAAGTCGTGATTGGCATACAATATGGTACATCGACAGTGGCGGATGCTATCGCGACAGCGTATACGATACCGAACTTTATTTATCTAGTGCTCGGTGGGGCGTTAACGACTGCCTTTATATCGATCTACCATTCCTCAAATATGGACAAACCATTATTTGTGCGCAAGGCATTCACGACAGTTGTCATAACTGCCACACTCGTTACATTAGTCATTATCGTATTGACGAATCCGATACTGAATCTATTCTTTAAAGATTTAAGTGATGAAGACTATACATTAGTAAGAAATCTTTTCCTTTGGATGATGCCATCTTCAATCGTATTGGTCATGTCGACATGGATGAGTGGATTATTGAACATTAATGATCGTTTTCAGTTGTCGAGTCTAGCCATCTTACTGTATAACGCGGCGTTTGTTGGAGTAGGCTTTGCGCTAACAAAATGGCTTGGACCTGAATCATACGGTGTGGGTGCGATGGTCAGTGCAATCTTAATGGGACTCTTCCTATTTTGGGGAATCAAACGTGCAGATCTCTCTTCGCTGAAACCTTCATTCGGCATGCCAACGGATATTAAGAGAATGTGGTGGTTGGCTCTTCCGATTTTATTCGGTGGCGCATCCTTGCAGTTCTACTTCATTATTCACCGTATTGCAGCAGGGGGATTAGGGGAAGGTGCGATTTCTTCTATTAACTACGCATCGAAACTAACAGGTTTTCCACAAGCCATTCTCATGACAGCTGTAACGACGGTCATTTATCCGATGCTCGCGAAGAAAGAAGGCGAAGGGGATACGAAGACGGTCAAGGCGCTTTACAAGAAAGGTATGCTCTACATGGTCGCGTTACTATTGCCAGCGACGGTGTTTTGCTATTTCCTAGCTGAGCCGCTAATCCGTTTAGTATTCGGTTATGGGAATTTCGATGAGAAGTCTATTATGTTGACGGTACCGGTGTTCAAAGTGTTTGCTCTGTCGATGTTCTTCTTGGCGGCTAATACATATGTCACTCGTTTTTATTATGCCAAAGGTAATTCAATTACACCGATCATCTTTAGTTTGATCAGCGTGTTTGGAATTAATATTGGTATTATATTTGCGTTTGTTGATCAGATTGGTGCGCAGGCCATTGCGTACGGTACGGTCATTAGTGCCGCGGTCAATTTCCTGTTGCTTGCGGGCTATGCTCGATTTAAATGGAAGTTGTAAGGATAGGAAAAAGCTTCCGCTCAGTAAGTTGAGTGGAAGCTTTTTTGTGGTTTTAAGTAACTGAGTAGGGGAGTTGTTGCTTAAAATAAAATTGGGACTAAGTGATTTTTGGATGACGTTTTATAAAACTGTGCGTAATAAACGGCGTTGGGTTGTGGTTCTTGCAGGTGCTTTTTCTGTTTCGTCTTTGATCGGGAGGTTGTGGTTTAGCTGCCTGTGTAAATGGCAAGTTCATTGTCACCACTTCGGCGCTGGTGGATGGCTTTCGCGAGGAGCCATAGACAGGAAAGTTCGCCTGTCTTTGTCTCCTCGCTAGGGCAACCACAGTAGTCGCCTTCGTTGAATTGGGTGTAGGGCAGTTCCGGTATTTGTTTTAAAAGGCATTAGTGCGTAAGTGACCACGGATTACGTTTCTGTTTAGTGTGCGTAATAAGCGGCACTAAGTTGTGGTTCTTGCCCGTGCTTTTTCTGTTTCCTGTTTAATCAGGGGGTTGTGGTTTAGCTGCCTATGTAAGTGGCGAGTCCATTGTCCCCACTTCGGCGCTGGTGGATGGCTTTCGCGAGGAGCCAGAGACAGGAAGTTCGCCTGTCTTTGTCTCCTCGCTACGCCTACCACAGCAGGCGCCTTCGTTGGAT
>NZ_PDZB01000046.1 GCF_002743335.1 Sporosarcina sp. P32b
GACACCAATACAGTAGAGAAATTTTGGAAGGCTGGCAAGCCTTTTTTTATTATTTTACAATTGCAGCGTTATGTACTTATTCCTTTCAAAACTCTGTACTTCTATCTTGCACTACACAATACTAACTGTCTGTTTAACTGGAACAACTTTAACCGTTCTTATTAAAGGCTCCACTAGTTTGTCCTCATCATAATCGGCATGTAGATATCCGTTTACTCTTATAGTAATAGTAGACGCTTTATCTTGATCATAAGTGATTAAGAAACTTTCCTCCTTCTCATCAGCATTTTCCCCATAAACAAATGTATCTATAGATGTGATGGTTCCATCCGGATTAAATTCAAGATGAAAATCACTTTCCATATATAATTTCTCCGGCAAAGCATATTCTTTATTTATATCTGTAAAAATCCCTTCTACTCCATCCACATATATATTGTTATGTTCAAATTCAACTGAAACTTCATTTTTTAATCTATCAATAAACCAAGCAAGTTCGCCTCCGAAATTGGTTGCGCTTTGATAAATCTTCATTCCATAAAATGATGTTATGACTATGATAATTATAATAGAAACATATTTCCATGCCTTTACATGAATCTTTTTGTTGGGTTGAGGTTCTTTACCTTTCACAATTTTTATTGCAGTAAATGCAATGATAGAAATTAAAAATACTGTAGATACGAATAAAATAGAAACAGTATGATCTATTCTTCCATACATGCAAAGTAAAGCTAATTCATAACAAAAAATCCAATATACAAATATGAATAGTGGATTGGTTAATAATGATAGCAATATCTTTTTCGGATTCCCTCTAAATATGTAAACCACTCCTAATCAAAATTCGTAAACACTTCTTATTTTAAATATGCTTATCGTGAAATTTCAGTCTACTATACTATTGATTGAAGCAGGCGAAATCGTGATTGAATCATCGGCCTCAATTGAAGCGTAATTATTATTTATTCTTTATTTTCTCTAAGAGAGAGATGATCTTATCATTATGCTCAATCACTGTTTGATTCTGCTTTCTTATTTTTGCAAAGTGGAACAAAGATACGATCAAAACTACTAATACAAAAATCACTAACACTTTACTCCCTCGTATCATACACCGCTTTAACGAAAATATTTACAAAGAATACGTAAACATCAATTTGTCGCGTTCGGTGCGCAACAGTTGTTATAGTGATAGGTAAGCCTTTGAAGTTATCTCCAGCTTTTCCCCCACTTCACACCGTACGTGCGACTTTCATCGCATACGGCGTTCCAACTAATCCAATTCATTCAATATTTTTATGTATATGCAAGATGAAATGTAGAATCAGATTGCTTCGTTCAGGCATAGCTCACGCAATTCATTTACCTTTTTAAGTTGTTTTCCGTTTAACATAAGTACGTTTAAAAGCACGTTTATTTTCTCTTGATTTCTCATATGAATGAGGCGATGAACAGGTTCGTGTACCATCATTAAATTCCCGTAGGAATCATCCCTTGTTTGATGAAAAGGTATTTTATGATGGCAGTGAAAATCGTTCCGACCTAATTCAATACCTGTAACAGCACATTTTCCGTATTGTGCAATAAATCGGCTAATCCGATTGTCGTTATATTCAATGGAACGACTTGGTATATATTGCTTCATCACATAAGCGAGCACTTGTTTATTAATTGCTTGCAAACTTAGATGAATTTTATTTCTACCTACGGTAGTGTAGTTACAGATTGATTGAGAGAAATTAAGATTCACTTTACAACGTTGGGCATGAACGGGAACCATGACCATTCCTTTTATTTTATAAAGTTTACATTCGTACCCTTTATACCGTTTCTGCAAGGTTTTTGTGAGTTCCTGAAACGTTGCTTCTTTTCTCATTTCGTTCAAACGATTGAATAACGCCTTATTAAGACGACCGTTCAGCTTATTTAAGTCTTTTGTAATGTGAGATGCTGCGGAATAATAATTTTGTATTCCCATTATTATTGTATTGAATCGCCAAACATTTTCAGGTGATTGATGCTTCTGAATCATCTTTATTGCTTGTTTAAGCTTTATCTGTGCATTATCCAGTGAATTTTTAGTCATATGGGATCGGGCAACATATAGCGTTCTTCTATTCGTCTGCTTTCGATGTGCCTTAATACGGAACCCTAAAAACTCTGATGAGTTTTTCTTTAAGTTGACCACTTTCGATTTTTCCTCACTAATTTCAAGGTGAAGCCTTGTTTGAAGAAAATCCTTCACTGCATAATGCATTTTTATCGCTTGCGAGCGAGTACGACACAGAATTTTAAAGTCATCAGCGTATCTCACAATATAGCAGTGTTTCAGATTCGATTTTTTCAATGCATTGTATCTGCCAGCATATGATTGATAAGGTTTTCGTGTTTCAAAGCTTTCCCATTGATGACTAATCCACCAATCTAGTTCATTTAATACAATGTTAGACAACAAGGGTGATAATATTCCCCCTTGCGGGGTCCCTTTGGTTGGGAATCCTTCTCCTAAAACTTCAGCTTTTAAAAGACGTGAAATAATAGAAAGTAATGCCTTATCACGAATACCAAGCGACCACATTTGTTTTAATAATTTAGCATGATTTACATTGTCAAAGAACCCTTTAATATCAACATCTACACAGTGATATAAACAAGCTCGATTAATAAGCGTCTCAAATCTGGCTTTCGCATGATGTGTACTACGATTGGGTCTGAAACCATAGCTGTGTTTATAAAACTTTGCTTCACAGATGGGTTCAAGCACTTGAAGAATACACTGTTGGAACAATCTGTCCCAAATAGTCGGAATCCCTAAAGGTCGTGTTTTTCCATTTGCCTTCGGGATAAATACTCTTCTAACGGCTTTGGGTGTATAACGTCCAAACATTCGTTGTATCGTAGATACAACTTTTACAACGGATAATTGACTTATATCTTCAATCGTTAGTTCATCATATCCACATGTTTTACTACCAGTATTTCGTTTAATATTACGATAAGCTAATCGAATGTTTTCATCAGATTGCATTAAATCGAGTAATCCATAAAAATTTTGACCATCAGCACTTTTAGCATATAAAGAATCAAAATGATATTGCATATCATAATACTCGTTGTGCCTCAGTTTCTTACGTTTTAACAAGTCGGTGGCTCCTTTGGAGCTGAACCTCTATTAGTCTTACAAGAACCTTATTAATCGTATAAGAACTGTCTTGCATGGTTGAAAGAATCTTTAATTAGTCTAGTGGCTATCCCTCCACGTTCATTACACGCTTCGACGGTACTGTGCCACCACTTTCACTGATATGAAGAACAGTTATACAGTCGCTAATCTCACGACTATTTTCCTTTTCAACGCTTCATCAAGAGTAAGCCCTCCACGTTATCAGCTTACAACGTTGAGTTACATCTATTATAAAACAAACTTAGGTACTTCCTATGAGCCTGTTAGCATTGCTTGTGCCTGTAACACAAGATGGATTTTCATATAACTGATTCTTACTCACCCACAGCTAACCCTACATTTGGTAGTAAATACATTTCTATATAACGCGCGTCTAGACCCGTACATTCAGAAGCTCGTCAGCAATA
>NZ_PDZB01000047.1 GCF_002743335.1 Sporosarcina sp. P32b
TTCACTCAAAACTGAATAAAAGACATTGGTGTAGTTCAAGTAACTACTTTTTAAAATAGGTTAAGTCCTCGATCGATTAGTATCTGTCAGCTACATACGTCGCCGTACTTACACCCCAGACCTATCCACCTCATCATCTTTGAGGGATCTTACTTACTTGCGTAATGGGAAATCTCATCTTGAAGGGGGCTTCATGCTTAGATGCTTTCAGCATTTATCCCGTCCATACATAGCTACCCAGCGATGCCTTTGGCAAGACAACTGGTACACCAGCGGTATGTCCATCCCGGTCCTCTCGTACTAAGGACAGCTCTCCTCAAATTTCCTGCGCCCGCGACGGATAGGGACCGAACTGTCTCACGACGTTCTGAACCCAGCTCGCGTGCCGCTTTAATGGGCGAACAGCCCAACCCTTGGGACCGACTACAGCCCCAGGATGCGACGAGCCGACATCGAGGTGCCAAACCTCCCCGTCGATGTGGACTCTTGGGGGAGATAAGCCTGTTATCCCCGGGGTAGCTTTTATCCGTTGAGCGATGGCCCTTCCATGCGGAACCACCGGATCACTAAGTCCGTCTTTCGACCCTGCTCGACTTGTAGGTCTCGCAGTCAAGCTTCCTTATGCCTTTGCACTCTGCGAATGATGTCCAACCATTCTGAGGAAACCTTTGAGCGCCTCCGTTACTCTTTAGGAGGCGACCGCCCCAGTCAAACTGTCCACCTGACACTGTCTCCTGCCCGGATCACGGGCAAGGGTTAGAAGTCCAATACAGCCAGGGTAGTATCCCACCAATGCCTCCTCCGAAGCTAGCGCTCCGGAATCCAAGGCTCCTACCTATCCTGTACAGGCTGCACCGGAATTCAATATCAGGCTACAGTAAAGCTCCACGGGGTCTTTCCGTCCTGTCGCGGGTAATGCGCATCTTCACGCATATTATAATTTCACCGAGTCTCTCGTTGAGACAGTGCCCAGATCGTTACGCCTTTCGTGCGGGTCGGAACTTACCCGACAAGGAATTTCGCTACCTTAGGACCGTTATAGTTACGGCCGCCGTTTACTGGGGCTTCAATTCAGAGCTTCGCTTGCGCTAACCCCTCCTCTTAACCTTCCAGCACCGGGCAGGCGTCAGCCCCTATACGTCATCTTACGATTTTGCAGAGACCTGTGTTTTTGCTAAACAGTCGCCTGGGCCTATTCACTGCGGCTCTCTCGGGCTATTCACCCTACCAGAGCACCCCTTCTCCCGAAGTTACGGGGTCATTTTGCCGAGTTCCTTAACGAGAGTTCTCTCGATCACCTTAGGATTCTCTCCTCGCCTACCTGTGTCGGTTTGCGGTACAGGCACCTCCCGCCTCGCTAGAGGCTTTTCTTGGCAGTGTGAAATCAGGGACTCTGGAGATAAATCTCCTCGCCATCACAGCCTAGTGTTATATGAGAACGGGATTTGCCTCGTTCTCCACCTCACTGCTTAGACACACAACCAACTGTGTGCTCACCCTATCCTACTGCGTCCCCCCATTACTCAAACGGCGGGGAGGTGGTACAGGAATATCAACCTGTTGTCCATCGTCTACGCCTATCGGCCTCGACTTAGGTCCTGACTAACCCTGAGCGGACGAGCCTTCCTCAGGAAACCTTGGGCATTCGGTGGAAGGGATTCTCACCCTTCTTTCGCTACTCATACCGGCATTCTCACTTCCAAGCGCTCCACCAGTCCTTCCGGTCTAGCTTCAACGCCCTTGGAACGCTCTCCTACCATTGACCCTAAGGTCAATCCACAGCTTCGGTGATCTGTTTAGCCCCGGTACATTTTCGGCGCAGCGCCACTCGACCAGTGAGCTATTACGCACTCTTTAAATGATGGCTGCTTCTAAGCCAACATCCTGGTTGTCTGGGCAACGCCACATCCTTTTCCACTTAACAGATACTTGGGGACCTTAGCTGGTGGTCTGGGCTGTTTCCCTCTCGACAATGGATCTTATCACCCACTGTCTGACTCCCAAACATAAATCATCGGCATTCGGAGTTTGTCTGAATTCGGTAACCCGGGATGGGCCCCTCGTCCAAACAGTGCTCTACCTCCGAGATTCTTTCGTTTGAGGCTAGCCCTAAAGCTATTTCGGAGAGAACCAGCTATCTCCAGGTTCGATTGGAATTTCACCGCTACCCACACCTCATCCCCGCATTTTTCAACATACGTGGGTTCGGGCCTCCAGTCAGTGTTACCTGACCTTCACCCTGGACATGGGTAGATCACCTGGTTTCGGGTCTACGACCCCATACTGATTCGCCCTATTCAGACTCGCTTTCGCTGCGGCTCCGCTTTCTCAGCTTAACCTTGCATGGAATCGTAACTCGCCGGTTCATTCTACAAAAGGCACGCCATCACCCATTAACGGGCTCTGACAATTTGTAAGCGCACGGTTTCAGGATCTATTTCACTCCCCTTCCGGGGTGCTTTTCACCTTTCCCTCACGGTACTGGTTCACTATCGGTCACTAGGGAGTATTTAGCCTTGGGAGATGGTCCTCCCGGATTCCGACGGAATTTCACGTGTTCCGCCGTACTCAGGATCCACTCTGGAGAGAATGTGCTTTCGACTACGGGGCTATTACCCTGTTTTGCGGATCTTTCCAGATCGCTTCATCTAACACATTCCTTTGTAACTCCGTATAGAGTGTCCTACAACCCCAAGAAGCAAGCTTCTTGGTTTGGGCTCTTCCCGTTTCGCTCGCCGCTACTAAGGGAATCGATGTTTCTTTCTCTTCCTCCGGGTACTTAGATGTTTCAGTTCTCCGGGTGTGCCACGAGTATGCTATGTATTCACATACACGTACTGTCCCATTATGGACAGTGGGTTTCCCCATTCGGAAATCTTCGGATCAAAGCTCACTTACAGCTCCCCGAAGCATATCGGTGTTAGTGCCGTCCTTCATCGGCTCCTAGTGCCAAGGCATCCGCCGTGCGCCCTTTCTAACTTAACCTATAAAAGGTCCAACTTCATCCTAGCGATAGGAATCAGAAGGTTAAAAAGATTGCTTGAATCGCATACATGCGACTCGGTTGATTACTTGATTACTTTCAATGTCGTTTTATCCAGTTTTCAATGAACAAGAAAAAAGTTTTGAACACTCACAAAATGAGCCTTCAAAACTGAACGCAAAACGTTAACGTGATAGATCGAAGATCTATCTTCCGAATGTTTCTTCCATATTTCAGGCAAGAAAACATAATCCTTAGAAAGGAGGTGATCCAGCCGCACCTTCCGATACGGCTACC
>NZ_PDZB01000048.1 GCF_002743335.1 Sporosarcina sp. P32b
CAATTTCAGGATAAGATTCAAGAAAGTTGTTTACTTTTTGATTAAATCCAATGCTTTACATAGCAGTAAAGGAGATGAACTTCAAAAAAAACCACCTACCCTTTTCATTTCATTATTCCACTAAGTGGCCCGATTGTTTAATTGTTTCATCTTTCAATGTCCCATAAATGCTTATCGTTGTAAATCCGCATTTTCCTGACGCTCCCCTTTACTTTAAAAGAGAGGAGGTTGTCGGATAGATAGAGCAATAGACTTTCATTTCCAGAATGAAATATAATAACCTGTACGCTACAGGTGTCTATTGAAAGTTTCCGACCGCAAATCAAAGGAGTGATTATTCCAAGAGTGAACCAATGGAAAGCGTGTATTGTAATGAATACAAAGAAGCTTTTAGTTATTGAGGTGGATAAAGGAACGGATATTCAGCAAAGGAGAACTGTTACACGAGCTTCTAAAACTGCAACCCTTTCCAACAGGAGAAAAAAAGATTCCTTATAGAATATCATGGAGACGAGGAGTGGTACTTATCACACTTCGCTTTTTGCTTTATACTCGCTATTAGAGTTAAAAAACTGTAGACATCTCCAAAACTTCTGGAGCTCGTCTACAGTCATAGAGCACCCTTGTATGTGATAAACAGCTAAGATATTCTGTCATGAACTAAATTATTTATTACCTTGGAAGCGTTGCCCAAACCTTTGCATATTCATATTTAGTTTTCGCACTGAAGCTGACACTTACTGTAGTTCCTGATGATATGGAAAATCCACTAAGAGCTACGTTTTCAACTCCATGAGCGTATTGAGCTGTTGCTGAACCATCATCACCAAACTTACTAGGAGTATACCATCCAGTATAGGCATAAACATTTGCTTGACGTAAAACGTGTCTCTTTCCACCAATCGATGGCAGGGCGTTCAATTTATATGCAGCAGAGGTTGTACCTTCATCAGTGTGAGTTGCTGGCTTGACTGTCTTCTTTGCTGTACTGTATAAATCTTCGTAAGTTAAACTAGCATTTCGATATCCTGAAGTACCTGTTGGACCACGATTCCATGCAAGGAGTAATATCTCATTTTCTTTAAAATCACTAGCAGTATTTACTACATCACCAGCAGTTCCTTTGTTAGGCCAAACGTATTTGCCATGGAGATAATTCCTCTTAGTTGTCCCAGACTTTTCTTCATAGACATAAAGATATGCGGTCACCTGTTTGTAGACTTTATAGCCCGTTTGTACATGTACTTTTTTAGCTGAATACTCAGCGGAGTTTCTTTTTATTTCCTTAATTTCTTCTTCCAATTCCCACTCTTTAATCTCTTCAAAAGTAGGATTTTCACCGATCCCTAAATTTCCCGCATCTAAAAATGTCACTTTGCCTTTTTCAGCAATCATTCTTTCAATATCACTTTCGGTTAACAATTTACCATTGCTATCTACGTACTTGGTATTTGCAACCACTGATACCAAGTCGAGATCACTGCCACTATCAATCGCAATCTTTTTAGCTTCTAGAATTTCAGCATCCATCGTAAGGTCAATATCTACTGAATCAAGAAACTCTAATTTTTCGTTTGCAATTTCATTCTTTGTTGGTAGCAGAATATCTGTCGTACCCAACTTATAATCGCCCATTTTATTAGAAAACAAGCTAGTTTGTTTGTTGGTCAAGTCTTCCTTCCCAATGACTATACTTTTTTCAAAATAAGGGTCCACGTCTTTTGATGGTTCGGCCTTTGCCACTCCTGAAAATGTCGATGAAAATAGTAGTGCTGCACCTAAAAATACTCCAGTAAATTTATACATTTTCTCTCCTCCTAGTATTGAAAATTAACACTATAGTGTTAAAATTAATTTTATTATGATTAGGGAGATGATTCAATGAGGAGAAAGAATATACTTTTATTGATATTTTTTACAATCATTCTGGCGTTGGTTCTTATTTACCAATATAAAGTTACGAAAAAAGAGAGTTTTGAAGGAGTAGCTATTGGGGAAGAATACCAAATTAATTACTCTTTGAATAAAGAAAAAAATGCTAATTGGACAATTGATGTTGATTTTTCTTCATTGAACAATGAAGAATTTGTTATAGAAGATACAGTAATCATATTCGCGAAACCTGTTTCCGATGAGATTCATTCAGTAGGGGATGAGCTAGTTAATCATCGTTTAGAAGGAAACGTCCTGAATAACACTAAGTTATTTAGTGAAAGTAAGATGAAAAAAGTTTTAGAAGAATCATACGTTAAGATTCAAGGTGTTTCTACAAACGGAGAAAAGAACTCAGATAAAATTAAGTTTGGAATATAGATAGAGCACCTCAAATAGGAAACACACTTGTGATTTGAGGGATCAGTTGGGTCACAACACAATTGACACCACTGTTCTGTACACAAAGGCTTTGTTGTCTTATATTTCTCAAAGGGGAGTACTATAAATTTACAAAACCGTTTGGATGAATTAAACACACGAGTAATCACCATTGAAAAAATGTTAAAAGAAGTAGATTGACTTAATAAGACCTCAAAGAATTTTGGGGTCTTCTTTTATTTGGCCCGATTACCGAAGATGAATGATTTCATCCTTCTACTAAAAAACAGTAGTAATCTTAATTTCTTTTCGTTTAATGAGATCCGCTAAAGTAATTCCATCTATTTTCACATAATCAATTATATATTGATTAAGGTCATTAAAATACTCGCTCACCCTTTTTTGACCAATCCACATAGCTCTTCCTTCTAAAGAATGTGAAATAAAATATTCTTGCTTCTGATAAACAAACTCAATTTCCCTACCCTGTTCCAAGTAAAATACAAAGTGTTCATCACTAATACTTTCACCCGTGTGTAGTGCAAGATAGAAGTACAGAGTTTTGAAAGGAATAAGTACATAACGCTGCAATTGTAAAATAATAAAAAAAGGCTTGCCAGCCTTCCAAAATTTCTCTACTGTATTGGTGTCGAATCAAATCAGTGG
>NZ_PDZB01000049.1 GCF_002743335.1 Sporosarcina sp. P32b
CTTTTCCTTACTAATCAGCGTGCTACTCGACGCAGGGGAAGCCTTTCAGAGCGTTACCTCGTCATTCGACTTCTCGATATAACCCTTTAATTTTAGAAATCTAAAACTACCTGATCTTTACCGAAATTGTGTGACCACATTTCATTTGAACCAGGAACGTTTCGCACCAGTTAACGCGCCCGATTGTTCATTACATAAAAACCGATATTTAGGGAATTATAAACCTTAAAACTCGAGGTGAAGCAATGAAAAAAAACCTTTTACTTCTCTTCATTTGTGTATTTTTAGTTAGTTGTCAACAAAGTGCAGTCCAAGATACTACGACGGATTCGAACGTAGCATCCGAAGTTGCTTTTTTTCCTGACACAGAAACGGGCTTAACATTAAAAGAAGCACTTGAAATTGCCCACAAAGAGGCACTAAAGTGGAATAAAAAAGCAATGTTATATAGTGGAACTAGTGTTGACAGGGATGAAACGCCAACAGGAATGAAGGGTAGAAGAAAACACTGGAACATCGAATTTGGTATACCGGGTAAAAAAGACTATTATCTAGTAACTGTCCGAGACGGAAAGGTACTAGATAAAGTGCATGTGCCTAATGAAATGGAAGCTATGCCTAAAAGTCAATTTATTTCTAAAGTTGAAGAATTTAAGTATGATACACCTGAATTACTAAAAAGAGCACAAAAAATCACCAAAATATATCCAGGAGACAATTTTGCTAAGGGATATAATTTTGGGTTCACTAAACACCTGCAAAAAAATGTTCCAATTGTGATGGTTATCGGTTGGGATCAGGCCAAGGAAAATATGATCTATTTAATGTTCAACGCAGTAACAGGAGAGCTAGAAGATGATTTTGAAAGAGAACAATATAAAAACTAAATGGACATCATTACAAATAACTTCTTCACTTATTCAACGCCTTCGCTTTATTCTTGCTTATTTAATAACATGGCCCGATTGCGATATTGGGGGCATCTACTTATAAAACAAACGCCCCCGTTAACTTGATAAGAATCCATGAATTATGACAAACAAAGGAAATAGAGAAGTTACTAGAAGTAGCCAGCCATAAGCTTTTCGACCTTTTTTAAAATCTTTAATACTCATTACTAAAAACACTAGACCTAAGCACAACATCATGTAACTTTGGAATTGAAAGTCTTTTGTAATAAGTCCATATGCTGCAAAGAAAATACCCAATGTAGCAAATATAAAGTGTAGAATTCTTAGCAACAGATTACTCCCCCTCAATTCAACAACATTTTGGCCTGTTTAAAACACAAACCTTATTCCGTTATTTCTCCCGTTTATGAATAGGCTACACTTACTTGGACAGAAAAGTTAGGGTCTTGTAGAATACAAACAAAGAAACGAGGAGAATCTACATGACTGAAAAGCGAGTGAGACGAACCTATACCAAGGAATTTAAAAACCAAATTGTACAGCTACATGAAAACGGTAAATCACGTACAGATATTCTTCGTGAGTACGACCTAACCTCCACCACTTTTGATAACTGGGTGAGACGTCACAAAGCGACCGGATCTTTTGAAGAAAAAGATCAACGTACCGACGAAGAGAATGAAATAATGAAATTACGTAAAGAAAACCAGCGTCTCCTAATGGAGAACGATATTTTAAAGCAAGCCGCGCTGATCATGGGACGAAAGTAGATGTGATTCAGAATAACCGTCACAAATACTCAGTATCAGCAATGTGCGAGGTCCTAGGAAGTGCTAGAAGTACGTTCTATTACACGCCGGTTAAGCAACCGAAAGATGAAACCTTGCAGAAAGAAATTAAGAAAATCTTCAAACGTAGTCGGAATAATTATGGGACCCGCAAAATCAAAAAAGAACTTGCGAAGATAAACCGGACTGTTTCTAGACGTCGTATTGGACGCGTCATGAAGCAATCTGGGCTTGTATCCAACTACACTGTCGCTTAATATAAACCGTTTAAATCAAAAGTAAACGAGGAACCTGTGAAGAATGTTCTAGCGAGAAACTTCAATGGCCAAGAAGAACTAGCTGTGGTTGTTAGTGATTTAACATACGTTAGAGTCAATGGAAGATGGAATTACGTATGCTTATTTGTCGATCTTTTTAATCGAAAAATTATTGGTTACAGCGCGGGGCCTCAAAAGACAGCTCAGCTTGTCTACAAAGCCTTATCTAGCATTGAACGTAGCATTGAACGTAGCTTGGATCGCATTCAGTTATTCCATACAGATCGCGGAAGTGAATTTAAAAACCACTTAATTGACGAAGCATTAGAAGCTTTTGGAATCGGTCGATCGCTCAGTATGAAAGGCTGTCCGTACGACAATGCAGTCGCAGAAGCAATGTTTAATGTAGTGAAAACAGAGTTTATTAAGCAAATGACCTTTACTTCTCTTGAGCAGCTAGAGCGTGAGCTACAGGATTATGTGAACTGGTTCAATCGAGTTCGAATCCACGGAACCCTTGATTATCAAACACCGATTGAGTATCGATTGGGGACCTTATAGAATCTGTCTGATTTAGTGTTGACAATACATTATCTTTATTTCCCTTTTGTAAAGCTACTATAACTGCTCCTACTAAAAACATTGCTCCTACTATGTTCATAATTTTACTACCTTGTACTCCTAAATTATTACTAGTGATAGAAAGCATAAGTCCTCCTAATACCGCAAAAGAAACTATTAATATTTTTCCCCAAATAGTAATTAACTCCTACTATTTATTTCGAGAATGCCATTCAACACAAATGACAAAAATCCATATGACTTTTATGTAGATCATGGACAATTCCTGTTATGGAATCTGGCCCGTTAATAGCATGAAATTTGTAATAGTGATAGGTAAGCCTTTGAAGTTATCGCCAGCTTTTCCCCCACTTCACACCGTACGTGAAACTTTCACTTCATACGGCGTTCCAACTAATCCAATTCGATTCAATCATCA
>NZ_PDZB01000006.1 GCF_002743335.1 Sporosarcina sp. P32b
AAGCAGACACTCACTAACTTCAGTACCCAACCACCAGTCGAGCAACGACCCCAACAAAAGTGCCAAAGACCCGCAGCCGCCTAGTCTTTCCGTCAACCGCGTTTCTAGATTGGGTAAGATACGCAATTTATCATACTTAGAACCACAACCAAAATAACTACCACTCAACAGCGCAGGCACAACTGCGGGGTAGGCCGTGGCCATGAGACAACTGGCGGCACTTTGCCAGCTGGCTCCTGGCTGTAGGCAATCCCCCACGTGCCTGCGCGAGTCCAGAAAGCAGACACTTACAAACTTCAGTAAACAACAACCAGTCGAGCAACGCCCCTAACCACATAGTCATTCCAACAAAACAGTTCCCAGCTGCGATACCTACTCACACTCAGCCTAAAGTCTGAGTAAGAAATCCGCTATGGGACCGTCGGAGAAAGCCGAAATTCATTATAAACTAAGGTTACAAATGAAGGGAGGACATCAACATGAAAAAACTTGGACTACTATTACTAGGAATTGTGGCAGGTTTAGCCCTAGTGCTAAACGTTGGCCCCATCATCGCTTTAGCAGTTACCGGAGCGATTGCACTTGTCAGCTACCACTACTGGAGAAAAAGCCACTCGATGTTCGCGAAAGTATTCTGGATGACGATCTTGATCATCAGTGTAATCAGCTCGATTTCAAACATCGGTGCATTCATCGGGATCATCGCATTGATTGGAGTCTATTATGTATATCGCAAATGGAACGACCGCAATGTCAATCCGAATGTCATCTCCAATGACCCGTTCACAAACTTCGAACGCCAGTGGAATGAACTTACAAAATAAAAGGAGAGATGCAATATGAACGCATTTTGGCACAAATTGAAATATACGGTACAAGAAGATTTGAATAATTTGATGGATAAGCCGCAGAAGAAAGAAAATCCACTTGAGTTACTGAATCAGTATTTCCTAGATGCGCAAAAGCAAACAGCGGAAATCGGTAAGTTGCTTGAACGCCAAGGAAGACTGAAAGAAGAATTGGAAAACGAATGTCAGGATGCGGATTTGATGGCGGTAAAACGTCGTCATCAGCTAGAACTCGCTGAAGCGACAGGAGACGCAGAGTTGATTGCGTTTGCGAAAGAAGAAGTAGTGGCATATGAAGGACGCGTTGCCCGTTTGTCTGCGAGTATCCAAGACGCTACGCAAGAATTGCTGTCATTGGAACGGAAGTTTGAAGAGATGAAGCACCGCGTGAAGGATATGCGTGTTCGCCAGTTGCAATTGATGGGCAAAGAGAACGTGACGCGTGCGCAGGAAAAGATGGATCGTTTCGTCAAGCCGGATCAGTCATTCTCCACACTTGACGACTTGCATGCATACATCGAAAACCTTGGCGGTGGCACGAGAACGCCACAATCGCACTCGTCAATGGAGCAACGTTTAGATTCATTAGAGAAATCTAACGCAAAAACGCAAGATATTGTGTAAACTATAAGAGGAAGCATCGCGCTTCCTCTATCGAGAAGGGAGAGAATGGAATGGCTAAGAGGGATTCTACTAAAGTTTCGGTATACTTACTTGCTCTTTTGGCAATTGCTTTCGTCGAATCTATGTTGTTTTCAAACGGTAATTTCATCTTCCTCCTTCTCGGTTGGGGATTTCTCGATTATGGTTATCGAAAACGCGGAAAATGGACAGCAATTACAGGTATCGTCTTCATCGTGATCGCGCTTTTGACGTTATGGAGTGTACGTCTGCTGATTTTAGCAATTGTCTTGTATATTATAATGAAGTTATGGAAAGGCACACCGGCCAGTGAAGTATTTGGTGATTTGCAAAAGCCCCGAGTTAGACGATCGCAAGGTATGTGGAGAAACCGCTTATTCTCGGTCCAATCCACACCATTTGCGACGTATGAGTGGGAAGATATGCATCTGCAAGGGTTTTTCGGTGATGTACATGTCGATGTGACGGATACCGTATTGCCTAAAGGGGCTTCCTTTATTTCGATTCGGCAAATCTTCGGTAAAGTGCGTATTGAACTGCCTTATGACATCCCGGTGCGAATTCACTATGCCACATTGTATGGTGAAGCAAATCTTTTAGGTATGGCCCCACAGCAATTATTCAATGAAACGATACAGGAACATGATGGCTATGAAACGAAGCGGCCGAATGACCCAGAGTTGATTATTTCGGTATTTACTTGGATCGGTGATGTGGAGGTGCGTAGAAAATGAAGGTAATCATTGGTCGCACCATTCTCTTGACGTTGACGTTTAGTACGATCGTCGCGGTCTTTTTCTATTTATTCATTGATGTATCCATCGCTGAATATCAAAGGTTGCTACTCGATACGGAAGCTGCAGATATGCCGTTGCTTGTCTGGTTATTCACAACGATTTTCATCATCAGCTTAGGAATTGCAAGCTGGATTAGCCTAAACAGCAGAACGAAAGAGAACATCATTATTGGGAAACTACAAGATTTGTATGCTAAACAGGAATTTACGAGCTCGAATAAAATGAAAAAACAAACGAATCGTTCCATTGAACAGCTGTATGAAGTACTCGAAGCCCAGCGAAATAGTTTGCGTAAGATTACGGATGAGCGAGTAGAGACACAAGATAAAATTATTCAGGAACGAATCGTCCAAGAACGTCAAAGGTTGGCGAGAGAGCTGCATGATTCTGTGTCACAACAATTGTTTGCGGCGTCCATGCTGTTGTCAGCACTTGCGGAACAGGCGGA
This sequence comes from Sporosarcina sp. P32b, assembly GCF_002743335.1. Classification (GTDB taxonomy): domain Bacteria; phylum Bacillota; class Bacilli; order Bacillales_A; family Planococcaceae; genus Sporosarcina. Next base: position 2,736 of record NZ_PDZB01000006.1, read on the forward strand.
AGAAGGTCCAATTCGTAAGCCGTTACTTCAAGTGGAGCGAATGGTTCAGCAAGCACAACTAGAAATGCGGGCGTTACTTCTTCATTTACGTCCGGCTGCACTGCATAACCAAACGCTTGCGAAAGGTCTCGAAGAGTTATTGAGCGAATTACAGGAGAAAGTAACGTTTGATATTACACATCGTTTAGAAGACATTGAGCTATCTAAAGGCGCGGAAGATCATTTATTCCGGATTGCACAAGAAACGTTATCGAATACACTTCGTCATGCCAAGGCAACGGAAGTAGAAATTTTATTAATCGAACGAGATGGATTGGCGATTTTGCGCGTGCAAGATAATGGCGTTGGATTTAAGCAAGATGACGGCAAAGGTGGATCATATGGTTTACAGAATGTGAAAGAACGTGCAATTGAGATCGGCGGCAGTTGTAAGATTGTCTCGGTACCGTCTCAAGGAACGATCGTAGAAGTGAAATTACCGATTTTGAAAGGGGAGCTGGCAGATGATTCGAGTGCTGTTGGTAGATGATCATGAAATGGTGCGCATTGGCGTATCGACGTATTTGCAAATGCAACCGGATATCGAAGTGATTGCGGAGGCGGAAAATGGTCAGATAGGTGTCGTGAAAGCACTGGATTTACGTCCCGATATTATTTTGATGGACATGGTCATGCCGGTTATGAACGGTGCTGAGGCGACGGCTGCGATTATCGATAAATGGCCGGAAGCGAAAGTCATTATCGTCACCAGCTTCCTCGATGATGATAAATTATATCCCGCACTTGAAGCCGGGGCTGTCAGCTATATTTTGAAGACATCCAATGCGAAGCGCGTGGCCGACGCTATTAGGGAAACGATGCAAGGGCAAACTGTGCTCGAGCCCGAAGTGACTTCTAAAATGATGACAAAAATGCGCGGTGGTCAGACGCATGCATTGCATGAAGATTTAACCGATCGTGAACTAGAAGTGTTATTATTATTAGCTAAGGGTAAATCCAATCAGGAAATTGCGGATGAACTATTCATTGCATTAAAAACTGTTAAGACTCACGTTAGTAATCTATTATCTAAATTGGAAGTCCAAGACCGCACTCAAGCGGTTATTTATGCGTTTCAAAATAAATTAACGGATTAATAGTCTACAAGTAAAAGCTACGGCATATTAGTAGATCAACGATAAAACTGTGGATAAACAGCGATTTTAATTGGAATAGTCTGAAGTTACGAACTTCTCCACAATCTATCCACGTACTATGTGTATAAGTATTCAGTTATATGCAAAAATAAAAAGTATGCACATGTGGATAAAAATATTCTGTCGGAAACTTATCCACTGTTTGTTACGTCATGGTAGACTGGATAAAAGAAAATAGAATAGCAGAAGGGTAGCCTTCGCGGAAAGAGAGTCATATGGAATTATTTGATTTAATTAAAGCGTTAATATTAGGGTTCGTAGAAGGAATGACGGAATTCGCGCCCGTTTCTTCGACTGGTCATTTGATTATTGTCGATGATATGTGGCTGAAGACGGAAGAATTTCTCGGGAAATATCCTGCAATAACATTTAAGATTGTCATTCAGCTCGGTTCAATTTTGGCTGTAGTCGTGGTTTTTTGGAAACGGTTATTTAGTTTAGTCGGTTTGTATAAAGTGGATAACGAAGTCAAAATGAGCGAGCGTTTCAATTTGCTACACGTCATCGTTGGTATGTTGCCAGCTGTGATTTTTGGCTTTGCGTTGAAAGATTTAATTGATGATTATTTATTCGGTGTGGAAACGGTTATTTTTGCGCTAGTCGCAGGTGCGGTGCTGATGATCGCGGCAGATAAGTTTGGACCGAAAAATCCACGCGTGCAAACGTTGGATCAGATTACATATAAACAAGCATTCACAGTTGGACTGGTTCAGTGTTTGTCGTTATGGCCAGGATTTTCACGTTCGGGTGCGACAATTTCCGGAGGTGTATTGTTCGGAATGAATCACCGAACGGCTGCTGACTTTACGTTCATCATGGCGGTTCCGATTATGATGGGCGCAAGTCTAGTGTCGGTATTAAAGAACTGGGAGTATATGTCGATGGATGACATCGGGTTTTACGTAGTTGGTTTCTTAAGTGCATTTGTGTTCGCACTAATTTCAATCCGTTTCTTCCTGAAGTTAATTTCAAAGGTCAAGTTAATGCCGTTTGCGATTTATCGTATTGTGCTGGCAGCGATCTTGGCAGTGATTGTGTTTTTATAAGAAGTGAAGCGACCTTTGTGTAAGTGGCAGAGGTCGTTTTTTGTGGAATGAAATTCAAAGGCTGGCGTAGGATACGGTAGGGGATTTGCGCTCTAGGCGGACGCGTGTCTTATGGGTGGGCGGTGAACCACACCCTTCCGCTTCGCTCCGTTGGGTGTTTCACCTGTCCCACTGATGCTCCGAGAGTCGCCGCCTGCCGCTTCAATCCTTTGCAATATCAGTGGGTTATAGTTATCAAAGATCATTAAAGTTAGTGTTGTAATCATTTCTGTTTTTGACCTTAGATTAGTTTAAGGAAAACAATAATTCACTTTCTACTGGCAGTAAGTGACCCACATTCTTCTACTATCTATGTAGGATTGCAACGGAAGATAGGGGCGACTCCTGATGGATCAGCGCGGGCCTTGAGACCCCGCATTGATGCCTTAATTTCTGCAAAGTACACAGAAATACGGCAAAGCTAACCCTTCGCTGTTCGCTTGGCTCAAGGTCGCGCCCATGGGAAAGCGTCCCCTATCTGGAGTTGCAATCCCTTCATACTCACCAGTTTACTGTTCCAGTTTTAAAGTACTGTATACCTTTTTCCTACTTCTGCAATTTCCGTTAAACCGCTGAACGTTTTCTCCGCTTCATTCAATATCTCATTAATATCACCATGATGTGGCAGATGGGTGAGGACGAGTTGTCCCACGTCTGCTTGCTGTGCCATGTTTCCTGCTTGGCTACCTGCCATGTGACCTGGTGATTTGCCGAGGTGTTCTTCGTATAGATTGGCCTCGCAGAATACGATGTCTGCGTGTTGCGAGAACGTCACGAGCTTGTCGGACCATTCCGTATCGGCCGTGAAGACAGCTGACTTGCCGTCTACTGTGAACTTCATTGCGAGACAGTAGACAGGATGGGTGGTTGGACAAAACGTAACAGTGAACGGGCCGATTCGAACGGATTGGTTTTCTTGAATTTCGATACCTCGCGTTTGCTCTTTATACGACAACTTCGCAAATTGTTCCTCGTCCTGCGCATGTCCGTAAATCGGCAGTGGAGGGGAAGGTTGTCCAAGGTAGTACTGAATCAATCGGCTATATTGCAGGCTTCCTATGTCTGCGATGTGATCGGCATGATAATGGCTGATGACAACGGCGTCGAGTTGGTCGAGTTCGATGTAGTTTTGCAGGGAAGATAATACGCCACTGCCACAGTCGAATAGGCAATGGAATCCTTCGTGTTCAATGAGAAATGAAGAGGTGGCGCTGTTCGCTTTCGGATAGCCGCCCCAGATGCCTAAAGGGATGATGTTCATGTGAATTCCTCCTGTTTGCTTATTTTAGTACTTTCATTGTAAGTGAAAGGTGTGTAAATGTCGTGAAAGTAAGTGTTGTTTTGAGGTGTGGACTCTAATCGCCACCTTTCACTTTTGTGTCATCCAGTTCCAGCGGCTAGGATCTCGGGTCATAAGTCGTGCTGTTCGTGAGGCAAAGGGCGCCTCAAGTCCAGCCCGTCTTATGCCTGTCGATCCTGACGAGCCGCTTTCACTTTTGTGTGTCATCGAGTTCCAGGTGGCAGAGTCTCGGGACATAAGTCAAAGCTGCTGTGCGGCAAAAAGACGCCGCTTCGCATCTTCGTCTTATGCCTGCCGACTCTAATCGCCACCTTTCACTTTTGTGTCATCCATGCGATAATAGAGAAAATACACTTTGAGGATGACGATATGAGTAGATTAGTTGAAATACAGTTAAATGCACAGGGCACGGTGGCTTTGAAGAAGGGGTATCCGTTGATTTTGAAGGATGCTGTGATGAGTAGTGAGATTCAGGCGAAGGAAGGTAGTTTGATTCGTTTGACGGATCGATACCATAAGTATTTGGCTACGGGTTATTATGGAATTCAAAATAAAGGAATCGGCTGGGTGCTGACTTCGAATGAAAAAGAAGAGATTGACTTTGATTTCTTTGATCAGAAAATGGCGACTGCTTTTGAGCGTCGTGACGCGTATATGAAAGATCCGAATACGACGGCTTTCCGTTTATTTAATGGAGAAGGCGACGGAATTGGTGGCGTGACGATCGATTATTTCGATGGTTATTATATGGTCAGCTGGTACAGTGAAGGCATTTATGCGTTCCGTCACCACGTCTATAATGTGTTGGATAAGCGTGGAGGTTACAAAGCGGTTTACGAGAAGAAGCGTTTTGATTCACAGGGGCAGTATGTGGAACAGGACGATTTCGTTCAAGGAACACCTGGAGATTTCCCGATTATCGTCAAAGAGAATGGTATGAACTTTGCGATTGATTTGAATGATGGCGCCATGACAGGAGTTTTCCTTGATCAGCGCGATGTACGTGAAGCGATTCGTGACAATTATTCGGAAGGTCGCGAAGTGTTGAATACGTTCTCTTATACAGGAGCGTTTTCGGTTGCAGCGATTTTAGGTGGAGCTAAGAAAACGACGAATGTTGATTTGGCGAAGCGTAGTGTCGCGAAGACGATTGAGCAGTTTAGCGTGAATGGCATTGATTATGAGCAGCAGGATATTAAAGTAATGGATGTCTTTGACTATTTCCGTTATGCCAAGCGTCATGACATGAAATTTGGACTCGTTGTACTCGATCCGCCGAGCTTTGCGCGTTCGAAGAAGTATACATTTAGTACAGCGAAGGATTATCCTATGCTGATGAAAGAAGCGATCGCGGTTACGGAGAAGAACGGTTTTATCGTAGCTTCTACTAATAACGCAAGCTTCAGTATGAAGAAGTTTAAAGGTTTCATTGAGCAAGCATTCAAAGAGACGGATATTCGCTATAAAGTACTGGAAGAATCCTCGTTACCAAGAGACTTCCGTACACCACGGGACTATCCTGAATTTAATTATTTAAAAGTCGTGATTGTGCAGAAGTTACGTTAATTCGTCACAAAAACGTTGGGTGACACTGTCAATATTTCCTAGTACGATGGATCTAATGAAGTCGTGAAACGGGAGGAAGACATATGAAACAACTACTTGCGCTGTTGGCTGTGGTGTCCGTCTTAGTACTAACTGGCTGTTCCAATGTGTATAGCCAGGAAGACGGCTACCGCATGGCAATCATCAATCAAGGGTTTCCTGTTCCGAAAGAAGCGTATGAAGTGAAAGCAGAGGATTGCATAGGAGAGATTTCCAAATCGGCAAAGTATAAGCTAAAGGGAATCGGTGACGCAGACGGCAATCCGCCAGATCATTATTTGCGTACGATCGAGGAATGGGGCTGGGTAGAGATGGTGGAAGACCGTAGAGGATCCATCCATTTCTATGAGAAACAAGGCAAGATTATGTCGCTCAATATTAAAGAGAATGTCTTTGATGTATTTGAAATGACGAGCGCAACGGAATCATAAGTAAGGTGGCGAGAGTATGGAGATGAAAAAACCGAAGCTAGACATAGAGAAACCTGCTGTTGCAAAAGCGTTCGATGTGTTGGTTATCGCTTTATTCGCTGCTTCTCTCGTCTATTTAGTGTTGCAGTGGAATCAATTACCGGATCAAATTCCTGCGCATTTTGGTGCGGATGGGGAAGTGGACCGTTATGGGTCGAGAATGGAATTATTGCTGTTACCAGTCATTGGTATCGTTATGTGGGTAGGGATGTGGATGCTAGAGAAGTATCCGCATGCATATAACTACTTGAATTTGCGTCCTGATAACGTAGAAATCCAGTACCGCTATGGCGTGGTATTTATGAATGTGATGAAAAATATTTCGACACTATTATTTGTTTTTCTCATATGGCAGACAACCGATATCGCCTTGGCTCGAATCGAATCATTGAATATGCCGATTTTTATCACGATACTCGGGTTATTATTCGGTTCGATGGGTGTTTATTTTTATAAAGTAATGAAACTATAGAGAATAGCTGTATTGTATTCCTAAGATTCTGCCAATAAATGAATCTATTGATCACCTCTTATCGTATACTCCTGATAAGAGGTGATTTTTTATGAAATGGAAACTGTTACTCGTCGCTTTACTAGCTTTCCTAGTTCTACCGACGACAGCTGGGGCTGTAGATTTCAGCATTTCGGATGTGAAAATCAACGCGCAGTTGGAACCGGATGGGACTGTTCAGGTGAAGGAGCAGCATACGTATGATTTCGATAGTGAATTTAACGGGATAATTCGTGAAATTCAACCGAAACAAGGAGCTTCAATTGAAGACTTTACGGCTTCTGAAAAGGGGAAAGCGTTAGAGATTGAGAAGCGTGACGCGGAATATCGTGTGCACCGCAAGGGAGACAGTGAGGTCATTGTCTTTGATTTGCAGTACACGATTCGCAATGGAATGGAAAAGTATAACGATGGTGCACAGTTCCACTGGCCATTTTTTGACCGTCGTAATGAAACCGATTATGGCAATATGACAATTACAATTATACCTCCTAGTCAAGCGTCTGACGTGATGTTCATCGGCTATGACAGTGCAGAAGAGACAGGGGAAGTACAACCGGATGGAACAGTCATATTTTCATTGGGAGAAGTTCATGCAGGAGACAATGGAGATATTCGCGTTGTCTACGAGCCGTCTTTATTCCCAGCGATGACTGTAGTAGATGGCGACATCCGTCCAACGGTGAAAAAAGATCAGGAAACAGCAGCTATGCTACGTCGGGAGTTCAGTGAGAAACAACAGATGATCGGCACTGTGGGTAGTGTTAGTGCAACGGCGGGTATTTTTGGGGTTGGTTTGATTGGATTTTTTGCGAATGCTAGAAGGAAAAGATATGTGAAGGAAGCATACTATCAAATGGAGTCGAATGGTTTCTACGTTCCAGCGAATGATATGAGCTTACCAGCAGTACTTCTTTTCAAGAATGGAGTGGCTTCCGTCGAGCTGATGTCCGCGGCGCTGCTTGATCTCGTTCGGAAAGGGAATGTGAAGCAACTATCCGATGAAGAGTTTGAATTGGTCGATGCGAACGTTAAGTTAGAACATGAGAAGCAACTAATTCAGCTGTTATTTTTCCAAATTGGTCATGATAAAAAGTTCACATTGAGTGAGTTGAAAAGTTACACAAAAGAAGAGAAGAATTATGAAGCGTTTGATAAGAAATTTGTCGCATGGAAAGATCTTGTAAAAGCAGAATTGAATGAATATGAAATGAAGGTTAAGACTACGAAAGAACGTGTAATCCTAAGTTTAATTGGTGTACTTGGAATTGGATTCGCCATCTCCTTTATCTATTATGAGTTATATTTACAGCTAGTTATAGTGGGAATTTTGACGTTGGTTGCATTTGGATTCGCATTGTTTTATAGTCCATATAATTATGAAGGGACTTTGCGTAAACTCGAGTGGGAGCGAGTAGGTCAATGGATGAAGGAACTAGATACGAAGAAATGGGAAGGGTTATCCATTGATGATCGATTCCGTGTGTTGATTTACGGAGTGGGCGTGAAGCACCCTGAACTGGACGCGTATTATAAGGACTTCGTTAGCGCGCAGAAGCAGCTTGATCAAAATCGCACTCGTCATGATGAAAGATACCCACATGATACAGCAGACACACAGTACGGAAACTCCTACAACGGAGGTGCCGTCTACAACCCTGTATTCCTTGCAGGTTCATTCAACCAAGCGTCATCCAATGTATCGAATAACGCTCCAAGTAGTGATAGTAGCAGTGGAGGCGGAGGAACCGGTGGCGGTGGCGGGGGATCGGGTGCGTTTTAAAGTAAGTAAAAGGAGGGAACAGAGTGAGTAAAACAATAGTTTGGTTCCGAAAAGATCTGCGTTTGCATGATCATCCCGCATTGGTGGAGGCGACAGCACATGGTGAAGTGTTGCCCGTTTTCATTTTGCCAGTAACGTGTCACGCAGCATCGGATTGGTGGTTACATCACAGCCTGCTGGAAATAATCGAGCGCTTTGCGGAGCAGAAAATCCAGTTCGTCGTTAGACAAGGACAACCTGTTGAACAGTTGATGAAGCTAATAGATGAAAGTGGAGCGGATCAGCTTGTTTTCAATGAATTATATGATCCGGAAAGCCGTGAAGCAGAACGTGAAGTAGCGGAGGCTTGTGAGAAAAGACGAGTTCAAGTGCGTTCATTCCAAGGGGCACTACTCGTTGCGCCCGATGCGATATTTAATAAAACGAATCAGCCATATAAAGTGTTTACGCCCTACTGGAGGCGACTGCGCCAAGAACCCATCGCGACACCGCTTGCTACTCCTGAATTCGTGTCGTCTACTACTACACTACAATCTTTGTCTTCAGATGAATGGAGACTGTTATCGGATTTCCCTTGGTATGACAAGCTCGCAAGCTATTGGCAACCTGGTGAAAAAGCTGCAATGGAATGTTGGGAAACGTTCCGAGATAGTGGGTTATACGACTATTTAATAGAACGGGATCTTCCAGCACAATCTAGTGTCTCGCGTATGTCACCTTATTTGGCATGGGGGAATGTTAGCGTGCGTTCGCTATGGTACGGTGCGTTAGTTGCGGCGGAGGACGTTGGTGATCAACAAGTGGAAGCTTTTATTCGACAATTGGCGTGGCGCGACTTTGACAATTACCAGCTACTGTATTTTCCTGAGATGTTGACGAAACCTGTGCGGCCTGAGTTTGAAAATTTTCCGTGGCAACCAGCCGACGGTCAGCTTGAGGCTTGGAAAACAGGGCGTACCGGTTATCCGTTAGTTGATGCCGGGATGCGTGAACTATGGGAAACAGGCTATATGCATAATCGTGTACGGATGGTTGTGGCTTCTTTTTTGATCAAGCATTTATTGATCGATTGGCGTGAAGGTATGGCGTGGTTTGAAGAGACGCTGGTAGACTTGGATTTAGCAAATAATGCGATGGGATGGCAATGGGTGGCGGGCAGTGGTTTTGATGCTTCGCCGTATTTTAGAGTGTTTAATCCGATCCTTCAGGCGAAGAAATTCGATGGAGATGCGCAGTATATAAAAAAATGGCTGCCCGAGTTAACGGACATGCCAGTAAAGTATGTATTTCAGCCGGCGGAAGCACCGATTGATGTGTTGGAATCGGCAGGCGTTACGATAGGAACAACCTATCCGGCTCCGATCGTTGATCACCAAGCTGCCCGTGCGCGTGCATTGGCAGCATATGATACATGTAAAAACTCTTAAATCTCATCAATCGACTCCAGCAGACGGATATGTTGTAGATGTAACCGATCCGCCCAAATGATTGCCCCGTATCCACCTAGATAAAATTCGGTATCGGGATGTTGGCCTGCAAACTCGTCCAACTCCTGGATCATCTGCGGATCTTTCTCAAACGGAAACGTAGTGGATGCTGACAGCAACACTTTGACAGGCTTTATCTTTTCTATAAGAGACTGGATAGCGCCTGGAGCAGGTGAAGATCCAATCATCGCTGTGCGCCAACCGTCGAGCATGAGTTGCAGTAGAAAAATATGCACTGGGATTTCATGTGATTCATTCGGAAGACACGCGCCAAGCAGTATAGGCGAGTCTTCCCGGTATTGAAAATTGCGACGTAGCTGAACGAGCTGATCCCGCACGACCAAACTCGACAAAGCTTCCTGATATTCATCCCATTCACCACTAGCCCAGTGATCGCCTACTTGCTGTAAAAATGGAACCACGATTTGTTGCAGATAGTGTTCAAGTCCTAATCGATGATAGGCTGCTTGTAAGGAGAAGTTTAATTCTAGCTCATCACAATTTTTACCGTGGCGCAATAAGTCGCTCAGTGTATCTTCCAAATAGTTGTTTTCAGAATTCGATGGAATAGTGGAGTTTTTTTGAGACTTTGCCATTTCAGCTGCTTGTGATAGCGCAAAACCCTCTTCTGCATAGCGCTTCATCAGCAAAAATAACCGAATGTCCTCATCATGATAGACTCGATAGCCATTATCGAGACGCTGTGGAATTACGATATCATAGCGCTCTTCCCACTTCCTCAAGACTTGCCTCGACAAGCCTGTTTGATCTGCAACCTGTTTAATGGTATACGTAGGGGTTTCAGACGACGGCTTCAAAGCAATCAACCTTTCTGTGTACTAAAATTAGCGATCAACTATCGCTCTGTTCTTCATGTCTAACATTATACATAGATTTGACGAGGTAAGTCAAATCTGTTATTTTTACATTCTAGGAAGGTGTCTAAATGAAAAATACATATATTGTGCAAGGTACATGGATTGGTGTCATAACGGGGATTTTTCTCGCTATACTATTGAAAGGGGTGCAGTCCGTTACAGGTCAGAAAGTGTATACTTTGCTATTGAATGTAGATTACATCCCCATCGTAAAAGAGTATGCATTTCCAGAAGTAATTGAAGTGTTTTTTCATCTAATTGTATCAGTTGTGCTCTGTATCATACTAGTGACGTTGTACGATAAATGCAACGGTTTCATCCGCAATAATGTGATTCTATTCACTTTTCTAGTGAATGTCGTTATAGGATTAATCTTGTATCCAACGACTTCATTTTCTGACCGTACGCCAAATGTTACGAACATGGTTTCCTTGTTTTGGTGGATTGCGGGACACGCGGTATATGGTTTCTTTGTAGGGGTTTTGATCAGTAGGAATTCGAAAAGTAAGAATTAGGTCTATGCTAATCAATTATTCTAGTATTTGTAGGCAGAGCGATGTATAATCAATTAACATAAACATTATACAAAGTGTAAACAAACTAAGGGATAGCAGTATATTTATATCAGTAGAGTAAAATGAATAATTGCGCAAAGCATTTCATCGATTTATGGTATATCGAAAGAAAAAGCAAAAAATTTCTTATAAAGGAAGTGAGAATGCATGTTTTTAGCTTGGAGTGAAATTAAAAAGAACAAATTACGGTTTTTACTCATTACATCGATCTTGCTATTGGTGTCGTTCCTCGTGTTCTTCCTATCAGGACTGGCAAATGGGTTAGCCAGCATGAACAGAGAAGCGATTGACACATGGAAAGTTGATGCGGTGTTACTGACAGAGGAATCCGATAAAAGTTTATACGAATCGGCACTCAACAAAGAAGTAGCCGATGAGCTAGATGCGAAAGAAACAGCTGTTGTCAGTCAAATGGGTGCCATTGCGAACAACGGTGACACCAAGCAAAACGTTATGCTCTTCGGTATTGATCGAGATGAGTTTATCAAGCCGGAAGTCAGTGAAGGGGACCCGACGTTTTATGTTCAAAACGGTGTGGTAGCATCGGATGTGTTGAAAGATGAAGGCTTTAAGATCGGCGATACGCTGGAGCTATCTTCATCTGATACGGAACTGACGATTGTCGGCTTTACGGAAAAGGCTCGTTTTAATGCATCACCTATACTTTACATGAAGTTAAATGACATGCAGAAAATTAAATTTGGAGACGCGTATACAATGAATAAAGATATTGTCAACGCAATTGTCATTAAAGACAAAGAATGGGATGCACTATCCTTGCCAGACAATACGGAAATCATTGAAACGGAAACGTTCATTGAGAATCTGCCGGGTTATACTGAGCAGAATTTGACGTTAACATATATGATTTATTTCCTATTCGTTATCTCGGCTGCAATCGTTGCGATTTTCTTGTACGTGTTGACAGTACAGAAAATCAGCATGTTTGGCCTAATGAAAGCGCAAGGGATTTCCAGTGCCTATTTGGCAAGATCAGTTATCGCGCAGACATTCATTCTTGCGCTAATCGGGGTTGTCCTCGCATTTGGTCTGACATTACTTGCGGGAAGTTTCTTACCTAACGCAGTGCCTATCATGTTTGATATACCTACCATGATTATTTATGGTTTGATCTTAATAGTAGTGGCGATTCTCGGAGCTGTCATTTCGGTTTGGACGATTATCCGAATTGATCCGCTCGAAGCGATAGGAGGGTAAAACGATGGTACTCGAATTACGAAACGCGAAAAAGACGTTCGGTGAAGGCAATACGCTCGTTGAAGCGATGAAAGAGACCAATTTTGTAGTCGAACGTGGCGAATTGGTCGCAGTCATCGGTCCATCCGGTTCAGGTAAAAGTACGTTCCTGACGGTGGCTGGGGGTCTACAAACACCAAGCGAGGGCGAAGTCATCATTAACGGCAAAGAATTATCGCAGCTAAATGAAAAGCAACGTTCTAAAATTCGTTTGCAGGAAATTGGTTTTATATTACAAGCTTCCAATCTTGTCCCGTTCTTAACTGTTGACGAGCAACTCGAATTGCTAAATAAAGTGAAGAAAGACAATATGTCGAAAGACGAGCAACGTAAGTTATACGAGGATTTAGGTATTACCAAGTTGCATAAGAATTATCCTTCCGATTTATCGGGCGGCGAGCGTCAACGTGTGGCGATTGCCAAAGCGCTGTTCAGTAAGCCGGCGATACTTTTGGCAGATGAGCCTACTGCTTCGCTCGATTCTGATCGTGCGTTTGAAGTAATGGAGTTGTTACGAAATGAAACGAAGTCCAATCAAACGGCAACCATTGTCGTGACGCATGACGTACGATTGATCAAGTACGTAGATAAAGTGTACAAGATGACGGATGGTGTATTGAGGCTAGAGAGTTCGGCTGAGGCGGATGTGACTGAGTAAGTGTACGGCTAGAATTTTAATGAAATAAACGCTTCGGACGGCCGTTTTAGGGCTTTCCGGAGCGTTTTTTATGATGGTGTTTTGATGGGCACCTGATATAGAGTTTACTATTGAGCTCGCTCATAAAATCGTGGGCGCGCTCAATAGTGTTGGCAATCCGCTCAAAGTGACACGCTAGCCGCTCTATGCGGTGAGTTACCCGCTCATAAAACTGCTGGGGCGCTCTATACTGCTTGCGATCCGCTCAAAGTGACGTGTTACCCGCTCAATGCCAAGTTCAATCGTGTAGCTCATTCATAAAATCATGGCTGCGCTCAATAGTGTTGGCATCCGCTCAAAGTGACCCGCTACCCGCTTATAAAACCACGCACAACCGCTCTACCTAAGATCCAATCGTCACCCAAGCAAACCTGCCACGATCTTCCGCGCGGCCGTAATATCCTTCGTTCCATGCACCAACATCCGGCCATCGCGGAATAACACGAGTCGATGGTCGTTATATTCACAGGAAACTAAATAAGGGTTTTGCTTTAAATTAGAAACAATATCGCGAATGGAATTAGCAAATGGCATCAGCTCAACTTGTCGGTTCTTCGGCCATGTCAGTTGAACCGTGTCGCGTCCGCATAGTACGGCTGTACGAATTACTTCATTGGCAGACAAGTAAGGATAGACAGGGGTGTCTGAGCAACTTGGACAAGTAGGTTTTTTCATGCTTTGTACGTTCATGGCGGCACGTTCGCCTGTCCAGAGATCGACGGATTCCAGGCGGGGTTCCATCGTCGCCCCCGTGATACACTTCAGCAGTTCCGCGGTTTGACGGGCGGCAGTCGTGACGACGATGGGCGAGATGACGCCGACTGTATCGCATGTTAAAGACTGTGGCGGCAACGCTTCGAGCAGACAATGTAAGCAGGGCGTTCCTTCTTTTACACCAATAGGAAATGTCAGCCCATAGCTACCGACGCAAGCGCCCATGAAGAAGGGGATGCCGAGTTGTAATGCGGCGTCATTTGCGAGTAATCGAGTTTCGATATTATCTGTGCCATCGAGAATGAAATGATGGCCTTCGAATAATTCAAGGACATTTTCAGGCGTCACATCCGCCACAATCCCACGAACTTTCACGTCGCTGTTGATCGCGCGCAATCGGCTTTCCGCAGCGATTGCTTTCGGCAATTGATCGATGACATCTTGTTCTGAGTATAATTGCTGTCTATGAAGATTAGTCCATTCCAAAATATCGCGATCGACAATGGTCAGTTCGCCGACGCCTGCCCGCACTAGCATCTCCGCTCCTGAAGAGCCAAGAGCACCAGCTCCTAAGACGAAAACTTTTGCTTCGCGGATACGCTGTTGCCCGATTGGTCCGATGGGTGCAAACAGCTCTTGCCGAGAATATTTACTGTTCAAGTCGTCACAAGCCCTTCAGTTGGACTGCTAGCCACGCCGTAATCGCGGACCGGCATACGTCCAGCTTTATAACCGAGACGTCCCGCTTCAATTGCGAGCTTCATTGCCTCGGCCATCATGACGGGATTGGCTGCTTCCGATACGGCTGTGTTCAGCAATACACCGTCTGCACCGAGTTCCATCGCGAAAGCAGCGTCTTTTGGAGAGCCGACCCCTGCGTCAATAATGACGGGTACATTGGACTGCTCAATGATAAATGACAAATTCAACGGATTTAGAATGCCTCTGCCCGAGCCGATTGGCGCAGCACCCGGCATGATAGCGTGGACACCTAATTCACATAGTTTTCTCGCAAGTACTACATCGTCTGAAGTATAGGGTAATACAATGAAACCTTCCTCTAACAGCATTTCAGACGCGCGTAATGTTTCCACAGGATCAGGAAGCAGCGAACGGCTACAGCCGATGATTTCCACCTTCACCATGTCGCAAAGTCCGGAAGCTTTGGCGAGACGTGCGATATGTACGGCTTCTTCCGCTGTGCTAGCGCCTGCTGTATTCGGAAGCAATGTATAGCGCGTTAAATCAAGTTGTTCGAGGAAATTGGGTTGCGAAGCTTCAAAAATATCCATGCGTCGTACCGCAAATGTCAGAATCTCTGCTTCTGACACCGCCACTGCTTGCTTTTGAATATCAAATGAAGGATATTTCCCCGTGCCTAGTAATAAACGTGAAGAGAATTCTTTATCTGCAATTTTTAACATGTTCATCCGCCTCCTACAAAATGTATGATTTCAATTTGGTCTCGGTCCATGATCGGTGCGTCGTAGTGATCTTTCTGCAAAATTTCCTTGTTTTTCTCCACGATCAAAATACGATCGCCAAGCCCTAAGTGCTCAAGTAACTGCTGGATCGTCTCTACTTCAGGAATGACGGGGTACGAATTGCCGTTCAGATCAATCATTTTCTCCATGAGATACCTCTCCTTTTCTATAACTCTGCAAAGTTTTCAGTGAACGCATAGGGGATAATACGGCCACGCCTGTCACGTGATTTTGCTGTAAATTAGGTAAGTGATGCGGCTGAATTCCACCAATTGCATACACAGGAATCGAACTACACTGTGCAATAGAAAACAACTCTTCCGTTCCACGCGCTGGCAGCCCAGGTTTCGAAGACGTTTCGAAAACATGACCGTACAATAGCCAGTTTGCTCCCTCATCCATAGCTACCTTTGCTTCTTCCAATGAATGAATCGAGCAACCAAAAGAGAGCTCGGGGAATTCTCGATGTGCTTCCTGTAACGACATACCATAGCCAGTCAGTTGCACTTTTTTGAGCTTCAGTCTTCTAGCCAAGTGAGGTCTGGCATGAAGAATAAGCTTGTCGAGTGGGAATTCAGTACTTGCAAGACGGGTAACTAGATCTACTAGCTGTTCATCTGACTTGGACTTTTCCCGCAAAATGATGGCATCAAGAAACGGTGCTGTGCGCAACAAATGTAGTGTCAGTTCATCCACCGAAAGACGGTCGTCGGTCACGCCCAATAATTTCATTCATTCCCCTCCAATAGAAAAAACCACTTCCCGAATCGGAAAGTGGTAGAAATGTCGACAGAAATACATACGGAACGACTCGCCACTTCCCTCCGCAGGTGCTAACCTGTTCAGGTAATAAGGGTTTCAGAGCCACACTCTTTTCTCAGTCCTTGTAAAGGATTCCCCTAATGGTCAAAATATTTGGTTTTCAGAACTAGCCTACCACGTGTACGGTAGAATGAAAAGCGTTTCTTTTATAAAAGCAATAAAGCATCCAAGTCGAGAATTTCTACTGCTTTCATACTGCACTGGCGAATCCAGCCAGACTCTTCGAAGGCGCTTAATTTTCGACTGATTGTCTCGGGTGTCGTCCCTAAGTGAGAGGCAAGGTCTTTGCGACTCATTGGTAACTCGACTATCAATTGTCTTTGTTCTTCTGATAAGTCAACTAGGTAAAGCGCGATACGCGTTTCTGCTGATTCCATACCGATTCGCGCCGCTCGTTGTTCCGTTCGGGCGAGGCGGGAAGAGAACTCCTCTAACATCTTCAATGAAATTGCGGGATGCTCTTGTAGAAGTTGCTGCATTTGGTCCCGTTGAATAACACATAGTTCTACGGGTTCGAGTGTTTCTGCATAGGCGTCATGAGGTTTAGCATCAAATAACGATAGCTCGCCTGTGAAATCTCCCGGCTCTAAAATTCGTACGATCTGCTCTTTGCCGTTTTCTGACAGGCGATATATTTTGATTCGTCCTTTATGCAAAATATACAAGCCTTCGGAGCGGTCGCCTTCATTGTAAATAATTTGTCCACGTGGGTAGGGGGTGCTTCGTGCAAGTTCTACAATGTGCTTCATCTGATCTTTTTCCAAGTGATTGAACAGTGGAACAAGCGATACACACATTCGATGATCGGTCGTGTTATTGTGGGGCTGCTGACTCATTCACCTTCACCTCGCTTACATTTCGATTGGACACTTTGTCACTAGTATAGCGTATTAATCGAATGGCGTTCAATATGACAAGAAGCACACTTGCTTCGTGGATAAGCATTCCGGATGCTAGGAAGACTTTGCCTAGCAGTACACCGATTAGCAATAAAACTACTGTGCCAACTGCGAAAAATGTGTTTTGCTTCATATTGTTCACAGTCGCTTTCGATAATGCATAGGCGTGGGCGAATTGATCTAGTCGATCCGCCATCAAGACGATATCCGCTGTTTCCATGGAAATGTCTGTTCCGCCTTTACCCATTGCCAGCCCGATATCTGCAGTGGCGATTGCCGGCGCATCATTGATTCCGTCACCTGCCATCGCTACTCGATGTCCTGCCGCTTTCAACTTTTGGACAGCGGCTACTTTGTCTTCAGGTAGCAGCTCCGCATAGACGCTATCGAGACCAAGTTGTTCGCCAACGAGTCGGGCGGTGTGTACATTGTCGCCCGTTAGCATAATCATTTGTTTAATACCATTTCTTCGTAGTTTAGCCAGAGCAGCCGCGGCTTCTGGACGGATTTGATCCGCTATGGAAATAATACCTGCGATTTCTCCGCCAATGCTGATGAACACGGCTGTGTTACCTGCTTTTTCTCGCTTGGATGCATATTCTTCTATAGTTGGAGAGATAGCTATACCTTGTGAGATCATCAGCTTTCGGTTACCCGCCGCCAGTTGCTGGCCGTCTACTTCAGCAAGAAGTCCGTTACCTTTCATAACTTGTGCGTCTTGTGCTTGGTGTTTTAAATGAATCAAGCGTTTTTTTGCTTCGCGAACGATCGTTTGGCCGAGATGGTGTTCAGACATCAGTTCAGCTTCTGCAGTTAAGCGTAATAGGTCTTCTTTGTCGATGCCAAAGCTATGGATGTCAGTAACTTCTGGACGTCCTTTAGTTAAAGTACCTGTTTTATCAAAGACGACAGTGTCGATTTTCGCCAATTGCTCCATCACGTCGCCACCTTTAATGAGCACGCCGTGACGGGCTCCGTTACCAATTCCGGCTACGATCGAGACGGGGGCTGAAATGACGAGGGCACCAGGACAAGCGATGACAAGGAATGTTAATGTCATTTCGATATTGCGTGTGAATATATAGACGATAATCGATAGGATGACGATGGAAGGTGTATAAATGTTAGCAAATCGCTCTAAGAATTTTTGAGTTTTCGACTTGGCTTCTTGTGCTTCTTCGACTAGCTCGATAATACGAGCGAATGCTGTATCGTCACCTACACGTTCAGCAATTATTTCGATATAGCCATTGTCTACTAACGTCCCGCTAAATACTTGATCATCTAGTGATTTGGATGCGGGTACCGATTCTCCTGTGATGGCTGCTTCATTTAGAGAAGCATTTCCTGAAACAATCGGACCGTCTACCGGAACTTGT
The DNA here is from genome assembly GCF_002743335.1 of Sporosarcina sp. P32b. Classification (GTDB taxonomy): domain Bacteria; phylum Bacillota; class Bacilli; order Bacillales_A; family Planococcaceae; genus Sporosarcina. The sequence goes on from NZ_PDZB01000006.1 coordinate 20,878, forward strand.
TCACCTGAGCGAACGATTACCCGGTCACCGATTTCTACGTCATCAACAGCAATCGTCGTTAGTTTACCATCCCGAAGGACACTCGCTTCTAGCGGGGCCAGATCTACAAGTGCTTTGAGGGAAGAGCGTGTTTTCTCCATTGTACGAATTTCAAGTAATGCTCCAAATAAAAATAGGAAAGTTACTGCCGCGGATTCTACATACTCGCCGATAAACAGTGCACCGATTACGGCGATGGTGACAAGAAGCTCAATACTGAAAGCTTTCATTCGAATAGCTTTCCACGCTTTTATAGCAATCGGAGTACCCGCAATGATAGTGGCAGCGATTAATGTAATCTGACGCGCGTCATGAAGGCCCGCGAAGTGCAAGATGATCGCTATACCAAGCAACATCGCGGATAGGGAAGTGATGCGCACAGTTTGTTTTGCATTCATTTGAATACCTCCTCTTTATGAGACTTTTTGATTGAGAACTGGATAGCCGAGTTTGACAATCAATTCCTGCAATTCATTGGCTTCTACGACAGATTCATCAAACTCGACCCGAACTTTACTGGAGTGGAATAATACTTTTACTTGTTGTACACCCTTCGCTCGGGATAGGGCACCTTCAATTTTCTTAACACATGATGGGCAGCTGAATGGCTCCATTAAAAATACGGCTTTTTTCATTTTCCTCATCCTTTTCGTTTGTATTTATTATCTTAAGTATAAGAAATTTTTGTGTACACTGCCTTGACGCCTGTCAAGATTCGTCAAACAAGACTTTTTCTTCTGACCAAAGTGCTTTATACTGAATAAGTAGTACACATTTATGAACAGAGGAGAATCGTACGGATGAAATTAACCTATTCTGGTAAAACGAAAGACGTCTACCGCTTGGAAGATGGCCACGTGCTATTGAAATTCAAGGATGATGTAACAGGGGAAGATGGTGTATTCGATCCAGGTGCCAACACAGTAGGCCTGACAATTGATGGCGCCGGAAAGTCCGGACTTCGCATGACACAATACTTTTTTGAGAAATTGGCGGAGCAAAACATACCGACACATTACATCGATGCTGATCTAGATGAAGTAACGATGACGGTGAAGCCTGCTACGGTCTTTGGTAAAGGATTAGAAGTGATTTGTCGATACCGTGCGGTCGGAAGTTTCTTGCGCAGATTCGGTGCGTATGCTGAAGAAGGACAAGTACTCGATGCTTTCGTGGAAGTGACATTGAAAGACGACGAACGTCAAGATCCACCTATTTCAGAAGATGCTTTGGCACAACTTCACATTTTGACGCATGAAGAATACGCAACTCTTAAAGAATTAACTCAGCAAATTTCTGAAGTAGTCCGATCAGAGATGGCAGAAAAAGGTTTAGAGCTATATGATATTAAATTAGAGTTTGGTCGCGATCCTGAGCGAAATATCATGTTGATCGATGAAATTTCAGGAGGCAATATGCGCGTCTATCAAGGCGATACATATATTGCACCAATGGAATTAGAAAAGATATTATTTTCATAAAATTCAACCGGAAACGAAAAATGTTTCCGGTTTTTTATATTCTCTCTCAGGCTATACGCTGACTGACTTAGTCGCGCTTTACTTTTTAATCAAATAAATAAAATGATATATTTACTGTTGACAACGTTTTCAGAGTTTCCTATAATAGCAACCAGTGTCACAGGCGACACCTAGTTTGCTTCTTCGCCAGTGTGGGAACGTTGGTTGGATGAATGCGTATGGTAGTAAATTTTAGATAATGAAAGTGTCTTTCATATCAGCGAATCTTTAATATATCTGCTGTTTCCATGAACAAAAGCTCCCCGCTTTTGTAAAGGCGCTCTTTTTTGCTCTTCATACCGCAAGGCAGAAAGATAGCACCCATAGTAGCCAGCACGAATCTCCATTTTGGCTTTTCTACGTAAGTACCCTTGCTATATCCGCTAGATTCATAACTAGAATCTGCCGAGTGTATGTGCTCGGTCCGTAAAAACCTCACATTGATGACTATTCGACGAACGTATTATAAGTAGATCGTGTTCTCGGGTAACGAAGCGCACATCTTAGAAATTCACAGATGATGAATACTTGTACAACTACATGTAAGAGAACTTGGAGGAGAAACTGTTTGGACACAAAACACAAAGTTTCGATTGCAGGGCTAGATCCGAACGATCCGTATTCATTTCGTATTCCGACTGTAGACGATGGAAAGTTCATCTGGCAGCTCATTAAAGATACGAACGTACTGGATTTAAACTCTTCCTATAGCTATTTGCTGTGGGCAGACCAATTCAGTGACACGAGTATTATCGTAGAAGATCACGGAAAGCTTGTAGGCTTCATTTCAGGCTTTATTCAACCGAAAGCGCAAGATACATTGTTTATCTGGCAAGTCGCAGTCGATGAATCGGTACGTGGTAAGCGTATAGCTTCCCGTATGTTGCATACGATTTTGCAAAGTAATGCATGTCGGAATATTCGCTATCTAGAAGCGACCGTCACACCATCTAATGAGGCGTCTACTAAGTTATTTACAGGCTTAGCACGCGATTTGGAGACGGAATGCACGATAACGGATGGCTATACGAAAGATCAATTCCCTGGTGGCGGGCATGAATCAGAAGAACTGTTCCGCATTGGACCATTCTGAGAAACAAGCCGATTGCCGCAACATGACACTGGAAAATACAGAATCTAACGGAGGAATTAATTACACATGGTACTGACAAAAAGTCAGAAAGTAATGGAAGTATTCGAGAATCGCGAGTCGCAAGTGAGAAGTTACAGCAGAAGTTTCCCAACAGTATTCAACAAAGCAAAAGGCTATAAAATGTGGGACACGGAAGGTAAAGAATATATCGATTTCTTCGCCGGCGCAGGTGCTTTAAACTACGGCCACAATAACGATAGAATGAAAGAAAAGCTGATTGAATATATTCAAGACGATGGAATTTCACATAGTTTGGATATGGGGACAACGGTCCGAAAAGAATTTCTTGAACGATTTAACGAAGTGATCTTGCAGCCGCGAAACATGGACTATAAAGTAATGTTTCCTGGTCCTACTGGGACGAATACAGTCGAAAGTGCGCTGAAAATCGCCCGCAAAGTTACGGGACGTCAAAATATTGTGAGCTTTACGAATGGTTTCCATGGCATGACGCTTGGTGCGTTGTCTGTAACAGGCAACTCATACAACCGTGGTGGAGCAGGAGTACCGCTTACCAATACGACCTCTATGCCGTTTGATACGTTTTTAGAAGAAGGACAATCATTGAACTTCCTGAAAAAGTATTTAGCAAATGCAAGCAGTGGCTTGGATTTGCCAGCAGCTATGATTCTCGAAACGGTACAAGGGGAAGGCGGCATCAATCCGGCAAGCTTTAAGTGGTTGCGGGAAGTGGAACGTCTATGCAGAAATTACGATATCTTATTAATTGTCGATGATGTGCAAGCAGGTTGTGGACGTACTGGAACTTTCTTCAGTTTTGAACCAGCCGGCATTAAACCGGACATCGTTTGTCTATCCAAATCCATTGGTGGCTACGGATTACCATTAGCACTCACGCTGATCAAACCAGAATATGATACATTCGGTCCAGCTGAGCATAACGGAACATTCCGCGGCAACAACATGGCGATTTTGACAGCGACTGAAGCTTTATCGTACTGGGAAACAGATGAATTCGCTAAATCGGTACAAGAAAAATCTAAGCTCATCACGAAGCGTATGGAAACCATCGTCGAAGACTATCCACAGTTGAAAGCTACAACACGTGGCCGCGGCTTCATGCAAGGAATCGTCTGTGGTGAAGGCAAGGAAGACTATGCGGATAAAATCTGTGCAAAAGCATTTGAAAAAGGCTTGATCATTGAAACGTCTGGACCTGAAGGCGAAGTCGTTAAATTCCTCGGTTCATTGATTATGGATGAAGAAGGTATCGATCAAGGCTTTGATATTCTAGAAGAAGCGATTGAAGAAATTGTTAAAAACTAAGGGAGAGAATGTTCAGTGATAGTACGTACAGTAGATGAAATTATTGGTAGCGAAAATGAAACAAAAGCGGAAACGTGGGCAAGCCGACGTTTCTTGCTAAAGAAAGACAATATGGGCTTCTCGTTCCACGAAACGATTATTTATGCTGGAACTGAGACACATATCCATTACCAAAACCACCTAGAAGCTGTCTACTGTGTAGCAGGCGATGGAGAAATTGAAACGATCGCAGACGGTAAAGTCTATCCGATCAAAGATGGTACGATGTATGCGTTGAATGAACACGACGAGCATTATTTGCGCGGTGGAAAAGAAGACATGCGCTTGATTTGTGTCTTTAACCCGCCAGTCGTTGGAACGGAGACGCATGATGAGAACGGTGTGTATCCGTTAATTGAAGATTAAGTGTTGTGGAATGTACTATGGTTAGTGAGCACTCTGAGGGTAATTCCTTGGAGTGTATTTTTTTGTGTGGAATGAAGGAAGGGGTAAGAAGGAGGGCCGCTCATTAATTTGGCTGAGTGCTCTATATTGTGGCTTATCCGCTCTTAGTTTCTGGGCGAGTGCTCTATCAGTCCTTATAAATGCTCAATGTAGTCTTGGCTCCGCTCTATGTCATGGGGGGGAGCGCTCAATGCGATGCTTTCTATCTATGGCTGCTCAAGGTCAGGAGGTAACCAATGGATCCGTGCAAAGTCATCCCTTGAATCGCTCAATGCGACCCTAGATCCGCTCAAAGTTAGTGTTTAAGCGCTCTATGCAATGCTAAATCTGCTCAAAGTCAGTCGTTAACCGCTCATTGCATGGCGGCGTCCGCTCAATGTCACAAATTATCCGCTCTATCCAGCACATGCTCCGCTCATAAAATCCCGTTTACATGTTAGAATTGCGTTAAATAGGGTACACTACACACTATGAGTTCATTATCCAAGCGGTAATGAGCAGTAATGTACATAACTTACACGAGGAGGAATTTAATTATGTGGAAACTACCTAGTATTGTATTGGGCTCGGCATTATTGATGGCAGCTTGCGGTGGCGCGGCGGATGAAGAAAAAGAACCGGTGAACGGCAGCGGTGATCCAGTCGTGGAAGAAGAGGGAACAGCGGAGCCTGAAGTGATGGCGCCGGTTATGAATGTTGACGGAGAAAAAATCGGTTCTGTAACGCTAACGCAAGGACCGTCTGGCGTAGCGATGGACATTGACGTAATGGGGCTTGAGCCAGGTGAACACGGGATGCACTTCCATGAAACGGGCGTCTGTACAGCGCCGGACTTTAAAGAGTCGGCTGGCGGTCACTTTAACCCAACGGATAAAAAACACGGGTTAGAGAATCCGGAAGGACACCATGCAGGAGACTTGGAGAATCTTGTGGCGGATGAAGAAGGGAATGCAAAAGTTACTGTAACGACAGATGCAGTTACGCTTGAGTCCGGAAAAGACAATTCATTAATTGATGAAGACGGAACAGCTTTGGTTATCCATGAAGGTCCGGATGATAACGTAACGGATCCAGCTGGTGATTCAGGAACGCCATTTGCTTGTGCTGAGATTACATCTGAGAATATGAAGTAATAAAGTAGGATGTCCCGGAGTTTTGGGGCATCTTTTTTTGTGTTGTTTCGACTTGTTTAAGTGCAAGTACAAGTACAAGTACAAGTACAAGTACAAGTACAAGTGCAAGTACAAGTACAAGTGCAAGTGCAAGTGCAAGTGCAAGTGCAAGTGCAAGTACAAGTGCAAGTGCAAGTGCAAGTGCAAGTGCAAGTGCAAGTGCACGTGCTTGGAAAGAGTGAGTTACTTAGTGAGTACGTGGGATGGAAGCTCCAGTTGGCGGACGCTTTTCCATGGGCCCGCGGTGAGCCAACCAGGTCGCGAGCTCCCTATTGGTTGTCTCACCTGATCGGGCTGATCCATCGGGAAGAGCCGTAACGAAGAACGGCTTTTGCGAGTAAAAGCGCAGCGTTATGAGCACATCTTTGCACTTCGCCCCCAACTTCCGCTTCCAACCTACTTTTATAGTGGAAGGACTAAGAACACTTACTGTCGATAGTGTGTGAATTATTGTTTTGTCTTAACTTATTTTAATTCAAGTACTGAAGTTCAAAAGTGTATTACAACACTTACTTTAATGCGCAACGAAAAGTATCACCCACCCACACTGTAAGGGATTGGTGCGTAGGAGGGGCGACTCCTGGAGGATCAGTGGGACAGGTGAAACACCCAGCGAGCGAAGCGAAGGGGTGTGGTTCACCGCCCGCCCTCCGGAAAGCGTCCCCTCCGAAGCACCATTCCCCACCCCCAACACCACTGCCAGCCTCTCCATTAAACTATTGAAAAACTATTGAACACGAAAAAAAGAACGCCCTCCCGGAAAGGGGCGTCCTGTTGATTATCGAACAATCGCGATAATCCCTTCTTCATCATCCAGCTTTAGCTGAATGCCTGCTGCCATCGGATCCTGATCGAGATACTGCTCGATCCAAAGGCGAAGCGCTTCGACTAGACGGGAGGTATCCAAATGATGCATCTTGCCGTTTAGCTCGGCATCTGCTGAAAACCCAGTGTCGTCATCGTAAGCAAGTTCGACTTCCACGTCGTCTGGCATTGCACGTGACTCTTTTGCAATCAATACACATACTGCATTTACTACGTCCTGTTCGTAAATTATCTGTTGTTCCATTGATTCATGTCCTCATTGCGTTTACGCTCTTTCTCTTTGAAGATCGCGAAAATCTTCCGAACCATGTAAATGATGAAGACAATCGCTAACACGTTAATGAGCAAGCCCATAATGGATCCAAGCATACCCATATTCGCAAACAAGCTGCCGAATAATAGACCTGCCAGTCCACCAACGAATAGACCTTTCATTAAGCCGCCACCCATACCGCCTGGCTTCTTAGCTGTCTTACCTGCTGTTGCTTTATCGTTACTTTGATTGGTATCTTGTTTCTTTTCTGCTTTGTTCGGTTGTACACGGTTAGGTGTACTGAAGCTCTTCTTACCAGACTTATAGCCACGTGCTTCGGCAGTAATTTCATCTTGGAAGATGATGTTCCCGATTGGCGACAAAATCAATGTCGCAGCGAGGAAAAATGCAGCAAATTTTTTCAATTGATAATCTCCTTTAATGCTGTAGTGAAGGTCTTGGATCTACCCATGCCCTTCTCTTTATTTTACTGGATAACTAGCCGTAATGAAAGGAAATTCCCTTACTTAGCGAAGAAGTTTTCCGTATAAAATGGCTGTTCTTTGTCGTTGAAATCTACACCGATCCCAAGGAACTGATAGTCGCGGATTAATATGTTTTCTCGGTGGCCTTTTGAATTCATTAGCCCTTCGTGTGCAAAGATACTGCTGGATTGACCATATGCTAGATTTTCACCGGCACTGACGAATTGGACGCCTTGTTTTTTCATGCGATCGAAAGGGGACTCGCCTTGTAAGTTTTCATGGCTGAAGTAATCTTGCACTGCCATATCGGTACTATGTAGACGTGCCGTTTCAGATGCGAGTTCATCCCATGTTAAAATGGAACGACCGTGGCGAACTCTTGCCGCGTTCGTCAAATCAAATAATTGCATCTCAAAGCCTTGGCGCATCGCATCGTTTTGAGGGGCGTAGAGCGCGGACTTTCTTTGCTCTAGCGAATCCGAGATTAATTGTACTGCGGTTACGGTATTTTCATTATGCAGATCATAAAAAACATACATATAGAGTCCATCTGAATGAAAGATGTCCATGCCCTCATCGTTTTGCAACTTATAAATGTTTGCCCCTTTACGGATTTCAGAGATTGGTTCGCCGAGTCCTTGACGTACTTCTGCTTTTGGCACGCCGTATTCGATACCGATAGATGAAGCAATCAGGCGATCATTTGTATAAATCGCATTGACGCGACGTTTAATATCGTATGACAGCATGACAAAGTTCTGATAGTTATCATGGAACGTCAGCCATTCTGTGCCGTATTCATTAACGGATTTCCGCGTAGGGTCTCCGAGCTTTTCCTTCACTTGTGCTTCGGTTGTACCGATTTCGATATTGTGAATAGAAATAATACCTGTTGCCGGCGCATCGAGCACAGGTTGGGCAACTTCCTCTGGGGGACTGCTTCCGTTTGCTTTTTCGGAAATGAATGTAATTAAATCGACAATCGATTCTTTTGTATAGTCAAGCGCAGATCCAACTACTTCCTCGTTCAGCACAGTTTCTACTTTGGCATCAAGCGGATCGAGAAACGATAAATCCACGTGTTCTGATACCGGGCCTTCCCATAAGGGCTTGAAAGCGTAGAGTAGTACGGCGAGAAAGAGTAACTGAAACAGGCGTTTTATCATAAGAAACCCACTCCTCCATCACATTATACTCTGTTTCCCCCTCAGCAATACAGTGGTAACTATGAAATGTTGAAAATTATCCTCCAGAGTAGCAGGAAAAAGGGTATACTAAAAAAAGAATGGAAGTTTGGAAGGAGTGGATGGCATGTTCGGTGGTGTGAGCAGTGTACCTTCCTGGTTTTATATAGTCGCAATTGCAGTCGTTATATTGCTTGTCCTGATTACGGAATGGCGAACAAGATGAACACTGAATATCAAGAGAAAGAAGGAAAAAATATGTTAACATTTGAAGAAAAACAACAGATTATAGAAGAGTTCCCGGAGTTAGTGAAGAAAGAAGTGTCTATGAAGCGCTTGAACTATCATTATGAAGAGTCTTTATACGATAAAACGGTAGTCGTGCAGCATTTGCACCCGAACGGTAACGCATTTGTTTACGTAGCAGATGTGAAAGGCTATGAGGCAGATGACCGCGGTCTAGTCAATGTACGCGAATACTCTGCGGATGAATTCCGTGCAGTGATTCGTGCGGCAATTGAAGGATTGGCGACAGAAGTAGAGGAACCTGAAACGATCGCAGAAACATGGCAGAATTCCAATGGTCAGATGCTGACACTTCTTGAAGAAGATGGCTTCTTTAATATTTACCATGAAGTAAACTTGGAAGAAGGCTTCGGAGATTACGGTGAGGCGGCAAGTTATTTGAAAGAAGAAGGCTTTTCCGTCAAAACGAAATAACAGCTACAGGAGTGATATCGAATGAAGGGTAAAACAGTTGCGATTTGGCTGATTGTCGTGTTGATTGTGGCGGTAGTGGGCGTCGTATTAATGGTTCAGACTACCTTCAAAAATAATCCTACACAAAAAAATCATCAATCATTGGACAACCAGTCGTATACCGAAATCGGCACATTTGGTTGGCAATAAAAGAAGAAGAGCCTGTTGAGAATATACGATTCTCAACAGGCACTTTTTATTTTTTCACACTATATTTCTGGCTATTCGAACGATACAAGCCTTTACCAAACGGCAACCACCAGTTCCATTTGCCAAACAGTTTCATTAAGCTCGGAACTAGCAACAGTCTGATAATCGTCGCATCGATCGCCACTGCGACTGCAATCCCGACGCCGATTTGCTTCACGGGCATGACGTCTGTAAACGCAAAGGCGCCTGTTAGAACGATCATAATCAGCGCGGCAGACGTGATGACTTTACTCGTCGTGGCCAGTCCTTCGACTGTAGATTTATCATTATCGAACGACTGCGCGAACTCTTCTTGCATGCGCGAGATTAAGAATACTTCATAGTCCATGCTCAAGCCAAACACGAGACTGAAGACGATGACTGGAATGATGAGCGCTACGGTACCTGGATTTAATCCGAAGTGGCCATACTGGAATATATAGACGAGAATGCCGAATGTTGCGGATAATCCGAGAATATTCATCAGAATCGCCTTCACTGGAATGATCAATGAACGGAATGCGAACATCAAGATGAAGAAGGTAGAGACGATGATAATGAGCAATACGTATACGATGTGATCCGCTATTTCATCGAAGATTTCCTGGTTAAACCGCGGTTCACCGCCAAGCAAAATGTTAAAACCGGTATCTTTCTCTGACCAATCGCGGATCCAGTCTTGTGCTTCATTGGAACTGCCGGCAGCCTGTAATGTCACGGGAATGAACAAGCGGTTACCGCTGTCTGTGAATTTCTTCAATACCGGATTGAGCTGGTCGTACATTTGCGGAATACGAAGCGTTTGCTCCCATTGCGCAACATTATCAATTCCGCTGATCGTAAAGGCCGTCGAAATATCTTTGACCAAAGCATCGTCCGTCAACTGATCTTGTAACGTTAACATGTCGTGAAGACCTTCCGTCGTCTTCCAACTACCGTCACGCTCTGCGATCAAGAAAACAGTGCTCTCGTCGCCTAAACCAAATGTATCTTGCATCTGTTCAAAAGCTACACGAGTATCAAAGGTTTCCGGTAGTGAATCAATCTGCGGGATCGTTAATTCCATATTTTTTACTGGAATTACAGCAATGGCAAGTAACACAAATGCTACGATCGCAATCGTAACGGGGCGCTTAATTACATAATGCGCAAACTTTCTCCAACCGTTCGCATCTTCGCCACGCTCTTTTAGCAAACGTCCTTTATGGATGCGATCACCGAGCATCAGCAGAACGGAAGGCAGAAGAGTAAGGGAAGAAACGACCGCCATCCCGACGACAATCATCCCTCCGAGTGCGATATTCATGAAAATATCTACTTGGATAAGAAGCATTGCACCGAGTCCAATGAACACACAAACAGCAGAGAAAATAATCGAACGACCAGCAGTGCGAATCGTCATGATGATAGACTCTGTCACGCTGCGTTTAGTCAGCTCTTCCCGATAGCGACTAATGAATAATAACGCGAAGTCGATCGAGAGGGCGAGACCGAGCATCGGTACGATATTCAGTACGAAAATGGAAAGGTCCACCGTATTGCCGAGCAATGCTAAAATGCCGAGAGTAGAGACGACCGTGCCAATGCCGACGATCAATGGAACGAATGAAGCCACGATGGTGCCAAACGCAAACAGCAACACAATAATCGCAATCGGCAAACCAATTGCTTCAGCTGTCATCAAATCGCGTTGACTAGCCTGGTTGACGTCGTGTTCAAATGCTCCTCCGCCAGTGAGCGTCACGCCTGGTTGACCATCGATTTCACCGCGGATATCTTCCACGACTTGCGGCATATCATCAGGCGCCGTATCAAATTGCAACAAGGCATAGGATAAGTCTTTCGTATACTGCGCTTTTTCAGCTAGAGGGGATACGATATCCGACATGACACCGAGCTTCTCCAGCTGATCAAGTGAAGTATCGATTTCTGCGTCAGTTTTTCCGTCAAAAACTAAAAACAAAGACTCTGCAGGTAAGCCGAAGTCTTCCGAGATAATCTTCATCACTTGTTCGTGCTCACCGTCTACACGGAAGCCGTCTCCAGCAAGTAGGCCGGGCAATTGGATGGCGAAATACGTCATCACCCCAAATAGTAAAATCCAAAACGTGAAAATCCATTTATATGATTGGGTTACAAACTTCCCGAAACGTTGCAACGTCATTCCTCCTCACTCAATGCATAAAATTCATTCATCTCATATCTATGCTTATCATAACAAGGAAATATAGAGAAGTGTTACGCAAATATGGAAAGAAATGCACAAAAAAACCACTTCCTAAAAGGAAGTGGTTTGTATAGTTAAATTAGTTTTTAGTTACGTTAGTAGCTTGAAGTCCGCGTTGTCCTTGTTCGATCTCGAAAGACACGTCTTGACCTTCTTCAAGAGTTTTGAATCCGTCACCTTGAATAGCTGAGAAGTGTACGAATACGTCGTCGCCATCTTCACGTTCGATGAAGCCATAACCTTTTTCTGCGTTAAACCATTTTACTTTACCTTGTTCCATGTTTGTTTCCTCCTCGTGCACACTCGTGTACACATTGTATTACTATCCTTGCTCAATTTCTAAAAAACGGTCGAGATAAATCGTAGACCAACGTCGAACAAAAATAATTCTTCTTTATCATAACAAGAAAAGGCAGATAAAGCAAGTAGAATGATTAGTTGAAGAGAATGGTCGCTTGGATTCTTAGGCAGTTATAGGAAAAGTGTGAATATTTTATAGACGACTGCAGCCATTAAAGCAGAGATTGGCATCGTGATAATCCACGTCAAAACGATCTTCTGTGCAACTCCCCATTTCACCCCTTTTAAGCGTTGCGCTGAACCGACTCCCATAATAGAAGAAGAGATAACGTGCGTCGTGCTGACAGGTAAATGAAGGAGGGTAGCGCTGAAAATAATGACTGCGGAGTTCAAATCAGACGCAATCCCGTGAATCGGTCGGATTTTCATAATCTTGCCGCCAACGGTCTTGATTATCTTATATCCGCCGATTGACGTCCCGATTCCCATCGCCGTCGCCGCCGCAATCCGTACCCATAATTGGATATCATCGGTTGTCTGCAATTCTGCTGCGATCAACGCCATCGTAATAATTCCCATCGCCTTTTGCGCATCATTCGTACCGTGCGTGAACGATTGAATTGCTGCCGTACCGATTTGCATGTAACGAATCCGACGGTTGGCTTTAAATAAATTACGATTTTTTAATACCGTACGTAATAGGGTCATGACAAGAAATCCGCCGACGAGTGCAATGATAGGAGATAGCAACAGCGCCTGAATGATTTTAATGAAGCCGCTGTAATTTAAAATGCCGAATCCGGCTGCCGCAATCGCTGAGCCGGCAATAGAGCCGATCAGTGCATGCGACGAGCTAGAAGGAATTCCAAAATACCACGTGACCAAGTTCCAGATAATCGCGGAAACGAGTGCTGCCAAAATAACGAGAGAACCATTTTCTAATAAGAACGGATCGACAATATCTTTCGTAATGGTTTTTGCTACGCCTGTGAATGTCAGCGCACCAACGAAGTTCATCGTGGCGGCAAGCATAATCGCAGTCCGTGGTTTCAATGCGCGAGTCGATACCGAAGTAGCGATCGCGTTGGCTGTATCGTGGAAACCATTGATGAAGTCGAATGCCAAGGCAAATACCACGACGAGAATGGTTAGTATGAGAATCGTATCCATCGCTTAGGACTCCTTACGCGTTGCGCATAATGATTGTTTCGATATTATTTGCTACGTCTTGACAGAAATCTGCGGTATCTTCAAGTAGTTCATATAGATCTTTCAATTGAATGATGCGAATTGGATCTTTTTCACGAATGAACATTTGCTTAATGGAAGTCCGCAACACTTCGTCGCAAATTCGTTCGTACTCTTTGATTTGCACGGCATGCGTACGCATTTCGACTAACTTTTTCTTCGTCAGCAATTCCATCGCCAAAACGATCTCATCTGAACTTTTCATAATGTTGATCATGAACTTCTGCATGTATTCATCGATTTCAATGAGAGAAAACATCTCAAGATTAGCAAGAAAATGCTCCATACCGTCGAGGATATCATCCATTGCAATCGCGATATTCAAAATATCTTCCCGTTCAATTGGTGTCATGAACGATGTATTCAATTTCGTGATTAATTCATGAATTAACGTATCACCAGCTGTTTCATATTCTTTCATTCGAATGCTCACATCTTTCAAATCAGAGACAGAATCGACTTTGAAATCGTTCGCATAGTGCATAGATTCCTGCACATGCTTGGCGATGTCCAATAACGCTGTGAAAAACGGATCGGGTTTACGTGGACCTAGCATCTAAATTCCTCCATCTATTGTTGACATCGATAGTTATTACATCATACAAAAACCGTGCGAAAAAAGATAGCGAACGATGTAGAATTTGAGCGATAGTTGCGAGGCTTTTTTTAGTCCGTAATTTGTCCGGCGATTGTTAAGTTATCGTAAAGTTCTCCATAATCTGTTGAAAATACATGGATGCATGAGATGATCGGCAATAAAGCATTGTGTAAGTGGAAAGGGGATCGAAATGAAGAATCACACAGCTGCTTCCGTAAAAAGGCTAGTAGAACTATTTATCGTCTCTCTTAAACTAGGACTGACCTCATTCGGTGGGCCAACCGCGCATTTAGGTTATTTTCATGAAGAGTATGTCCGGAAACGGAAGTGGATGGATGAAAAAGGGTATGCGGATTTAGTAGCGTTAGCGCAATTCCTTCCAGGCCCGGCAAGCAGTCAGGTAGGGATTGGAATGGGTGTGGCACGTGCAGGAGTAGTAGGGGGGCTAGTTTCCTTTCTAGGTTTCACGATGCCGTCTGTAGTGGCATTAATCTTGTTTGCTACGCTTCTCGCAGGTTCAGATGTTAGTGAGGCCGGCTGGTTGCATGGATTGAAGATCGTGGCTGTAGCGATTGTTGCCCATGCGGTCCTCGGAATGGCGAAGAATTTAACACCGGATGTTAAGCGTAAGGCCATCGCATTACTAGCGCTCGTTGTTACTCTTTTATGGCAAGCGGCTTTCACACAAGTCGGTGTGATTATAGTAGCGGGGTTAGTAGGGTTATGGCTGTTCAAAGTTCACGATTCGTCAGATGCTAGTTCATCCAAATTCCTCATATCGAAGAAAACAGGAATCATTTGTTTAACACTGTTCTTTACTTTGCTTGGTATATTGCCATTGCTTCGAGAACTGACGGGATCTTACTGGATCGCGTTATTCGATAGCTTTTATCGATCGGGCGCGCTCGTATTCGGAGGAGGACACGTCGTCTTGCCTTTATTGGAACAGGAATTAGTGCCAGCGGGATGGATCGGAAACGAGTCATTCCTAGCGGGTTACGGCGCGACACAAGCCGTTCCGGGACCATTGTTTACGTTTGCTGCCTATCTCGGTGCCGTGATGAACGGTTGGCAAGGTGGATTATTCGCGACCGTTGCGATTTTCTTGCCTGCCTTTCTATTGATCATCGGAGCACTGCCTTTTTGGGACATTTTGCGCAATCATCCGAAAATCAAAGGAGCGGTCATGGGTGTCAACGCCGCAGTAATTGGAATTTTACTCTCGGCATTATATAATCCAATTTGGACAAGCTCAATTTTGCGTGCAGAGGACTTCGCATTGGCGGCCATTTTATTCAGTATGCTAACCTTTTGGAAGATGCCTCCATGGATCGTCGTGCTAGTCGGTGCGGTAGGTGGAGCTGTATTGTCCATATAGTATAAAAGTAACCAAATGCAAGTGCTTTTGTTATACTAAATGAATTCTATAAAAGAAAAGGGTTATGTACATATGAATACTTCATTACAAAAAAAGATTGCTATGCCAACTGTTTGGCTCGTAGTATTGCTCGGCTCACTGTCCGCATTCGGTCCGCTATCGATGGATATGTATTTGCCAGGATTGCCGATTGTGGCGGAGGATTTAAATGCTTCAACGTCACTAGTTCAATTAAGTTTGACAGCCTGTTTGATCGGCTTAGGTGCAGGGCAGCTCATATTCGGACCGTTAAGTGATATTTATGGCAGACGGAAGCCGCTCGTCATTACGCTCAGCGTGTATGCAATCGCTTCTGTTCTATGTGCGTTTAGTCCGAATATCTGGATTTTCGTTGCATTACGTTTCGTCCAAGGTATGACAGGCGCTGCGGGCATTGTCATCGCGAGAGCTTGCGCACGTGACTTATATGTAGGAAATGAATTAACTAAATTCATGGCCATGCTGTCGATCGTCAGTGGATCAGCACCGATACTTTCACCGATAATTGGCGGAGTCGTGCTGAATTACTCTTCGTGGCATACGGTATTTCTCTTACTTGGAGTGATCGGTTTATTAATGTTTTTATCCACAGCATTTTTCTTGCCGGATACATTGCCGGTTGAAGCGCGTGCGGAGAGTGGAATGCTGGCAGTCGTCAAGACGTTTAGTGGTCTACTAAAGGATAAGTGGTTTTTAGGCATCGCGTTGACGCAAGGCTTGATCATGTCGGGTATGTTCGCATACATTGCAGGATCTCCGTTTGTTTTGCAGAATATTTATAACGTCACAGCGCAACAGTTTTCGTTGTTCTTTGCGATGAACGGTGTCGGGATTATTACGGCAGCGCAAGTGACGGGTCGACTTTCGGGCAAAATTCACGAGTTGAAGTTCCTGCGCGCGGGTGTGTTACTTTCATTCACGGCTAGCATTTTACTTCTATTGACGGTTTGGAATGAATGGCCACTTGCCGTAATTGCGACGGCATTATTCTTTATGGTATCGAGCGTTGGTTTAGTGTCGCCGGCAGCGTTTTCGCTAGCGATGCAGAGTCAAGGTAAGTCAGCAGGAAGCGCATCGGCGTTTCTCGGGCTATTGCCTTTCATCGGCGGTGCAATCGTTTCGCCGCTAGTAGGACTCGCAGGAGACAGTTCGGCTTGGCCGCTTAGTATTATCGTATTGACATGCAGTACCGCGGCGTTGGTGATCTACTTTACAGTGGTTCGGAAGGCGTATCGTCTGCAAGAGATTTAAGGAGAGAGACTGTTGGGGTTGGCGCTTCGGAGGGGGGATTTTCTAGAGGACTCGCGGTGAGCCCTCTAGAAAAGCGTCCGCCAGCCGGAGCTTCCATCCGATCGTACACACTAGATAACTCCCACTCTCAATCCTTTTTAATTCAAATTTGCGCGAAAATAGGGCATGATAGAGATAGAGAGTCTGATTATTATTTTGAGAGGTGGATGTAAAGATGGAATATCGTATTGAGCATGACACGTTCGGAGAAATACAAGTACCAGCAGATAAGTTATGGGGAGCGCAGACACAGCGCAGTAAGCACAACTTTAAAATCGGCGGGGAACGCATTCCGCTTGGTGTAATCCAAGCCTTTGCCCATTTGAAAAAATCAGCAGCGATCGCAAGTCATTCATTCGGAAATCTATCCGAAGTCAAAATGAAAGCTATTAAAGCAGCAGCAGAAGAGGTTATCGAAGGCAAATGGGACGAGCACTTCCCGTTAGTCGTTTGGCAAACAGGAAGCGGTACGCAGTCGAACATGAACATGAACGAAGTACTCGCTAACCGAGGTAACCAGTTGCTTGAGGAATGGGGCGAGGAAGAACGCCTACACCCGAACGACGATGTCAACAAATCACAAAGCTCCAACGATACATTCCCAACAGCGCTACACG
Source organism: Sporosarcina sp. P32b (assembly GCF_002743335.1). Lineage (GTDB taxonomy): Bacteria > Bacillota > Bacilli > Bacillales_A > Planococcaceae > Sporosarcina. The sequence continues at coordinate 37,885 of NZ_PDZB01000006.1, forward strand.
TAGCAGGTGTAATTGCGGTAGAGCGTGAAGTATTGCCGGCAATTGATAAATTAGCAGCAACACTTCAGAAGAAATCCAAAGACTTCGCGGATATCATCAAAATTGGACGTACGCACTTGCAAGACGCGACGCCATTGACGTTAGGACAAGAAATCAGTGGATGGCACAGAATGCTAGAGAAAACGCACAGCATGCTAGAAACTAGTGTCCAGACAATGAAAGAACTCGCAATCGGCGGTACAGCAGTTGGTACAGGACTTAACGCACCGGCTGGATTCGGCGATAAAGTTGCAGAAGAGATTTCAAAATCTGTAGGCATTGAGTTTACATCTGCGCAAAATAAATTCCACGCATTGACGAGCTATGATGAAGTCGTCTATACACATGGCGCACTGAAAGCATTGGCTGCGGACTTGATGAAAGTAGCGAATGACGTACGTTGGTTGGCAAGTGGTCCACGTTCAGGTATCGGTGAAATTACGATTCCGGAAAACGAACCGGGCAGCTCGATCATGCCAGGTAAAGTAAACCCGACGCAAAGTGAAGCATTGACGATGGTTGTGGCACAAGTAATGGGTAACGACGCGACAATCGGTTTTTCTGCGAGCCAGGGGAACTTCGAATTGAACGTCTTCAAACCAGTTATTATCTACAACTTCCTACAATCAGCGAAATTACTTGCTGACGGTATGATTAGCTTTAACGATAACTGTGCGGTAGGAATTGAACCGAACCGTGAAGAAATCGACAATAAAGTGAAGAACTCTTTGATGCTCGTTACAGCATTGAATCCACATATCGGCTATGAAAATGCGGCGAAGATTGCGAAGAAAGCTCATACAGAAGGTACAACGCTGAAAGAAGCAGCACTTTCTACTGGTTTATTGACAGAAGCGCAATTTGACGAATATGTAGACCCAAGCAAGATGACGGGCAACTCATAATTGTCATGAATTTGTACGCTTGTTTTTCCCGCAAACCTTGTATACTAAAGGCATAACCTCTATACAAAGGAGTCAGGAATATACATGAAAAAGAAGGTACTGGCAGGACTGACGGCGCTGACTTTAGCGCTTGCGGCATGCGGAAACGGCGCTACAGAAAAGCCTGCTGAAGTTGATCCGACAGATGCGCGGGTAGAAGCAGGACATGACCACGCAGAACATTTGCCAAACGGCGACTTGCAGGAAGTGACCGCATCAGCGGATATCCTGCCTTCATTCTTAGAGGATAAGCCAGAAGATATGCGCATGGTCTATCAAGTGGCGGGCAACGCAACGGACGTTTTGGAATACATGCCTTGCTATTGTGGCTGCGGAGATAGTGCCGGGCACAAGAGCAATATGAATTGTTTCTTGGATGAAATACGCGAAGACGGCTCCGTTGTCTGGGACGACCATGGCACGCGTTGCCTAGTTTGCCTGGAGATCGCAGTGAAATCCGTACAAATGAAGCAAGACGGCAAGTCCATGAAAGAAATCCGTGACGCAATTGACACGGAATACGGTAACGGAGACTATGCAAAACCTACAGATACTCCAATGCCTGCTTGAGTGGTTGATTTTATAAGCTGCAGATTCACTCTTTTAATGAGTGGGTCTGCAGTTTTTTGTGTTTTGGCTCAATATTGACGTATTTGCGGTCAAAGTTTAAGGATCAGTGCTCTATGTATGCTCGCCCTCGCTCATAGTTCGAGGTTGAACGCTCAATCAAGCTACAGTCCTGCTCATAGTTCGAGGTTGAACGCTCTATCCGGCTCCGGTCCCGCTCATAGTTCGGGGTTGAACGCTCTATCAAGCTCCGGTCCCGCTCAAAGTTCGAGGTTGAACGCTCTATCAAGCCACGGTCCCGCTCATAGTTCGAGGTTGAACGCTCTATCAAGCTCCGCCTCCGCTCAAAGTTCGGGGTTGAACGCTCTATCAAGCTACGGTCCCGCTCAAAGTTCGAGGTTGAACGCTCAATCAAGCTCCGGTCCCGCTCAAAGTTCGAGGTTGAACGCTCTATCCGGCTCCGGTCCCGCTCAAAGTTCTAGGTTGAACGCTCAATCAAGCTCCGCCTCCGCTCAAACTTCTAGGTTGAACGCTCTATCCGGCTACGGTCCCGCTCAAAGTTCGAGGTTGAATGCTCTATCCGGCTACGGTCCCGCTCAAAGTTCGGGGTTGAACGCTCTATCCGGCTACGGTCCCGCTCATAGTTCGAGGTTGAACGCTCTATCAAGCTACGGTCCCGCTCATAGTTCGAGGTTGAACGCTCAATCAAGCTCCGCCCCCGCTCAAACATCAAGGTTAAACGCTCTATATATCTCCACATCCGCTCTATACCAATAACCCACCTATCCCCAAAAACACCTCCCATCCATTCATTTCATTGGCAAGCTAAACAGTTGTGGTATAATTTAGTTAAATAAGGCAGGAGGGGATTCTGATGATTCATTTTGTACAATTTGAAGAGCAGTATGTACCGAAGATGGCCACGTTATTAGCGGCGAGACATGCAGATGAACGACAGCGTTTTCCGTTTTTGCAGGAACGCTTTGAGGACATCGAGCAAGCTGAGAATCGCTTGCGTGAAGAATTGGAGAAACCGTATACAGGGGGACTCGTGACGTTACGTGACGAAGACGTCATCGGCTATTTATTATACGAATATCGTCAGGATGCTACTCGCGGACGTACGGTATATGTTGGGTATCCATCGTTTGTCATTCATGAAGATGAGCATCCAAGATTGGCACGTTTGATGTACACGGAAGCTGGCGCGGAATGGGTTCGCAATGGCTATTTTGAACATCTCATGGATATTCCGGTTGGTAATGACGAATTAATTCTTGAAATGCTGGAGCAGTCGTTTCATTTCGAACAGCGCTTTGCGGCGTTGTCACTGGAACACTATCGCGCACAGCCAGGAGAGAATAGTCTCGTGAAGATGAAGGAACTAGTAGGAGACGAGCAAAAAACATTGCATAAGATGGCGCCGTGGAACAGTTTGCATCAGGCGAAAGCGCCAGCATGGAAACCGATTACACAAGAAGCGTTGGATGCAGAGCGTGATGTATTTGCGGCGTATGAAGGCAAGGAAGGTACGCGTAGCTGGGTTGCAGAGCAAGATGAAGTACCTGTAGCCTTTCATCTATTCACACCGGCAGACGCACGTCATGCGATGACCACACCGGATGAGTCGGCAGTGCTTGTACAGGCGACGACGAATATAAAGATGCGTGGACAAGGAATCGGCAAATCGATTGCGAATCACAGTTTCACACAAATGAAAAATGCGGGTTATAAATATGTCATGACCGATTGGCTGACGGCGAATCATTTGGCGTCGTATTTCTGGCCTAAGCTTGGATTCCGTTCGTACATGATTCGCATGGCACGTACAGTGGATGCACGCATCTCATGGGCGGACGGACAATGACGGGCGTGAAGTTCGTTACGTCATGGAGTGGCGGCAAGGACTCTGCACTCGCAACGTATCGCGCAATCCAAGAGGGAAATACGCCGGCTATGCTGTGGACAATGTTCGAGAAAGATCAGCCACATTCCAAATCACATGCATTGCCACTGGAGATCGTTCAAGCACAGGCGAAGCAGATGGATATTCCATTGATGATTCGAAAAGCAGACTGGGCTGGCTATGAAATGCAATTCATAGATGCTATGCGCGTTTCGAAAGCCCATGGTATTCACAAAGCAGTTTTTGGGGACATCGATTTAGAAGATCATTTACTATGGGTACAGTCGATGTGTGCCAAAGTGGGTATGGAAGCATATCATCCACTTTGGGAAGAACCGCGACGTAAGCTACTTGAAGAATTCATTGCAGAAGACTTTGAAGCCTATGTGGTCGTTGTGAATACAAAGATGATGCCTGCTAAATTTCTCGGTAGACGTTTCACGGTGGAATTAATGGATGAACTCGAAGCACTCGGCATCGATAGTTGTGGGGAGTCAGGGGAATTCCACACGGTCGTAGTCGATGGACCGATTTTCAAGGAACGCATTCCGGTGAAGATGAGTGAGACTATCGAAAAAGATGGCTATGTATTTTTGAAATGTGAGATAGAACAAGAAACTTCCACAGACTGAGAGATTGTCTGGGGAAGTTTCTTATTTACGGAAGAAAAGTAAAAAGAGGAGTTGATGCACGATGAACTTTAAGAGAATACGTACAGAAGAAGATCTTCAAAAGTCTTTCAACATACGAAAAGCGGTATTCGTCGAAGAACAACAGGTTCCGGAAGAAGACGAGTTTGATGAATTTGATGTGTTGAATGAATTATGTGAACATATAGTAGTAGAAGATGAAGGACAAGCGATCGCGTCAGGTAGAGTAAGAGTAGTAGATGGAGTAGGGAAGTTAGAACGCATTTGTGTGCTAGCCTCTCATCGCAGTGCAGGTATTGGAAAGATAATTGTTCAAGGCTTGGAAGAGATTGCAATGGACAAGGGACTGGCGCGGCTAAAGTTGCACGGTCAAACGCATGCAGAGGAGTTTTATCTTAAACTCGGATATAAAACTACATCCGATGTATTCATGGAAGATGGTATACCACATATCGTAATGGAGAAAAAGTTAGCTTTATAGATAGAAAGAAAAGCCCCTACAGGTAGAAGATAAAATCTACCTGTAGGGGCTTGCTATATACTTCACATTATCAGCCGTTTCAAAAAGGCTGAATTTTATATGGCTTACTTACGTAATTGAATTTCGATATTGATCTTTACTTCATCACTCACGACAACGCCGCCAGTTTCTAGTGCAGCGTTCCATGTTAAACCGAATTCTTTACGGTTAATCGTTGTTTTACCTGTAAATCCAGCAGCTTCGTCTCCGCTCATCGGATCTTTAGCCATACCTTCATACTTTACATTGAACGTGACAGGCTTTGTTGTGTCTCTAATCGTGAAGTCGCCAGTTAAGTCGTACGTATCTTTAGAAGTCTTCTCAATTTTTGTTGCTTTGAATGATAATTTCGGGTAATTTTCTACATCGAAAAAGTCAGCTGAACGTAGATGATTGTCTCGATCGGCTTTACGTGTATCAATACTGTTCGCATCAATTGTGAAATCGATAGACGCTCCTGTTAAATCTTCTGGATCCGCTTCGATGTTTCCTTGGAATTCGTTAAATGTTCCTTTTACGTTTGAAATCATCATATGTCTTACGGAAAAACCTACTGTACTATGTGCTGTGTCTACGTTCCATGTTGCTTTTGTCATAAAAAATCTCCTCCAATAATGGTTTGTTTATATTTACTATAGTCATTTAACGTTTTCATACAATAAACCGTGTTTATTGTTTTTTATTCGGTTCCATTTTTAACTCTACGAAGCAGTGATGGGTATTTTCCCATTCTAAGTATTCAAATGACTTTCTGCATGAAGCTTCCAAGAAGCGAATGACTTCAGCAGGGTCCGCTTGATCGACATCACTCTTGATTTCATACAGGTATTCAGCCATATCGGGGCTGAAGTAACTGCCTTCTGGGAAAGAGTCATCTGTTTTTAATTCCACGCCTTCGACAAACGGATAGGGCAGTGTGAAGAAGGTAGGATGTTCAAATTTGTCATCACCCAACCAAAAGCCAAACTCGATCATATGTTCATCAAAAGCAGCTCGTTCAATTACTCTACTATCATCTGGGAAAGGTTCGAACTCGTTATACACAATGATACCTGTCACGTCGAACGTGCCCCAGAAAAGACCTGGATAAATCTTTCGTTGTCTGATTGGAGCAAGGAATTGTTGCTCGGCATCCCATGCAAATTGGAACCACTTAAGAATTTGTTTAGCTACGTCTTCGTTGTAGTGATGGTGTTCAACGTCGTCTTCAAAAGGCGTCGTCGTTTCCATTTCCTGAGGTGTTGTATGGATAGACAATGGTATACCTAGATCATCGGCAGTGCGAATGATTTCCTGATAGTAGTCACGAATCGTCTTTCCGTCCTCAAGTTTGATTACCGCGTCATCTTTTTCTGTTTTACTAATGATTACGTTTTTAATTAAATCGACTTCAATTTCAAAGTGGTGAGCGTTATATCTCAGTAGCCCTGTAGTAAACCCGCGCGGTGTAATATCGAGAACTACGTGCGCCCATTGGGGTTCCTGTGCAGCATATTCTAGTTTCACTTTCCCTAAAATTTGAGAAACAAGCTGTAAGGTGATGATTTCATTCTTATGCGTTTTATAAAATCCCACTAATAGCACCTCCTAGGAATTACTTACCCTTTTTTGAAAAATATAAGCTTAGAGTAGGGGATTCGATAGAAATTGGTCATTGTAGTATCGTTTCATAGCGTAGTAATGAAAATGCAGTCGGCTTATTATTTCGCTTTCAACACATCTTCGTATTGCGCTCTGTTTTTCTCAAGTCTCGCTTTAGCGAAAGGACATAAAGGGATAATTTGACGATTGTTTTCACGCGCAAATTTCACTACTTCTTCTAATAGCATATCGCCAACGCCTTGGCCTCTTAATTGGTCGCTAACCATTGTATGATCAATGATGAATTGCTTTGGACCATTCAAGACGATCGTCATTTCCGCTAGAGGTTCTTCCGGGTTGTCACCAACATAAAATTTCTCATTGCTTTTTTTAATTTCCATTATTATCACTCCTATTTATATTTTTAGTATATAGAATGTGTTTACTTCAACCAGTTTTTCGCTTGCATTGCGACTTCCTGTGTAAGGCTATGTCCTTTAACCCAAGCCGTTGTAACGTTTGCGCCTCTTTCTTCAAAGAGACGGATGACGCGCTTGCTTTCAGATTCAGGCACAATCGGATCACCTTCGCCTAGTGAAAGGAATACTTCCACATCACTGAAATCATGTTTTTCTTCTAAATCTGCGGGATACAGCGGTGCGAATAAAGCTGCTTTTTTAAGTGTTTCTGGGTGCTTGAGCATCATTTGAATCGCAATGTTCGAGCCGTTTGAGAATCCGACTAGCACCGTATCTTCCATTTTGAAATCATATTCTTTTGATTTTTCTTCAATGAATTCATACAGTTCATTGCCTCGGAACTCAAGATCTTCCCAGTCGTACTGACCTTCACCATGACGCTTGAAGAATCTATTCATGCCATTTTCCTGCACATTTCCTCTAATGCCCAACACGTTGTATTCAGGATTGAGTAGTTCGGCAAGAGAGACTAAGTCTGTTTCCGTACCACCTGTGCCGTGGAGCAATACGAATACGGGTGCACCTTTTTTATTTTCATTGTAAATATATTTCATTACACGTCAACTCCTTTGGTTATTTAAGGGGGCGTTCTACTGTGAATAGCTTACCTATTTCAGCGTAATCGCTACCGGCTAGTCTACTTACAGCTTGTAGTTTCAACGGGTCAATATAGCCGTTGTGATAGATTGTTTCGTCTATATGATAGTGTTTTACTTTCAGCAATAAAACATCTGTAGTTGCGATGTTGTCTTCATTGTAAATGACCATTGAATCGTATAATTCTGTTTCAAATCTCACTTTGGTTTCATTCAATCCTGGAACTTGAATCGCTTTTGAGTCTACTGTCGTAAAACTCGAGACGTCCAGTTCGCTTTCATCGGGCCCTAGCGGTGCGGAAGTCGCGTTTGCTGCTTCTACGTTATCTGTATCGACAACCTGGACTACGGCTTCTTTATTTTCATAAATATTTCTAGCAGTATCTTTCGATTTCCCGTCTACGCGCTGTACAGCGATGGACAGCATCGGGGGGTCATATGTGACGATATTGAAATAACTGAATGGTGCAATATTTACAATACCCGAATTGGACATCGTAGAAACCAATGCGATAGGTCTAGGAATAACTGAACCAATCAGGAATTTCTTCTTTTCTTTTGCCGTTAGATCTTGTGGAGAGAAGTTGAGCATTTTATTCATCTACTATACCTCCAATTTCGGCAGCAGACTTTCGTATTCCTGCCGGTTCTGTTCGTATTGTTCCGGTAATTTCAGCATGGAACCAAGTGATTTCATATCTTCATCTACATCGAATCCTGGACCGTCAGTTGCAAATTCGAAAATGACGCGTCCTTTTTCTTTAATATAGATCGAGGTGAAGTAATTTCTGTCTTTCACTTCAGTGACTTTAAATTGTTCATCTGCCAGTGCAGACTGCCACTCTTTCAATGCTTCCTTATGCGGCAAGGACCACGCGATGTGATGGACCGTACCAATACCGAATCTTCCGGCAGGTTGCGGGGGAGTGGCTGTAATAATATGGTGCTTTTCCTTGCCTACTGTTTCAAAATGTTGATTCTGATCATCTATATTGAGTTCAGTTAAACCCATAAGGCCGGTAAGTAAGTCTTTAGTGCCTTCGGGATTTTCTGACAATAAAACAGCGCCATGAAAATCAACTATATCGTAATGATCTGCAGTTATTTCACCTTCGACCAGTGCGAGCTCGAGTCCATGAACATCAACGAACTCGAGTGTCTCTTGACCGAAAAGCAGTGTCATTTCAATGGGAATACGCTGGGCAGTTAAATGCTCTTTCCAATAGTCCATGCTTCCTTTTGGTATTCTGAAAGCAATCCGTCCGACCTGACCGCTGCCTTTTCTACCTTGATTCTGATTTGTCCAAGGGAAGAATGTAATAACCGTTCCAGGAGTTACATTATGATCCCCAAAGTACAAATGATAGACGCCTGGATCTTCAAAGTTTACCGTTTGCTTTATGAGACGGAGTCCCAAAACATCTCTGTAAAATTTCAGATTTTCATTGGGATCTCCTACAATAGCTGTAATATGGTGGATCTTTTTAATAGCTTCCATTTATAAAACTCCTTTACAACTGTTATGAACGTGTTGTATCGAATGGGCGAATCTGTGATTCAATATATTCACGTTTTGGTTCCAGGAACGGTGGAAGGGATAGGCTTTCTCCCAATGTTTCGTAAGGTTCGTCCGTCATGAAACCTGGTCCGTCTGTTGATAGCTCGATCAGAATATGACCGACACGTGTATAAAGTGCTTCAAAGTAGAAACGGTCTACGTGACCCGAATGTTGCATACCCATTGCATCATACTTTGCTTCCCAGTTTTTAATCGCTTCATGATCTTTCACTCGGAACGACACATGGTGAACCTGTCCATACCCTTGACTACCTTGTGTTGTATCATCATTTCGTAAAATGACTTGACCTCCGTTGCCACCTTCGCCTACATCAAACAGCGTTACATTCACTTCTTCAAGAATCGGTTTCATACCGTATACTTCAGTGAGCATTTTCTTGAAATCTTCAAAATAGCTGACTGTGATTTCAATTGGTCCTAAACCATAAATCGCGTGCTCTTCAGGTACGGGTCCATTTTTCCAAGGTGTGCCGGGTGCTACGCCTTCATTATTCTCATCAGAGAACAGTTGATATTTTTGTCCGTCAGCTTCTTGGAAAGGTAGTACTTTTTTGCCGAAAAGCTCTTGAATGCCGTCGTTTTCTACGCCAAACTCTTTGAAACGCTCTAGATAATATTCAAGCGCTGCATCGTTAGGTACCCGTAGGCCAGTTCTAGAAATCGAGTTCGTTCCCGGTGTTCCTTTCGGGTTGTTCGGGAAGTCGAAGAACGTCATGTCAGTCCCTGGCGAACCGACATCATCCGCGAAAAATGTGTGATACGTGTGGATATCGTCTTGGTTTACCGTTTTCTTAACCAATCGCATGCCGAGTACGTTTGTGAAAAATTCATAGTTTCTCATTGCGTTATCTGTCATTGCAGTTACGTGGTGAATGCCTAGTAATTCGTTTGTCATGTCATAAAACCCCTTTGTAATTTATATTTAGTTGATATAATATCAATTCGAGAGAATAGTTGTGAAAAAACTAGATTTACCATTACATATTCTGTGCATGTAAACCTAATTTTTTTAACTGTGTAATTAGTTGTTCTTTTTCTTGTATATCTAGTCCGCTAAAAATTTCTTTGATCGCCTTTTTGTGAGGAGGGAAGATTTCATTCATCAATTCCGTCCCATCCGTTGTAATGGACGCATGTGTGACACGTCGATCTTTTGGACAAGGCTTTCTTTTGATTAAGTTTTTCTTTTCTAATTTATCTACAACGTAAGTGATACTACTGCTAGCAATCAATACTTGCTCACCGATTTTTTGTATCGGTTGATCACCTTTACTATAGACTAATTCTAAAACGGCAAACTCTGTTGGATTTAATCCTGAGCGTTTTATATCTTCTTCCACACGCACTTTAATGGATTGCAATGCACGAGTTAAAACAATGAATGCCTTTAGAGACAAATCTTCTTCATAGATTTCTTTATTTTGATTGTCCATGACGTTCTCCTTTTATCTCGAATTCAAGGTAATCATATAATATTCACTTTACGATGTCAACCCATACGTTTATAAAAGATCTACAATACGTAAAAAGTTTGCATCATTTCAAATGGAAATGGTGAAACGAAAGGGGAGGCTAGCTGCACGTACTAAATAGCCTCCATACACTATCATCTATTAGTAGATTCTAATACATCGTGGTGTTAAAGCGCAGCATCATTTTGGAAGTTCATGACAAAGTGAGACGCATCATTGTACACTCCGAAAACATATCCTTGGTCTTTGAAGAAGTTCAAAACTTCAGGAAGTGCTTCTAAAGTTTGTGATTTTTCATGCATTAATACGATTTCTTTATCGGAAGTAGTGTCTCGTTTGATGTTTTGCACTATCTGAGAAGGATTACCGGGAAGTTCCCAATCATGCGAATCGATTGTCCAATCCCAAATTTTAATATGGGCGTCAGCTAATTGTTTCCGTATTTGTCCGCCGTTCAATCCAGGCGCTGATCCATAAGGAGGGCGAACTAGACTAGGAGTAGTTCCTGTGATTTTATGAATTAGATCTAGTGTTTCAATCATTTCGGGTACAAACTGTTGATTCGTATAAAGTGCTTGATAATTGTGAGTCATACTGTGGCCGCCTATATAATGACCTTCTTGTGTTGCACGTTTTACGCTTTCCTGAAGATGTTCTTTCTTCAAGTTACTGCCTTGCATGAAGAATGTAGCTTTGGCGTCATGTGCAGCCAAGACATCTAAAAACTGCTCAGTCCATTTGCTTGGACCGTCATCAAATGTTAAATACACTACTTTTTCTGGTTTTTCCTCTTCTACAGGTGGCTCCGTGTTTTCTTCAGCTGGCGTTTCTGTCGGCCCTTCAGAAGATATCTCTGTTTCTTCTTCGGTAGGTGTTTCTGTTTCATCGGATTCTATTGTAGGGAAAATTTCAGGTTCAGGACTAGATTCTTCTGGCGGTGTAATAGGTTCTGGCTGATCAGTTGATGGTGGTGTTTCAGTTGGTGCTGGTTTGGTTACAGGTTGATCCGGTGTACTAGGTACTTCACGGAAAGAGTAGGACGTCCCAACAAAAAGAACAGTACCCGATAGAACGAGAAGAAAAATCAGAAGCAGAAAATATCTTTTCTTCAGCTTTCTTCTTTTCTTTCCGACTTGTTGATGTAGCGTATTCATAAAATTTACATCTCCTATCATTTTGTGTTGAATAGACCGTTTATGACCTTATGTATGTATAGAAACACCTTTATCTATAGGAAGAACAGCAGACGAAATCCATCATCTGCTGCTGTTAAATAACTTACTGAATATATGTGTCCCCGACTAGGGCATCCTGTAAAATATGTGAAGGAATCTCAAATGTGACGACCCCCATATAACCCGGTGCTACTTCATACTGATCAAAAGAAATGACGAGTGTATGATCCGCAGTAATATAGAAGTCTTGATTTGCTTGAATTGAACTGAACTCAATGTCCGCTCCTTCGATAGCTAAATACGCAGTGTTTTCATCCTCTTCCATTTGTCGCTTCATCTCTTGTTTAATATAGGTAGTAATGATCTCGACATAGGAATCGTCTTTAAAGAGACTTGGTAATGTAAGAAGAATATTATGTTGTTTATCAATCGTGTCGTATTGCATTTCAGTGGAAGAAGATCCCGCCGTAGTGGTTTCGTAACGCGCAATAGATAAAATTTGTTCTGTGTCGGTTTTTACTTCATAACCTGAATCCATACCTAAATGACCGCTACCTGCCTCTTCTAGTCTGGCGATCTCTTCCTCAAATTTCGTAAAGAGCGCTTTGTTTTCTTCGATATATTTTTCATTTAGCGCAGTTTGCAATCCTTCGTTTTCTAAACCATCGATTGCCGGCGTTTTCATGTTTGCCTGATACGTTTCCTCTTCCAGAGTTAAGGTGTCTATCGTGAAAACTTGCACGATGGAACCAAGAACGGGGATGTTCGCTAGTGAATTGGCGAAAGTAGGACTAGCATTAATACTGCCAACGAATAAAGCAGCCGCAGCAGCGACTCCAATCGACCAGTTTCTCACGGGTGAGCGTTTCTTTTTAGCATTTTTTGCACCTTGGATAGAATCCTTCACTAAATTGTCCAATTCGGGAGGAATTTCAATATCGTCATATTCTTTCTTGAGTTTGTTTAACCGTTTCATTCCAAATCCCCCTTTTCAATTTCTATACGCAGTTTCTTTAAAGTCCGGTAAAGCCTGGTTTTCACTGTATTACTGTTTTCATCTAAGACGGCTGCCACTTCGTCAATCTTCAAATCCTCGAAGAAACGTAAAATAATTAACGATTTTTCATCTGGAGGCAGTGTATCTAGCGCATCTAGTAAATCTATATCAGTTGGTTCATCTTCAGTTTGTGGTAAATAGCCATCTAGAACTTCATCATCCATCACCATCACCCGCTGATGTTTGCGAATAAAATCAATGGAAGTATTCACGAGTATCCGATAAAACCACGTCTTTAAATACTTGATTTCTTCCAAGCGATGAATGGATTTTAACGCTTTGAAAATCGAGTCTTGCACAATATCCAGTGCGTTTTCTTTGTTTTTCACATAGCTATAGGCGAGCCGATAATGAGCATTTTGGTTTTCAATTAAAAATTGCTCAACCTGCTCTATTTTTTTATTTTTTGTCATGACAAAAGGTTCACCTTCTTTAATTTTAAACATGTCGCGATCACGTCTTACTCTTTTGACGGACAGCTTCTGCAAAAAGTTTGGATTTTATTTTAAAAACAGACAAGAATAAGCTGATCACATGCTGTTGAGAGCAAGAATTATTTTTCTTGTTTCGTAACTGCTATACTCATGACTATACCAACGGATAAAGGAGCAATGTATTTTATGAAGAAATATATAAATGCGAATATATACGGTGACCCAGATTCCCATGAGTTTTTAGTGAAAGATGGTCAGTTTACCGCAATAGGTAATGATCTAGATAACGCAGATGAAGTAATTGACCTGCAAGGACGTTTAGTATTGCCACCTTATGTGGACCCTCATTTACATTTGGATTATATCTTTTCGGGACTAGGCGAAGGAAATGCAAATGTATCCGGAACATTATTTGAAGGCATTCAGCGTTGGAGTGATAATAAGAAATCATTGACTGAAGAAATGGTGCGTGAACGTGCGATAAAAGGAATTCAAAAAGAAGTGAGTAAAGGAGTTCAATTCATTCGTACACATGTAGACATTACAGATCCAAATTTAACGGGAATGAAAGCGTTAGTTACACTGCGCGAAGAATTGAAAGACCTCGTTACATTACAACTCGTAGCTTTTCCTCAAGAAGGATTCTTTAGATATGAAGGGGCAGAGCGTTTAATGCAAGAAGCGCTTGAAATGGGTGCGGACGTCGTAGGGGGGATTCCTCACTTTGAAATTTCGTATGAGCATGGCGTGGAGTCATTGCGACGTATTGTCGACATGGCCGTAAAGCATAACGTGATGATTGATATTCATTGTGATGAAAACGATGATCCAAATAGTCGTTTCTTAGAAGTGTTAAACGCGCTCGTTATGGAAAAAGACTACGGTAAATATACAACGGCTAGTCATACATGTAGCTTCGGTTCAGTCGATAATAGCTATGCCAATAAAATGTTAGGTCTATTTAAAGAATCACAAATCAACTTTATTTCTTGTCCAACTGAAAATGCTCATTTACAAGGACGGGGAGATAGCTATCCTACACGTCGTGGCTTAACACGAGTCAAAGAGTTGTTGAATAACGGAAACAATGTGGCGTTTGCGCAAGATTCCATAGCAGACTACTGGTATCCGTTAGGCAATGGAAATATGATGAATATTTTAGATAATGGGATTCACTTAGCGCATTACACACATATTGACGAGATCAATAAGGCGTTGGATTTGATCACGTATTACGGTGCGAACATTATGAGAGTAAACGATGCGTATGGTATTGAAGTAGGGAAGCCTGCGAACTTTATCGTGTTGGATGCACAAGATCCGTATGAGGCTATTCGTGAGCGGGCGGAAGTGCTGATGTCCGTAAGAAACGGTGGCTATCTCTTTAAGCGTGAACCGCGAAAAAATGAAGTCGAAGTGGATTTTTTAAAGCAATCGTAAGAGTTCTTGGTCATACTTAAAAGTCTTTCTCAACCTAGTGTTGAGGAAGACTTTTATTTTTCATAAAATATTGGAAGTAAATCAAACCCAGTAGAAGAAGTACAGGAATTGAGGTAACAATTAAAACCAAAATTTTTAACTTTCCTTAACTTTTTTCAAAATGACAGGAATTAGTATTGAATTACAGACAGAGGAGGTTGTCTTCTTCATGTATATAAATTATCTCTGTGTTATGATAGCTGGATAAATTAAAACTTGTCGGTGCAAGGGGAATAAGTCTCCAAACCGCAAATTAAATATATAAAAGAGGAGGAATCATAAAGTGATTATTCATCCAATCAAAGCCTTTTCTGATAATTATATATGGTGCATTCAAGAAGAAACAGAGGTCGTTGTGGTGGATCCAGGAAAAGCGAGTGTTGTCCTGGAGTACCTTGAAGAAAAGCAGCTTCGTTTGGCGGCCATTCTTTTAACTCATATGCATGAAGATCATACTGGTGGGGTACGGGAGATTCTAGCGAGTCATCCTGAAATTCTCGTTTATGGCCCGGAAGAAACGAAAGACTTGGTGAATAGTGTGGTAAAGGAAGGGGACTCCTTTAACTTGATGAGTCAAACTTTCCAGGTCTACGAATCAGGAGGTCATACGCATGGCCATATCAGTTTTTTAATGGGGAAAAACCTCTTTTGCGGGGATGCCTTATTTTCAGCCGGATGTGGTCGGGTCTTTACGGGCGATTACGAAGCTCAATATGAAACGTTGCAGAAATTTAAGCACTTGGACGATGATATAAACGTTTATGCCGGTCACGAGTATACCGAAACTAATTTACGTTTTGCATACGAAATACAGCCGGATAATAAAAAAATCTCCAACTCATTGGATGAAGTCCAAGAAATGCGTGCTAAAGGTCAGCCAACGCTCCCGTCAACAATCGGCAGAGAGAAGGAAATTAACCTCTTTTTGCAAGCAGAAACTTTGGAAGACTTTATCGAACTACGTAACGCGCGTGATAATTTCTAGGGCAACTGACTTTGTTCAATCGCATAAAGTGTACGGATATAGTATCTATGATAAGATTAGGTCAATAAAATCATGGAGGATGATAGTGATGAACCAAGTGCTCGTTGAAATTTGTTTACGTGTTAGAGACATTGATGCGACTTTAGATTTTTATACGGAGCTTTTTGATTTTGAAGTAGCCAGTCGCAGAGAATTCCCTGAGAATAAATTTGATTTAATCTATCTAAATTCACCAGGGTCTTCAGTACAAATAGAACTTACGTATAATTATGATGCAGAACCATATGTTATAGGAAATGGTTTCAGTCATTTAGGTGTAACCGTAAATGATTTAGAAAAAATGCATGAAATCTGTAAAGCTTCTTCTTATGAAACAGGAGAATTAAAAGGACTTGCAGGCGGAACACCTTCTTACTTCTTTGTTACTGACCCTGACGGCTATAGAATCGAAGTAAAGCGTAAACACTAAAACATTCTAAATTCAAAAATGATTGTAAATAGCCTACCCCTCGACACTCTTTTACCAAACAGAGAATGGAGGTGTAGGCTTTTTTATTGTCGTAGTATTTCTCGTTAGACGGATGATTGTATCAATCGCGTCGTTTTCATGACCAGCTCGACTATGGATTTCCTCGCATTTGCTCGGTGAAAACGTCCGTTGTGAATGTTGTTCGGTCTGTATTAATAACCGCATCTTTTACACTGTCGTTAGTGATTTCTACTCCGTTATCTTCTTTGACTTGATCAGTTATGATTAAAGAAATCAGCCTGATTGAGGCATGGTCCTTATTCTATACTAGCACCCATAGTTCGGACAGTGGTTTGAAACCGTTGATCTGCGTTGCAGCCGGACGCGTTCCGGAGGGCGGGCGGTGAACCACACCCCTTCGCTGCGCTCGCAGGGTGTTTCACCTGTCAATGCAAAGATGTGCTCCTTTCCGCTCCGCTTCACTCGCAAAAGCCGTTCTTCGTTACGGCTCTCGCTGATCCTCCCGGAGTCGCCGGCTTCCACTCCGATCAACTAAGCGTCTACAAATAAGCTTCTTCCATAATCGCGCCCGATTGTAGAAATAATAATGTTATTTACTTTTTTCCATAACTGCAAAATAACTTTGTTCACTGTCAGCAAAGTTAAACACTCTACCAGTCGGCATTTCCATAATCTCCCCAACAGTAACACCCTGACTTGTTAAATCGTTATATAATTTATCGAGGTTTTCAGTTGTGAACATTAAAGATGGAGTACCTAGATTTAATTCTGGAGACATCTTAGCTATTGCTTCTTTATCGTGTAAAATGATACTTGTTTCTGAATCCTTAGAGGGAGAAATTTCAACCCATCTCATTCCTTGTCCATTTTCTTCAGCAACGATACTAAAGCCCACTTTTTTCGTCCAGAAATCAACTGCCTCGTCTTGGTTCTTTACATAAAGCATAATTTGACCAATTTTATTAATCATTAACTTTTCTCCTTTTTAACTTTTATTGTTTTACCACTCACAATTATCATCTCAAAAAAAATTCAATGCAATAATATGGCCCGTTTATGGAACATCGTCATAAACCCAAACCCAAACCCAAACCCAAACCCAAACCCAAACCCACAGTAAACAAATAAGCAACTACTTACTAAAATATTTCCATGGCTATGGATTTGAAGTTTCAATTCGTGCTTTTTGTATCTGTCTATATTTTACAATACTACTCAACCTTTCATACTATTTCAATGCCTTTTCAAAGTCCTTTAATAAATAATGGTTCAGCATTTTTCTGAACATGCCATTTGTGCAAGTGGAGGAAGTCTCTTTCATATAACGTAACCACACTTTTTAATTCAGCTATCATTGTCTAGTTAATGATTAATTAAATATCGCTATAATTATCTAAATTTTCAAATAGGGTGTATGATAGAGAAGTAATACAGAAAAGTTAATAAATAGAAAAAAGAAAGCAGTCTTTTTTGGTAGAAACTTGTCTTCATTTTAATGAGGGAAAATGTATTCTAAAAAACCTTATAATAGACTCTTTGTAAACACTCTTGAAGGTTTATATAAAATGGGCCCGTAACTATGAAATTGATGAATCTTTATATCAAATCATTGGAGGGAACTTTATGAACATAACAGTAGTAGGAGCAGGGCACGGAGGTACAACCATTGCAGCAGATTTAAAAATGAAAGGTCACTTGGTCACCTTATTGAAAACGTCCAAGGGGCTGCATACTGAACATTTCGACCATATTGCGCGAAATAAAGGCGAAATCACATTACTAGATCATTCTGTAGAAACTACTGTGCATCTCGATTTAGTCACGACGGATGTACAATTGGCTATTACAAATGCTGAAATTATTATTATATATGTGCAAACAAATTACCATGAGGACGTAATCAAACGTATTATTCCATTCATGAATGAAGATCAAATTGTGTTGCTGGAACCAGGTTACTTATCTACTGCCTATTTCTTAAAACACGAAAAAGAGAAAAGTTTCACTATAGTGGAAGCACAAAGTTCTCCAATTGATTGTCGAATTGTAGAACCTGGGAAAGTAAAAGTTTTATTCAAGAATGTGCGAAATCCTGTAGCGATATTTACTAATCGCAATGAAAAAGTAATACAGGAGAAGCTGAACACATTAGAATATAACTTTGTTTATCTGAATTCGATTATCGAAGCAGCTCTTCATAATCCTAATTTAATTGTTCATACAATCGGTGGAATTATGAGTATTCCTCGCATTGAACATACAAAAGGCGATTATTGGATGTATAAAGAAGTATTTACACCGCATGTTTGGAACATCGTCAACAGTTTAGACGATGAAAAGATGAATGTTCTTGAGGCAATTGGGGCAGAAAGATTACCTTATGTGGAAGCGTGTAGGTACCGTAATTCTGAAGATCTAACTATTGATGCGAAAGAAGCGTTTCTGACGTATGCAAAGAACAGTTCGCCAGAAGGTCCGCTTGTAGCAGATTCCCGATTTATTACAGAAGACGTACCCGAAGGCTTAGTTTTATTAGAATCTCTTGGACAAATGTTGGGTATTAAAACACCTACTTGCAGTAGCTTGATCGATATCGCTTCTGCAGCGTTAAACGTAGACTTCAGAAAGAACGCCAGAACGGTGGAGTTACTTGGCAAGGGAAATCTGGAGAAAATAATTGGTTTTACGAATCATGACTTTATGATACCAGCGTAAGAAACTGCCAAATACACAAATTCAAATGGTAAAGACCCCCTTACAATTCTGTGAGGGGGTCTTTAAATGGATGTATACTGTTTTCGTAGCGAGCGTAGCATTGACGAATAGAAAAAAGTATCTGTACGTTGATCCACATTAAAAATACTTACTATACAAGTCATGGCGTAGTTTCCCGCTCAAGTGCGCATAAATTCGTGTAGTTTCACTTTTTTCGTGTCCGAGTAAACTTTGGATTACTTCAAGCGGGGCACCGTTGTTAATCAGATGCGTAGCATAACTATGCCGCAACTGATGAGGGTGTATACATTTATTAATACCTGAGCGTTTTGATACACGCTTGAGAGTATAACGTAGTGTATCGATGCTCATACGTTTCTTCGGATTCCGCTCGGTGACGAATAGGCAGGGGTCTTGATCGTCGCGTTCTTCTAAATATCGTTTTAGCCAAATCGCACACCGTACATTGAAATACACTTCGCGTTCTTTGTCGCCTTTACCGAGCACGATGACCGAGTTGCCGATGAAATCGATATCTCGCCGATTGAGTGTAGCTACTTCTCCTATACGGCAACCGGTTGAATAGAAAAACTCGAATAAGGCTTTCTCCATCGAGGTGTCGCAGGCTTCGCGTAAATGTTCTATTTCATGTTTGGAAAGGAACTTTGGAATGCGTTGACCCATTTTGGGTTCTTTTAATTTAGAAGCTGGGTTTTTCGCCATGAATCCTTCTTCATGTGTCCATTTGAATAATGATCGGATGAATCGAACACGGTGCCCGAGACTCGAAGGCTTTAAGTGACTGCCGCATTCGATCAGATAGGTTTTTAGTTCATCCGTTGTGATATCTTCCATGGATACCTCACCGATAAATCGTTTCAACATGTCGCATTGATAACTGTACATTTTTAGTGTCAGAGGAGAATATCCTTCAATGCGTTTATCTGCTTCATATTTCGTCCAAGCTTCGCAAATCAACATCCTATTCACACTCCCATATTAGCAATCTAGTAGTAGCCAGTATGTCCGTATGAAAGAATTTTATTCATTGAGAGAGTGTAGATGTTTACATAGTTTAGCGACCCGATCGCAAATACTCTTCATCCACGAGTGGTTTTCCTTCCGCGTCGACGAGGACTGTCATTCCAAGACCGTAGCCTTGTGCTTGCGACATATAAAGCACGCCCGTTTCATTGTCACGTATCACTTGGAATTGCATCAATTTCCCTTGTTTCTCGATAATTTCAAAACGTTTTTTATCCATAGCAGACCCTCCTTTGTATTAGTATTACTATACAATCGGCTGTTTGGTTATTCAAAATTATTTTAACACCTAATAAGTAATGTAATAATCTAAAGAGCATTTGAAACTATTTCTATAATTCTTCGTCTGTACGGCACATGACTAGACTACGGAGAGGATGAAGTCGAATGAAGAATAAAATCATAGCGATACTCGGTGCGATTTTGCTAGTATGCGGTTTGCCTGTATCAAGTGCAGCAGCAGACAAAGCGAAATTTCCGGATGTTCCAGATTCGAAGCATTTCGCGAAAGCGGTGAATGACTTGGCGTCACGTCATATAATTGGAGGCTATCCAGACGGAACTTTCCGTCCTAGCGAGTCCATTACGAGAGGGCAGGCGGCTGCCATTATCGTGAAGATGACGAAACTTCCCACTACGCATATAAAAGATCCAAAATTCAAAGACGTTTCGACTGCAAATGGTTACTATAAGGCGATTGCGGCATTAGCGCAAAAAGGAGTCATCAACGGCTATGGTGACGGACGATTCGGGCCGAACGATTCGATTACGCGCGCGCAAATGGCTTCGATCATCATCAAAGCGTTCGAATTGCCGTTGTATCGCGATCCGGATTATGGATTTAAAGACGTTGTGCATAAAAACGGCCATAGGGATGGGATTTATAGTTTGTATCAACTCGGGCTGACAACGGGAACTTCACCTACCACATTTAGTCCGAATGCTTCCATTACGAGAGGTCAAGCAGCGAAATTACTGAAAGCGGCAGAAGATGTGAAGCCAGCGATTTTGACGATCCGTGCGAAAGATTTTAAATGGAAGAGATTCAACGACGTCAGCAAAACGAACTCGGATATAGTTGATATTGTGGGAGACAGTGAAATACCGAGTCAAGTCAATTTAAAAACGAAGATTCATATTGTGCCGAAGAAAGAAGGAACGGCGACACTGACATTTTCAGGAGTAGCTTCATCCGATACAGATGATCAAAACTACAGAAAATACTATGTGCATGTTAAAAAGGTCAATGGTGCATGGGATATTTCATTGGAAGAGACAACTGATATCTATTCAACGCCAGCACAACTATGGAAGCATTATGAAAGAAGAGAAAACAACGAGGCATTCATAGATGCAGAGTCGATTTCTTTATCTACAGAACTAGGTGAACTGGTGAATGAACGTGTGGAATTTGAACGATGCGAAAATTCCACGCTTCAATATTGCCATGTGATCTATTTTGATCAACCAGGGACATTCATTGCGACAGTCAAGTATGAGGGTGGCGAAGTAATGCGTTATTACGTAACGTCTACTGAGCACAAAGATCAATTTTATTATTACACGCATATCACGCCGATCAAGCCGAATGAAGTGTTGCAGATTTGGGATGGTGCTATTCTCGGCAAGCATGTGTTGCCTAAGGGGAGTGAGGAAATTGCGACCGTCACCCGAGATCCGGGAACGAATGTGTTCCGCATAACGCCGAAAAAAACAGGAGAATTTTTTGTGGATTTCCCGGATAGTAAAGTGGCACCGGGTAGCCATAGGGTTTACTACGGTATTACGGTCCGAGTGAGTAAATTGGGGAGTTATCTACATGTAGATGCGGTTGTTAGTGAAGAAGATGATATGGTGTTTGATTAATTGAATAGATATACGAAGAGCAGGCATGCAGTACATGTCTGCTTTTTGGCACGAAAAAAATGTCTTCAGTAGGCTCGACATATGCTACACTACAATCAATAACAAGCTCTAACTCAAACTAAGGGAGGGCATGCAGATGAATGTGATTGAGATGAATCAAGTGACGAAAACTTTCGGTAAGCATCAGGCGTTAGATGGACTGGATTTAACTGTGAAGAACGGTGAAGTGTTTGGCTTCATCGGACCGAATGGCGCAGGGAAGTCGACGGCAATTCGGGTTCTACTTGGTATGCTTCGTGCTACTGAGGGAACGGCAACGATTTTCGGCAAGGATGTATGGCAAGACGCAGTGGATATTCATCGACGTGTTGCGTATGTGCCGGGAGACGTGAATTTGTGGCCGCAACTAACGGGTGGCGAGGTGATTGATTTATTCGCGAGTTTGCAAGGGAATGTACATCAACAACGGCGTGAAGAGTTACTTGCGCGTTTTCAGTTGGATCCGACGAAGAAGTGCCGAACATACTCGAAAGGAAATCGACAAAAAGTTGCTTTAGTGGCGGCGTTTGCTTCCGACGCGGAATTGTTTTTGCTAGATGAACCGACGTCTGGACTCGATCCTCTAATGGAGAAAGTATTTCAGCAATGTGTCGCGGAAGTGAAAGCGGAAGGGAAGACAGTGTTGCTGTCGAGCCATATTTTGTCGGAAGTCGAGAGGCTTTGCGATCGCGTGGGAATTATTCGTCAAGGACGTCTGATTGAGTGCGGTACGTTGGATGAACTACGACATTTGACGCGGATGCAGCTAACGGTGGAAACAAGAATTCCGATTGAGTCGCTCGCTTCGTGGCAAGGTGTCCATGATGTAGTACCGACAGAAGCCGGCTGGACGTTTCACGCGGATGCAGATGAAATGGAAGCGATTATGCACAAGTTAAGCGCATACGGTATACGGAAGATCGAAAGTGCGCCGCCTACGCTTGAAGATCTATTCATGCGGCATTATGAAGAAAACGTAGAAAGTAGGGACGTGTGATGAAGGGGGCCCCATTTGCAGGTGTTCTTCGTCTATCCCGATTTATAATCCGGCAAGATCGCATGCGCTATATGTGGTGGCTCGTTGGTATCACCGCCATGACGCTTGTTGTACCGCCTGCTTTCAAGGAATTGTATCCGACCGAGCAAGATCGTAATCTACTGGCGGAAACGATGAAAAATCCCGCGATGGAGGCAATGGTAGGTCCTGGAGATCTAGCAAATTACACGCTGGGCGCTATGGTTTCACATCAGATGTTGTTAATGACTGCCATCGCAGTTGCCATCATGAATATTTTATTGATGGTGCGCCATACGCGAGCTGAGGAAGAAGAGGGGCAGGCGGAATTACTGCGTTCGTTACCCGTTGCTCGACATTCGCAACTAACGGCTTCGATGCTTACGCTATGCGGTGTCAATTTGCTACTCGCGTTGCTAATCGGTGTCGGATTATATAGTCTTTCATTCGACAGTATGGGATTAGCTGGATCACTTATTTACGGTGCATCGCTTGGTGCGATCGGCTTGTTTTTTGCAGGTGTGACAGCGGTTTGCGCACAACTCTCGGAAAGTTCGCGGGGTGCGGTAGGTCTATCGTTTACCGTGATGATCGGCTGTTATGTATTGCGATCAGTTACTGAGTGGATTCCACCGTTTGGCTGGCTTACGCAAGTTCAGCCGTACAGTGACAACAACTGGGTGCCAGTAGTTGGATTACTGGTCGTAAGTCTTTTAGCGTTCGCACTAGCCGTCATACTGCAGGGAAAACGCGATATCGGCTCGGGCTATCTTCCGTCAAGAAGTGGACGCGCGCATGCTTCGGTTATATTGCGCCATCCGATCGGACTTGCTTGGCGACTGCAAAGAACCGCGTTCATTTCTTGGTCGGTTGGCATGCTAGTGCTCGGGTTGTCTTACGGTTCCGTCCTAGGCGATTTAGATTCATTTTTTAAAGATAATGAAATGCTTGCTGCAATGATTGTAGCAGATGAAAACAGTTCATTGACTGCCCAGTTCTTGCCCATGTTGATGGCGGTACTCGCGTTTATCAGTACAATTCCTGCATTGCTTTCTATCCATAAAATAGTGGGCGAGGAACGGAAATCGCGTGTTGATAATGTGCTAGGTCGCGCAGTTTCGAGAAATAAGTTACTAGCTTCTTACTTGGTGTTGGCATTGTGCACTGGATTTATGATGTTGAGCTTCTCGGCACTCGGTTTATGGTTAGCCGGCACTACATCGATGGATGAACCTTTTACGTTTGTAACTGTATGGCAAGCTAGTATCGTTCATTTTCCTGCTGTAGTCGTGATGATTGCGATTAGCACATGTTTGATCGGCATCGCACAAAAGGCGACGGGCTTCGTTTGGCTCTATTTATTTTACGGATTCCTAACGCTGTATTTAGGTGGCTTGTTTCAGTTTCCGAAATGGATGGAAAAGCTTTCGCCGTTTGGCTTTGTTTCCAAGTTGCCGATTGAAGATATGAACTGGCTGCATGCGGGGGGATTGGTGGCAGTAGCAGGTGTTTTGCTTATTTTCGGTTTTCATCGCTATAATGCACGGGATATAGAAGGATAAGTAATCGTCTACTAATGATGAAATTTACTTCCAATTTTGACAAATTTAGCACAAATTGAAACTAGCACTAGTTTTATTGAAAGGAATTGTGGAAAATGATTTCCTGAAATAATAATTAGTGCTATTATGAGTGAGGTTTGGTTGGATTTTCAGGAGGTTGTCATGAGTATACATCAAAATCAAGAAACAAAAATAGTTAACGCAGACCCTTCTGCAATAGGCTTGTTCGGTTTGGCGATGGTAACACTCGTCGCGTCGTCACAAAAACTGGGCATTACGACAGATGTTTCATTTGTTATCCCTTGGGCGATACTTCTAGGCGGTTTCGCTCAATTATTTGCTTGCGTGATCGATACGAAGCGTAATAACACATTCGGTGCTACGGCATTCGGTGCATACGGACTTTTCTGGCTGGCAGTTGCAGCTTCTTGGATGATGCAACGAGGGATCTTCGGAGAAACACTGGCAGCAGGAGTGGATCCGCATCAATTAGGCTTCGCATTCGTCGGCTATCTAATTCTGACGCTATTTTTGACGATCGGTGCCATGGAAACACATAAGGTCTTATTTTCTATATTTTTCTTCATCAACTTTCTGTTTATTGGCTTGGCGCTCGATAGTTTCGGCTTGTTCGGTGCATTCCCTCAGCAATTGGCGGCCTACTCAGAAATGATTATTTCATTGCTATCGTTCTACGGAGCGGGGGCAGCAGTTCTAAACGAACATTTCGGCAGAGAATTCATACCGGTAGGAAAGCCGTTTGGCATCTTCAAGAAATCGGATGAAGCGAAGGCATCATCGACACGTTCTGTGAAAACAAGTAAGGACTTAAAAGTAAAAAACACGTTTAGCTAAACAATATCCAACCAGACACCAGTACATTCATACAAGATATATTCCACACAAAAAGCATCTACGTTTACGCAGATGCTTTTTGTGTGGATTTTCTCTATTAAACCGTTTCTTTACGTGTCTTACTTTCAACTAGTAAACCGCCGTCGCCTTTAAGATAGTCGATCATACCTTCTGCAGCGCGGTAAGCAAATGCACCAATGGTTTCAGTTGGATTGGAGTTACCAAAGTGTGGGAATGAAGAGCCGCCGACAACAAATACGTTTTCCATATCCCATACTTGTGAATACGTGTTAACAGCTGAGGTTTCTGGATCTTCACCCATGATCACACCGCCTGCTGCGTGTGTATTGACGCTTGAAGAAGTCATTTCTGCATCGTCTGCTACAGGTGGAGTGTTAACAATGTCCGCACCCATTGCTTCCGCGATGTCTGCACATTTTTCCGCAATCATCTTGGCCATATTGCGTTCTTGATCCGTAAACTTCGCTGTGATTCTAAGAAGAGGATCGCCATATATGTCTTTATACGTTGGATCTAAGTCCATATAGTTATGAGTATGCGGCATAGTGCCTTGCATCCCACCAATATTTAAATAACGGTGCGCATAATGAACGGATTTTTCTTTAAACTCTTTACCCCAATATGGTGTGCCTTGTGGAACACGGTTATTGGCAATGGCTGCAGCACCATCTTGGAAAATACTAATATTAAATCCGTGAAGGAAGTCTGTATCTGTATTATCGATATGGTCCCCATTGAAATCATCAATTACAGAACCTAGTGCGCCAGCTCCTGCAAATGTATTGAATTTCTTTTCTTCAAAAAAGGCAGTGGCTGAATTTCCACCGATTCCCGTGTAATGGGAAGTGAAACTTTTACCGATTACGCCTTTACCAGTTTCGGGATTGTAGGGCTCACCGATTCCAGATAACATCATTAATCGATTGTTTCCGGAGAAGAAGGCTGCCGATACAACCAAGTCTGCCGGTTGTTCAAATTCTTCAAGTGTTAATGGATCTACGTACAATACACCTGTCGCTTTTTTGCCGTCATGAAGAATTCGTTTAACGTGTGCGTTGTTACGTAATTCGAAGTTCCCTGTTTTTTGTGCTGTCTTCAGAACCGTTACGATCGGGTCGGCTTTCGCCGCAAAGTCACAGCCGTACATGGAACAAAATGCACAAAATACACACGCATTAATCGTTTCACCATCTGGATTGACATATTGTTGTGAGATCGTTGCAGCGGGCATACGGAATGGATGGTAGCCTAGTTTCTCCGTAGCTTCTGTAAACAATCGAATAGCAGGTGATTCTTTCATTGGCGGATTTGGATAGGCATCAGAACGTGGCGGTCCTAAAGGATTCACTTCACCAGAAATTCCAGCCGTTTTTTCCCACTTATCATAGTAGGGTTCCATATCATCGTACGTAACACCCCAGTCTTGTACGATCATATCTTTTGGAATACGCTCTTCACCATACTTTTCAATGATTTTAGTGCGAATTTCAAAATCAAATGGAAGCCAACGATATGACCAGCCTGACCAGTGAACCGAAGTGCCGCCTGTACCTTCATCATAAATCGGGTAGCCATTATGTTTACGCATCGGAATCGCGTCATCTCCGACATTATTTCTAAAAGTCATCGTTTGTTTCGTTAAGTCTTGCGCTAATTCATGACGCTTTGTATAACGAAGTTCATCTTTTGAACCAATGAAATCTTTCGTGCTTCGCTCTTTACCTCGCTCTAAACAGACGACTTTATAGCCTGCTTTACTCAGTTCAGCAGAAGCTATTCCTCCAGCCCAACCACTTCCAATGACGACTACGTCCACTTTATCTAATTTTTCAGCCATGTAAGTAACCCCTTATATTACGATTTTTGTTGATAACTTGTTAGACTCATTGGATCACGTTGAACGAATTCATCTTTTTCAATGATATCAGCGTAGGAAGGTACAGCCCCTGGGAACTCTTGCATTTTCCAGCCAGCCATATTGCGATTACCACCGTAAAGTGGATCAGAATAAGCGCCTTCCATCGTCAGTTCACGAAGCAATCCGAAGAAACCAGCAGAACTCACGCCACGTAATTTCACTTTAGAACTCTCAAAGTCTTGCATAATCTCAATTTGCTGATCTTCTTCAGCTTTATCAAATGTAACGTCGAAACGTTTTTTACTTTCGTCATTCATTTTCCGAAGTCCTGTTACCATAATCTGGCCTCTGTTCAAACTCGATTGATCAACCGGTGGATCTACAACTGTAAATGGACCTTGTCTGTAATCGGTTCCATTTATCCCCCAAATGCCCGCCATTTGTTTATCAATAAAATACGGAACACCTAATTCAATTGCTCCTGGACCACTTGCGCCTTCAGGTAGTATGCGTTCAGTAGCTTGTTCAAGAACAACAAAGTCCTCGTATCTTTCAAAGAACATGCGCGCTTGTGTAGGCTCCGCTGTTTTCTTCTCCTCTTTTACGGGCGTGCTATTTTCTGATTTAAATTGGTTAGTTAATAGTCCACCTAGTAAAGAACCACCTGCAACTCCTCCGACGATCATACCGGAATTTTTCATAAATCGACGACGACTAGTATCCGGTGCTTGTGAAGCTTTGGATTCGCCTGGCTTCAACCCTTTTTCATCGGCCATTTTCCATCCCCCTAGTTTTAAAACGATTAGCTAGTAATTTGACAATACTATCCACAATGCGACATTTTGTCAATGGCTCGTGGTCATCAGGAGTGAAAGATAGCAACCCCTATTCGCTAGGAATCGTGAAAATACAATCTGAGATCAGTCAATAATGAATGGAAGTTTATTCAACGGATGGAAGTATAAAGTGGCAACAAAGATCTAAAAAAGTATAGACTAGATGGGATAGTTTTTTTGTTGAATAAAAGTGTCTATGTTTTCAGGTAATTTATTGGTAATATAAGTGTAGATAGTTTTATAGTCTGCTAACTACAGGAGGAGTGGAAGAGTATGAAAAAATCCGTACGAGTTCTACTATGGACGGCATTCGCGCTAGTATTATCGTTTGTTTTTGCAGATTTAAACGAAGCTTCAGCAAAAGACTTTAAAGATGTATCAAAGAAGCATCCGAACTACACCGCGATTCAAGAAATGCAGAAAGCGGGTTATATCAATGGTTATCCAGACGGAACATTCCGTCCAAGTGAACCAGTGAGTCGCAAGCACGTAGCGTCTTTGCTCGATCAAGTGTTGAAGTTTCCGCAACCACCTACCGATAAATTGGTCTTTTCCGACGTGCCGAAAAACCATATGTATTATAAACCGATCATGAAGTTATACAACAAGGGGATCGTCAGTGGGGGACTCGACAAGAAATTTAATCCGAATGCGTCCATCACACGAATCCAGATGGCGAAGATGCTAGATTTGGCGTTTGAGTTCAATATGAAGGAACCAGCCCAGTTTGAAGATCTCAGCTTCTTGCATTGGGGATACGTACATGCCAGTGCGTTGTATTCTAACGGCGTAACGAAAGGGGATCACGGAAAGTTTCTTCCCAATCAATCCGTTACACGTGCGCATTATGCAGAGTTTTTGTATCGTGCAATGAAAGTGGGGAAAACTCCTTCCGGCAGTGTAGTCAGCAAAGAAAAAGCGGTCGATTTGACTATGCGCCTTCCTAATGTAATCGAGGGAATCCGCGTCCAAGGGAAAATGGATAAACAATCATACAGTCAACTGCGTTCAAAACAACTACCGTACGCTACTAAAGCATTTGTGGACGGCTTATTGAAAGAAGATTACCCAAGTGTTTGTACACATTGCGATTCGTTTTTATTTCCTGGTTTAACAATCGAACCTTCCATGCGTTTTGACTATACACAACCAGACGCCAACACACTTCGTATCCATACCGTTTCATTTAGTAATCTTTTAGTAGGTGGCGGCTTTGTTGACTACGTGTTTAAGAAAGAATCAGGTAGTTGGAAGATGGATGATTTTTCCGGCGCTGCTGTCGGGAAAAAGAATTTTGAGCTGACAAGACAAGAAGCCGAGCGTGTGGTGAAATTGAATTATCCTAACTCGCCAAAAGTTCGAATTACCTACGTGTCACAAACTAAAGAAACAGGAGAAGACCCTGTTACGAAAGAGAAGTACACATTCACGCAATACAAATTTAATGTAGACTCCGAAAATGGCCGTGAGACGATTCGGGTTAATTCAGACGATGGCTATGCTTACTAATAAGCAGTCATAATATAACCATTAAAGCGCTCTGCCGTTTTGGCAGAGCGCTTTAATGAGCGGTTGAAGAAGTGGATAGAGCGGAGATACGGATGCATAGAGCGGTCGTGAGGCGTGATAGAGCGTTAACACGTCCAGATAGAGCGAATACGTAGTGTCATAGAGCGCTTCAGGGTGTTTAATGAGCGGATAATGAAATAAAACCTCTTAGAGACACGAAAAAAGCGTCCCACTTTGTAAAGTGGGACGCTTTTTCATATTTATTATGATGCATCTGCATCCGGTACTAGTCGTTTTTCCGTTTTCATGACAATGAAAATACTTGCTTCATATAAAGCGATCATTGGAATGAGGATGATCAACTGACTCAAGAAATCAGGAGGGGTGATTAACGCAGACACTACACCGAGCGTTACGTATGACCACTTTCTCACTTTTTTCATAGTTTCAGATGTCAGAATACCGATAGCGGACAGGAATAGTGCGACGATCGGAAGTTCAAACAGCAAGCCGATTGGCATCGTCGTCATTAATAGAAAACGTGCATATTCCTTTGCCGTAATCATGACATCGAAATTCATCTTACCGAGCTTCACTAAGAAGTTATAGCTCAGTGGATTGACTACGTAATAACCGAACGCGAGACCGCCGACGAACAAGAGCAAAATCGCAGGGGAGTACAGACTTAAGAAACGTCCTTCTTTCTGCGTCAGACCCGGTTTGACGAACTGCCAGAGGAAATGACAGACGAACGGGACAGATAAACCAAACGCCATCGCAGCGGAAATTGTTGTATAGAACGAAATGACTTCAAGCGGACTTAGGACGATCAGTGTATAGCCCCGTGTAACGTACGGGAACCACAGATTGATCGTACTGAAGACAGCAATGAAGAAAATCAAGAACACCACTGCACTTTTGATAAGCTGCTTCCGAAGATCTGTCAGATGTTCGATTAACGCAGGGTCTGCATCAGCCTTCTCATCTTTTGGTTCTTCTGGCGGTGGCATTCTAGGTTCTTCCGGTTGTGGTTCGGGTTTCAGCTTTTCAGGCACAGCTTGCTGTTCAGTGGAAGAAGTCTCCGCAGAGTGATCGGGTAGCGCAGCTTCTTCATCTTTTGCTTTTTTATCTAACGGGCTAAGGATTTTACGGTTGTGATCACTATACGGATCCATCTTGTCACCTACTTATTCATATCTTTTTTGTCTGTTTCAATTGCCTTTGGAGGCGTAACAGTTGTCTTGTCTTTCTCTTCATCATCGCCCATAATATCTTTTGTAGCTTTTTTGAACTCTGCTAAAGTTTTACCGACTGCTGAGCCGACTTCAGGCAATTTACGAGGTCCGAAAAGAATCAAGATAATTACTAGGATAATAATGAGCCCAGGTACACCGATTGCTGCTATATTCATCATCCATCCATCCTTTCCTATTTAATTTATACGAGTGATCCGCCTTGTTTACGGTATTTCTGAATGCCTTCCGCAGTACGATAGGCAAGTGCACCGACTGTTGCAGTAGGGTTGTACCACTATTATGAGTGAAATTGCTTGCACTCACAACAAATAAGTTTTCCACATTGAATGAAGTCTAGACCACTATAGTCGAAATTATCCCCAGTGGAATTATTAATTGTCACACTGGGAGGCTTGAGGCCATGAACGTATTCGTTGTAGTATTATAAATCCTTCGACAATTTCATTAAACAAAATCGAAATTTGTCGAAAGTGTAACAATCTTTTCATGCTACCAAACTTCGTACAATAGGTCAAATGGTGTTTTCGTGAGAAGTCTATTTCTTAGAGATGATGAATACAAAGACTTTTATAACGTAAAAATTCTAAAGCTACAAAATATTAAAAATATAGTTAAATTATTCGCAATATTGCGAAAATAAGTATATACGAATCATTTGAAACTTGGTAGAATATTAATAACAAGTAACCCACAGCCGACAAAATAACTCACTGAGGAGGAAAGATTATGAACAAGACTAGTCGGATTTTCGTTTGGACGGTACTGCTCGTTATGCTTTCATTTGTATCATTTGGTTCCACGCAAGCGGCAACGAAGGAATTCAAGGATGTGTCGAAGAATCACCCGAACTATGAAGCAATCCAATATTTACAGGATCAAGGCTTTATAGGGGGCTATCCAGACGACACGTTCCGGCCACAGGAACAGATCTCACGTAAACACGTGGCGAAGTTGTTGGATCAAGCACTGAAACTACCACAAGCGACAACGGCAGTGACGTATTATGATGTACCGAAGAATCATCCATACTATAGCTCCATCATGAAATTGACTGCAGCTGGTATCTTTAGTGGCGGTATGGATGGCTACTTCAACCCGGAGGCACCGATCACACGCATTCAGATGGCGAAAGTACTCGATATCGCATTTGATTTGTATATGACGAAACAAAATTCATTTTACGATGTGTATATTGAGCATTGGGGCTACACACACGCCAATGCGTTAAAAGCAAGTGGTGTTTCGAGCGGTTATCCTGATGGTGAATTTAAGCCGAATGAACCCGTTACGCGCGCGCACTATGCACAGTTCTTATACGCATCCATCAAGGTCAAGGACGCTCGACCAGCGACTGATAAAGTAACAAAAGGCAAAGCATGGGATCTCGTCAATCGCAGAACATTTGAACTGGAGAAGACTATGCGTGATGCACGCATGTATCAGTGGGGATATTCGGATATTACGTCTACTTTACGTATGAGTGCGACAAAAGCATTTGTAGATGGCAATCTGAAAGGTTACTATAATCCTAAATGCGAAGACTGCTACGTTAACGTCTTGCCGTATATTAATAATGAGCCATTGGTACGATTCGAGTTTACACAACCCGATTCCAATACGCTGAATGTAAACACAGTGGAATTCCAAAATGGTTATTCGGTTGGCGGATTTGTTGCCTATCAATTTAAAAAACAAGATAATAAATGGAAGATGAATTCGTTACAGTATACGAAGGTTGGGACGAAGAACTTCCAGCTGACGATTAATGAAGCCAAAAAAGTATTGGAAGCCGAGTTTATAACCTATGGGCATAAAAATATTGTAGCTAAATATGTCACCACTACTCAACAAATCGAATTGGATCCGGTAACAGACGCCAAATACACATTTGATCAATATACATTTAACTTGGATTCTGATTATGGACGCTTCAAAGTGAAATTCAACTCTTCGGATGGCTTCACCTCGTTTGTGAATTGAATAAAGAAACGTGCAACCCGTCAATAAGGATGAATTGCACGTTTTTATATGAGTTGATACCGTACTATTCAACCGACCCACTTTCAAAAAGCAGTTGTGAAAAGTCTTATGAATTTATTGATGAAATAGTATGAATTTATGCTAGACTTGCAATATATGACATTTGACAAAGGAGTAGAATGACTGCATGGACATGAATAATACGATTAAAGCCCTTCATATACTTGGAAATGAAGACGGGGTTTTAAAACTCAACACAGAGAAATTCTTTACTTGGCATATACCGAAAAAGTTAAGGGAAGAACCGATTCAAAAAGGAGATATCGTTCTCGTGCGTACGAAATTGGGTCTCAAGTCGGTTCTCGTAATGGACGTATATCGTGAAGAATTTGAAGAAACACAAAAAAGATACAAACGTGTGATCAAGATTTTTGAGAGGGCACCACAGAAATAAGTACTGAGAAAATAAAAACAGCTCATCCCTGTCTTGAACTGGGGATGAGCTGTTTTTACTTGAAGACGGGTACTCTAGGAAGGTCATCCTATTGTGCTTGACTGGCTAAGCTTCATTGAATTACTGCAACGACATAAGTGTTAGGTCAACATTCGCAAACTGAAGATGAAAAAGTACAGCTTACAAAATCGACTTCCGCTTACTAGACGACAGAATATGAAGTGCTTCTCTATACTTGCTAACCGTCCTACGCGAAATAGTAATCCCTTGTTCTTTTAATAGCAAATCGACAATCTTTTGATCGGATAAAGGCTTACGTTTATCCTCTTTTGCAATCAGTGACTGGATCGATGCTTTCACAGCGGACTGCGATACACTGTCGCCGTCCTGTGCAGCCAGTTTGGATGTGAATAAAGAGCGCATTTCGAACGTTCCAGCAGGTGTTTGGATTACTTTGTTGGATACAGTACGGCTGATGGTCGACTCATGCATGTCAATACGATCCGCCACTTCTTTCATCGTCATCGGTTGCAAAGCCTTTCTTCCTTCTCGAAAAAACGCGTCTTGTTTTTCGAGAAGGTCCGTCACAATGCGAATGATCGTATTGCGTCGCTGTTCGATACTCGTTAGTAACCATTGTGCTTGTTTATGATAGTCACGCAAATAAGAAGACAGATCGGATGTCCCTTTTAGAGAAGACACATACTCTTTGCGTAGTCCGATTTTCGGAAGGTCCCGATCGTTCAAATGAAATGACAACTTCCCGTGCTTTTCCTCTACGATCACATCGGGCATCATGAATTCTGTTTCACTATGACCGAGTTCTGGACAGGGTCTCGGATGGAGCGTCAGCAGAAATTCATGCAGTTCGTTTACGTGCGCCAGCGTGCTATTCATACCATTCGCGATCTGTTGCCATTTACGTTCGGCGACATAGGGTAAATACTCTGATATGAACGTTTCCATTAACTCGGGACACGCTTCGCAACTTCTAACTTGCAGCAACAAGCACTCCTGCAATGTCCGAGAACCTATGCCAGGCGGCCCAATTTGCTGTAGTAATTCAATACCTTTGTCTACATTTTCTACAGCGTGCATCTCGGCACATAAATACCCGTTGTCATCCAAACTATGAATCAACGTCTTCAGTAATTGCTTCGTCTTCGGATCTTTGAAATCGACCTCAACTTGTCGAAGCATTTGATCACGCATACTGACTTCTTGCTGCTTCGCCCATTCTGTTGAATCTGTTTCCTGACGTGAGTAGTTTAGCGACTGACGTTCTTGAAATGAATCTGTTCTTTTGGCTTCTTGTATCTCAATCACAGGATTTTCTAACTCTTTTTCCCGTATATATAGCTCCAGATCATAAGTCGATAATTGCAATAGCTCGATCGCTTGACGGAGTTCAGTCGTCATCCGTAAACTGAGTTCTTGTTTTTGTTGGAGAGACATATTCAACGAAATCTCCTCCTCATAATAAGTTACATAGTGAAAGTATATGAATGCGCTTTCATTTCTATGTACTTATCATAGCATGCACTTTCAATTTGGACTATTGTTCGAAAAAGTTTATTTTTCCTGAAGAACTTGCCGCAATCCTCTCGACTCCACCACGTCGTCAACACCTTCCTGGCAAAACCCATACGAACGCCAAGAGCACGTCTCGCACACAACGACAATATCATCGGGCACGACATGGAGTCGAATCCTTCTCTCGACTTCGCGCCAAGGGAGCACATCACTGACCTTCAATCCGAGCTTACGTAAAATAACCGTATCACGTTCATAAATTCCATCATCCTGACAATGGTATGGTTGCCCTTCAGGAAACTTTGCGCATAAATAATCAGGCCCTTTCATGATCTGAATCAATGTATCGGGCCGCTCTCGCAATACGTCATGGATCTGCGTCATATTGGCTGTGTACTCTTCTGAATAGCCCATGCCACGGTACCCAAGCAAACAAAAGATATGGTGCCCACGTAGTTTGATCATAGAAACCCGCCTTTTCTGAACTGTATAGTAGTTAACTAATTTTATTATTCAGTATACATATAATTGCGTGCGGCAGGGAAGTGAGAATTATGTGACATTGACTTTATGTGTGTACCTTCTATAATTAGCCAATACGAAAATACTCTGCAAAGAAGGGCTAGTGGACTATGAAAGACATAAAAGTAATTATCACATTAGTGCTCGTTATGTTCACATGGGGAATGAACGTTTCAGCACTCAAATATCTTGTGACCTATTTCGATCCAATTACTATTACTTCATTGCGGATCATGGTCGCCGCATTATCAGTATTCATTATCTTGTTCGTACTGAAGAAAATCCGTTTGCCGAAAAATAAGGAGTGGCTCTATATCCTTGGCGGTGCGATGACCAATGTTGTATTACATCATTACTTTCTAGCTGAGGGATTGTCGAGGACCAGCGCGGCCAACGGAGGATTGATATTAGGCCTCGGACCGTTGCTGACAGCTACGTTATCCGTTCTGATTCTGAGGGAACGTGTTACATTCGTACGATCACTCGGGTTCCTATTTGGCGGTATCGGAGTCGGTGTCATCGTCCTGGCGGGTAGCGGGACAATTGGCAAAATCTCGTTTGGCGATATTGAAATATTTCTGTCGATTGCGTCCCAGGCACTCAGCTTCATACTGATTAAAAAAGCGTCCCAAACGATGGACGCGAAGTTGCTGACAGGATATATGTTTCTGTTCGGTTCCATGATTCTTTTTATAGTTTCGCTCGTAAAGGAACCAGGTGGCTTGGGGCGCCTGGATAGCGGAACACCATCCATCTGGGCAATTTTCTTTTTCTCAGCTCTATTAGCTACAGCTGTCGGGCACATGTTATACAACTCCGCCATTGAAAAAATTGGTGCTGCACGCTCGTCGATTTTCTTAAACTTGAATACGTTCTTCTCTTTAATCGCAGCTAGTCTATTTCTCGGTGAAACAATCTACCTGGCCCATTATATAGGTCTAGCATTAATTATCGCGGGTGTGCTATTCGGCTCTGGGTCATTGGAGGCGATTATTAGGAACCGGAATAAACACGTCCCGCCTGTTGGCTAGCTATAGATATTAATTAAATACACGAACACTAATAATCTGTTAACCAGCATTTTGGTTATGGAGCTTGTTTCTACTTCGTGCATAGAGAACAAAAATAATAGAGGACATTCGTGTAGCATTTATATAGAATTGCGGAATATGTGGAAGTGGTGACATTAAAGTGAGTGTAGAAAGTTGTCTATGAGAGAATCATAGACGGAAAGTATAGAGTCATTTATATTCAATACTTTGCCGACCTCATAAAAAAATTCATCGTGTAATGGCGAGAATTTATCTATCCCATTAGGTATTGACTTTATGAATGCGGAGCTTCTCGCAGGATATACATTCCTTATTGGTTCAATTATTCCATTTGTTATTACGCTCTTATAGTATCTATTGGAATTAAGTGATTTATATAGAGGAAATCTCTCAGTTTGAGCAATATTCATTTTAGGTTTGTTAGCAATAGCTGTTGGTTATATGGCATATAATTCAGTATTTGATAAATAAGTACTGCGCGTTCTTGCATCATGTTAAACTTAAACACTATTTCTTACTGATGGGATAGAATTTATTCTTAAGGGAAGCAGTTATCCAGCACATTTTATTGAATTGATATTTATTGCAGTTATAGTACAAAGCTCTGGATTTTTTTGTATTGCTATTAATAAAATAAAGAATGGAAAAGTACTGTAATTCCTCAGGTAATGAAAAGGGTCAATGTCTTAAAAGATCAACTTTGAAGCCATTCGTTTAGTAGAATTGAAAGGCACTGGAGTTAATATTAAAGTGTCAAAGTTTCAAAAAAGTGAATTTTTATATTACGCGTTAGAAAATACAGAAAAATAAACCTTGATTTAACAGATAAGATTGAATATACTTTTAATCAATATAGGGAGGTAGAAACATTAAAGCTCTCAATGCTAAATAAAAACTTGAGTTATGTATCTACTAACTGGAAAAAGAAATATACTTGCTTCAGGTTTTATTAATGATGTTTTTTTAACTCTCTATCAAAACGCCGTTCACCAATGCTGAACAACGGTGTGGTTTAAGAACGTTGTTTAGTAATAATGAAGATGAAATAACGGGGAGTGAGAGCTTTGAAGATCGCTTTAATTGGTTTAGGGAAGATGGGAAGAAATCTGGCGATTAATATTTTACGAAAAGGCTATTCTATAACCGGTTACGATATACTTCCCCAAGTAAAGGATCAATTGTTACGAGAAGAAATATTTCAGACTGAAAAGTTCAAGTTTATTAGTGAATGGGAATCATTTATACAGGAAATTAAGCCTGAAGACATAATCTTAATACTCATTCCGCATGGTGAAGAAACCGAATTAATGTTAGAACAACTTTTGAAAGCCCTTCCAAAAGGTTCTACAGTACTAGAATGCGGGAATTCTTATTATAAAGAAATTGAAAAATGGAATGAGGTATATCTAAAAGCTGGTCTGAACCTACTTGATGTTGGTACAAGTGGTGGGATAGACGGTGCTAGAGAAGGACTTTGCGCAATGATAGGCGGAAACCATGATAGCTATAAACGAATTGAACCATTTTTAATCGAGATTTGCTGTGAAGGTGGACTTTTGTATACCGGTAAAACAGGTAGTGGACATTATTTAAAAATGATCCATAACGGTATTGAATACGGAATGATGCAAGCAATTGCAGAAGGATTTGAAGTATTGAATGAAAGTCCATATCCATTTGATTATAAGGAAGTAGCGCGACTTTGGAATAATGGATCAGTCATTAGAAGTTGGCTGATGGAGCTTGTAGAGGAATCATTCAGGAAGGATCCCAGATTGGAATCCATTGTAGGTAAGATGAATGCGTCGGGAGAAGCACAATGGATGGTAGAAGAAGCAATGGATTTGAAGGTGCCGGTTCCAGTTACAGCCTTATCGTTAATGGTACGGAACCGATCAATGCAGGAAGATACTTTCAGTGGAAAGGTCGTGGCTGCATTAAGAAAAGAATTCGGTGGTCATGAGGTAGAGGGGAAGTGAACTTATAGTGACAGATGTATTTACAATTGGCGAAACGATGGTGATATTTCAGTCTCAAGCAATAGGTAACTTAGAAGATCTTCCACAGATATATCAGAAGATCGGAGGTGCAGAGTCCAACTTTGCTACTGGTCTAGCACGTCTAGGTCATCGAGTTTCGTATATGAGCAAATTGGGAAATGATCCATTTGGTCGTCGTATCCTAAAAAGTATTAAATCAGAAGGGATTGATACTACTCATCTCAAGATGATAGAAAATGCCCAAACGGGTCTTTTATTTAAAGAACAAAAATTCAGCGATGTCATGAACGTATACTATTACCGAAAAGATTCTGCGGCAAGCCACATGCAAAAGGAAGAACTTCCTGAAGACATCTTTGAAGGACTGAAATATCTACATGTTACAGGAGTAACTCCGGCTCTAAGCAGCTCTTGTAAAGAACTTGTATTTAAAGCGATAGAATTAGCACGCAAACATGACGTTAAAATTATTTTTGATCCCAATATTCGATTTAAGCTTTGGGACAAGGAAGAGGCATTTGAAGTCTTAAATGCGATTGCTGTAAAAGCAGATTATATTTTGGCGGGTATGGAAGAAGCGGCTTTTCTGACAAATCAAACTGGAATCCGCGAGATTTGCCAAACTTTACAAACAAATGCACAGCAAATCATAGTCATTAAGCGTGGAAAAGAGAGTACAGTGCTGTATGAAAGTGGACATTATAGTGAGATTCCTGTTTTGAATGTTGCTAATATAGTTGACCCGGTAGGTGCAGGTGATGCATTTGCGGCGGGATTCGTGCACGGCCTTTTATTAAACTGTCATCATGAAGAAAGTGTACGATATGGAAATAGCCTCGGCGCAAGAGTTATCCAGCAGTTTGGTGATATAGACGGTTTACCTACACTGGAAGAGTTCAATGAAGGACTTAAAGGCGGCTTCACATCAGACGTAAGGAGGTAGTTCGTTATATTGAGAAAATGGGATAAACTTAAAGTTATTGAAGAAAACGGTGTAGTGGTGGTGTTAAGAAAAATTCATCCTGAACGTATTAACAAAGTGATTGAAACGTTGGTTAACAGTGGAATCAAGGTATTGGAAATCACAGCTGATAGTGAAAATAGTTACGATACTATACGTGACATGAAAAAGAGATATGGAGATCAAGTGCTAATCGGTGCCGGGACTGTGATAGACAAAGAAACGGCGAAATTGGCAGCCGATGCACAAGCTGACTTCATTTTTTCACCAAATTTAGACGTAGAAGTGATTCAGACAGCGAATCGATATGGCTGTATTTCCATCCCGGGTGTATAT
The DNA here is from genome assembly GCF_002743335.1 of Sporosarcina sp. P32b. GTDB lineage: Bacteria > Bacillota > Bacilli > Bacillales_A > Planococcaceae > Sporosarcina. Next base: position 77,252 of record NZ_PDZB01000006.1, read on the forward strand.
ACTCCTACAGAAATCGTAACAGCATATACGGCAGGGGCAGATTTAGTTAAAGTTTTCCCCGCTGCAACATTAGGGCCGAGCTACTTTAAAGATTTACAAGGTCCACTAGCACATATTCCTATGATGCCAACAGGTGGAATTGGGTTGGAGAATATGGGTGAATTCCTAGCGAATGGAGCTATAGCTATTGGGGTAGGAAGCTCACTTTTGAACAAAAAGCTTATTGACACCGGAAACTACGAGGAGCTTAGTGAGAAAGCAAAAAGCTTCGTAAACCGATTTAATGAGGTGAAAGCATGCGAATCAAAGAAATAGAAACGTTCCGAGTTCCCCCGAGATGGCTTTTCTTGAAGATTACAACTGATGAAGGCTTGGTTGGTTGGGGTGAACCAATAGTAGAGGGCCGTGCATCAACCGTAGAGGCATGCGTTCATGAACTAGGTGAATATTTGATAGGGAATGACCCAATGCGAATTGAAGACATTTGGAACACGCTATATCGTTCGGGATTTTATCGTGGTGGTCCTATCCTGATGAGTGCAATAGCGGGAATTGATCAGGCTCTTTGGGATATTAAAGGGAAATTCTATAATGCTCCTATATACGAACTTATGGGAGGTGCTTGTAGAGACAAGGTGAAAGTATATTCTTGGATCGGTGGAGATCGTCCTTCAGATGTACTGGAACAAGCAAAAAAGGCGAAAGAAAATGGTTTCCAGGCAATTAAGATGAATGCAACTGAAGAGCTTCAAATTATAGATAGTTATTCGAAAATTGACAATGTTCTAGAAAGGGTGGCTTTGATTAGGGAAGGGTTAGGTTCTGATTTTGGAATCGGAATAGATTTCCATGGACGTGTGCATAAACCGATGGCAAAAATTTTGGCGAAAGAGCTTGAACAATTTCGTCCAATGTTCATAGAAGAACCTGTCTTAGCTGAAAATAATGAAGCGCTCAAGGAAGTTGCTAGACATAGTAACATCCCTATTGCAACAGGTGAGAGAATGTACTCTAGATGGGATTTTAAGAAAATCTTGCAGGAAGGATATGTAGATATTATCCAGCCGGACTTATCACATGCGGGTGGAATTACCGAATGTAAAAAGATATTTTCGATGGCGGAAGCCTATGATGTAGCAGTAGCTCCTCATTGTCCCTTAGGCCCAATAGCTCTTGCGGCATGTTTACAAGTTGATACGACAAGCTATAATGTTTTTATTCAAGAACAAAGCCTGGGCATTCACTACAATAAGGGGAATGACGTGTTGGATTATCTGAATGATCAATCTGTCTTCAAATTCGAGGATGGATATGCCAAGAATCTTACAGCACCAGGACTGGGAATTAGTATTAATGAGTCCTATGTAAGGGAGAAACAAAAGGAAGGGCATAACTGGAAAAACCCAATTTGGCGGCATGAAGATGGGACGGTTGCGGAATGGTAAGCCCTTACGAAAAGAATATAAATAATGAAGAAAAAAATGCGTTGGCAAATTTGGCGGTTTCATTAGTTGAAAATAAAACTGTAATAGGTTTAGGATCTGGCTCAACCATCGGTTTTTTTCTAGAGCATTTAGCATTGCGAATGAAAGAAGAAAAATTGGAGCTGAAATTCATTGCTTCTTCTAATAAGATTGCAAAGCAAGCGAAAAAACTGAACCTTCAACTTATTGAGATTGAGGATGTACCTTTTATTGATCAGGCATTTGATGGTGCAGATAGAGTAGATCTGAATAGCAATCTAATTAAAGGAGGTGGAGGGTCACTTTTTCGTGAACGACAAGTATTGCTGAAAGCTGAGCAACGGTATATTTTAGCGGATTCCTCAAAATTCACAAATAGTCTTTTGGGTCAAATCATCCCTCTAGAGATTGTACCGTTTAATGCATCGTTTACAATTAAAAGAATTGAAAGTTTGGGGTACAAAATTGCATTAAGAAAAGATGGGGACAACAATTTTATTACCGACAATGGAAACTGGATTGTAGATGTATCGAAACAAAAAAGTGTATCACCAGCAGATATTTATGAGCAGCTAAAACTAATATCGGGTGTCGTGGAAATTGGTTTATTCCTAAATGAAGATTATCATATATTAAAAACCTAACTAATCAAGTGAGTATAAACCTAAAAACCGAACCTAATACCAAATATTACGAATCAAATGAAAGCGCTTGCTTTAAGCGATAGCTTGGAATGCCATTCATTATTACAAAATGAGGAGGAGTTATATTGAAAAAGAATTTAATAATGATATTTACTTTATTGCTAATGAGCGTATTAGTAGCAGCTTGTGGAAATGGTGAGAGCGACAGCACTAAAGGAGCTGGGGAAGCATCAGCAGACTCTGGCGAAACAAAGAAATTAAGAATAAGCCTTGGTTTAAATGATAAAACACCTCTATATAACAGTTCTGAAAAGTTTAAGGAACTTGTAGAGGAAAAAACAGATTCACTGAACGTAGAAATTTATCATTCTGGTCAAATTGCAGATGACCGTTCTGCGATTGAGATGTTGCAATTTGGTACGTTGGATATAACAATTCCTTCTACGGCTCCATTTACTTCGTTCGTTCCTGAATATGGTGTGTTCGACTTACCGTTTACACTGAAGAACACAGATGTAGTAGATAAAGTATTGCAAGGAAAAATAGGTGATGAGCTTGCAGAAAAAGCTAGTGAACAAGGTGTTAAGCAACTGGCTTGGTGGGAAAATGGATTCCGTCAATTAACGAACAGTAAAACTTCGGTTAAGACATTGGATGATTTGAACGGGTTAAAGGTTCGTACTATGGAAAACGATATCCATCTAGGTGCTTGGAAAGCAATGGGGGCAAATCCGACTCCAATGGCATTTACAGAGTTGTTTACGGCGATGCAACAGAAAACAGTAGATGGTCAAGAAAACCCATATCCAACAATTTTATTGGAAAAATATCCTGAAGTCCAAAAGCATGTGACGGAAACTAATCATATTTATTCGCCATTTATTTTCTTGATCAGCCAAAAGACTTGGGACGGCTTGACAGAAGAACAGCAGGAAATTGTAGAAAGTGCAGCGCTAGAAGCTGGAGAGCACAACCGAAAGCTTTCGCGTGAAACAGCAGCATCCGCACTAGAAGAACTAAAAGTGCAAATGGAATATAGCAAAGTTAGTGATGCTGAATTGGAAAAGTTCCGTGAAGCTGTGAAGCCTGTCATAGAAAAGTATAAAGAGAGTATTGGAGAAGATTTCGTAGAGAAGTATTTAAATGAAGTCAATAACGCTGAATAAATGAAAAGTCCACAAAGAAAAAAGCAAGTTAATCACTATTAACTTGCTTTTTTTCAAAAGCAGGTGGGAGGAGCTATGATATGCCAGTCTTAAGATGGATCGATCATAACGTGGAACGAGTGATATTGTTCTTGTTGTTGTCAGTCATGACAATTGTAATTATACTGCAAGTCTTTATGAGATACGTTGTTGAAAGCTCTTTGACATGGTCTGAAGAGTTAGCACGATTTTGCTTTGTCTGGCTCATTTACATAGGGATTAGTTATGGGGTAAAACGAGCAAGACACATTCGTGTGGAAGCGCTATTATCTGTATTTAAAAGGCGAGGTAAATATGTCATTAACATGATAGCGCATCTTATGTTCTTGTTCTTTGCATTAATTGCAGTCTACTATGGCTTTACAATTTACCAGGCTATTAAAGGTACAGGTCAGGTAGCACCATCAATCAGAATCTCCATGTCGATCATGTATTTAGGGATGCCCATAGGAATGCTATTAACTTCAGTTCGTTTGATTCAAAGAATATATATAGAAACCAAGCTATATCGATCCAATGAAGAAATAATTGATAACGATATACCGAGATTATAAGGAGGGTGATAGAATGGGTGTCTTAATATTTGTATCTTTTGCAATCCTACTGATACTTACCGTACCTATTGGAATTGCCCTGGGTCTGTCTGCAGTAATTGCCCTTCTCATTGACGGATCTATTCCGGTAGAATTCATAATAAAAGAATTGACAACATCTACAAACTCATTTCCTCTATTAGCAATCCCATTCTTTATTTTAGCGGGTGAAATTATGGGGAAGGGCGGTATTTCTATCCGTCTGATTGCTGTAGCGGAATCCTTAGTTGGATCTGTTACAGGTGGTTTAGCTATGACGGCCATTGTCACGTCCATGTTCTTCGCAGCTATTTCAGGTTCGGGACCTGCGACTGTAGCTGCTGTTGGTGGTCTGATGATACCGGCCATGGTTAAAAAGGGGTATGATATCAAATTCTCGACGGCCGTTATTGCATCAGCGGGTTCGATAGGTGTCATAATACCGCCTTCAATTCCAATGGTCATGTATGGAGTTTCCGGAAGCGTATCTATAGGCGACATGTTCATGGCAGGTATCGTACCGGGCATCATGGTGGGTCTAGGATTAATGGTTTACGCATATTACTATTCCAAAAAAGCAGGTTATAAAGGTAGTACGGATAAAATCTCCTTCAGCCGTATTTTGAAACAAGTCTGGCTGGCCAAATGGTCATTGTTGATTCCTGTTATTATTTTGGGCGGAATCTATGGTGGGATCTTTACACCCACAGAAGCTGCTGCAATAGCAGTGTTTATTGGGTTCATAATTGGCGCATTCGTTTATAGAGAATTAAAGTTCAAGGACATCTCAGATATCTTCGTCGATTCTGCGCTAATGACTGCTACCATCTTAGTTATTGTGGGTAGTGCAACAGGGTTTGGGAAGCTGTTGGCAATGGAGCAAATCCCAATAAAAATTGCGGATTATATGCTATCACTTTCTTCAGAACCCTTCATCATTATTTTATTAATCATTGTACTTTTGCTAATCGTAGGATGTTTTATGGACACGATTGCAGCAATCATCATTCTGACACCGATCTTGTTACCTATAGCAACGCTTGTCGGCTTCGATCCGATTCACTTTGGCATCATCATGATTATTTCATTGGCAATTGGCTTCATTACACCTCCTGTGGGAGTAAACTTATTTGTCGGTTCTAGTATTTCAGGAGTTAGTATGGAGTCATTATCAAAAGCAATCGTACCGTTTATCATCTCAATGATATTTGTTTTACTGGTTGTATCATTTATTCCAGGTTTATCGTTACTATTTCTAGATTAATATTAAATAGGAGTGAACAATATGTTATTTCCTCAAATGCGTAGCAGAATAAATCCTTACAAAGATAACGTGCAAGGGAAAGCGAATGAACCCATAACAGTGGCAGGTCTTTTGGACAACGCCAAGAAAATCCTAGGTCCTCTTTATGAAGGTGGTACACCGGATTGGTCGTTAGAGAATGTCGTACTACGATTGGAACAAGATGCTCCTCGAATTGCAATTATAGGGGGCTCTGCTGATCATCCAGCTCATATTATGGACTATATGACCTCCTCACGCGCGGCTATCAGGATCTGGCAAAACGGTGGTGTCCCATTTTACTTTTCAACTCCAGTCATGTGCGATGGTACTGCTCAATCCAATCAAGGTATGAGTTACTCATTGCAAAGTAGAAATGCTGTTGCCCAGATGATCGTTAATCAGCTCGAAGCGCATAGTTATCATGCAGCATTCGTCATCCAAGGATGCGATAAACAGCCTCTCGGCGTTGTTAGTGGCTTAGCCCACTTAGATCGACTCAGACAATTTAGAGGTGATGCGCCATTCTTTGCAACATTTGCACCTGCACACGTTCTACAAGGTGGTACTATTCCTGAAGATGTTCTTAAAAAGTTGAATGCTGTATATGACAAGGCAATTGAAATGAAACATGAGGAGATTGCCGAAGACTTACGGGACACCATGAATTACATTCTTCAATGTTCTTCCAACACTTCTTTCCAAGGAGTATTCGAGAGAGCAGTTGAAAGAGGAATCATTACAGAAAAAGAGCATAAATATCTCGAAATTCGTTTAGCTGCTGCCACTTGCGATACAAAAGGTGGAGTTTGTGCATTCAATGGTACAGGAAACAGTTCGCGCCACCTGGTTGCAGGTATGGGACTTGTACATCCAGCATTGGAGCTATTGACACAACCACCGAATCAGCAACAGGTCAATGAAGCAATCGATGCGATGGCTACCATGATCAATAAACCTGAATTTGGTGTGTCACGACTGGTGAAATCCAATATTAGAAATGCTGCACGCATTCATAGTGCATCCGGTGGTTCTACAAACTTAATGATGCATATGGTAGCTGCCATGATTTATGCAGGTTATGAGTTTACACTTTTTGATATCGAAAAGATCCTCAAGGAACAACCTATACCTGACCTCTTTAATTATTCATTAACAGAGGGAAGAGATATTTTCTCATTAGCGATGCAGTGCTGTGACGATACGAGCCGTGGCATGGAAACGTTATTTTATGAGCTATTGAATAACGGTGTAGATATGGATCAGGATACGTTGACTGTAACGGGTACATCGTGGAGAGACCGACTAGAATATAGTGAAAGTTTACCAGCCGATAATATTAAAGAAAATGCTGTCATTGTTAGTAATCCTAAAAGACTTTTTAGTGGGGTAGATGTACTCCGTGGGAATTTCTTCGAGAGCGCAGTTGTGAAAATTAGTGGAATGCCAACTCCTCAACTAAATCAGTTTGACGATAAGATGGCTTTCGTTTTGTTCTTCGATAATGAAGATCATGCAAATCAAAGTCTCTTAGACTCCAAATTGATTGATAATATGAAAGACAATAAACTGTTCAGTTATGAAAAACTATTGTCAGTAGTTAAATACAATGCTTCAGATGAATATGAAGAGCTAAAAGAGCTTGATTATAATGCGCTATTCGAAGAGATGACAAAAAGAAGCATATTAAAGATTGCGCTCGTCATTGCGGGACAAGGACCTCTTGCATTTGGTATGCCTGAAATGTTTACACCGATGCAACATATTAATGCAAGTCGCACGTTAAAGAGAATCTGTACTGTTATCAGTGATGGACGTTATTCAGGGGTGACGTACGGTGCTGCCATTGGACATATGACACCTGAAGCGATGGACGGTGGTGGAATTGGTTATCTACAAACTGGAGATATCTTGCATCTTCAATTACGAAAGCACTATATTGACTTAGTGAAAGAACTCGATACTCAAGTTGTATATGAAGATAATATCAAAGATAATGAGACTCGAAAGCAATTATTCGAAGAACGATTAACCAATATGAAACGACGTCAGAAGTTAGTAGCAGCGGTAAATCGAATGGTAGGACATACAGATGCTTCTAAAGGTGTAGTTCCAATCCAAGTCTATGAAGAAGCAGATGAAACCTACGTGAAATAATTGCTAATAAGCAATGAAAAGGTGAGATAGATGAGTCTTGTTCAATCTGTAGTTAGGGCAATTAAAATTTTGGAAGTCTTTGATGAAGTGAATAAAGAACTTAGTATAAAGGAAATTAGTGCGAAACTGGAACTTAATAAGAGTACAGTACATGCTTTATTGAAGACCTTAAAGGAACATGGGTATATCACACAAAATGAACAAACTGCAGATTATTCGTTAGGGTGGAAACTATATGAGCGTGGAAACCTATTGCTTAGTCAACTAAGTCTAAAGCAAGTTTCGTCCCGTCATTTATATACGTTAAACAGAGCTACAAATGAAACGGTCCACTTGGTGAAGCGGTTGGATCAAGAGGCTATTTATATCGATAAAATCAACGGTAACAATACATTGGTCATCTATTCAAGAATCGGAAAGAAAGTTCCGCTACACTGTAGTGCGGTAGGCAAGGTATTGGTTGCGTATTTGCCGAAAGACAGCCTTACAGAGCTATTAGAAGGATATGAATTCATTCAAGCTACTGAAAACTCCATAAAAAACCATACAGATTATATGACAGAGCTAGCCCAGGTTAAGAAGCAAGGATACGCGGTGGATGATGAAGAAAATGAGTATGGAATCATTTGTTTTGCTATGCCGATTTATGATCATAAGTATGATGTAGTAGCAGCGGTTAGCGTATCTTCACCAAAAAGCAACTTTACAAAAGAGAAAGAGAATGAATACTTAAAGTTATTAAAATTATGTGCGGATAGCATTTCACAAGAATTAGGTGCAAATTTAACTACTAAGGAGAGTTAATATGAGATACATTAAATTCCATCAAAATGGAGAGATCCATACGGCATTAGTTACATTACAAGAAGAGGTATATATAATCGAAGAAGAAAACTATACGGATTTCTATTATAAATTACAAGAATCGAATCGAACGGCGAATCAATATCTAAAGGATGAAAACATTCAAAAGACTGACTTGTCATTCGACGATTTAGAACTGACATTGCCGACTATACCTGACGAAGTATGGGCGGCAGGTGTAACTTATCAAAAGAGCAGAGAAGCAAGAAATTTTGAAACGAAGAAAGAAGATGAGGAGGATCTAACGTTCTATGATCTAGTGTATGACGCCAAACGTCCCGAAATCTTTTTTAAGTCCACGGCGCGCAGAATCATTGGGCCAAATAGTGATGTTTATATCAGAAGTGATTCGAATTGGCAGATCCCCGAGCCGGAACTGACTCTAATTGTAGGCAAGGAAGAGGATATTATCGGTTATACATTGGGTAATGATATGAGTTGCCGAGATATTGAAGGGGAAAACCCTCTCTATTTACCACAAGCTAAAGTGTGGAAGAATTCGGGTTCAATAGGTCCCGCGATTTTAATGCCTGAAGGAATCGAAGATCCTTACTCGATCGATATCACGTGTAAAATTTACAGGGATAATGAATTGAAGTTCGAGGGTACTGCTTATGTCAATCAATTAAAGCGGAAGCTTGATGAACTGGTTCACTATTTAGTCTATGACAACGATATCTTGGAAGGAACAGCGTTGATGACAGGTACTTGTATTGTACCGCCAAACGATTTTACTTTACAGGATGGGGACACGATTGAAATCTCGAGTGAAAAGATTGGTATCTTGCGGAACGGTGTCAAAGCTCAAAAGAAAATGATTTCGATTCATTAATAGGAAAGGTGGTAAGCCTATGAAGGGAATCATTCCTCCCGTTGTGACGTTACTGGACGAATCAGGTCAAATTGATATGGAGAAGAATAAAAGAGCGATAGATAAATTAATTAGCCACGGAGTGCATGGTGTAGTGTTGTTAGGAAGCTCTGGGGAATTTCCTCACTTCTCACTGGAGGAAAAACATCAATATCTGAAGCAGATTATTCCGTATATTGACAATCGTATTCCTGTTTTAGTGGGGACAGGCGGGACAGTAATGGAAGAAACCATTGAATTGTCAAAATTCGTTCAAGAGTTAGGTGCTGAAGGAGTGCTTGTTGTGAATCCGTACTATTGGAATCTGTCGGATGAGCAAATGTACACGTACTTCTATGAAGTAGCAGGCTCATTGTCCATAGACCTGTATTTATACAATATTCCACAACTGACTGGCCAAGAGATTCCGGTGGAAGTCGTAAAACAACTCGCGGAGAATATACAGAATATTCGAGGGATAAAGGAAACCGTAGCAAGCATGACCCGTATTCGGACTGTAATTGATGAAGTAGCTAACAAAGTAAATAATTTCCATGTGTATAGTGCTTTTGATGAGCATCTATTAGATGCTCAACTGTATGGAGCCTCAGGAAGTATTAATGGATCTTCAGTCTTTCTGCCCGAAATTTCATTGAATCTATATGAAGCTATACAAAACGAAGACTTCACTGAAGTAAAGAGACATCATATATTAATTTGCAAGTTGATGGAGATTTATAGCTTGCATCCTTCCTTCTACCTAACGATGAAATTGGCTGTACATGAACGTTGGTTTGTGAATCAGGCGATTGGTTATCGGAAACCATTTATAAATAGTGAAGCTCATTTATCTGATACTATCAAGTCTATTATTTCAGAGTATGCTGGAAATGAAGATTAATATAGACTGGAGTGGTTTCTGATCTGATAGATATTCACTATATGTTGTGAAGAAATATCCAATAAGGAGTGAAGATTATTATGGCTTTTAAAGTAGTTATCACTGATTATGAATTTGACAAATTGAATTATGAAGAAAACGTATTTAAGGAAAGCGGCCTTGATATACATTTTGTCAAAGCTCAGTGCCGCACAGAACAAGAGGTAATTGAAGCAGCTAAAGATGCAGATGCTATCATAAACCAATACGCTCCACTAAACGCTAAGGTTCTGAATGAGTTAACGAATTGTAAAGTCATATCGAGGTACGGGGTGGGAGTGGATACGATTGATCTTGAGGTAGCTAAACAGAAGGGTATCGCAGTTTGCAATGTTCCGGACTATGGAATAGAAGAGGTTTCAAATCATGCGTTGGCACTCTTGATGTCTTGGTCAAGAAAGATCGTGGAATTAAATAATGCGGTAAAGAACGGAAGTTGGGACTTCAGTATTAGTCCGCCTGTTTATCGTTTTAAAAATCGCGTATTTGCAGTGATCGGTTTCGGCAAGATTCCAAGGCGTGTAATTGAGAAAGTTCAACCTTTAGGCTTCACATTAGTAGGATATGATCCGTTTGTTTCAGCAGAGGAAATGGCGAAATACAATGTAAAGAAAGTAGACCTTGATGAAGCGTTAACACAATCTGATGTTATTTCACTTCATGTTCCGCTTGTAAAAGATACACATCACTTGATTAACCTCAGTAATGTTAATGATTTAAAAGATGGTGTCTTTATTCTAAATACAGCGAGAGGTCCAATTATTGAGACAGAGGCATTAATCCAAGGTTTGCGTAGCGGTAAAATTGCGGGAGCAGCGCTTGACGTTGTAGAAATTGAGCCTGTACCAGAGGATCATGAATTATTGGAATTTTCCAATGTCTACATCACGCCTCATAGTGCCTTTTACTCAGTCGAGGCAGTGGAGGAGTTACGTACTAAGACTGCTAGGAACATTGTCGAAGCCTTGGAAGGATCAGTACTTACATACCAAGTGGTGTGAAAAATATTAAAAGAGATATTTATTCTATCATAGATATCTCTTTTATTTTTGAATAGGGGAGCTTTTTATGGCAACTTTTAAAATTGAGTCGGAACAATTGAAACAACTTATAACTGAACGTTTAGTTGAAAGTGGCATATCACTCGAGCATGCAAGTATTGTTGCCGATGTGTTGGCTTTCGCTGATACACGTGGTGTGAAATCCCATGGAATTATGAGATTACAGCATTATATTGACAGAATACAGGAAGGCGGCATTAATAAGGATGCCCAAATTACTGTAGAAGCAGTGAATGATGTAATCGTTAAAGTGGACGGTGATAATGGGTTAGGACATGTCGTGGCAAAAATTGCTATGAATGAAGCCATATCTATTTCTAGGGAAAAGGGCATTGGTGTATCTATAGCTTCTAACTCGAGTCATTCCGGAGCGCTCGGCTATTATGCAGATCAGGCAGCTAGGGAGGGAGTGATTGGTATCACTTTCGCACAGGCGGATGCTCTCGTAGCACCGTATGGAGCTAGATCTGCATTTCTTGGGGCTAACCCGCTGGCGGTAGGAATCCCACATGAAGACCGTCCGATTGTACTAGATATGTCTACGAGTAACGTGGCATTCGGGAAAGTCATGATTGAAAAGGAACGAGGAAATAAGATTCCTATGGATTGGGGACTTGATGAACACGGTGTTCCAACAGATGATCCAGACAAAGTTAAAGCTTTGCAGCCTATGGGTGGAGCGAAGGGCTACGGACTTGCTATCCTTGTAGACGTTCTTTCTGGTATTTTATCAGGAGGGCAATTTGGTAAGCATATTAAACCAATGTACGGGGATTTAAAGGAAAGTAGAAGGTTAGGTCAGTTTTTCCTGGCAATCAATCCGGAGTTCTTTGTTGGCCAAGAATACTTCCTCGATATGATGAAGCGGTTTGTAGAAGAACTGCATGCATGTGAACCAGCCCCTGGGCACACTAAAGTATACGTTCCTGGAGAAAGATCGATTGAGAATCAGATGAGGGCAAATTTAGAAGGCATTGAAATTGAAGAAGATATGTACGAAATTTTGACTGGAAAGAAAAGATCAAATAAAAATACTGCGTGTAAATAACCGTGATTCGCGTGGATGTATGAAGTATCTCGTCTCTCAAGATCATCCATTATAACAGCAACATATCCAATCGGACAAAATGTTCTGAATTTAACAAAATTAATTATTGTAACTTCAGTTTTTTTGTGATAAGGTTGTTTTAAGGTTTTATATAAAGAACTGGGTTCTCTATATAAAACCAGGAAGGCGGTTATCGAATTGAGCAATAAGTACTGGGTACCTGCTATCGAAAGGGCAGATTTGTTACTTAGAGAAATTAGTAAACATCCAAATGAATTACGGTTAATAGATTTATCGAAAAGGCTAGAGATAAATAAAAGTTCTCTTTATTCCTTACTGAACACATTAGAAACATTAGGGTGGATTATCAAGACTGCTACAGACAGTTATAATCTAGGTCCAACCCTTGGTACTTTTAATTCAATGTATTTGAGTCAATTCAATTTGATACAGAGCTTCTATAAAGAAGCACAAGAGGCTGTGTCCAATATTCAAGAACACATTCAATTGGGTACGCTTGAAGGTAATGATGTTGTGTACTTAGGAAAGGTAGAGGCGAAGACAAGGGTTCAGCTTGTTACGGAGCCAGGTATGCGTTTCCCGGCTTATGCATCTGCTGTAGGAAAAGTTCAATTAATTAATCACACGGCAGAAGAAATAGAAGATCTATTTCCTATTAAAACGTGGGATAAAAAGACTGAATTCACAACTTCTAATATTGAAGAACTTTGTAGCAAGGTATCGTTAGCAAAAATGAAAGGTTATGCGGTTGAGAATCAAGAGTCTGCTTTAGGTTTTCACTGTGTTGCTGCGCCTATCTATAATTTTGAAAAACAAATTATTGCAGGTATCAGCTTTACGATGCCAACGAATAGCTGGGAAGATAAATTTGAGGCAGCAAAAGAAGAGATTATCAAACTTGCAGCCAATTTATCGAAACTAGCCGGATATCAAGAAGTGTCAAAGGAAGCTACAACACTATAATTATACAACTACTGGGAGGAATAGAAATGGTTACTAAAAATAATAGTGCAACGTTTAAGAACTTTATTAATAATGAATGGGTTTCATCACAGTCGAATGAAGTACTAGAGAGTATTAGCCCTATGAATAAGAACGAGGTTGTAGGCTTCGTACAGAAATCAACTCAAGAAGATCTGGACAAGGCATTCAAAGCTGCCGAGGGTGCTAAGAGTGCATGGAGAAAGATTGGTCAACATGCAAGAGGGCAGTTTTTGTTTAAAGTAGCAGATATCATCGAGCAGAATATTGATGATATCGCAGAAACTGCTACTAGGGAGATGGGAAAAACGCTTCCAGAAGCAAAAGGTGAAACAGCTCGTGGCGTTGCAATCCTAAGATACTATGCAGGAGAAGGCATGAGAAAGAATGGGGATGTCATTCCTGCTTCTGACAAAGATGCTTTGATGTTCACGAGGCGCGTACCAGCTGGCGTAGTGGGAATCATTACTCCTTGGAATTTTCCAGTAGCGATTCCGATTTGGAAACTGGCACCTGCTCTTGTGTACGGAAATACTGTTGTGTTCAAACCAGCGACAGAAGCTTCAGTTACTGCTGCCAAGATTATCGAATGTTTTGCAAAAGCCGGACTACCTAAAGGTGTCTTAAACTTCATCGTAGGTTCTGGATCAGTTATTGGACAAGGGATGATTGAGCATTCCTCTTTGAACGCAATTACTTTCACAGGATCAGAAAATGTAGGGAAATCAGTAGCTAAAGGGGCTGCAGAAAGTGGCGTAAAATACCAAATTGAAATGGGTGGAAAAAACCCTGTAATAGTTTCCAAAGATGCGGATCTTGATAATGCGGTAGAAGCAGTAATAAGCGGGGCTTTTCGTTCGACAGGGCAAAAATGCACTGCCACTAGTAAGGTCATTGTAGAAAGCGCTATCTATGATGTATTCAAAAAGAAGTTGCTCGCTGAAACAGAAAAAATCACAGTAGGAAACGGATTAAATGATGGAATCTGGATGGGACCATGTGCTAGTCAGAGCCAATTCGATACAGTAAAAGACTATATTGAAATCGGTAAGTCGGAAGGTGCGACATTGATTGCTGGCGGCGAAGTTCTAAGCGGTGATGAATTCGATAATGGATTCTATCTAACACCTGCAATTTTCGATAATGTCAAAGCAGATATGCGAATTGCACAAGAAGAAATTTTTGGTCCAGTTATCGCATTGATTGAGGCAAGCGACGTGGAAGATGCAATCAAGATTGCAAATGATACAAAATTTGGACTGAGTGCTTCTATCTTCACGTCCAATATAGGTTCATTGATGGAGTTCATCGATGAAATTGAAGTCGGTCTAGTTCGAATTAATGCTGAAAGTGCTGGTGTGGAACTACAAGCACCATTTGGCGGAATGAAAGGCTCAGGCTATGGGTCACGTGAACAAGGAGAAGCAGCACAAGAGTTTTACACGGAGATCAAGACAGTATTTATTAAGGCATAAAAGTTATAGAACCCAAATTATCCATAAAGGAAGGTATTTACTATGATGAATGAATCCCGGAAGTTATTAGAAAGTCTAGGTTATCCGTCCACTGACTCGAAGGAATTACCGACATCCACGAAGCGGTTCCCAGATGGGGCGCAGTATAGAATCGAACTACCAAGTACTGAAGGTCCTGTTGCCTTAAAAGAGACTTTAAAAGAACTTGACCGTCTTGGGATTACAGTTCATAGAATTTCTCAAGGAAGCGGTATAATGCTTCAAACAGATGAAGAAATCAAAGAGATGTGCGAACTTACTGCTGAGCGTGGAATTGAACTTAGTTTGTTTGTAGGTCCACGTGGTACATGGGATATCAGTGCTCAACCTTTCACTTCGGGAGGGAAATCGATAGGTAATCGCCATGAAGGTGCGGATCAGCTCGTTTATGCGATGGAAGATCTTAAGCGTGGTGCGAATTTAGGGCTGCGCGGTGCACTTGTAGCAGATGAAGGACTAGTACTTTTGACGAAGGAAATGAAAAAGGCAGGACAACTGCCAGAGGACTTCATTGTAAAAGCTTCTGTTCAAATTGGATCGGCAAATCCTGTGTCCGTAAAATTAATGCAAGATATTGGAGCTGATACGTATAATGTACCAACGGCTTTGACTCTATCAAAGTTAGCGTCTATTCGTCAGGCAATTGATATTCCGATTGATCTGTACATCGAAGCACCGGATAATTTGGGAGGATTCCTTCGCTATTACGAGATTCCAGAAATCATTCGTGTTCTTGCACCTGTATATATTAAGTTTGGCCTACGTAACCATCCAGACGTTTATCCTTCTGGTCAGCAGTTTGAGGCTCTGAATAATTCATTGGTCAAAGAGCGTGTTAGAAGAGCCTCTATTGGCATTCAAATGATTGAGCGGTACTGCCCTGAAGCGAAAACTTCAGAACTAGGTGCTGAGGGACTTGGCATTGCCAAAGTGAATACTTCAAATGTTTCTAATTAACAACCTGAATAATTGATGCGAATGAAACAGTAAATATGGTAGATGATCCTGGTAACTATTTGCGCCAGGATCATTTACTAATACCTTCTATTACAGCGGGAAGAAAGGTGAAGGTGGCTATGGGATATTCTTTTAAAGGTTATATGAGAAGCGATGGTTCAGCGGGAACTAGAAATAATATAGGGATTATCAGCTCAGTCATTTGCTCAAGTACTGTGACAAATGAAATTGCGAGTAAGATTGATTATGCGGTACCGATTGTTCACTCTAATGGTTGTGCACAATTAGGCGATGATTTCAGTGTCACAAAAAGTATGTTATCGGGAGTTGCAGAAAATCCAAACTTCCACAGTAATCTATTAATAGGCTTAGGATGTGAAACCAATCAAGTGACTGGTTTATTAGCGGCTATACCTAACGTTAAGCCGATTGATGGATTTAGCATTCAGCAAATGGCGGGTGGAACTAATACAGTTGCTAAAGGTGTTGCGATTGCCAGCGAATGGTCTAAAGACATCACTAATGAGCAAAGAACGGACCTACCAATTTCTAAGCTGAAAATCGGGGTCATTACAACGGATATGGACGAACAGACATTAGCAATAACTACTCCAGTTGTAAGCGCTTTAATTGATGAACTATTAGAAAACGATTCGACGGTTATTTGCAGTCTGACCAGAAGACTTGAACCGAGTGGCAAGATTCTTGCTACAAAAACTAAAGATACGCGATCAAAGGAAATGCTGAAAACACTGAGTGAAGGTCTTAATCGCCGTAGATGGGAAAATGATGAAGGCTATGCACTTTCAGTATTCTCTGATGAAGAGAAGAGCCTTGCTGCGCATGAAGCGAGACTATTAGGCTCTAAGGATTTGGTAGAACTTTTAAATATCAACGAAAAACCGTCCAATAGAGGATTATATCTTTTAAAATCATCTGACAATATTGTCGAAACGATTTCCAACTTCGTTTCGGTAGGATGCAATGTGGCGCTCATTATTTCAAAAGAAGGAATCCTAACAACTTCCAACGTTATCCCTTGTATTAGCCTAGCACCCTGTAATGAGAGTCAGATTCATCGTGATCATGTAGACTTTTATATAGCGCGAGGCAATGAAGAGAAACAAACAGTTACCCTTTTAGAAAAATTACTTCAAGTAAGCTCAGGGGAACTAACTGCATTAGAAGAATATGAATTAGGGGAATTTGCAATCCCGCATATTGGTACAACGTTCTGATGAAGGGGAGAGATAAGCATGGAAGTTAGTTACAACGCTTTAAAATTGCATCCAAAAGATAATGTGGCCGTTGCGTTAAAGCGGATTAGTGAAGGTGAAATAGTATTGATCAGTAATTTCGAAAGTAATCTAGTTGCCTTGGAGGAAATTCCCTACGGTCATAAAATATCGTTACATGTTATAAACGAAAACGAGGAAATTAAAAAATATGGAGAGTGTATGGGCAAGGCTACAAATGAGATTCTTGTAGCTTCTCATGTTCATGTACATAACGTTCGTGGTCTAAACGAAAACGAAAGACTGGAAATTATTAATCATGTAATGGAAGCCTAGAATCATAATCTTCTGCATACGGGGGAATCAAACATGAAGACATTCGACGGATATCGTAGACCTGACGGCAGCATTGGCGTCAGAAACCATGTGATCGTAATCAATACAGTTGGGGAATTAAGTGCACTTACTAGGAAAATAGCCAATTTGACTCCGGGTGTTATCCCAGTTATTCATCACGGAGGGGTAGCTCAATTCCCGGAAGATCATACACAGACATTACGAACGCTAGTAGGTACTGCTGGTCATTCTAATGTAAGCGCCACACTGGTAGTAGGCACAGAAAATGATCCAATAGCGCAAGAAATTTATAAAATTTTAAAGAAAAAGGGGAAGCCAGTCCATACAGTTTGTTTAAATAAGAACCAGAAAATACCGGAAATCCTGCATGAAGGCAGATCCTGGTTGTTGACGGCTTTAGAAAATAGTAAAAAAGAAGTTCGTGAGCAATGTGATATTACTGAACTAATTGTTGGATTAGAGTGCGGAGGATCAGATGCATGGTCCGGAATCACAGCCAATCCTTCTATAGGAGCATTTTCCGATATGATTGTCCGCGAGGGTGGTACAAGCGTCCTAGCAGAAACTACTGAAGCGATTGGAGCTGAGCATATTTTGGCAAGCAACGCGATAAATCGTGAAGTGGGAAGAGAGTTCTTGGATATTGTTCGAACTTACGAGCACCGAATAAAGCAGACCGGGGAAGATATCCGTTCCGCGAATCCAACCCCGGGCAATATGGCGGGCGGACTAACTACACTTGAAGAAAAGTCGCTTGGCTGTATAAAGAAAGGGGGCGGCACGCCTCTAAAAGAAGTCATTTCATATGCAGGAAAACCGACTGAGAAAGGTTTTGTGTTTATGGACACCCCTGGGTATGACGTTGAGTCGGTATGTGGATTAGCAGCAGGTGGTGCACAGATAGTGCTGTTCTCTACTGGTAAAGGATCCCCGACAGGCTCACCAATAGTTCCGGTTATTAAAATCGGTACAAACCCTAAAGTTTATGAGATCATGTCCGAACATATCGATATTAATGCAGGTAAAATCATAGACCAAAACAAAAGCATAAATGATATTGGTAAAGAGATTTTTGACAAAGTCATTACTGTATCCAATGGGGAAAAGACTGCAGCCGAGAATGAACTAAATCAAGAATTTGCCATTTGGAGACTAGCTGAAAGTATATAAGTAACCTTATTGCAGCTGAAGAGAATTAAAGTAAAATATTAGAGGGTGTGGAAACTTATGATAAAAAAGAACTTGGAGAGAATTCCTGGAGGTATGATGGTCGTACCTCTTCTTCTGGCAGCAGTTATTAACACATTCTTCCCTGAACTTCTGCGAATTGGTGGCTTTACTCAAGCGTTGTTCGTAGATTCTGTCCCAGTTTTAGCAGCGCTCTACCTTTTGACCGCGGGGGCCCAATTAAATGTTAGAAGTTTTGGCGTGAGTGTTGCAAAAGGTGCTACACTTCTTGGGATAAAGTGGTTTGTTGCCGGAGTCTTTACTTTCTTAGCATATTTCCTGGCTGGTCCAACCGGTTTGTGGCTCGGTTTAGCTCCGCTTGCAGTTATGGCAGCTATGTCTAATAGTAATGGAATTGTCTACATGGCAGTAGCTTCACAATATGGTAATAAAGAAGATAAAGCTGCTTATTCTGTACTTGTATTAAATGATGGGCCCCTTCTAACTATGGTAGCTTTATCAATATTCGGAGCTATGGGATTCGTTGAAGGAATGTTTTCCGCGACTGCTTTCATTACAGTATTGCTTCCGTTAGTTATTGGAGTCATCATCGGTAATACAGATATGGAACTAAGGGATATGTTGGTGAAAGGATCAGATATCATCATCCCTTTCCTATCATTCGCATTGGGTATGGGCATCAACTTAACGGATGTTGTAAAAGGTGGCTCGAGCGGCATTCTTCTTGGTGTTGCTACAGTCGTATTCACTGGAGGAGCAGCTTACCTGGTATTTAAAGCGTTGGGGTGGAATCCCATCGTCGGAGCCGCAGAAGGAACTACAGCGGGAAATGCAGTCATGGTACCCGGTGTCATTGCTGCTGCCAATGCATCGTTTTTGAGCGTTGCACCACTGGCTACTGTTCAAGTTGCAGCCTCGGCTGTTACAACAGCAATTCTGATTCCGATTGTACTTGCATTATTAGTGAAATACACAAAGGTTGAAGGTGAATCTATAGCTTTAGAAGATCAAGAAACTGTTCATCAAATAAATAGTGCAATAAGTGAGAATAAGGAATTTGCATTTGCAGGGAAGATTGCCGATATGGATGTTAGTAAGGTTTCGACAGAATCGTATGACAAAGGATCGCCTCTAAGAAAATAGTACTAGGCATTCTAATAATAATTTTTTACATATTTTTATGGTGTGGAACAGTTTTGCTGATTTATAGTTATTCAAAAGATGGCTCACAATGAAACCAAGGTATTAATCTTGAAAACTCATTGTGAGCTGTCTTTTTTTATGAAAAATAATGTTTCGAATGATCGAAATATAAACAAAAGAGATACAAATGAATTTCATAATTCAAAGCTTTGGTCTTAACCTTTTCAATGCATCAAAATGAAGTGCCACCACAAAATCTGTATAATGATAGTCGATTAAACGATCTGTGATCGGTGTTAGATATGCATTTGTCGCAATCTATAATAAGTTTACAAATGCAAAAAAATGCACGCTCGAAAAGGAGAACTGGGCATTTACAGACTAGATGAAATTATACTGGAACAGTTATACAGTCATAAGACAAGCGTCAGGCTACGACACTAGACGGTTCCTTAACAGAAGAATAATTCACATTGTTCAAAAGTGATGCGAACCTACCTTATAACCCGAAAATCTAGAGAAGAAACACTATATAAATAACACATTCCTTACAAAACATTTACACAGCCTTCTCCGTATATTAATAAACTTCTAGTAGAGTAAAGTTGATTACAAATACAGGAGGTTGTTAATTGTTGAAGAAGATGAGTAAGACCATCGTACCCGTAGTAGCACTATCGGCAGCATTAATAGGTGGAGCCGTTTGGACTGGGAATTATTCAGCGAGTTCAGCTGACGAAGTGAAACAAGATGACGCGCCAGAGATCAAGAACGTCATATTCTTGATTGGAGATGGCATGGGGAGCTCCTATACATCCGCTTATCGTTACTTCAAAGATGATCCGACTACCCCTGAGATAGAGTTAACAGCGTTCGATCAACATCTAGTGGGACAACAAATGACGTATCCTGATGATGACGAAGAAACGATTACAGATTCAGCGTCTGCAGCCACGGCTATGTCGTCTGGTGTCAAAACATACAATAACGCAATTGCGGTAGATAAACAGAAAGAGCGTGTGCAAACTGTCCTTGAAGCGGCAAAAGAAGCAGGGAAATCGACTGGGCTCGTCGCTACTTCTGAAATTACACATGCCACCCCAGCCGCTTACGGTGCCCATAATGAAAGTAGAAAGAATATGGATGAGATTGCCGATGATTATTACAATGAACGCATCAATGGCGAGCATACAATCGATGTCCTTCTCGGCGGTGGGAAAAAACACTTTGTCAGAGAAGACTTGAGTCATGCACACTCATTTGAACTGGATGGCTATGGATATGTCACGACGAAAGAAGAATTAGTGGAAAATAAGAATGATAAAATACTGGGATTGTTCGCGGATGGCGGCATGCCCAAAATGATCGACCGTCCAGCAGAAACACCTTCGCTGGAAGAGATGACAGAAGCGGCGATTGAGCGATTGAAGAAAAACGAAGAAGGATTTTTCCTCATGGTTGAAGGCAGCCAAATCGACTGGGCGGGGCATGACAATGATATTGTCGGTGCGATGAGTGAAATGGAAGACTTCGAGAAAGCATTCCAGACAGCGATCGAATTTGCGGAACAAGATGAGCATACAATAGTCATTGCTACGGCGGATCATTCAACTGGAGGATTCTCCATAGGGGCGGATGGCGTATATAATTGGTCAGCTGATGCGATCAAAGCAGTGAAACGTACACCGGCATTCATTTCACAACAGATTGCAGACGGCAACGATGTAGAAGAGACATTGATACGCTACATTGACCAAGAAAGTTTTCCGTTAGAACAGAAAGAAATAGAAGCAGTTCAAGCGGCAGGTACAGAGGCCGGTGATATTGAAACGGCTATCAAACACATCATCGACACACGCTCCTATACGGGGTGGACAACCGGTGGACATACTGGTGAAGATGTACCTGTTTATGCATATGGACCGTCTAAAGAGCGCTTTACAGGTTTGTTAGATAATACCGATCATGCGAATATCATTTTTGACATGATTACGGGTAAGAAGTAAGTTTATGTATTATGGAATGAATGAAAAAAGCGCCTTCCTATCGTCAAGATGGGAAGGCGTTTACTTATGATTACTCGAAACTCCAATACTTCGAGTGCTGGCGGATAACAGCTTGAACAGCTTCTTCTTCATGAGGGAATAATGTCTCTACTGGTACATCAAAACCTTCCATGAACGGATCTTCTACATCGGTTTTTATTCCGCTTAAAGCTTCTACAATTGCTAATGAACAGAATGGAACGTAAGCTGCACTATATCCACCTTCGTGACATAATACTAAACGACCGTCACAATGCTTATCTGCAAGGTCTTTCATGAAATTAGCAAATCGTCTGAAACCATCCGATGTCACCATCATACGTGCCAAAGGATCAAAGAAGTTTGGATCTTGGCCGGCAGATACGATGATCAGCTCTGGCTTAAATTGATCAACAATCGGCCTTACAATCTTTTCAAACGCGTTCATATAACCAGCATTTCCTGTACCGGCAGGCAACGGAATATTCACGTTATACCCTTCACCTTTTCCTTCACCAGTATGCTCTACAAATCCGCGTCCAGCAGGGAATAAACGATCTTGATGGAGCGAAATGAACAATGTATTGTCATCTTCATAGAATGCTTGTTCGGTTCCGTTACCATGGTGTACGTCCCAATCAAGGACGAGTATGCGTTCTAAATTATACTTTCGTTTAGCATGTTTTGCAGCAATTGCCACATTATTAAATAAGCAGAACCCCATACCTTCTTGT
Organism: Sporosarcina sp. P32b; assembly: GCF_002743335.1. Classification (GTDB taxonomy): domain Bacteria; phylum Bacillota; class Bacilli; order Bacillales_A; family Planococcaceae; genus Sporosarcina. Next base: position 99,492 of record NZ_PDZB01000006.1, read on the forward strand.
GCTTCCGCGTGGTGACCAGGGGGCCTAGTTAATGCGTAAACATTTTGTACATCGCCATCCATAACAGAATCCACAGCCGTCATGGCCCCACCAGCAGATAAGAGGGCAATTTCATAAGAGCCTCTACCTACAATAGCGATTTGACCAGCATCGCCACCGTTTGCTGCACTTAGCTCTTGAACTTTATCAATATAACTTGGTAAGTGGAATAACTCAATATCTTCTCTAGTTGCACGTTTTGGAGCAATGGATTCTAGTTGGGGAGTCAAACCGCAAATATCCATCAGATTTTTGAAGCGTCTCTTTGTTTCTGGATCTTCACCGTACGTGTGGCTTTGTACATAGCCACCAGATGCTAAATGTAATGCACCCGATCCATTATCATGCCAGAAATAGCTTTCATCGTAAATAAATCCTGTTTTCTTCATTTGACTTCCTCCTCTTAACCTCTGTAATATTGGTGTTGTACTAATTATGCCGAATTATTAGATTAGTGTATATTACACAAAAGGATAACATTTCTACTCATTTTCAAAGAACGTCATGATGTAGTTGGTGACCAATTTATCGTAGTACTGGAGGAAATTATATGAATTTAGCGAAGAAGGATTATCAAAGTATTATTAATATAATTAATCAAACTCACTATGATTCCAATGTTATACAATCATCACTCTCCAAGTCATTTGCGTTACATCACTCATTATTGTGGCATGCGGATACAAAAGGTAATATGCATAATCTGAAATTCTATAATTTCGATGAACAGATGATGCTTGACTATACGGAAGTTCACTACACGAATGACGTTATGCATCCCCAAAAGCACTTATCTAAACTAGCGGATACTCAAGAAACAGTGTATAGAATAAAAGAAGTAACCACTCCTGGAGAACTGGACAAGTCATTGTACAATCAGTTTTTCGAAAGCCATCAAATAATTGATCAAATGGTCATGTACTTTGCGACATCCACTACCATATATGGCGGTATTGGCTTTGTGAGGTTTAAAGGGGATAAGCCTTTCACACGGAGGGATAAAGCTATACTACAAACACTTTCCGTACACCTGCAGCACGTAGTGAAGAATACATTAAACACACGGAAAGCTGAGACGAAGAATACTATGATCGATACAGTTGCTACACATCAAGCGAATCTCTCCAATAGAGAATTAGAAGTCTTCGAGTTAGTCACCAAAGGATATAGTAACCAAGAGATTGCGAATCAATTATGGATCACGATCAATACTGTAAAGAAACATCTACGAAATATGTATGAGAAGTACGAAGTCAATAGTCGAACAAGTTTGATTTATAAGTTGGAAGGATTGTCAAATACATGACGAGCTATATGAAAGCGCTATCCTGAATCTGAAGTAATAAAACGTCATAAAAAAGAAGTTACAGCTCAAAACACGAGCTGTAACTTCTTTTTTTGTGCGCAAATATAAACAAATAAAAAATAAAAATAAAAAGCAGTATCCTTTTTGAAAATACTCTCTATATGACTAATGAAAGAGAAAATAATCAGACAGGGGCGTGAGAATTTGAAACGACCAATCCAAGATGTCAGAATACCGTTTTCGCCAAAATTCGCAGCAGTGGTCGGCATTAACGAAGCATTATTTCTGCAACAACTGCATTATCGATTACAGATCTCAACCAATATCAATCAAGGCCATAAGTGGGTGTATAACACCTACAAGCAATGGACGGATGAGTTTCCTTGCTGGACGATTCATCTGATTAAACGACTCATCACCAAACTTGAAAAAGAAGGATTGATCATTACATCTGAGTATAACAAAATGCCGATGGACAGAACGAAGTGGTATCGAATTGATTACGAAAAGCTGTCACAGCAAGGGGGTGGTTTTGTACCCTTCGAGCAGACGGAATCAGTCTACTCAGAAGAGCAAAACCGTCTGTCAGAGAAGAGCGTTTTGCTCCCAGCAATAACCAAAGAACTTAAACAAACGACAAAGAATACAAGAGCTAGCGAGAAAAATCTCGCCACTATTTCTTCTGTCATTGACTATTTAAACCAAAAAGCGTTCAAGCGATTCAAGCACAATACGCATACGACGATGAACCTTCTCCATGAGCGTATCGAAGAAGGCTACACACTGGACGATTTCAAATTAGTGATTGATACGAAGGCGGCGCAATGGCTCCATCACCCACAATTTCGTCACTACTTACAACCATCCACATTATTCAAAGCAGAGAAATTTGAAAACTATTTGAATGAAGCCCCAGCTGAAATGGCTCGATCGATTGAATTGGAAGCCTATCTATCACCCACATTAGATTTTGAAAAAGGAGAGAATGCATATGAGCTACGAACTTGCTGAAAAGAGCTTACTAGGTGCCATGTTTGAAGAAAATTATTTAATTCTCGATAGTCACATGCAAGCGAAATTTTTCCAGGGGCATGTTCATCAAATGATCTACATGGTCATGAGGGATTTGGCGCAGAAAGGAAAACCGGTAGACTATATTACCGTTATGACTGGAAGAGAACCAAGCGAGCTCGGAGGAGTCAATTACGTATATGGGCTCAAACGATTTGCGAATGTCGTACGTTTTGATGAATACGAAGAAATGCTTATCAACCAATGGAAAAAGCAAGAAACGGCACGAATTTTACAGCAAGCGATTGAACATGAGTGGAGCACGGATGACGTACTGCGTGCTTTAGGTGAACTAGAAGAACTCCGTAGCAGTAGAGAAGCGACAACTTTAACGGAACATCTACTCACACAATATGAAAGACCATTCAGACCGGATGAAACCAAGCCTGGCATCTCAACAGGACTTAGCGATTTGGATAAAATCTTGAACGGCTTCCAAAACTGTGAATATGTCATCGTCGCGGCTCGGCCATCGATGGGAAAAACGGACCTGCTTAACCATTTCGCACTACAGGCCAGCAAAGATGGACATATGCCGATCATCTTCTCACTTGAAATGAGCCGTAAATCGATGATTGATCGAATGATCGCTTCGACAGGTGAATACAATCGCTTACGAATGCGCAATCCGTATAAATATTTCACCGAACCACAAAAAGATCGATGGACATCCACGTTGAATCGCTTGAATGGTGGGGGGATCCATATTGACGACCAAAGCACGTTAACCGTTAGAAAAATTAAAGCAAAAGCACGGAATATCATTAAAACCAATCCGACAAAACGACCGATTATATTCATTGATTACTTACAAATCATTCGTTCTGAAGGCAATGTAAGCAATCAAACGGTAGCAATCGGACAGATCAGCAATGATTTAAAAGCAATGGCAAAAGAGTTCAACTGTCCAGTCGTCGTTTTATCGCAGCTATCAAGAGCATCTGAAATGCGGCATGATAAACATCCCGTCATGAGTGACTTGCGTGACTCAGGAAATATTGAACAAGACGCTGACGTCATCGCGCTTCTCCATCGTGAAGATTATTACGACAGAGATAAAGCACCGACAAATTTAATGGAAATTGAAATTGCTAAACACCGCAACGGACCAACCGGCACGATCACGACCATCTACAGCAAAGAAACCGGCAAGCTATACGATTTCGATCAAGACCACTACCAAAGGAGAGAAAACAGATGATCACTGTTCAAGACATGTTTGACTACGCACTAGAAATGGATTTATCCCACTTGGCCCACAGCATTTACTGGGCCTTACAAAAAGATCATGTGACATTCTACGACGACAGTAAAAAACTACAAGCCATCGAATTCGATGAAGTGGAAATTCAGCGAATGATGGAGAAAAACGAATTGAATATCGGCACAGTTAAATTATTTGTGATCGACGGTCGTGATGACTGGTACGCCTTTTATCTAGCAGAACATTCACTGGATGCCTTCCGACTACATGAAGAATTATTTCGAGAAAAGCACCGCAATATCACACGAGCCGACCGACTGATGATCCCCTACATGACCTTTGCGGAAACCGGTGTCGAAGAATGCCTGTATGAGCATAGGAAAGAGATTATTACGTACCCAGCGTATGTGGGTCACGCCAAAGCGGGAGAGCGTGTGTTGTATATGGCGGAGGTGGGCGCATGACGCAAGAAGAACGGGGCGTACTGATCTTAGTGATTTGCCTGCGCTCGAATTATTCGATGCGTTATGTAGAGCAGATGGGGGACGACGAGTTGGCGGCGTTGTACGAGAGGATTGTAGCCGAGTGGTAAATGAAATCCGCTGCGTCATAGGCGGAAGTAAAAGTTATATGAATATAATTGAATCTAATTACCCATATATTTAGATAATTTAAAATGATACCTTATACATAAGGGTATTCCATAACCCTCCTAGGCTATCGCCACCAAAGGAGAATATAAGATGAAAATAGAAGAACTTAAGCACACCGATTGGATCAACAAAAACAAAATTATGGCGCTTAGCTTTGGACTGGCGGCAGGACTTGGACTCCTTGCTCAAATTCTACTTCAGTCATCGATAATTATTATTACATCGGTTGCCATTCCGTTCGTCGTCGCCATCCTTTTTTACGTATTTATGAACACATCCACTTTCATCGCGAAATACTTTCCGTACATTTTGGTCTTTTTAACATTTTGCATTTCCATGAGTCTAATACTCTTCTCGAGTGCGAACTTAGGGACGATCGGTGTAATCTATTTGGTCTTAGTATTAGGTGCCGTGCATGGGAAAATGCGTATTATTGGATTTGCCTACGTATTGAGTTTACTTGCATTACTCGTGAACAATAAATATTTTATATCACCTGAGATTATTATTGGAAGCGGTTCCAACTTGCTTCTTCTTCAATTTCTCACAGCACTTTGTTTGTTTTTATTGGTTAGACAGAATGATCGAGTCTTTCAACATGTAGAAGAGCTATTAGCACTGACATCGCAGAAAGCCGAAGAGGAACAAGTGCTGTTTGAGGAGCTGGATACAGCGGTGACGAAAATCACGTCTAATCTAGCATTTATTCAAACGAATGCGGCCAGATCCACTACTTCTCAGCGTGAAATGTTAGAGGCGGTCAATGAAGTAAGTTCAGGCAGTCAACATCAAGCCGATCATATTGCGGAGATTGCGGAAAATGCAGAACAAACACATGAAGCGATTCAAGAGATCTCGACAGGACTTGTTGAACTTGGTGACAAAACGAACGACGCAGGGAGTAAAGCGGAAGCAGGAACTGCTCAAATGAATCGATTGAAAGACAGTCTGGATACATTTGCCGAATTCTTTACAGATTTGAATGATACATTCGGTATTCTTTCTAGTAAAATTGACGAGACAAATGCATTTGCCAGTTCGATTAAACAAATTACAGAGCAAACGAACTTATTGGCCTTAAATGCATCGATTGAAGCCGCACGTGCAGGCGAACACGGTAAAGGCTTTGCGGTTGTGGCGGATGAAATTCGTAAACTGGCGAGATTAACGGATGAGACACTTAAGAAAATCGACACGAATTTAGTGGAGTTAAATAGTACAAATACGATTGCGGTTGGAAAATTACACGAAGGCTTGAAGCAACTGACGATGCAAAACAGTGTGGCGGATGAATCCAGTGCATCCTTTGGTATGTTGCATCACGTCATGTCCACTTTGCAAAACGAGTTAGCTACATTCATCCGTGAATTTGATATCATTACTGGACGAACATTGACGATTCGTGAACGCACAGTAGAATTCGCTGCGGTAGTAGAGCAGAGTACGGCGGCAGTGGAAGAATTAAATGCCACGCTGACGGAATTGGCAGGGGAGCAAGAAGAAATTGCTAACTATATTCATGAAACACATGACGAAGCCATTGCCATCCGTAGAACATAATATGCATTTGCAAATTAACACCACAGCAGCACATAAAAGAAGTTACACTCGAAAACAAGAGATGTAACTTCTTTTGTCTGTAGTTTTCTCTTTCAATTAAAAGTAACTTCCCATATATAGAGACAATTCTTAAGATTACCATTAGTATTGTATCTGTAAGGTGGCTTTGTCGTTCATCAAAGCGACGTACATGTAAATGATTGTATCGTTAGAGGTGTATAAATGGGATTGTTTTTCACGGTTATTTTACCGATTATTTCAGTATTCATAGTAGGATTCATATTACAAAGAGTCAAAGGCTTACATATTAAATCAATTTCTTCACTTTCAATTTACATACTATCGCCAGCTCTTGTCTTTTCGTCTTTATATAAGGCCGATTTCAATGCGAGCTATATGACGATCCTGATTTATATGTTTGCACTTTTTTATGCGATGGTGTTACTCAATAAAATTATGGCGAAAATCTTTAAATGGAATAAAAAAGTAGAAAGTGCCTCGATCCTAGCTACAGGTTTTATGAATTCTGGAAACTACGGTTTACCAGTCGTGTTATTTAGTTTAGGAGAAAAAGCACTACCGTATGCCATATTCATCATGGTCATACAATCACTGCAAAATAATTTCTTTGGCGTCTATTATGCGTCACGCAGTACGAGTGGCATCGGTCGATCCATCAAAATGGTCTTCAAAATGCCGACAACGTATGCTGCGATTTTCGCTTTCGTTTTTCAGTATTTCCACATTACGGTGCCGGAATCCATTATGTCTACGACGTCCATGGTCGGGGACGCTGCGATTCCGGTCATGATGATTATGCTAGGTATGCAACTAGGATCGGTTATTCGTAAGAAGCCAAATTGGCAAGTAGTCATTTCAGGCGTTGTCTTGAAAATGGTCATTGCACCAATACTTGCGTTTATTTTCGTGCTGTTCGTAGGAATGGATCCCCTAGTAGGGACGGTCCTCATCATTATTTCCGCAATGCCTACAGCGGCCACAACGACGATGTATGCGATTGAATTTGATACCGAGCCGGAACTGGTTTCCATGATCACGTTAATTTCTACGCTACTGAGTATTATCACGTTAAGTATTTTGTTGAATGTCATTATTTGAACGAACTAGTGGTCAATAGATTCATAAAATCCCAAAATAAAAAGAAGTTGGAGCCGGAACTGGCTTCAGCTTCTATTTCGTTGAGATTAACTTCAGTTATGACTTTGGCAAATTAATTGTAAAGGTTGTCCCTTTGCCAATCTCAGTATATAGTAATAAGTTTCCACTATGATCTCTAATGATTTTTTCACAGATCAACAACCCTAACCCAGTTCCATCTACTTTTGACGACACGAAGGGGTCACCTATTTGACTTAGAATTTCGTCTGGGATACCATTACCATTATCGGAAACATCGATTGTAACGTGATCAAGATCATCTTTCACAATAAGCATGATGGTTCCAGTTTCCATAGCCTCAATCGCATTTTTGATTAAGTTAATAAACACTTGTCTTATTTTCAGTTCATCGCCAAAAATCGTCATCTGGTCGTTATCCGATGTCACGTGCATATTAATCGCTTTCATGTCCATATCCGATTCCATCTGAACCTTAACAACTTCGATTAATTCTGAAATATTGATCACCTTTTGATTGACCACATGTGTTTCAGCTAAGGATAAAAATTTAGATGCTGTTTGTTCTATTTCTGTTAACCCATTTTTGATACCATCAAATTGTGCTTGACTAGCTGCACTACGATCACTAGCAGTGAGATCCAACAATTGTAAACGCCCTTGAACAACAGTAAGAGAGTTGCGAAGTTCGTGTGCAATGATGGAAGCCAATTTTCCAGTGATGTCTAATTTATCTCTACGGGTATCATGGTTTCGTAGTTCATTTTCAAACTTGAGTTGTTTTGAAACTCCTTTAAAATGAACAGGCTCTTTTTTATATAAATGCGAAGGTAAGAAATTCGTGTCTGTCATATGGTATTCATGCGTTTGCAAAAGTTCAATTAAGAGTGAACCAGATAAAGATAAACTATCATACGCGCATACATTGATGTAATTCCTTGTGATCTTCGCTACTCTAGAGAAAAAGTCATCAAAATTTTGTTCATGTAAAGCTACAGAAGGAATCAATGTTTTTATATTTTGAGGCCGCCATGTCACCAATCCCCACCCGCGGAGAACATTTCCTTCTATAATATGCGGATCAAAAAAGTCATTTAAATTCTTTAAAACAGCTTCTGCATTAAAGTTATCATGCGTTTCATATGCCATATCGGTATCGACAAAATAAATATGATCCATTTGCTCTTCCGTATAACCCGCATTTCGAAGATTCTCCTTAACGGCAGCGAAACTCGTGGGTTGATCGACATATAAAATGATGTGGTTTTTATCCAATCCTTCAGCTACATAGGAAGTAGCATGTTCTATATACATGCTACGATCTGTGTACGTATACACCACATGGCCTACTAGTAAAGACTCTATGCCTTTAGTAAGTTCCATTTTTCTATTAGCATCGATTGAATGTGTAATATAAAAAACTCCTCTCTGTATAACAAATATAATTATAACATCTTATTTACTATAACGACCTATAATTTTGTAAACTTTTAGTATATTTAGTGTATTTTGCGAAAGGACGGGTACTGAAGCACGCTTTACATGTAAATATATAGTTCCAATGTAGTGCTTTTCATTCAAGCAATTACCTGTTTATAAAAAACTTTTATCTTAAGTTCATAAAATGGTTTACATGCACGATATATGGGGTATCGTAAGCAAAATAAGTCCATAAACTAGAAAGTAGGTGCCTTATGCTAAAATTATCAAACGAAGCATTGCTCGAAGCCTATGAGCGCACAGAGGAAATACGTGTAGAGCCAGCATTTATTGAGCTACTTAAAGAAGAAATACAACGTCGTGGTATATAGATGCCGTGGCGTTTTTTTATTGACGAATAGATCGAGTGTGTTGAACGAGGGGAAGTGCGCTCTTTTAAGAATATGCCCTACAATACTTTCATTACACAATAAGAAAAGCTACGATACATAGAGGACAAATCTAGAAAAAGATTGGAGGGAGTAGCATACGAAATCGTCAATTTGAAATATTGCTGTATTTATTGAAAGTGAAAAAAGTAACCCATAAAGAATTGTCCGAGATGTTTGAAGTGAGTGTCAAAACGATTCAACGAGATGTGGATAAGTTATCTATGATGGGCGTACCCGTAACGTGTAAACAAGGAAATCAAGGTGGAATCTATATAGAAGAGAGCTACAAGTTAACCGAAAGCTTCTTCACGAATGAAGACTTGCAAACCATCACCATTGCATTGTCGATGTATGATAGTATCTCCTCAAACCGCAATAAAGATCAGGTCATGAAAAAACTAGCTCTTATTTCACCAGAGTTGGTTGATTTATTGGAGACGGATACAAATGATTATTTCGTTGTGGATTTTGCAGGAGAAAAAATAGACATGACCGAAAGCGTTTATAAGAAAATCAATCATTGCTTGGATGAAGAAGTGTTACTGGCAATCACATGCGGCGGTGAACAGATCCTGGTCGCGCCCATAAGTTATGTATTACGGCCGGAAGGGTTATACCTATATGCTCACGACGAGGACTATCTATTGGTGGAAATCTCTGCAATTAAAAAAGCGCAGTGTACCGGAATAGAATTTGAAAGAACATTTATTCCTTACAAAGAAAATACACAGTTCATTTTCAAATAAGACATTAGGTGTCCTATTACGATTGGTATAGTTATTTTCGGAGGGATATCCAATGAAAACTAACGTATATGAAAGCCAATCAATCAATAGACTCATCCTGACGTTCTCTATTCCAGCAATCTTTTCTTTACTCATAGAAATGATGACAGCGGTTGTGGATACTTCCTTTGCGGGACACTTAGGTAGCCAAAGCGAAAGTGCATTGACCGCAATGGGGTTATTATCCCCACTGATGGCGGTATTTGTTGCACTTCAAACACTGTTTGCAATTTCTACAGCTATTATGATTTCTACATATTTAGGTCGAAACGACAAAACGAAACTGAATAATTATTTCCAGAGTGGCTTCATCATGACGATCGTCGTCAGCGCCAGTACGTCATTCCTCGTCTACTCATTCATGCACTCCATATTGTCGATGCTTGGTGCCGAGGTGGAAGTATACGAACTGGCGCAAGATTATTTACGCATTATCCTAATCAGTAATATATTCAGTGCGGTCGGTTATACGCTAACAAGTGTCATACGCGCATTCGGAAATCCAAAAGCGGAAGCCGTCATCATCGTTCTGTCTGTCGTCATCAACGTGGTAGGTAACGCCATCCTGACATTCGGTTTACAGCTCGGAATGGTCGGGATCGCACTCGGTACACTCCTCAGTGAAGTAGTGTGCGCACTGCTGGCTGTCATATATCTCGTGAAAAACGATAACTGGTTTACATCCAACCCCATTTCGCCAAAAGCGTTTATCGCAATGTCGTATAATATGTTAAAAATCGGCTTCGCTCAAACGACGATTCAACTATTGGCAGGCGTAACAGCTTTCATCGTCAATTATCAATTACTGACAGTAGGCGGCAATGCACATATCGCGATGTGGAATATTGCCAATAAAATGTACATGCTACTGTTGATGCCAATCATTGGGATCACACAAGCCGTTCAAACGATCATTGCGTACTTTAACGGAAAAGGCGATGAAGATAAAAAGCTAGTAGTCGTAAAGAAAACCGTACAGTACTGCTTCTTCTACGGAATCGGAATCACAGCGATCGTATTCTTAGTTGGAAAGTATATTCTCGTGCTATTTACAGGAGATCAAGCAATTATCGACTCGGTCATGTCGATCATCCAAGTGATCTTCATCACGTTTCCCATTCTTGGCGTGACGTATACGATCATGACGCTGCTCCAAGTGACAGGTAGCGAAATGAAAGCCGTCATCATTGGAGTAACGAGACAAGTCGTTTCCGTCATACCGCTTGTGATGATCTTGCCGACTATCTTCGAGAAATATGATATTTTCACAATCAGCCCGTCGTTTTCTATCTTCTTTGCGATTCCGCTCGCAGATATACTGACTCTCGGGATGGCTTTATTCTTCTTTAATACAGCGAGAAGTGTCCCCAGTGAAGAACGCTAATATTTTCTTGTGAAAGAGAAAATCACTATTATTTAGAAGTGATGCAATCTTTTATAATAATAATCCATCATTTGGCTATGAAAATGATGGACCTGGTATGAGCTCTCAAATGTTTAATTTGTTTCTTGAAAAGGAAAAATAGAAAGAAAAGGGGGGAGTCCGATGATGGAACCTGTACTTGCGTATAAAAATTGGACGTGGATTCGTATTGACGCAGCCACTCAAAACGAGATTAACGAGCTCCCGGATATTCCATTTGACGGCAAGCGCTGGGCGTTGTCGTTATCTGAACATCAAAACAATAATCTCAAAATGGACGGGTGTGAAGATGGAAAGGAATCGATGTGGGGGTCCGTCGTCTATTCCCAGAACGTGGATGTTCGCAGCGAAAAAGCCATCCTTCATTATTACCTTACAAAAGATATCCTGCTGACATCCGGCATGGATTCGACATTTTTTACGGGGTCTTCCAAACAGCAAGTACTGAATTACATGGACAGAGCAGAGGATGCGATCGAAGGATTTATGGTTCTGATCGGAGAAGTTACGAGCGTGTTCTTACAAGAAATTGAATGTTTTGAAGACCGCATGCATGATTTGCTGTGGAGCGTCAAAGCAAAGAATAATGAGCCAGTCTTTGAACAGATTATGGATAACCGGTACGAAATTCTAGTTTGGAAAAACCTCATCATTCCGTTCACAGAAATTCAAGAAGCCACAGTAGAGGCATTCGGAGAAAACATCTTGGAAGGCTATTTCTACAAACGAACCTGTCGACGGATCCGACGTTGCCGCCAGACAATCCGAGAATATAACGAAGAAATAGGGCAGCTGATCGATCTTGAATCGATCATTTCCTCCTATCGAGGCAATGAAATCGTCAAAACGTTGACCGTCATCACCATGCTCTTCACGCCAGTAGCCGCTTGGGGTGCCTTATGGGGAATGAACTTCAAATTCATGCCGGAACTCGATTGGAAATACGGCTATTTGGGTGCGATTCTCGTCATCGCCCTCTCTACGTGTAGTTTATATTATTACTTAAGAAAGAAAAAGTGGATCGGCAGCGTATTGGAAAGTTCGAAGAATAAAAACTTCTAGAGTGATGAATAACAAGCTAGCAGTCTGCCAATCCAAAAGGAAAAAGTGCTTTCCTGAAACGGAATAGCACTTTTACTCAGTTGATATTCAGGTAAATCCATCATATGTATGTAGTCAGGACACATACTTCGATTCAATTAATTCCACAATCGCATCCCCGACCTCACTAGTCGAAGCACTACCACCTAAATCCGGTGTCAATGCAGATTTCGTCACCAACAACTCTTCAATCGAATCCAACAACAACTTGCCCAAATCTTCAAATCCAAAGAAATCGAACATTTGACTAGCTGACCAAATCGCAGCTAACGGATTGGCTATATGCTGACCCGCTATATCAGGAGCGGATCCGTGAATCGGTTCGAACATAGAAGGGTACGTCTTTTCAGGATTAATATTCGCCCCGGCAGCCAGTCCCATTCCTCCAGCGAGTGCAGCGCCTAAATCCGTCAAAATATCCCCGAATAGGTTCGACGTAACGACCACTTCGAATCGTGCCGGATCTTTAATCATTAACATCGCAGCCGCATCGACCAAATAGCTCGCTGTCTCTACATGTGGATACTCTAGACTTACTTCTTCAAACACTTGATCCCAGAAGACCATCGAGTAGTTCAACGCATTGGCTTTACTAATACTGGTTAGCGTCTTTCCGAGACCCGAAGCCGTCTCAAATGCATAACGAATGATTCGCTCCGTCCCTTTACGAGAGAACACCCCCGTCTGCAACACCACTTCTTCCGGCTTGCCTTTAAACAACCAATCACCGGCACCCGCATATTCACCTTCACTATTTTCACGGATCAACAACATATCAATCGATTCTTTCGTTCCGTTTTCAATAGGACAAGGCGCACCGTTCAATAACTGAATCGGTCGGATATTGACATATTGATCGAACTGTTTACGAATGATTAATAGTAGGTCCCATAATGAAATATGGTCAGGCACTCCAGGGAAACCGACAGCACCTAAGTAGATTGCGTCGAACTTCTCTAGTTGCTCCATCCCGTCACTTGCCATCATCTGTCCATGCTCTAAGTAATACTCGCAGCCCCATGGGAAGTGGGTGAATTCGAAAGAGAGTCGTCCGTCGAGTTCAGCTACACGTTTCATTACTTTGATGCCTTCGTCGATTACTTCTGGGCCGATTCCGTCACCGGGGATTACGGCTATTTTGTAGGGAGTCATTTGGTCACTCTTTTCTGTGTGATTATATATTCTTTATTAGACTATCACTTGTAAATGCAACTTCACAGGGGTATTCGTAGAGGAAGCCCGGCCAAGCCATATTCGTGTCCTGAAGTACCGCTGAATATGGCAGACCTTCCACAAATAGTAGAGATACAAATCTTCCACGTTTATTAAAAATCCATAGAGATAGATCTCAATCAATAGAATGACAAATGAAGTCAGGGCCACACGAATAATTTGACGTTGATGGCAGGATAGTTTTGAAAAACACCGTGATACTTTTCACTTAATACTCCATAATGGCTTTAGAGAATGTATGAATTATCGAAAGGTTAAATTTTACTACTCTCTATCAAGATTGATCCGCCACAACTATTGTTTTATACTACTAATATAATGAATTATTCTACTTACTTGAATTAATGATTTATTAAATTAGTAAATATGCGTGAGGTGCAACAATGACATACTGGAATTTTTCTCCGATACCGAATATAGAAGAATCAAACTTTAATAAAATACTTGAACGATTTTATAATCTTAAAATTTCTGGACTTATTCGTGAAAACTTACAAAACTCTCTTGATGGAAGACTATTGGAATCTAAAGAGCCCGTAAAAGTAATGATAAAAACAGGAATGATAAAGAGTAAGAACGTCCCTGGAATAAGTGAGGTAATTGATAGAATACATAGCTTAAAAGGACGAAATAGTTATACGACTGAAGCGATAAACCATATGGTGAAAATGGCGGAAGAGGAAGAGGTTCACTATATCTCTTTTGAAGATATCAACACCCGGGGGTTGTCGGGCGCTAAAAATGGTCAAAGTGATTCCACGAAAGATACATGGGCTATTTACGCATACAACAAAGGTGTCCATTCTGAAGAAGAGGATACTGCAGTTGAGACGTCTAGGGGTGGATCGCATGGTGTAGGTAAAATTGCTTCGAATGCTGCTTCTGATTTGAATGTAATGTATTTTGCCAACTGTGATGAATTTGGAGAACAACATTTAGGTGGAACAGTACAGTTGATTGAACACGAGTATCAAGATCAGAGTTATCGTTCAACAGGTTACTTCGCTAAATTAGAGCATCTTGAAACAGGTAGGAATAAAACAAAGTTCTATCCGTTTCAGAATGATTTCAATGAAGTGTTTGAAAAGAAGACACGTGGTTTGAAAATTATAATTCCTTTCTTAAGAAAAGAATATAGTGATCAACGTGAGATTATTCGAAGCGTTTGTGATAGCTTTTTCATATCTATTATACTTAATAAATTAGAAGTAGATGTAAACGGTAAATTAATTAACGCATCTAATATAGAAGACTTTGTAAATGACTCTGAGTACTATACACAAAATATTGCAGATATGAAAGCGGAGTTTACGCCACTTTATGTTAATACATATTTAAAAGAAGAACCGAAAAAAATTAGTGTGTCAGACGGTAAAGAAGATTACAATTTCAATCTCTTTTTTAGATATGACGAGGAAATACCTAAAGGTCGTGTAGCGATAGTTAGAACGATTGGAATGAAGATTGAAGATAAAAAGGTTAAAAATAAAGCGAATCAACCGTTTAATGCCGTACTAATAGGTGGAGCGAAGGAAGATGCCTATTTAAAGTCATTAGAAAATGAATCTCATACTGAATTATCGGTTGATCATATGAAAGATCCAGATCTCCAGAGACGAGCAAAACGATTTATTAATAATTTATCTAAAGAGATAACTATCATTTTAGACGAAGCTATTACAGATCAGAATCCTACAGATGGAAAAATGGATACTAAAGATATTTTGTATGTATCTGAAATCCAATTAAAAAAAGAAGTTTCTAAAGCAATGGGTGCGGTAGTTATTGATAAGAAAAAACCGGTTGTTAAAGTTCAAGATGACTCATTGCCACCTAATAATAAAGAACCTAATAAAGGCAAGAAAAAAACGAAGACACCTGCTTTGATTAAACCAGTTAAGAGAGACAAAGCAGCTAGTGATGAAAACGATTCGCCAGAAGAGCAGACATTAAGCTTATATACAGTTCATCCAAACACAGTAGAGCGTGTGGTAGTAGGAGACAAGGAAATTGTTCGCTTTAATCTATCCAGTAATAAAGAAGTGAAAAAGGCGGCCACATGTAATGTAGGGATTTCAATCATTGATGGTATGGGGAAAGAATATAAGAATGCATTCCGATTAGAAGATAATTATAACGAAATTTATGATAAAGTTGCGGGGGCTAAATGCTCTTTAAAAAACAACAAAATCAACCAAGTTACAATCAATCAAGGTATAGCTGAATTAACGTTTAAATTAAAAAGTGACTATAACCGAGCATTGAAATTTGTTTATTACGTAGAGGTGTAAAATGATATACAAAAAAGATGCTAACTTTCCTTATCCAGTTCTAACGAATACATCCAATAGTTATGAGAGTGGCGGATTTACGTTAAATGTTGATTTAAAGGAAAATACCGACAACTATCGTTTTGATATAGAATATGAAATAGAATCAGACTTTTTGAAGGAGTTGCTCTTTACTAGAAAAGCTAAGCTCTATCTTGTGGTTCAATCAAAAGACAATAAATTTTTCGAAGTGGATTTAAATACAATGTTCATAGATATACCCAAGACAAGAATATCTATAAATAATCGAACTTCACTTCAAATGAGTATTCAATCAAAAGAAGAGATTTCGTTTGCATATAATGATGATATTAATAGTTTCTTCAAAGAGTTTAGGGAAGAGATTATAGTTTCACGTTACGCCATCCTTGGATTTTCAAATACAGTTATCTTTGAAGGTAGCTCATCAAGACCGTTTGATTTGTTTGAAAGAAAAGTAAATTCAGCGCTATCATCTGCTATCAAAATAGAGTTGGGCAGTGAAACGATCATTATTCATTATCGAGATGTTGATTTACAATTTGTCGGCTTACCCATGAGTGGGAATTTTAATAATCCTTATATCTACATGGGGCTTCAGAAAGCGTTATCCCGCTTCATTAGTAACTATGGCGAAGATGGTCAGGTAGATTTACATGATATAGATTTACCAACTGATCAATTGGATGCAAAACTGTATAGACTTATGAAAGCGAAAATGGTTTTTGAATTAACAACAGAAACTATTGATGAGGCAATTTATAATATCTCCGACAAAGTAATTGAGAAGTATGCACTAGCGGTAAAGGGGTTGGCTACGAGTGGAGATTAGAATATTAGAAAAGGGTTATAAAAAAAATCCTGAGTTTTATCAAGACTTTTTAGATGACAAGATCGCGGACAAGGAAGAATACTTCTCTGATGAAACAGTGAATATACAATCCGCGCCTGAATTTCCGTTTTATATCGCAAAAAAGAATGATGAACAACGAAAAGTTTTATTTCTAGAAGCCTTTAATACGATTGAGAAATATTATCTGTCCAGCGATAGGGATTTACATTTAGATGAACAGTTTTGGCACTCCTTGTTAATCCTGAAAAAACGAGATTTCTTACTGGAAACGTATCCCGAGATTCAAGAAGGCATAGAGAACTTTAATAATATAGTAGTGAAAGACTTCGACTGGGAGAACTATATTTATAAATCAGTACTAGCTGCTGAATACATCTCTGATCTGGTAACGGATGAGACGGAGCGGCAGCGATATTATGAGATTATTATAGATAACTTAGATCTATATAATTATATGATTAAGTACGAAGTCTTCAGGAGTAAGCAATTCGTATTTAATATTTTAACAATTGTAGATGAACTGGGAATTTCAAGTCTATTGAAGAAAAAGATTGTAGGTCGTAGTGATTTGGCAACTGATACAAGAATAGGGCGACAAGTACTTTTTGAATTCAATAAGAATTATCCAGTAATTATGTCGCCAATGATGGCGAAAGAAGAGCTGAAAGAATTATTTGTGGAGTACTTGGGGTATTATACAAGTGTTGAGCAATTAGGGGCTCTTGTTTAAAGAATATATTCAATAATCCAACGGGAAAGCCTGCGCACAAGTAACCTTTTCACAAAAATATTTTTCTTGTGGGGATTATAGTGCCGCCGATTGAATAATTACCCTGAGGTTATTGAGAAGAAATAATATCTAAAGAGATATGTAAAATGAATGAAACTACAAAACCGTGTGAGGCCAAGACACTTATAAAACTTGGGTTCACACGGCTTTACTTTTTCTGGATTTTCTAGTCTTCTAATAGAAGATCTAATTCATAATTTTAATTTCTATTAAATCTTCTATATTATAATATTCAGCCAGCAATCCAATGTAGTTAAAAATTGTTTGGGCATCAATATTTGTTTCTACATACAGGCCTTCCATATTTTCTCCTTTTCTGAAAAAAGATTGGTTGTACGAGAGAAGTTTTTGGAACTGTCTTTGTTTAGCCAAATCTAAATAACCTTCCAAATCCTGATCGGCTAGATATTTCAAGAAAATTAATAAAACAGACTTCCAAGTCTCTGTTTTAAAAGATTGTTCTTCTATTTTTAAGAGTGTTGGTTTTTTTCCAGTAACAATAATAGGATCAATTATATTGAAGAATATATCTTCATCAACTCCGTCTAATATCGAGTTATTATAACGATCCTCTGGGAGTGACCAAATCAAGAGGGCGGCTTTAAATAAATCTTCAGCTCTTTTAAGTATGTTATCTTTATTCCAGTTCACAAATTTTGCGATATCACGTGTGATTTTAATATTAGATTGTTTATAAAAGGACTTTTTCGTGTTGAATTCTCGATTAGATAACTCAGAGTTATAATTTGTTAAGGTTAAATTTCCGATAGTATCTTTCAAGATAATATGAACCTCATTCGATCCTTTGCCTAACTCACTCTTCCAAGTGGGACTTAAAGATTGCGGCATAATATGTTCTATTGTAATAGTTTCCATATCGACAAGTTCTTTATGACCACTAGATTCTATATTAGAAAGTAGTATAACCGCCAGTCTACTTTTGCGTTGATAGATATCTCCGTTGATAAAGTTGTCTTTAAACTTTTCATTGCGTGGGAAGGTTGCACTTCCTTTACGGCTCATTAAATAATCTTCAACTGCGGCTACTATTCCAGTAACTTCTTGTCTTTTGATTACCTCTTTCCCCATTGAAGCGAACACTTTGTTAAGAGCATTTGTAGGTAAGTTACAGACTAACCGACGTATCAAATAAGAAGTAATTATGTTTAATACGTTTATAAATTCGTCTTGTAATATCGATTTCTCGTTATAGTACATATCAAATATTTGGAGTAAGTAAGGAAATGCGACAGTGGATTGCATTTGATTGAACGTTCTTAAATAATATGCTACTTCTTTTTCAGGTGCATCTTGTCTGAGAAACAATTTATAAAATTTTGCGTACTTAAATAATTGCTCCAATATCTCTATACTTTCAAATTGATTATTTGTAACATATATTTTAAATTGTTGGTATACTCGGCCTTTATTAGGAATAATTCCAGTTTTCATGGTTAGAAAATCTCGTATGAAGTCAGAAATTTTCGCGTTGGTTAGTTGTTTTTCAATCGGAAGCCAGTAGTTTTTATACATCATTTCTTGTGAGTGTGGCGGTTGATTCATTAATAAGTAATTCCTGATTAGATCTGATTGAGTCAATGCGAGTCCTGTAGAGTTTAAACTCTCAAATATAACTTGAGGATTTTCATCCTTTCTACCTTGTTCCAGTTCTATATATACAACTTTCACTTTCATTAGTGCTTCATAAATTTCCTTTGTTGATGAATTCGAGTGTTGAAGTAAATACATTAAGTGCTTATAGTTCTTATGTATCTTAGAATTCCTGTCCGATGTGTCATGAATCATTAATTCGTTATATGCATCTCTGTCTTCTTGCACGGGGATTAATTTACTAGAGTAGGCGGTATCTACATTTCTGTTTTCAAAGTACATATTCCGAATATCAGAAGCATCTAAATGCTCTTTTCCTAATGTATCGTGAATAGCTTTTAGTAATAAAAATGTTGTTGTAATTCTTTGCTGCCCATCTATTATAATTAAATCTGTACCCATTCCAGGAAATGAAGATTTAACAAACACTACAGTTCCCAAAAAGTGACCTTTATAGCCATCTTCAGTTACAATTCGTTCAATGTCATAGAAGTATTGGTTTACTTGCTCCTCCACCCATTCATAATTCCTTTGATAAACAGGAACGCGGAAGACAGTTTTTTGCTTGTTTAAGAATTCTAATAATAAAATAGTACCTGCATCCATTTATATTCCTCTCCTTCGATATCTACTCTATAGGGTATTTAGATAGTCTCTCACTCTTCCTCTCAAAATACCAATGCAACCGATACTCGCAAATCTCCCGTACCCATTTAAATAAAACATCTTCATGCTGCTCATAAATTTCGATCTGCGGTCCAAACGCACCACCCTCAAACACAAACAAACCTTTAGAAGATCCACTCCACTTCATCATCGGCATTGTAGCGACCAATTTGGCTACCTTATCTTCATCATATTCTCGAAGCGACTGACCTTGTCTATCCGACAAATCCGCATCACGACGATAAGGTTTATCCATTAAATACGCATGGAAGAAGGGGGAGACTTCTTTCGGTGTCACTGATTGATACCAATCAGACACTCCTCTAGTCAGCATATACTTCAATAGAATCATCTTATAACTTTTATTCATCAGCGTTTTATTGATTTCAATTAGCAAATCTTTATGTTGAGTCAGTACTTCCTTCTCCACCTCATTTAACTCCTGGGCGTAGTCTAGCAATATCGGATACGTCTTAAACTTCTGCTGAATAGCCCGCGCATCTTCATTCGCTTTCAAATGATACTCAAGATACGTCGGTCGGTGTCCAAGTTCTGCTTTCAAATCGAAATACGCATTGATCAATCGTTGCTGAATCGGTTCGTTTTGTTTCATCGCTTCAAGTAAGTCGATGATAGCTGTTTCGAAATGGAATTCGAAATAGCCACTCTCGGTAAATGTTTCGTTGCTGATTTTTGTAGGTAATTCTTTGTCTTCGTTAAACACTTCAAATTTCTTCCGCGCATTGCGGTAGTTTCCGATCAAATCGATAATTACACAATGGGATTTACCGGTAGCTATACGCAAACCGCGTCCGATCTGCTGGGTGAAGACGGTCAGCGATTCGGTAGGGCGGGCGAATAGGAGGGTGTCTACACTTGGAATATCCACGCCTTCATTGAATAAATCTACAGTGAAAATGATATCAAGTTGACCTGTTTCTAGTAAGTTTCGTGCAGTAGTACGCGTATGCCGGTCTGTGTTTCCGTACAAGGCGAGTGAGCGATAGCCGGCTTTGGTGAAGTAGTCGCTTAAGTAGATCGCTTGTTTGATGGAAGAACAGAAGCCGATCGTTCGCGTTTGTTTATTTTTGTTCCATGCTTCGAGTACTGCTTGTGCATAGCTGTCTCGTAGTTGCAGACGTAATAGTTCTTCTTCATCGTACGAGTTATTTCTCCATTTTAATTGACTGTAATCCGTTTCGTCCATTACGCCATAGTAGACGAAAGGGGAGAGCCAGTTTTGTCGGATGGCATCTAGGAAGTGGATTGAGATCGCTTCGTTGCCGTCGCATAGGCTGTAGACGTCTTTGTTGTCAAGGCGGTCAGGTGTTGCGGTCAGACCAAGTAGGAATTCCGGTTTGAAGTAGTCCAGTACCCGTTCGTATGTAGTGGCGGCCGCGTGATGGAATTCGTCCACGACAATCAGGTCGAACGCAGTCGGAGAGAATTGGTGCAAGTGGTATTGTCTCGCGAGTGTCTGGATGGATGCGAAGACGAATTCCGTGTCTGCTTGTCTTTGTTGGCCGTTGTAGATTCCACTTGTACGGTTCGGAAAGACCCGTTCGAATGAAGCTTGTGCTTGCGTAAGCAATTCTTCACGGTGCGCGATAAAGAGTACGCGTTTGTATGATTCCGCAAAGAAAGCAGCTAGATACGTTTTCCCGAGTCCTGTTGCAAGGACGACGAGAGCCTTTTCGTAGCCGGCTTCAACGGTTTGATTGAGCGCAGTTAGAGCATGAACTTGCGCAGGTCGTGGATCTAAGACAGATGATTGATACGGTTCTGATGGATCGACCGTGCTGCTTTCATCTTGTTCCGTTGCACCGAATGTCATGTCGATTTCAGTTTTAGGTTCCCATACTGAACTAAAGGGGAGTTTGCGATTCGTTTCGTCGTATCGTGTTCTATACAATTCGATTTGTTCATTGTTGATTGGTACTGTGTTGGCAGATAGGAACAACTTCATGAATTCATTTGCAGACGTTTCGAATAGTTCTTCGTCTACTGTCGATGGTGCGTAAAGATTCCATTCGATTCCTTTCGTCAAGGCGGAGCGCGATAAGTTAGACGATCCTATGATGACGGTGGCGCTGTTCTGTGATTTGAATAGATACGCTTTAGGATGAAAGGATGTACCGCCACTTTCGATCATGCGCAGTTCCGCAGCAGGTAATCCTTCATGTAATAATTTCAGTGCATCGGGTTGTGTAATCGATAAATAATCGCCGGTCAGTATTTTGATATCCGCGCCACGCATAGAAGCGTCACGTAAAGCGGGGAGTACTTCGCTCACACCAGATTTCATCATGAATGCGGTCATCCAGTAGATCGTATCCGCTTTGGCAGTTAGTCGCTTTAAGTCGCTTAGCAAGTTTTTCGTCAGGAGACGCAGTTTAGTCATCCGCTACTTCCACGAGATAGATTCTTTCATTAAACCCACCACGGGCTTTAGCTTTCTCTGCGCGTACCGATTCCAATTCCTCTACCGTTACACCATGATAAGCCGCTGCCGCATGAATGAGTTCCAGTAGATCAGATAGTTCTTCCACAGCATCTTCCGCGTTGGTGGCTTCTTCGTACTCCGCCAGTTCTTCGTGCATCTTTTTATTAATTTCCGCTATGTAGTGTGAATCATTCAGTACGCGGGTCACGCACGTTTTTCCGTCCGCTTCGATGATTTCTGGAATCAGGTCGCGTACCAGTTTATTGTAGATGGGCATAGAGATCTCTCCTTCAATTCCGTAATTTGCTTTATTCTACCATAATCCATCATAAACTGTGATGACCAAAAGCGCTTCACTGTCGAAATATCGAAATATATAGTATTCCTAGTGACTTTAAATGTAAATGTCTTAGCTATATCTAAAAATGATTGACTAGTATAGGCGAATAGTAAATAATAGATAGTAAGCAACTCTTTTATATATAATTAGTTGTAGGTACTTTGAATTATAATTTAGTATTAATTTCCTTTTATTAAGGAAATGAGGAGGTGGAGCGAATGCTTTCGACACCAAACTACCAAGAATATACACAAATTTTCGGAACCTATTCATTGAAGATGATGTTCATATCGTTTTTAGTGATGGGATTCGCATCCTACACCACACTCGTATTATATGAACGTATGCAAAAGCCTAGTATTTTCAAACAGGGGGTTTGGTTAACCCTTACGTCTTTGTCTATGGCATTTGGGATTTGGGCTACACATTTTCTAACTTTCAATTCATTATTACTGCCAATTGAGATTCATATACAGTATGGTTGGGCAATTTTATGTATTGTACCCGTCTTTCTTGCGTTTTTGCTGGCGTTCCACCTTGTGCAAGGTCCGTTGAGGGTATGTTGGCGGCATATAGTAGCAGCGTTGCTCATTGTGATTGGGATGAGTACGATGTATTTTTTGAGCGCAAAATCGATTAAGGTGAATGCGTATATAGGTTTTGATTGGAAACTAGTGGTTGTGAGTAGTATAGTGGGCGGATTGTTCGCCTTTATAGCAATCCACGGTGTAGGTAAGACAAAGCGTATTGTGATTTCTAAAGTGTTTGCTACTTTGTATTTAACAGTCGGTACACTCGTGATGCATTATTTTGTCATAGGGGGTACTAACTATTATATAGAAGAAGGACAAGCGTTAAGTGAGTCCGTAATGCATATGGATATTATGAATACGTTGATCGCCGTTGGGGTTGGGCTGTTGCTTGTTGGGATGTTGTTGACTTCCTATATTGACCGTTATGTCGATTATTGGCTGAAGTTTTTCGATGTTCTGACGAAACTGCCGAATCGACGGAATTGGGAGCGTTGTTTGACGGAAGACATCGCAGTGGGAGATGTCGCGATTTGGAATTTCCCAGATCTACCGCGCATCAATCAATTATACGGCTACTCAGAAGGGGACAAGATTTTGCAGCAAATCGGATCGTTGCTTGCGAAGTGGAAGCCTTCTTACGCTCAGCTGTATCGTGTCAGCGGAAATCGATTTCTCTTTTGTGTCGAACATGCAGGACGAACTGCCGATTTTTATAAAAACCTAGTTATCATGCAGCGTGAAATCGATCAACTACTGCCTATTTCGAACCAAGAGATGCGCTATGCATGTGGTTTAGCCAAGGCTGATCAGAACAAGTCTGTGAAAACGTTATATAAAGAATCGTTAATGGTCGTGGAACAAGCGGCAGCTTCACATGAATGGGGATTGATGACGTTCAATCCAGCCATCCATGGAATGTCTTACGAGCAAGATGTTTTACGTGATATTTCTCAGGCGCTTGATGAAAAACACATTTATCTTGTCTATCAACCGAAAGTAAAAGGTACTTCACATGAATTTGTTGGCGTGGAAGCATTGCTTCGTTGGACGCATCCAAAACTCGGAGCGATTCCGCCGGCTACTTTCGTTCCAATCTTGGAGCAAGAAGGGCGAATGGGGGAAGTGACGGACTGGATCATTCGTGAAGTGTGCAGGCAGATTCATAACTGGGATTCCCAAAGTATTCACGTACCGCAAGTAGCAATCAATATTCCAGGTGAATACGTGACCGATCCGCATTTACTCGATCTGTTATGGAAGGAAACCAATGCGTACCGACTGGATCCAGGTCGTATTGAACTGGAGATGACGGAAACGAGTACGGCGAAATCCACCACCCAGGCTATTGCTGCGATGAAGCGATTCAGGCGCTATGGTTTTTCAATTGCCCTCGATGATTTCGGGACAGGCGTGTCGTCTTTATCCTTTTTACAGCAGATGCCCATTACGACGTTGAAAATCGATAAATCCTTTACGGATGGGGTACCGGCGCCAGCGAAGAAGTGCGCGGTACTGAATGCCATAATAGCGATTGGCTGCTCGATGGATCTAACCATAGTCGTCGAAGGGGTAGAGAGAGTAGAACAAGTGGAATTCTTACTGGATTTGAAACCGGATTTGACGTTCCAAGGGTACTATTTCTCGAAACCATTGACGGTTCCGCAGTTTGAAAACTGGCTTTCGGAGTCGAATAAGCGGGGGTTCGTACATCCATGACCTGATATGGTGAGGAGATTTATTTATATTTTCATAGATGGATAGTTCATTGGTGTGATATACTAGTTCTATCGCACCAATGAATTGTATATTCTATGAATACATACATTAGCAATAGACCATATCGTCTGAGAGGGTGGAAGAATTTGTCCAATGATTCAGGAATTTTATTGGAAAGCGGCACAAATGAGCTGGAGATTGTCGGATTTGAGATGCAAGGAAACCGCTATGGCATCAACGTGATTAAAGTGAAGGAAATCATTATGCCACTGAAGATTACACCGATTCCCCATGCGCATTTTGCGGTGGAGGGAATTATTCAGCTGCGCGGTGAAGTATTGCCGGTTGTCAGTATGGAGAAAATCTTAGGTATGGCGCCTTCAAGTCATCCAGAAGATGCAAAGTATATCGTCGCTGCGTTTAATAAACAAACCGTCGTTTTCCGGGTACATAATGTAACGCAGATCCACCGTATTTCTTGGAATCAA
Organism: Sporosarcina sp. P32b; assembly: GCF_002743335.1. Lineage (GTDB taxonomy): Bacteria > Bacillota > Bacilli > Bacillales_A > Planococcaceae > Sporosarcina. The sequence continues at coordinate 124,624 of NZ_PDZB01000006.1, forward strand.
ATCGAGAAACCTTCTGGTATTTATGCAGCAGAGAATTCCCAGGTGATTGGCGTTATCAAACTTGATGGCGATATGTTGCTGCTGCTTGATTTCGAAAAGATCATTATGGATATTAATCCGGATGCAGGGATTAACGTGGAGCAAGTGAAGAAGCTTGGGAAGCGTGAGCGTTCAGATAAACGCATTCTGATTGCGGAAGATTCGCCGTTATTGCGTAAGTTATTGTATGACACGCTCAGTGAAGCCGGCTACGCGAATCTCGACTTTTATGAAAACGGGAAAGATGCGTTTGATTATCTAGGGACACTAGTGGCGGATGGTGTGGATGTGAAGGAGGAAGTCCAGTTGGTCATCACGGATATTGAGATGCCGCAAATGGACGGACATCACTTCACGAAACGCATTCGCGAAACCCCTCAACTTGCCGGACTGCCGATTATTATCTTCTCTTCACTCATCACAGATGACCTGAAGCATAAAGGGGACAGTGTCGGAGCGGACGATCAAGTCAGTAAGCCGGAAATCGCAGAATTGGTATTGAAGATTGATAAGTATAT
>NZ_PDZB01000050.1 GCF_002743335.1 Sporosarcina sp. P32b
TTGTGTTTTGCAAGAAGAAAGTGCATAAGTTTGCAATGAAAAATACACAAGCTTGCCAGCCTTCAATTTAGTTTTTATCTTTGTCGCGATAAAGCGTTTGTAACTCTGAAACTATCTCCAGTGAAATTCAAAATGTGAGCATGATGGATCACACGATCTACTAATGCGGCAGTTAGTCTAGAATCACTAAATACACGATTCCATTGACTAAACTCCAGGTTTGACGTGATAATCAAGCTTTTCTGTTCGTACCAATCTGAAATAAGTTGGAAAAGGAGCTCAGCTCCTTCTTTGTTGAAGGGTACGTATCCCATCTCATCTAAAATAATTAAATCCACACTTTTGAATCGACCTCTAAACTGCGCTAATTTGCCGTCGCGCCATGCTTTTTCCAATGATTCAGCGAGATCAGAAACTCTGTAAAAGCGTACTTCTAATCCACGCTTACAAGCCTCATAACCTATGCCAGTTGCGAGATGTGTTTTCCCTGTACCTGGTGCTCCAGTTAATATCAAGTTCTCTCTACGACCGATAAAGTCTATCTTACATAGTTCCTCACTATCAATGTGTGCTGGAAAATGAATTTGTTCATTCCATTGAAATGAAGAAAGTGACTTCTTCTGAGTAAATTTAGCTTTCTTTATTAAACGTTCTGATTTTGCTTCCTCTCGGAATTGAAGTTCCTTTTGAAACAACTCATCTAAAAATTGAGTAGGATTCTCGAAAGGGATATCTTCGTAAATCTCATTCACATAAGCCAAGCGTAATGTTTTACAAATACTTTTCAGATTAGAAGTCATAGAGTTTCACCTTCAATCTGTGACGTACTTTGTAACTGATCATACATACTCCAATTAACATCATAAGGATGCTCTTCAGGTTCTTTTAAGCCTTCGGATTGGCTACTCAAGAGGTCGTAGAATTCATCATTGATTTGGTTCATATTATGAGTTACTAATAGCGCTATTAACCAATGTAAACGTTCTTTACGAATAGTCAGATTTGAGATATTGATGTATTCATAAATACGACCTGGAAGATACGGAGAGAACCGTGAATAGCTTACTGCACGCGGTTTACTTAACCAAGATTTTAAGATTGATTGCCAGGGAATCTCGCGATTCTTATGCATATAAGGACGATTGTCTTCATATAGAATCTCTCCGTGAGGAGATAGTACTTTGAATCGGTTCCAATATTTCACAATAGATAAGGATGGATAGTTATTTCCTCTTGGAATATAGACTCTCACTTTATCTAAAGTGATTTCACCATACTTATTAGACTGAACCTTACTCTCTTTAAACACGGGGAATTCTTCATCTGGTAGAGCCAATAAGTATTCAAATTCTTCCTCCAAAAGTTTTTGTATCGAGATTTTCTTCTCATAATGAATTCGTTCTCGATCTTTTGTATGCTTTTGCTGCAATAAGTTCGTCAGATGTTCCAAGTTCTCTATAACTGGTGCGGGCGTGATGAAGTTATATCGAACATAGCCAACTTTATTTTCTACATTTCCTTTCTCGTGTCCTGAATACGGATTACAGGCTTGAGGTTCGAATCCGTAATGATTCGCAAACTGTAAGAATTCATTTGCAAACACAGTTTCTTCGTGTTTATTTCTTGGTTTAGTGACAGCGGTTACCATGTTGTCGATTCGGATTTTTCTTGGTACGCCACCTAGCTGCTGAAATATTTTCTTGAGTCCATAGAGAAGACATTCTTGATTTTCTGATGGCAACGGAATTGAATAGGCATCATTACTGAACGGTAGGGTCATAATTAAACAGTGAATATCACGATACTTACCATCTTGTACAGCTTCCATTAACCCGAAATCTAACTGCGCTTCTGCAGGCGGATGTATAAGACGCTCATAGTTTTTATCTGTAGTTTCATCTTCAATATCCTCTCTACTTTCTCGCCACTCTTTAATAAAGTACGATACGGTCCGATAGGAACCTTTGAATCCTAGAGCTTGTAGCCCAGTAAAGATCCCTTGGTTTGTTCTCCGTTTCTTTCTCTTTAGCTTTTGATCTTCCCAAAGCCAATCACTAACAATTTCTCCCCATTTTTCTTCGTACATCATACCGGATCTTTTCAACACTTTCTCTTGAGGCAGTTGGTCTTCATCCGCATACTTTTTAACAGTTCTCCAATTAAGATGTAACGTTTTTGCTATGTGATTTATAGATAATGATTTCTGATTCCTCATTAATTTGATACAATTGATTTCAGGCATTGCCAGCATTCCTCTCAACCTCCACTGATTTGATTCGACACCAATACAGTAGAGAAATTTTGGAAGGCTGGCAAGCCTTTTTTTATTATTTTACAATTGCAGCGTTATGTACTTATTCCTTTCAAAACTCTGTACTTCTATCTTGCACTACACAC
>NZ_PDZB01000051.1 GCF_002743335.1 Sporosarcina sp. P32b
AAAGAACCGAATTCACCGTCGTTTCAATACGTCGATTCCCTATCAAAAATTGATAATGGATATTACAGAATTCAAGTGTTCCGATGGTCGAAAACTCTATCTTAGCCCCATTATGGATATGTATAATGGAGAAAATCTATCCCATGGCATCGGTATGCATCCAACACTCGACTTCGTTATGAAGCCTTTAGAAAAAGCACTTCAGATTGTGAAAGACTCAAGATATCGAACGACGATTCACTCCGATCAAGGCTGGCACTATCAACATAAACAATGGGTAACTACGCTCAAAGAACACAAAGTGTTCCAAAGCATGTCGCGAAAAGGAAACTATTTAGATAATTCTCCTATGGAAAACTTCTTTGGCTTATTGAAACAAGAGATGTATTATGGTGTACCACTGCGCACGTATGAGGAACTAAAACGAGATATCGAGCTATATATTGATTACTATAATAACAAACGGATCAAACAGAAATTGGCTGGCATGAGTCCGGTACAATACCGTCTTCACACCAGCCAACAAGCTGCGTAATATAAAACTCTAACTTTTAGGGGTGCACATCACCTATGGGGTACTTTTGTTTATAATTAAGAAAAAAGATGTCGTAGCGGATAAATATGACTGAACGATTGTTTACCACAAGAGAACAAGAACAATTACAATGCAATCCCAACGTACAGGCAGTTAGTGACAAAAACATCACGTATACCGATAAATTTAAACGCCATTTTATTGCAGAAAACGAAAAAGGGAGAATGCCACGAGAGATTTTCGAGGAAGCATGCTTAGATGCTGATTTAATAGGTATAAAACGAGTTAGATCTTCAGGAAATCGCTGGTGTGCAGCCTACCGAAAAAGTGGTGTAGAGGGCTTACAGGATACACGAAAAAACAATTCAGATCGCCCGATTGAACGTGACCTAACACCACAACATACAATCGAACGACTAGAAGCGAAGAATCGTTTATTACAAGCGGAGAATGAACTGTTAAAAAAACTTGATCTACTCGAAAGGCAGAAGATGAAAAAGAAATCACAATCCAAACGACACGGAAATACGAACTAATTGACTACATCATCCGAACGTATAAATTAGAACGGTTGGTGAGCTACTTATGCGAAATCATGGAAGTCTCCCGTTCGGGCTACTATAAGCACTTTGAAGAGAAATCTAAACAGAGACGTGCAACACAAGAACAGGCAGATGAAGTCGTAAAGGAAATCATTTTACGGGCCTATCATTTTCGAGGAAGAAGAAAAGAGGCACGCCAAATTAAGATGACACTTCAGAATCAGTATGGCATCACGTATAATCTAAAACGTATCCGCTGTATTATGAAGAAATTTGAGATTATCTGTCCGATCGGCAAGGCCAATCCAGCACGTCGTATGGCGAAGGCAACGAAGGAGGCACATGTGAAAACACGTTACAACGCGAGTTTAAGCAAGGGGTAGCTGAAAAGGTATTATTGAATGATATCAAGTATTTGACATATGGAAATGGCAAACGTGCTTACTTGTCAACGATTAAAGGTACCCAAACGAATGAGGTATTAGCCTATGAACTCTCGTCTTCTTTAGGTCTGGACATCGCAATGAATACGCTTCAGAAACTAAAGAAGCATCGTCATATACTGACAGGTGCCTTTATACATTCAGATCAAGAGTTTCATTATACGAATCCTAGATATTAAGCAGCTGTGAAGAAAATGGGGTTAGGGCAATCGATGTCACGTATAGGAAAATGTTAGGATAACGCCCCACAAGAATCATTTTTTGGTCAAATTAAAGATGAAACCAATATAAAAGATTGCGTGACACTAGAAGAAGTGAGACGAAATATTAAGAGTTATATGACGTACTACATTCATTATCGAGGTCAATGGAATTTGAAAAAGCTGCCGCCTGAAAAATACAGACAACAGCTTCAACTAACAGCCTAGGCTTTTTTAAAACTGTCCTTTACAAAGGGGACATTTTATAAATGATGTGGCTTTTATTATAGATTAAAAGCGAGTTGTTTTGTTAGAAAGATTTTCATAGCGGTGTATTTGGAGTGAATTTCTAATGAAGTGAAAGATAAAAATAAATAATTTACAACGTGTCGAAATCGAAGTGAAAGGCATAAAGTTAACTCGGTGTGTTTTGCAAGAAGAAAGTGCATAAGTTTGCAATGAAAAATACACAAGCTTGCCAGCCTTCAATTTAGTTTTTATCTTTGTCGCGATAAAGC
>NZ_PDZB01000052.1 GCF_002743335.1 Sporosarcina sp. P32b
ATATAAATGTCAACTATAAAATGTACACTTTCGCTTGTTTAAGGATGTACAGATTTACGGGATTTCCTGACTTAGATGATTCTGTATCCGATAAGATTCACCGGCAATTGAAATGACATACGCATGATGCAGGATGCGGTCTAAAATGGCATTGGCCAATTTAGGCTCGGGAAATACACTGTCCCAGCCTTTGAAGTTCACATTGGTCGTGAACAATGTACTCTGCTTCTCATATCGCAGATCAATCAGCTGAAAAAATAGTTTGGCATCTTCGGCATCAATCGGCAGGTAGCCGATTTCATCGATAATGAGTAACCGATACTTCGTATAATGCTTTAACCGGCGTTCCAGCTTGTTTTCCAGCTTCGCACGCTTTAGCTGCTGGATTAGATCATGACATTTGACGAAGTGCGTACTGATTCGTCGCTTCGCTGCTGTGATGCCGATCGAGGTCGCCAGGTGCGTCTTGCCGACACCACTCGGCCCCAGAAAGATGACATTTTTGTTGTCCTCCATAAATCTTAACGTAGCCAGATCGAGGATCTGCTGCTGATTGATGGTGGGCTGAAAAGTAAAATCAAAATCTTTCAATTCCTTCAGGTGAGGGAAGGCGCCCGCTTTAATGGTCGCCTGTATCCGGTTGTACTCTCTCGTATGAAGTTCGTGGTCTGTCAATTTAAGCAACGCATCAATTAATGTCACTTGGTTACGGACACTGAAGTCTACGACCTCATTCAAATGAAGTGACATCTGTTCGAGCTTCAAGTCGGAAAGATTTTGTTGAAGCTGCTGGTAACTGGTGGTGGCTGAATTCACGAAGGGTACACCTCCCCGATAATCGCGAGATTACGCTTGGCCAACTCGTCGATATCCGGATAGCCCGGCATGGAGATCCCCAGTGCTTCTTGATAGTGGGCTTCCTCGTAATTTAACTTTCGGTTACTGATCGGGTGCCAGGCGATCAACTCCATGTTATAATGAATCCATACATGATCATCATACACTTGCAGTCCAACCTTCTTGCCTCGATACTTTGCCGGTACCGAGTATTGATTCGTTTTATACGAAATCATGTTGGAAGGATTGACCTTGACGAGTGTCTGCTTGATGCGATAGGAATCTCTTATCTGTTCAGTTGGTAGCTGGGATAAGAGGTTCTTTTCTTTTTTGAATTCGAGAATAGGGATTTTCCCCGTACCTTGATGAATCTGATGATTCACCCGTTGACACAGATCCTTAAGAAACTGGTGTAGCTCCTCCATCGAAAACTTTCCTTGATAGGCATGAATTTCATCCAATATCTTCATGGTGGTTTCCACTTTTCCTTTGGTTCGTGGCCGTCCTGCAATACATGGTTTGACATCGAATCCGAAATCTTTCGCAAACTGGTCGAATTTCGCATTCACTTTTCCACTTGTATATTCAGTTCTTGCTTGATCCATCACGGTCTTCATATTGTCTGTCACCAGTTCCGACGGAACCCCTCCTAGTGCTTCAAATGTCTCGGTCAGAAAGGATAGTAGGACTGGCTGTGTTTTAGATGTGGTCAGCAGGAAGCTCCTTAGGCGCGAATGAGAAAGGACGAGCACACCCACATTCACTTCCACCGTCTCTCCGTCCTTTGTTTCGTAGAGAATATTCTCTTTCCAATCCAACTGTGCCTGCTTGCCTGGAGGAGTTTCAAAGCGGGCGGTTCCTTTTGGAGAAGGGATCCGTTGGTTGTCCTCGAAATAAGCCCGGAATTCCGGTGTTTTGGAAATATAGTGACGGAATGTTGACGCAGCGCAATCTAGCCCGTGATTATCTCTTAAATACTGCCAAAGGACGCGCCGGTAGTAAAACTTCTGTTTGGAATCCTCTGATAACAGCGCGGCAATGACAGGATATAATTTATCGATCTTTGATGCCTTGGATCTCGTCGTTTTCGGAACGAATCCGTTCAGGTACTTATCGATGGTCCGACGGTCCACACCCATTTCGCGTGCTAATTCACTCTTATTAATTTTCATGTTCAACGTCTCCATAATCTGTTTGAATTTCGGCAGATCATCTAATTTTGTAATCTCAAAATCCGTATCGAATGGAATGGTTATGTACATATCTATCACCTCCGCTTTAGTATGCGAGAGATCGGTAGATTTGTACATATTTATCCCGGCGACAGTGTACATATTTATTTTAGCGTTTATA
>NZ_PDZB01000053.1 GCF_002743335.1 Sporosarcina sp. P32b
GGAGCATTCCTGTTAGAAGCTTTTTCGGGGACTTGAACACAAAGAGCCCTCTTGGTATGATGCGGGGTGTCAAATCTGCACGAATTGACCCCTAATTTACATACCAAGGAGGACTCACAATGAATTTTACGCAAAACGCTAAAATTAATCAAGTTACAGATAAAACGCTAGTCATCGGAATGGATATTGCCAAACAAACACATTATGCCTGCATGGTGGATGAGCGTGGTCTGATTTTGAAGAAATCGTTTCCTGTACATCAATCAAGCCAGGGATTCGAATACTTCTATGCGTGTATTCTAGACGCTAAGAAACAATTCGGTAAAAGCGACGTCATCATTGGCATTGAACCTACCGGCCATTATTGGCTCAACCTGGCTTACTTTCTCGACGATCGGGGCATCCCGCTCGTCGTATGCAATCCCATGCATGTAAAGAAATCCAAGGAACTTGACGATAACCTTCAGACGAAGAACGACGCAAAAGATGCCCTTGTCATCGCGCGTTTAGTGAAAGATGGTCGATACAGCTATCCACGGATATTAAGAGAGACAGAGGCTGAACTGCGTGTCGGTTCGACACTGAAAGGCAACCTTACTGAAGAGTTGAACGCAATTAAAAACAAGATGATTCGCTGGACTGATCGGTATTTCCCGGAGTTCCAAGCAGTATTTCCGTCGTTTGGGAAAATGGCGCTTGCCGTTTTGGAATGTACTCCATTCCCGTGTGAGATAGCGAATCAGGAACCGTCAGAACTACTGGCAACCTACCGGACGGTAGAGGGGATGAAATCTCCCCAGCTACCAAAGACGAAAAAGCTCATTGTAAGTGCGCGTACTTCTATAGGTGTAACAGAAGGACAACAGATGGCCCGTATTGAAATTGCCACACTTGTCCAACGTTATCGCCAACTTGAGAAGGAGCTTGCATCGCTTCAAGAACAGCTGACAGAGTTTATTCAGGCTACAGTTGAGTACGAGTATCTCCAAACAGTCCCAGGGCTTGGAGACGCAACTATCATTGATTTACTATCGGAAATCGGCAGCTTTGCCCATTATAATCATCCACGCCAATTATTGAAACTCGCGGGATTGACATTGAGGGAGAATTCATCCGGACAACACAAGGGACAGAAACGAATTTCTAAAAGAGGAAGAAGCCAGCTGCGTGCACTGCTCTTCCGTGTCATGATGCCAATGGTGCGGCATAACCAGGCATTTAAACAACTGCACGAGTATTACACAACCAGACAAGTGAATCCATTACGCAAAAAACAGTCCATTGTGGTTCTCTGTGGAAAACTACTGAAGGTACTGCACGCAATCTGTACGAAGCACATGGTGTTTGACGCTGAGCAAATGATGAGGGACATACCCACGCTCGATAGAGCTGCTTAAGCACGACATTCCGAGTTGAATGCCTAGAAAATCGGATGACACGGAGAAGCCGGCATTATATTCACCATTCGACCACTGAGTCCCCATGGGAGCTTAGCCAGCCTCCGCCTTATGACTAGACCGAACGAAGGAATGTAGGCGCTTTTGACGCCAAGAGACATGGGAGGGTACGTCATCATAAGCTATGCGGAGATCCAGAGTGCATCGTATATAGCATCATCATCGCAACCAATATTATCCAGCGATGACCGCGTAGCGCACCCATGGACGTTTGAATATTCAAATATCTAATTATTATTGTTTATCATCGTGTAAAAAATATTTTTTTGGCACCCTTACAACGGCTCAAACCGTTGATACATCAACATTTATAGAGGGAGG
>NZ_PDZB01000055.1 GCF_002743335.1 Sporosarcina sp. P32b
CTGGGGTGTAAGTACGGCGACGTATGTAGCTGACAGATACTAATCGATCGAGGACTTAACCTATTTTAAAAAGTAGTTACTTGAACTACACCAATGTCTTTTATTCAGTTTTGAGTGAACAAGCTTTACTCAAAATTTATTAAAAATAATGCTTGCATTAATAATAACAAGTGTTATAATAATAAATGTCCTCAAGAACGAGGATACATAGTCTGGTGGCGATGGCGAAGAGGTCACACCCGTTCCCATACCGAACACGGAAGTTAAGCTCTTCAGCGCTGATGGTAGTTGGGGGTTTCCCCCTGTGAGAGTAAGACGTCGCCAGGCAATTCTTTTCTTAAGATACACACTAAGTATTCTATACATAATATAGTGATCGAGAGAATAAGAACAAGTTAATTTCAAAGAAAAATTATACCCAGGAGGATTAGCTCAGCTGGGAGAGCACCTGCCTTACAAGCAGGGGGTCGGCGGTTCGAGCCCGTCATCCTCCACCATATATTCTACACCTGCCGGTGTAGCTCAACTGGTAGAGCAACTGACTTGTAATCAGTAGGTTGAGGGTTCAAGTCCTTTCGCCGGCACCACTTAGTACGAGCCGTTAGCTCAGTTGGTAGAGCATCTGACTTTTAATCAGAGGGTCACAGGTTCGAATCCTGTACGGCTCACCATTATTTTTTTGCCGAAACATATCGCGGGTGTGGTGGAACTGGCAGACACGCTAGACTTAGGATCTAGTGCCTTCGGGCGTGGGGGTTCGACTCCCTTCACCCGCATTTATTTATGCGGAAGTAGTTCAGTGGTAGAATACGACCTTGCCAAGGTCGGGGTCGCGGGTTCGAATCCCGTCTTCCGCTTTTAATTTCCACTCTTGCCGGGGTGGCGGAACTGGCAGACGCACAGGACTTAAAATCCTGCGGTAGGTGACTACCGTACCGGTTCGATTCCGGTTCTCGGCACCAATTAATTTCATAGAATGCGCCTGTAGCTCAATTGGATAGAGCGTCTGACTACGGATCAGAAGGTTGTGGGTTCGACTCCTGCCAGGCGCGCCATATTATTTATATATTTTATAGTCGGGAAGTAGCTCAGCTTGGTAGAGCACTTGGTTTGGGACCAAGGGGTCGCAGGTTCGAATCCTGTCTTCCCGACCACTTATTTGGGGCCTTAGCTCAGCTGGGAGAGCGCCTGCCTTGCACGCAGGAGGTCAACGGTTCGATCCCGTTAGGCTCCACCAAATACTATTTTTAAGAACCTCTTGAACCTTGAAAACTGAACAGCAAAACGTTAACGAAATACAGTTTGTGCACCTAACGGTGACACAAACAAAATGAGTATCTTAATTGATGCCAGCAAATGAAACTCGAGCTAATCGAATTTCTCTTATGGAGAG
>NZ_PDZB01000056.1 GCF_002743335.1 Sporosarcina sp. P32b
TTGTAATCTCAAAATCCGTATCGAATGGAATGGTTATGTACATATCTATCACCTCCGCTTTAGTATGCGAGAGATCGGTAGATTTGTACATATTTATCCCGGCGACAGTGTACATATTTATTTTAGCGTTTATACGGTTAGAGAGAAGCTCGATCCTGAGAGGATATTTATGAATCATTATTTGAATGAATTATTTAAGGTTGAGAGGGTCAGTCACCCGCCACGCTAAATTGTTAGCATGGCGGGGGTCTGACCCTTTGTTATATTTAAGTAAACATAAGCTACAAGATGTTTTTTGAAATATGAATGGAATCATTGAAAAAGATAAAGCGCCGTGAACCTATACAATTTTAATAATAATGTTATTAAACTAACAGAAGTCTAAATATTAAATGAGGTGCGTTTCTGTAAATATAGGAAATAGATTTGATATAGTTGTAGTTTAGAGATAGTGATGATAATCCAATCCCAAGTGCTTAACAAAACGAAAGAAGGACCTTATCCCTCAGAGATTAATAAGAGGTAGGGTCCTTATTGTTTTTAACGAATAGATTAAAACAGATTTTTTGCTTTTCCTATAAGACCTTCTACTTTGTCGGAAGAAATTTTTGCTTTAACGACGTCAATGATTGGATTAATTTGTTTCTCGGGAAGTTGAACTCCAATGATTGATTCAACTGCTTTTACAGGATTTTTCGAAAACTGAGATGCACAGTCCTTATCCGATTGTATTTTATTAATAAATTCTTCGACTTTCACTTGACCTCTTTATTCAAACATCAGGCGAGTCCTAAAACTTTTACAAGTTATAATAAATTCAATATATCCGACCTCATTCAGATGAATACATACATAAAAACATGGACAAGTCAAAACCGGTGCTGAATATGAATAAATAAAGAAACAACTAATGCAGAATTATCGTAAATATCGACATCATGTTACAATTACTGAATTAGTTCATTATAATAGGAGCATTCCTGTTAGAAGCTTTTTCGGGGACTTGAACACAAAGAGCCCTCTTGGTATGATGCGGGGTGTCAAATCTGCACGAATTGACCCCTAATTTACATACCAAGGAGGACTCACAATGAATTTTACGCA
>NZ_PDZB01000057.1 GCF_002743335.1 Sporosarcina sp. P32b
GTCGTTGCTCGACTGGTGGTTGGGTACTGAAGTTAGTGAGTGTCTGCTTTCTGGACTCGCGCAGGCACGTGGGGGATTGCCTCCAGCCATGAGCCAGCTGGCGGTGGTGCTGCCAGTTGTCTCCTGGCCACGGCCTACCCCGCAGTTGTGCCTGCGCTACTGAATGGTATTTAATTGGGTTGTGGTTCTAAGAATGATAATTTGCGTATCTTACCCAATCTAGAAACGCGGTTGACGGAACAACTATGCCGCTGCGGGTCTTTGGTACTTTTGTTGGAGTCGTTGCTCGACTGGTGGTTGGGTACTAAAGTTAGTGAGTGTCTGCTTTCTGGACTCGCACAGGCACGTGGGGGATTGCCTCCAGCCAGGAGCCAGCTGGCGGTGGTGCGCTGCCAGTTGTCTCCCGGTCACGGCCTACCCCGCAGTTGTGCCTGCGCTGCTGAATGGTATTTAATTTGGTTGTGGTTCTAAGAATGATAATTTGCGTATCTTACCCAATCTAGAAACGCGGTAGACGGAAAGACTACGCGGCTGCCGATCTTTGTCACTTTTGATGGGGGCGTTGCTCGACTGGTTGTTGGGGACTGAAGTTGGTGAGTGTCTGCTTTCTGGACCCGCGCTGGCACTTGGGGGATTGCCTACAGCCATGAGCCAGCTGGCAAAGTGCCGCCAGTTGTCTCATGGCCACGGCCTACCCCGCAGTTGTGCCTGCGCTACTGAGTGGTATTTATTTTGGTTGTGGTTCTAAGGGGAAGAAGATCCGTGAATTGGTAATACTGATTTTGTACTTTTTGAAAAAGAAGTAGAAGAACTGTCC
>NZ_PDZB01000058.1 GCF_002743335.1 Sporosarcina sp. P32b
AATTGCGTATCTTACCCAATCTAGAAACGCGGTTGACGGAAAGACTAGGCGGCTGCGGGTCTTTGGCACTTTTGTTGGGGTCGTTGCTCGACTGGTGGTTGGGTACTGAAGTTAGTGAGTGTCTGCTTTCTGGACCCGCGCAGGCACGTGGGGGATTGCCTCCAGCCAGGAGCCAGCTGGCAAAGTGCCGCCAGTTGTCTCATGGCCACGGCCTACCCCGCAGTTGTGCCTGCGCTACCGTTGGGTATTCAGTTAAGTTGTGATTCTAATAGGAAAAAGATCAGTGATTTGGTGATACTGATCTTGTAGTTTTGAAAAAGAAGTATACGAACTGCCCTACACCTACTCCAACGAAGGCGCCTGCTGTGGTAGGCGTAGCGAGGAGACAAAGACAGGCGCACTTCCTGTCTCTGGCTCCTCGCGAAAACCATCCACCAGCGCCGAAGTGGGGACAATGGACTAGCCACTTACATAGACAGCTAAACCACAACCTCCTGATCAAACAAGAAACAGAAAAAGCACGGGCAAGAACCGCAAACCAAAGCCGCTTATTACGCACCCTTTACAGAAACGTAATCCATGATCACTTACGCACTAATCACTTAAAAAACGCTATATGAACTGCCCCACACCCACTCCAACGAAGGCGCCTGCTGTGGTAGGCGTAGCGAGGAGACAAAGACAGGCGAACTTCCTGTCTCTGGCTCCTCGCGAAAGCCATCCACCAGCGCCGAAGTGGGGACAATGGACTCGCCACTTACATAGGCAGCTA
>NZ_PDZB01000059.1 GCF_002743335.1 Sporosarcina sp. P32b
AGACAGCTAAACCACAACCTCCTGATCAAACAAGAAGCAGAAAATGCACGTGCAAGAACCACAACCCATTGCCGCTTATTACGTACTCTAAACAGAAACGTAACCCGACAGCACTTCAACGAGTAAAAACAACAACCCGAACTGCCCCACACCCAATCCAACGAAGGCGCCTGCTGTGGTAGGCGTAGCGAGGAGACAAAGACAGGCGCACTATCTGTCTATGGCTCCTCGCGAAAGCCATCCACCAGCGCCGTAGTGGGGACAATGGTCTCGCCACTTACATAGACAGCTAAACCACAACCTCCTGATCAAACAAGAAGCAGAAAATGCACGTGCAAGAACCACAACCCATTGCCGCTTATTACGTACTTTAAACAGAAACGTAATCCGACAGCACTTCAACGAGTAAAAACAACAACCCGAACTGCCCCACACCCAATCCAACGAAGGCGACTGCTGTGGTAGGCGTAGCGAGGAGACATAGACAGGCCTTGTCTATGGCTCCTCGCGAAAGCTATCCACCAGCGCCGTAGTGGCGACAATGGACTCGCCACTTACATAGACAGCTAAACCACAACCTCCTGATCAAACAAGAAGCAGAAAATGCACGTGCAAGAACCACAACCCATTGCCGCTTATTACGTACTCTAAACAG
>NZ_PDZB01000007.1 GCF_002743335.1 Sporosarcina sp. P32b
AAATTCATTGTGAGTCCTCCTTGGTATGTAAATTAGGGGTCAATTCGTGCAGATTTGACACCCCGCATCATACCAAGAGGGCTCTTTGTGTTCAAGTCCCCGAAAAAGCTTCTAACAGGAATGCTCCCATCTTAATAGAATCTAGCTATTCTAAACCTTTGACATAGTATAGTAATAATTGGACAGTCATACATTGGACACATTGTTATTTAGTGCCAAAAACCTTTAGTCACTATGTCTTGCATATCATTTTCGACGAAATGATTTATGCTAGAGATTTACTAACAAACCTAGAGAACGTGTTATATCCTTGTGCAATATGTGCTACTCACGCTTATAAAAACATCAATATTTGTAGCCAGTTGAATTCTTCCATAATAAAAGCCATCCGAAGATATTCGAATGGCTATCTTTGCTGGATACTACTATTAAATCCTTCATAAAATCGATATAGAACATTGCTTACTTCTGATAAATAGCTTGTTTTTCATACTCTATTCTTCCATCGATCATCGTCAATTCTACAGTTACATCTTTAATACTCTCTATATCTACTGATAGAACACTTTGATCCAGCACAACCAAATCAGCTAATTTACCCACTTCAATACTGCCTTTTTGTTGTTCATCAAAACTCGCATAAGCACCCATGTATGTATAGGCTTTAATGGCATCAAGCACACTCACTCTCTGACAAATTCCTACATCATGGCCTGAAACAGTTTTTCTATTCACTGCCGCATGAATACCAAGAAGAGGATTATGGTCTACTACAGGCGTATCAGAGGCAAATGCAAAAGGGATTCCCTTTTCTAAATAATCATTTGCTGGATACATCACATTTACGCGATCACCGTAATATTCGAGATAGGCATCACCATTCACATACATGAAAGCGGGGTTAGGAATGACTACAACTCCTAATTCCTTCATCCGTTCCTGAAGATCTATACTAGCTATTCCACCATGCTCAATACGATGCCGGTGATCTATTCGCGGATGTTTCTCTAGCGCCTCTTCAATACAATTCAACACCATTTCAATCGCACGATCACCTTGTGCATGCGCAGTGATTTGGTATCCTTTGCTGTGAGCTTCTCCTAGAACTTCATTCATTCTTTCCTGGTCGTAATATAATATGCCTGTATCTGTCGGGTCACTGTTATATGGTTCTCTTGTGGCTAAAGTGGGGCCTGTACTGCTGCCATCTGTAAAGAGTTTAGCCGGTCCAATTTTAAACCATTCATCGCCATCTCCAGTAACCACGCCTGCATCGATCATATGCCGAACGAATGACTCAGAATCCGTCAATGATCCAATGAGAGCGTAGACACGGTTTTTCACATCACCCGAGTCTATACTTTTTTTCATCAGCTTTAAAATATCTGGTCCCCATCCGTAACTACCGGCATCATGCAAACTCGTTATGCCAGACTCCACAAATATCTGGGATGCTAATTTCAATCCACTTGCAATTTCGTCTGCACTATAGTCTGCTATAGAGAATAGTTGCATATGTGCATTCTCAATCATTTTTCCTGTTAATTCTCCATTTGAATCACGCTCGATCTCACCGCCAGCAGGATTTTCAGACTCCTTTGTGAAACCTGCTAGTTCCAACGCTTTGCTATTCGCGATGGATGTATGATTACAAACTCGAATTATCACAATCGGATGTTCAACAGATATTGCGTCGAGCTCTTGTATAGTAGGGAAACATTTCTCTTTAATCGCCTGTTCATTAAAGCCCGTAACCCGGATCCACTCTCCCTTTGGAGTATGCTCCGCTTTCTTTTTCATTTCCTCATATAAGATTTCCAACGAATCAATTTCGAGATTCGCACAGTTTATACCGAGCAAGTTCGTTCCATAAATAGTTAAATGTAAGTGCGGATCTATGAAACCTGGAAGAAGGGATTTTCCTTCCAGGTCGATTACTTTTGTATTTTCTCCAATAAACCTACCAACATTCTCATTCTGTCCCACTTCGATGATCGTATGATCTTTTATTGCTACTGCTTCCATAATGGAAGAATCCTTATCGACCGTGATCACTTCTCCATTAGTAAATACGATATCTGCATGCACGATAGATCACCTCTCTGTACTAAATTATAATTGGATTGATCAGCTACGAATATAAGTGTCTTCTTCCTCGCTTCTCTCTGACTTTGTCAGCAAACTTACTATGATCATTATTATAACATTCACAATCAGTCCAATAATTCCTGCGTGAATACCAAATGGTGTGGAGTCTGCAACTAGTTGGAAATAGAAATTCAATATCGCTCCCACTACCAATCCACTGATTACTCCTTTTGCCGTTGCTCCCCGCCAATACAAGGCACTGTAAACTCCTGGAGCAAATTGTACAATCGCCCCATAAGCTCCTAAGAGTAAGACAATTAATCCTTGCCCCCCGAAAATGGTGATAATATAAGCTAATCCTCCGATAACGAATACACCTATACGCATAATCTTTAAAACGGTCTTATCGGATAGATCTTTGAAAATTGTACGAATCACACCGTCCGTTGTTTCCAAGGTTGCATTGTGTGTAATCGCATCAGCAGATGACATGGCAGCCGCCAGTGCACCTGCGCCAACTAGCCCATACACCCATCCTGGTAGATTCATGACAGTCGTGATCAAGAATGGGAGTATCTGATCCGCACTATCAATCAAATTCGCATCTACAATGCCCTTGGCTGCAAATCCAACTAGCAATAAAGGTATTAAGAATAGCGCGAATATCGGATAAACCAAAACTGTTTTCTTAATGACTTTAGGGCTGGATGCATATGACTTTGTAAATAGATGTGGCCACATTAAGAATCCAATTACAGATACTAAAATAGTTGTTGTAAATGGTATCGTCCCCATCGTAGAACCTTCTTTTCCTATCTGTAAGAACCCAGGATTTTCTGTAGCAATATTTGTGAACATAACGCCCACAGAGTCGTGTAACTGATTCACGATTGCTATCCCTACAACCCATGAAATAATGATCATGAGTAACCCTTGGAACACGTCAGACCAAGCGGCAGCTCGTAGTCCTCCTGTTGCCACATAAACAACAACAATTCCGTACGCAAGTAGAGCTCCGAGCCAAAAAGGAATTCTCCCCTCTGTCATAATATTAAAAATGTGTGCCATTCCTGTTAACTGGGTAGCTAAATATTGAATAGAAGCTAGTAATGCAAGTAAACCAACTATTATTCCGAGAGTCTTACTTCTATAACGAATTCTAAAAAATGAAGATAACGTGTAAAGATTGAACTTCTTCCCGATCTTCGAAATTTTAGGCCCGATAATATACCAAGGTAGTATCGCAAAGGCTGTATAGATAATAATATAAAAAGCAGGTGCCCCTTTTTCGTAAGCCCAACCAGGTGCGCCTAAAAATGAGAAAGCACTAAATACAGCTCCCCCCATCAAGAACCACATGACGATTAATCCCAATTTACCTCCTGCAACAGCAAATTCATCTAGGGAACTGGAGTCCTGTCCTTTACCCGCCCATACTCCAACAACCAAGGCGATTACTAAATAACCAATCATGATAATTAATGCAATTAGCCAATGTTCCATCATTCATCACCTTCTTCTAACTTATGGTCTGGATCAAATCTATACAAAATTAAAACCCCTAAAAAAGTTAGTAAAATTAATAGAATGATATAGAAAAATGAAAAAGGTAGACCCATAATGATAGGAGTAGCTCGGTTTGCTAGCTCAAATAAAGGAAATATTAACAATAAAAAAGGAACAGTAACGATCATAATATAAATAGTATTGAACTTCTTTTTGCTCATCCAATCCCTCCATTACCTATATTCATTTTGATTTATTACGTTTTACAAGCCATTCTATAAACAGTCTTATAGAGCAGCTCCACTCCAAGCGCAATATCCTCTGGCGAACTATATTCTTTCGGGTTATGACTAATACCATCCTTTGAACGAACAAAAATCATACCGTAGTCACACACATAGGACATTTCAAGCGAGTCATGAAAAGGGCCACTCATTAATTCTGGTGGTGTTAAATTCATTTCCGCACTTTCTTCTCTCATTATCTGCATAATATTTTCATTACAAAATCTAGGTTCATTTCGCGTATCTTCACTGACTTTATAAGACAAGCTATGTTCAACTGCAATTTTTTCTAGCTCTTGAAGGAAAACTTGTTCAATCTGATTCCGTCGACTTTCATCAATATCCCGCAAATCAACTGTAAAAGTAACTTTTTCAGGAATGATATTACGAGAGTCAGGAAATACTTCCAAACTTCCGACTGTACTGACTGTTGGTGCTCCGGAAACCTCTTGGGCTAACTCATTTAGCTTTACAATGACTTTAGCGGCACCAACTAAAGCATCTTGACGCATAGGCATCGGCACAGATCCAGCGTGACCAGCTAAGCCTTCCATTTGAACAGTCAACCATAAAGGGCCAGAAATTCCCGTAACAATTCCAACAGGTTCATCTTTGGCTTCTAATACAGGTCCTTGTTCAATATGAAGCTCTAAAAATGCTGCTATTGTAGAAGGGTCAATAAGGGACTCTTGAAACTTTGATGGGTCACAACCAAATTTGATGAGCGCCTCACGCCTTGTCACTCCATTCTTATCACTCCGTTCGAGCTCTCCCTCCTCTAATTTCCCTAACATGCCTCTGACACCAAACAAGCCCTTATTGAATCGTGATCCTTCCTCATCAGCAAAGGCATATATAACAATAGGTATTTCAGGCTTTATTCCCTTATCGTGTAGCGTTTCCAACACTTCAATCGCCCCGATTACTCCAAGCGCCCCATCATACCTTCCACCATAAGGTTGCGAATCGATATGTGAACCAATTACTAAAGCTGGCGAATCATTCGCTACCCCATCCATTCTCCCGATTAAGTTTCCAAATTGATCAATCTCCGTCTTTAAACCGATTTGATCCATATACTTTTTCACATGTAACACCGCTTCTTTATCTTCAGGTGAGTGTGCAAGTCTGGAGACTCCAGTGGAACCAATTTTCCCTATTCTTCCTAAAACTTGTAGATTATCATTCAATCTACCTGCATGAATTGAATATGTTAACGCTTTCATTTAGACACTCCCCTTTGAATTAAATCTTTCCGTTACTTGGTATGCATACAGTTGTCACAATTTTCATTACACTTCATATAAAGGTATTGCATAGTTACACAAACGGATAGTCTTATACAATTTTGAATACCACGTGAGAACAGACCAGCGTAGTAACCTCGCTTCCTCTTGTAAATAAAGTCCAAGCGTTTACATTCTATGCATATGATAATAACTTGTACTTTATACAATAATGATTGTCCTACGAAGCAGTTGGATACCGGACCATGTGAGTCAACTACTCTATTACATGGGGTATCTGATCTATCTCGGGCCGTAAACGCTCTATTACGCGGGATTTCCGCTCTATCGTGGGCCGTATACGCTCTATCAGGAGCCACAACTGCTCTATCACACAGGATTTCCGCTCAATGGTAGACCGTATACGCTCTATGATGTCGGCTATCCGCTCTATAGTGTCAACCGCCATGTCACATGGGACATCCCGCTCTATTGAGGCCCATAACCGCTCTATCACATCAGCTATTCGCTCTATAATAGCCCGCAAACGCTCTATCACAACGACTACTCGCTCTATAGCAGTCCGCAACCGCTCTATCACACGCCATATCCGCTCAATCCCCGCCCCACCACTCTCCCACCCACAAACCCCTCCAAAACAAAAAAAGCCCCCCAGCCAAAAAATCTGGCCAGAGAGCTTCCCCTAAACTAAATCTAAAACTCACTCTTTAATTAACTCCAAATCAACCGGAATATCTGCGTCTACGTCTTCGCCGTTCAACATAGCAACCGCTGCTTCCATTGCCTTAACCCCAATCTCCTCGGGCTTTTGTGCAATCGTGGCAGACAACTTACCGTCTTTGACCGATTTAATCGCGTCGTCTGTTGCGTCGAATCCAATGACTGTAATATCCTTACCAGCTGACTGAATCGCTTCCAATGCACCTAACGCCATCTCATCGTTATGCGCGAATACGCCTTGAATGTCTGGGTTAGCTTGTAAAATATTTTCCATTACCGTCAAACCTTCTGCACGGTTAAAGTTCGCTGTTTGTTTCGCTACAATATTCACTTTGCCGTCAACCGCTTCGTTAAAGCCGGCTCCACGGTCACGTGCTGCGGATGAACCCGCGATCCCTTCAAGCTCTGCTACTTGTGGGTTATCTTCGCCAAGCAACTCGATCATGTATTCTCCAGCTAACACGCCGCCTGCTTTATTATCTGAAGCAATGTGGGATACAACTTCTCCACCTTCTGCTCTGCGGTCTACTGTGATGACCGGAATGTTCGAACTGTTTGCTGATTCCACTGCAGATACAACTGCTTCAGAATCGGTTGGGTTAATGATCAACAAATCTACACCTTGTTGAATTAAATCTTCTACGTCACTTGCTTGTTTCGACGCATCATCTTGTGCATCGACAACGATGACTTCTGATCCAGACTCTTTCGCCTGTTCCTTCACGCCTTCACTCAATGTTACGAAGAATGGATTGTTTAGCGTCGATACCGAAAGCCCAACTTTATACGCTTTTTCGCCTTCATTTCCAGCCTCGCCTTTTTCATCTGATGAAGATTTCGAACCGGGTTGTTCTAATGAACATGCAGCCAAAACGAGCACGACGGCCATAAGTAGTAACCATTTGATATTTTTCATACAATTCACATCTCCTTATGCGGTTTTTTTGCGATCTAAGAGCACTGCGATTAATATTACTGCACCCTTTACTACCTGTTGGAAGAAAGAGGATACGCCTATCAAATTCAAACCATTATTCAAAACACCAATAATCAATGCACCAATTAATGTACCGACAATCCAACCGCGACCGCCAGTTAAACTTGTCCCGCCAAGTACAACGGCAGCAATGGCATCGAGTTCAAACATATTACCTGCTGTTGGCTGTGCGGAGTTCAGGCGTGATGTCAAAATTAATGACGCGATTGCCGTTAGACCGCCTGCCAATGAATAAACATAAATCTTCACTCGATCGACATTAATTCCGGATAGACGTGACGCTTCTTCATTACCACCGATCGCGTACACACGGCGTCCGAATGTCGTTTTCTTCAATATAAAGTACAGCACTGCAAAGGAGATCGCCATCGTGATGACAGGAACCGGAATACCGAAAATATATCCTTTACCGAGCATTTGGAATGTGAATGAATCGCCAAGCCCTGAAATCGGACGTCCTTCAGTATAGACTAAAGTCAATCCACGGAATATCGTCATCGTCGCAAGTGTCGCGATAAATGGCGCGACCTTCCCCTTCGCAATGATCAACCCGTTGATTGCACCGAGCAGCACACCTAGTAATACGCCAAGTAACATGGCTAAAATTGGATCCATACCGCCTGACATCATACCCGCTGTCACGGCACCGGTTAATGCGAGAATCGACCCAACTGATAAATCAATTCCACCGGTTAAAATAACAAACGTCATCCCGAACGCAATCAATGCGTTAATAGACACTTGACGCAATACGTTGAACAAGTTGTTCAGCGTTAAAAAACTTGGACTCATTACGGAAATAATGACGACGATCAATAATAAACCAATGAACGGTCCTAATTTCTGTAATGACGATTTCATATTAGTCTTGGACAACTTTGTCACCTCCTGTTGCAAAATGCATAATTCGTTCTTGTGTCATTTCTTCTTTCGGTAAATCTGCCATCAATTGGCCTTCATGCATGACAAGCACACGGTCTGCCATGCCGATTACTTCCGGCAGTTCGGATGAAATCATTACAATCGCGACTCCACGCTCAGCCAATTCATTGATAATGCTGTAAATCTCTTTCTTCGCTCCAACATCGACGCCTCTTGTCGGTTCATCCAAAAACAGAATATCCGGCTCAATACCAAGCCATTTCGCGATGACTACCTTTTGCTGGTTACCGCCACTCAACGACTTGACGATTTGTTCAGGTCCAGACGTGCGAACACCGAGACGTTTAGACATCGTGTCATACAGGTGATTCTCTTTCGTTCGTTGAATAACCCCTGAATTTGAAATTCGATTGAAGTTCGTCAGGCACATATTTTCCCGAACCGAAAATTCGAGAATCAACCCTTCAGATTTCCGGTCTTCCGTAACGTATCCAATCCCAAGCTTCTTCGCCTGTAAAGGATTCGTAATAACGACTTGCTCTCCGTCAATGAAAACCTTGCCCGCAGTCGGTTTCTTAAAGCCGAAAATCGATTGAATCACTTCCGTACGACCAGCACCCATTAAGCCGGCGATCCCGACGATTTCACCTTTTCGCACTTCAAACGACACGTCTTCAAAATAGTCATTGCGCGAGAGACTTTCTACTTTCAATTTCACATCGCCTATTTCACACGCACGCGCTGGGAATCGTTCGCCCAATTCACGTCCGACCATCATCTGCACAATTTCATCAAACGTCGTATCTTTTATATTCCGCACACCGACGTATTGACCGTCTCGCAGAATAGTAATGCGGTCGCACATCGCGAAAATTTCTTCCATTCGGTGCGAAATATAAACGAATGAAACGCCTTCAGCTTGCAAAGCGCGAACCGTTTTAAATAACGTTTCAATTTCACGATCCGTCAGTGCTGCAGTCGGCTCATCCATCACAATCAGTTCAGCATTAGAAGAAACCGCCTTCGCAATCTCAATAATCTGCTGTTTACCGACAGATAATTCACGCGTGATGGTACGTGCATCAACATGCAAGCCTAACTTCGATAGAATTTCTTCTGCTTGACGATTCATTTCCTTCGTCTTCAAAATTCCTGTTTTCCCGAAAGTCTTTTCTTTCCCTAAATAAAAGTTCTCCGCAACTGTCAAGTCAGGTAAAATATTGAGCTCTTGGTGAATAACCGCAATGCCCGCAGCCTCGGCTTCTTTAGCATTCTTGAATTCTACTTTCTTCCCTTTGACGTAGATTTCTCCTGAATCACGCGTATAGATCCCTGTCAAAATCTTCATCATCGTAGACTTCCCTGCACCGTTCTCTCCCATAAGCGCATGAATTTCACCTTTGACTACAGTAAACTCCACATTGTCGAGTACTTTATTTCCATTAAAACTTTTCGATATCCCGTTCATCGCAATCATCTCTGCACACCCACTTTCAGAATATGACGCCTGACTGTACGATAATATTGGCATAAGGTGTCGACTCTCCTGTACGAATAATAACTTTCGATTGTCTTGATTGTTGTTTTAATTGATCATGTGTCAGCTCATCTATCGGACATTCTAGTTGTGTAATTTCATTATAGATTGTTGGGTTCTCTGCTTTTATTTCGCCTGCAATATATACTTTTTCTGCTTGAAAGTCTTTCAGTAATTCCAATAAAATCTCCGTGAATCCTGGTTTCCCAAGCGTATACGAAAGATCGATGCACGGAACACCTTCAGGAATCGGCAGACCGCAATCTGCAATCGTCAATTGATCGGTGTGACCCATTTTAGCCAGCACAGCCGCAATATCGCGATTGATCATGCCATGCTTTTTCATCGACTCTCCTCCAAACGCGCTTCCACTTCTTCAACTGAAGGCATGCCACCTTGTGCGCCGAACTTTTCTACAGAAAGGGAAGCGGCCGCATTCGCGAAACGAACCGCTCGTTCCAGTTCCATTCCCGCTACTATTCCATGTGCAAGCGCTCCGTTAAACGTATCACCTGCGCCTGTTGTATCCACGACATTTGTCTTAAAGCTTTCTACGATGACATGCTTTTCTCCATCAAAGAATCGCGCACCATCGTCACCTAAAGTAATAATTAAACGGTTCGGATACTTCTCTAAGGCGCTCACCATATCCATGCCGAAGATTTGTTCACATTCCGTTTCATTCGGCGTTAAATACGTAATTGAAGGCATCATATCGAGCTCGAATCCGCCCGCTGGAGCAGGATTCAACATCACCGGAACACCAATCGCTTGGCACTTCGCTAATGTATAAATAACAGTAGGAATCGGAATTTCCAATTGAAGCATCACCAAGTCACTGCGCCTGAGCTGGTCTTCTATTTCGTCAATATGAGACGGCATCAACAAAGAGTTGGCACCTGGTACGACGATAATCCGATTATCCCCTTCTGACAACAAAATATTTGCGATGCCAGAAGCTCCGTCTACAGTCGCTACACCGGTGACACCGACTGTATTTTGTTGAAGATTATTTACAATACTCGTACCAAATAAATCATTTCCCACACACCCAACCATATGTGTTTCACTGCCAAGTCGCGCCGCAGCAATTGCCTGATTCGCACCTTTTCCACCCGGCACTGTATCGAACACATTGCCAAGAACCGTCTCGCCCTGATCAGGGAAATTCTTCGTGCCAACGACCAAATCCATATTGGCACTGCCAATCACCGTTATCATCATGCTTCACTCCTTGTTGTTTGGCGAATAAGCAACTCTGCCGGAATCAATACTTCACGCTCCGTCAACTCTTGCCCTTCAATTAATTTAATAAGCATCCTCGCTGCCATCGCACCGATTCTATACAAGTCCTGCGCTACCGTCGTTAAACCTGGTGTTAATTGGCTCGCCAACATCGTACCGTCATACCCAACGATTTGAAGCTGACTCGGTACATGAATCCCCGCTGAATACGCAGCTTTCATAGCGCCAGCTGCCGTCACGTCACTGCTCGCAAAAATTCCGTCAATCGGCACTTCTTGCAACACCTTCTTCACCATTGTCTCCGCTATATCAAAATGGAACGGACATTCAATTACATGTGTTTCTACATTTTTACCCTTCACTGCATCAGTGAACCCAGCAAATCGATCATCGGCAGGACCTAATCCCGATGGCCCCCGCATACAAAGAATCTGTGTGCAACCACTATCCAATAAATGCTGCGTTCCAATACGTGCACCTTCGCGGTTATCCGTCGCAATATACGGGATCGACGAATGAATTCTTCGGTCAATCGCGACAATCGGAATATCCAAACCCATATAATGATCCGCTTCCGCATGACTCGTCGCAACGATGAAACCCGCCACATATTTCTGTTGTAGCGTCTTAATATAATTAATTTCCTTCTCCAAATCCTCATCCGAGTTACACAAAATCACTGTGTACCCGTACGCTAGCGCAACATCCTCGATCGCACGCGCCAGTTCCGGGAAAAACGGATTGACGATATCCGGAACAATCAAACCAATAAAAGTAGATTGTTTCGTACTAAGAGAACGGGCAATCATACTAGGCTGGTAGTTCAACTCATCCACCGCCTTAGCAATCACCCGTTTCGCCTCTTCACTTATGTATCCTTTATTATTTAAATAGCGTGAAACAGTCGCTACTGAAACACCAGCAGCCTTAGCCACATCCCGTATATTTGCCAACTATTTCACCTACATTCTGTTCTATGTGGTACCGGTTACACATAATGATAACAGACTAGGTTTTTTAGTGTCAATAGTGAACTAGTTTTGCGTCGGGTGGGGTTTATTGAGTGAATATTAGGTTAGATGTGGGAGTATTGTTGTTGGGGGATTTGGGGGATTGAGCGGTTGTACAGTTGCATAGAGCGGGTGGCGCGGTTGATAGAGCACTTAAGCCCACACATTGAGCGGCAGTGGACTTGCATTGAGCGGATGGCGCGGGCTATAGAGCACTTAAGCCTACACATTGAGCGGACGCGGACTTGTATTGAGCGGTTAACGCGGGCTATAGAGCACTTAAGCCTACACATTGAGCGGACGCGGACTTGCATTGAGCGGACGGCGCGGGCTATAGATCACTTGAGCCCACACATTGAGCGGCCGCGGACTTGCATTGAGCGGATAGCGCGGGCTATAGATCACTTGAGCCCACACATTGAGCGGCAGTGGACATAGATTAAGCGGACGGCGAGGGCTATAGAGCACTTAAGCCTACACATTGAGCGGCAGTGGACATAGATTGAGCGAATGGCGCGGGCTATAGAGCACTTAAGCCTACACATTGAGCGGACGCGGACTTGCATTGAGCGGTTAACGCAGGCTATAGAGCACTTGAGCCTACACATTGAGCGGACGCGGACTTGTATTGAGCGGTTAACGCGGGCTATAGAGCACTTGAACCCACACATTGAGCGGACGCGGACTTAAATTGAGCGGATACATATCTTCATAGAGCACTTACCCCAAACAATAGAGCACTCACCGAACAACAACGATCACTTCCCTTCCACACAATCTCCAAAGCCAATCAAGTTATCTTGTCTATACATATCTATAGAGGTAAAATGAAATTAGAGTCATAGATAATATCCATAGAGGAGAGATCCGCATGACGAATTATCGAGAAAATGAAACAGTCCAATATGAAATACCTGTGGACTTACGCAAAAGTATAGATTACGTCAGTGGGAATTTATTTATTACAAATCAACGTTTCATCTTCCAGCCATACACTATGCATTTTAAAAGAGATATTTTGGAGTTCAATATTACCGACATCAATAATATTGACTCTTCTTACGTATTGGGTATTGTCCCAAACGGAATTACCGTCGAGTTAAAAGATGGGTCGCTGCATACATTTGTTTTAGAGAGTTCACTTTTTGTGAAGTGCGATGATATTATCAAGACGGTTTGGGATTTGATGTAAATACAATGAAGTTTGAAAGAGCTGCCCAACTCGCGGACAGCTCTTTTAAACATTATGGCGCGGTTCCTCCCCCAGCTCTCTAAACAAAAAAAGACTGCCGCTAGAAGTCATCACAACAAACATGACTTCCAGCGCAGTCTTTCTATCTATCGAATCATTTCCATCACATCACAATATTACTTTCCTTCGCCTTCTCAATAAACTTATCACTCGATTTATTAAAGAACTTCTTCAATCCAAGTCCTACTACAAGTGATAGCGCGAAGTAGATCATTAAAAAGAGGATTTGTTTTAACGCTACTGCCCAGATAATTCCGCCGATCGATTCACGCAATAACGTAATTGCATGCGTGAATGGCATAAATGCAGAGATCTTTTGGAAGAACTCTGGTGCCATTTGGATGGGGAATGTACCTCCTGATGCACCGAGCTGCATGACCATCAACACGATCGCGATCACTTTACCCGTGTTACCGAATACGGACACGAGCGTGTAGACGATGGAAACGAATACGACACTGATCAGTACACCGAATAATACAAAGGGTATCTTGTCGACGACGTAGACATTCATAATGAATAACTCGCCGAGTGTGACGATCAACGACTGAACCGCACCAATACCCGCGAAGATAATTAACCGTCCAAGATACGTTTGATAGCTCTTGAAACGTGTCTTTTCTCGGATATCCACTTTCAGCGTGGATACCATGAGCAATGCGCCCACCCACAATGAAAGGGTCGTATAGAATGGGCTCATTGCGGAACCGTAGTTTGGAATCGGATATAAGGCATGTTCATTTAAGACGACCGGTTCAGCGAGAAACTTACTGACGCCTATCGGATCCGTCGAGAGAACATCTAATAATTTATCCAAGTCCCCTTCATCTTCTAACTTACGGATTTTTTCTGCCATTGTTTCAATCGTATCACGAGCTTCTGGGAAGAGTTGCTGAGCTTTCTCCAAATCTTTTTTCCCAAGAACCACTCCTGCATCCGCTTTTTCAAGCGCAGTACGTAAACGTGGAATCCGGCCATTTACTTCATCTAGTACGTCGGACACGTCATACAATGCATTGGTTGCATCACGCATCGCGGATTTATACTTTCTCGTTAAATCACTATTGACGAAATCGATAGCTTCACCAACTGAACGATCCAATTCGCCTGATACACGATCGACTTCAGCTAAATGCCTTTTGCCGTTCGCTTTCGATTCATTGATCCGACCAACTAAACCGTCAACGGATGAATTGGCAGATGACAAGCTTTCTTGAACCGTTTTAATTCGTTCGATTTCGCCAGACAGCTTATCCGAATTAATGAATTTCTCAAGATCCTTTAATCCATTGTTAATGGAACCAATTGCTGAAAGTCCATTATCGATTCGACCGACCATCGTTTGAAGAGCACCGATCGTAACCTCAGGATTTTCCGCTGTCTCTAGCAAGCCTGCGAGCTTCTCATCAATTTCTGTCTTCGATGCTTGTAGTTCATTGAAGCGATCACGCAGTCCCTCATCGAAAGTTTGTAACTGTTCAATCGCATCTTTTATCGCTTTTTGGCTATTCGCATCAAATTGATTTCGTGCATCGACAATCTTTTGCTGACTCGCCTGTAGCTGTCCTTGAAGTTGATTCAACAACTCGAGGCTCGGTTTCTCACCTTTATTGATGGCAGCTTGCACTTTATCGATAGCTTGTTTAGTCGATGATAACTGATCACGAAACGCGACGAATCGCTGTTGTAGACCGCCAAGTACGTCACTGCCTGTCACTTTACCCGCAGCTTCTAAAACAGAAATCACAGAATCCACTTTACCAATCTGACTTTCTATTGCAGTGGACATACTGTCGAGTTGTTCCTGATATTGGCTAAAATCAATAGATTCACGCTTATCGATCAAGCCTTGAACGACTTTCTGCGCATTGCTATTCACTTCAGTCGCACGATCCAATAAGCCCGTAATATTCGCAGACAGCTCATTTAGCTGTTTCATCAGCTTTTGAGTTTGCGGGGATAATACATTTTCGTAATTCCCTTTAATTTTATCCATATCTTCAGCGAGTTTATCCGACAACGATTGTGTTTGCGTAATTAAATCGGTCGCTGGATTTTTACCGCTCTGCAAATCGGAAATAATTGTTTCCAAATTCTTTTTCAGACGGTTTAAGTCTGTGGCGCTCTCATTCAAGGAGCTCTGCAAGCCTTTAATATTTGTTGAGTCTTTTAGATTCTGATCCTGTTTTTTCAAATACTCATAAATATCATCTAAACGTGCATTCGTATCTTCCAATTTGCCTTGCTTATCACGTAGCGAATCGACAATACGATCGACATCTTCCCCTTTGCCTGACAGTTCACTCGTCAGATCAGGTACTTTACGGAATGCTGTTTGCGCACTCTCCAAGTTGGATGTAATGACGCGCAACGTGTTATCCACGGTCTTTTCATTCTCTTGCAACTTACTGATCAAGCGTGCATTCAACTTTTTCGCATTGGCATGCACCGCATTGACGTCATCAAGCACAAGATCTACGCGATCGATAGAAGTATCTGCAAAATCCAAACCTTTATCTACCATCTGTAATTTCGAATAAATATCTGGAATATCATATTCCAATTGATAAATTAAGTCACGTAGCTTTTCAATATTTCCACGATTGCCTTCCAGTTCAATTCCCAAATTATTGAATACCTTAATGACTGCCTCATTCGTTTGTTCAACGAATGTTTTATCGATATTTTCTACGATAGCAGACGCACCTTTCCCCGCAACTTTCGGGGAAATTGCATTGATTTTTTCGTTAATATAATAATCTAATGTTGGCTTTTTCATATCGTCTGTAACGATACTGCTTAAATTCTCTGAGAAATCTTCTGGAATGATGATCGCAGCATAGTAATCACCGTGTTTCACGCCTTTTAACGCTTCCTCTTTCGTTACGAACTGCCAACCGAGATCATCGTTGGTCGTCAGTGAGACGATTACTTCATCTCCGACATTGAATTCCTTGTCCTCGATTTTCGCCCCTACGTCTTCACTGACGACCGCGACTTCCACGCCTTTCGTATTAGAATACGGATCCCACGACGCGAGGATATTCATCCAGGCATAAAGCGAAGGTAGAAACGCAATCGCCGCTATGACAATGAGTGCTGCTTTATTCTTGAAGATATTTCGGAGATCCCGTCTGACTATAAACCATATTTTATTCATTTCGTATAAACCCTCACTCTATATTCCGTCATGTGCACGTTAGACTAACAAACTGGAGAAGATCGTCCCGTTTAAAACGTCCGTTATTTGCTTCTCTGTCAGCTGTTCATCATGCGTTTTGGACCAATCATTAACTAGCGCTACATAAGATCTGAATAAAAGAAATGCAATCAGTTCGCTGTTGCATGGCTTCAATTCACCTTTTGCGACTCCACGCTCAATCTTTCCTGCAATGAATTTTAATATTTCCTTCTCTATAGAAGTTAAAGCGTCTCCTACAGCCGGTGTACGCAACTCTTTCTCTTCTTCAATTAATTTAATGAATAACTGATGCGTCTCGCGAAATTTCAGCAACTGCATAATACGTGCATGGGCATTCTCTTGAAACGACGCACCTTCAATAGCTGTCTGTTCAGAAACATCTTTCATTTCTCCGACCATTTTCCAGACAATCGAATGAAATAACTCTTCTTTATTCGAGAAGAACGTATAGATTGTGCCCTTCCCCACGTTCGCGATCTTCGCTACTTGATCCATCGTCGTTGCTTTATATCCGAACATCGAAAATGATTTTTCAGCCGCCAACATGATTTCTTCTCTACGATCCATTATGACACTTCCTTTAGAAATGACCGTAATACCGTTTCGGTCTGTTAGTCATTATATTACATAGATTAATGAATGAATGCAAGATATTGCACAAAAAAACTATCATACAAGCCATATTTTATGACTTGCATGATAGTCTGCAGTTTTCATTCGATTACGAATACTTTTCGAATAGGTTCTTTAATCACTTTCCCATTTGCTGACTTCACTTCGGTAATCGTCAAATAGTATAGCTCGCCTTGTGTATATTTAGTAGTTGGCTTAATTTTTAACGACTTTCCATCTTCTCCAAGCGTTGTAGAAACCTTAATGATTTCGCCTTTTGCATTTCGAACAACTACGTTATCTAAGTTCGCAGGATCATTTTGTAATGTACCAGAAAACTTGATGTTCCACTCTTTTGTCGTTTTAATTTCACTTTCAGAATCAAAATAATTATACGGTTGATCATTATCGAGCACTACCGCTTGCACTATGCCTGCAGGCAGTTCAAGACCTGTTAATGCATCCAGTACTTCGCCCGTCTCCCCAATTTGAACGATCATAATTCCATCCAACACTTCTGTTTTCTCTACTTTGGCAGGTTGGAATTCTCCTGTCTTTTCATCTTTCACTTGAATTTGTAGCTTTCCATCTGTAATGGTCGCTTTTACGTTTTCAGGTGTATCGACTGAGTGTTCAGGTGTAGGATCTGGTTTTGGATCTGGTTTTGGATCTGGTTTCGGTGTTGGAGTCCAGTTATCCCCTATATCTTCCCCCAAGTTCTTCGTGTACTGCCAACGTAAAATATCATCTTTCTCTAATTCATAAATTCCGGCACTATACTGCGGAAACTCACCATTGACTGAATACATCCAGCCACTTAGTGGACCGCCATCAAATTCTCCTAAATTATTTATACTCTTGACGTATATAGTTGGACCTATTCCAGAAAACTTGATTGGTATGGAGCGATTATCTACTTCACGTTTTAGTATCGTGAATGCCGTATCTCCCGACTCAATTTTAAACTGTTTCGGGCTAATAATATCCCCAGTACCCATTGTCCGTGTTTCTACAGAAAACGTAATATACGTTGGATCTGCTGGTGGAGTTACTACTGGCTTAATTATTGAATTCTCATATTGAGTAATTGCTTGTTTCAAATCACTGATTGCTACGATCACCTGTTGCTGATCTACTTCTTCATTCACTTCTATTGCTTTCGCATCTACGATTGTTGATTGCAGTTGATCACGTGAAGCTTTTGTGAATGTTCCTGCAGTTGTGCCTTCTTGAGTGGATGCCAATTTTTCCTCTGCTGTTTGAATAGCCGCTGTTAATTGTGCTTTATCAACAGCTTCTACTGGCGGCTCTACATTTTCCACATCAGAAAATTGTTGCCAAACGGATTTGCCTGTTTTGATTTCTTGTAGGGCAATGAATGATTGCTCTAAAGCTTTCGCATTGACCCATTGATCAGCAGGTAAAGTAAAGGCAAATGCCCCATTTTTCGTTTGGAATTTGCTTAATGCATCTACAGGTGATTTCCCACCCTTTTGCCAATCAGCCGATGTAACGTCTTCTCCTAACGCAACAAGGCCTGAGATTACAGTCGCAATACTATTAGAGTTTTCTCCCAAAGCGCCCCAGCCAGCTGTATCCAGTTGTTGTTCGCGTAGGACGTGTTTCGCTCGTTCAATTGCGGCATTCACCGCACTATCATCTTGATAATTTGCTAGTGCCAATAAGACCATGCCAGTCATATCGGGATCAGCTGCGTCTTTAGCTTCTAATGAAAGCGAAAATCCGCCCTTTTCCTTTTCTTGCTTTAATACATGTTGCAAGGCTTTCTCTTTTGTTGTGTTATCCCACGTTCCTACATCTTGCCCGCGTTTCTCACCTGTATCTAAAGCGAGCATCGCCCATGCATGTTTATTTATAGATCCAATTGATCCGTCTGCCTTTTGTTGTGCTGCTAGCTCTGCATAAAGATTTCGTTTAGTTTCCCATGCAGTAGATGGATCTTTTCCAGCTGCTAGCAAACCGAAGATATAGCGAATATGATGCGTATCTGATTCATCTTTTTGTAATCCTGGATCTTTAGTGAGCCAATCTGGTAATTGTGCTGTGCCGTCGCTTAATTGAGAACTAGATGCACCCAGTGCAACCAATTCCGTCCAACTAATTCCAGGCATGCTCCATCTGAAATTAGCATTATTATATCTCTCCACTTCATAGAAACGTAACGTATCCGCAAGCATATCGTCTACCGTACGAATAACTTCTGGTATGGCCGGAGTATTATTCGCAGTAGTGTGTACATTCGACTGCACTACTTTAGCAAGTCCAGTCATGGATAACGTTGCATTTGGTACTTCGCCTTGCACATGTAGAAGTACTTTTTGGTTACTTTCAACCGTAACGGAGCCAACTGTTAGGACTCCATTACCTATAGTCCAGTTACTAACGTCTGAAGCCGCTTCCGTAAACGTGTCTCCACTTAATGTGAGTTCAATAGTCGGATCCTTGTCCCCGACTTTCAACTTCGTAATGGATTCAAGAACGGCATTGCGTTTATAGAAAATGTGAATCTTATCATTTTCGTTTAATGCTTTATCGATCAATGAAGTAGCTGAATCTTCATTAAGCTCAACAACCCACTGATCACTGCCATGTAAATTTCCATTTTGAACGTTGTTAATCGTTACAAAATTCGTTTTCGCTTGATCCAATTCGTAAGGAATATTTTGTTCTTTTAACAACTGTTCAACCACTTGTACAATCGTACTGCCTGTTTCGAAAGTTACTTCAGTATCTAAGAGTATCGGTGCATCTAACCCATCGATTTTCACGTAGGCTGTTGGTTGCTCTGCTTTTAAAGCAATTCGATTCCAAACAGAATTTCCCGCTTTCATGTCTGCAAGCGCTAGCAATACTTGTTCTGTTGCCATTAAGTTGGTTCTCTTATCCGTTACTTTCCACTTATAAGAGCCATCTTCCAACTGGAAACCTTTTATTGCATCAACTACTGTACGATCTCCAACATGCCATTTTTCTGCTAGTACGTCTTCGTTTACTGCAGCTAGACCCCAAATCGCTGTCGCTGTGGAGTTGGCATTATCGCCCATTCCAAAATTACCTGGCGAATTAAATCCACCCGACTTTATGTCTAATTGTCTAGCTCGTAATAAGTTCTTCGTTCTTTCAATAGCTGCATCTGCCGCTTCTTCCCCTTGATAGTTAGACAAAGCAATCATGCCCATACCTGTCATATCTGGGTCTGAAACCGGACCGAAGAATGAATATCCGCCATCTGGATTTTGTTTATCGATTAAAAACTGAAGTGCTTTTTGTTTCTTATCCGCATTCCACTCGCCTAAATCGGCACCTAGACGTTCGCCTGTATCCATCGCAAGCAAAGCCCACATATGTTTATTAATACCACCAAATGAGCCTGTCTCTTCGTTTTGTTGTGACGCCAATTCTACATAAAGGTTACGATTCGTTTCCCATGCATCAGCTGGATCTTCGTTCATTGCAAGTAATCCGAAGATAAAGCGGATATGCTCTGTTCCATGATGTATAGGTTCCAGATGACTTGGCTCTACCTTTTGCCATTCTGGTAATACCCACTCGCCATCATTCAGGTCTTCACCTGCTGCATAAAGGCCAACTAATGTTTGCCATGAATCCAACTTCATTCCTTTGTTTTTATAAAACTGAACGGTTTTAGCTAGTAATTCTTCCACATTTGTCTGCTCGACAACTGTTCCTTTTGTATTCTCTACACCTGTATCCACCGCTTGTACTGTTGGAGTTACAAACGACAATACCAACATCAAACTTAGCCACACAGATAATATCTTACTTATTCGACTACCATTCCTCAACGTCTCCTACCCCCTATTTTTTTCAATAAAAAAATCCCGCCTCCGGAAAGAGACAAGGATGGATGCGTGTTTAGACATACATAATACAACACAACATACATACCTTTTTCCGGAAGGTTGTAAGCATGGTATTATGGTAAGTCTCCTGACTTATGGATACAAACGCAACTTCACCCTTCCCAGTACAAATACCAGTGGTTGTCTGAAGTCACTTTCCAATTACAGTGGCCGGACCGTTCAGGATTTTCACCTGATTCCTTTTTAAGTCTTGCAAGCTAGCAAAACACCAAAATACGCTATAAACTACTCTTAATCATAAGGAGTCGACATAACAATTGCAATAGCAAGATTTTTATCGTTTACGGTATTTACCAAATTCCTATAATTGACCAATTAATTCCTGTGCTATCTTGACTATCTTTTCAGTCTATGTAACGATAAGAGATGGATAAACACTAGGGGTGCTGTAGCTGAGAGAGGCGTTCGCCTTAACCCTTGAACCTGCACTAGATAATGCTAGCGGAGGGAAGTGGACATATGACGGATTTCGGCCGTACTATGCAACCGCTTCGCACAGAGAAGTGGTTTTTTTGTGTGTATTTTTTGAAGAAATGAGAAGTGGTAAGAATGATGACTACTAAAGTTTTAGAATTTACGAACGTATCCTTTCATTATCAAGCAACGAATGCTTCGAAACCAACTGCTATTTTCAAGCAAGTCGATTGGCATGTGAATGAAGGCGAATTCGTCAGCATCATTGGGCCAAGTGGTTACGGGAAAAGCACATTGTTCCGACTCGTCACAGGGCTTGAGAATCCTGACAGTGGAGAAATTTCATTGAACGGAGAAGTGACAGAGAAGCGGTTAGGCAAAGTCGGCTATATGCCGCAACAAGATTTGCTCATGCCATGGCGAACCATTCTTGAAAATGTTCGATTGCCACTGGAACTTCAAGGCAGTACACCTTCTTCTGATGAAATCATCCAACTACTCGCTGATTTCGGATTGCCTGGTGAAGAAAATGCCTACCCTGGAAATTTATCAGGCGGCATGCGACAACGTGTTTCCTTTTTGCGGACGATTTTGACCGGCTCTACTATTTTCTTACTGGACGAGCCGTTTAGCGCACTCGATGCGATTACACGGCTGACAATGCAAGAATGGCTGATCGATCAATGGCAAAAGCTCGACAAAACGATCGTCTTCATCACGCATGATATCGACGAAGCACTATTTCTCTCGGACCGCATCTTTGTACTCGCGGAAAAACCAGTACAGACGATTCGCGAAGTCATCGTACCACTCAGCCGACCTCGTACTATGCGGGACTTGGCACGACCTGAACTGATAGAACTGAAAGAGCAACTCATCAGCGAGCTTCGTTCGGAGGCGCGGCTATGAAGAACATCACTTCGTATAGTTGGTCACTACTTTTCGTTGTGATTTTACTTGGTTTATGGGAAATCAGCGCACGTCTATACGACAAAAGCTTTCTCTTCCCGTCTCCTTCAGCGATTCTGATCCGATTATGGGAGCTGAAAGCGGAGCTGTTTATCCACCACTTACCTCCGACGGCGTTAACGATTTTGATTGGCTTATCGATTTCGATCATAATCGGATCGACACTGGCAATTGCCATGTATAGTAAGAAACCGATCGAGCAGGCGTTTTACCCTATCCTGATCGCGTCGCAAACGATTCCCGTGATCGCGCTGGCACCGATTTTCGTCTTGTGGTTTGGCTACAGTATTTGGAGTAAAGTGGCGGTCACCGTACTGATCACGTTTTTCCCGATTACTGTCAGCGTTTTCGACGGCTTACGCTCATCAGATAAAAACTTACGGGAATTAATGCTAACAATGGGCGCGTCCGCAAAAGATATCTTCTATAAACTAGACCTACCTTCCGCCTTGCCGTCTTTCTTCTCTGGACTCAAAGTGGCGGTCACACTGAGTGTAATTGGTGCGGCTATTGGGGAATGGCTAGGCGCTCAGGCAGGACTTGGATATTTCAGCAGAAGAATGATGACGCAATTTGACAGTGCCGCTGTATTTGCACCGATCGTCTTGCTTTCTGCAGTAGGTATTATGTTCTTTCTACTCGTCGTCGTATTGGAAAAACACTTTTTACAATGGAGGAATCACCAATGAAAAAACGTCTGTTCCTTAGCCTCACGTTTCTACTTTTATTGCTAGCTGGATGTACGAATAATACACCCGCTACAGATCAAGATGAGACACCGAACAATGAAAAGAAACAAGTCAGCATCATGCTCGACTGGTATCCAAATGCAGTACATAGCTATATTTATGTAGCCCAGGAAAAAGGCTATTTCAATGAAGAAAACGTGGAATTGGACATTCAATTCCCTGCCAATCCGACAGACCCTATGAACTTGACCGCAGCAGGAAAAGTGACACTTGGACTGTATTACCAACCGGATGTCATTTTAGCGCAAGCCAATGAAGACATTCCGATCAAAGCAATCGCTTCTATCGTGCGTGAACCGCTAAATTACACCGTCATGCTGGAGGAAAGTCCGATTCAATCTCCTAAAGATCTCGAAGGCAAAACGATTGGCTACCCTGGAATTCCATTAAACGAATCTCTAATTAAAACGATGGTCACAAATGACGGCGGCGATTATGACAAAGTGAATATGATCGACGTTGGATTTGAACTCGAATCTTCACTCGTTTCAAAACGTGCCGATGCCGTGACAGGAACATTCATTAACCACGAAGTGCCTGTCATGAATTCAAAAGGCTTCAAAACGCGCTATTTTAATCCAGTAGACTACGGTGTGCCGAATTATAGTGAAATTGTGTTGGTAACGAGTGACGAGACGTGGGATAAAGAACGAGACGCCATCCAAGCGTTCTGGCGCGCAGCACAAAAAGGCTATGAATTCATGGTAGAACAGCCTGAAGAAGCTCTCGACCTGTTGCTGAACAACCAAGATCAAGCAAACTTCCCGTTAGACAAAGCAATTGAAACAGAAAGTTTGAATGTCTTATTGCCCAAGATGGATACAGAAGGTGAAGCATTTGGGACACTGGACGAAACGTCTTGGGAAGAAGTACGAGACTGGCTACATGAAATGGAAATGATCAAGACGAAACCTGAAATCGACGATATGATTTTAGATATCAGTACAGGTGAAATGTTTTCTAAAATTACAAAGTAACACATAAAAAAGGCTATTGCGAGAGTCTCCTTGACGGATCGCAATAGCCTTTTTCGATTATATAAAATTAGCGAGGCAGTACGGTAAACTTCACAGCAAACGACTTCTTCATCGCAACGCCACTTTTATTCTGCAACCCTCGATCCACACGTAAATAATGAACGCCTTGTTGCCATTCGGTAGTTGGTGTAATGAGTAATTGCCTACTGTTTATAGGATCTACTCTTGCTGTAAAACTTTCGATACGCTCTGCACTATTTGGCGAGCGGGTAATATAAATATGTCTTGCATAATCTTTACCGTGTAGTAATTCACTAGTAAATTTGATGGTGAATACTTTATTCGTTTGTACATTTAGTTCAGGAAAATCGCCCGTAAATTCAGATGGTGGCGGGGGTGTTGTAAAAGCTGGCAACGCGTTGCTAAGTCGTTCTAAATTGACTAATCCTGCACCATAATGAATGTCTTTACCCGGTGCCCCTAAGTCTGTCGCGGTCATTTCAAGTAACTGTCTAATCTCAGAAGGCGTCGCTTCAGGCTTCAAAGATTTCACTAAAGCTACTCCCCCCGCCACAATGGGTCCCGA
Source organism: Sporosarcina sp. P32b (assembly GCF_002743335.1). GTDB lineage: Bacteria > Bacillota > Bacilli > Bacillales_A > Planococcaceae > Sporosarcina. Next base: position 24,183 of record NZ_PDZB01000007.1, read on the forward strand.
GAAAGATGTTCCACTGAACGACGTATAGCTGTTATGGATTGCAGTTGTAGTGATTGCTGCGCCCGGAGCAACTAAGCTCACGTGAGAGTTATAGTTTGAAAAGGAAGCACGCTGATTATCTCTTTCCGTTGCTCCAACTGAAATGACTGAAGGATAGGACGCAGGAAACATGATCGAATTCCCCTTTGTTGCATCATTCCCGGCAGATGCTACGACCGTGATACCCGAGTCAACTGCACGCTGAATGACCTTTTCCTCCAGTTGAGATCGGTCGCTGCTTCCATAACTCATATTGATCACATCGACTTGTTTCTTAATAGCGTAATCAATCGCCTTGATACTATCCGACACTTTACTGAGGCCGTTCAGATGCGTGATTTTCAACGGCAATATTTTGGTTTCATATATTCCCGCAATACCCACTACGCCTAGATTATTCCCAGCCTTAGCCGCGACTACACCTGCGACAGCTGTTCCGTGACCATTGACGTCTTGAACATTCGAATTATTTGCGTAAAAGTTATAACCGCCCGGCTGAATACGCCCCTGTAAATCCTCATGTTTCAGATCAATGCCAGAATCAATGATTGCCACGACGGTCATTTTCTTCTGCTCCTGCACCCTAGACCAAATCAACTGCGGCTTCACTTGTGGAATCCACCACTGCTTCACAAGAATAGGATCATTGAATACAACGTGCGAATAGCGCTCGTAATTCGGCTCAACATGTAAGACGTTTGGATCGTCTAGTAATTGTTCCTTCATTAACAGCATGTCATCTGAATCTGTAAAGCTCCATAACTCTACTTCATCCGTAATTATTTCACGGCTTTCTACTCCGGGTAAGCTTCCATCCAGTGAGAATGTCTGGCGTTTCTCTTCATACTCTACCAAAAATTCATTTGTAAAATCTTCCGCACTGACCACCCCTTGAAACCCAAGTAACGCCAGCAAGCCAATGCACATACTCAAAACTATATGATGCTGTCTTCTCATTCGTCCCTCTTTTCTTCCCTACCACACTTTAGTAATATGGGATTCTTTTAAACCATTATAACTCACCATTTACCATCTTCATACATCTTACTCATAGTATAGGACTACTTTACATGATAATTTTTGAAGGATTCACTATTATGAATATCCTGCGACCTACTCCCTGTATGCAACAATCTTCCTTACTTCTAGAATAATCCCGCCAGTCATAGTATAATCGGGACTACATTGGTATCTATACTTGCGTTCAGAAGATAGAACCATAGCATGAAGTAGGAGAATTTATATGAAAAAGTGTCCGATATGTAATGAAATGAATACAAAACAGCAAGAGTACTGCACAAACTGTAAAGCATTCCTTGCATCACGCTATTCCAATAAAAAACGGTCGTTACTGAAAACATTGCTGTCTCCCATTGTATTAATAGTGGTTGTACTAGTTGCGATTACAAGTTATTACCTTATGGAAAACAAATACGGTCGGCATGCTATAGCTGATCAATTCATTTCAGCATTGATCGAGCAAGATCGAGACGCGTTACATGAATTGATCGTACCGAAAGATAGTCGTATTTCGATCGACGGAGAAAGCATTCAAGCCTTGCTTACATTGGTCGAGAAAAACCCTTCCATCGTGCAAGTAATTGAAAACAATTTACAAGAAAAGACCGACGATGGTATGTTCTCCATACGTGTAGCAGGAAAGCGATTCGGCCTCTTCTCTCGTTATACGATCAATCCAGCAGGCTATATCCTCAAAGTGAAATCAATTGGGGAGGAAACCGTACTATCAATTCACGATACCGAGATGGGTTATATAAAAAAGAGTAAAGAACAAGCAGAATTCGGCCCGTATATGGCAGGAATTTATCCCATTAAAATGACGACCACATTGAATGACGAAAGTGTGCGGGAAGAAATTCAGGCGAATGTATTTGGGGCAAAGCAATCGGTTCACCTCACTTTTGATTCCATCAAAGAATTGGCCGTCGCAACTAACGTGGAAACCGACAATGATTTGCCAGTCGTACAAAATGACGTCCCGAAAGAAGAACCTGTCGAAACTGTTATTGTCAAAGAAGTGATTAAAGAAGTGCCAGCTGGCGATTCTAACGAGCATTTCATCATTTCGTACAGCGGTGACGTGTTCCTCGACGAATCCGACCTAAAAGGACTGTCAAAAGATGATTTACGTTTAGCGCGCAATGAAATCTATGCACGGCACGGCTATGTATTCCAATCAAAAGAACTGCAAAACTACTTCGGCTCACAGTCATGGTACGAACCGAATCCATCCTTCGATGGAAAGATGACCAAGTGGGAGAAGCATAATGTTGAATTGATCAAGTCATTGGAATAAAAGAAGGAGCAATCCGAGAAGTCATCATGACTTCACGAATTGCTCCTGTTTTTTTAGTTTGGCGCGGGCATAATAACGCGATGTCAAGCTAATTCAACTAGCCTCTTCATCTACCTCACTACCACTCTCGCCATCTACTACCAACTTCTTCATAGCCCTCGCTTCATACGTCACCCAATCTTCATCTGGCTTATTAATCAATTCATCCAGAATCGAAACAGCTTGAGTATCCTCACCAAGCTTCCACAAAGCACGGCTTTCTTGAAGACGAATTCCGTCTCGGTAAGGGGATTCTTTATAATTCTCATCTTTTTCTTTACGGAAAGCTTTCGCGATTTCCACAACGTCTTCATACTTCTTCTCGCGCAAATAACTTGATGCAAGGAAGTACGAGGCATCATCCGTGAAGTAATCCGTATCTTCCGTGCGCATAGCATATTCAAAATACACAACAGCTGCTGGGAAGTCTTCCTTTACGAATTGTCTATATCCTTCATTATAATACATATTCGCTGCTTCATTTGAAACGAATTCAAGCTCGGTTGGTTCTTCAGGTTTTACGACTACCTCTTGAACGGGCTCGTCCTTCTTCGGCTCTGTCTCCGTTATGGCAGGCTTTTTCACCGGTGCTATAGCTTTCGACTCCGTAGCGACCTCAGGCTGTGACATGAGGTTGGCAATTAACCAGATAAAGAAGACTAATAGGACGGTCGCAATACTAGCAAGCAGTACTGCCGCCTCTTTTTTCAGCTTACGCTTAACTTTAGGCTTCGGAACCGGTCGTGCGATATCCGGGCGCGGAGGTTCTGCCGCCACGACACGTTTAATGGTCGGATCATCGAGCACATACATAGGTAATCCTGCCGTATAGCGAGATAATGTGCCGCTTTCATAACGTGCCAACAACACCGTTTTCATGCGATATAATTCAATCGGGATGGGCAGTTTTCCTGCCAACTCCATCGCATGATCTATGATCTGTAGTGCGTTTTCGCCAAAGCCTAGCTGAATTTCCGATATGGCATCGTTATATTCGGCAATGATCTGCGTATACGTGTCCCAATTGTCAACGATCGTTTGCTGTAACTTAATAGCATGAAGATCGTCGCTGTCTAGTTCCTTCAAGTAGGCTAATGCCACGTGCAAATTTCCGACCTTACTTTCGAGCAATGCTTTATGCCACAAAATTTGCTTGCGGCTAACATTCAACTTTTCCAGTTCGCGTATCGTATCAAGCGCTAACGTGTAACGCTTCTGTCGTATCTCTTGTTGCATTTGCTGTATCAGCATAGGAACGTTAGTAAATGAACTCATCGAATCACCTCCACCTACTAAACGGGCGTACGTAGTGACTCACCCATTGATCATTTGTTATGCTCGTCATAAACGTTCCCCCTTTTACGAAACCGTTTTCACTAGTGCATCTTGAATGACTTGATCTTCCATTGAAAAAGCTCTGCGGAATACAGCCGCCACTTTAAAACGCTCAATCCCTTGCGCTTCTTCAGCCGGTATAGTTCCTACCGCTTCCATATAGCTTTCATCGAAATACTCATCGTACACCGGCAACTCTTGTATACCGATTTCTTCAAGCAAGAGTTGCGCTTGATCCATCGCTGCATCCAATTGTGCAAGTAACTCGATCGCTTCAGGATCAACATTCTGACGTACATCTTCAAATAAAGTAAAGATTTGCACTGCGCGTTTCGCCATTTGTACGCGGTCTTGCAAGGCCTCATCTTGTAGACGCGTAATCGCCTCATCAACCGGCAAGATTGCTTGATTGCTTTCGAGCAACTCTTCTAGTGAGCGGAAACTCGTCGATGTAAACTGCTGAAACTGCTTCAAATCTTCTTGCGTGACAGGCTTCTCAATCGGATCCACTTCGAAATCTTCAATCGTAATTTTCTCCAACTGCAATAATTCTTTATCCAATATACGCTGTAACTCTTCCGGCCTGTTATTCGCGGACTCATGTATAGTACTCATCGAATTCCCCTTTTCAGAAAACATATGTAATGCATAAATCAAGCAAGAAAAGCCCAGTCTAAGCTTAGGCTATTATACTGATAAGATAGCACTTTTTGATGGCTAACACAATACTAGGCCGTGAATTGTCGAAGGAATGAGACGACATTGGTACACGTGCTGACGTATTGTTGCACGATGTGTCATCGATAGACAAAACATTCATCCAGAAAAGTTAAGGTTGCTATTTCGTCAGATACCAAGTACAGTAAGGGTAATTAAACTTTCACTTATTTCGATAATTCGGAAATAAGGATAGAGGCGCAAAAACCATTAGTACACAATCAGAGGATCATGAGGTTCTATGAAGATTGTGGAAAGGGGAATTTGCCGAAGCGGCGAGACACTCATGATCTCCAAGCTGATTCTGGACTGAACAAGTGCAGGATTGTCATATGGGAAACTGTATGGTGGGCTATCTCGTGCAAAGAAATAATTCATTATTTCAACGCAACAGCGAGCCCTCGTTGTTGCTTTTTGCGTTCACTTACGTATCGCCCCCACCTCTATGTTTTTTAATAAAATGATAGGATGTGGAGAATAATGAATTTCGGATCAATTATGACAGCGATGGTTACTCCGTTTGATGAAAAAGGAGACATCGATTACCCAGCAACACAAAACTTAATCAATCACTTACTAGCCAACGGAACAGACGCCCTAGTCATCGCAGGTACGACAGGAGAGTCCCCTACGCTTACAGCGCAAGAGAAAGTGGAGCTATTCAAATTCACCGTGCAAACCGTCGCAGGCCGTGCACCAGTTATTGCAGGCACAGGAACGAATAGCACGAGAGAATCCATTGACTTGACGATCCAAGCTGAAGAAGCAGGCGTCGACGGAATTATGCTCGTCGTACCGTACTATAATAAGCCGTGTCAAGAAGGCTTGTACCAGCACTTCAAAACCATTGCACAAACGACTACATTACCAGTCATGCTCTACAACATCCCAGGACGCAGCGCAGTCAATATGTTGCCTGAAACGATTATCCGATTGGCGAACAACGTATCGAATATTACGTCTGTTAAAGAAGCGAGCGGTGATCTAGAAGCCGCTGCAGCGATTATTGAGCATACGGGGGATGACTTCTTTGTCTATTCAGGTGATGACGCGTCTACACTTCCTATGCTATCTATTGGCGGCACAGGCATCGTGTCGGTTTCTGCACATATTATAGGCAATGAAATGCAAGAAATGGTGCGTCACTTCAAAACGGGCAATACAAAGCAAGCCGCTACTATCTATCGTGGCCTATTGCCAATCATGAAAGCAATGTTCGCTGCACCGAACCCTTCTCCGACCAAGGCTGCATTGAACTTGACGGGCGTACCAGTTGGTGGAGTTCGTTTACCAATGATTGCGTTGCCTGAAGAACAAGTAGATTCGTTGAGAGACCTTCTAGCTCTTCGCAATCAATCCGCAGTCGGTCTATGATCGATTTATAGAAACTACTTTAAGCTGCTCCAAGACGACCGCAACATACGGTTATCTTGGAGCAGCTTTTTCATTCACTTCTATATAATAAGTTGAACATAAGAACTAGCCATTCCATTGGAACCGTTGATTTCCGTTCCAGGCGGACGCGTTCCGCGGGCACGGCCTCAATCTCCTCGTCCGCTACGCTACCTGCGGGGCTTTCGGCTCGCGCTGTTCCCGCTGGAAGAGCCGTCACGAAGAACGGCTTTTGCGAGTAAAAGCGAAGCGTTAGGAGCACATCTTTGCACTTGCCGCCTGTAACGAAAATCAACTTAGTGTGTACTAAAATCTTCAATTTAACTTATATAGTATAAGAGTCATAGTCTCCGCTTACGCATCCTGCAACTGACGCCATAAGATCTTTCCACTACTCGTAGTCGGGAAACTATCACGGAACTCGACAATTCGCGGATATTTATAACTCGCCATCTGCCCCTTCGACCATTCGATAATCTCTTCCCCAGTCACGCTTCCTTTATATTCTGAATCCAGAATAATAAGTGCTTTTACCGTTTCACCACGCACTTCATCAGGAGACCGAACGACGCATGCTTGCTGAACCGCCGGATGTTTATAAAGAATCGACTCCACTTCCGTTGGCCACACTTTAAAGCCTGCCGCATTGATCATCCTCTTAACACGGTCTACGATAAAGAAATAGCCTTCTTCATCCATTCTCACGATATCGCCAGTGCGGAAAAATTGTATACCGTCTAGTATCATATGACTCGCTTTTGTTTCTTCCTCTTGATTATAGTAGCCTTTAAACATTTGAGGCGCATTAACTACTAGCTCGCCTTCCTCTTCTACACCGAGTTCTTCACCTGTTGTCGGGTCAATAATGCGGGCATCTACACCGAATGCTGGAATGCCAAGACATTGCAACTTAGGACGGTTCGGTGGATTGAAATGGGTATGCGACATCGTTTCGGATAAACCATAACCTTCTACATAATCTAATCCCGTTCGTTGACGCAGTTTTTCACCTACTGCGATAGGAAGCGTAGCCCCTCCGCCACCGACAATCTCAAGAGAAGATATATCATAATCCGCGAGCTGAGGGTTCGCGAGGAAATCGATCAGCATCGTACTAATATTGATCCAATGACTGACTTTGAAATACTCAATTGCTTTCATCGCATAGTCGCGATCCCATCTTGTCATAATGACCGTATTACTCCCTGCCAAAATCGGATTCAGCGCACTATGCGTGAGTCCCGTCACATGGAATAAAGGCAAACTTGTTAATACGACCGTGTCAGGACTCATTGCCATCCAATGATACGAACCGATCGTATTGGCCTGCACCGTCCGATTCGTATGAATACATCCTTTAGGCGCTCCAGTCGTTCCTGACGTATACGGAATCATTGCCATATCATCACTCTCACCTGTGTAAACTGAAGGCGTCTGAGCCGCATCCAGCGCAGATTTCCACGAAACAGTCTTCGCTAGTTCCTTTGCAGGCGCCTTCACTTCTTCAGGAATTTCAGCCAATGCTTTCCCTTCATTAATATAATCAGAATAAGCAGCAGAAATAACCGTTTGAAGTGTCGTCGTACCAATTAGCGGTTCTAGTTTCGGATACAATTCCTGTCCAATAAACGCCAGTTGAATATCCCCATCTTCCACGAAAAACTGCAAATCTTTTGTCGTACTCATCGGATTGATCGCGACAACGACTGCCCGCAAGCGTAATATCGCAAATAAACTGAAGAGAAATTGTGGCGAGTTTTGCATGAGTAGCAAGACACGATCCCCTTTTTTCACCTGGCATTCCTGTTCCAAATACCCAGCCATCTTCTCTGTCTCGTCCAATAATTGTCCGTACGTTGCGGATCCGCCATAAAATTCATAAGCCGTTTTATTCGGATATTTCTTTGCAGTGATCGCTAAATTATCATAAATCGTCGTTTCAGGTAATGTAAGAGATTTCGCAATACGGGGTGGCCAAAATTCAAAATGGGCTGTATGTTTCATTCAATTCACTCCTCAACTTTTATATGCGCTTACACATGAATCACAGACAATTTCCTGTCCTGACAAATACGGTGCCACATCAAGCACACCTTTTTGACTGACGAAATGCAAATCATCATCTACATCCATCTCAAGCATTGCTCTGCCTACTTGCGTTTGTGCGAGTAACGATTCATTTTGATCTTTCTGACTACCGTAAAACAACTTGGCAGCGAGCGCACTATCCGTTAATTGAACAGCATTCTCTCCAGCCAGCTGAATCAGCTCGGATAAAAAGTATCCTGCACCGTAGAAATCTTCTAAGCAAAATTGATTGGCAGAACCTGCACAAGTGAGCAAAATCGTTTCGTCTTCATATTCGTCAAATACTTTTTTGGCTACCGCCGGACTATTCAATAATGAAGCAATCCACACTTTACGCGCAGCCGCGGCTTTTCGAATAGCCACTGTGCCGTTAGTCGTTCTCAATATCAACGTTTTATCCGCCACTTTCTCTTTAAGAGCTAGCGGCAATGGATAGGAAAACCCTTCTATAGGCAAACCGTTCCACTCACCCGCCATACAATACTCATCAGTCGGCAAGTTTTTCGCAATGTCACGTGCTTCTTTTTCATCAGCTGTCGGAATCACTGACCGTGCGCCAAATGACAGACAGGCAGAAATCGTAGAAGTCGCTAATAACACATCAAAGACTACAACCGTTTTGGTTGCATCGAGCTTCGCCTCATCCAATTCTTCTTTCTTAAAAAGCAAATGGATTCTCATCCTGTCACCTCTTACTTCCTAGCGCTAATTAACGCGTACTGAATTAGATTTTCAACAAACACATTAAAGTGAGCAAAACGTTGATCTTGCGTTTGTCCCTTTTTATAGCGGTAATAAATCTGCTGGCAAATGACGGCCAGTTTAAAGTAGGCAAACGTCAAATAATAATCAATCGAGCTGACATCACGTCCACTCTTCTCTGCATAACGCTCGATAAATTCATCTCTTGTGAAAAACCCTTCCATCACGGTGACCGGTGGTTTGCCAAGTCCTTTTTTCAACATTTCAGGATCATCTGCTTGAATCCAATAACTCATCGCAGCGCCCACATCAGCGAGCGGATCGCCTACTGTCGTCATTTCCCAGTCAAACAGCCCCGTCATTTCAGAATAATCTTCCGAAAACATCGCATTGTTTAATTTATAATCATAATGAATAATGGTAGGCTCAGCGGACTCCGGCACATGACTCTTCAAGTACTCGGTCAATTCGTCCAAATCTTTCACGTCATCTGTTTTCGCGCGTTCATAGCGCCCGATCCACCCCGCCACTTGCCGCTCCATAAAGCCTTCAGGTTTCACCATATCCACTAACTTTGTTTTCTTATAATCCACTTGATGCAAACTAACCAGTTGCTCTACAAGTAACTCAGAAATCTTTCGTCCAAGTTCAGGTGTATACACCGCGCCGGCAGGGAATTCCGTGTCTAGCACGATACCATTGCGACGTTCCATAATGAAAAACGGACTACCAACAATCTCTTCATCTTTAGAAAAGACATAGGGTTTAGGAGCTGGCTTGAAATATGGATGCAAGCTCGATAAAATCTGATACTCCCGCTCCATATCATGTGCTTTCGGTGCTACTGGTCCTAGCGGTGGTCTGCGCAACACCGCTTCCCACTCATTAATTTGTAACAGATACGTCAAATTGGAATGTCCCGCACTGAACTGACGAATGTGCAATTCCCCTTCTGGTGCTTCTGGAATATGGTCACGAATGAATTGTTGCAGTTTTTCTTTATTCAGTTCTTCCCCAGATCGAACGTCAATTGTTGTAGCATTCTCCATAGTAAATCCTCCTTTATACTAACCGGTTGGTATGTTATAGCTAAGCTGATTTCTCAGCTTAGCGTGGAATGATTCCTTCAAGCAATAGGCTAGAAAATAGCTCAATCAATTCATCCGCGGACATCTTGCCTTTTGGATTGAACCAGTTATAGCTGTAATTCGTAATGCCCAATACGCCGAATGCCACAATGTCGGCACGTAAATCTTGACGGAACTCACCCGCTTCGATGCTATCCGTAATCAACTGCTCGATATTCAAACGAAACAGATCGCGTTGTGTTTCAATCGTATCGACATTCTGTTCAACTAAATGACGCATTTCACGGAAAAATACACGTCCGCTCGGCCCGTTATTCTGAATATCATGGATCAACAACGCGATAATCGCTTCCAGCTTTTCACGGCCTGATAAGTGATCCTTCTCTAAAATCGTCTGCTGGCGTTTCAGTAAATCCGAAATATATTCCAGATGAATTTCCATCAATAATTGCTCTTTACTATTGAAATAATAATAAAATGTTCCTTTTGTTACACCGATTGCTTCCACTATATCTTGAATCGATGTATCGCTGAATCCTTTTTCTTCAAACAACAACACACTCGCTTGTGTAATTTTAGCTTTCATACTCATTCCTCGACCCTCTTCATGTTATTTACCTCATACTATATCACATTTCAGCGGATCGAATCCTCACGCGGAATGAATGAAACGGTAGTCTAATCTTATCGATCACTTATCGGTATTTTTTCAATTCTAGTCTAGCAATCTGTCTTGAATGCACTTCATCCGGACCGTCTGCAATGCGTAACGTCCGAGCCGCTGCATACATATACGCGATCGGGAAGTCTTCACTAACACCCGCTCCGCCAAATGCTTGGATCGCCCGGTCGATGACACGCAATGCCATATTCGGAGCTACTACTTTAATCATGGCGATTTCTGCCTTTGCGACTTTATTGCCGACAGTATCCATCATGTATGCAGCTTTTAATGTCAACAGACGAGCTTGTTCAATATCCATGCGTGATTCCGCAATCCATTGCTGCACGACACCGTGATCGGAAATCTTCTGACCAAACGCCTCTCGTTCACTCGTTCTCTTACACATCAATTCAAGCGAACGTTCAGCAGCACCAATCAAACGCATACAATGGTGAATCCGGCCAGGACCTAATCTACCTTGCGCAATCGCAAATCCTTTACCTTCACCCCATAGTATATTTTCTGCCGGTACACGTACGTCTGTAAATAGAATTTCCGCGTGTCCGTGCGGTGCATCATCATAGCCGAACACTGGCAACATGCGTTCTACTGTCACACCTTCCGCATCCATCGGCACGAGAATCATCGATTGCTGCTCATGCTTCGCTGCATTCGGATCACTCTTGCCCATAAAGATCATCACTTTACAACGAGGATCCCCTGCCCCTGAAGTCCACCATTTCCTACCGTTGATCACATACTCATCGCCATCGCGTACAATACTCGATTCAATATTCGTCGCATCACTCGACGCCACGTCTTTCTCGGTCATCGCAAATGCAGAGCGGATTTCTCCTTCAAGTAACGGTTCAAGCCATTGCTTCTTCTGCTCATCCGTACCATAACGCGCCAACACTTCCATATTGCCAGTATCCGGTGCATTACAATTGAAAATTTCCGGCGCCAAGAAAGAACGTCCCATAATTTCACAAAGCGGAGCGTATTCGGCATTCGTCAATCCTGCGCCATAGCTATCGTCAGGAAGAAACAAATTCCAAAGTCCCTTCTCTTTCGCCTTTGCCTTCAATTCATCTACAATCGGCGGAATCTTATTCCACCGGTCTCCTTGCTCCTCTTGCTGCTGGCGAAACACAGCTTCATTCGGATAAATATAGTCCTCCATAAATTGCGTCACTTGCTCTTGTAACTTTACTACTTTCTCGGAATATGAAAAGTTCATAGTTTTTAACTTCCTTTCGTTTATACTAACCAGTTGGTATGTTCTGAATATTACACTTACTATACGGGATTTGGTTTGGGGTTGCAAGGGGTTTTTGGGTGGGAGGTCGATACGGTGTCGATACGGTGTCGATACGGTGCCAGGTCCACACACAATTTGCACACAATTCTGCTGCGACACAGTACTCGGCACGGTACCAGGTCCCCAGGCAATTCCCACACAATTCATCCAGGAATCGAATTCTTCTACTGTAACAGCCACAAAAATTCAATTCTTCAAACTCACAACGTGATTCGCACGCACTTTTCGTTATCTAAAATTCAATTTCATCCTTTTGACCAAAATATAACTTCTCCTCTATACTCAACATATTCATGAAATAATAGGAGATGAAGTCAATGGCAAGACGTAAACGGAATTGGAGGCCAAATGCAAACTACCATGTCGTCATGCGCGGTAATAATAGACAGAGCATCTATGCTACCGAGGAAGACATGTTGCACCTGATGCGCTGCATAGGTCATGCCTCTATCGATTATCAATTTACTATTTTCGCATTCTGTATTATGACAAATCACTATCATATTCTACTTCAATCTGAAGACAATCTATCTAAAATTATGCGGCATATCAATCGGAAATACAGCGATTATTACTCTAAACGTTACGGGTATATCGGACAACTATATCAGGGCCGATATTATTCGAAAGAAGTTAAATCTCCTTATGCCATGCTCGCCGTCAGCCGCTATATTCACCGCAATCCAATCGCAACCAAAACACCAATGGTCAAACAGTTGGCTGATTATCCATTCAGTACATTCCCCTACTATTATTCTTCTGATCCTGCACCTTATCCGTATATTGATACATCAGAACTACCGCACTGCCTACCTCAACCATTCAAGAAAACCACAGAAGCCTACGTGAACTATTGTTTGATGGACTTGGAAGATATATTAAATATCCGCAAAAGTACTGACATTCTAAATGTGCTTACGTAATTCTAATAAAACGAAACTCAAAAAGGCTTCTAATCCAGTGGATTAGAAGCCTTTTATATTGCGCACTCAATTGTCAGAATAGTTCCGAATTGTGTGGGGACCTGGTACCATCAATCCAGCTTGTAAGTCTTCGTCTCTATCGTCCTATTCTTCTCATTATAAGCCTTGATAGTAACAGAACTACCCGCTTTTAAGTTCGTAATCGTATGAGTAAACTCGTTCCACCCTGTCATACGAAGTGAAATTCCATTAATCTTTACCGAATGGACTTCAGGTTTTACGGTAATTTTGAAATGATGCAACCCTTTGCCTGAAGTATAGTGCAATGTCTCTATAGCTGCTGAAGGATCGGTAACTTCAAAGGGCATTGTTGTTTTAGCGCTCAAAACTACCCCTTTGATCGAGCGCATTTTATCTGACACTTCTAGCCGGTATACCTTTCCTGGCACGTAAGATGTTCGTGGTGTAACTTTAATGGTCCTACCATCACGTAATAACTCTACAGAAGCTGCATGTTTTTTACTACCATCCATTATATAAATATTCGCTTCAGTTACGGTGCTCGGTTCAACCTGTAAGCTAAATTTAATGTTCCATGTTTTCATAGCGTCATGGACTGATTTAGATGGGAATGACTTTGCCGAAGCTGCAGGTGCAATGACTAAAGTGACCAAGCACATTAGTACTGTCGATAAAAAGAATCGTTTCCACATATTCAATACTCCTCACCTTCCTTAATAGGTAGTTCCTACTTTCAAGTCATCAAGAGAATAATATTTAAGTATGTTCGTCAATAAAGATTGATCTGTCAGTAATGAATATAATGTATAACTTCCTTCAAGTGGGCTAGCAGGAAGATCTGTAAAAACTTTATTCCCTGCGACCATTTTATTGAATGAAGAGTCTACAAGAGTATCCGCATCATCGTACACTACAATTTCTAAAGTACTGTCTGGCTGAACATCATCAAATACAAAAGTGAATTTACCATTCACTCTAACTTCCGACTCTTTTGATACTTCTCCATCTGCTGAATGAATTGTTGCTACTGCCTTCTTTGCAAATGCATCTGCTTCGACTTCGACTGTAGTTAGTGAGTTGTTACCGAGTTTAGTTGCATACGTGTAAACCTTCTGAATTACCTTCTTTGGAACTTCAATGCGTATATTGTTAATTCCAAATTGATCGATATAATCAGCTAATCCCGAGTCGAGAATATCAGCAAATGATTCTTCAGATTGAATAACGGGGACTCTAATCAATAAATTTTGATTCACTTGTATATCATTCTTATAGTTGCTAAGCACACTTTTTGGAACAGTCACTACTATCCTTTGATCTCGTACAATAGAGTAACTAGTATTTTTTGGTAATTGTATACTAAGCGTTTTGTTATTTACAATAAACTTACCATCTTTCGCTATAGCGGAAGATGCGATCGCCCACTCTTTTGTTTGGTCAGTTGTCACAAATCCTTTAAGTAATGCAGCTTTTTTACTAGCATTGGTTTCAATTGTAGGATCCCATTCTGCATTCACCAATGTAATGGATATAGAACGATTGCCCGCTCGAACTTCAGACTCTGCAAAAGATGTCTGTCCTAAATTCGCAGACGCAACCCCACCTATTGAAACTGTTCCATTTTCTATATTCTTTTCTTTTAATCCCATACTATCATAGTCTTTTAATAAACTAGTTTTGATTTTCAACGTGAAAGACTGTGCGGTTTTCGTTGAATACGTTGGAACAGCAGGCAGTTTAATCGTCAATTTGTTTTTAGCCACTGAGTAGTCAGAAGGCGCGAAATTCCAAGGCAATGATCCACCACTAAACATTGCTTTTACCTCTATAACACTTAATTTGTCTTTAAACTCTGCATTATTCAGTGTTACAACAAGCGTTTTACTTCCTTTTTGAACGTCTTCCGTCTCCAAATTCATTCCCGTTCCAGACAACGACGCTGTGACAGCAGCCACTTTAAATGCAGATTCCACTAGTAGTGGTTCAGATGCACGAACACTAAGTAGCTCTTTAGGTATGGCAATATTTATATTTTGATCTTCTGTCAATTCGAACGTAGTGTTATTCTCAAGCTTCAGAGTTGCAGTTGTATCATTTGTTCTGGTTATTTTATAACTAATTGGTTTATTATTAGTTGTCACTAAAACAATCGGTTTGGTAGCTTGAAGACTTTCTAGATTTGATTTCCAACTATCATTTTTCAAAGAAATGATTACAGTTTGACCACCTTTTACCACGTCCAAATCATTCATTTTACTTGTGGCAGTTCCTGTAATGGTTGCTACTTGATTTTTGATAGCGTCAACTTGTAGATTATACTCTTTACTTAAGAAGTTTTGATCCGATTCTAGTAGAGACTTTCCTGTTAGCTCTCCGCTGTTAAATTTAATGTCTCCACTAAATTTTGCGGAAACTGCTGGTAACTTGATTGTCACAGTATAATTATTTGTACGTTTCACATCTGCTCGGGCCAATACTTCTGCTTCAGATGTCCCCCATGTGAACGCTTTTAAAAGCTTTTCGCGCTTTATCGTATTAATCGCTATATCGTTTTCCCATTGATTATTTACCAATGTCAGTACAACGATTTTTCCACCTTTAGCGAAGTCTGTCTGCGTAATAACTGGCATTGCTGTACCAGATAACAGAACTTTAGGTTGCGCTTTTATGCTGAATTGTTGAACAGGAATTTTCACATCGTTCTCTAGCAATTGATAAGGAATATTTATAGACAAATTCAGGTCTTTTATTAAATGAAGATTGTCCACTGTAGGAAAAGTAATAGTGACAACTGAACCATTAACATCAACATCTACATTGTTAGAGGATAATTTGTTTTTAATTAATTCCCACTGATCTTTCTGATCCTTTGCTTGAATACTTTCGAGAAGAAGATTTTTCTTTTCGGCAGAAGACAAAGCCCATTTGGCATTCTCTAATTTAAGCATCAATTTCGGCGAAGGCGATGCATCCCTTAAATCTTTTTCTTGTAACGTTCCATTAATGCTCATAGTAGGAGTGACATCTGATTTAATTGTAAACGTAACAGGAGTTGTTGATATTTGATCACCAGTAATGATCGTCCCCGTTTCACTAATAATTCCTTCGCTATTTACATTCTCAACTGTATAAAATACTTGAGGCACCTCAACTTGAACAGTACCTATGTAGTTACTATTTAAGGCAGGCAATTTTATTTTTAATGTTCTCTTGTCATCAGAGTATGAAATCGTTTTGTTAGGGTCGGTATTTTTCAGAGTTTTTGCTGCATCCCAAACACCCACACTCGAGTCTTTAAAGCTATCTAACAATACATTGAAATTAGTAATGTTCGTTATATATTGTTCATTCCACTTGGCATTTAATAACTGCAATTCTATTACTTTGCCACCCTTTTGTATGTTATTCAGTGCTGTATCCTTCGTAATAGACCCACCTAATGAAATATTCGGCTCAGCAAAAATCTTGAAGTTTACAGGCGTGACCTCACCTGGCCATTTTTCAATTAACACAGGATTAATATTGATTGTCACGTCTTGGTTTTCAGTAGCTTTATAATCTTTTCCACTTGGTAATGTTAAGATCAACTCGGTTCTATCTAGTGGATTTAGTTCGACGGTAATATTTCTTTTGAATTGATCCCACTCTTCCTTTTCTTGATCGGCAATAATGGCTTCAAGTAAGATTTTCTTTTTTTCTACATTTGTTAATATGTCAGTAGCCCATTCTTTGCCATACGCCAATTTCAAAGTAAGTATAAATCCTGTCTTGTTAATATCTGATACAGTAGTGTATTTTTTATCCAACGTGACCGTTGTGACCGTCTCATCTGCCGCTATAGCAAGTGTGGGTGAAACAGTTGAAAATACGAGCATAATTGCAATTAACGGAAAGAATATTATCCTCCATCTGTTCTTGTTCTTCATTTTCTTCATTACATCTCCTCTTTTCTCTTCATCCTGTCTACATTGTAAACATAGCAGTTTGATTCACTTTACTGTTTTGCTATCGGTCAAAACCACAAGAAGTTTAGTCCTTTTTACCAGTTATATTTGGTAGATCTAAAGCTCTGTATTACAGGTGAAATTAAACATTTATTGAAATTCCATTAAGTAAGTATATATTTCAAAATTACATACGCTTACTCATTTCACACTCCAATTTCATCAGACTCCAAAAAGACCTCTAACCCATTGGAATAGAAGTCTATTGGTATTGAACGCAAAACTGTCTGAATAGTTCCAGAATTGTGTAGGGACCTGGCACCGTGTCCACTACATCTGTACTAATCCCCCCACCCCCAACATATAGATAGCCTGTAAGAGAAAAGGGAGGAATCATTCATGAAGTCAGCAATACAAAAAAGCAACGCAAGAGGTACTACAAAACAGACCACAATGAAAGCAGCGATCGTTAAAGAATTCCAGACAAAGTTGCAGATCGAAGACACACTAAAACCGACACCAGGAGCCGGTCAGGCATTAGTTAAACTAGAAGCATGCGGCGTTTGTCATACAGACTTACACGCAATCAACGGTGACTGGCCTGTCAAACCGAAACTTCCTCTCATTCCAGGACATGAAGGCGTAGGAATTGTAGAAGCTGTTGGACCGAACGTCACGTCTGTAAAAATTGGTGACCGCGTCGGTATACCTTGGCTCTACTCTGCATGTGGTGAGTGTGATTATTGTCTAGAAGGCAAAGAAACACTATGCCATAGTCAAGAAAACGGTGGCTATTCAGTAGACGGCGGATACGCGGAGTATTGCCTTGCAGCTGCGGATTACGTCGCGAAGATTCCTGAAAATCTAAGCTCTGTTGAAGCCGCACCGATTCTGTGTGCAGGCGTGACAACATATAAAGCATTGAAAGTTTCAGGTGCAAAACCAGGTGATTGGGTCGCAATTTACGGCATCGGTGGATTGGGCCACGTAGCACTACAGTATGCGAAGGCTATGGGGTTCAATGTTGTGGCAGTAGATATTGCAGATGAAAAATTAGAGCTTGCGAAGAAACTCGGAGCCGACATTACAGTGAACGGCAAAAATGAAGATCCTGCGGAAGCGATTCAAAAACAAGTCGGTGGCGTACAGGCGGCTATTAGTGTTGCAGTATCCCAAGTACCATTTGAGCAAGCGTATCGCTCCGTTAAACGTGGCGGCACACTAGTCGCTGTTGGACTTCCACACGAAGATTTACCGATTCCTATTTTCAATACGGTTCTTAACGGCATCACAGTAAAAGGTTCTATCGTTGGAACACGAATCGATATGAAAGAAGCGTTGGATTTTGCTGCGCGCGGTAAAGTGAAGGCGCAGATTGAAACGGCTCCCCTTTCCGATGTGAATGCCGTTCTTGAAAAGATGGAAAAAGGGCAGATTAATGGACGTATTGTGTTGACGTTTGATTGATTATAAGTAGTGTTGTGACAGTATAATTGCATATCCAAATCATCAGAATGAGGCTTCCAATCAGTTTATCGATTGGAAGCCTCGTTTTTTGTGGATTATTTAGTTAAGAGAATAGTATGTGTTGCAAATTCTTATTCGATAATAGAAGGAAATTGCTTATTCCAGGAACCCCTATCCTACTATTCGTCGAATGAATTGAGAGTCTACAGTATATAAATACACTTTTATTATTTACAACCGTGTATCTTGCATTACATCGCCTTACTGAAGGTTTCATATAGTACAGCAAGGAGGTGAAGTTTATGTCGAAATGTGAAAAGTTAAGCAATGAATGTCTCTTCTTCCTTGGGATATTCGCTGCATATGCATTGTTGGGATTGTTTTTAATTGTGCCTGTTATATTCGCACACTTATATGGTCACTTGCTGTTGATCATCATTGTGGGGATTCTAATCATCCTCATCGTGTTGTTCGCCCTAGCGATCATTCTGAAAGGTTTATCACGGCTGTTTTACTATTTTAAACGCTGATGAATAAATACAGCCGCCACTTTAGGGGTGGCTGTAGTTTTACATACTTCGCTGAATCAAAATGTACGGACCCATTCTATTTTATAGTATTCGTTAAGGTAGATTTCCTCCCGTAATGTTTAGTCGTTTCAATCACAACTGATGGGGTTAGGATATCATGAGGTCCTATTCCCAATAAAACAGTCAAATAAAATTACTCGTACACATATAGTGTCTGACTCTTCCCAAAACTCTGATTGACTAATAGGTACATCTTATTGTAAATTATAGTTAGTGAAGCAAACTAACATATTTATTTCCAAAGAAGATTTCCTCGACATACACACACGGCTAGCGGATTTTCTAACATCCAAAAGTCTCACATTGTAACTATTTTTTCCCATATAACTAGAAAATACTGAATCTCCCTACACTTGAGAAAGGAGTGAGAAGCAATGGGTCAACGAAACACCTTATGGACTAAAAACTTCATAGTCATTTTTATCATCAATTTTATTCTAGCACTGGTATTCTTCTTACTCGTTTCTACGATTGCCGTATTTTCAGTCGAAACATTCCATACATCCACCAGTACGGCTGGTTTATTATCCGGTATATTTGTAATCGGTGCGCTAATTGGCCGGTTAGGGGCTGGTCGTATAATTCAAAGCGCAGGAAGTCAAAAAGTTTTATTGACCGGCTTAATAGGATTTTTGCTTACGACCGGATTTTATATGTTGCCAACAGATTTTTCACTTTTCTTTATGAATCGCTTCCTTCACGGTGTCTCGTTTGGTTTTGCAAGTACCGCAACAGGAACTATCATAGCCCAAATTATACCCCCTTCTAGACGTGGAGAAGGTATCGGATATTATAGCTTAAGTACAATTTTATCTACCGCTCTCGGACCACTTTTAGGTATATGGATTATTTCACAAACACAAAATTTCTTCTATGTGTTTATCATTAATTTCGTATTAGCTAGCGTAATCTTTGTGCTTTATTTTCTCGTGCAGGCGCCTGTCGTGGAAAAAACAGCGGGAAAAGAAAAATTATCCATTTCTCAATATATTGAGTTAAAAGCCGTACCGATTGCCATTGTAGGCATGTTCCTAGGATTTATTTATTCTTCCATCATGGCGTTTATTCCATTCTTTACAAAGGAAATTGATCTAGTTGAGGCGGGGAGCTTCTTCTTTCTCGTGTATGCAAGTGTCGTCTTATTGTCCCGTCCTTTCACCGGTCGTCTAATGGATCAACATGGAGCAAATATTATCATCTATCCTTGTCTCGTCCTATTTGCATTTGGCATGCTCATATATAGCCAAGCACACTACAGTTTCATGGTTTTACTAGCAGCGATACTGATAGGTTTCGGCTATGGTAGCATTAATTCAATTGCTCAAGCTATTGCAGTTAAAGTGACGCCTATACATCGCATTGGACTAGCAACCTCAACATACTTTATCCTTTTCGAGTTAGGTTTAGGGCTAGGTCCCTTTACATACGGTTTTTTTATTCCTCATATTGGCTATCGTGGAATTTACCTAGCAGCCTTTTTTATGATTCTGTTGTCCATCCTTCTTTACTATATTCTCCATGGAAGACATGAGCGGCGATTGAAAGCTTTTAATTGAGTGATAGTGACCTTATAGTAGAGTTCCTTCTACTATAAGGTCACTACTTCAGCTACATAATTTTAAGACCAAAGTAAAAAGCAACAAAGGAAATTCACATCATTTCTTTTGTTGCTTTTTTGATAGTTCTTACTTAATTAAATTTAACTCTTCTATCGACTTCTTGTTTTGATCCGATGCTACTTTAATTGTTTGTCCAAAATCATTGCTAACCACACGTAATTTCACCTGGGTTCTCTTTTACATTTGCCAACTTGGATTGACTGGTACAACGACTTCAATTCCGACTAGTCCGAATTATTTTACTTGATTTAATTAACCAGAAATTGTAATCTATCATTAATATTCCGTATAGGGAATTGAATTTCACTATAAAAACGACTGTAGTTGAGGAGAGGTAGCATGAAAGCTGTAATAGCTGAAAATGGGAAGCTAGTTATGCAACAATTCCCTGAACCCATTCCACATGAAGATGAGTTATTAGTAGAGATCAAGACAACCGCATTGAATCGAGCAGACCTTGTTCAAAAACAAGGGAATTACCCATTACCTGAAGGGACTTCGCCCATCATGGGTATCGAAATGGCGGGTGTCGTGACAGAAGTTGGTTCGAAAGTGACAGATTGGAAGGTAGGCGATCATGTCTGTGCTATTTTACCATCGAGTGGTTACGCGGAAAAAGTAGCGATTCCTGCAGCGATGGCGATTCCTATTCCTGTAAACTTTTCATTCGAACAAGCCGCTGCGATTCCTGAAGTGTTTTTAACTGCTTACTTGAATTTATACACGTTAGGAAATTTACAAGCTGGTGATGACGTACTAATCCACGCAGGTGCTAGTGGGGTCGGAACGGCTGCCATTCAGTTAGTTAGAGAAGCAGGTGCTCGTTCGATTATTACGGCAGGAACGGACAGCAAACGTGCTTTTTGTATGGAACTAGGCGCAAGCAAAGCAATTGATTACAGAGCAGGGCCATTTGTTGAAGAGGTCTTGAAAGCTACTGATGGAAAAGGCGTCAATATCGTTCTCGACTTCATCGGGGCTCCGTATTTTGAGCAAAATATCCAGTCGTTGGATGTGGATGGTAAGTTACTATTGGTCGGTGTCTTGGGTGGACGTATAGTTCAAGAGGTAAACTTAATGGATTTAAAGATTCCACGTATTCAGTTGATCGGTACGATGCTACGTGTTCAGCCTATTGAGAATAAAATTAAGTTGACGAGAGAGTTCAGTGAGTATGCCATTCCTTTATTTGAAAGTGGTAAGCTTGAACCAGTTATTGACTCGGTTTGGGATATGGATAAAATAAATGAAGCCCATACTTATATGGAAGAGAATAAAAATATTGGCAAAATCATTATCAAAGTGAATGATTAAAGTGTAGTGATGATGTTGGTTATAGCCAGTACAGACTTACATAACAAATTAAAAATCCCTTTCGTACTTGGTTTTTCACATGTACGAAAGGGATGTTATTTTACTTTTTAGTGCATGTGACCGTGACCCATATCTCCCATGCCTTCCATAGGGTCTCTGCCCCCCACGTCTGCGATTACCGCTTCCGTTGTTAATAACATCGCGGCGACAGATGCTGCGTTCTGTAATGCCGAACGCGTCACTTTCGTTGGATCAATGATACCAGCTTGGACCATATTAACCCAACTATTATCGGCAGCATTGAAGCCCATACCAAGCTCTTCACGTTTTAGACGATCTACAATGATTGAGCCCTCAAGGCCAGCGTTATTCGCAATTTGTCTAACAGGCTCTTCTAATGCACGTAAAACGATTCGTACACCCGTTGCCACATCGCCTTCTGTCTCTTCAAGACTCGCTTCTACCTTGCTATACACATTAACAAGCGCAGTTCCCCCACCCGCTACGATACCTTCTTCAACAGCGGCACGCGTTGCATTCAATGCATCTTCAATGCGTAATGTCAGCTCATTAAGTTCTGTTTCAGTCGCTGCGCCTACTTTAATAACGGCCACTCCGCCAGCTAGTTTTGCTAGACGTTCTTGTAGTTTTTCACTATCAAATTCTGAAGTTGTATCTTCTAATTGCGCCCGTAGTGTACCTACCCGACTTGCAATTGCATCTGACTCACCGAAACCTTCAACAATGGTTGTACCATCTTTCGTCACAACGACTTTAGCAGCACATCCTAATTGAGTAATTTCAGTCGTTTTTACATCCAACCCAATATCTTCTGAGATGACGTGTCCGCCCGTTAAAATAGCGATATCTTCAAGCATCGCTTTACGGCGGTCGCCAAAGCCAGGTGCTTTTACTGCCACAGCCGTGAAAGTACCACGAAGTTTGTTAACTACTAGTGTAGCGAGTGCTTCGCCTTCAATATCTTCCGCAATAATAAGAAGTGGTTTTCCTTGCTGAACGACCTGTTCCAATACGGGCAAAATTTCTTGTATGCTCGTAATTTTCTTATCCGTAATTAAAATATAGGGCTTCTCAAGTACCGCTTCCATCTTATCCATATCGGTAGACATATACGACGAGGCATACCCCCGGTCAAACTGCATCCCTTCAACTACTTCAAGTTCTGTATGGAAGCCTTTTGATTCTTCAATTGTGATTACGCCATCTTTTCCAACACGCTCCATTGCTTCAGCGATTAAATTACCGACTTCATTGTCGCCAGAAGAAATGGACGCAACTTGTGCAATTTCTTGTTTGCTATCAATCACATCAGAGATGGCTTGTAGTTCTTCTACCGCTACGGAAACCGCTTTCTCGATTCCTCTACGAATCCCCACTGGATTGGCTCCAGCTGTTACATTCTTCAGTCCTTCACGGATCATGGCCTGTGCAAGAACCGTTGCTGTCGTTGTACCGTCACCAGCAATTTCATTCGTCTTAGAAGCAACTTCTGCTACTAATTTAGCACCCATATTTTCGAATGCGTCTTCTAATTCTATTTCCTTAGCTATGGTGACACCATCATTCGTAATTAAAGGTGAACCGAACTTTCTCTCTAACACTACATTGCGTCCCTTAGGTCCGAGTGTAACCTTTACTGCATCTGCTAATGTATCCACTCCACGCAACATAGCATTACGCGCATCTTCGTTAAATTTAATCTCTTTCGCCATAGCTAACATCCCCCTTCTTTTGTCTGTACTTCATTATCCAATAATCGCCAATATATCATTTTCACTTAGAATTAAATATTCATTTCCTTCAAATTTCACTTCCGTACCTGCATATGTAGAGAAAAGGATTTGATCCCCTTCCTTTACTTCCAATTCTGTTCGTTGGCCATCAGCAAGTACACGGCCAGTCCCAACAGCAACTACTTTTCCTTGTTGCGGCTTATCTTGTGCAGAATCTGGTAAAACAATCCCGCTTACTGTTGTATCTTTCACTTTCGTTAATTCAATTACAATTCGATCACCTAATGGCTTTAACATATTCACGATACCTCCATTTCATTATTGTGGAACGGCTGATTCAATCCAATTACGTAGTTTTTCTGCTGATACTGCCGGTTGCTTTAGCCGAATCATATGACCTGTATGGGAGATAGCAACTAACTCTGCATCGGTAACGTGAACAGGAATAGCTTTTATCTAACTCGCCAACCGATTTTCCGCATATGAAATCAGTTTTCTTTGTTGTTTAAAATATACAAAATGTAAAGTATTCTGTCAATAGAGGTTTTAACTTTTTATTTTATACTAAAACAAGATTACTGTATATGGGGATCCTTTTTGGGTGAAAGGGATGCCATAACCGAGTGAATGGCATTACGGCGACTTGCCAACACCCAAATGAGTATGCCTAGCTTCCTCTTCTTTTTCACTTTTAGCGCTGTACTTTCCTGCAATTTCATTTGTTTTTGTTCGCTCACCAAGACATTGATATTCGCTAAAGTCTGCTGCTGACTTTTCCGCACTATCGTAGGCACCTTGTTTTCTATTACATTTTTATGGACGCCGTAATCATGGACTAACACTTCAAAAGCCGGTCAAAGCGCTCCACTGAAAAGTAATTCGACACTTTACTGTGCATGAACTTTTTGGCGTCTTGCATCCAACTATAGAATCCACTAGACTCTTCTGCATGGAAATAAAGTTTCCCCCGAGACATATAACCGAAGTATCTGAACTAATTCTGTTTATGAACAATAAAACAATAACAAAAAATCTCCTTGGCTGATTTCTCAACCAAGGAGGCTTTTTGTTGTTGATCTGTTAAGTTTTCTAATTTATTTAGTGAATCAGTACCCTTTTTTTATGAACGGCATGACTGCATAGTTTCCTTGAAATAAGCATAAATAATCTTCGGACTGACACGATACATCGGATGCATAAATTCAACAAAGCGCGTGCCAAGAGCATCTCCATAAAGCGCACCGGAATCACAGATTTCTGTCTGAAAACCTACTACTGATGTAACGACCGAGAACGTGCCACAGCACACAACAACATCAGGGTTAATCAATTCAATTTCTTTCATCCATAATTCTTTTGAAGACTCAGCTTGCTTTAAAATATCGTCCATATTACTACTTCCACCGCCACCACTCTTCTTTAGATTGGTGATAGCAATACTCGACAACCCGTCGGCCATATTCTTCTCTTGCTCCGCAATGATTGACTGATGTGAAGGAAGTCCATGCTGCAGACCGAAATTCCATATACCCAGAATGCCAGTCGATCGATAAAACGTTGATGTCTTAATCTGCGAATGAATAAAATCCACAAGTGACCAGTCACTTTCTTGACCGGGATCATTCACTTCCTTCAGTAAATACAGAACCTTCGTTTCACATTGCGCATAGCGAGCCTCATCGACAACCCCACCACTTACAAAGTGACCCGGATTTTCATCTTTCCAATCTGTATACAGCCGAGATAACTGTTGATTAATCGACATTGTAGCACCCCTTCTTCCTAGTCGTCTTCTAAAGCCATCCTTGAATTGTGTGGGAATTGTGTGGGGACCTGGTACCCGGTTCGGTACCCAGTTCTTAAATGCAAGACGAGTAGAATACAATAACAATAGTTCCTCTAAATGTCTTAAGGGAGATGTGTAATGAATAACATCCTCATGATTTTGCTATTGCAGTTGCTGTACGTTCCTTGCTTTACCTTACGTACAATCTTCATCGTGAAGCAGCTTAGAACACAAGCTACACTCCTAGGTACTGTGGAATCATTGATCTATATCTTTGGTTTATCGCTTGTATTTGACGGAGAACAAAGTTTCTGGAGCATGCTCGTCTATGCACTTGGGTTCAGTATCGGTATCTATATCGGAACCATGGTAGAAGAAAAGCTTGCAATTGGCTACACATGCATACAAGTAAATATCCCTGCATTGAACCAACCTCTCATCAATAAACTTCGAGAAGAAGGTTATGGTGTAACCGTATTTGAAGGTACCGGACGAGACAGTATCAGGTACAAACTTGAAATCTTGACGAAGAGAAATCAAGAAGAAGGTTTATATGACATGATTGGTGAATATCAGCCAAACGCATTTATTATCACCTATGAACCTAGAAAGTTCAAAGGCGGTTATTTGCTAAAAGCTATGAAAAGAAGGAAAAAAAACATACCTAAAAAGGAGCATGAAGTCTCTTCAACACCTTCGAAGTGATCAGCTATGGCGGTAGTCGCTTGCCGTTCTTCCGACTACCCCATTCTACTCATCTACTACCGATGTATAGAACGAAAATGTGCAGGGCCTCATACGTAAGCACGGACACCATTGCATATATTCCAATCGAACATGAAATAACACACGTAACTGTTGTGTATGAGGGGGTTAAATAACTTATGGATGTATTGCATATAGTAAGCATAAATACAATCAGAGGACGTGGTTGCGATAATAGAAAGAGCGCTACTTTTCATTATCATCTTACGAGTTATTTCAGGAAGTATAGAAATCTCAGCTGCCGCATTGATGTTTAAATTTAATGACTTGGAAAAGGCGTTTTATATTAACTCGTTACTTGCATTAGTAGGCCCTTTTATCTTAATTGTTACGACCGGAATAGCCTTGCACGGTCTCACGGAAAAAATATCTTTAGTACGGATGATTTGTCTGTTTGCAGGAATCTTCCTCATTCTGTTTAGTTTAAAATCCAAATAAATTCTTCATTCCGTACATATTCGAAAATAGAAATGGACCTGACAGTTCAACATGACTGTCGGGTCCATTTTAATTTTCTGAATTCGATTCTTCAATTTCCTCAATGTTAATAAACTTAAAAACCATAACAGTCAAAATGACTCCCAGTACAGCGGCGATAATATAACTGCCGACGAGAAAATCTTTCATCGCAATTGACATCAAAGGCGGGCCTGCTGCTACCCCGATAAATCTTGCTGAACTATAAAATGAGGACACAGTGCCTCGAAGCTCTTTTTCAATGTTTTCCGTTATAATTGCATCCAATGCAGGCAATAAGGCGCCAATGGCTACACCCACAATAGTTGTCACGATTAACAAGAAAATCAACTTTTTGCTTGTGAAGCCAACGAAAACGACACTGGCTGACATGACAATTAAGCAAATGATCATTAACCTTTTTATCGTTTTCAGATCGCCTTTAATTTTACGCCCTGATAAATAGGAAGCAATGCATAGGAATAATAGCGGAATGGCTAAAACAAAGCCTTTCTTGATCCCCATAATATCATGTGTTTTTTCAAGATTTTCTGAGAGAAAAAACAACATACTGAATAATACCAGCATAACGAGAACTCCATTGAGAAAGACGGTATACAACCATTTACCTTCTGACGCAAATATTTTCTTCGTGTTCTGTATAAACACCTTAAACTTTACTGGTTCATCTTTCTCTTTCGGCACTTTAACAAAGAAAAAGATCAGTACAAACGAAATGACACTGAGTGCGGAAATAGAGAAGAACGGCAGGAACCATAATACAGCAGCAAATACTGATCCTAAAATAGGTGCTAATACTTTACCAAACGTGTTCGACGTTTCAATAATCCCTAAACAATTACTGCTTTTCTCGCTATCATCTTTATACAAATCCCCTACAAGCGGTAAAACGATCGGCATAGCACCAGCCGCTCCCATACCTTGTAATACCCGGCCGATAATAATCATCGTATACGGGTCATCCATTTTCCACGAAGCAAATCCTGCAATGAGACCTCCGATCAAGGCCAAAACCAAACTTGGCAATATCACCATCTTCCGTCCGAAGCGGTCCGACAAGTATCCCGCTACTGGTATAAGGAAAATAGCCGCCACCGAATAACTGGTAATGATCATACTCGATTGAAACGATGTAATTCCCACTTTGTCTTCCAATAAGGGAAGTACGGGTATGAGCATGGAATTCCCCAGCGTCATAATAAGAGGAATTGAGGCTAGACTTACAATGCACCATACACTAACTTTGTCAGCACCTTTTTCCATTACCACACCTCTACTTATTTTGTTCTACAGATTAAAGGTATGATTTCCTAACGTGATTTTTTTATACTCGACTACTTATTTCATTATCGTTGCTAACATTATATGTAAAACACCATACGAAAACATCCCAGCGAAGATTAGTTAAAATAACGCTTGATAAGCCTCGATCCCGAAGTAAATTCCAAAACCGATCATAGATATAGAAGAAATAATGGAAACAATTATTAAAAGTCGATCGGATAAGAGCTTGCGTGCCCCACTGGATAAAATGGCCATAATCAAATCCACAATCATAATTCCTGACAAAATGGCCAGACTGTTTATAATGATTTGATGTTCCGTTGTGCCACCAGATGTTTTTGCAAGAATGGAACCGTATATACCTAACCAAAAAATAATAGTCAACGGATTCAACAATGACATCAAAAATCCGGTCAGCATGGTGGTTCTTAGTCTGACTCTTTTACCGAATTTCCAACTCGTTTCAATTTTATTCAACGTCAGCAAATTTTCTATACCTGTGTACATAAGAACAAAACACCCGAACGACCAGAGAATGATCTTAATTAAAGGATATTCAATAAATTGTCCAACGCCAAAGTACACGAGGAACATATACATAATATCCGTTATCACGGAACCAAAACTAAAAGCCCAAGCATGAAAAAAACCTCTTTTTATTCCCGTATTTAACAGAACGGTTTTAACAGGACCTATTGGCGCAGCTAAAGATGCGCCCAAGAGTATATAGACAAACAGTGAATTCACAAATCTCCCCCCTTTGAAATACAGTCCATGCATTTTATTCGAAAATAATGACGGATAGGACTTTTTAGGAGAGATTTCAGAATATTTTTCCATGTACTACGAATGTTGGCAGCTCAGTCTATCTTTAAGTATTTATCATGAGAAACACCTGGAGACCTCATGCCGTCTTCAAATGGATTGAATAATAGCTTCCATTTTGTAAATACTGAAAGTAGATAACGAAGATATGTAGTATAAACGAGGAATGGGGTGTCTTCTTGGATCAACAACTGTCTAACGGAGAAGATTATAAATATATATGGGCTACATCTATTGGAAGTGGTTCAGGCATTGAAGTGTTACCGGATATCTATTGCCATACCATACAAATTGTGAATATTGTTTTAGTAGGGCATCCAAATACAAAGGATTTTGTTTTGATTGATGCTGGTATGCCTTACTCCGCAAAGAAAATTATCGCGGTCGTAGAAGAGCGTTTTGGTGCGAATGCTCGTCCGAAAGCTATAATTTTAACGCATGGACATTTTGATCACGTAGGGGCAGTCATTGATTTGGTGAAGCATTGGGATGTGCCGGTATACGCTCATGAATTAGAGCTACCGTTTTTAACCGGAGTATCCAGTTATCCAGACCCTGATACGAGTGTAGAAGGTGGAATGGTTTCTAAGATGTCTTCTATTTTTCCAACGGATCCTATTCAATTAGGAGACCATATCAAAAGCTTACCACCAGACGGCAGTGTTCCTTTCTTGCAAGAATTTAAATGGATTCACACACCAGGTCATTCACCGGGTCATGTATCGTTCTTCAGGCAGAAGGACAAGGCTTTACTTGTCGGAGATGCATTTGTAACTGTAAAACAGGAATATCTGTATAAAGTGCTGACGCAAGAACAAGAAATAAGTGGTCCGCCGCGCTATTTAACAACGGATTGGGAGGCTGCTTTAGACTCTGTGATCAAACTACAAGCGTTACAACCATCTGTCGCCATAACGGGCCATGGACTGCCTATGGAGAAAGAGTTACTAGCTGACAGTCTAAAAAAGTTAGTTGATGACTTTGACCGTATTGCGGTTCCGGATTATGGTGAGTTTGTTGATAAAGATAGAGATTGAAACATTGAATGTGAATTATTTATCACGTTTTAGTTTTCAAAAATCGTCAGCTTCGATTTCTTGGAGTTGACACTGTTTTCTATATAGTAATCACTATCATTCTCTTTTCAAACTATCCGGATTGTGCGGTAATTATGTGGGGACCTGGTACCCGTTTCTTTAGTTACTGCTTTACTTTGAAAACAACAAAAAAGTCTCTCGACTGATTACTCAAGAAACTAATTCGTTATACTCGGGTTCAATTATCAAACTAACTTCAATAATTACGACATTAACTTAAGAGACACGTGAGCAAGAAGATTCACTTTCTTAGCACACTATTTATAGAGCACATTAATCGATTCTAAAATCTTCTGAACTGAATTCGCAGATCGGTTCAATGCATTTTTTTCCTTTTCGTCTAAAGGTAATTCAATAATGCTTTCAATTCCATTACCGCCAAGTATTGTAGGGACTCCAAAATAAATATCTTTAAACCCATACTCTCCATCTAAGTAAGCAATCGCTGGCAATATTCGTTTTTTATCTAATAAAATAGCTTCTGCCATCTGAACAAGTGCTGCAGCAGGGGCGTAATATGCACTCCCTTGACCTAGTAAGCTAACAATTTCTCCTCCACCTTTTCGGGTGCGTTCCACTATCTTTTGTATCTTTTCAGAAGATATCAATTTATCTAATGGGATCCCCCCCACATGAGAATATTGAATGAGGGGTACCATATCATCCCCATGTCCACCCAATACAAATCCTGATACATCTTCTACCGATATTTTCAGTTCCATTGCGACAAATGTATTAAACCGTGCTGTATCTAATACCCCGGATTGACCAATTACGCGATTTTTAGAAAAGCCCGTAGTTTTATAACAAACATAAGTCATTGCATCCACTGGATTACTTAAAACTAATACATAGCACTCTGGAGCATAATAGGCAATTTTCTCTGAAACGTCCTGCATAATTTTGGTGTTTGTTGTCACTAGTTCGTCTCTGCTCATACCAGGTTTACGCGCGATACCTGCTGTAATGATAACGAAATCCGAATCCCGAATATCTTCGTAATTAGACGTGCTAACAATTTTTGAATTTGTTCCCTGTATAGGGCCGCTTTGCTGGATATCTAAAGCTTTTCCTTTAGCTGCATTCTCTAAAGTAGGGACATCAACTAGCACTATATCCCCTAACTCTTTTTGTGCCAGCAAAAGGGCAACAGTAGATCCAGTATTTCCAGCGCCGATGACTGTAATTTTATTCCGGATAAACGCCAAGATGTAACCCCCTTTTATTTATTTCAGCTTCACTTTTTTGTTTTCTCACTTTTAGTTTCTTCGTCCATTAGTCTAGGCTTAGCAACATGTTTTGGAATACTTTCTACTTCTACATTCTTTTTCTGCTTTTTCTTCACCGTAGTCTCTGCATTTGGTAATATTAATTTCGACATCGATTCATCAATGTTTGGTATTGTATGGCTCGCAATAAGTTCACCAACCCTAGCAGCAGCGACTTTCCCTGCTTCAATAGCCGCTGTTACCGCACCAACATCACCTTCAATTACTACCGTGACAAGCCCTGCATCGATTTGTTCATGTTTTATTAAATGAACATCTGCAGACTTAAGCATAGTATCCGCTGCTTCAATAGACCCAATAAAGCCTTTTGTCTCAATCATACCAATTGCTTTCCCCAAAATATTCACCTCTTCGCTTGAATGCTCATTCAATTACTTTTATTACTTTTCCAAGCTCCTTGGCAGTGTCACGTGCCAATGGAGTGACAATGGTGGCACGTCTAAC
This sequence comes from Sporosarcina sp. P32b, assembly GCF_002743335.1. Classification (GTDB taxonomy): domain Bacteria; phylum Bacillota; class Bacilli; order Bacillales_A; family Planococcaceae; genus Sporosarcina. The sequence continues at coordinate 55,484 of NZ_PDZB01000007.1, forward strand.
GAAAATATTTTTACTTGTAATGCTTTTCACTATTTTTTCTGTTAATAGTTTGTCGACTGAAGGTGATTTTTCCTGTGTAGAAAGCATAGTAAACTCATTCAATCTAACGAACTGCACGCCAAATTTTTCAAGCTGTTCTTTATACGCTAACAGGTGACGTGTATATGGTGTGTCCTTTTTGTCAGAGTGTAGTAACCACTCCAAGTCCTTTGATGGGATCATCGTTACTTTCTTTCCATTTAATAAAAACGTGGCAAGCAACTTACTACACGGATCATCCGCTAAACCTAGCGCACCTTTTACAAGCGTGTTTTGTGAAACGGCACAAAACAGCACATGGTCTACACTTTCCTTTAAGTCATCAGTTACTTCCCATTTCTTTTTCAGCATTTGAATAGCTTCATCATCAGCTTGGTGGACATATAATAGAGGAAGTGATATATCATTTCCATACAACTTTGATTTCCCCAACTGATTTAACACTTCTTGAACTATGTCCTCGATCACTTTTTTCTTATTCATTATTCTTCTCTATGTGACGAATTTTTCCGAACGAGCCATTTTCAATAGCACCCGCATTCGCTTCATCCGTGTCAATATGCATATCCGTTATGTAGTTGGGAGACACACGGATAAGCACTTTTTCAAAAGTCACAGGTCTCTCATTTTGTACTGTCACTTTTACATAATCGCCATTATCTACTTTGAGTGTTTGGGCATCTTTTGGACGCATGTGAATATGCGCTTTTGCAACAATCAGTCCTTCTTTTAAATACACACTTCCTTTAGTGCCCACTAACGTAATAGAAGCTGAATTTTTAATATCTCCAGATTCGCGCAACGGAGGATTTATTCCTAATTTCACCCCATCCGTTTTGCTCACTTCTACTTGAGATACACTACGAGCGGGTCCTAGGATACGTACAGAATGTATACTGTCACGCGGCCCTATCAAAGTGACAGTTTCATTCGCTGCAAATTGTCCAGGTTGCGATAGTTCTGACCTTTTCGTTAATTCGTACCCTGGTCCAAATAATGTTTCAATATCCTTTTGACACAAATGACAATGTCTTGCTGAAATAGATATTGGGATGGCACGACTATTTGATGTACCTGTAGTCATTTCTTTTATCACGTCTTCCACAATTGCTTGAATTACCTCCCCGTCCATGAAGTTCCCCCCTTAGTCTCAATTTAATGAATCCATTTTTGGCAATAAGCTCTCTATTTCATTATGAGGTCTCGGTATTACATGCACTGAAATTAGCTCGCCTACTCGTTGAGCTGCAGTAGCCCCTGATTCTGTCGCCGCTTTCACAGCTCCGACATCACCTCTTACTAGAATAGTTACAATCCCTCCACCCACATGGACTTTACCTACCACTTGCACATTTGCAGATTTCACCATTGCATCTGCAGCTTCTATAGATGCTACTAACCCTTTTGTTTCTATCATTCCTAAAGCTTCGCTACTCATATTGTATTCCTCCTATTTTTCATACATTATTTTTCAACAAACTAGTGATCGTCTCTTTCATCTGTCTCGCTATTACTTTTGATGCAATAAGTACACTTGCTTTTCCGGCAATTTCTCTCCCATGTTCAATTGCCAAGTGAACGGAGTCTACATCCCCTGCAATGACTATTGTATAATACGCTTGACTTACTTCTTCTGTTGAGATTACACGAATATTTGCTGTCTTCAGCATGGAATCTGCAATAAGGATAGAGTGGGCAACTCCATAGACTTCTATCATGCCTAATGCTTCATTCATTTTTCATCACGTTCCATTCGTAGGTGTGTCTACAATACCGATCACGATAGCATCAATTGGAATCTTTAAATCCATTTGAACAGCACCTGCAGGAGAACCTTGTGTAACTATCACTCTATCTCCTATCCCGGCACCTATACGATCCACCGCTATAATCGGCATCTCAGAAGATATATGTTTCTGATCTACGCCTGGTTGTATGACAAGGAAGGTTAAACCTGTTAATCCGTCCTCTTTACGGGTTGCCCAAATATTTTCTATGACAGTACCCAGTAACATTCCTGATCACCTGCCTTCGCTTCAAATCTGTTTCAAGAACTTACTCTTGGCAGTATGCCAGAAATTTCATTATGCGGTCTTGGTATTACATGAACAGAAAGTAATTCTCCTACTCTGCTTGCAGCTGCACTTCCTGATTCAGTGGCTGCTTTCACCGCTCCTACGTCACCTGTTACAAGAACAGTTACGATGCCACCACCGACATGTGTCTTACCAATAATTTGTACATTCGCTGCTTTGACCATTGCATCTGCTGCCTCTAACGCGGCTACCAAGCCTTTTGTTTCTATCATCCCTAATGCCCCATTGATTTCATTCATTCTAATTTCCTCCTTTTAATTACTTAGTGTATTGTTTGACAACTTGTTCTATCGTATTAGAAATCGATAACAGATTTGAATCAAGATCGTTTCTATTTATTTCTCTTATTACTTGATCCACAACTTCTTCAATGTTGATATTGGTTATCCTTTTAGAAGTACGTTCTGTAGGAGCTAGTTCTGAATGAGATGTTTTTGGAAGTATCACTTCATTAATTCCAAAAGCAATTCGCTTCGTATTATACAAATGACGTGCAGTAATATTATCTGATGAAATATTACCTCCATACGATCCGCAACCTAACGTTAAAGACGGCATAAGCGCTGTAGTCGCACCCGCCGCACCGATTGAAGCCATAGTATTAACTAAGACACGAGAAACAGGCATTGCAAGACCAAATCGTTCGGCAGCATCGTCATCTGATGTATGAATTGAACAACTATGTCCCTTGCCGATAAAGTTCAAAAGTTCTGTACAGATTAGATAGGCATCTTCTTCACTTTCGGCAGTGTATAGCGGGAAAATAGGTGCTAGCTTCTCAAGTGAGAATGGTATGCTTTTACCTATCTTGTCCTCTTCAGCAATTAATACTCTAGTACCCTTCGGCACACTAATATTGGCCATATTTGCTATCCACTCTGCTGATCTACCTACTATTTTGGCATTTAACTGCCCCTCTTTAGGCGCTATCACATTCCCTAATCGTTGCTTCTCCTCTAGATTCAAAAAATATGCACCGTGATTGCGTAATTCACGCATTGCTAGTTCTTTAATGTTCTTATGCACAACTATCGATTGTTCTGTAGAACACAGTGTCCCATTATCAAATGTTTTGCTATCCAAAACTAATTGAACAGCTTTCTTCACATTTGCTGACTTTTCAAAATATACAGGACCATTCCCGGGACCAACACCATACGCTGGCTTGCCCGAACTATAAGCCGCTTTCACTAGCCCACTACCACCCGTGGCAAGAATCAAGTCAATGGATGGATGTTGAATGAGAGCAGTAGTAGCCTCCATAGTTGGTTTTGAAATCCATCCAATAAGTCCTTCAGGCGCCCCCGCCAATATAGCTGCTTCCAAACAAATCTTTAATGCTTCTACTGTACAATAAGCAGCTGTAGGATGGGGACTGACTACGATAGCATTTCCTGCCTTTAGTGAAATCAAAGTCTTGAAAATCGCTGTAGACGTGGGATTCGTCGTCGGGCAAATGGCTGCAATAACTCCAAATGGATAGGCAACTTCGGTTAACTTCAGCTTTGAATCACGCTTGATCACACCTACTGTTTTCTCATCTTTAATGGACTCATATACACCCATAGATCCAAGTTCGTTTTTTATCTTCTTATGCTCTACTACACCCATACCGGTTTCTTCTACAGCAATCATTGCAAGATAGTCCGCCTTAGCAAAAGCAGCTTTAGCAATACTTTTAACTATTCGATCAATTTTTTCAGGTTGAAAATTACTAAACCTCTCCTGAGCTGATTTTGCTTTCTGCACAGCTTCCATCATCTCTACCGTTGCACTATACGAAGTATTGTATGATTTAATAGGAAACGCCCTCTCTACATCCGACGTAAATGTTTCAATTGAATTACGCTAAGTAATCGTTAGTATTGCGTATGAAATCTAACGTTGTCTGAATTTCTGTTAAGCGGTTGCCTCTTTGAATTCTTCTCAGAAATACTATTCCAATTTCGTAGATCCTTAGGTGTTAAGGGAGAGAGTACACTTTGTATCTCTCCTTTTTTTCCACTCGATCTTTGTATCGTTGTTGAAATATCATTCCAGCGTTTTATTTCCGAATCTGTTAATGAAGATGACGGCATTTCTTCTTTCCCCAACCGTTCCATAACTAATTTAGTGATTTCTGCAACAATATCTGTGTTCATTATTTTGCCTCCTCACTCGAAGAAAGTAATTCAGAGTAATTATGAATTAGTAAATCTGCTTCATGTAGATGTGTTACTTCACTTCCGGTGTAACTGACTATTCCTATAGTAAATTTCACTCCTGCGCTTTTTCCTAATTGAATATCCGCATTAGTATCACCAATCATAACGGAGTTTTCCAACTTCACTCCGTATCGATCGCGAGCGGCATATGCTAAATCTGGGAACGGCTTACTTCGGTCTACCAAATCGCTACCAATTACAAAGTTAAAGTACTTTGATATGTTCAACCTGTTCAATTGCTCATTCGCTTTATCTGTATCATCAGCAGTCAAAACCCCTAAATTATAACCTTTTACAGATAGATGATTGAGCAGCTCCTCAACGCCATCGACCAAGCGTAGAGACGCTGAATTATTTTGTCGCTCATTCGCATAATCGACACTATCTCTCGCATATAAAAGTGCGCTATCCCAAGACAATCCTTTTTGGTAGAGCAAGAATGCAATAACCGAAATACTTTCTTCTACACTTCCAATGGCAAGCGGACCTTTAGGATCAATCCCACCATCTTGTTTATTTACACCGACTAGATACTTGATCCCTTCAGCTTGATACGGATAGTTCGAAATAGAATCAGATAGATATCGGTCCACATCTTCTATCCACGGCAACCAAACAGAAGGCAGATCAATTAATGTACCATCTTTATCAAACAGAATAGTCTGCACGTCTTCTTGTAAAAGTTTCATCAAATACTCTCCTTAGCAACCTCAGGAATTAAGTGCACTTCACCTTCTTCTTTTTGCAAAAATTGTTCCTCAGGCGCATCTGCATTGATATTGTGCCGTGCCCATATGAAGTAATAAAGAATAGCTACTCCAAAAACTGCAATACTCACCCAGAAGAAAGTAAGATTTGCAAAGAAGCTTGCGAAAAGTGCTATACAGGCTAACACCATAGAAACAATCGGCATAAACGGATACATAGGTGATTTATACGGCCGATGCAAATTAGGTTCTTTTTTACGTAAGATAATAAGTGAAAGGTTAACTGAGATGTACGAGATCAATGCACCAAAAGTAGCAATTAAGATCAAGTCATCCGGATTAAAGAATGCGACTAAGACTAATCCAATAAAGCCTGGTAAAATTATTGCCATATAAGGTGTTCGACGTTTTGGATGTAGTTTTGAAAATACTGCTGGTAAATACCCCGCTCTTGACAAGGAAAATATCTGTCTAGAATAAGCAAGTATTACTCCTGAAAAACTAGCTATCAAACCAACCAAGCCAACAGAAGCAAGTAATTGAGCCAACCAATAGGTGCCTCCAAATGCTGCGGCAATCGCAGCAGGTAATGGATCTTCCGCTGTACTTAATTGATCGTAACCACTAAGACCAATCGCTACGGTTGTAGTTAACACAGATAAGATTATGAGTGTAAACATTCCCGACAAAATACCTTTTGGCATATCTTTTTTCGGGTCACGAGTTTCTTCTGAAAGCATCGGTAGCATTTCTATAGCTAGGAACAGCCACATTGCAAATGGTAAGGCTGCCCATATCCCTTTTATGCCACCTGGGATCATAGATTGACCTTCACTTCCAAATAAATTCTCGACTTTAATTTGAGGTAAGCCTACAAAATACATAAGCACTAAGAGGGCTAATGCTATAAACACCAGTACCGCTTCAAGTCTAGCGTATTCTTTTACGCCTAGGATATGGATAGCCATGAAGAACACATACATAACCGCAGCCGAAACAATTGGATTAACAGTTGGAAATAGAAAGTTAATGTATGCACCAATACCAATAGCTACGACCGGTGCAGCAATAACATATTGCAACATGACTCCTATGCCTGTAACAAAACCTACAAACGGGCCCATGGCACGTCTAGCAAATGAATACGGTCCACCAGCAAAAGGTAAAGCCGTCGATAACTCGGAAATGCCGAATGACATAAATGCGTACATGACACCCATTATGGCTACAGCTATTAACATACCTACATATCCCGAAGAACTTAATCCAAAGTTCCAACCAAAGAAGTTACCCGATATAACGATACCAACACCTATAACCCATAAGTTAAAAGGGGTGAGTGTTCTCTTTAATTCTAAATTTTTCTTATCACTCATAATATTCTCCTTTTAAAGATGTATTTTTCTGTTTTATCTGCGGCTGTAAAATATTTTTCAATATTCAAACTTCTCTAGGTATGAAATAGCCAAGTCATCGGTTTCAACTGAATATTCAGCTCCGAGTTCTTCGGCAGTCTCATTATCGCGGGAACCAATCCAAGCTATGAGTTGCAATCTTCTCATCATAATAAACGTTGGAATTTCTTTTTCTTCTTTCGGAGATAGCGAACGCACTTCCCTATATCCTTCAAGCCAAGCTTCTATCAGTTTAGGGACGTAGGAACGATGTTCAATAAATGATAAGGACGTAGCCAAATCATATAAGTACCAGCCAAATCCACTGTCATCAAAGTCGATCACCTGCACAACTTTTTTGTCATTGTCTATTAGTAGATTGGCATGTCGCAAATCCGCATGAATTAAACCAAAGGATTCAGGATCCTTACCAAAGGCCTCCAAACGAGATTTAATCGTTTGTGAAACACGTGTTAAAAGTTGCTCACGTTCTGGAGTAATGCCCCTACCATCTTCCCATCTTCCCCATTTAGGTTGTTCACCCAACAAATTATCATAATCCCAAATAGGACGTTTAATCTCTTCAAACTTTGCATAATTAGAAATAGAATGTCGATGAAACTGCGCTGTAGTTCTTCCGATTTCTCTAAATATGCGTATTAGTTTTTCTTCATTATCAACATCCGGTGTTTCACCCTCAAGAAAGGTAAATAGCACACAATGATAATTCCGACTATCTCCTTCCAATGTAACCGTTTGCAAAAACTCGTTGTTTGAACCTAGAATAGGCTTTGAAACCATAATAGTCGTATGTTCATCAATAGATTGTAACCACTTGACTTCACTTTCGATTTCCACTTTCTTATGATAGTCAGGTCGGCAAACACGTAAGATGAACTTTTCATCGGTTTTTGGATTTTCCACAAGGTAAGTAGCATTTTCAGAGTAATCCAGGAGCTTGACTGAAAAGTCGTCTAGCCCCTCATACATATCCTTCGCTTTATGCGACACCTGATTAAAGAATTCAATAGAACGATCCCATGTATTCGCACTCGTATTACTCATCTTTAAAATCCCCCTTTCTATTTATCACTACATTTTCCGTACAGCTTGACCAATACTCGTTTCCACACGATTCAGCAAATCATCACAATACTGCTGATCTAACAATAGCCCAGGCTTAAATTGTAAAACCTTTGTATCTAGCATTGAATAAATGGCCCATACCCCATTGTCATACAAGGATCGCATAATATCTTTAGCACCATCATTTTTTTCGAACTCCAAGCCAAGAATGACACCTTTTTGACGTATCCCTGTGAATTGATCTGAATATTGGTTTTTGATTCTCTCTAAACCTGAACGTATATATCGTGATGTATACTCTACATTCTCTATCGTTTCAGGGCGCTGAGAAATTTCTAATACCTTCATCGCCACTACACAGCCTAGTTCCGATCCACCAAATGTAGATATGTGTGCGAATCCATCTTCATTCATCCATTGACCTACTTTATCGCTGACGATAGTAGCTGCAATGGGATATATTCCGCCACTCAGACCTTTGGCAGTTACCAAAATGTCAGGTTTGATATTATGATGCTCAAAGCCCCACAGTTTGCCAGTACGTAAAAGTCCTGTTTGCACTTCATCTGCAACATATAAACTGCCATACTTCTCGCATAAACGTTTTGTCCCTTCAAGATAACCAGGATCAGGTAAAGGGAAACCATATGTAGCTGGTATCGTCTCAATAATCACACACGCTACATCTTCTTGAGAAAGGGCTCTTTCCATTTCATCTAAATCATTGAATAAAACGTTGACTACTTCATCAGGGCTTCCTTCACTCAAAAACAATTTAGAATAGCGTTCATTTCCTAAAGAAACTGCTATCCCTGTGTGACCATGATAGGCGTATTTAAGCGAGACTACTTTTCTTCTTTTCGTTGCGTAACGCGCACTCTTAATAGCTACATCTATAGCCTCTCCACCGCCACTAGAAAATATGGAGTAACGAAGATTGTCTGGCGTACACTTATCAAACTGCTCTGCTAACTGCGCACGTGCGGTCGAAGGGAAATGGTGATTTCCGATATCAAAATGATCCATCGCTTCTTTTAATGATGAGATGATCTCCTGATTTCGATGTCCCAGATTATACGTTCCACCATTTAAATGAAGGTCCATCAACTTTTTTCCTTCCATATCATATAGAAAATAATCTTCACGTTTGCCTATTACTAAGTCGACGCCATCCGTTTGCCACTGTTTCGTCTTACCAGGATTCCAATATTGAATAGATTTATCTAAAACTGCTGATTTGCTCATGTTATATTCCATTATTTCTATCTCCACCTTTACTTAGAAATTAATTTATACAATCCATAAACGATATTTCAACACGTATTTCATTGAGATATACTTTCATTTTAATTTTCAGTTTTCCAAATTAGCTATGATTAACCCAATTCCATTTTCCTCTAATACATTATTCCATTCATTAGAACACCTTTTATCTGTAACAATCATGGATATATCCTTTAATGAACAAATATGAGCAAATGTTGTCCTTCCAAACTTTGAGTGATCGGCAAGTATTATAGTTTCATCTGCCCGTTTCATCATTTGTCTCGAACTACTCGCTCCCTGCAAATCATAATCAGACATGCCTTCATTAATAGATAACCCTCCTGCTGCTACAAAAGCTTTATTAGCTTTTAATTGATTGAGAATAGAAGTAGATAAAGGACCACTTGTGAATTTTTGATTTGCTTCATACTCACCTCCAACAAAGATTACTTTTCCCTGAAAATGTTCCATAGTAGCTAACAATACCGGTACTGACGGTGTAATGATGGTGATATTTTTTTTACTAATTAAGTTAGGGATAATCCCTACTGTTGTAGTACCATGTCCAATAATCACACTATCTCCATCTTCAACTAATTCTGCCGCCGCTTTACATATAGCACTTTTTTCAAAGCTTAGAATATCTGCTTTCAAATCAAATGGTAGCTCTACTGAAGACTTTTCTTTAACCGCACCGCCATACACCTTCTTTAAAATTCCTTCTTTTTCGAGACGATCTAAATCTCTTCGAATTGTTTCTCCAGATACTTGAAACTCACTTGCTAGCTCAGGTACATATACTTTTTCATCTCGTTCTAATACTTCTAAAATCACTTTTTTTCTATCTTCAAATGATAATGACATAATTCAATCCCCTATCCTGTTTATGTATGTAGCACCTCACATTCACAGTATAATAGACTCCTTCACTAGAATCGAATGAAAGCTTTCAATATTTGTGGAATAACTTTGATTCTTGTGGATTCACAAAATAATATCATCATCATTCCAAATAGTCAATAGAAAATTCAGAATTAATAAAAATAGTAATTTCACTATTTAAAAACGGTTCAATAAATTGTTTTCTTTCTTTTCCAAAACTAATTAGATCATAATAGTATCAGTGATTTTACAACTACAGTATTAATTACTGTATGTTGTACTTACCTAATACATACATTCATAGAATTCTTAACAATATTTTAATTACTCATATGCCTATATTAAATTCAGAAAATTGTAACATTGACTAATTATCTAGCTAATGATAGTATATTTGGAATCCACAAATTACAGCAATATATTGTGGATTCAACAATATAGTTAAACCTTTTATTTACACTTCTATATGTAAGAAATTTTCATTCAATTTTAGGAGGATGATAGAATGAGGAAACAATTTGAAGGAAAAACGGTCGTAGTGACAGGTGGAAGTAAGGGGATTGGCAAAGGTATCGCAAAAGTCTTTTCTGAGAAAGGGGCAAACGTTGCCATTATCTCTCGCGATTTAACACAAGGTCAAGAAACCGCAAATGCATTACAACATAACAATAATAATGTTAACGCTTACACATCTGATGTAACCTCTTTACAATCCTTAGAGAAAACGGCTCAAACTATTTTTAATGATTTCGGTGGTATTGATATTGTTTGTGCAAATGCAGGGATTTTCCCATCTGCTACTATAGATGAAATGACAGAAGAACAATGGGATCACGTGCAAAACATAAACTCCAAAGGTACCTTCTTCACAGTAAAAGCATTTATGCCCTATGTAAAAAAAGCTGAATATGGACGTTTCATATTAACTTCTTCCATAACCGGACCTATAACTGGATACTCGGGATGGGCACATTACGGAGCGAGTAAAGCAGCACAACTAGGTTTTATGAGGACAGCTGCACTCGAATTAGCCACTGATCACGTTACAATTAATGCCGTCTCACCAGGCAATATCCTCACTGAAGGTTTGGATGGACTAGGAGATGAGTATTTACATGCCATGGCAGCTGCAATACCTTTTAAACGCTTAGGGATTGTAGACGACATAGGACATGCAGCTGCCTTCTTCGCTTCTAAGGAGGCAAACTTCATTACCGGACAAACACTCGTAGTAGATGGCGGTCAAATATTACCTGAGAGTATTGAATGACTTGCATGAGGATCTAGTACCACACAAAAAACGGCTATTCAGGAATACCACCATTCCCAAATAGCCGTACTTTCTATTCAACGTCCCAACGCTTCATTTAAAATTTCATCGCGACGTTCTTTCTTCCCCGCTTCATATTCATCTTTAAAGCTTTTTGAGTATACGTTACTGTATCCATTAGCCGCCAAATCTTTTTCCAAAGACTCTATTATTCCATTAAACATGAAATCCGTCTTGGCTTCAAAGGTGTCCGCTATCCCCATATATTTACTATACATATAGGCATAACTGAAACTCTTGCCCGCTACTTTTTTTATACTGTGTTCATCTTTCACACGGTCAATCACGGAATGGTGCTTGGCATACATTTGACTATAGAAACTTATAATGACCGGTTCGTATTTCTTTTTAATTTCGGCAACTGTTACTTTAGCAGTCGGCATCGGGTTGTTTGCATCCGCATTCGGAGACTCGTCTTCAAATGTCGATAGCGATGAGGGCCTATCCACACTACTGTTCCCCGCAACTTCTCCAGCTGCAGTAGCACTCGATAATCCAGTATCATCAAAACTAAAAGTAGTCTCGTCTTCTGACTGTTCTCCTTCCCGCTTATCTTCTTCTATTACAGGATGTACTTTAATTAGTTTGTCCCCTTTACCATCTTTATGGTCTAACAATAGCTTTGTGCCTTTAGGCAATACCACATCGTACGGATCTTCTAAAATCTCCTCTATCCGATCATCTGCCACATCATACTCTTTGAATTGAAATATATAAAGAAGATAGCCGCCACTGGCGACAATAAGTGCCATTACTACAGATGATAGAATAAATAATCTCTTCTTCATAAAGAACTCCTTCACTTAATAGGTTTTCTATAAGTTTATCAGATTGCTTACTAGATAGGGAATAGCAATTGGTACATTACGGAACTATTTTTGAGTATAGTTAGGCGACTGGATGCCCTTGCTATAACTTTGAGTAAAGTCCCTTGTTTGTCGTCCACTTAAATAATAATAAAAATGTCTACCAGCGCATTGTATCGCTGGTAGACACCTATTAGCACAAAACAAGTAAAGCATAATAAAGAAACTTATCCACCATACTCCCGAATCATTTCAGTTGTCTTTGCCTTTTCTTCATCCGGCACTAACAAATACCAAATGTCATCAATCACTTTGTTCTCACCTGTTATTTGATACGTGGATATATCACGTCGTACATTTTTATAATTTTTATATAATGTTTGAATTTCGTCAAACTCCAAGTTCGTTACTACGTTTTTCCCAAGTATACCAATTAATTTATTAATTTTAGTGACGGACTTGACATTGACTCCTTTGTCAATAACGGCTTGGATCACTTTTCTCTGTCTTTCATTACGACCTACGTCGCCTTCTGGATCGTTTTTACGCATACGTACATACGAGAGAGCTTCTTTACCGTTCAGCGTGACCTCACCCTCTTTAAAGGTTCGTCCACCTTCAGTAAACTCAAAATTATTATGAATCGTAATACCGTCAACCGCATCTACTAAATCCTCTAACCCTTCCATATTCACTCGCACATAATAATCCAAGTCAATATCCAAAAACTTTTCAACCGTATCAACAGACATTTCACTGCCGCCAAATGCGTACGCATGATTGATCTTATCCTTTACACCTTTTCCAACAATTTCCGTCAACGTATCACGAGGAATACTTACCATTTGCGCTCTAGAATTATCTGCATCTAATGTCATGACAATCATCGTATCCGAACGGCCCTTGTCTCCCTTTCGCTCGTCGACACCCATTAACAAGACGTTTATAGAATCACGCTTCGCGACTTTTTCTTTTGTCACTTCTGTATCAATTGCCTTAACGGGTTCATGAGTATCTTTATTTACGGTAGATTTAACAGAGCCGTACACAGTGAATAAATAAATTCCACCAGCAGCTACGAGAATTACGATCGTTATGAGTGTAACCCACAACCACTTCAATTTACTTTTTTTCTTTCTTGCCAATCCATTCAACCCCTAATTCCCTATATTCTACAGAGTATGTATTCTACAAATTTATAGTATGTATGACACAATCTATTATACTTTATAATATCATACTACTTTTTGTCCTGCGAAGTTTATTTTGATAGTGTAACCGCTGAAGAAATACAGCCGCCACAATAGTAATGGCAACTGTACATATTTATTTGCGTAGGGAACAGGCACCTTCTATCAATAAGCACGAGTAACCCACAGTTTCTCCCAATCCTTATATTCACTATTTCCTTGTCCAGCATCATAATCAATTGTCACTTTATTTAAATCGATCCACCTAATCATCTGATCACCATCAAAATAAAATCGTTGTTCTTTATCGCCCTCATATTGGAAAATGAAAAACACTTCTCCATCTCCATTATAGTAGTACTCGACAGTACCTTCAGATGAACGATCTATTGTTTTCCGTATAACTCCATCGCTATCACTATAATTTGTCATGGTAGTTGAAAACACTGCTTCATCCATCGAAGATATATGATCATTAATCCAATGATACTCTTTTCTAATATCTAAGATGATAGGTTCTATCTCGCCTGGATGGATTATCGGTTCTTCTTCCATCGTCTTCGAAGCACTAGAATGGATAGATTGATTAAAAGCGATAATTTTATAGATAGGTTGGCCCTTTTCCGCTTTTGAATAAAAAATCAACGTGGAATCTTCAGTGCCATACGATATATAGTACGAACTATCTTCCTGACCACTATCTACAGACAATTGATCACTTTTCTCCTCCAGTACGGCACGGACATCTTCAAGATCTGCTGTAGATTTCGAATCCAAGTGTAGAAGGGCTGAATGGATACGATGATAGCCAGGTACACGACTGTAGGTAGCATCCTCATAATCCATGCGATCTTCACCTTCCCTTACATACTCCACATTAGCTGCTCCAAGCATGTCTAGTAGTTCTTCCCTCGTACTACCTAGATGATATACCGAAAGCATATCGCCATTTCTCATATTCTCAAGTATATCTACTTCTTGATAAAGCAGAGTAGCGGTCGACTTATCACGTATAACATCATTCGGCTCTTCTTTTTCGTCTTTGACTACAGGAGCGGCCACTGTTTCAAGCGGTGGTTCATCTTTGTTCATGCCGAATACAAAGTATACAGCTGTTAAAATGACAATTGCACTACCAACAAATATGAACGTGTACGGTCGCTTTTTTGTTTTACTGGAAGCATTCTCCGTAGTTCTATCCATTTGAGATGAAACACTCGATAATTTAGTTCCACAGTTTTTACAAAAAGCTTCACCGCTTGCAATAGTTCCGCAGTTTTCACAATGTACCATAGCCACTTTCCTTTCTTCTTACCTCTGCATATATATACCTAATTAAAGCATATACCTTTATAAATAAGAAGTAGTAATACGGAAAGATTAAAGGAATTCCTGAATTTAACTGAATTAGTAATTTATCGTTTCCCTCTCGCATCTAATTATAGTTATATAAGACTCAGGTCCTCTAAAGTTTCCACTTATCAATTATTTGTACCTACTAATGAATATTTCATGTATAATTCATAGGACCAATACAAAGGAGTGAATCATATGAAGTTTTGTACCGAATGCGGCCAAAAGAGCGATGAAACGTCCACATTCTGCGAAAACTGCGGCACACCGTTTGGCGACGAAAAGAATTCTTCTAGTTCGACAGCCACCAACCTACATAGTACATCTATCCAACCCGTCCAACTACCAGCAAAGAAAATGAGTAAAAAGCAAAAGATTGGCGGAACGATCGCAGGCTTAGCTATCCTTCTACTTATTGTCGCTCACTTGATTTTGAGCAGTGTATATGACCCTGTAAAGAAAGTACAGGCGATGAATGAAGCGTATAACAGCCAAGATAAACCTGCCTTGCTCGAGCAATTTGCTCTTAAAAAAGGAGCCGTCGCAAGTCCTGAAAACTTCTACTCTATTGTAAATAACTACGGTTGGACAGATTTACGCAACCAGCTGATGATCGAAGCAGAACACGTCAAAACTAAGCAGCCAACCGATCTCATTTATCATCATGGCGAATTCATCTCGGTCAATCCCAAACCTAAAGTATTCGGTTTATATCAAGATGCTGAATTTAGGATCATACCTACTGAAGTTTCAATTGAAGTCCCCTATAAAAACATCAAACTGACATTTGACGAGCAAGAGGTCACTAGTCAGCAAGATGATGAAATCATTGTTATAGGAGACTATCTTCCTGGGGAATATACATGGTCTTATGAGTACCCCGATGGACCAGTACCTCTTTCAGGCAGTAGCACATATGACTTGAATGGACACGAAGAAAGTAAACAGCTAATTACTCCAGACTGGAACTTCACAGCAATAGAATTATCTTCAGATATCGAGGATGCGATTGTTTATATCAATGATCAATCGACTAAGAAGACAATTGCCGAGTTACAAAAAATCCATCCAGTACAACTTGATCCTACTCTCAAGATTCATGCAGTATTTACAGACAAAGAAGGGAAAGCTCATACATCTGAGACAGTAGCTGGGGATAGCACAAGTATATACTTGCCTTTTCAGTATGTAGAACAACAACAAGAGCTTAAGAATAATGAGGAAACCGTTAAAAATATATACAAGAATTTCCGTGATGATTATGCCAATAGTATCTATTATGCCGACTTCGATTACATACAAAACTATTTTAAAGACGGTACTAAAATCAAACAAGACTATGCCAAGTTCGTCTATGATCATCGGAATATACCAGGATATAAATACGACTTTCTATTAAATGACATTACGGCTTTCAAGACTATTTCTGAATCGAAGTTCGAACTCCACTCTCTTGAAACGTTTGATTTTGTGTCGGATAAAGAACGAAAGGTTTTCTATGAGCGGAAGAAGAAATATACCATCTCCAAAATAGGCGATGACTATTATATTGATGGGATAGAAGATTTAGATACTAAAAAGACGATCTATTAATGAAAAGAGGTTTTCACAATGAAAAGTTGTACAGTATGCAACAACACACAAGCTGGCGGGAATTTCTGCGGTAAATGTGGCGGTCCATTGGAATCAGAAGTAGCAGCAACGAACACCCCAATGACACCCAACTCTTTTACACAGCCTACTCATACAAATATTCAACAGCCTTCTTCTACAGAAGTAACTGTACAAAGTAACGAGCAACTGGATCAATTGAAAGAGCATTCCAAAGCCTATTTCACATACTTTGTCCAGCAACTAAAATCACCATCTACTAATGCACATGAAGTATCCAACCAAAAAAATCATCTAACTAGCCTAATCGTATACATGGTCTTAACTGCCATCTCGGTTTACTCATTATTGAATAGCACCATTGGAGCAAGCGCCTTCAGCATCGTAACTCCTTCATTTTTCCAAATATTATTATACAGTATCATCTTTTTAGCCATATTGATTGCTGTCAGTTTAGTATCCATATATGTTACATCGAAACTGTTCTCTGATACACTAACGTTTAAAAACATTCTCAGTAAAATCGGCAGCTATTTTGCATTACCTATCACTTTATCAGCCGTAGGTATTTTGCTAAGTATCGTAGGATCTAACCTGATTGCAAGCTTCAGTGTGTATATAGGAATTTGTCTAGCTGTCGGCCTGACCCCATTATATGTCATGATCAAACAACTACAAATCAAGACTAAAGGAATCGATGGTTTTTACGCGTTTCTATTCTATTTGATCGTGACGGCTATTATAGGAGCGATCATCGGTGTATTCATCATGGATTCTACCATTGGAGATATGTTAGATTATATTTAATTGCAACTACAAAATGATTTTGTTTTTTCGTTCACTATACGTAAAAAATCTTCTATCCGGATGACTGGATAGAAGATTTTTTTGTTAGTTATTATAAGCTAGTTAGATTAGTGAATTCTATCTAGCTTCCCAAACTATGAATTAACTCCATTACCATTTGAATAGTGTTGTATTTGTATGCCTCTTGTATCTACTATTCATTAGTAGATACATTATATTTCTATATAGGAATAATATGCAATCTGTGATATATTAGTATTAGGATCTTTAGCCTACCCAATTAAGGGGAGTAAAGGATAAATTAAATTCATCAAAACAAATGAACATTTGATTTACCTATGTTCACCAAAAGTAACACCTATATAAGTATGGATGCTAATCTCACGATAATATGTATAGTAATAAGCATATTTAATATTATCTGAATTAATGATAGGCCCATACTCTTATGAAGCAGATGGTGACAGTAATGATAACACTCATGTGTAAAGGAGATGCTTGTAACTACGTAATAATTGCTTATAATGCAACTCAAAAAACTGCATCAATGTAAATCTTTACAGTAATTATTTTCACTTGAATTATTTGCAGTAGCAAACTTAAAATGAGGAGTGTGTAGTGCAAGATAGAAGTACATAGTGTTGCAACGGGCACCCCTTATCAAATCAGTGAACTAATCCAACAACATGAATTGTTCGATATTTTCCAGTAAAACAGGATCTCAGAAAGAAGGAATATAATATGGTGATTACATTAAAAAATGACGCAGGACTTACAAAGTCCGTGAAAGTTGGATTTAGCTGGACCACTTTCTTCTTTGGCTTCTTTCCCGCCCTATTCAGAGGCGATCTTAAATGGGCAGCTATCATGTTCATCCTAGCTCTGGCAGCAGGCTCATTTACGCTCGGATTGGGAGCTTGGATTCCTGGACTGGTCTTTTCTTTTATCTACAATAAGATTTACATCAAAGATCTGATTGAACGAGGCTACCGCCCAACAGACGAGCATGCAGAGTCTGCTTTACGTGAGAATCAAATTATTACTGTTTGATACATTAAACAGCCCACCTGTTTCTTAAATGAAACGGGTGGGTTGTTTTATACTAAGAACATAAGTATGAGTGTATAATTTACTAATAAATTCTGTTTGTAAAATATTCTATATGTGAATATAATTGCCTTGGTACCTGGTACCCTTTTGATTCAACTTTATCTCTCGCAAGCAATACCATCTTTATCACGATCTAAGCTCTTATGCGAATTATAGACACTAGCTGCAATAGCCGGCTTTAACTTTGTCTTCCCGCCTTTATTCTTCACGGTAGCGTTCATTGCAACGCCACCCGGATATGATTTATTCAACTGCGTACAATTCTTAAACTTCGCTGCTGCCGCTTCAGTTGATTGGACTGGTAGTAACACGATACTGCATGCTAGTAGTGCGGGTAAAACTTTCTTCGATAACTTGATCATCACTCATTCTCCTCTTTTACCACTCTAATTTTTACAACTGTACGGATCAATCACCAGCTCCGGTTACGAACCTTTATAGTAACTACAGTTACTATTCCACAATTATTTAACTGGTAGGAACTGGCTATTCTAATAATACCAAGATACTAGATAATAGTGTAGAACTTTTTTTAAAAAACTCTCTACAAGCGTATGAACTTATATAGTTTCTCATTGATTTGGATACTCCTGTTAGTCTAATTAAGTGAGGTCCCCTACTAAAGCGCTAAAGGACTATTGCACCTTTCATTAAATATCTAAACTATTAGACTAATACGAGAACAACAAACTAGGAGAAGAGGAATGCTTAATGAAAACAATGAAAAGAAATTGGATGATGATTATTGCGTTTGCCATAATTATTAGTGGTATCGGAGGTTTTGCTTCACCTAAGGAAACAGAAGCATCTTGGCTTTTCAAAAACAGAAGTGGTAATTTTACTAATTACCTAGAAACACAAAATTATCAAGGAAGTTATGGTAGTAAAGCAAAAAGTTTCACTGTAATGCAAGGGTCAATTACAGCGAATAGTACAGCGAGTGGGTCATTCATGCTATACGTACAGAAGAGACCATACGGTAGTAAGAACTGGCAGACCATTAGAACAGTTATAGCAAATAAAAACGGGACAACTCGTTTTGAATCCCCTAAATTCTCACCAAAGGATGGTTACAGATTCAAAATGGTGAACCTTGGAGTAAAAAATAAAGTAAATTACAAACTGCAATGGATTCCATGGGCTTCTGAATATAAATAGTCAGCTAGAAGTAATTAAATGTCCTAAAGTCTTGGCATAAGGTATTCCTGTCATCAATTATCTACAATCCAAGACTTAATGAATCCCTATACTAGTAAAAAGGATCAACCAAATTATTAAAATGGTTGATCCTTTTCTCATGAAAAATACTAGATGCCATTGAATCCATAATTGTTTTATATCCAGGCAGATTTCACTAGTTTTCGAAATATAAGCATTACATCACGAACAATTTTTTCTATTTCGTTGAGTGAAAATTGTGTGGACCTGGTACCTTTTTGAAAATACATGTATCCTTTTCAAGAAAACCCTCTATATGAAGTATAAGAAGTACAAATTGAGTACTCCAACTACACTGATCTCTAGGGGGACAACGATATGAAATTATTAAAAAACGAAGAACCGATTCCACTATTACCTTCACTCGCAATGAAAGTCGGATTAAACGCTGCGCTATTCCTACAACAACTTCACTACCGCTTGAACATTTCATAAACATTCGCGAGGACCACAAATGGGTATACAACACATATGACGACTGGATTGAAGAATTTCCGTTTTGGTCACTCAACACAATCAAGCGCATTACCTACGACTTAGAACAAAAAGGATACCTGACCTCCACTTCGAAGCACAACAAGATGAAAATCGACAACACAACATGGTTTCGAATCGACTATGAAAAGCTACCCTCTTCCTATAAGTAAAGTGAGATACCAGCTGACCCAATAGTGGACGCGACACCATCCCAACATGAGACGACTGTCAACCCACAATCAGACGCTGTGCCACCTCACAGTGAGACAGTGGCATATCCCACTATGGGACGGCCTATAACCAAAGAACTTAAGAACATAAAGAATAAACCCATAGTCGAGAAGAAACTCGACGTCGCACATTCTGGGAACAGTACCTAAACGACAAAACCGGAAAACAGTTTAAGCCCCAATCCGCGGCTACTCGTAAATTCATCAACGGTCGTATAAAAGAAGGTTACACGCAAGAAGATTTCATGCTTGTCATTGATCTAAAGACCAAGCAGTGGTTGGACCATCATGAACTCAGCGCATTCCTGCGGCCATCGACTTTGTTTAACGCAACGAACTTTAAAAATTATGTTAATGAACTAGTCACATCAACGAAACCGAAAAGACGACCACTCGGTGCACTTGTGCTTGATTTCAGCAGAGGTGACGTGTAAGCAATAAATAGTGAGTATCCTTAGTTTTAATTGAATTGTGATGAATAGAAACATTGAACTCTCGTATAATTCCGATAACTCACTTTCCGAATAAACAACTGATACTAGTTCATCATCATACACAACGAATGCAATGTTAATCTATATTTCTCATAGGGATGTAAGGTGCACAGATACCAGCTTATCTGATACGATAAAGTTATAAATGGAGGGAGATCGAATGAAGTGTGAAATATGCAGTACTAACACTGTGCGCGTGCGATTCGGCAATCAGTCACTCTGTATGGATTGCTATAATGCAGTGATGGCGGCAGAGTTCGGAATAGAACTTCCTGAACTGTCCAAAACGTTTGTTGCAAATGACGCGAATGGAGTAAAACGTATTTTCGAAGTGGAGCGGCAGATCATGGGAACAGCGATTTTGCTGGTAGCACGTGAACGATGGGAGCTAGGATACGAATTTGCCGTGGATGGGGAACTGGATGTCGATCAGCATATACTGTTCAAACAACTGATAGAAAAAACAACTCGTGGTCTGTCGGAGACGTATCTGGAAAAGGGTAAATTTCCATCGGGTGAACCTTATACATATGTAAAGCAACACCACCTAAAAGGCGTACTTACCTTTGATTCAGCCAATCCCGAAGCACCACTTGTCATCATCGACGGTAAGCCGTATACCTGGAATGAGGTAGGCCATCTCTTACAAGCTTTTGAAGGATTTCAAGTGAAGATGGTGATGAAGGACTTGGCGGATGATTTAGAGTGAATGGTGAAACTTATATTTAGTGATGCATTTTATTTAGACCCCTATGCAATAAACCAGACGAGTAAGCCAGATAAAAAAGGAGTCCTCCGAATGATTTCTCAAGCATCAAAAGACTCTTTTCTTTTACACACTTCAATTGTCGGAATTATGTGAGGCAAAAGCACCCTTCACTAATTCCTGTTCAATTGGATGCTATTATAAGGACCACGATTTACAGTAGCCAAGGTTTTTTTCCACATGACTTCTCTTTGCATAATATCTGCCCCATCATCAAGTAATTCCAATACTAAGAATTCGATTGCATTATACCCATTTTCAAGGACAAACAAGTTTAAATGATGGGCATTCCCATTAGATGTTAAGTGCTTCATCCAACGCCCTAAGATTCCGCCACCGCCGTAAGCACTCCCTACATATCTACTTGCTCCATCCTTAGAACGCTGAAGGTACACCCCACCTTTAGACAATTCTTCTTTCAAAACATTTTCTTCCGAGTTGTCTTCAAAAATTGCAATGATCTGACTCCAGTCAAGAGGTCGACCAAGAACCGTTGCATCTGTCACATCGATGTCTTTCAGTACAAGCCCCTCAAACTGAGAAATCTTTGCAACATCACTAGTTGTCTTACAAACTTTCACAATTTCTTCCTCTAGCAATATCTCTTTTATCATTTTAGCCAATGCGACATAATCATTAGTTTTATAATCAATTTTACGATTCGTACTATTTTTAGCCCCAGGTACTTCCATTAAACGTTCTTTTAAGATTGGATTTAATTTACTACCATGATAAATTCGAAATTCAAAGACATTTACGTCGCCCCATAACTCAAAAGCCCTAATTCTATATAAATTAAATTGAACACGGTAAGCCACATGTGGGTTAGGGAAACTCGTTCTATCATTTTCTTCTTTCACTTCAAATAATTGACTTAATCCACTTTCCTCCAATATTCTCTTCAACTGATTCAGCATATTCATCCTCCTCTTTTAACTAATACAGATAGGTGTAAAATTTACATGTTGACTCCTGCACTGATTATATCATCATATTCTAAACGTGCTCTCCAATTTTTAAGCACTAATGGTAAGTTTGTATAATTACTTTTGCATGCTTCTTTGTTTAGGTACCTGGTACCCTCTTTTGATAATTAGTGAATCAGAGCGTTCTTGGCATGATTATTTTATGATGTACAGGTATGCGATCTCTATAAAATCAAAAGAATCGATACGACTGAATTATTACTATTTGACTACAATCGAAAGTAGTGATAAAGTTTCAAGATATACGATGATGAATAGGGGCAGTCAAATAGCAAATTGGGTATACATATAGGTAACTATAGAAAAATATACAGCACATCAGGAAAAGAACAATTTCTCTTAAGTCGATAAATGAGTCTAGGTTATATACTTGGTTATATACTTGGGGTGAAAACCCTCTGATGAAGTTATTACTCGATACCTTTGGCAGCTTAGTATTGAGATTAATAAATTAGCGAAACTAGAAATTATGCTAGGTGGAGAGAGAACAGAATAAACCGCACAAATTTTTGAGTGTTTTCAAGAAATACGCTGTTGGGATACATAAATAAGAATTGATTGATGGAACAAGAACGTCATAAGCTATTGGAATGAGAAGAATTAAGGTAATCAGTTTAATGCTATTCTTACTTCGGAGGTATTATACTTCCCTGTCAACTCCTTGGTAGCAAGCAATTTTCTTCTTACCTAAATGTTCAATTTCCAGCTCTTGGCGACCGCTTCCAATTATAACTTAGACTACAACTGTTTAAGAGAGTGGTTTTTCAGATGCCGCTCTTTTTGTATTGGTATGCTATCATTCACCTATTTCCTATAGCCTTCTTTTCTATTCTTTTAATACCATAATAATCTTGTCGTATAAAATGATTAAGGGAGACAATAGAATGAAATTTTTAGTTTTTTTAAGAGAAAGATGGAAATTTGTATTGACGGCATTGATTGCATTGATTATTGGAGCTATGATTGGCCCATCCCAAGATCAACTAGATAGTGCAAATGCTAGCGTGAAAGAATTGAAGAAAGAACTATCAGTGAAAACAGGAAATGAAGAAAATTTGGGAAAAGAAAACAAAGAATTGCAAGCTAAAGTAGATGAAGCTGCCCCATTTTTCAAATTAAAAGAAGAAGAGCGTAAACAACAAGTGGCGGAAGCGAAAGCAGCGGAAGAAAAGCGCTTAGCCAAAGAAAAGGCAAAACAAGTGGCGGAAGCGAAAGCAGCGGAAGAAAAACGTTTAGCCGAAGAAAAGGCAAAACAAGTGGCAGAAGCGAAGGAAAAAGCAGAGGCAGAGGCTAAAGCAAAACAAGGCTACAATACAGGAATTACATACAATCAATTAGCAAGAACTCCCGATGAATTTTTATTGGAAAAAGTGAAATTCCGAGGTAAAGTAATTCAAGTCATTGAGGATGATGGTGAAACTCAGATTCGTTTAGCTATTAACGACAATTACGATACTATTGTTTTGGCTATTTTTGATTCCAGTATTGTTTCGTCAAGGGTGTTGGAAGATGACTGGATTACTATTTACGGAATATCTAAAGGTCTGATCACATATGAATCGACTATGGGCGGTAGCATTTCTATTCCTGGGATCGCTATTGATAAGATTGATCAGTAATATAGTAAAGAAGTTGTCTCAAGTTTATTGGGACAACTTCTTTTTTGGTTCTATAATAAATGTTGGGGTTCTCAAACAATTGAACAAAAAAATGCACGTGATCACCAATTTCTTTTATACTTGAATTGTAAGCGTCAAATAGTGAACACATATTAATAGAAGAAGATTCGTGAGATACTCCTCCCATAGAACGTATATTGGGAGGTATTTACTTGAAAAGAAAAGAAAAAGAAGCATACTGGTCTGCAAAAATCGATGAATATCAAAACAGTGGACTAGCACTTTCTGAATGGTGTGAAACTGCAGAAGTTGCCGTTCACAATATGAAGTATTGGCTAAGGAAACAGTCACCAGTTAATCATCATATCGCATTTAAGGAGACCAGTTGGGTCTCCTGCGTAGTAGAAGAATCGATAGAGAACCCAATTTCCTTGAAAGTAAATCATGTGGATATCGAGGTGACGAGTGGCTATGATGAAACTCTGTTACTTCAAGTGATCCGGACGCTACGTCAGATATGATGAATGGTCGCGCCGTTGGGCGCGTCTATCTGGCTACTGGTCCGACAGATCTTCGGAAGTCGATTGACGGGCTAGCTGTCATTGTCCAAGAGCTGTTCCAACTTGATCCTTTCTCCAAAGCACTTTTTGTCTTCTGTAATCGAAAGAGAGACAAACTCAAAATTCTATTCTGGGATCACAATGGATTCTGGCTCTATTATCGAAGGCTGGAGAAAGGGCTGTTCGATTGGCCAGATCTTGAGTCTGTTCAACCACTTTCCATTTCGAGTCGACAGTTGAACTGGCTCCTCGATGGATTACCGTTGAACCAACGTGACGCGCACCCTTCAGTCTCTGCGAAAAAAGTAATTTGAGTCTACTTCTCAGAATGATTTTATGCTATTATTATTCCTATGAGAAAACCAAACAAGAAAACCCAACTTACAATTGAAGAGCTCGAGAAGAAGAACGAACAACTCGAGCAAGAGAAGAAAAAGCTTGAGGCTCAGATGGAATGGTACAAGCAACAGTTCACTCTACTCCAACAGAAACGCTTCGGAACTTCTAGTGAGAAGACAAACAAGGACCAGTTTGAACTACCATTATTCAATGAGGCAGAAGTTTCTTCAGCGATCCTTCTTGCAGAACCGACGCTTGAGACGATTAGCTATACACGCCAAAAGAAGACCGGACGTGCTGACAAGTTGAAAGATCTGCCGGTCGAGACGATTCACTATGACCTCTCTGATTCAGAGAAGGTCTGTTTAGAATGCGATCATTCGATTCACGAGATGAGCACACAGATACGCAAAGAACTGAAGATCATCCCAGCGCAAGTGACAGTTGTCGAACATGTGCAGCATATCTACAGCTGCCGTCATTGCGAAGAACATGCAATCAAAACGCCTATCAAGAAAGCTGAGATGCCGAACCCAGTCATCCCTAAGGGATTAGCATCCCCATCTGCCATTGCATACGTGATGACGCAGTAGTTTGCTGATGGACTTCCTCTTTATCGACAAGAGAAACCACTTGAACGGATGGGTATTCCATTGAATCGACAGACGCTATCCAACTGGATGCTTTCGAGTACGACGCGATGGCTCAAGCCGTTCTATGATGAACTCCATCGTCGTCTTCGTGAAGAAAAGGTTCTCCATGCGGATGAAACTGTCCTACAAGTTCTAAACGAACCAGGGAAAAGGGCGGAATCAAAATCTTATATGTGGCTATATCGGACAGGTAGAGACTCTAAGACACCGATTGTGCTCTTTGATTATCAAGCAAGTCGTGCCAAAGAGAATCCGCAAAAGTTTTTAAATGGCTACCTAGGTTTTCTCCAAGTGGATGGCTATGCAGCCTACGAGTCTATTCAAAACGTGGAGCTCGCTGGCTGTTGGGCTCATGCGCGCAGAAAACTTGATGAGGCACTCAAAGCATTAAAAGGTGCGCCAGCTGGTGCAGGTCGAACAACTGTCGCTAAAAAAGGACTTAATTTCTGCAATCAATTGTTCGCAATTGAACGCAAAATGAAAGATAAAACGCCCGAAGAACGGCTTGAAATAAGGAAAATCGACAGTCAGCCTGTGCTGGATGCTTTTTTGATATGGCTAAAAGAACAAAAGGAAGTTGTCGCTCCGAAGACGGCAACTGGTACTGCCATCTCCTATACGCTAAAACAATGACCTAAATTGAGGACATTTATGAAAGATGGTCGTATAGAGATCGACAATAACCGAGCAGAGCGATCAATAAAGCCTTTCGTAATCGGTAGAAAAGCCTGGCTTTTTGCAGTTTCCACAAGAGGTGCGACTTCAAGTGCAATCGCCTATAGTCTCGTAGAGACAGCAAAAGAGAATGGTGCGAATCCCTTCTTCTACTTGCAGTTTCTTTTCGAAGAACTTCCTCAACGCAATCTTGAAAAAAACGCGGAGTTTGAAGACTTAATGCCTTGGTCGAAGACCTTACCAAAGAATTGTTATATCCAGTCAAAGAAATAGAAAACGCCCCGAAGAATCTTTATGATCGATTATTTGGGGCATTTTCTTTTATATTAAACAACGTGTTCACTGTTTGACGCTTACTGAAAAAGCACCTCCTGAAATTGATACATTGATTGTACCAAGGGGGTGCTACGCTTTAATATGCGTCGTTTGATTGGGGGCTTACGATTAGTGTCTGAATTGTGTGATGCACAGTAACGCTTTTTCTGTACTAATGGTTTAGAATTTGCATAATCTACAGGTACGCGCTTTTTGTGATTAGCAGACCCTTTTAGATATTTGGAATAAAATGTTACAATTGCGTTGTAATTATGTGAGGACCTTGCACACTCTTGAAAAGGTTTAGAAATAACTTACATATTAGAAAGATACTCTTTAAGTACCTTTACAATACGTTCTGAGGCATAACCATCACCATATGGATTATATGCCTTCGCCATTTCTTCGTACGCGTCTTGACTTGTTAGAAGTTCATTAGCAAGAGAATAGATTGTTTCTTCGTCAGTACCTGCTAGTTTTAGTGTGCCTGCTTCAATTCCTTCCGGCCGCTCAGTCGTGTCGCGTAAAACGATAACCGGTTTTCCTAGAGATGGCGCCTCTTCTTGTATTCCACCTGAATCTGTAAGTATTATGTGTGACGCAGCTGCGAAGTTATGAAAATCTACAACTTCCAAAGGTTCAATTAAATGCACACGATTATTATTTCCAAGTATTTCATCCGCTACTTCACGAACTGCAGGGTTCATATGCACGGGATAGATAACTTGAATGTCCTCATGTTCCGCAAGAAGTCGGCTTATTGCCCTAAACATATTGCGCATCGGTTCACCAAGATTTTCCCGACGGTGTGCTGTTAGTAGCACAAGACGGTCATTCTCTAGCTTATCTAACAACGGATGGGAATAGTTTTCTCTTACAGTCGTCCTCAATGCATCTATTGCCGTATTACCCGTAATGAAGATACGGTCTTCCCGTTTCCCTTCATTTCTTAAGTTCTGCGCAGACAATTCTGTCGGTGAGAAATGAAGATCAGCTATCACTCCCGTTAACTGACGATTCATTTCTTCAGGATATGGTGAATACTTATCCCACGTCCGAAGACCCGCCTCGACATGCCCTACTGCTACTTGATTATAAAAAGCTGCAAGACTGGCAACGAACGTTGTAGCCGTATCTCCATGCACAAGAACAATATCAGGTTTGGATTCTTTCATAATACGATCTAAACCTTCAAGTCCACGTGTAGCTACATCAATAAGTGTTTGTCTGTCTTTCATAATGTTCAAATCGTAATCTGGTACTATACCAAATGTATCTAACACTTGATCAAGCATTTCTCTATGCTGTGCCGTTACCGTCACAATAGATTTAATCTCTTCGGTATGCTTTTCAAGTTCAAGAACAAGCGGCGCCATTTTAATCGCCTCAGGTCGAGTACCGAAAATCGTCATCACTTTCCATTTCTTATTCAAATTACTTCACCATCCTATTTGATTAAGTTCCTAATTCAGACTATGAATCTAACCATTTTATATGGTGCACAGCACACATTTTTGATCATTGCGGTATAGATATGCTTACCAGCAACAACAGCTACAATATTAATCCTCTTCCAACTACCATTGTTACACAATTGATTGGAAGCTTATGATTCAACAATAGTGAATTTGTTTTTTTTCGATAAATTCCCGAAATTAACATAAATAATCTCTTCACTTTTTATATTTACACAATTTTTCGTATCAAAAATTCGAGGATATTTCATATTATCTATTATAACGTTCTCATCTAATTCTTTAAATTCATTATGATCTGTTAATACGAGAATACATTCAGCATCTTCTACAGCTTCCGTAAATGAAGAATTTTTAAACTTCAGATTTTCTTGACTAACATGCGGATCATGAATACCTAGGGAAAATCCAACATCCAATAACTTTTCAACAATATCCATTGCTGGGCTTTCTCGAATATCATCAATATTTCCTTTATAGGTAAGTCCTAAAATAGCGATCTTGGACTTTTGGCTTTCTACGAGATTCATTACTTGTTCTACCACAAAGTCTGGCATCGAGTTGTTAATTGACCTTGCATTTGATATCAACTGAGATTCAACTGGCGCTTTTTCCATAATGAAATACGGATCTACTGCCAAACAATGCCCACCTACCCCGGGTCCGGGTAAATGAAGGTTAACTCGAGGATGATGATTTGCAAGCCCTATAACTTCCAATGCATCTATTCCTAACTTATTGGATATTTTAACTAACTCATTTGCCAACGCTATATTAACATCACGATATGTGTTTTCCATTAATTTAGACATCTCAGCACTTAATGCTGATGTTTTTAATAATTTTCCCGTCACAAATGTTGCATATATTTCAGCTGCAGCATCTGTTGATTCTTTATTAACGCCACCAATAATACGATCATTTTCAACTACTTCAATTACTATACGTCCAGGCAATACTCTTTCTGGACAGTGTGCCAAATAGATGTCATCACCTACTTGAAATTTGCTCGATGCAAATATAGGTGCAACCACATCATCCATAGTTCGTGGTGGTATTGTTGATTCCACAATAATAGTATCACCGTTTTTGATAACTTCAAGAATAGATTCACATGCATTTTTAACATACTCTAAATTTGCAGTATTATCATCATTTATCGGGGTTGGAACAGCTATAATAAAGCAATCTGCTTGCCCGACTCTATTAGATGCTTTTAGATGCCCTTCTTGGACCGCTTTACTAACTAGTTGCTCAAGACCAACCTCTTCAATATGGATTGTCCCCTTGTTAATTGCATCTACTGCTCTTGGATTAATATCTACCCCCTGAACATTCCATCCATTATTAGCGAAGACTGCCGCTGTTGGTAATCCAATATAGCCAAGCCCAACTACGCATACTTTTTTCATCTTTACACAACCCTTTTTATTTTTTCCATGTGAGTTTTAGTCAATACTCCTTTAGACAGTTCAACTATTCTCATCTAAATTAGCAGTTAACATATTTCCCTCAGATCATTAGTCCTATTTACAGAACACTCTGTATCCTCTAGGTGCAATATGAATTACTGAAAAACTGATGAGCTCTGTTATCAAGGTATATTCACCTATAGAAATAGTCGAAAGTTGTAATTTATCTAATTTAGGTTGGCTCGATTTAACTCTTTTTAACTTTTTTTGAATACTTCAATATTACAAAGTAATATATAACATAAACTAGCGAAAATGAAATATTTAACATACTTAAATATTTCATTATATCAAGTGAACAAGTTTTAGCAATAAAATATGTAAATATAGAGGAAACAGCAAATAATATTTGTAGATATAGTTCAATTTTTTGTTTCTGAGCGACAATTAACCCGGGTGTTAACGTTGATACAATAAATCTAATACTATACATTAAAGCTAGAGCTTTAATATATACCCCTGACTCTCCCCAATTTTCACCGAAAATCAGTATGGTTAATTTTGGTATGACGGTATACATAATTATCATCATAGGTATTGCAATCAAAACTAAAAATATGGTTGCCTTCTTAAAACTTTTAAAGAAATTACCTTCTTCCTCATACTCCCTTGCGGCAGACTCGAAAAAGACTTTAGAAACATTACCGCTAATAACTGATAAAGGAAGACCAAGTATTCTAATTGATATCGAATAAAAACCTACTTGTGCCATACCATATAAACTACCTAAAAAAAAAGTAATTGAGAAAAAAGAAAAGTTATTTAAAAATATAGCCGGCACCGAATAATATGGTTGCCTGTAATGAACTTTCGAAACCCACAATAATTGAGATTTGGGAACTTTAAGAATATCTTTTAAATGGGTTTTAAGATGAATTGATTGTTTTTTTATACCCAGGAATTGTCCTGCTAAATAAGATATTAGTAATCCCAATAAGTCCAGCTTAACAATTCCTAAAAAAACTGCTCCAATATTTTGTGCGAGCGACCTAAATACTATTACCGAACTTATTAATTTATACTCTCTATGCCTATTATTATAAGAGTTTAATATATTAATCACTCCACCAGAGAATAAAAGTAAAAATAGATATATAGACATATAAAAGCTTTCTTTACTATTGAAGAATTTCTGTTCGAAATAAAAATATAAACCAATACTAATTACCAGACTAGCGATAGCACAAATATAAAGTGATAACTTTATCAAAGCAATTACGTTTAAAAATTTCTTCTCAGTTACTATGGACATATCATATCTTCCATTAATAATTGGCATGAAAATAAAAAATACTGATAAGATATAAGTATACATACCAATATCATTAGGCGTGAAAAGTCTTGTTATAATAGGTGCCGTCAAAACAACAATCAGTTGAGATATTATGGAACCTTTCGCCAAAACCATTATTGATTGAATAAAGCCATTCTTAGTTCTGTTATCCATACGCATTTATTTTTCTATATTCATAACTCGTATTAGCTCCAGGGGCTACACAATTATTAAGGTAATGAAACAGATACATCAACTTCAATGCTATTGACATTATCTTACACTTGTGTTCAGTATAGTTGATTTTATCAACTAACCTATAATCAGATATCATGCATATATTATTTAAATTGATGTTTAAGTGAATCGAATTAAGCAGTCTGCTCACAATTACTCTCCTTTTATTTTAATAAAAAGAATGCTTCATTTAACTATTAGTCATGTGCTTTTTAAGCATATTGTATCCTTAGAATATATTTATTATTGTCAATTTCTATAAATGTTTTCCTTTCACATTAATTCCCGCCATCTTAAAGTGTAATAGAAAATACATTATCAATATTGTTATAACTCCATTATTAAACAGAAATATTGGCCCGTCACTTATCCATAAACCTAAGTATGTACATAGACCAGCATATATAAATATTATTAGAGGGGTTTTAGTTTTATTTCTAAACCAGAAGTATATACTGTGGTATATTATCCCTAATATAAATGGAAATACTATAACTCCAAACCACGACCAATTATAAAATGCTGAACTCCATATATCTGGTGGTTCAGTTCCTCTATATGTACCATACAAAGAATTATACACAATACTTGCCACTGAAGTATACTCAACTTTAAATGGTAATATATTAACTAACATTATTAACCAGTCATATCCCCACACCGTTTGTTGAGAATCGATATACATCATCCCATTCAAACCCGCCCTTGAATTAACTCCAAAAATACGATCCAATATAGATAGTAATGATAATGTTAATTCATTTCCGCTAGATGAGCTTATACGACCATTTGTTATAGTTAATATTGATAAAATAATCGTAGATACTATAAATAAAAGTGTTAATTTTAATTTACTAATACCAGTTTTAAAATGTTTTTTTTGAAGGATTAAATAAATAAAAATGAATAATAAAAAGAAAACAAATGCGTTTCTTTGGCCTGTTCCTAATAAAAAAGAAACGGTAAACGGAATTATAACTACACCTAATACTTTAACATTTTTATTTTTTTGTCCGACTAATAAAAAAATATTCAATAGAGGTAAGATTATTGTTCTAAATTGATAAACATAACCAACACCACGAACTTCAGTGAAATCTTTACGTTGTGAGGTGAATACTTGATTCCCTCCACTAATAAAGGTTTTAATGGACTCGATAAATATATTTATTCCTGCATTAAAAAAGAATATCGAACATACTATTGTTGAAATTGAAACAAGAGTAATTATTACTTTCAATTGATAACTAGAATATGATTCGTACTTAATACTTGGTATTTCCATTACAACACTATTTTCTATTCTTTTATTTGATCTTATTAATCCTACGACCATTATTCCGCTAACAAAAAATACCAACGACAGTAAATACATTACAGATAACTTTTCCACATAATACAATGGATATAAAGCTTGTGACATAATAATTCCTGTAAACATTACTATTTGCATAGATACAAATATGAGTGCTGGGGTTATATGGTACCTAGTGTAATGAACTAAAATAAATAATATCGAAATAATATAATAAACTACTATTATTAAGTTCATCTTATCAACTCCTTCATATTTGCTTAAGTTTATTTATTATCATGAAAAGTTAATTTCAGTAGCTTTTGGAACGATTTATTGCATTCTTTCACTTCCTTCATTTCTCGATTACATGCATTACTAAAATCCTCAAAGTTTAAATTATGGTACCATTTATAAAATTTATCAGCCAAATTATCCAAGTCTTCATTAACAGCATATCCAGTAGTACTCTTATCAATTAGTTTCTCCATATATGTTCCTTTGTAGACCAAAATAGGTATATGCAAGAACAATGAATAATAGTACTTTATAGATACAGCTGTATCAAGTGCAATATCGTTAAATCCGTACAAATTATTAATAACGTCAGCTTTTTCCAATAACTTACTTGTCTCTTCAAGATTAAATCTTGGTATGAATTCTACATTATTAATATTCTCTTTAGTTGCGAATTCCTCTAAGTACTTCGAACCTTCACCAAAGAATTGAATTATAAACCTATTATCATTAGCTAAGGCTTTTAATAACTTTTTGTCATTTTCAAAGAATCTAACATATCCTAAAAAACAAACTCTAATTGGTTCACCTAATTTTCTAAAAGTATTCCTAGGAATACTTTTAGATAGCACACTCTCATTAAAGCTATGAATAAGTTCATATTTTTGTTTTGGTAAAAAAGTTTTGAAACCTTCTGATGAAATAGTAGAAAAAAGTGACCTATTTATCAATAAGTACATAATGAAGTAAATAAGCGGATTTTTTTCCTTGCAATAATCTCTAATGTTAATTATATACTTTCTTTTCATACTTTTAATTAAGTATGATGAAAACAATAAAGCCGTTTCAGATCTCCAAACAATTATACGATCATAGTTATTTTTTTTTAGAATTAAAGTGGCATATTTTTTAAATTTCAAATAAGATTTTATTTTTTTAAATTTACTATAACCTCTTTTTATTTCAACTTCGTAACGAAATACGTTCTTTGCATTAGTTTTTTCAATCTCACCATACTTATCAACATATATTATATCGTAATCTATACCTTGCTTCTCTAACTCTGCCGTGTATAAAGAAATCAATGACATATGTTTAATATTCATAATGCTTAGTATGCAAACTTTCATTTTACTTATTCCACACTATTCTATTAACATAATCTGTATAAGACAAAATAACTCTTAATACTTTATCTGAAACATTAGGCATAGTATAATCGTTCACACTTCGAAGGGTTTCCATTTCTTGTGTATCTAGAATAACCAAACTTTGTAAAATTCTTTCTTTATTGAGACCAACCATCATAACAGATGCCTCTTCCATTGCCTCTGGTCTTTCATGAGCCTGTCTGATATTGAGAGCTCTAAAGCTCAAAATAGAAGACTCTTCACTAATTGTTCCACTGTCACTAAGAACAGCCTTGGAGTTCATTTGAAGTTTTATATAATCATTAAACCCTAAAGGTTTCATAATTTTCACTAATGCATTAAACACAACACCTTGTGAATTAATCATTTTTTGTGTTCTGGGATGCGTACTTACAATAACAGGCATATTGTAAGTCTCTGCAACCGCATTTAAACTGTCAACTAAATCCATAAAATTAGTTTCTGAATTAATATTTTCTTCTCTGTGTGCAGAGACCACAAAATACCTTCCCTCTTTAAGTTCTAATCTATCTAATACATCTGACTTTTTAATATCTTCTTTTCTAGAATTAAGAACTTCAAACATAGGGCTTCCTGTCTTAATAATTCGATCGGCTGGTAGTCCCTCTCTTAATAAATATTCTCTTGCAATATCACTATAAGTTAAATTAATATCTGCTGTATGATCAACAATTTTTCTATTTGTTTCTTCTGGGACTCTTTGGTCAAAGCATCTATTCCCAGCTTCCATATGGAATATAGGAATCTGTCTTCTTTTTGCTGCAATCGCACATAAACAGCTGTTTGTATCTCCCAATACTAATAAAGCATCTGGTTTTACTTCTTCCATAATGGGATCTATTTTAATTAATATATTACCAATTGTTTCTACTGCCGTTCCTATTGCGGCGTTAAGGAAGTAATCTGGCTTTCTTAAATTAAAATCTTTGAAAAACACTTCATTTAATTCATAATCATAATTCTGTCCTGTATGAACAAGTATATGTTCAATTGCATTTGATTCTTCTAATTTATTAATTACTGCCGAAAGTCGAATAATTTCTGGTCTAGTACCTACGACTGTCATAACTTTTAATTTTTTCATTATAACTTTATACCTCCAAAAAGTATGTGTCAGGATCATCGGGATTAAAACTTTCATTCACCCACATTACAGTTACTAAGTTTTCATGCCCGACATTAACTATAGAGTGCGTATACCCTACTGGTATATCGACTACTTGAAGCTTATCTCCACTCACTTTATACTCAATGACTTCCTCTGTATGAATATTTCTAAATCTTATCAAGCCTATACCACTAACTACAAGGAATTTTTCATTTTTTGTGTGATGCCAATGATTACCTTTTGTAATACCAGGTTTAGAAACATTCACAGATACTTGGCCTCTATCAGGTGTCCTTATAAATTCTGTAAAGGAACCTCTGTTATCTACATTCATTTTTAACTTGTATGAAAATTCATCTGTAGGTAAAAAACTTAAATATGTACTGTATAATTTTTTAGTAAGTGGATCATCCATATTAGGAACGCTTAAATTTGTTCTAGATTCTTTAAAGCCTTTAATAAGACTTGCTAAGTTTCCTAACTTAATTGTATATGTTGTTTCTACAATACAAAAGCTATCATTTTTAGTTGGATTCCCTTTAAGTGCTTTCACAAATTCGGCTAATACATCATCGATATAACACAGAGTAAGGTCTGCGTCTGGATCATTAACCTGAATATCTAAATCTCTAGCTATGTTGTAACAATAAGTTGCAACAACTGTATTATAGTTAGGTTTACTCCATTTTCCAAATAAATTTGGGAGTCTATATACAAATACTTCTGTACCTGTCTTCATTGAGTGTTCGAATAGCAAATCCTCAACGGCTTTTTTGCTAGTGCCATAAGGGTTTTCTTTTTCGGCTTGGATTGAAGAAGTGATAAGTATTGGTGATTTGTTGTTATATTTTTTTAGAAGTTCTAATAACTTTGATGTGAAACCATAGTTCCCATCCATGAATTCTTCTTCATTTTCAGGTCTGTTTACTCCGGCTAAATGGTATATAAAGTCGCATTTCTTTGTGTACTCTTCTAAGTCATTCATAGTATTATTTCTTGTATACAGTAGTAAGTCTTCATACCCTTGACTTTCCAACTCAGCAACTAAGTTTTTACCCAAGAATCCTCCTGCACCTGTTATAAGTATTTTCACTTATTATTCCATCCTTTCAATTCATCCTGAATGTAAGGAAGTTCTAAGAGTTTACCTTTAATTTGTTCTATTGAAAGTCTATAGGTATTGTGTGAGTTGTATTCTTCATCCGTAGAAAACTTCGCATTTCCTTCTTCAAAGTATTTATCATAGTTAAGATCACGATTATCTGCCGGAACCCTGTAAAAACCTTCTAAGTCATCTGCTACAACATGTTCTTCCCTAGTAAGAAGCGTCTCGTATAATTTTTCACCGTGTCGAGTACCTATTAATTTTACTTCGTTATCAGCATTAAAAATTTCTTTTACTGCTTGTGCTAAATCTTCTATTGTAGAAGCCGGAGATTTTTGAACCATAATATCACCTGCTTCAGCATTCTTAAATGCAAAGACAACAAGTTCAACTGCTTCTTCAAGACTCATAAGGAATCTTGTCATATAAGGATCTGTCACTGTAAGCGGCTTTCCGGCTTTAACCTGTTCCACGAAAAGCGGAATAACTGACCCGCGTGAAGCCATGACATTTCCGTATCTCGTTCCGCATATAAGTGTTTTTTCAGGAGAGACCGTTTTTGCTTTGGCAACAAATACTTTTTCCATCATTGCTTTTGAAATTCCCATCGCATTGATTGGGTAGGCAGCTTTATCTGTTGATAGACAAATAACTTTTTTAACTCCATATTCTATTGAAGCATTCAATACATTTTCTGTTCCAATTACATTTGTTTTTACTGCCTCCATTGGAAAGAATTCGCATGATGGAACTTGTTTAAGTGCCGCAGCATGAAATACATAATCAACATCATTCATTGCATACTTTACACTTGCTAGATCACGGACATCTCCTAAATAAAACTTTAATTTATCATTATTATAAATTTTACGCATATCATCTTGTTTCTTTTCATCACGTGAAAAAATACGTATTTCTTTTACATCTGTATGTAAGAATCGCTCCATAACCGCATTACCAAAGGACCCCGTTCCACCCGTTATTAATAATGTTTTACCCTTAAACATATTTACTAACCCTCCAGTATTTTCCGCATCATGTCAACATATTGTTTGGTGCAATGCTCCTTAGTGTACTTTTCCAGAAAAACATTCCTGCAATTTCTTCCCATTGCTTCACGTTTTCCTTTATCATCTTTAAGTTCTAAAATAGCACTTACTAATTTTAAACTTTCTCCTACTTGCATTGAATATCCCGCATTGTTATTTGTTAAATCTTTTGCTATATCAGAGTCTGCCCCTATGATAGCTATTACTGGCTTGCTAGCCATCATGTAGCCGTATGTCTTACTTGGAACAGCTAAACCCGTCAAACCATCCGCTAGACTTACAATGAAGCAATCACTAATGTTAAGTGCGTCCTGAAAATCTTGTCCATGTAAGAAGTCAAATATCCTCACATTATATAGACTCTCTTTTTCAATGATCTCCTTCAAAACCTCCATTTTATTTCCATGCCCAGCGAAAATAAATTGTACTTTACTATCGTTTTTAAATTGCCGAATAGCTGCAACTATCGTATCAAGATCCTGACATATACCCATGTTACCAAAATATGACACTACAAATTTTTCGTCCTTCAGTATTGAACTGAATAGCTTATTTTTTGTAGACTCTGTTAAATTAGATACCCCTTTATCTTCATACCAATTAGGGATTACTTCAATCTGATTTCCAGATAATGCTGATCTATGGTCAAGTAAATAGGTTTTCATTTCATATGATAAAGCAACTACTTTATTTACACGCTTAAAAATAATTTTATTAATAGTTTTCATCATTTTACTTATAATGCCATCTTTTGAAATAGTATTTGTAATATAAGCCATCTCGGGATAAACATCATAACTTACGAATATAACCTTTGTTTTAAATAGTTTATTAGCAAGAACTGCAATTAATGGTAACACGGGCGGATTTGAATACACAATTATCGCTTTATACTTTCTAAGCTCTTTAAAACGTAACGCGACCGAAAGGGTAAATGAAAAGTAATTTATTAGTCTCCCAATAAAATGACTACGTTTAAGTTGTATATACTTTAATCTTTTTATCCCAATACCCTTATATACTTCTTTCATTGGTACTCGGTCAGTTATGTTATATTCTTTAGGATAGCCGGTTAATGCGCCCACAGTAAAACCTGCATCAATCAGTGACACTGCAGTATCCAAAGGTAATGTTGCAGATGAAACATATTCAGGATAAAAGTACTGACATAAAAATAAAACATCCTTCTTTTCTTTCATTAAACCTACTCCCCACCTTCGGTGCACACGACCGATTTCTTGAAAGATACTGTTTCATACTCTATTCGTACTCCATTTATTAACGTCCCTGGAGAACCTGGCATCTTCTTATCATAAATATAAGTTCCTAAGACTTTCCTAAACGTTTTAGAAAGAACTAGGGCTATTGAAAATGACCAGTTAAAGAATTTTGTTACCCTTAAATTTTTACCGTTTACATTAGCGATTAACTTAACTAACTTAGTAGTGTTTACATATTCCTTGTTTTGCGGAAAGTATATTCCACCTACGCCATGATCAATGATTATTCGTAAAAATTCGGATAAATTGTCTATATATATCATGCTGCGCTTATTATCTATATCTGGAAAGAACGGTAGTTTTAAAGCCATATTCGCCAATCTACTATAGTTCCCTGGACAACCCTTTCCATACACAATTGGCGGCCGCAGAATTGCTACATTAAAACTTCCTTTTATCATATCTAATAAAACTTGCTCTGCTTCATACTTTGACTGTGCATAAAGTGTTTTGGGTTTTGGAAAAGAATCCATAGTGATACATCCTGTCTCAGCACCATAAACTCCCATAGTACTTAGAAATATGAATTGCCTAACACCTTCTTGTTTTGCTTTCTTTGCAACCTTAACGGCTAAGTCTTTATTTATTTCAAAGTACTTAGCCTCATCATTTTCTAAATCATGAACGACTGCAGCTGTATGGAAAACGACATCATACCCCGCAAATGACTTTTCCTTCCACTCTTCACCTCTTACACTAATTCTATCTATAGAATACTTATTAGGATATTGTGAAACCCACTTTTCGAACGATGTACCTATATAACTATTAAGCCCTGTAATAAGTATCTTCTTCATTTTGGAACAGTCTCCTCTTTGGATGCAGCTACCTCTGGACGACCAATCTCAACTATGCTCTTATTCATATATCGATCTTCGCCAAATAAGACGACACCAACCGTTCTTATAATAATCTTTAAGTCCAACCATAAACTAAAATGCTCAACGTAATAAACATCCAATTTATATCTATCCTCTAAAGAAAGGTGAATATTGCCACTTACTTGTGCTAATCCCGTCATGCCCGGGTTCATCTTAAGCCTTTTTGCAATTTCATATGTATAATCTTCTAGAGAAGCAATCCGTTCAGGTCTAGGGCCAACTAGACTCATTTCACCCTTCAATACATTTAGAACTTGTGGTACTTCATCGATTTTACTTCTTCTAAGAAACTTCCCGATAGAAGTGATTCGCTCATCGTTCTTCCCAACCTCTTGACCTTTTATCATGGTTTCTGAACCAGTCTTCATCGTACGTAATTTATAAATTTTAAATATTTTTTTATGTAATCCAGGGCGATCTTGTAAGAATAGTACAGGACCGGGCGATGTAATCTTAATTAATAATGCAATTAATATCCAAATAGGTAGAAATAAAATAAGAACGACTGAGGAAGCTAAAATATCAAATATACGTTTCACTGTTTTTTGTATTTTTTTATTTTCCATTATAATCCCTCTATCTCATATTCAATCGGAACAAGGAAGCCATCACTAAGTTGAATGTCACCTTCATTTTTATTTATCTTGGCTGACCATATCCTTGTTATCTTATTTCCTTCTTTATAAAATGCCCCGGGATATGGGTGGGTAACAGCTCTTACCAAACAATCAGCTTCATCCATCGACATACTATTTAAAACTTCTCCATCTTTTGGTTTTCTACCCGGCCACTCGGTAGCCTTGGCATCATCTTGTTTTGTTAAGTTGATTTTTCCATTAACGATATCTTTCCAGTACTTTGAAATGAGATTTATATGCATAGCGTTTACTTTTTCATAAAGCCCTGTTGCTGTAGATTTATTATCAAGTTGTATGACTCCCTGACCAATAATATCTCCAGTATCAATACCCTCATCAAGCTTAAACATCGTTACACCTGTTTCATCTAATTTCTTAATGATTGCCCATGGAATAGCTGCCCTTCCCCTACCAACTGGTAATAGAGTTGGGTGCATTCCAATGCAACCATGCGTTGGAGTTTCAAGTAATTCTTTCTTTGCAATTTGTGACCAACCAATAATAAATAACCAATCAATTTCATGTGATTTAAGTTTGTCTATTACTATTGGATCGTTGATATTATTGACTTTCAATAGTGGCGTAGATTGTTCGTTGGCAATATCATCAAGGTATATTCTCCCTGACTTATTCTTAGCTATTTCATCGTTGAGCGTAATAAGCAAGTCTATATGACCGCCAATTCTATTAATTTCTTCAATGCAGCTTTTCCCCAATTGAACACAAGTTGCAAATGCTATTTTCATTTCCAAGTTACTTCCTCCTCCAAACAATTAAAATCCGCGTCTGAATACACTTTCAAAAGCTTCAGCATAAACCATACCTGCTTGACCACCCCTATATGCAGCTAGGCCTTTAATTGCTTCCCTGCTTCTTGGATGAGGATAATCCCTCATAACATCACGATATTGGGCAAGAGCCTCTAACTTTTTATCAACACCCACTTCACCTACTTTTATAAAAGTATTAGGTGAAAATTGATTCATCGCTTTATTGAGTCCCCACTCTGTAGAAGATGGCACTTCCATAAACAGCAATTCTTTTAATGATGGGGTATCATTTCTCCGTTGGAACAACCTTACCGCTGCTTGACAGGCTAGAGAAGTATGTAAATGATCATTATTTGCGTCTGCTGGATGGTGAGTAAACACTACATCAGCATTTGCTTCGATAATTGCTTTTTCTATAAACTGAACAATTTTCAAATGTGGCACTGTATTGAATTTTATATTTGGGAAATCCCCTAAAATAACTTTATCGACACCTATTATTTCCATTGAATTATGTAAATCTTCATTAAGTTCTTCATTAGTCGGGCGATAATTTCTTGCATTCACTTCTCCTGATAAAATGCAGACATTTACTGAATGTCCTTCCTGAGCAAGTTTATACATGGTAGCGCCTGCCCCTAATATCTCATCATCTGGATGTGCAACTACTACTAAATATGACATATGAT
The DNA here is from genome assembly GCF_002743335.1 of Sporosarcina sp. P32b. Lineage (GTDB taxonomy): Bacteria > Bacillota > Bacilli > Bacillales_A > Planococcaceae > Sporosarcina. The sequence goes on from NZ_PDZB01000007.1 coordinate 96,377, forward strand.
TTAACCTCACTTTTTTATTTTCGGCTTTCGCAATTTATAATAAACCTTATTTCAGCCTCTTAGTAAATCAGGACTTCATTGGAATTAATCTCTCCCAACGAACTACTGATCTACCAGGGATGGTAACCATGACCTGTATTCAACGCATTGTGTTTTATTAATCTATCACAACAACTACAATATATGTTTTCTTAAGCTAATCACTTCAAACCTAGTCTTTTCATATTACCTACTATTTGATAGATCTATAGTTATTACAAGTAGTATAATACAACTAGAGAGAACCCAGTTATTTTTGTAGATTAATACTAGCGGCTATCACACATTATTTCTCATGTAAACATGATCAAAATTCTCATTCCCCCGAGACTACTCACTCTAACCAAGCCAAATAAAAAGGTAATGGACTATTGCAATAATCCTTAAAGTTAATGTGAATAATGAAATCACTAAAAGAGTCAACTTGTCCTTCTGTTTTTCACCATTAAGTCTGCTGAACATTTAATCATTCAATTTATCTTTTCAGAGATACGCAATAGTAAAATATAACGATAAAAAATGACATAAAGTTAATGCACGAAAGGAAGATTTATAATAATATAGCTAATTTCCCTTTAACGGTAGAGAAAACACTCTTGAGAACTATTCCACATAAACTCGGCTTCAACTAAATAATATTCTAAACCAAATATGCTAATAACTTTTTCATTTTGAGACACAAACTCATTTTTTATGATAATACCACTTAACTTCTCTCCAATGTCATATCACTTGTCTTCAAAATTTCTAGACAACACTCATTGAATCTGATTTAAATACTAAATTTTTTCTGTAATCAAATTCCGCCGTCTAATCCTTGTTCTTACAGTTCAGTTTTTCCTTTGTTTGTATATACATCAACATAGTGGATAGGTTAGCAGGTATTGTAGCTCGCTAAGGCTATTCTAGATAGTTTTCAAACGATTATTTACTTCCCATCTAACAAATACTCAACAATTCCGGTTAAATGAATATTATTTCTCAAAATCGTCTGTACATCATTAACAGAAGCCCAAGCCTAGTCGTAATATTCCTATTAATTAGCATATCTCTGATGCATCATGCTGCACAATAACATGCTTAACCTAGCCCCATGCTTACTTCTGCCGAATTTAATAAATCCACACAGCAGAGAATTTCCATACCTTTTCCAACAAGTTTTTTTTGCATTAGGCTATCTATTACCTCATATCAAATATCGAAGTGATTTTTAATGGAACCCTTGCTTTTACTTGTGATCACAATAACATCTGAAATTCTGAAGCTAAACCCACATTGCAACATATCGAATAGTCAGTTCGTCTAATGTTCGTTGCACTTCTTTTGGTATCGCTTTGGTTTCATATAAAACCGTGTACCAAGTCCTGTTGACGGAATTATAGTCTTACATGATTTTTATATTTCATTAATACCCATGACTTCGTGTTTTTTTGCTGTACTCTTTATATGCCACTCCATTCTTTACATATAATGTTAATGCATATGAACGCTAATCCCGCTATGCTTTTGTTCTCGTTTCGATTCTACCGCCTGTTCTAAAAAAGATACTTTGTAATTGCCAAAATACTGACTAGCTTTTAAAAAATCGAATGTAATATGTAACAATACCTAACCTCCCATCGTTCAAGAATTCTATAATGCTTCCGCCTCTGTTTCTCTCAACGGCGCTTCCACAAACTTTCGATTCGCCAACCCAACAAGCGTCTCTTTCAGCTCTAGATTGTTCATACCAGGCAACTTATCCAATACATAAAGCTGCTCTGTCTCTGAGATCGGTGTAGCCTTCCCAACATAAATCTTTGGAAATACATGTTCACTCTGTCTTTCATTTTCATTCAATAATTCTTCAAATAACTTCTCCCCTGGACGAATGCCAGAGTATTTGATTTCTATTTCATCTTCCTCATAGCCAGATAGCTTGATCAAGTTCTTCGCTAAGTCGACAATCTTGACCGGTTCCCCCATGTCCAGTACAAACACTTCTCCGCCTTGCGCAAGTGTTCCTGCTTGAATGACTAGGCGTGAGGCTTCCGGAATGGTCATGAAGTATCTCGTCATTTCTGGATCGGTAATTGTGATCGGTCCACCTTTAGCAATTTGTTGTTTGAATAGAGGTACAACGCTACCTCGTGAACCTAAGACGTTGCCGAATCGTACAGCTGCAAATTTTGTTTCGCTGTCTTTTGCTAAATTTTGCACTATCATTTCAGCAAAGCGCTTTGTCGCACCCATGATGTTGGGTGGATTCACTGCTTTGTCAGTCGATACGAGAACAAAGTGGGAGACGCCAAAGAATCTAGCGGCTTCTGCTACGTTTTTTGTACCGAAGATATTATTTTTAACAGCTTCCATTGGATTATCTTCCATGAGTGGTACGTGTTTATGTGCAGCCGCATGATAGATGACGTCTGGTTTCAGTTCACTCATTAGATCGAATATACGCGTACGATCTTGCACGTCAGCGATAACTGGACATATTTCTGTACTAGGCGAAACCTTTTGACGCAGTTCCATGTCTATAGTATAAATTGAGTTTTCACCATGTCCGAGTAGTATCAATTTCTTCGGTCGGAATTCCAATACTTGTCTACAAATTTCAGAACCGATCGAACCGCCTGCTCCTGTGATCAGGATTGTTTTACCCGTTAATTTTTTGGCAATGGCGTGCATATCGAGTTGTACTTCATCACGCCCAAGTAGATCTTCGATTTTGACGTCGCGCATGTCTTTAACGGACACTCTTCCTGTCATCAAGTCTTCGATGCGTGGAATCGTTTGTGTTTTGACGCCTGTCTCGACACACAGCTTCATTAAATCTCTCATTTGTTGTTTTCCCAGGGAGGGAATGGCAATAACGATTTTATCTATATCGTGCATATCTACAAGTTGTTGGATATTCTTTGTACCGTTACATACACGTATACCATAAATTTCAAGACCTTGCTTCATTTTGTCGTCGTCAACAAAAATGACAGGTTTCATGCCGTATTCTGGATTACTTAGTACTTGTCTTGCGATCATCGTACCTGCTTGACCGGCACCCAGAATCATAGTGCGTTTCATATCGATAGTTTTATCTCTGATTACTACATCTCTTACTAGACGCCAAGACAGACGGGATCCACCGATTAGTAGTACGTGTAGCATCCATGTGATGGCCAATGCGCGCACGTAGACATCCTGTGTGAGGGTGAATTGGACAACTACCACTGCGAGGATAGTGAATGTTACCGCTTTGACAATAGACTTTAACTCCCCGATTGATGCATACGACCAAGCTTTTCGATACAGGCCGTAATACCATGCAAAGAAGTGGTGCGCTATTTGTATGGTAATAGCACTGATTAGCAACATTTTATTAAAGATAATCGATGTAAATGGATTAAGCATAAAATAACCGATATAAATCGACAATAAGACAATAATAGAATCGGCCGCAATCAGCATAGTCATTCGTTTGCGAACAGTCAAAAAAGCTCCTCCTTTCAAGCTGCATATCTTTTCCTCATTTACTAGTTACTTTAGAGTAATCACCCTTGCAATACTAACAGCCTATCCAATTAATTGCCACCACTTTCTAGTAACAGGGATTTCTGGTTCGTAAATGGCAAGTAATTTATTTTCAATGATTCGTTGATTATTCAACAGCAACATATCCACCGTCTCCATATCTGTTTTCTTTCCAAGGACTTCTAATCCTGCGTTGAATAAGAATGGACGGTTATCTGTATTATGTGCATCTGATCCGTACGAATGGATCAGGTTCGCTTCTATTAACTGAATCGATAGTTTCTGAATATTTTTCCCAAAATGACCTGCAAGACTACCTGCTGTCACTTGTGCCAACGCACCGTGGCGTACAAGCCGCTCCAATCGCTCAGGCTTCTCCGCTATACCTTTATTGCGTTCAGGGTGTGCAATGATCGGCACGATACCTTCTTCGAGTAAAGACTGGATGATTCGAACCGTGTATGCTGGAACATTTTGCGTAGGCAACTCCAGTAGTAAATAACGGGAGTTTGCTATAGTAAGTATGTCTTTATTCAATAAATTCGCGATGAGATGTTCATGGATTCGAACTTCTTGGCCAGTAGATAGCGTTAGGTTAATGTTTGCGGCTTTAATAACATCCCCAATCATTCGAACTTGGCTTTCCACTTCTTTCACAGGTACGTGATATTGCGGGCTATAGGCATGCGGTGTGACGACTAGATGCGTAATTCCTTCTGACGCAGCCTCTTCTAGCATGCGCATCGTCCCTTCAATCGTTTCCGGTCCATCGTCCACACCGAACAATAGATGGCTATGTATGTCAATCATGTAGATCCTCCTTGCATTTTACTTGATTCAAGAAAAGTGAAAAGGCACAAGGCCCTTTCACTCATCGGTTCCATAATACTGATAGTAATAATGGTCTTTTTGCAGTAAAAAGTTATTTAAAATGGTTCCTAGAATATTTGCTTGAGAGGACAGAAGCGCTTCTTTCGCTTTGAGGACACTTTCTTTTTCCGTAGTCCCTGAATTCAAAACTAGAATCGTGCCTTCCGCTTTGTTAGACAATATCTGCGCGTCGGTCACAGACAATATTGGCGGAGCATCAAATATGATCATGTCATACATTTTTTTCAACTCTTCTAACAGCGTATCCATCGTCTTAGAGCCCAGCAACTCTGCTGGGTTCGGCGGAATGGGTCCACTTGTGATTAAATCGAGTCCTTCAATGTCCGTCTGCTGGATCACGTCCTCGAGTTTCCATTGACGCGTCAATAAGTTGGATAGACCCGTTGCATTCATTCGAGAGAATGTATAATGCGTAGTCGGTTTTCGCATATCCGCGTCAATTAGGAGCACTTTCTTTCCTTCTTGCGCAAAGACCACTGCGGTATTGGCTGACGCTGTGGATTTGCCTTCTCCTGGTGCTGCTGATGTGAAGAGAATCGATTTCAGATCATGATCCGGCATAGAGAAGTTTATATTCGTTCGGATCGTACGGAATTGCTCGGATACCACCGATTTCGGGCTGATTTCCGTGACTAATTTACGTGCGACCGATTGTTTCGTCTGTGTTTTCTTTTTAAATATGCGCTTTTTTAACATGTCCACTTGACCCTTTCCTTGAAGCTCTGGTAGCTGTGTTCACTTCTTTGTTAGAGATTGGACTGACTAGCCCAAGCACTGGTAAACCGAGCAATTCCTCAATATCATTCTCTGTTTTCACAGTAGTATCTAAGTATTCAAGTAAAAATGCTATTCCTACTCCGATCATGAGACCGATGACTGCTGCAATTGCCACGTTCAGTTCTTTATTCGGCTTAACAGGCTTCGGATCTTCCACGTAGACAGCAGGCGATAGAATATTTACGTTATCTACTTGCATCAAGTTAACAATTTCTTTCTGGAATACTTCCGCAATGGTATTTGCGATATCGACCGCTTTATGTGATTCAGGATCTTGCACAGTCAAATTGACAACTTGTGAATTCTGTTCACTGTTTACCGTAAGCTGATCGCTAAGTTCTACTGGTGTTGTATCCAGATCCAAGTTTTCTATGACTTTGGATAAGATGGCTGGCGTTTTAATAATGACATTGTACGTATTGATAAGTTGTAAGTTTGTTTGAATATCTTGAGAGTCAAATGATTGTTTCTCTACTTGTTCTTGATTGACTAATATCTGTGTAGAGGCTTGATAAATAGGGGTTAAATAGAAATAACTAATAGCCGCCGCTATAATGGCCGCTACTATTGTCGTTCCTATAATTAAACCAAGACGTTTTTTCAATGTTGCAAATAACTCTTGTAAACTGATCGTTTCTTCCATGTTGTAAAATTGCTCCTTTTCGGCAAACTTGTGCATATTATAGCATAGCATAACATATATTCGACATGAAAAATATCGAATTTCCAATTAAATCTAAGCTTCTTGTTTTATTATGATATAATAGCTATATGAAAAAAGTCTCCGCTCTTATTATCGTTCTATGTATTATCGGCAGTTTATTTATTTCTTCTAGTCAAACATATGAACAACAATCCTTGATTCCTACGTTAGAAAACGTATTACCCAACAAGCCATTTGAAACCGCACTATCCGCCTTGTCCATCCCGTACTGGAATACCACCATTTCCGTAGGAGAACGTGGATATTATCATTTTGTAGAATTTCTACTACGTAAAGCTGCACATTTTATATTGTTTGGTCTACTCGCGGTTGGTATTTTCTTATCCCTACCTTCCCGTCTACCTAGACTCGTCATTGCAAGCGCTTCTACTTTACTACTTGCATGCATAGATGAAACCCATCAATATTTCACAGGAGGACGGACCGCCACTTTTCGCGACGTCCTACTGGATATGTCGGGTGCACTGACGTTCTTGCTTGTTTTGCAACTCATCATATGGCCTCGTTCAAAAAAATGAAAAACGACTAGTTTAAAAGGAACTCCTTTAAACTAGTCGTTTTTTCTATTTAGTTCCCCATGATTTCGCTCTGCATACTATTACGACGTGCGTTCTTTTGTGCTTCGTATTCATCGCGCATGCTTTGAGAACTCGATTTGTTATGGCCATTGGCCTGCAAATCCCTTTCAAGCGAGCTCATGATGCCATTAAATTCAGCATCCGTCTGCGCTTCTAGTCCCGCTATAGATGACATGTACTTATTATAGAAATAACCGTAATCCACACTTTCACCATTCGCTATTTTCGTGCTGTACTCTTTTTTCGCACTATTGATTAGTGAGTTAAGCTCGCCATCCACTTCACTTTGTAGGTTATTGACAGTTGGTTGATATTTACTTTTAATCTGTGCTACGGATTGTTTCTTATCTGTTTTTCCTGTTACGGATTTATCGCTCGTAGTGTCACCCGTTGAGGTTGTTTGGTTTCCTGAAGAAGACTGCTTTCCATCATTCGGTTGGCTGTTTGATGATGAATTACTTCCCGTGGCACCTGTACCATCCTCTGTCGTGTTGGAACCTGAAGTTGTTGTTCCTCCATTTGTACCTGTTGACGATGATCTATCCGTCCCTCGCTCATCTTCTGCGTTTCCACTATTAGTATCAGATGCACCTTCTGATGGTTGTCCATTTTTCTTATCGCCTTTTGGTGCTTCTCCTTCAATAAGAAGTTCACTTTCATCGGGCTGTGTAGTGTCAGACGGGCTTTCTACAGTCTGATTTCCTATTTTATCTGCCGCCTCAAACTCTTTGAATTGGAAATGATACACAATATAGATACCGCCTAAAACGATAATGGATAATGACGTGATGAGGAAAACTTTAAGTTCTTTATTCATGTGGACCTCCCTTGCTTCTTCCTATTCATTTTATTTTAACAGATTCATAGTGCGGTTGATAGCAGGTTACCAAGTGGTTAGCATACTACAGACAAAATAGTAATAGCCTCCTAAAACTTCAAGGAGACTATTACTATTTTAAAAGGTGCTTCACTTTAGAATTTAAATTCGTATGTGCTGTTGAATGGTTGAGATTTAATTGCGCCATCTACTGTCAACTTGACTGTCTGACCTTGTAAGATGTTTAACGCTGCATTGCGTGTTAAACCTGTCTTAGCCAATACTTTATTGAACACTGTATCGAAGTCCAAGCTGTTATCAATGTTCTTAGCTTCTACCTTAATTTCTTTCCCACCAAACATAACCGATACCGTTGCATTATTAACAACTGCATCCTCCTTCATAGAGTTAAATACTGGCTTCACTGCTTCACCAAATTCTCCAAATGTGCTTGCTGGGTTCTTAACAGTTACGTTGAACGTTTTCTCTCTTAGCGCAATATACACCGCGTCTGTAGATGTATTTACTTTTGACAGCTCCGCTTGGATCGTGCTTTGCAACAACTTGTCTCCAGCTCTTTCTACAGGTGCATTTTCATCTTTCAACGCTACTTCTGTACGTACGACGAATGTTGCCATTTGTCCTCTTGTTACTAATCCGTTCGGAGAGAATGTAGTAGGCGTTGTACCAGTTGTAATATCCAGATCCAATAGCGCCGCTACATAGCCCGCATATGCGTCAGTTGGCTTTACATCTTTAAAACGATTTGCAGCTAATGGACTTTGATCCAATGCGAAACCTAATGTAAGAATTTTCGCCATCTGTGAGCGTCTCAAGTTATCATTCGGCTTGAATGTCTTCACACCGTTTTCTGTGTAACCTTGGATGTATCCACCTTGAGCAAGCGCCGCAATTGGACCATAGTATTCGCTAGACTTCTTCACATCTGCGAAGCCTGGATCTTTAACATTTACCGTATCCAAGTCCAATACGTGAGCTAAAATCTTAGAAGCTTGTGCTCTTGTTACTGAAGCATTCGGACGATATGTACCGTCATTATACCCTTTTACCACTTTACGATCTGCTAGTTCCAATACCGGTAAATAATAGTGCACGCCAGGTTTTACATCCGTGAACGTTACCGCTGCACTTGTTTCCATAGGGACCGCTGCAACAAATGCTCCTGCTGCCATTGTTGTCGCTAATGTCGCTTTAAACAATTTGTGTGATGCTTTTGTAGTTTTCTTCATCTTTTCTACCCCCTATATTTTTGATACGTTGAAACTATGCCAACTACTATTAGTATAGTGTATTTCTTGTAATGGACAAGTGTTATTTGTCTGGCTTCGAGGGTTTACGTACTGAGAATTCAGAACCACCGTAGTTACATAAAAAAAGAAAGAGAAACCGCAACGGGTTCCTCTTTCTTTTTCACTATTTTCACTGTTTCAGCGGAAGCACCATTCATATACTCAATTTCTTGAACGTTTTCAGCACCACGAATTTCTTTCACGTTCTTTCCATCTATGATTACTTTCTTCACATGCGTACCTGCAAAGTCGATAATAGCTTCTGCCTGAGCTGGTTTTACATGCACAGTCACATTCTTAAATCCTTCTCCTTGGAACTTCGCATAACTACCCGTAAACAAAATAACTTCACGGATAACGGATTGGCCGTCCAACTGTACATCGACGCTTGTCTTATTAATGATCAGCTTATTCGTCTTAAATGATTTGAAGTTATAGAATTTCTCTACTTTTGGTGACGAACTGACTAATGCGACTTGTACCATCACTGGATCATGATCACTTGCACGACCCGCCATATCGGTATAGTCCGCATTTACGTGGAGCATATCCACTTCTGCCTCTTCCACCATATTATTCGAAACCAATATGTGATCTAGTACTTGGGAGTTTCCTTGGTATACATAAGAATACCGATCGTCTTCCGGTACTTTATTGACCAGATTCGTCATCAGTTCTCCTTCGTGAATCTTGAGTGCATCCGCAAACTGGAAGTCGTTAAAGTCACCAAGTGAAACAATATTTGCATGCGGATTCTTTTCTTTCACATCTGCGATGAAATCATAGATGATGTGCGCAATTTGTTTACGTTGAATTTCACTCTTTAAGACAGGTGGCTGAATCGCACCGAAGATCGGTGTATCTCCCCCTTTTGAATTCCAGTGGTTTCCAATGACAATGACGTCATCTCCATTAAACGTGAATTCCGCTGCTATAGGTTTACGGCTACTAGTAAATGCAGGATTCGACGGATCAATTCTACCCGGATTCATCGTTAATCCATTATCTTTATATCCTAGCGCCGTCATCGCATCACTATGTGGAGCATCTTTAAGTTTCACCCGTTCAGGGTTGTACAAAAAGCCTACGCGAATATTCGCATTCGGCTGTCCACCGTCTTGATTATTAACGGGATCGATGTTGACATACTCGTACTGAACGCCTCCCGCTGTAACAATCGCATCGATCAAGCGCTCATAACTTTCATTCGCTTCAGGACCGCCAGCATCCGGACCGTTGTTATCTTGCACTTCTGTTACCCCTATAATGTCGGGGCTATGCATATCCTTCGCAAATGCACGTGCTAGTTTTTGTGTTTTATCATTAGATGTCGTGCTCTTGTTGTTCGAGAAGTTTTCCAAGTTGTACGAAGCGATTGTCAGCTTTTTGTTATTCTTCACAATCGTAGTCGTCTCAAGAACCGCATATCCTTTAACAAATTTCTTTTTCATTTCTCCATAATCTACGTAAATCTTGTAGTTCTGGAATGAATAGCCTACTACTCCGACGATCGGCCCTTTGAATTTATCACCTGTCGCCACTTCGAAGTTTCTCGCTTCATCGTTCGGTTCTAAACGGAATTGAATCAAATCTGCATTCGGTTGATCTTTCTTTAAAAGAACGCCACCGCTTTTCGTTTCGGTTTTACGACTTTCTAGGACAGTCGTTAGGTCACCGTGTTGTTGGGGGCCTACGGACTTTACATTGCCCACTTCGACACGCATTGCTTCACGGCTTTCCCAGAAATCCCCTGCATATGTTTCAATATCAAATTCTTTTAGACCTTCACTTAGTACGGCATCTGTTGGTAAATTGCTTTCATCAATTACAAACGGTTCAGGGAGTTCCACATTTTTCTTTACCACACGTACTTTACCGCCCTGATCTTCACGTACGTTTATCTGTGTAGTTTTCAAATCTGTTTGCTGACGATCGGCATATCCGTCAATCGCATACTCACTTACTTGTCCATCTACTTCGACTAAATCACCCGTCTTTAAATTCCACGCGTCACGCCCGCTATACAACACAATTGCTTCCGACGTTTTCAAATTGCCGTCACGCTCGTTGTCTGGCGTTTGGATGTGATAATACGTAGAACCCGACAATACAAATTTATAGGTTACAATTCCTTCGATTCCCTCGACCGCACTTCCATTAAGCGGAGACTCATGGCCTTCGCCTTGAATATCATGGATGCGTAATGCATCTGTAATCGTATAATCATACACTTGAACTACACTCGTACGGCCATCACGTGTTACTGCCATCGTTTGTAGTTGTGTATCTTTCGTTAATTGGAATGGCCCTGTATATTTCTTCGAATCAATTGTGGGTGCTGATCCATCCAACGTGTAGTAGATCGTTGCATCCGACTCTCTCGTTTTCAACGACACTTCTACGTTTTCTACAAATGTTCCACTACCGGGACTCGCTCCGACTGGTCTCACTACCGTAACATCTGCTACGATATCGAGCTCATCCCGTGGGATGAGCTGATAGCTATCTTCAAATTGCTGAACGATACCTGTCACCGAGTCATAAGTCATCCCTGCTTCTAAGCCTAAGTCGTCGTTTTCGTCCCGAACGAGCAAGTCTCCCTTACCGTCTGTTGCAGCAAAGTTCGCCCAGCCTGGTCCCGCTTCTTTATCGGAAAGCGTAAGATTATTCACTGTGACCAATTGAGATTCTACCGCTTCTCCAACAGCGTCACCTGTGAGTACTTTTGCTTCCGGTACTGCGCCTGCGGTCTTCTCCACTAGCTGTGCTCCGTCAATCTGCAGTAAGTTTTTATATTCAGCCACTTTCCCGACAACTGTTACTTTATCGCCTATTTGCGCATCTAAGCTAGTAGGACGTAGCGTGACACCTGCCTCGCCATCTTGAATCGTGATGGAGTTTTTCAGTCGAGCAGTAACTGTTCCTTTCACTGAAACCGTTTCGCCGATCGACTTAGCACGAGCAGCTGCAATACTAATGACTTCCACTGGTTCCGGTTCTGGTTGGGCATCTGCGAAAGTGATGGCAGATGTATCTTTTAATCCAGGACTGGTGAAGTACGCTTTCAAATTACCTGTTACAAGAACTTGCTGTCCTACTAAATCAGGATTTGTTTGCAAGCCCCATTCACTGCGTAAATTAGTTGGAAGCTGAACAAACAACATCTTCGTAACGTCCGTTTCACCCGCTTTACTTGCAATGGCTATGTTCGTATCTCCCGTTGCAACTGGTACAACATTTGTCGCAGATACAACAAACCCTACAATATATCCAGAGACGGTCGCAGTTCCTTCATTATTCGCTCGCGCCTCTTCAACTGTGATCGTTCCCGATTTTACAGCGATTGTTGCTCCGGTCGCAGCTTGTACCATTGGAGTCGTCGGCAAGACCAAGCTAAACACCAAGAAAAACATCAGGCTCATACGCAATACTTTTTTACCTTTCAATTACCACACCTCGATTTCATTAGTTAGGTAGATAGATAAAGCCTTCTGAAATACAGAAGGCTTTGTTTGGTACTTACAAAATGGTATCGCCTTTGACATCTACACCGTCAAAATTAAACAAATCTCCATCCAGATTTGATACATCTAGATTGCCTCCGACCTGAATGTTGGAGAATGATAGTGACTCTCCAGCAGTACCGGTTAGAATGAGATCCCCCCCTACAATAGCATTTTCCAAGCTATCCATATCCGTGACAGAAACCGTTACATTACCTGGATACACTTTCGGAGTACTTTCCGTACCTGAAAACGCGCTTCCATTCACCGTTTGATCTTTGCTATTCCTGCCTTATACTGCATACTCGCAGCTTTCATACAGGTCTACACCGTACAAGCGACTTTGATCGCATACGGCGTGCCATCAGCGGCAGTTTTCTACACTTTATTTCCCCTATCCTTACTCTATTACAATAGATTGGAAACAAGCAATGATAATAATTGACTATTTAGTTTACTCAGAACTCAACCTAAACGTATATAAAGAAATTCCAGAAAGGCATACCCATGCTAAAGATAGTTCCTAACTACTGACTATCGTAAAGAATAGACTGTTTCACGGATTGTACAAGTAATCTCGAATATAAAGAAGTCTCCCAATCGTTCATGCACGACTAGAAGACTTCTTCTAAACCTACCTATAAAACCAATTTACTTCTGCTGTCTAACTACGCTATAAACTGCTCCACCAACTAAATCGATCATTTCTTTTAGTCGATCCTTACTCACGTGTTCCATCACATCAGTCTCATTATGATAGTACGGCTCCAAGTTGTGTGTTCCAGGCTCTCTTCTGATAAAGTTTGCTGCCGCAATATCAACTTCGTGGAATGCCACATGGTCCGAAGATCCACGTTTGAACAACACAAGCTCTGATGGCGTACCAATAATTTTAGCTACTTTGTTTGCTGATTCCGTAACCAAGTTCGGTTTACCATCTACCGTATTCGTATAGATAGCTGTTGCAGGTTCCCATGCTGTCGCCACCATATCCATATTGAAGTTTGCAATACTACGAGAGACATCTCCAGCACTTAGTGATTGTGCATATACTCTTGCACCCACCAGACCAATCTCTTCAGCACCGACAAATGCAATACGAAGTTCCTTGTCTAACGGCTGATCCTTTAACACGCGTGCCAACTCGAGCGCCGCCGCTGTACCTGCCGCATTGTCATTCGCTCCTGGCGCACCCGGGACGCTGTCAACATGCGCTGAAATATAAACTATTTCGCTGTTTTTACTACCGTTAGCCGGATATTTCGTCGCAATGATATTTTCTGAAGTCTCTTTTCCTAACACATTGACCTTGATATTCACATTGTCAGTAGAATTCTCCTTCAGCGCTTCACCTTGTGCTTTTGTAATCCCAATTGCCGGAATGGTAGATGTTGCAGAATAACTCAATGGTGTTTCTTTTTCTGCGTTGTCATAAATAATTACACCTACAGCACCAGCATTTTGCGCACGATTCACTTTATCTTGGAACGTTACGCCTCCACCTCTTGCGATCAACGCGATTTTACCTACTGCTTCTGGTTTGAAATCGGATTCTTCTCCAAACTCCGCAAAGTATAGAGGTGCCGTCACACCGTTAGCGTCTGTCGCTACGGAATTATTCGCTACTGCACTCGCAATCAGGCTATCCCCAAGTGTAAACACCGATTCTTTCTTTTCAGGTAGGTCAAACTCTTGTCGTTCTACTTTGTAACCGTATTCATTTAGACGGTCAGCAATCATTTTAAATGCGTCTTTCTCTGCTTGTGTCCCCGTTACTCTAGGACCCATTTTTGTAAGCGCTTCCGTATCAGCGAATGCTGAGTTTACATTAAACGCTTTAATGAAGTTCTTTATTGCATTTGCTTCCTCGCTATTCCCGTCTTATACCGCTTCAAGCGGCTTTCGATAGGGCCTACACCGCACAAGCGACTTTGATCGCATACGGCGTGCCGTCAGTTTATTTCCAATATTATCTTACTTCCCCAAAACAAGTATAGTACATCCATATTTATTTACAATAACAATATAAAGAATTGTTTGTTTTAATTCGAAATTGATTCTTTCGATACCCGAAGAAAACATGAGCAAAGTAACGAGTTAATGTGCTACTTTTACTTTTTATTATCAAAGTAGATAATACCGCCTATGGTAGCGCTTACTTTTGTGTTTTATGTTTGATAATATCAATCAGCCTTCTAACCGTGTGAACGATCAGAAGGCTGATTCTTTAATAAAGTCTTTACTTTAGTAGAAAAAGTATCGATTTTAGTAGCACATCGCTTTTCCCGACTCCCGCGACCAATAATGCTGTAAGGAGATTTTGATCGTATACCGAGTGTGTCAGCAGTTTTGACACTCTAATTTATTGACTGTTTCATCGTGTACCCTACCCGGAATAGACAATTAATGCGTATATGCCTATAAATTATGTAACAGTAAAGCCCAATCAGAAAATACTGATTGGGCTCTATTGCATTTACAAAGCTTAGATTTGGGGAAATAAGCTTATTAGAATAACTACCACTGACTAGGTTCCTTCGCTCCCGCCAGTTTTATCCTCCTCACATGTTACCATGCAAGTCCAAACGGCTGACGATCGACACTACTATGAACCCGCTGCCATCTTACCGGCATCTTCGGTGCTGAAACACCTCTTCCGACAAGACTTCAAACGTTCCGTTACGTCCATCCCTTGTTTTGACAACCGTAGGTCTCCACTATCCAGGCGTGAGAAAGACTAGTTTAACAGTCAATTATACTAATCTCCTATTACCATTTCAGATCATAGGATGAGTGCCGAACCCCTAGCTTAATTTCGCGACACCCACTACCTCACCCTGCCTACACGGATTCGTCTTCCTGACCGTAGTTGCCTTTTAAAGAGCCCCGCCTCAGTTCGACTGAGTACGACTTCACCTGACTTAGTCCCTTTTGCGAATTCAGCGCATCACTGGACCCAGGAGGATTAGGCACTTGCATATAGACTGTTTGGCAAGAATCGGAACTTCACCGAATAATTGGAACATAACAGTTAGAATAATGACCTCATAGAACAAAAACTAATTAAAGTATAGTCTATGAGGTCAAATTCCACTAATTTCGCTAGTACACTAGCTTATATAGTAACGTTTCGTTTAGTTTTATTGAGGAGTCAAGTTTACTTTTACTTCTTTAGTAATTCCACCGATATTAACTTTTACAGTTAACTCAGCTTTAGATACATTATCAGCCAATTGTGCTTGAGCTGCATACGTACCGTTATTTGTGATGTTCACTTCAGAAGCGTTTGCAGGTACGATTGTTACCTTAGCTGTATCAGGAGTCGCTTTAAGAACTTTCGCTCCGAACTGATCAGTTGTTACCACTTGGATAACCTTGTCATTTTGCATTGCAGTTGCAATAGTGAAAGTACCTTTTGCATCTACAGGCATAGTGATTTCTTTCGCCACTTCTACATTAGATTGTTCTGAAGTGAAGAAGAAGTCTTTTACTACTGGAGCTGCATTAGAAATCTTGTACGTCTGTTCTACTGTTGAACCGTCGTTGTTGATTGTGAATGTCACTTTAACATCACGCTCAGAAACTTTTTTACCGTCAACTGTAAATACAGCTTCAAGATCTTTAGCTGCAACACTTAATTTGCCATCTACAACTTTTACTCCAGAAATGTTTGTAGTTGCTTTGTAATCATTAGCATTAAGTGCTACTTTACCGCCATCTGCAAGTACACCGGAAATTGCTAATGGGTTTGCTTTTTCAGCTTTAACATCAAGAAGTCCTAATTCTTTTACTTCATAAGATTTGAACTCTTTACCGTCAGTTACTTGAACAGATACTTCAATTGCTGAATCTGGCTTACCAGCTAATTGGATTTTTACTTTGTCAGATCCGTTTTTCTTACCAGTAATGTCTTTGCCGCTTACTGAAAGGATATCTGAGTTTGTATTCACTTGCTCAACTGTGAAATCTCCAACTTTTGCAGCTGCAAGGTCACGGCCATACTGATCTTTAACGATTAAATCAGATGCTGTTACAGTTTTAGTTCCTTTAACCACTAGTGGAGATTTAACGCCAGTAATGATTGTCGGTACTGCAGCAGCTTCCAATTTCACGTTAACTGAAGCAGTTTTATTAGTAGAAGAGATAACTAGTACCGTTACGTAGTCTCCTGCTTTTTTGTTTACAGTATCTGCTTTTACGAATGTTTTGCCGTCTTTAACAACAACTTCACCATTTGTAACGCTGATTCCTTTAACTGCAGCTTTCAATACTTTTAGATCCGTGATTTGTTTTCCTTCTTTATCTTGTACAGATAGTGGAAGTAGAACGTCTTCACCAAGGATTGCATTTTCAGGGTTTGATAATGCAACAGCGTCTGTGCGTGTAGTTTCAGCAACTGCGATATCGAAGTTAGCTGTAGCTCCATTTGCAGAAGAAATTAGGATAGCTTTTGTAGCGCCAGCTTTCTTAATGTCAGAGATTTCTACAACTGCTTCGTTAGCGTTACCGATTTTCTTGATTTCAGGCTTCGCTGCTAGTGTTAATACGCTTGAATTAGTATTAGTTACGATCATTTTTTCAACAGCTTTTGCATCTGTAACTTTCTTTCCGTATTGGTCAACCAAGTTAAGCACTAGGTATTGTTTACCTGTTGTATCTTCATTCAACGTTACTGTATTACCTTTTTCATCATAGATTCCTTTAACACCAATTTCCATTACTGCTGATGCTTTAGAAACAGTTACAACTTTAGTTGCTGTAACGCCTGTTGCTTGATGAATTAGTACTACTGGAACTTTTGAATCCGCTTTAATTTCAGATGTTCCGTTTGTAATTTCTACTGTATTTCCTACAATCTTCTGATTATCAGTATCCCCAGTAGTGACCTTGAAATTAGAGTTTGTAGTGACATCTACACCATATTGATCTTTTACGATGAATGATACTGTAGCTTTTTTGCCATCAGCACTTAGTACTGCCAAATCATCCAAGATTTCGATAGAATCAACTTTTTGTGCTTCTACTTTAACTGTGTTAGTAAGTGGTTTTTCAGTTAAGCCAGTGATGTTCACTGTGTAATCTGCAGTCTGAAGTTGTCCAGGAACTTCTAAAGTTACAGATTTCTTATCGTCAGCCCATTTAACTGTAGCATTTTGCTTGAACGTCCCGCGAAGCAATTCAACGTTAGCTTTTGAAGTGTCCTTCACAGCGTTGTTAAATGTAACTGTGATTGTTTTAGAATCTGTTGCCTTTGCAGATGCAACTTTAATATCTTCAGCTTTCACTTCGTCATAGTTCGTTTCTGCTGCCTTGTAAAGGAATGATGCGAACTGTCCACGAGTTGTTGTATTTTTTGGGTTGAATACTGGTGCAGCTGGGTTTGTGATATCGAAGAAGTCTAATACGTCAATAGCCGGACGTGCTTCAGCTTTTGCTTTATTAAGATCTGTAACATCCTTTTTCCAGTCTTGCTCTTTTACATAAGCAACTAGGTCGAAGTCATTTAGTGTGTTTAAAGCACGCACTAATACAACAGCCATGTTTTCACGAGTAATGTTGTCAGCTGGTAAAAGCTTACCATCGTTACCGTTGAATACGCCGTTGTCTTT
The DNA here is from genome assembly GCF_002743335.1 of Sporosarcina sp. P32b. GTDB lineage: Bacteria > Bacillota > Bacilli > Bacillales_A > Planococcaceae > Sporosarcina. Next base: position 114,135 of record NZ_PDZB01000007.1, read on the forward strand.
TACTATTGCAGCCATTTGTAGAAGCTCATCATTAGATTTAGAAGTTAAATCTGTGAAACGTGGGTTAGTTTTGTAATCAGTTGGCACTTTATATCCTTGTGCGATCAACCATTTACCCATTAACTTTGCAACGTCAGAACGTGTAAGAGTTTTGTTCGGTTGGAACGTTCCGTCTGGATATCCTGAGATTACACCAGCGTCAGAAAGTGCGTCGATTGCCGCCTTGTGTGAGTTGTTGTCTTTTACATCTGTAAATTCAGCCGCGAATGCAACTGGTGCTACTGCTGATGCTACTAGTGCAGCTGAAGCAGCCCCTACTACAAACTTGCGATATTTCGTTGGTTGGTTAGCCATTAAATAATTTCCTCCTTGATGATTCTGTTTTTGCCAGTTACTACCTATGTATGAAAGTAGTAGGCATTACATATTAAAGTATAGATAAGAACAAGCTGAAAGTCAATTAAATATTAGTACACATGATAGTCTAATAGTGAGTTTTTCCAAGTAATTCGACTCATATTCTATCGGATAAATAGTCTATAGAAATATTAATATCTTTTTATGTATTGCTCGATATAGTTATTTAGCAATACATATGTTTTTAAACAAACAAAAAAGCTCGAACAGATGGGAACTGTTCAAGCTTTTTTGTTTGCGGTCAACCAACCGTAACGCTTTGCACATATTGTGCTATATACAATGAGGAAATTATTCTTACAAGTGTGATTCTATCATTAACTTAACTAGATTACAAGATAGTAATATAGCTAGGGTAGTGAATATGTAAGAGGAACGGGAGGGGAAAACCTATCCTCCCGATTCATCCCCCACTTAGAGTGAAAAACACCTAATCCGGTTCTTACTTCTTCTTATATACCTCAACCAAAAACTTCGGCAAGTTCATCTGACGCTTGATCCGACTTGGTTCAAGCAACAATCGATATAGCCACTCAGCACCTGCTTTTTGGAATACTGCCGGTGCTCTTTTAATATTCCCTGCTAGCACATCGAATGATCCGCCTACTCCTTGGAATACTATCGGATGTAGCTGATCGCGGTGTTGTTCAATCCACTGCTCTTGCTTCGGTGAACCCATTGCAACGAATAAGATATCTGGTTTCGCTTCATTAATCGTGTCGATTACAACTTGGACATCTTTTTCATAACCGTGCTGGACACCGGCGATTTGAATATTCGGATGCATCACTTGTAATTTCGCCGCTGCTTCTTCAGCCACTCCAGGTTTCGCGCCGTAGAGGAAAATACGTTTTCCGCGTGCAGCGGCTTCCTGTACGACGCGGTCCATCATGTCGATTCCTGTAACACGAGATCGGATCTGACCTTTTTTTAGCTTAGATGCGAGAATTACGCCAATGCCATCCGGAATTTGAAATTCCGCTCGGTTAAGCAATGCTTTCAGCTCTGGATCTTCTTTTGCTTTCATGAGCTTTTCCGGATTGATCGCCACGATGAGTGATTTCTTTCCTGCTTCGATATTCTCGAAGACTTTTGGAATGAGTTCATCGTAGTTCTCGGTGTTGACGGAGACGCCTAGTATTTCTTCTTTCATTTGTATAGCTGCCCCTCTTTTTTGCCATCTCCTAATTTGAAGAAGCGATATTCCGCTTGTTCCCATTTATCTGCTTGGAGAGCATTTTTCGTATCCAACATGATCGGTCTCGGCTGCTTCGTCTGCAACTCTGCTGGATTCAATTCCTTGAATTGGTCATGGTCTGTAGTTAATAGAAGAAGATCAGCTGTACCGATTGCTTCTTCAAGCGTAGCAACTTGCGTCGAATGTTGTAATTCCTTGATATGCGGATCAAATGATACGACGTCTAGACCAAGTTCTAGCAGTGAATCAATCACTTTCGTTGATGGGCTTTCACGCATGTCGTCGACGTTCCCTTTGAAAGCAAGACCAAGAACCGCCACTTTACCGTTTTCGATATTGTATTCCTGTAGCAAGCGCTGTGCGCGCTTCGCCGTATACATTGGCATACCATCGTTTGTTAGACGTGCTTTTTTGATGATGTCCGCTTTTTCAGGTGCTAGCTCTACTAAGAACCATGGATCGACTGCGATACAGTGACCGCCGACTCCTGGGCCTGGTGTATGGATATTGACGCGTGGGTGGAAGTTTGCAAACTTAATTGCTTCCCAAATATCCACGTCGATACCTTCTGCGATTTTTGCAAGTTCATTCGCGAATGCAATGTTGACATCACGGTACGTGTTTTCCATTACTTTAACGAGTTCCGCTGTAGTAGCATCCGTTAGATGGATCGTTCCTTTGACGAACACTTCGTAAAGATCTTTCGTCATTTCCGCTGATTTCGCATTGATACCGCCAACGATACGGTCGTTGTTGACTAGTTCTTCGAAAATCTTACCTGGAATGACGCGTTCCGGTGAGTGAGAAACGAATAATTCTTCACCGATGATTAGATCTGTTTTACGTAATTCAGGCAGCATAATGTTTTCAACAGTCTTTGGTGGGACTGTTGATTCCAAGATTACGAGTGCGCCTTTTTTGACGAACGGCACGATCGATGCGGTTGCCGCACGGATGAATTCTAGGTTCGCTGTGTTGTCCGGGTTGATCGGTGACGGGACGGCGATGATGTAGACATCTGCTTCTACTGGTGTAGTCGATGCTTGGAAGTGTCCTGCGTCTACGGCTTTCTCCAAACGCTCTTGCAGGCCGTTTTCTTCTATATGTAGTTGTTTGTTGTTGATCAGATTGACGACGCGTTCGTTACGGTCAACGCCGTGTACTTGCAGGCCGCTGTTTGCAAACATGACGGCAGTTGGGAGGCCGATGTAACCTAGGCCTACTACGCATAATTTCTTTTCCATAGTGTATGATACCTTCGCTTTCTTGTTTTAGGTTGTGGTTAGTAAAAGCCTGGGTAGACTTTGGATTGGGTATTGGATCTGCACTGCAGGCGGACGCTTTCCTGCGGGCATGGCTTGAGCCCTCCTCGTCCGCTTTGCTCCCTGCGGGGTCTCAAGGCTCATGCTATTCCCGCGGGAGTCGCCGCCTTTCGTTCCGATCCTACTTACAGTGTGGTGGCACAAAGCTACCCCTTTTTTCTTTGTGTCGAGGCCTTCAGTTCAAGATCTCAATACATTTAAACTCAAAGAGAAAGGATGAATCTCTTCATCCCTGGATTTTAATAGTTGCTTTAAAAATGATAGAGTACACTAGTATTTACGCTCTTCCTCAAAAACTCCAAAAGAATACACAGTGGATCGTAAGCGGAAGGCGGCGAGTGCAAAGATGTGCTCCTAACGCTGCGCTTTCACTCGCAAAAGCCGTTCTTCGTAACGGCTCTTCCCGATGAATCAGCTCGATCAGGTGAGACAACCAAAGAGAGCGTAGCGAACTGGTTGGCTCACCGCGAGCCCATGGGAAAGCGTCCGCCTGCAGCGTCGATCCACGTTGCCTTATCCGTCACTCCATCTAATAGAAGTACATAAGGTTTAAATCTATTCTATCTATACAGTATAACAACTTCTATTCATTACGACCAATTTATTTAGCTCGTGCCGGTACGCGCGTTTGCACGGTATAAGGTGTATACGTCCCTTTCACCACATTCAACCCGTTAGCCCCTGCTATGCCCGGGTGAACAACGAGCATATACTCAGCCCCAAGCGCCATAGGTCTAGCTGGCTGGATCGTCATCGTTTTCTCATCACTAGCTTTTTTAGCCGTTTGTATTGAGACGCTTCCGAACTTCACAAGTTCCATCTTGTTGAAACTTTTCGCTGGACCGAAGTTCATTTTTTGCGTGAACTCTACATTGAATACTTTTGATTGCGGTACGTCAGTTGGTCCTTTGGTCAACTTATAACCTTTTGCAACCAAGTCTGATGTGACAAGACGTTTGTGCATACCTGTATGCTCTGTGCCTGATTTCATTTTGATATTCGGCTCGACGCCTTTATGTTGTACGGGCGTTCCTTTAGGTCCTGTGTAGTGACCGGTTGTAAGTTTTAGTGCGCCGCCGTTTTCTAATTCGAATAACGACTGGACGCTACCTTTTCCTTTTGTCGTCTCCCCTACTACGTTCGCTGCGCTTTGGTCTTTGAGGCTAACTGCCACGATTTCAGAAGCGGACGCTGAGTAGCGGTTGACGAGTACGTATGTGTCTACTGGGAATTGATTTTTCGCTGGGACGACGTTACCTGATTGTGTACCCATGCGCGTTTGCAATTTGTACGCTTCTTTTACTTTCGGGAAGAAGCCAAGTAATTGTTCGGCGCTGTCTACGTAGCCGCCACCATTAAAACGTAAGTCGAGAATTAATCTCTCCGCTCCTGCCGCTTTCAAACGTCCCCAGTGGGCGTTGACGTCTTCTTGTAAATGAGCTGAAAACGTCTTGATTTTCACATACCCGACGTTTCCGTACATCATATGTGAACTCACATTATCTTGATTGTACGGCGCCGGGATAGCTGCGACTTGCGTGGGTGCTTTGACGCTTGCGTATTGATTGAGATACTCATTATATTCAGCTGGCGTCATGTACACCGAGTATTCATCGAGCTGACGTACGACTTCGGTGACATTTCTCGCACTGCGAAGATTAGTAGGCTGGTCGCCATAATAGTACAAATCGACAATTTCTTTCACTTCGTCAAGAGTCGCGGCTTCGGTGACGGGTGTTATGCAGAGCCAGGCGAAAATAGCTACTACTGCAATAAGGGTTTGTTTCATTGCGCTTCCTCCTTTATTCGGTGGGGTTGGTAAAAGTATGTATCTTTTCACTATACCCTATACACCAGCGGTTAAGCGGCTAACTATAATTATTTTTTCGAATATAGTGTCACCCAATAGATTTTACCATCTGGATCGGGTGCCGTGCCTGCTCCCATATGCGTAAATACCGGACTTAGGAGATTCTCCTTATGCGCAGGCGACCCTAACCAAGCATTGGTGATTTCCATCGCGTCATTAAAGCCCGCCCCAATGTTTTCCCCATACGCCGTCCATTTATAATCAAATTGGTCCAACATCTCCACAAGCGTGCCGTATGTTGGCGTAATATGTGATAATTCCCCGAGTTTCGCCAAATCTTCCGCTCGCGCACTAGCCATTCGATTAAGTGCTGGATCCGCTCGCAAATCCGTAACTTTCGCATTTTTCCGCTTGACGTTCACATTAATAATCGCCTGTGCCGCTAACGAAGGTTGCTCTGGTTCTGGTTTAGGCGGTACCGGTGTCGGCTTTGGCGGCTCAGGTTTTGCTGCTGGTGGTTTCGGAGTTGGCTTCGGTGGTACTGGTTTCGGCTTTTCAGGTGCTGGCTTCGGTGGTACTGGCTTTGGCTTTTCAGGTGCCGGTTTTTGATTATTAGGATTCGGCTTAATCAAATTTTTATCTTTATCGACATAGCCCTTCTTTTGATTATCATACGTAATCAATCCACTTTTGCGATTTTCATCAAATTGCATCGTGCGGTACAAGAATGCCGCCATTTGGCCACGCGTGACTGGATCATTCGGATTGAACTTCCCACCCGGACGCGTCGTAGTGATATTGAGCTCGGCAATCGTAATAATGTATTCATATGCCCCACTGCTCTTATGGACATCATCAAAAATAATGAAATCATTATCATCCGTGACGATGTGATAGCCAAGGACTAATAGTTTCGCCATTTGTCCGCGAGTCAGTGGTTTATTCGGATTAAATTTCTCCGCGTTCTTAAACAAGCCTCTCTGTGTCAACGCGCGGATATGATCATACGACCCATTGTCTTTCGTTACATCCTTAAAATCCATTTTATACGCATGGCTCGGTTTCGCCCCAATGGAAACCGCAATCATCTTGGCAGCCTGAGCTCGCGTGACCGGTTTGTTCAGACGATATGTATTGTCGGCATACCCTTTAATGATGTCATTGGCCGCCATATACGTAACAGCATCGTAGGCATAATGTTTCTCGGGTACGTCTTTAAAAGTCACGGCCTTCGCGGCTTCCACCGGTGCAGGATTGGCGATTCCCGTTGCAGATACCGCGACCGTCGTAGCTATAGTACTTAAGAATAATATTTTGTTATTAACTAGACTCATATAAACGTCCTCCTTTTGTTAAAGTATACGGGATTTGGCAGGTGTTTTGGTAGGGGTATTGGTGAAATATGTTAGATGAATTTGCTTTTTGTCGATTGGGGGTGGATGTGAGGCTGGTTTATGAGCGGTTGGCTGGTCGGTATGAGCGGATATTTGTCCGGAAAGAGCGGATTACTAGCTTGATAGAGCGTTTGAATGGGTGGATAGAGCGGGGAGTGGGTTGGATAGAGCGGATCGGCTTGGAGATTGAGCGGATAGCGGGAAACATTGAGCGTGCAGGAGTTTAGGAGAGCAGGGTCCCCTTATGAGCGGGTGGCCGAGGGTATGAGCGGATTTTCGACTTCATAGAGCGGAGTTCTGTCTTGATAGAGCGTTTGATTGGATGGATAGAGCATTGAGTGGGGTGGATAGAGCGGATCGGCGTGGAGATTGAGCGGATAGCGGGAAACATTGAGCGTGCTGGAATTTAGGAGAGCAGGGTCCCCTTATGAGCGGTTGGCCGATGCATATGAGCGGATTTTCGACTTCATAGAGCGGAGTTCTGTCTAGATAGAGCGTTTAATTGGGGGGATAGAGCATTGAGTGGGTTGGATAGAGCGGATCGACGTGAAGATTGAGCGGATAGCGGGAAACATTGAGCGTGCAGGAGTTTAGGAGAGCAGGGTCCCCTTATGAGCGGTTGGCCGATGGGTATGAGCGGATTTTCGACTTCATAGAGCGGAGTTCTATCTAGATAGAGCGTTTGATTGGATGGATAGAGCATTGAGTGGGTTGGATAGAGCGGATCGGCGTGGAGATTGAGCGGATAGCGGGAAACATTGAGCGTGCAGGAGTTTAGGAGAGCAGGGTCCCCTTACGAGCGGTTGGCCGATGGGTATGAGCGGATTTTCGACTTCATAGAGCGGAGTTCTGTCTGGATAGAGCGTTTATTTGGGTGGATAGAGCATTGAGTGGGTTGGATAGAGCGGATCAGCGTGGAGATTGAGCGGATAGAGAAAAATATTGAGCACGCACAATGTTTTTCATTAAGAAGCCAGCGCATGGAAAGCTTATGCGCTGGTTTGATTGCTTTACAAATTCAGCTTTTCTGTTTGGAGAAGTCTCGGAGAGAGTTGGTAGATGGCGTTGCGCTTTTTACCGGTCATTTCTGTGAAGGGGTTGGCTAGCATTCGTTTCGCTATGTGGCGGGAGTGAATGTTGGTAAAGTGGCGGAATTGCCGATTCGTGAGTTGCGCGCCGCCAATGCAATACCATTCCGCTAGCGTGGCATGATGGGCGTGGCGATCGATATGGCCGCACGCACGGCATTGCCAACTTCTAGTCCGCCACAGCATCGTTAATTGCTCGCAATTCGGGCACGTGACACCGCTTGCTAGATCTTTTATGGAAAGTGCATATTTATCGATCAGTGGAAACGGATCGTAGTGGCGGTGTGTCTTTAAGAGTTCATTCGCTAACTTCTTGATTTGATTGGCGTTTAAAATATCTTCTTTCATTTCTAAATTCCTTAAACGATTGGGGATTTCATACGAGAATACGAGCCGATGGGATGATGTGTTTTCAATGGTGAGTTCGTTTTGGTAGGCGAAGACGATGTAGTCGACGAGGGGGATGTCGATGTTGCGCGCTTTTAGCCAGCTGCCGAAGTAGTGTTTTTTGCGTTCCATTTCTTCGATCGGGCTTCTCAGAACGGTGCGTTCCCCGTTGATTGATTCGCGAATGAATTGTGTCGGGTTTTGTTTGATGTGTAATTTACCTGCGATGTTTTTAATTTCGAACAGAATAATCACACTTGGGGTAATCAAGATGGAATCGATTTGGAAATAGGCATGCTCGTGTTTCAGGAAAATGTCGTGGAGGATGGCGTGCGGATACGGCGGAATGAAATCTCGTAACTGATAGTCGAATTCCCTCTCCCCTCCGAAGCCCGCTTTGCCGTTGTAGAAGTCGGTGCGGATTTTTTCGTACTTGTCGTGATTGACAGGTAAGCGTTTGAGAAGCGCCTGTTGACCGATGATCAATTTGGGAATCGTGCGCGTTTTGTAGAGTATGTTGTTTCACCTCCCTATTATGGATTGTGGGGCGTGTATTCATTGTAGCAAGAGTGTGAGTTGTTGGGAAGTATTGGGATAAATTCGATTTTGAGTAGATTTTTAGGGGTGAAATTAGATTTTGGGGTGGTTTTGTTGGAGAGAATTCAAAACTCAGGGGTTAAATGGGGGTTTCCCGTGTGTATTTGTTTAAAAATATGTCTTTAGTCATGTGGATTTTAGGGGTTGTGAGCGGTTTATTGGCTTGATAGAGCGCTGGTTCGTTTTAATAGAGCGGATTGATGGCCATATAGAGCGAGCGGGCGTGGGGATTGAGCGGATAACATCTTAAATAGAGCGTTTAAAGATATGTTTGAGCGCGGCGGCTTCGCCTTGCTTGATTTAGTTCAA
>NZ_PDZB01000060.1 GCF_002743335.1 Sporosarcina sp. P32b
AGTAGCGCAGGCACAACTGCGGGGTAGGCCGTGGCCAGGAGACAACTGGCAGCACCACCGCCAGCTGGCTCCTGGCTGGAGGCAATCCCCCACGTGCCTGCGCGGGTCCAGAAAGCAGACACTCACTAATTTCCATCTCCAACAACCAGTCGAGCGACGCCCCCAACAAAAAGTGACAAAGACCTGCAGCCGCATAGTCTTTTAGCCAACTGTGTTTCCAGGTTGGGTAAGATACGCAATTTATCCTACTTAGAACCACAACCAAAATAAATAAAACTTAGCAGCGCAGGCACAACTGCGGGGTAGGCCGTGGCCGGGAGATAACTGGCAGCACCACCGCCAGCTGGCTCCTGGCTGGAGGCAATCCCCCACGTGCCTGCGCGGGTCCAGAAAGCAGACACTCACTAATTTCCATCTCCAACAACCAGTCGAGCGACGCCCCCAACAAAAAGTGCCAAAGACCCGCAGCCGCATAGTCTTTCCGTCAACCGCGTTTCTAGATTGGGTAAGATACGCAATTTATCATTCTTAGAACCACAACCAAAATAAATAAAACTTAGCAGCGCAGGCACAACTGCGGGGTAGGCCGTGGCCAGGAGCC
>NZ_PDZB01000061.1 GCF_002743335.1 Sporosarcina sp. P32b
GAATGTACGGGTCTAGACGCGCGTTATATAGAAATGTATTTACTACCAAATGTAGGGTTAGCTGTGGATGAGTAAGAATCGACAATATAAAAATCCATCTTGTGTTAGAGGCGCATGCGATGCTAACAGGCTCAGAGGAAGCACCTAAGTCTGTTCCATAATAGATATAATTCAACATTGTAAGCTGATAACGTGGAGGGCTTACTCCCAGTGAAACGGTGAAAAGGAAAATAGTCGTGAGACTAGCGACTATATAACTTTTCTTCATATCAGTGAAAGTGGTGGCACAGTACCGTTGAAGCGTGTAACGAACGTGGAGGGATAGCCACTAGACTAGTAAAAGATTCATTCAACCATGCAAGACAGTTCTTAAACGATTAATAAGGTTCTTGTAAGACTAATAGAGGTTCACCTTCTACGGACGGTACCGACTTATTGAAACGAAAGAATTGGAACACAGACGAAGTAACAAATTCAAATGTGTTTGATGATTGAATCGAATTGGATTAGTTGGAACGCCGTATGAAGTGAAAGTTTCACGTACGGTGTGAAGTGGGGGAAAAGCTGGCGATAACTTCAAAGGCTTACCTATCACTAT
>NZ_PDZB01000062.1 GCF_002743335.1 Sporosarcina sp. P32b
GCTATCAGATTACGTTTCTGTTTAGAGTTCGTAATAAGCGGCATTAAGTTGTGGTTCTTGCACGTGCATTTTCTTTTTCCTATTTAATCAGGAGGTTGTGGTTTAGCTGTCTATGTAAGTGGCGAGTCCATTGTCGCCACTTCGGCGCTGGTGGATGGCTTTCGCGAGGAGCCAGAGACAGGAAGTGCGCCTGTCTTTGTCTCCTCGCTACGCCTACCACAGCAGGCGCCTTCGTTAGATTGGGTGTACGGCAGTTCTTACACTTCTTTTGCTAGAAATACATACTAGCTATCACGATGTCCTGATCTTCTTCCTATTAGAACCACAACCAGAATAAATAAAACTCAGTAGCGCAGGCACAACTGCGGGGTAGGCCGTGGCCAGGAGACAACTGGCAGCACCATCGCCAGCTGGCTCCTGGCTGTAGGCAATCCCCCACGTGCCTGCGCGGGTCTAGAAAGCAGACACTCACTAACTTCAGTACCCAACCACCAGTCGAGCAACGACCCCAACAAAAGTGCCAAAGACCCGCAGCCGCCTAGTCTTTCCGTCAACCGCGTTTCTAGATTGGGTAAGATACGCAATTTATC
>NZ_PDZB01000063.1 GCF_002743335.1 Sporosarcina sp. P32b
GCACTGAGTTGTGGTTCTTGCACGTGCTTTTTCTGTTCCTGTTTAATCCAGGAGGTTGTGGTTTAGCTGACAGTGTAAGTGGCAAGTCCATTGTCCCCACTACGGCGCTGGTGGATGGCTTTCGCGAGGAGCCAGAGACAGGAAGTGCGCCTGTCTTTGTCTCATCGCTACGCCTACCACTGCAGTCGCCTTCGTTGGATTGCGGGTAGGGCAGTTCGGGTAGTTTTTTTAAAAGTGGTTTCGTGCGTGACTATGGATTACGTTTCTGATAACAGTGCGTAATAAGTGGCGTTGGGTTGTGTTTCTAGCACGTGCGTTTTCTTTTCCTGTTTAATCAGTAGTTTGTGGTTTAGCTGGCAATGTAGGTGGTAAGTCCATTGTCCCCACTACGGCGTTGGTGGATGGTTTTCGCGAGGAGCCAGAGACAGGAAGTGCGCCTGTCTTTGTCTCTTCGCTACGCCTACCTCAGCAGGCGCCTTCGTTGGATAGTGTGAATGGCAGTTCCTACACTTCTTTTGCAAGTAATACATAATAAATATCACGATGTCACTGAACTTCTTCC
>NZ_PDZB01000064.1 GCF_002743335.1 Sporosarcina sp. P32b
CAGGCACGTGGGGGATTGCCTACAGCCAGGAGCCAGCTGGCGGTGGTGCTGCCAGTTGTCTCCTGGCCACGGCCTACCCCGCAGTTGTGCCTGCGCTACTGAGTGGAATTTATTTTGGTTGTGGTTCTAAGAGCAGGAAAATTTGCGACTTGGTAAACTGATTTTGTGCTATTTGAAAAAGAAATATACGAACTGCCCTACACCCAATCCAACGAAGGCGACTGCTGTGGTAGGCGCAGCGAGGAGACAAAGACAGGCGTACTTCCTGTCTCTGGCTCCTCGCGAAAGCCATCCACCAGCGCCGAAGTGGGGACAATGGACTCGCCACTTTCATAGACAGCTAAACCACAAAATACTGATTAAACAGGAAGTGAATAAGCACGTGCAAGAACCACAACCCAATGCCGCTTATTACGCAACTTAACAGAAACGTAATCCGACAGCACTTCAACGAGTAAAAACAACTACCCGAACTGCCCCACACCCAATCCAACGAAGGCGCCTGCTGTGGTAGGCGTAGCGAAGAGACAAAG
>NZ_PDZB01000065.1 GCF_002743335.1 Sporosarcina sp. P32b
TATCAACTCATCATTGCGAATGCAGATACGCATGAACCACTCGACATCTTGCCAAATCGTAGAAAAGATACGATTAAAGATTATCTGTATCAATATGGAGCGGACGTGAAATTAGTCGTAATGGATATGAATCCGAGCTTTAAAGCAGCGGTGAGAAAAGCTTTAGGTCGTCCCGTTATCGTCGCAGATCGCTTTCATTTCTGTCGATATATTTACTGGGCCATTGATGAGGTACGACGTAAAGTACAAAAAGAATGGCATGCGTATGATCGCAAGAAGTGTAAACGGATGCGACATGTCCTGTATAAACGAAGTAGGAAACTACATGATAAAACAAGGTGGTATCGTGATCGGTACATAGGTATGTCTGAGGAATTGAAAACAGCTTATGAATTGAAAGAAGCGTATTGTGAATGGTTTGATTGGGCGAAGACGACAGATGATGTCGTAGAAGTGAAAAGAAGATTAGAAG
>NZ_PDZB01000066.1 GCF_002743335.1 Sporosarcina sp. P32b
GTAGCCGTATCGGAAGGTGCGGCTGGATCACCTCCTTTCTAAGGATTATGTTTTCTTGCCTGAAATATGGAAGAAACATTCGGAAGATAGATCTTCGATCTATCACGTTAACGTTTTGCGTTCAGTTTTGAAGGTTTATGTAATCTTCATACATAGAAAGAGGGGCCTATAGCTCAGCTGGTTAGAGCGCACGCCTGATAAGCGTGAGGTCGGTGGTTCGAGTCCACTTAGGCCCACCATAACATCTCTCTTTTTATATATCCCGGGGCCTTAGCTCAGCTGGGAGAGCGCCTGCCTTGCACGCAGGAGGTCAACGGTTCGATCCCGTTAGGCTCCACCAATAATTTGTTCATTGAAAACTGGATAAAACGACATTGAAAGTAATCAAGTAATCAACCGAGTCGCATGTATGCGATTCAAGCAATCTTTTTAACCTTCTGATTCCTATCGCTAGGATGAA
>NZ_PDZB01000067.1 GCF_002743335.1 Sporosarcina sp. P32b
AAAAAAATGCACGTGATCACCAATTTCTTTTATACTTGAATTGTCGAGAAACAAGTCAAAGAGAAAGGTGATACGTGCATATGAATTTTATCATGAATATTCCAGGATTAAAAGATGTACTCATTGAAAAGATAGAGGAACATGGAGAGCGAATCGTTTTACATGTATCACTACCAAAGAAACTCCATCGTTGTCCTAGTTGTGGTGCGCGTACCAAGAAAGTACATGATTATCGGCTCCAAAAGATTAAGCATCTCAAGTGGTTTGAACGACTGACGTGTCTATTTTATAAACGTCGTCGATACGCGTGTGCTTGTGGAAAACGTTTTTCTGAAAAGGCATCTTTTATTGATAAGTATCAACGGTTTTCAAAAGAATGGAATCTAGTAGCACAAGTCCGATGCATCAAAGCCAAGACGTTTAAAGA
>NZ_PDZB01000068.1 GCF_002743335.1 Sporosarcina sp. P32b
GCTGCCTATGTAAGTGGCGAGTCCATTGTCCCCACTTCGGCGCTGGTGGATGGCTTTCGCGAGGAGCCAGAGACAGGAAGTTCGCCTGTCTTTGTCTCCTCGCTACGCCTACCACAGCAGGCGCCTTCGTTGGATTGGGTGTAGGGCAGTTCCGTTAGTTGTTTTAAAAGACATTAGTGCGTATGTGACCACGGATTACGTTTCTGTTAATTGTGCGTAATAAGCGGCAATGGGTTGCGGTTCTTGCCCGTGCTTTTTCTGTTTCTTGTTTGATCAGGAGGTTGTGGTTTAGCTGTCTATGTAAGTGGCGAGTCCATTGTCCCCACTACGGCGCTGGTGGATGGCTTTCGCGAGGAGCCAGAGACAGGAAGTTCGCCTGTCTTTGTCTCCTCGCTACGCCTACCACAGCAGGCGCCTTC
>NZ_PDZB01000069.1 GCF_002743335.1 Sporosarcina sp. P32b
CGTCGTCGATACGCGTGTGCTTGTGGAAAACGTTTTTCTGAAAAGGCATCTTTTATTGATAAGTATCAACGGTTTTCAAAAGAATGGAATCTAGTAGCACAAGTCCGATGCATCAAAGCCAAGACGTTTAAAGAAGCTGGGGAGACGTTAGGAACTTCCAGTTCTACAATCATCCGACGCTTTCAACAAGTGGCAAAGCAACACATGGTATCGGGTGTCCGGCTTCCTAAAGCGATTGCCATCGATGAATATAAAGGCGATACAGACGCAGGTACCTATCAACTCATCATTGCGAATGCAGATACGCATGAACCACTCGACATCTTGCCAAATCGTAGAAAAGATACGATTAAAGATTATCTGTATCAATATGGAGCGGACGTGAAATTAGTCGTAATGGATATGAATCC
>NZ_PDZB01000008.1 GCF_002743335.1 Sporosarcina sp. P32b
AATCGGGCCACTTAGTGGAATAATGAAATGAAAAGGGTAGGTGGTTTTTTTTGAAGTTCATCTCCTTTACTGCTATGTAAAGCATTGGATTTAATCAAAAAGTAAACAACTTTCTTGAATCTTATCCTGAAATTGAAGTGATTGATATTAAATATACTGCTAGTTTTGGAAGTGTCTATGTAGCTATTTTATATCGTTGATAAAGGCTATTAGTATGCCACAATCGGCTGCCTTTCATGGCAGCTTTTCTTATTAAGTAATGGAATTAACTACTTCCGTGAACGGGTGTTATGTCTACTAAAGGTGTTTTGCGAAGCAGAACGTCTCAATAAATCGAATATTTTACATTTAGCATTGGCTGATTTTATGGGTAAATTCAAAAAAAACGAGTGATTTGTTTTCACCTGCTTATCGTTTAGGTAAAATGGTATATTTATTCAACTCAATGCTGTATATGGCGTCCAGAGGACCGTAAGGGTCGTTTTGATTGTTCCTCGGGATTTACCCCTTGAAACGTGTTGGAACCAGCTTTGATTTTGGCCTTTCTGTCGATGGTTTAATGTATTTAACTAATAGCCTACGTGAGATTGGTCCAACAATTAGTAACTGCGATGGTATCGCCACAATAATGTTTAAACCAACTGTTTTAAGGTATGCCGTGAAAATTGAACCTTCTATTCCTGTCATGAACGCCGTTAAAATAAGTCCATATACTGACATAATAAGAACCATCATAGGGACCATACATAAAGCAAGTGCCACAATAAAGTTGGTTTTTTTCGATTTATCATATGGTAGTGATAATGCCATTTTTTTTGCTTTCGGTTCAACGAATGACTCCGCGATAAAAGCGACAACAAATGTTATGACAAATTGAATCGCTGCACTCCCTACTGTATACGATGAAAATCCGTGTAAAGCTGTGTTGTAAACTGACATAATCAGAACCATTCCAAAACACATGAATAGTCCGAAAATAATGCCTTCTTTTTTATTACTAGGCAAATAAAAACATCCTTTCGCATAGAGATTAAATATAATGATATATGCCTAGATTTTTTTACGTAAGTGACGTTTTTGTGAACCTTTTTAGACAATGTTAAATTAAACTGTTATTTTGACGTAAAAAATAGAGTTGTACATAATGTATTGAAATAGACAGTTGCATTATTTCTGGCGGGGTATGTAAGTATTCGCAGTTTTTTCTTATTGAGTAATGGAGTTGAATTCTTCCATGAAGGTGAAGAGTTGATTATTGATGAAATGGCAAGCGATGATCCGAATCTCCAGCTACAAGCAACTATTGTTATTATGGATTTCAGAAAAAAGGAAAGTAGTATTCTTAACAACTGAACAAAATATAAAAAACAAGGTCAGACCTTATGTCAAGAAGTCGTGTATATTGGACGTATGGAATAACTCTCAGATAAATCGACCCGTTTGTCTGAGAGTTATTCCGCAAATGGGCCATTTAACTGATGAAAATAGCTTCTAAGGAGTGATTTTAATGGAGACCCAAAAACTAAATGATTTCCTCAATGAGTTAGAGGAAAGAAAAATATTTTATAGACTGAGTAAGGTCAGAAGTGAGGCAATTATGGTGGAGGTTGCCGTTCCAGGTCAGCGTTGGGAAGTTGAATTTATGGACGATGGTTCAATGGAGATTGAAAAGTTTATAAGTGATGGTGACGTTTTGTATGACGAAAGCGAATTAAAGAATCTATTTGAGAACTTTAGTGATTAATAAAGCTAATAACTTCGTCACAAACGGGGGCAATTCTGGAATAAAGGTTATGCCGTTAAATGGGCCATATTATAATAAAGGTACAACGCATAAAGTTTGGGGTTGCTAGTAGTAGATGAAGAATAAAGTATACATTATCTGTTGTTTATTATTTATTCCGCTGGAAATCTATTTTATAATTACAAATTACTCGAAGGGGTATCCATTTGCCGTAAATGTGCTTTTATTGGTGGGTTTTCTAGCACTTTTATATTTATTAAGTGGAAAAGAGAATAGGGATGCAAAATAAAATATTGAGAAATGAAAAACTGATAGATATAAACAATCGGGTGCAATACTTGAATAAGGATTAAGCCCTTAAAGGGCCATTTTGCTGAATATGAATTTGCTATTTATTTCGCATATAGGGTCTAAAATTATATTAGGATAGGTGGAAAATGATTTCAGTTGTTAGAAAATTAATGTTAAGGGATTTAGAGATTTTTCGCTTTTTTAAAGATAATGTAGCATTAGCTTATGTCATCATCGAAGATACTCGGAAACCTTATACAGAGGAAGACAAAAAGCTAGATCCTCTTTGTTTCTTAGACGAAGAAGACTTAAATGAAATAGTTAATGTGTTTAGAATTTACTTTTTAAGTGATGAGCCTTTAAAAAGAGATGATTCCGTTATGTTAAGAGAGTTTTTCGGGTTATTAGTTAACAATAGTTCTTTTACAAATTACATTATACAAGAATATGTAGATGTAAAATTATACGAGTATGCAGACGACATTTGCAATACTGAAACTTATCAAAGGATGTTGGAGGTCGTGGGATCTTCATACAGAATCCGAGAAATCAATACTGAAAGTTGGTTGCATTTATCTCAAGACTAATCCATGGAAGACACGATTAACAAATTCCAACTGAAACTATCAAGTCCTTTGGTCACCGACACCAATGCAAACGGGTGCAATTCTGGAATAAGGATTTGCACCCGTTCAACAATAGGGCTATAGATTGTTAAACAAGCCGAAGTAAAATTTATAAGATATAGGGGTAAAAAAATGTATAGTCCGAAATGGAGTAAAGTAAAAAAACAATTAAAAAGTTTCACCTGTGATTCATTAAAAGGTCGGATTGACTTTCATATTATTAATTATCGCAAAGCCCATGACCAGTTGGGAAGGGCTGTTATTACAGTTGATAAAAAAGAAATATTAAGTATGTGTACAATTACTGCCGAAAGAACAATGTATAGAAAAGACTGTGATATTAGGGAAAAACAAAATATTGAATATGATATCGATGACCAAAAGTTAAATTTGGGTGTTGGATTGCAAGCTCATGAAGTAATTAAAGCAGAAGGAATCCTAGCGCAATATGATTTTTTTGATGCATTAGAAGAGTTCTTGAACTCTCCAATAGAAGCATCTTTAAGGTCACATGATGTTGTTACAAAGATCCTTACTTTAATTGACAGACGAGTAGGAAAAAGGACATTACAGAAACTCAATAGCTCTATTGAAAGTGAGCATGAAAGTATTAAATACTTTTTCAAATTGAGGTGTGATGCCGAAGGGGTAAGTTTCGATTAAGAAGTCTTGGTTATTCTGGAATCGGGCGCGATTGTGGAACATGGTTTATTCGTAGTCGCTTAGTTGATCGGAGTGGAAGCCGGCGACTCCGGGAGGATCAGTGGGACAGGTGAAACACCTAGCGAGCGAAGCGAGGAGTGTGGTTCACCGCCCGCCCTCCGGAACGCGTCCGGCTGCAACGTAGATCAACGGGTTCGAATCCCAACTGTCAATTAGTAGTGGGATCGTAGGACTTACAAATTAACTCGGTTAGTACAACTTACTTTATTTACACTAAGCCATTATTAAAAAGACATGCAAAAAACCGCTAATTCATATACGAATTAACGGTCCGCTTTATTCTGCATTTTGTAACAGCTATTACTTCTTCTCATCAATATGAAGAGTTTTGTCATCTGCAAACTCTACATCCAACTTAAACTCGTCATACCCATCAAGACCGTACCACTGTAAAATGCGATCAATCGCTTCATCTTTAGTCGTTCCACTATCAATCAAAATCTCCATAAACATCTTATGCATATCGTCAATCGCTTCATTACCTTCGAGATCCACTTCCTGGAACTCGTTGACATACTCTGCGTCACCAGGCTTTACATCCTCATAATCCGTTTCAATTTTCTTGCCGTCTTTCTTGATCGTTAAATCGAAATCCGTGAAACCGTACCCGTCACCCGTGTTCATTGTACTGCCTTCACCCTCGTCTTCAATGCTAACCGCAGCATCATTGTCCGGTGCCTTGTCTTTTGACCCGCAACCTCCGAGAAGTAAAATAGATGAAACTCCTGCAATAGATAATATTCGCATTACTGACATAAGCGCCACCCTTTCTAAAGTGTATACTACTTGTATTATCACCTTAAAACAGTAAACTTAAACAAAAAAGCGGATCTCTTTGTAGGTAGGAGAGAAGGGTAATTAGTGATACTTGCGCTCTAAGATCGAACCGAGCATCTGTCGAATCGGTAAGACTTGTCCGCTTGGTAGTCGAACTCTTCCGTGATAATAGCCGACATGTTGGGTAATTGACATTTTCCTGACGAGATAGTGATCAAGCGTTGGGCATTGGAAGAATGGTTTAAACGTCAATTGGATATCATCTGAAAACTTCGTTTGGATCTTCCAAGCACTTTTCGGGTCTGCTTTATTGCTTTTAAATACTACATCCTCATGAAATTTATGCATCGTGCCTTCCACAAAGACAGCATTTTCCGTTAGCCCTGTACCATCTGTCCAACTACCACCAAAATTTAAACCGACGCGTTTACCGCTTGTACGTTGAGAGGCCATTGCCCAGTCCCAATTCGTTCGGGCATGCCACACACCACGACCATAATCGTGGACCGCGAAACTATAATACGGATTGAAATCATAGCGTCGATCACCAACTCGTACATATCCGCCAGTTGGCATAATAGAGTGTTTGGAGGTGAAATGGAATGAGTCTCGACTTTTCGGGATGACCACATTCAAAGATTCATCTTTCTCGGGATGAATAATATGCAAATCCGCATGCAAGACTTCATTATCGAAATCAGGAATGATAACGGATAAATGCGTTTCACCTTGCATGTGGACGAGTTGAATCGTAATATCGTCATGCACAAACTTAATACTTTCGAGTGCCTCTTCAGGCATTTTTATACGTCTTCCAAAAGGTAGGGTTACATGTTTTTCATAGAATCGCTGTGTTTCATAGTTGAGTATGTAAACTAGACAAATAACTTTATGATCCAAGTGTACAATCGAGGCAGTCAATAAAACGTCTTCCCCGTAAATGCACCAATTATTCCAACGCTTCTTTTTCATAAACTGTCCTCTTAGATTGCTTCTCACTAAAGGGCTGCGTGCGTATCCTATTGATTCAGGATTCAGAAGCCCCTTGGAGTCACACAGAGATACAATTTCAGACAACTCCTTTTCTTCATGTTGCATGACGTTAACCACCTTTCTTGCCTATTGTCTTTTAAACGAACAGTTGATATACTCTATATTGTATCAGATATGAGGGGCATTAGCTCAGCTGGGAGAGCGTTGCGCTGGCAGTGCAAAGGTCAGGGGTTCGAGCCCCCTATGCTCCATAAAGATAGTAGCGGCAGTTCTTGAGAGAAATCTCTAAGAACTGTCGCTTTTCTTATTGGAAAGGATACTATTTCTTACTATATTCCCCTTTACCATGCAGAATGAAACTATTTACTATTGTATAATTATTCATTATAACGTATATTAAATGATATAGGAAGTAACCATTATAAGATCTTGTCCAATATATGTAGTATGCAAGCAAACGTATACATATACTTGTAGACAGTTGTTAGTCAGTATCTTATAATTGTATTAATTTAGAATATTTATACTAGTGAAGAGAGAGAAGGGGAAATGTATGAAGAAGATGTTTACAGCACTATTACTAATCCTAGTATTGGTCGTTGCGGGATGTAGTAGTAACGACGGAGGAGCAGGGTCAACAGAGAAATCCACGTTGAAGAATATTAAAGACAACAAAAAATTAGTAGTTGGAATTGCACCAGGTTATTTCCCTTTTGAAATGAAAAGTATTGAAGGCGGGTTTGTCGGCTACGATATCGACCTAGCCAACGCGGTAGGTGAAGCGTTAGATACGGAAGTAGAATTTAAGCAATTTGCATTTGATGGATTAGGACCAGCTTTGCAAATAGGTGAAGTGGATATGGTCATCGCAGGTATGACGATCCGTGGAGACCGTGCACTGTCCATTAGCATGTCCAATCCTTACTATAAAACAGGTCAGGCAATCATGGTACCGGCTGCGAGCAAAGGGATCAAGTCATGGGAAGAACTTGACGTCAAGGGCAATAAAATTGCTGTAGGTATCGGAACTACGGGCGCGTTGCTTGCGAAGTCACAGTTCAAAAATGCGGAAGTTGTAGATTATGAAGATTTCCCGTTGGCAGCTACAACAATGGGTTCAGGTCAAGCGGATGCAGTCGTTTATGATGAACCTGCTATTGCGGTATGGCGCTTAGAGCATGAAGGGGAAGTTCACCAGCTCGAAGGTTTGTTGTCCGCAGAAAACCTAGGGATTGCAGTGAAGAAAAATGATTTTGAAACGATTCAATGGTTGAACTCGTTCTTGCATAGCTATGTGGATAGCCCGGAAGAATTGGAATCAAGAAGTCGCTGGTTTGAGGAAAGCGACTGGCTAGATAAGGTTTCGGGCGAATAATATGGGTGGCTATGAATATGACTTCAGTGTAATATCGCAAAATATGGATATCTTTATTCAAGGGGCGCTGAAAACACTCGAAATTTCAGCAATCGCATTATTGCTGGCTATTCCGCTCGGTATTATCATCGGAATGGGCCGGATTTCCCGCAATGGATTTATCCGTATTCTTTCCTCAGCCTATGTAGAAGTCATGCGCGGTGTACCGTTGTTAGTACTATTGATTTGGATTTTCTTTGTACTTGGTCAATTTTTGAAACTCGGTTCCTATTGGGCATCGATTATTGGTCTAGCTGTCTTTACCGCAGCATTCATTGCAGAAATCGTTCGTTCAGGAATACAAGGTGTGCCAAGAGGGCAGATGGAAGCGGCCCGTTCGTCAGGTATGACCTACTGGCAGGCAATGCGCTTGATCGTCTTGCCACAAGCATTCCGACGAGTTCTACCGCCACTTGCTTCACAATTCATCATGCTAATTAAAGATTCATCTTTGATCTCGGTTATCGGTGCAACGGAATTGACGTTGAATGCGAAGAACCTCGTTGCCACTAGTATGCGTTCCATTGAAGTATGGACTTTCATAGGTTTCGTTTACTTTGCCATGACGTTCACGTTATCCATGATCATTCGTGCGATCGAACAAAAGTTATTAGCGAGAGAAAATTCATGAAGCTTGATGTGAAGGAGTGCCAGATATGATTTCCATAAAACATGTGAATAAAACATTCGGTATGAACCAAGTGCTGACGGATGTCTCGCTTGAAGTACCTAAATCAAACGTAGTGGCCATTATAGGCCCAAGTGGAGCAGGAAAGTCTACACTAATTCGCACGATCAATGCGCTCGAGCCGATCGATGACGGAGAAATAGTAGTAGACGGCGTTTCCATCCACGATAAAAAAGTGAATATTAATAAAGCGCGTTCTGAAATCGGATTCGTTTTCCAAAGCTTTAATCTCTATCCTTTCCTGACGGCGTTGCAAAACGTTACACTTGCGCCGATCAATGTAAAAGGACTAAGCAAAAGTGCGGCGGAGGAGCGAGGGAAGGAGTTGCTGACTTCACTCGGTCTTGGCGATAAATTCGACGCGTATCCAAACCGATTATCTGGCGGGCAGCAACAACGTGTCGCCATAGCGCGTGCGCTCGCTATGGATCCACAAGTCATGCTTTTCGATGAGCCGACATCCGCACTCGATCCTGAGATGGTTACGGAAGTTCTCGATGCAATCCGTAAACTTGCTGAAAGTGGTATGACGATGGTCGTCGTGACGCATGAAATGGGCTTCGCCAAAGAAATTTGTGACGAGATCATCTTTATGGCTGATGGCAAAGTCGTGGAACAAGCAACACCTGCCAAGTTCTTCACCAATCCCGATTCTGAACGTGCCCAAAATTTTTTATCAAAAGTATTACATCATTAATTGAACGTCCCTCGTTGTCATATGATATGGCAAGGAGGGATTTTTTTGTACAATCGACAAGCGGCAGTAGACTATGCAGATAATTGGTGGAACAGCAGAAACCCTGCCTTCCCAAGTTTTGAAGATGACTGCACGAATTTCATTTCACAATGTCTGTTAGCAGGTGGAGCACCGATGCACGGACAACCAAACCGAGAAAAGGGTTGGTGGATGCGTAAAGGTACGTGGAGCTTCAGCTTTACCGTCGCTCACTCGCTGCGCTGGTACTTGGCAACTTCTACAAAAGGGCTGACTGCAACTCAAGTAAAAACTCCCCAAGAATTACAGATTGGCGATATTATTACGTATGACTTCCATGGAGACGGCCGTTTTGACCATACGACGATCGTAACTGCCATGGACGGGGAAAATCCACTCGTCAATGCCCATACGTATAACGCGTATCATCGCACGTGGGATTATAAAGACTCCTATGCTTATTCGCCAAATGCGAAGTATATCTTCTTCAAAATTAATGATCACTTCTCATAATTATCCAGTTCTGCATCAAAGTGTTTCTCATAGCCTCTAGCAACAGACTACTAAGTTAGGGTATAATGAAAAACAGATACTTAGTGCAAAGGAGAAGGTTGAGTGTGAATGAACAAGCATTATCGGTAAGAGAGGCCATTGTTACACGGCGCTCTATTAAGAATTTTAACGGACAACCGATCGAACCAGAGATCATCCCAGAAATTATAGAAGACGCTGTTTGGGCCCCAAACCACGGAAACCGTAACCCTTGGCGATTGATCGTAGCAACAGGTGAACAGTATGAAGAGCTTTTGGACGTCTTGAAGGAGTTCGGTGTAGCAAATTGGAAACAGCTTTCTGACGAGGATCTCGAAAAACAAATGAAGAAGTTCTCGACTGCCAGTGCAGCTGTATTCGTCATCGTACCTGAAGATGTACGCCAAAAAGAGCGGCTGGAGGATTATGCAGCAGCGAGCATACTGATTCAGAATATCCAATTGCTTGCTTGGGATAAAGGAATCGGTACATGTTGGAAGACTCCTCCATTCATCGACAACCCGAAATTCCGCGAGCGTCTAGGTATAGAGTCAGGCGAGCGCATCATCAGCATGTTGCAGTTCGGCTATTTCGATACATCACCAAAAGCCCCACCGCGTAAGCCAGTAGAGGAAATCATTACGTACTTTGGCAGTAGTGACGACGAAGAAGAGGAATCTTGAGAGCGGGAAATTACTGCTCTTCAAGTAGATATACTAGTGAAATGAAATGAAAAACAGGCCACCCCTTTGTAGGGCAGCCTGTTTTTTTTGAATGGATGAAGAAGAAGAAGGGGGCTCTATCAAGACCCCGCAAACGCACTATCCGGCACGCACGCGCTTACTCCATCCGGTCGAACGCTCTATCTAGCACGGCAAGCGCTCAATCCATCCGGTCAAACGCTCTATCTAGCACCGCACGCGCTCACTCCATCCGGTCGAACGCTCTATCTAGCACGGCAAGCGCTCAATCCATCCGGTCGAACGCTCTATCTAGCACGGCGAGCGCTCAATCCATCCGGTCAAACGCACTATCCGGCACGCACGCGCTTACTCCATCCGGTCGAACGCTCTACCTAGCACGGCAAGCGCTCAATCCATCCGGTCAAACGCTCTATCTAGCACCGCACGCGCTCACTCCATCCGGTCGAACGCTCTATCTAGCACGGCACGCGCTCACTCCATCCGGTCGAACGCTCTATCTAGCACGGCGAGCGCTCAATCCATCAACGTAAACGCTCAACCGCCACGTTCGAGCGCTCAATACAACCCCGCGAACGCTCAATCCATCAACGTAGCCGCTCATCAATCACAATTAATCAATCACAACCCAAGCTTTTCAATCTCTCCATAATAACTACCGATGACACGTAGTCCTTTATCGAAATTTTCCAAGTGGAAATGTTCATTCGGAGCGTGGAAGTTTTCTGTATCCAGTCCAAAGCCCATCAATACGACGGGGATGTTAAGGATTTCATCGAACGCTGCAACGATCGGGATCGAGCCACCACCGCGTGTATAGACGGTAGGTACGCCATATACTTGCTCATACGCTCTGCCAGCCGCTTGGATGACTTCGTGGTCGTATGGAGTTAGGTAAGGTTTACCTTTATCAAATTCAGTTACCGTGACTTCACAGCCAACTGGTTCGTGTTTCGCAATGTGCGCGCGTAGTTTTTCTACGATTTCATCCGGCTCTTGATCTGGGACTAGACGACATGTGATTTTTGCTCCTGCTTCGGAAGGGAGGACGGTTTTAATACCTTCTCCTGAAAAACCACCGAATACTCCGTTGATCTCAAGTGTAGGACGTGCCCATGTGCGTTCCGTGTACGTGTAGCCTGGCTCGCCAGTTAATTCTTTGACACCGACTTCTTTTTTTACTGCTTCTTTATCGAAGTCGAGAGCTGCCCAACCTGCGCGTTCTTCTTCAGTTAGGTCGCGAACTTGATCATAGAATCCATCGATCGCAATCGTTCCTTCAGCATCACGGAATGAAGCTAGTATTTCGACGAGTGCGTGGATTGGGTTTTGAACGCCACCACCGTATAGTCCGGAGTGCAAGTCGCCTTTAGGGCCTTTCACATCGATTTGTACGCCGGCTAATCCGCGCAGACCGTAGCAAATTGCGGGTTGTCCAGGTCCGTACATGCCTGTATCAGAAATGACGATGAAATCTGCCGCTAGTTTGTCTTGATTATTTTGGATATATTCCTCCAAACTCGGGCTACCGATCTCTTCTTCGCCTTCAATAATAAGCTTGACGTTAACAGGAAGTTTGCCTTCAACATTCATTAATGCCTCGATCGCTTTACTATGCATAAACACTTGCCCTTTATCATCGCTTGCTCCGCGTGCATATAATTTATTATCACGGATTGTTGCTTCAAATGGAGGTGTTTCCCATAAGTGAAGCGGATCAACAGGTTGCACGTCGTAGTGGCCGTAGATCAGGATGGTCGGCTGCCCCTCAGCATGCAACCAGTCTGCATACACAACGGGTTGTCCAGCCGTTTTTTCAATCGACACGTTCTCCAAGCCGATATTTTCGAATTCATTCGACAACCAATCCGCTGCTTTTTGCATATCCGATTGATGTTCGGAAAGTGCGCTGATGCTTGGAATTGCCAGGAAGCTCGTTAACTCTTCCAAGTGGCGGTCACGGTTGTTTGTGAAATATTGGTCCAATGATTGCAATGAAGTCATAGTAAGCCCTCTTTTCTTTGGATATTTTCTATTTCACAGTATAGCAGAAATTCGTGATGGTATAAGGTTTAAACGCTTACGGATAAGGGAACCGAATGATAAAAGTATACGTCCTATCTGTATGTTGCATTAACGATTCAGTTTATATGTATGATATACTTACGCAATAAGAAATGTTGGATTCATGGCAATAATATACGATGAATGATGACAAATAAATGGAGAAACGTTGGAGGAGACGCAATTGTTTATTGCACTGGGACTATGTTTGATTTTGTCCTTCTTTTTATCGGGAAGTGAAACAGCTCTGACCGCTATCAATCGAATGAAAGTTCAATTGCGAGCAGATCAGGGAGACATTAAATCGATAAAATTGAGAAAGTTAATTTCCAAGCCGGACCGTATGATTACGGCTATCCTAATTGGAAATAATGTTGTAAATATTCTAATGCCGACGATTGTGACGATGATTGCAATCGATAAAGGATTGAGTATTGGATTACTGACCGGGATCTTAACGGTTATTTTGATTATATTCGGTGAAGTATTGCCGAAAACGATTGCTGCAACATTTGCGGATCGAATTGCGTATATTGTAGCGCCACCTATTTCGGTGCTCGTGAAGTTATTGATTCCATTGACGTTGGTTTTATCGTTGTTTACCAATTTCTTCGTTCGCTTAATTTCTAAAGGAACGGTGACGGAAGCCACTTTAACAAAAGAAGATGTGCGTTCCATGGTAGACATTGCGTCGACAGAAGGTACATTCGGTCAAGATGAATCAATCCGTCTAAAGGGTATGCTAGATTTCCGCGATAAAGATGTTAGCGATGTAATGGAAACACACCGTACAGATATTATTTCACTATCGATGGATTCGACGTACGAAGATGTACGTGACGTCGTATTGCAGTATTTCTACACTCGCTATCCGGTATACGAAGAGAGTATCGACAAAGTGGTCGGTATTTTTTATTCGAAAATGTTAATCGAGTGGTCGATGTTTCCTGAGCGGTCATTTGCGGATGTCATTGATCGCCAGCCTTTGTTCGTCGTGCAGACAGCAAGTGTAGAACTTGTATTTAAACGTATGTTGACGCAAAAGAAACATATGGCGATTGTGCTAGATGAATACGGTGGGACACTTGGAATCGTGACGCAGGAAGATATTATTGAAGAAATGATTGGGCAAGATATAGAAGACGAAACAGATGTTGAAGAAGAGTCAATGGTTTTCGAAAAAGAAGAAAATCATTTAGTCTGTCAAGGACGGTTAGAGATCGAAGACGTTATTGAACTACTCGACATAGAGTTGCCAACAGATCACGATACTATCGGTGGATTTGTTTTTCAGGAAGTAGGTCATATTCCAGAAGAAGGCGAAAAATTCAATTATAACTCGTTGTTGTTTGAGATTGAAGAAATGGACAGGACGCGTATTTTGCGCCTAAAGATTACGAAGTTGGAACCAAAAGAAGAAGTCATAGAAGCGTAGGATGTGTCAAGTAACCTTACACAATTGTAAGGTTACTGAAAGAGAAAGCGATAGTTCGGAATGTGTTTGTCGGTGATAATAAGGGTACCAGTTACAAAACGGAGGCTACTTATTATGAAAAACGACTTAAACGCATTATACGAAGAATATGGACGCTATATATATCACTTATGTCTAAAATTGACTCGCAATAAAGAAGAAGCAGAAGATCTCATGCAAGACGTATGGGTAAAAGTAGTGCGCTACCGCGGTGAAATGAGTGAAGTTAACCGCATGAAGGCTTGGTTGACGACAATTTGTATGAACACATTCCGCGATCGTTACAGAAAAAATGTACGTCACAGTCAATACGTAATGAATCAACCTGATACATTAGACGTTCCGATCTTGGATTTGGTTCCCAGTAATGCGAAAACTCCTGCCGAATTGATGGAGCAGAGTGATATTTCCGAGCTTGTGCAACAAAAAATTGGCGAGTTGGACGGTATTTACCGCAAGACGATTGAGTATTTCTATGTGAATCAATATTCGTTAGTGGAGATTGCAGGATTGATGAGCGTATCGATCGGTACTGTGAAGTCTCGCTTGTTCCGCGCGAAGAAGTATTTGAAGGAGTTGCTCGTACAAGACGAAGCAGCCCATGAATATGTAATGGCTTAAGCTCACACTTGCTGTGGGCTTTTTTTAATGGAGGAAGAAGGGATGAAGTTCAAGGTCGGGAACATTTCCTTCATGGGTAGTGAGTTTGTGAGTACGAGGGGATGGAAGCTCCAGCTGGCGGACGCTTTCCCATGGGCCTGCGGGAGTCGTCGCCATCTTCCGCTTCAATCCTAGGTAGAGAGTGGTTGGAGGTAGTTCACTCACTCATTGCCGATAGTGTATAACTCCGTGTTGTTTTGAACTTATTTTAAATTCAAGTATAGTTCCACTTTAGAACTACTTACAATCCTATGTTTACTGGACTTCAAAAAGTATTTTCCTCTCGCATTGCAAGGGATTGGAGCGGCAGGCGGCGACTCCCGATGGATCAGCTCGAAAGGAGAGACAACCAAAAGGGAGCTTGCGACCTGGTTGGCTCACCGAGAGCCCATGGGAAAGCGTCCGCCTAGAGCGCAAATCCCCACCCCAACACAACCGCCAGCCTTACTAATTCTAAACTCCAAAAACAACCTCCATCAGCAATACCTGATAGAGGTTGTTCGTGTTTAATTCGTCGCTTCAGCAAGCTGCTTATTCAAATCTGCGAGGCGCTCTTCCATTCTAGAAAGGCGTAGCTCTGCGTTCTCGATCATCTTCACATGACCCGTCGACTCCAACTTCTCCATATCGCCCTGCAAGCTGATGTAGTCCATCTTCAGCTCCGCGATCTCTTGCTCCAACTGATCCTTTGTCATAAGGGAAAACTCCTATCATATGTTTTCCTTTAGTGTAACATATTCTGTCTGGTGCGTTTAGGAAACTCTAGCAAGTAACGGATCGCCTCAATTACCTTTTCGTTACTCGTACCGACATCGATCTGCAACTGCTTTTTGATCGCGCGTTCCTTGCGTGCGTCATGCAGTAACGGTTCCATGATCGCGTTTAGTAAGTTCGACTGGGTCACTTTACGGCCAAGGCCGAGGTGGGTAAAGCCGTTTCGTTCGGTTGGAAAACCAAGGTTTGATTCGAACTCGTTTTGGGCAAGTACAATACAAGGTACACCAATAACAGCTATTTCATAAGGCGTATAGCCCGCATCGCACAGAACCATATCGGCTTGTGAGAACAACTCTGCACGGTTGTCTGGGGCTTGGACGACTTTTGTGTTCGGTCGGCTCAATGCCATCATTTGGATTTCACTCACATCATGTTTATAATTCTTTCCTAGTAGCACCATAACAGATAAAGGAATTTGCAATTGCTTTAAATGCCGTAACGCACGAAACGTGAGATTGCCCGGATCTTCATCACCGAATGAAATGACAAGTTGCGAAGAAGACGGGGATTTTCTCTTTAAACCGGCATGCCGAAAAGATTCTAGTGAAGCGTCTGCCATGAACGTCTGAGGCCCCACGATATAGTGGTCGTCATTCAGTTCTTGAGTTTCCGGATACAGCGTCTGAATCACCCAGTCTGCGAATTGTCCGCCATCACCAAAATCATCGAAATGTAGAATACTAGGCACTAGTTCATGAATTTTGGTCATTTCTTCCTTATAGCTTGGACCACTGTCGCGAATCAAAAGATCAGGCTGAAGTTTGCCTATTAATTTAATGAATGAAGAAGGACCGATTACTTTATGGCATGGGAATTGTTCGCTTGGAACTAGTGTTTCTTGATCGTATAAAAAAATGATTTGTGCTTCACTTTTTAGCGTGTTTGCCAGTATTAGTGCACGGCGTAAAGGATAACTTCCCTTACCTTCAGTTATGGAAAGATAGATCACGATTGTTTTTTGGACTTGTTTTTCGATAGGAACCACCCTTTCTGAATCTGCTCGTTCCTCTTACCCTATGAAAAACCGGAATAGTTTATTACAATGGGAAGAAAGCGATTCGGAAAGGCTTGGAAGAGGGAAGGAGGCGATCAACCTAATGTTCAATTCATTGATTATGGATTTGATGTTGGTCGTGTTAATTGGCGTAGCATCGCAATGGATAGCTTGGCGTACGAGGATGCCGGCGATTGTCGTGATGGCAATTGCGGGGCTATTAGTTGGACCGATTTTTGGTTTGATCAATCCGCAACAATCCATGGGAGATTTATATTCACCCATCATTACATTCGCAGTGGCTATTATATTATTTGAAGGCAGTTTGAACCTTGATTTTAAAGAAATTAAAGGATTTGGACGTCCCGTTGCGAGAATCGTAACGTTCGGTGCGTTTATCGCGTGGATTGCAGGTTCACTTGCAGCTCACTATATCGCAGGATTGTCATGGGAAGTGGCATTCATCATTGGAGGACTATTTATCGTCACAGGTCCTACTGTGATTTTACCTCTTCTTAGACAAGCACGGTTAAAACCCCGTGCAGCCGCCATATTGAAGTGGGAAGGAATTGTCGTCGATCCATTCGGCGCCCTTCTAGCAGTATTTGCATTTGAAGTCATCAAGTTCATCAATAGTGAAGTAACAGCCAAAGCGATGTTGTTGTTCGTTGGTGCTTCGTTGTTCTCCGTACTTCTAGGTTGGGGAACGAGCCGGATTCTAGGTACAGCATTTGAAAAAGGTTGGGTACCGGAGTATTTGAAAGCTCCGATTTTATTCGGCCTTGTGTTATTTGTCTTCGTATTATCTGATGAGATTATGCATGAGACGGGGTTATTGGCTGTTACAGCGATGGGGATGACGATGGCTAATATGCACTTGACTACATTAGAAGATATCCGCAATTTTAAGGAGAATATTTCGGTATTGCTCATCTCAGGAATTTTCGTCATGTTGACGGCGTCTTTAGACCCGCATATCTTGATTGAAATTTTGAATCCTAAAATTATTCTATATGTACTCGCGATGCTATTTGTCGTCAGACCTCTGTCGATATGGGTATCAACAATCGGTACGGATTTGACGAATCGTGAAAAAACACTCATCGGGTGGATTGCGCCACGTGGTATTGTAGCGCTAACCGTCTCAGGCTATTTCGCGACGATATTGCTTGAGAATGGTTATAAAGATGCGGAGCTGTTAACCGCTTTGACATTCGCACTCGTGTTTGCGACTGTTGTCGTACATGGTTTTTCAATTGGTTGGCTCGCAAAGAAACTCAATTTGGCCACGCCGGAAGAATCCGGTGTAGTACTGATCGGAAGTACAAGGTTTGTAGCAGAACTTGCGAAGAATATTAGTAACGCCGGTCATAAAGTTTTAGTTATGGAGGGCTCATGGGGCGGTCTGTCCAATGCACGTAAGCTCAGTGTGCCAACGTATATGGGGGATATTTTATCCGAGCATACAGGCTATCATTTAGACTTGACGCCATATCGTTATATTTTGGCGATGACCAAGACAGATTCTTATAACTCGCATGTCTGCGCCGATTTCACACCGGATCTAGGACGGGACTTACTCTTCCAGACGACCACACATAAACGAAGTGCAGGTCAACAGTTTAATCTGGCAACAGGGCAATTCTTGTTCACGCCGAACTTGTCCATCCATGAACTCGACGAACGTATCAACCAAGGGCACGTATTCCGTAAGACGTTGCTGACGAAACAATACAGCTACACGCAGTACTTACGAGAACGCGATGACCAATCGATCTTGTTGTACATCATACGGGCAAATGGAGAAATGGAATTCTACACGGCAGAGAAAGAACTAAAAGCACAAACAGGGGATACAATCGTAGCGTTGTCGACGTTGAATAAAACAATCGAACGTACAATTGACCGACTGGAAGAAAAGAACGGCAAAGCGACTGTGCCAAAAGAAGTCGTCGAAACGAAGTTCTTAGAAGATACACCGAATGAAAAACCAGCGATACCAGGCGAAACACCACCGAAGATTGTGAAAGATTGAGTGGTTTGAAATATAAAGTAAGGTACTCGTGTTAAGTGACATTTATCGGTGTTCATTGAAGTTGAGATTGTGATTGTTTCTTTGTGTGAATTTGACAAGCCCTTGAACTTAACCAAGTTCAAGGGCTTTGCTTATTCATGCACTGTCTATAGTGGCAGATCTATTACTTCCATGATGAATGTAGGGTTGAAGAGGAAGCTGGGGCGACTGCGGGAGTCTCAAGCCACGCCCTCCGGAACGCGTCACCAGCTGGAGCTCCAATCCCGTGCACTCTGAAACTAGCCAGTAGCGTTGTTTGTTCATATAGAAAAAAGGGTATCTATACTACACATATTCCCATAACAAAAACTAGTAAATACCACCCGCCTTACATATCCATCTGGTATGAAATGCGTACCTATCGGACAAAATGAAATCAACAATTTGAGCGAATCCAATCTTTTGTTGGATTGGCACTTCGCGCGCTACTGCGTAAACTAATCATACTAGATACATATGTCGAAAATATCTATTCGGAGGTGATACCATGAATGCTGTAATAGGGTTTGCGAGCGCCGCCGAACAACTACAGCGGTATGACGCGGTCCGTAGAAAGAATGCCGAAAACGCCTATGAACGCCAAACGGAATTCCGTGAACAAGTCCAAAAGACCAAAGGCGATCTAGCCGCATTGTTACGTGGAAACACACAACCGATTGAAAAGTCTGATGAAACGCAACAAGATTTCCAAAAACTTGGCGCAGGCCAGATAAAAAATATTTCAATTCCGCTCGGCAATAATTTAGATGAAACGATCGATCTCTTGCGTAAAGTCCGCAAAGAGGCATACTCTGAATCACCGCCAACGACTGCGGATTATCAGCTAGCTAGTAATGCATCAGCGAAAATAACACAAGCTGAACTTCAATTAGCATTACATAATCGCGCCAAAACGATTCGTGATCAAATGGGTACAGTCGACAGCACCGCAGCGAATGACAGAACGAATCGTATGCAACAGCAATATAGCCATGCATTTTCCATCTATCCAATACAAAATCAAGCTAGAATGAATCAATACGAGATGGATCAGCCACAAATGAATGTCAGCGTTTGATCTGATTCGGTTGAAAACGAAGCCCGTTTTGCTGGACCCCAGTGAATGGGCTTTTTCGATGATATCTAATCGGTTAGCTTTCTATCCAAACGAAGAGAAAGGGAGTCACACATATGTCAAAGAAGAGTAAGTTACCGAAAACCAATGCAATTCGCCTGATCGAAAGCGAAGAGATTCCATTTGAAATCCGTAGCTATCAAACGGATGACGGACATAATGATGGTGTTTCGGTTGCGATTAAAACGAATGAACCGGTCTCTACCGTTTATAAAACACTCGTTGCCATGGCGAGCAAAACAGACCTACTCGTTTTTATCATTCCTGTTTCAGACGAGCTAGACTTGAAAAAGGCAGCCAAAACGGCAGGCTTTAAAAAGGTTGAAATGCTTCCAATGAAAGAATTGACGAAAGAAACGGGCTATGTCCGTGGCGGTTGTTCACCAATTGGCATGAAACGGGAGTTGCCGACATTCATTGACCAACAAGCTGAAACGCTCGATTATGTTTATGTGAGTGCAGGCAAAGTCGGTTTGCAAATGAAATTAGCGCCACAAGATTTGGCGCAAGTCGCAAAAGCACAATTTAGTGATCTCGTAAAGTAAGTCCATAGCAACTTTGTCGATTTCTGTTACAATGGATCAATGAAGACACTGACGATTAGAAGAAAGAAGAATGTATATGCGTAATTTATTAGCTTGGCGATGGATATTTTTCATCGGTGGCATGATGATCATGTCGCTTGGCATCTCGTTGATGATCAAAGGTCAGCGGCTTGGAATTGCTCCTTGGGACGTGCTCCATCTCGGTTTATATCAAAACTTCGGATTGACGATAGGGTCGTGGAGTATTATATCGGGTTTTGTTATCATTTCGGTCACGTCGATTATTTTGAGGGAATGGCCAAGATGGGGTACATGGCTTAATATGTTGGTCATCGGATTATTTATCGACTTTTTCAACTGGCTTATACCTGATGTCACTTCGTTGACTTTGCAGATTATTTGTTTCATTATCGGTGTATTTGTCCTATCTTATGGGGTGGGAATATACGTATCGCCGAATCTTGGGGCTGGACCTCGTGATAGCTTGATGTTGTTATTTGTTGAAAAGTTCGGCTGGAGCCTTCGATTGGTACGAACTACGATAGAAGCCATAGCCACACTGATCGGTTTCTTACTGGGCGGACCTGTAGGGATCGGTACATTGGTTGTCGTCCTATTCTCTGGTCAAATTATTCAAATTGCTTTGCCGCAATGCAAGAGAATGTTACTGAAAATCACGCATCAAACGGATGAAAAAGTTTTATTACACTATAAAGGAGCATAAGCCCACTCGGCTGTGCTTTTTTTATTTGCCTAAACATATGATGAAATGAAGAAAGAAAGGGTGGTCATTATATACGGACATATAACAGAATATATGGGAACGGCTTATACAGGACAAGGCGTGCAGCATAAATACGAAGAGTTGCTCGCGGAATCAAAGAAGACGATATTTTTGAAGTGTTTGCCTACCCATTCCTTATCGCAAGTACTCAATGACTTGGCGGTCTATTTCGTCAACAGGGGCTATAGTGTAGATCGCTTCATGAATCCTGGACATGTGGATAAAACCGATGCGCTTTTTATTAAAGGACTGGAACTGTTGATCTTGCAAGCATCCCATCCGGTTTCATTCGAACCGACAGATCTTGGTAAGCGACATAAAGTCTTTTGCTTCTATGATGTCTATCATCAAGATCAATTACTTGGACGGCATGACGAAGTGAGTGTGTTGTTGAAAGAAGAGCGAACGCATTTCGGTCAGTCGTTGAAAGAGTTAAAACGAGCCAAAGCAATCCATGACGAATGGGAAGCAGTCAATATCGCTCGCATGGATTGGCCTCGCCACGAGGAGATTACGGAAGAATTAAAGCGAGAAATATTTAAGACCATTGAGTTAACCAAATCAGCTCACGTCTCGCATCGCATTGTCGGTTCATTATCAGCTGGTAGCGCACATGACTTCATCCCGTCGATCACGAAACGTACGAAACGTCGCTTTCTAATCAAGGGATTACCGGGCACAGGTAAGTCGACGATGATGCGTGCGCTAGGAGACGAAGCACAGCGACGGGGTCTAGATGTGCTATACGGTTGGTGCGGACTGGATCCAGCAAGTATCGACTTAGTCCTATTTCCGGAGCTATCGGTGTGTCTGTTTGATTCGACGCAACCTCATGCTTACGATGCAGAAAGTCCACGCGACGAATTAGTAGATATCGTGCCGTTATGCGCAGAAGATGAAGAAGCAGAAAAGCAAATCGATGATATTCGACGCCGTTATCAAGCAGTGATTGGGGAAGCGGGCAGTCAGATGAAAGTCGCTGTGCAATCACAAAATAGCGCAAGAATCCAAATGGACCGTGCGTTAAACGTAGAAGTATTTGAGAAGAAATTACAAGATCTCTATGCCTTTATTAAAGCATTTGAAGAAAAGTAATGGCGTATAAAACACAAAAAAACCGCAGACTCTGCGGTTTTTTAGTTGAATTTATGAATATAAAAGGCTTCGTTATACAACCAGTCAAGTGCATCTTTGTCATTTGCAGCCCATCGTTTTTCCATGTCAGGTAGCATCCAAACTGTCTGAGAGGCATGTGCGCGTAATGCGGCAATCTTTTTATCTGCTACATTCGGTGTTTGGTGTACAACATGCGGCTCACCGAGTTGGTTCAATGTATCATTATCGAATGCTTTCATGTACAGTACCGGTCGATTCGCTTCTGGCATACGGCTCATTGCTTCAATCACGGCTACGCCTGTTGCGTTGTGGTCGGGATGTACAGCAAGCGTCGGGTGGAATGAGATAACTAAAGAAGGAGTTAATTCTTCAATGAGATCGGTCATCATTTTAACGAGTTTCTCTGGATCTTCAAATTCTATCGTTTTGTCGCGAAGTCCCATCATTCGTAAATCTGTCAATCCCATCGCATCACACGCATCCAGCAACTCTTGTTTCCGGATTTGCGGTAGGGTTTCACGGTTTGCGAAAGGAGGATTTCCAAGATTCCGTCCCATTTCGCCAAGTGTCAAGCAAGCGTAGGTAACGGGTACGCCCATTTCAATATATTCTGCAATTGTACCGGCAATGCCGAAGGATTCATCATCAGGATGAGGGAATACAACGAGTACGTGTCGTTCTTTTTGCAACATCAAAAAATCTCCCTTCTTAATAAGCAAATGGCGTTTCACTGATCTCAAGCGCAACCGCTAGTTTTCCGTCCGGTCCAAGCCCCGCCATCAGTAAACGATTATGTTCGTCAAGTGTATAGTGCGTGATTCCTTGTGCGTAAATCCAGCCACTCGGCAATTTCAGACCGATGCGGTGAGGGGATTCGCCTGCCACTTTTCCCAGTTCATAGCGGATGATGACATTACGAATAAACGCGCCCGCATTAAAAAATCCTTCTTGGAAATGAGAAGCATACGATCCATTTGTCGTTTCCAAATGTATGTAGACATCTTTATTGGCAAAGGAGTCCAGTAACTCCTGTAAATGTGTCACGTCAACAGTTTCCATACTCATCCTCCTAAATCGTGCAATCTTTCTATTTAATATTATATAGATATTGCCGTTTGAATGCGATTAGACGGCTCACAAAAAAGTCAGGAATACACCTGACTTGTAAGCAATTCATTATACTTCCTGCAGCTCAACTTGCGGCACGTCGAACTGATTTTTCGCACCGTGCATGACAGGTCCTACATACTCATTGAGCTTCCAGCCATGCGCAATAGCCGCTGTGACAAACTGCTTCGCTTCAATGACCGCGTCTTTGATTGCCAACCCATTCGCCAAATTTGCTGTAATAGCTGCTGCAAACGTACAGCCTGCCCCATGATTATGATACGTATCGGATCTTTCTGCTTTCAGTAACGTAAACGTCAATCCGTCGTAGAATAAATCTACCGCTTCCTCATGTTCGAGTTGTTTGCCGCCTTTGATCACGACATTACGTGCACCCAGTTCATGAATTTTTTGTGCCGCTACTTTCATATCGTCAATGGTCTTCGGTGTTTTCATAGAAGCTAATTGTCCCGCTTCAAATAAATTCGGCGTGACGATTTCTGCTTTTGGCACGAGATATTTAATCATCGCATCCGTATTCCCAGGATTCAATACTTCATCTTCCCCTTTACACACCATGACGGGGTCGATGACTACATGATCCAAACCGGATTCATCAATTGCCTGACCTGCTGTCTGAATGATTTCTTCCGTGCTCAACATGCCTGTTTTGATAGCATCGATGCCAGTAGATAACGCCGTTTTCAATTGTGCTTTCACGACGTCGATTGGCAATGAATAGACATTATGTGACCAATTCTGATCGGGATCCATCGTGACAACTACTGTTACTGCTGTCATGCCATACGTACCGTGTTCTTGAAAAGTTTTCAAATCCGCTTGAATACCCGCACCGCCTGAAGTATCCGAGCCTGCAATCGTCAATGTTTTCTTCAATGCCATAATAAAACGTCTCCTTCGCTTACTAAAATTTCTTGTTACTTATAGTATACAACTAATTGTCGAAATACAAACAACTCGGGTATGATGAAAGTCTAGAAAGCTTGTAATACGTACTGGTTTTGCTAATGAAACCTATTATTCGACAGAACGTACAAATAGAAACCGAGTGTTTGATTAAACGAGAGGGTGTGAGCCATGAGTAAGCATGAATCGTCTAAGAGAGGGAATAAGGAAATAACGGAGGCTGATGCGCAAGCAGCCGTAACATTCGCTGGACGAAAAAAGACTAAACGGAAGCGTAGGGGAGGACTTTTCGAACTCGCTTTCACTTTATGGTCTTCGTGGAGAAAAACCTATATTTTATTACTTTTGATTATGGTCGCCGCACTTATAACCTTACCAATCGCAGGTTTTTATTTAATGCAACTGGGCTCTACTTTTACAGAACAAAAAACGGCTTTTGTTGAGCGTGTCCAAGAGCTTCAACAACTAACAACAGCGGAAGCTTATACGAAAGTGCTCGTCAAACGCACCGACAATGAATTATTTGGC
This sequence comes from Sporosarcina sp. P32b, assembly GCF_002743335.1. Classification (GTDB taxonomy): domain Bacteria; phylum Bacillota; class Bacilli; order Bacillales_A; family Planococcaceae; genus Sporosarcina. The sequence goes on from NZ_PDZB01000008.1 coordinate 23,368, forward strand.
CAAAGCATCGGTGTCAATTTTCCTGGAACGAAGCGGAATTTATTAGTAATCATTCCTGGTTCCGTTAAAGCGGGGATTGATTTAAGTAAAATCACCGAGCAAGATATGCGGGTGGACGAAGAAGAAAAACGTATTGAGCTGACAATCCCGAAAGCTGAATTCCTCGGCGGGGCAGAATTGTATTTCGATAAAGTAGAAGTCTATTCTGTAGAAGGACTATTCCGTGGAAAAGCAGATATAAAGGAAGGCTATGAGCTAGCGAATGAAGCCAAAAAGCTGGTTTTAAAAGAGGCGTCCGAACAAGGCGTGCTGGAATCCGCTGAACAGAGTGCCGTAAAAACGCTGAAAGATATGTTTTCCTTCGCAGGCTATCGACTGGATATTGAATTTAAGGAGTGATGCATATGGTAGCAGAATTTCGAAATGATTGGGATCACATACTAAAAGATGAATTCGACAAACCGTATTATCAGGAATTGCGTACGTTCTTGCGTGGGGAATATACAAATCACATCATTTATCCGCAAATGACCGATATGTGGACAGCGTTTAAACTGACACCTTTTCAGGATGTCAACGTCGTGATATTAGGCCAGGACCCGTATCATGGGCCAAATCAAGCACATGGTATGAGTTTTTCTGTCCAGCCTGGCGTCAAGGTACCACCAAGTTTACGCAATATCTTTAAAGAACTGTCATCGGATATCGGGATGGATGTTCCCACTGAAGGAATGTTGACAGGATGGGCCGAACAAGGTGTATTATTATTGAATACTGTACTGACTGTGCGCGAAGGAGCACCGGCATCGCATCGTGGGAAAGGTTGGGAACGCTTTACGGACGAAGTTATTCGTAAACTGTCGATGCGCAGAGCGCCAGTTGTCTTCATTTTATGGGGGAGACATGCGCAGGAAAAAACGGCATTGATCAACCGCAGACGCCATGCGATTATCGAATCACCACATCCGAGTCCATTCAGTGCGTCTAGAGGATTTTTTGGCAGTAAGCCGTTTACTAAAACGAATGATTATTTACGAGAGTGGGGAAGAGAGCCGATTAATTGGGCAAAAACTACCGAGTGAATAAGTAGAGAGGAAGTGTGACGATGGCCGTCAATTGCTTCGACTGTATATTCTTTTATACAACATGGGATCCCGTAAGTCCGCGGGGCTGCAAGGCATATGGATTCAAGACGAAAATGTTGCCGTCTATAGTGGTTAAACGCTCGTCTGGTATGGAGTGTATGAAATTCGAACCGAAAAAGGGGATGAAAATACGATGATCACAGTTACACAATTGCTTAGTGAAATCGAACAACAAGTACGCTTGGCGAAACAAACGCAGGATGAAGCGGCACAAAGAGAAGCCATCTATGCTGTGCGAACGTTATGTAATGTCATGCTCAATGATGAAAGACCCTCTACACCGTCCATCCCGCAAGCCATGCAAATGAGCTCTGTTCATGCGACACCGATTACGTCGCTAAACGAGCAACCACTGCAGGAAGCGGATGCCAATGGAGAGTCATTGTTTGATTTCTAATAGCGCCACAAACCGTTCAAACACCTGTCATTTCTACGTGTTAGAATATGGTAGACTGAAAATAGATAGACAAGATTCGTTAGAAAGAAGGAATAATCATGCCGTTTTTTATTATCGCAGGAGCTATTAACGCCGCGATCGCAGTTGCATTTGGAGCATTTGGTGCACACGCATTGAAAGATCGCCTGTCCGAACATTACTTAGCCGTCTGGGAAACCGCGGTACAATATCAGATGTTTCATGCGATTGCCTTGCTCGCCATTGGTATTTTGATGAGCAGCACATTGCTTGGACCATCAACACAACTATCATGGGCTGGCTATTTAATTTTGGCCGGTATCGTGATTTTCTCCGGAAGTCTGTATGTACTCAGCTTATCTGGAATCGGAATCCTCGGCGCCATTACACCGATTGGCGGCGTTGCATTCATCGCAGGCTGGATCATGTTGATCATTGCCGCGGTAAAATTCGGAAGATAACAAAGGAAAACCGCTCACACATGATGAGCGGTTTTTTCTTATGGCGTTTGGTCGAAGTAATTTAATTCCTCTGGGAACTCCGCATAATCGAAGTAGATCATAGGGAATAAATAGCGTCGTCCTGTATTCGTTTCGCTGAGGATGACGTGATCGCGTCCTGCAGCTTCTACCATACCCGTAACAGACTTCGTATTCTTGCCTGCTTCTACCGCATGTTCAAATGAGAAATGAAAGACACCGGGTTTTCCTCTGTTAAGCCGTAAAATATTCTCGATGTACGACTGCTCTCTAAAAGGCGTATTTGGTGCGTTCCCCTGTACATTTGTTTGTGGCGGGACCATTTGTTGCTGGGCGTAACCGGGATTCCAATAATATTGAACCATTTCAACATCCTCTCCAGATCTGTTAGTTTTACTCGCGGGCAGTCTTGTTGGGCGAGGGAAAGGTGCGTTGCGTTTTGAAGTAGTCTGGTCGTTTCAGACGTTCTTCAGTCTGTGTAAGACGAGCAAGCGCATGTATCCTCTTTTTTGTTTTCGCGATGAAAGCTAAAGCAAAACCCCCTTGGTTGTATCTTATGTTGGAAGGCTGTTGGGTATGAATGGAGTTTTTGAAGAGGGGGAGGTTGAGGCACGGCGGAGAAGTTACCGTTACGTTGCGTTCCAGGCGGACGCGTTCGGGAGGGCCCGCGGTAAGCTTCCTAGTTCGCTAGTGCAAAGATGTGCTCCTAACGCTTCGCTCCAATCTCTTCATTGCAAGTGGGTAATACTTCTTGTTGCGCATTGAACTGTCGCAAACGCTCAACAATCTGTTCAAGCGCTCATACTGAGTCGGCAAGCGCTCATATAAGCTGAATCCACCATATAAGTAGGATTGAAGAGGAAGCTGAGGCGACTCCCGGGAGGATCAGCGAGAGCCGTAGCGTTAAGAGCATGCACTTTTATAGGTTGAATTTGAGTAAGCCACGCCCTCCGGAAAACGTTCCCAGCTGGAGCTTCAATCCCGAACCACTAGCCCTATTTGTCCTCTTTCTTCGCAACAAAAAAGCCGCGAAGTGTTTCATTCGCGGCTTCAGTCTTACGTATTAAACTTCGAAAAATGCTTCGCGCTTGTCAGCGTCCAAAATTGTACCGATGAAGAACGAGCCGAATACGCCGTAGCGTGCGCTGACTTCGTCAAAACGCATTTCATAGATGAGCTTTTTGAACTGCAACATGTCATCTGAGAACAACGTGACGCCCCACTCATAATCATCAAAACCGACAGAACCGGAAATGATTTGCTTCACTTTACCTGCATATCCTCGGCCAATCATGCCGTGGCTGCGCATTAAACTCTTGCGGTTGTCCATGTCGAGCATGTACCAGTTGTCTTCGCCTTCGCGTTTCTTGTCCATTGGATAGAAACAAACGTATTGGCTACGTGGTAATTCAGGATACAAACGTCCGCGTACATATGGGTTCTGGTATGGATCTTCGTCAGATTCACCTGCTAGGTAATTCGATAATTCAACTACCGACACATAAGAATACGCAGGGATTGTGTAATCCGCGATCGTTAACTTATTGAATTCTGCTTCCAGCTGATGAAGTTCATCCATTGTAGGACGTAATGTCATTAGCATGAAGTCTGCTTTTTGACCAATTACTGTATAAAACGCATGACTGCCTGTTTTAGCATCATCCGCTTCTTGCATACGCTCCAAAAATGTTAGGAATTCATTGACTGCTGCCTGGCGCTCTTCTTTTGAAATCATTTTCCAAGAAGGCCAGTCCATCGTGCGAAAATCGTGAAGTACATACCAACCGTCTAATGTAATAGCTGCTTCGTTCACTTGAATTCAGTCTCCTTTTAAATCAAAGTAGTTTCTATTTCAAGTGTATCATAAACAGTCTTTACTCGTTAAGGAATAAGGTAAGACTACCCATCGCCAATTATGAAATTAAGTATCTAGGTGACAGTTGTCTGAAAACTTCGGAATTCTTAGTGTATTCATCTAACTTTTCAGGTATGATGAATAGGAAAATATAACAAAGGGTGGGAATGGCACATGGCAGATCTTTTTGAAGGTATTCGTAAAACGTTGGAAGGGAAAGGAAAGACGATTGTCTTACCTGAAGGGGAAGACGTTAGAATACTAGAAGCAGCTGTACATCTTCAACAAGAGGGGATTATTACACCAGTTTTATTAGGGAACGAAGAAGCAGTAAATAAAGCAGCAAAAGATGGCGGCTTCGATATTTCTGAAATTAAGTTGATCGATCCTGCAAACGCTTCCTATTTTGAAGAACTGGCGGAGAAATTCGTGGAACGTCGTGCAGGAAAAGCAACAATCGAGCAAGCACGCGAGCAATTGAAAGATGTAAACTATTTCGGAACTATGCTAATCTATACAGGACGTGTAGACGGTTTAGTGAGTGGAGCTGCACATTCGACGGCAGATACAGTTCGTCCAGCATTGCAGATCATCAAGACGAAGCCTGGTATTTCAAAAACAAGCGGTGCTTTCATTATGATGAAAGAAGAAGAGCGTCTGATTTTTGCAGACTGTGCTATTACTGTGAATCCATCAGCTAAAGAATTGGCTGAAATCGCTGTGGAAAGTACAAAAACTGCAAAAGCATTCGGAATTGATCCGCGCGTTGCGATGCTTTCATTCTCTACTAAAGGGTCTGCTGTGACAGAAGAGACGGAAAAAGTAGTGGAGGCGGCTAGAATTGCAAAAGAACTGGCACCTGAACTATTGATTGATGGAGAATTCCAATTTGACGCAGCCTACGTACCAAGTGTGGCAGCGAAAAAAGCTCCGGAATCTGTCATCAAAGGCGACGCAAATGTCTTTATTTTCCCGACATTGGACGCAGGGAACATTGGCTATAAATTGACAGAACGTCTAGGTGGCTACGAAGCGATTGGGCCGATTCTTCAAGGTCTCAATGGGCCTGTTAACGATTTGTCACGCGGCTGTTCCGCAGAAGACGTGTACAAACTGTCTATCATCACAGCTGCCCAGAGCCTATAATCGAAGGTTCGAAGTTTGTGAACCGTCTACATATAATCCAGATCAACCACCATAGGAGAGCTAGACATGTCACAAGATAAACATTTATTGAATCAACCAGCATGGCGTTTCATCGACGAATCCATTTCCGCGCGTAATCGTTCTGCGCTTGAATCCTTCGCCATGGATGATGCGTTATGCCAATTAGTTGGCCAGCAACGAAGCGCCCCTGTCGTTAGGACGTGGGTACATGACAAGACTATCGTGTTAGGTATTCAAGATCATCGCATGCCGTTCATTCAACAAGCGATGGAAGGAATCGAGCAACACGGTTATCAGTCAATTGTTCGGAACTCAGGCGGTCTGGCAGTTGTTCTAGATGAAGGGATATTAAATATTTCCTTAATCTTTTCCGAACAAAAGTCCTCGATTGATATTCCAGTAGGCTATGAAGCGATGCTATCACTAGTACAGCTATTATTCCCTGAACTAGGCGAACGGATAGAAGCTTATGAAATTGTTGGATCTTATTGTCCTGGATCGTATGATTTAAGTGTCGATGGCAAGAAGTTCGCGGGGATCTCTCAGCGACGTCTGCGCCAAGGAGTCGCTGTACAAGTGTATTTATGCATTGAAGGCAGTGGTTCAAAACGAGCGGAAATCATTCGTGAAGTCTACGAGAAGGGCTTACAAGGGCAGCCGACAAAATTCAGCTACCCTGTGATCCAGCCGGATACGATGGCGTCGTTATCGGAAATTCTCGATACGCATTTGACGGTAAATGAAGTCGTTATTCGTCTGCAAATATTATTACGTTCGTTGACAGAAGATGTGCAACACGGTGGATTAACAGACGAGGAAATGGAATTGTACGGGTTTTATTTACAACGCGTCTTTGAACGCAATCAAAAGATGCTATCATAAGACGAAAAAAAGCTGCCAATCAGTTATTGATTGGCGGCTCTTTTGATGTGATTAGATTTCCATTCGGTTCCATTTTGAATAACGGTGCGACGTGCTCACTTTCTTCATTTAAAGCGATTAACCGACGTGCGCGATTCATGATTTGAACGAATTGCTCATAATCTTCTTTCAACGTACGGTTCTCTTTTTTCAGATCTTCAAGTTGCGTTTCTAGCGATTTCATTTGTTCTGTCGCCGTTTTCGCCGTCTGTCTCCAACGAAGTGCATCCGTATCCGCACCGCCGTTATGATGCATGCGAATCAAATACGCAATGACCGTGTCGAGGGATAGGGCTGATAACGGAACCTGTATTTTTTCTTGACCATCTGCACCTGTCTCAGGGTTGTACATTTGCTGGTTACGTCTTTTAAAATCTGTACCTAGCACACGTAACGTTTGCTTTCTCTCTTTCTTCGCTTCGGAGAGTTCACTCTCGTAGTCTCTTCGCACGACTGCATTCCATCTAAACCCGCAAGCTGCTGCTGTTCGATTCAGTGCGTCGCCTACTTCCTCAAATGCACCTAACTGTGTACTTCCTTCTCTTACATGTCGTAGCACCGTCTCTGCCAATAATTCATCGTCCTGTTCTAACCATGCGTCTTGTCTAACTTTCACCATCTCCATGCCTCCTGTCTTGTACTCTCTTTCTACTGCCATTATGACCACGAAATGAGTCTTTTATTCAGAGAGTCACAAAATTCTATCAAGATGGTAATAAAGTGGGCAGGTTTTTTGGGTGAGTGGGAGTTAAGTAAAGTTAGCGGTGTGAGGCTGGTAGGGGGTAGGGGTGGGGATTTGCGCTACGGAGGGGACGCTTTCCTGAGGGCCCGCGGCGAGCCAACCAGTCGCAAGCTCCCTTGGTTGTCTCTCCTGTCGGGCTGATCCTCTGGGAGTCGCCCCTCCTACGCGCCAATCCCTTGCAATGCGAGTAGGTGATACATTTTGTTGTGCATTGAAGTTAGGTTTGTAATCTATTTTGAAATTGAATAAGTTTAGTCGTAACAATAGTTCACACATTACCTACAATGAGTGATATAAGTACCTCAACTCAATAAGTAGGATGGAAGCGGAAGCTGACGGCGACTCCCGCAGGCCCATGGGAAAGCGTCCGTCGGCTGGAGCTTCCATCCCCTCGCACTCACAAATTCACCTTTTATTCTTAAGCTACTCGCATTTGAACTTAAGCCAGCAGCAATCCCCTTGTAGATACTAAATCACTATCCTAAATTTGAAATTCCATACACAATCCTGTTTAAAATCCGTCATAGAGTACTATGTCACGTTCCGTCGTTTTTTGTTATACTGGAACGAATGAAGGATGAGGTGACGACATGGCGTACCAAAATGAAAAACTGTCCGAAGAGAAAGTGTTTAAAGACCCCGTGCACCGCTACATACACGTTCGGGATCGCGTAATATGGGACCTGGTCAACACGCGCGAATTCCAGCGATTGCGTAGGATTCGCCAGCTCGGCACCACGTACCTAGTGTTCCACGGTGCAGAACATAGCCGCTTCCAGCATTCGCTCGGTGTCTATGAAATCGTTAGACGAATTCTCGACGACGGCTTCAGTGGGCGTGAAGAATGGGACGAAGAACAGCGACTCGTCGCTCTTTGTGCAGCGCTATTGCATGATCTGGGACACGGTCCGTTTTCCCATGCATTTGAAAAAGTGTTCAATCTGGATCACGAACAATTCACCCAGCAAATTTTATTGGAACAGACAGAAGTCCATGAAGTGCTGCGTCGTGTGTCGCCAGATTTTCCTCAAAAAGTGGCAGATGTCATCGACAAAACGTATCCTGATAAATTGGTCGTCAGCTTGATTTCCAGTCAGATCGACGCAGACCGTATGGATTATCTTCAGCGCGATGCGTATTACACTGGTGTTTCCTATGGCCATTTCGACATGGAACGGATTTTGCGTGTCATGCGTCCGACCGAAGATCAAGTCGTCATCAAGCAGAGCGGTATGCACGCGGTGGAAGACTATATTATGAGTCGCTATCAAATGTACTGGCAAGTGTATTTCCACCCCGTGTCGCGAAGTGCAGAAGTGATCTTGATCAAAATTTTACACAGAGCGAAACATTTATTTGAAACTGGGTATGCATTTAAGCAAGAACCTATGCATTTCATTTCGTTCTTCGCACAAGAGTTCAAATTGAAAGAGTACATAGCTCTTGATGAGGGCGTGTTATTGACGTATTTCCAGCTATGGATGGAAGAGGACGATACGATTTTAGCGGATTTATGTGATCGCTTCGTGAACAGACGGCTATTTCAATATGCCGAATTCGATCCTGCAGTGCAGTACATGAAATTTGGTGAACTTATTACATTATTCAAAGAAGTAGGGCTCGATCCTGACTATTATTTAGTGACGGATTCTTCATCTGACTTACCGTACGACTTTTATCGTCCAGGTGAAGAGAATGAGCGTGTGCCGATTTATTTACAACTAGAAAATGGCGATTTACGTGAACTGTCGCGCATGTCTGATGTAGTCGAAGCGATATCAGGCAAACGCAGAACAGACCATAAAATTTATTATCCGGAAGATTTATTGATAGATGGAAACCCGTTGCATGAGAAGATTTTGGAATTGTTAAGAGGTTAAGAGAGGGGTTGCGGGACTTGCTGCAAGAGCATGCAAAAATCGTTCAGTTTATATCGTTGGCGAATGAAGTAAATGGCCGTAAGAAAATGCAGAAGATGGTTTATATATTGAAAAAAATGAATTTCCCGTTTGCTGAGAAATACGAACTTCATATGTATGGTCCTTATTCGGAAGAACTGACATTGCGAGTGGAAGAATTGTGTGAAATGGGCTTTTTGGCTGAACGTTTCGAGGACAAGGGTTCGTATAAGCAATATTGCTATCAAGTGACGGATGAAGGGTCGAAATTCCTTGCGACAGCAGAAGCACCGAAAGAACAGTTGCCAAAATGTATCGAGCGATTGAATGAGAAGTCGTCACGCTTTTTGGAATTGGTCTCTACATTACTGTTTTTCGATCAGCTCGACAAAGAGGATCAAATTGCTAAAGTACGTATCGTGAAAAACAAACTGAACTTTACTGATCAGGAAATGGAACAAGCTTTTGCCTTCATCGAGGAGATGCAAGTGAGTTCAGTCAGCTAAATGGATCAAGTAAAAAGGATTCTCGCGATGAGAATCCTTTTGCTGATTTTACTGTTCACTCATAAGTTTCCCATCCTTAAAAAGGTGGTTTTTTGGCATTTCTTCAATGAAAACTGTTACGCTATCAGTAGTAGCACCAGTCGTTTCCACAACGGCTTGCGTAACTTTTTCACATAGTGCACGTTTTTGGTCGTCAGTGCGGCCTTCAAGCATTTTTACTGTGACGTATGGCATTTCATTTCCTCCTTAGCAGAAAATTCAGGTATAGTACATATAATAACAGAGATGGAGGGCGATTTACATGGCAAGTGAGCAAAACTCAAAACCGAAGTTAGGCTTTACAATAATAAAAAATGATCCCACAGATGGACATAAAGGGTTTGGCATAGGTTCGTTGTCGCTAGAAAACATTTCACCTGTGATCATTGATGTAGAAGCAGGTACAGCACAAGTGGAAATGGGTGCTATGCATGCTCGAAGTGATACGGAGCGAGGTATTAAGTTCACCAAGGACCGCAAAGATTCTGAAGGTGGAAAGCCGTACTGGTTAGTTTGGGTGACCATTGATTATCGTGAAGAAGGCCCGTATTATGCAGGAATTACGGCTTGTGAAATGGTAGTTAACCGTGAAAAGAGACGTGGCTATAAGCTACTTGCTGACCACGTCAACCGCATGGACAAATCATTGAAACGTCAAATTATCGTAGACGATATGGACGATCGTTCGAAAAAAATTCTTAAAGACTTTCTGAAGTCGCATAACGCAGAACTGTGGGAACGTAGTACACCTGAATTACACGAAGGTTTGCGTACGGAGTAAGACCTAAAAGAACATCATTGAAAAGTACAAATCTCGTCAAATACGTCAAAAATATGACAATTTGGATTACGTCCTCTTTGAGGTTGAATGTCTGCAACAAAGGAAGTAAACTAAACATACAGCTTTGCGCTGTAATCTAGGACACCCGCTATGTAGACAGTCGTTTGATGAAACCACAAACCCAAGCAGTGCGGATTCATTCGATCCCTGCATAACGGTCAAAAAGCCTCGCTCTCCGCGGATACGGAGAACGAGGCTTTTTTAATGGGGATTTTTGGATTCACTTTATTTGTGGCGCTTATAGTTCGTGTCTATTCGCTCAATCGCGACGGCTGTTTGCTCAATGCGAGTGGTCAAGCGCTCTATCTCGAGACGAATCCGCTCAATCACCCTGGCAACGTGCTCATAGTTCGTCGTTATCCGCTCAATCGGGACGGCTATCCGCTCTATGCAAGCAGCCTTCCGCTCATTGTCGTCTGCCTCTAGTGCTCAATTGCCTATGCGCTCAATATTTCGTGCACTCGCTCATTGTTAATGCACGACCGCTCTATGAGGAGAAATGTCCGCTCTATCTTGGTCTGTATCCGCTCATAATTACGGGTTATGCGATCAATCCCGCCGCTTACCCGCTCATAACTCGAAAAAACCAAATCACTCCACATTACTCAAAAAACGAAAACGGGAACAAATCCATTTTAGAATTTTGCTCTTCTCCTGAATTTTGTTCTCTCAACGAGCGATCCGTACATAACTTTTTCGGAACATCTTTATCCTTCACATAGACCAATCGCTGCTTCGTGCATTCATTGACCGCAATTCCGCCAGTTTCGATATCGACAACGACGCTTTGCACGCCGGAAGGGGGAAGGAATGGTTGTGGCGCCGTTCCTTCATGCGCAGCCTCCATGAAATCAATCCAGACTTTTTTCGAGACTGTTTTATCTTCTAAATCCTCCAGTTGTTTGCCGCGATCGAAGCCTGTCCAGATGCCCGCTGTTAATGTGGGCGAGAATCCAATCAAATACTGATCCGATATCGTCGTTCCAGACTTTGCCGCGTAGGGCCGCGTTTGTTTTGGGCGCATCGACAAACCTGTAGAAGTTAAATAATCATTGAAGACAGGGTCAAACATTCCAGTCATTAAATGCGTCAGCACAAACGCGTCTTGTTCCGACATTGCTTGCTTCGGTTTCTTCGAAGGATGCTCATAGATCAGTTTTCCGTTCGCATCTGTAATCGATAGAATCATTTGAGGCTCGACTTGTTTTCCTTTTGACGCAATGCGGTTATATGCTGTCGTCATCTCGAACAGTGTCACATCGGAAGTTCCAAGCGCGACCGCAGGGGATTCAGGAAATGCGACATCAATGCCAAGTCGCTGCGCCATTTTCGTATACGGCTTGTAACCGACTTGCTCAAGCGTTTTGACTGCGTAAATATTATCCGAAATCGCAATTGCTTGTGCTAATGAAATCGGTTTCGCCGCAAACTCTCCGTTAATATTGCTCGGCTCATAGGTCGAACGACCATCATCATACGTAAACAGCGTCTTTTCGGCTGTCATGAACGTTAAGGGGGTCATCCCTTTTTCCAGCGCTGCTGCATAGAGAATCGGCTTCATTGCAGATCCTGGCTGACGTTTCGCTTGAGTCACACGGTTAAAGGAACTATCGCCAAAATCTACTCCGCCGACCATCGACGTGACAAATCCGGTGTCTGCAGCCATGGAAATGAATCCAACTTGCAGATCATTTGCAGGCATTGCTTGTTGGATGGCTTGTTCAGCTGCTTGTTGGTGCTGCTGATTCAACGTCGTTCGGATTTGCCAGCCACCTTCCGCAGGTACTCGGCCTTTCGAAGCAAGGATGTCTTCCGCCTGTTGCCACGCAGCATCCAAAAAGTAAGGTGCCACTTGCTTCATGTCTTTCCAACTCTCTGTCTGCAATACGATACGTTCTTCCACCGCGCGTTCCTTTTGCGCAGTTGAAATATAATCATATTCCTCCATTTGATCGAGTACGAGAAGTTGGCGGTTGCGTGAATTCTCTGGGTTATCTAGAGGTGAATAAATGGAAGGTCCTTTTGCGATAGCTGCAATCGTAGCGGCTTCTTCCAATGTCAGCTCTTTCGCGGCTTTGGAGAAATAAAATCGACTAGCCGCTTCCACGCCGTACATTCCATGGCCAAAGTAGACAGTATTTAAATAACCTTCCAAAATCGTATCCTTGTCATAGAAAATTTCCAGTCGATAGGCAAACAGCGCCTCATGGATTTTCCGTGTCCAAGACTTTTCGTGCGTCAAATACAAATTCCGCGCATATTGCATAGTAATCGTACTCGCACCTTGCGCCTTACTCATCGTTTTTACGTCTTTCAGAACTGCACCCGCAATTCGTTTATAATCAAATCCATTATGCGAATAAAATTGCTTATCTTCGGTTGCTACGAAAGCGTCCGAAAGAAAAGGGGACATATCGGATAGCTTCATCCAATAACGTCTATGTTGTGAAAAATGATCCCCGATCTGATGCCCGCTATGATCGAGGAACAATGAAGCCTTTGGTACGCTCAATGAAGGAGCGCCAAGTACTTGAGCATATATTCGAAGGGCGATTAAGACCGTTACGATCGCGGCTATGGACGTGATCGACAGGGATAATGCAATCTTTTTCCACTTTTTTCGATTGGTGGACTTTATATAATCGGTACGTTTCATTGCTCATCACATCCCGTTCCATTCAGTATCTTTTGACAGTATGGGACGGTTATGGCCGGATTAAACGGCTCACAGGAAAAGTTTAGACGTGTAACATTGAAACTGGTGCCGGAAGAAGTGTATAATGAGTGAATCTATTTACTTAAGGCGGTGAACGAATGGAAGCGCCAAAAATGCAAGTTCAGCTCCGTTCCGTTATTCAACATCCAGAACAGCAAGCAGAAACGCATACGATGCAAGCGACTGGAGAAATCATTGAGAAAAAAGGGCAGGCCTACTTATTGTTTGAAGAACGATTAGAAGGAATGCCAGCAGTTCGAACGACCGTGAAATTACATGCCGAAGATGCTTTCATCATGCGTAAGGGCGGCGTGCAGATGCGATTGCCGTTCAGACAAGACGATGTTCGTTTTGGCACATACGGAAATGGCCCTGCGGTTATGGATTTAGCCGTTCGTACGAATCAACTGGAGTGGGTACCTGGACGCTTTACGGTAGCGTACGACTTACATTCAGACGACAGTTTATTAGGGAAATACCATTTGACAATAACCTACTCGGAGGTAACACAATGAATGCAGTAGAGCAGATTCAACATGAGATTAAAGAAGCATTGCACCAAGCGATTGAAAAAGCACAACTAGTCGAAGGTGCAGATATTCCAGAAATCAAACTGGAATCACCAAGAAGTAAAGAGAACGGCGACTATGCAGCGAACATTGCTATGCAGTTGACGAAACTAGCAAAAAAACCACCACGTGCGATCGCGGAAAGTATTCTAGAGAACTTGGATACGACGAACACCGCAATCGACTCCATTGAAATTGCTGGACCTGGTTTCCTCAATATCCGTTTGAAAACAGACAGTCTTGGAGATATCGTGAAATCTGTCCTGGACCAAGGAGCAGACTACGGACGTTCAGACAGCGGACAGCAACAGAAAATCCAAGTTGAATTCGTCTCAGCGAATCCAACAGGAGACTTGCACTTAGGGCACGCACGCGGCGCTTCCCTTGGAGATTCATTATGTAATATTCTCGACAAAGCTGGCTATGACGTAGCGCGCGAATACTACATCAATGATGCGGGTAATCAAATAAATAACTTAGCGTTATCTATTGACGTTCGGTATTTCGAAGCGCTTGGATTAGAAAAAGAAATGCCTGAAGATGGCTATCGTGGTGCAGACATTATCACGATCGCAAAAGGCCTCGTCGAACAATACGGCGACAAGTATGTCGATGTTCCAGAAGAAGAGCGACTGGCATTTTTCCGCGAACACGGCTTGAATATCGAATTGGATAAACTAAAGAAAGACTTAACGGACTTCCGCGTTCATTTCGATCACTGGTTCTCGGAAACGTCTTTATATAACAATGGCAAGATCGAAGTCGCGCTCAATAAACTTCGTGAAAATGGTCACGTCTATGAAGAAGACGGTGCTACTTGGTTCCGTTCCACTACATTTGGCGACGACAAAGACCGTGTACTGATCAAACAAGACGGTTCATTTACGTATTTAACACCAGACATCGCCTATCACCAAGATAAATTGAGTCGCGGATTCGATAAACTCATCAATATTTGGGGAGCAGACCACCACGGATATATTCCACGTATGAAAGCGGCAATCCAGGCACTTGGCTATGACCGCGATACGCTTGAAGTAGAAGTGGCGCAAATGGTTCAGCTTTATAAAGACGGAGAAAAGTTCAAGATGAGCAAGCGCACAGGAAAAGCGGTCACACTACGTGAACTTGTAGAAGAAGTCGGCCTAGACGCTGTACGTTATTTCTTCGCGATGCGCTCAGGCGATGCACAAATGGACTTCGATTTAGATTTGGCAGTATCCAAATCCAATGAAAACCCTGTCTACTATGCACAATATGCGCACGCGCGTATTTGCTCGATTTTGCGTCAGGCGAAAGAGCAGAACGTAGAAGCATCAACAGAAAACGTCACGCTATTGCAAGACGAGAAAGAGCTAGAGCTACTAAAGAAACTCGGAGACTTCCCGAAACTAATTAGCGACTCAGCTCGCATGCGCGCACCACACCGTGTGACGACGTATATTCAAGAGCTAGCGGCCAGCTTCCATAGCTTCTATAATGCGAACAAAGTGTTGGATCCTGAGAACAAGGATCTTTCCGAAGCACGCTTGGCTTTAATTACGGCAACGAAAACGACGATTGCCAACGCGTTGAAATTGGTAGGCGTCGAAGCACCTGAAAGAATGTAATATATCGAAAGTAGCCAAGCGGGTTTACTGCTTGGCTTTTTTGTTATCGCTTTTTGAAGGGAAGTGGAAGAGCAACGTTTCGCTGCGTTCCAGGCGGACGCGTTCGGGAGGGCTCGCGGCAAGCCAACCAGGTCGCTGTGCTTCCTTCGGTTGTCTAGCCTGTCGAACGGATCCTCCCCGAGTCGCCGCCTCAAGTACAAAGATGTGCTCCTAACGCTTCGCTTTTACTCGCAAAAGCCGTCCTCCGTAACGGCTCTCACTTCGCTTCACTGGTGTCCTTTCTTGAGTGTGAAAGTGAAGTTCAAGGGCACACCTCGTGTTTTCTTGTCATATCGAGAAGGGGATGTAATTGATGCGTTGCGTACTTATCTTGTTGAAAAAATGAATATGTCCAAAAAGTTCCAATGACCCTAGACGCATCAACAACTTAAAAGCGGTTAAACCTGTCAACACAACAAAAAGTAGGGAGTGAGGCGGAAGCAGGGGGCGACTCCCAGAGGATCAGGTCGAAAGATGAGACAACCAAAGAGAGTGCAATGAACTGGTTGGCTCATCGCGGCCCCTCAGGAAAGCGTCCCCCTGCTGGAGCCTTACTCCCAAACACGTTTCAATCTCTCCCTATCCCCTGTACAACCACCGCTATTATCGCTATAATAAGTCATAATTACATATCTTCTGAAAAGGTTCTCGAAACTTGAGATGAAATGCGAAATCGGTTCAAATCCGATGCGGTCCCGCCACTGTAAGTGCCATGCACAAGTCAGGTCACCTGCCTTTTTAGAAAATGAAGTTCCGCAGCAACCTACGAGGATAGGTACAGTGGAAGAAATCATGCGCTGATTTCATCCCACTTAATCCTTCGAACTATCGGAGGCTTTTTTCATGTCTGCGGCTTGCGTAATGCACCACATATATTAGAGGAGGAACACACATGAAGAAGTTTTGGCAACTGATGCTGACAGCAATGCTCGCGGTACTACTACTCGCAGCATGCGGAAGCGACAGTAAAAAAGAAGAAACACCGGCAGATGAAAATCAGTCTGGCGAAGAATCGAAAACAGAACAACAATCAACGGATACAACGAGTTATCCATACACGTTGACAGATGCAACGGGCGAAGAAATTACATTTGAGCAAGCGCCGGAAACTGTCATTTCATTAATTCCAAGCAACACGGAAATTTTATTCGGTATTGATGCAGGCGATCAAGTTATCGCAGTAACAGAAAATGATGATTTTCCTGAAGAAGTCACGGAGCTTGATACAGTAGGGGACTTTACGGTCAACGTAGAAAAAGTCATTTCATTGCAGCCAGAAGCGGTATTCGCACATGAAATGATGATGGGTTCGAATGAAGAAGGTTTGAAACAAATTCGTGACGCAGGCATCCCGGTAATCGTCGTACCGAATGCAGGAACTTTTGATGAGACATATGAAACGATTGAACTGATTGGTCAAGTCATGGACAAAAATGTGGAAGCGAATCAAATCGTTGAAGATATGAAGACAAAAATTGCGGATATCGAAAAGAAAGCAGCAGACATCACAGACAAGAAGCGCGTGTTTGTTGAAAACTCTGATGCACCTGAAATCTATACACCAGGAACAGGAACATTCCCTCAGCAATTCTTGGATATGATCCACGCTGAAAACATCGTCACAGAAGAAGGCTGGATTATGATCAGCCCTGAAACGATTGTCGATGAAAATCCGGATGTGATTTTGGCTATGTATAGCTATATTCCGAACGTCGTAGAAAATATTAAAACGCGTGACGGGTTTGATGCGGTGACTGCGATCAAAGAAGATCAAGTCATTCAACTGGATGAAGATATCACAAGCCGTACAGGTCCACGTTTGGCTGATGGATTAGAGCTGTTTGCGAAAGCAGTCTATCCTGAGGTATTCGGTGAATAAAACCGCTCTCGCCTATGTCGTGTCGATTGCCACTTTGCTTGTGGCGATCTGGCTCGGCGTATCGATCGGTACAGTAAAAATACCAATAGAGACGCTATGGAATCAATCGGATGCGACTGCAAGTAATATTTTGTGGAAGATCCGTATGCCGCGTGTGTTGCTGGCAGGAATCGTCGGCGCATCACTGGCTATTTCAGGAGCCGCTTTCCAAGGGCTATTGAAAAACCCATTAGCTGATCCTTACACCCTCGGAGTGTCATCCGGTGCCTCTGTCGGCGCCGTGATCACACTCTTTTTTGGTATTTCGTTACCGGTTCTTGGCGCATTCACCTTACCTGTATTTAGTATGATTGGTGCCGCATTGACGATGTTTCTAGTAATCGGTTTTGCTCGACTGGTCGACCGGTCCATGAAAATGGAGACGATTATTTTAACAGGAATTATTTTTGGTTCATTTCTCGGCTCCGTGCTGTCGCTAATGATCGCGCTAACGCAAGAAGAACTCCGTCAGATTGTCGGTTGGTTGCTCGGTAGCGTATCGATGCGTGGATGGAATTATATTGTAATGGTCCTACCGTTTTTCATTATCGGCTCATTCATGCTGTGGCTCAATCGCCGCGAATTGAACGCTTTATTATTCGGTGAAGAACGTGCACATCATCTCGGAGTTAATGTCAAACAGCGTAAATTGATGATTTTGCTAGGTGGATCGGTATTAACAGGTTCTGCTGTTGCTGTATCTGGAACAATCGGCTTCGTCGGCCTAGTTGTCCCTCATATGACACGCATGTTATGGGGCTCAGATCACCGTCACGTACTGCCTTTATCATTATTTAACGGGGCATCGTTATTGATCATTTGCGATCTCGTAGCACGAACTATTATTTCACCGGCTGAATTACCGGTCGGTGTCATTACAGCATTCATTGGCGCTCCGGTGTTTGCCTATATCTTTTACAAACAACGTAGAAAAGGAGCGATGTGAAGATGTTGCAAGTGGACAATTTATCGGGAGGCTACGGCAAGGAACCGATTGTGCGAAATGTGTCGTTCCACGTGGAAAAAGGAGAAGTTCTCGGGATTTTAGGGCCGAATGGTAGCGGGAAATCTACGTTACTGAAAATCATCTCGGGGATTTTGCCGAAACAAAGCGGTAAAGTGATGATTGCAGGTAAACCTTCTGGCGCCTATACCCAGAAGCAGTTCGCACAACAAGTGGCCGTCTTGCCACAGCTTCATGCGCATGCCTTTTCCCATAGCGTTAAAGACACCGTCGCACTTGGTCGTTACCCGTATCAATCGGGGATTTTCTCGAGTTGGTCGGAGTTGGACGAGCAAGCAGTGCAGGAAGCGATGAACCATACAGGTGTCACGCGATATGAAAATACCGCGATTGAATTATTATCAGGAGGCGAGCAACAACGCGTATTCGTTGCGCAGGCACTCGCCCAGCAAGCACCTATTTTATTATTAGATGAACCAACGAACCATCTCGATATCGCGCATCAGCAGCAATTGCTCGATACGATACGCAATCAAGCCAGACAGAAGGGGATCACGGTCATCTCAGTATTTCACGACATCAATCTGGCTGCTCTCTATTGTGATCGTTTGTTGCTGTTGAAGAACGGGGAAGTAGCATCCATTGGCACGCCGCAAGATGTCGTACTCGAGCAAGAAATCCATCATGTGTACAACGCGCGCGTCAAAACACAGCCCCATCCTGAAATGCCGAAGCCTCAAATGACGCTATTGCCGAACTTGCAAGAAAAGGTAGAACGGTTTTGTGTAAAAAAAGCAGACGTTTCGATTCAGCAAGATCATGTATTGTTGCAATCAAGCCAACCACTGAAGACGATTTCTTCCGCAGTTCATAATGCAGGACTTGGCTGGTACCGGACGTTCGTCAATCGTGGTGTGCGTGCGGATTATATGATCGATGATGTACAAAAAGAGAACACGGATTACTTGCGTGCGCTAGGTTATCATCTGACAGATACCGTCGCCATGATGACTGCCGTTAGTCCGGAGCATGTTGAAGTGGAGGAATACGAAGGAGAATTCGGCTCGATTGTCGTGGCGGTGACAGCAGGTGTTGGAAACGCAGTGGACGTTTCGAAGTCCTGGCAGCGTGAAGATATTCCTTACATAGGAACGATCAATACATGGGTCTTCATTAATGGAGAATTAAGTGAAGAAGCTTTCGTCCAAGCATTGATCACCGCAACAGAAGCGAAAGTGAAAGCATTGCAAGATGAGCAAGTGAAGGATCCGGAATCCGGCACGGTCGCTACAGGTACTTCAACAGACAGCCTGCTGATTGCGTCTACACAGCAAGGAGAACACTTGCCCTACGCTGGACCGATAACACAACTCGGGAAGTTGATCGGTAAAGGGGTTTATGATTGTACGGTGCGAGCTATTCATTCATATCGATTAGCAGTAGGTGGGCACCGATGATCCCTGCACATTTTATTGCGATCGCGATCGGCATGGTACTCGACCGACTCATTGGCGATCCTCCGAACTGGCCACATCCAGTCAAGTGGCTAGGTACGACAATTAGTAATTTAACAAAACTATTGAACAAAGGCCGTATGCGTACTGTAAAAGGTGCAGTTGTATGGTTGCTTATTTGCCTGACGACGTTTCTTCTCGTCATCTGGCTCGTCAGTATCGCGTATCGTCTGCATCTGTTCGCAGGCATCGCAATCGAAGCGCTACTCATTGCGGCAGGACTTGCGCAAAAGAGTTTGCGTGATGCGGCACTAGTAGTCTATGAGCCATTAAAATCAGGAGACCTGAGCGAAGCACGTGAGAAACTCAGTTGGATTGTCGGCAGGGATACGAAGAAGCTCGATGAAAGTGAAATATCCCGTGCTACGATTGAAACGGTCTCGGAAAATACGTCGGACGGGATCACAGCTCCATTATTTTGGGCATTCTTGCTCGGAGCACCGGGTCTCTGGCTATATAAAGCAGTCAATACTCTCGATTCTATGATCGGCTATAAAGATGAGCGTTACCGTGAATTTGGAAAAGTTTCGGCTCATATGGATGATCTCTTTAACTGGATACCTTCAAGGATTACAGGGTTACTCATTTTACTGTTCACTCCGAATGAAGGTGGACATGCATTTAAACAGCGAATTAGTGGTTGGTTAGGCGATGCCAAAAAGCATATGAGCCCGAACAGCGGCTATCTGGAAGCAGCAACGGCTTGGCAACTCAATATCCAGTTAGGCGGCAGCAGTACATATCGCGGAATAGTGTCGGAACGAGCGGTACTTGGTCCGGCAGTCATTGCGAATAAAGAACATATCCGTTCCGCTACGTATCAAATGCAAGTCGTGTCTTGGACTTTCTGGTCACTCGGCACAGTATTAGGAGGGATTTTCTATGCGCTTGCCTGAACACGGTGCAAACAGCAAACGATTGTATGCATCAATGAATATCACGATGCCTGATGAAGTGCTCGATTTCAGTGAAAATTGTAATCCAGCAGGACCTCCACCGTCTGTAGTGGAAGCATGGCCTACTCTAATTTCGACGCTCAACAGTTATCCAGACCCGGACGGTCAGCCGTTTCGTTCGGCAGTTTCCGACTATCATCAAGTAGACGAACAACAAATGCTTGTCGGCAATGGTGCGGCAGAAATATTATCTTTATTGGCAGGGACCTACCGAGGGAAACGAGTCCTCTTAATTGACCCGACTTTTTCTGAATATCGCGCCACGCTTGAAGTAAACGGTGCAGAAGTCGTGTCGCTTCAAGCTGTTGAATCAGAAGGTTTTCAATTGCCTATGCGTCAGATTCTGGAGGCATTACCTGAAGCGGATGCAATCTATATTTGCACACCTAATAACCCGACAGGCTATTTGCCTACAAAAGATGCGCTACTAACGATTATAAAAGCAGCTAATAGTAGTTCGACAGATGTTGTGTTAGACGAAGCGTTCATTGATTTCGTCGATGAATCAAAGTCCTGTATTCCGCAAGTCGCGAACTATCCGAATTTGTTAATTGTCCGCTCGATGACAAAGATGTACGCGATTCCTGGTATCCGTCTAGGGTATCTCATCGCACATCCTGAACGAATCGAAACACTTAAACAAAAAGCTTCCCATTGGCATGTCAACGGGCTTGCCGCTGAAATCGGTGTACTATGTCTGCAGGAAGAGGCGTATCGTCAACAGGCGATTTTGCATGCGCAAACAGAACGCTTGAAAATGACCCAGTTTTTACGCGTACATGGCTGTGAAGTCCTCGATTCTTCAGCAAACTATGTCGTCATGAAGCCCCTGTCAGATGCGAAGAAGCTGTATAAAGATTTATTGAAACAAGGCATCGTCCTGCGCCATTCGGAAAACTTCCGCGGGATGGACGGGCGCTGGTTACGGATTGGCATGAAGTCCGAACCCATGATGGCAACACTGCGGGAGGCGATGGATCAATGGTTCAAGCGACAGTAACGTTTATCAGTGGCGGTGCGCGCAGTGGAAAGAGTGCTTATGCGGAACGTCTGCTGACGAATCAGCCAGCAGGTCGTCTCGTCTATATCGCATCCGGTGTAGCGTCCGATGAAGAGATGAAACAACGGATAGAGCAACATAAAGAAGATCGACGACAGGCGAATTGGCACACAATCGAGCAACCGAAAAATCTCCATGAAGTGTTACCGTTTCTAAAGCCAGGCGATCTCGTTTTATGGGATTGCCTCACTACATGGCTCGCCAATGAAATGTATGAAGGATACGAAGAAGGGACACCTTGCGTTTCGCGTTCGGGCTGTTTAGAACAAAAGCAGGAAAAATTACTTCGTACGATTACGCAAATGAAAGAAATCGTCTCCCATCTAGTCATCGTTTCCAATGAAGTCCTCGATGAGTGGCCGCAATACGAAGAAGAGACGGAAATATACCGCCGAACAATCGGTACACTTCATCAACGAATCGTGGAGTTTGCAGACCGTGCGATTGAAATGGATCACGGCATTCCGATCGTCTGGAAAGGGGAACGTATATGAACGGATTAATGGTCGTTGGTACTGCATCAGATGTTGGTAAAACGATGATTTGTACTGCGTTATGCCGACTACTTGCGAATGAAGGCGTGCATGTAGCGCCTTTCAAATCACAAAACATGTCCGGATTCTCCGAAACACTAGCAGACGGACGTGAAATCAGTCGATCCCAATTCCAGCAAGCACAAGCAGCTCGCACGCAACCGATTGTTGAAATGAATCCTATTTTGATGAAGCCGAAAGAACACTTGCAGGCTGAAGTTCTATTGATGGGCGTACCGCTTGAAACGATTGATGGGGAAACTTTTCGTGAAGAGTGGTTCGACAAAGGTCTTGAAACAATCCAACAAGCGTTAAATTACTTGTCCGATCACTACGACACGCTAATTATCGAAGGAGCGGGGAGTACTGCGGAAGTAAATTTGATGGATCGTGAACTGACGAATATGCGCGTTGCGGAATTGGCAGATGTGCCTGTCATTCTAGTCGCGGACATTTCTAAAGGTGGTGCTTTTGCATCGATTATTGGCACGCTTCAATTACTCTCAGAAGAAAGACGTCAGCGTGTCAAAGGGATACTCATCAATAAATTTTACGGCGACGCTTCTTATTTTGAAGATGGCGTGAAATTTATTGAAAACTACACGGGGATTCCGGTTGTGGGTGTCATTCCTGTCTTAGAAAACCATGGAATTCCAGAAGAAGACGTCGATCGTGCCACGCTTCCTGCAACGGAAGGTATCGATGTCTACGAACAATGGGCGGCTCACGTTAAGAGGCATATCGACTGGCCATTCATTCAATCTATTTTGGCGTAAAGGAGCGAGAAGATGAATAGCATTTTATTAGCGCTCCAATTTTTCACATCGCTACCTGTTCATAAGGAGCTACCGCTAGGAAAAAAAGAAGTATCTGGCATGTACATCGCCCTGCCGTTCGTCGGCGGGGGAATCGGTCTACTACTAGCGGGCGTTGCCTATATTACGAGTGATTTCAATAGTTTCCTTGCGGCGGTATTCATTTTGCTAGCGGGACTCATTGCCACTGGCGGCTTGCATGTAGACGGTTTTGCCGATCTTGGCGATGCATTCTTTTCCTATCAAGATCGTGAAAAACGTCTGACCATCATGGATGACCCGCGACTCGGGGCATTCGGCACGTTGTCGTTACTCGTTTTACTCTGTTTGAAAATCGGTTTATTCATTGAAATTTTACAGCTTGTAAACGGCTGGGCGTTGCTTATGGCAGTGCCGATTCTCTCTCGCGCGGCTTTAGTAGGATATTATACAGTAACGAAAACTGCCAAACCGAGTGGCATTGCGTACTATTTCAAACAACATTTCTTGCCGGGGCGGATGCTTGTTGCATCGAGTGCGATCAGCCTAGTGACGATTGTTTTGTTAAGTATTCAATTACGCTCCATAGTATTAATCCCCATCATGCTACTCGTCATCTGCTTGTCGATCTGGCTTTATCATCGCTGGACGATCAAACATTTTGGCGGTGTCACTGGGGATCTATGTGGAGCATTCATTGAAGGAATGGAGGTGCTTTTATGGCTCGTCCTTATCGTATATTTCTCGTTCGGCATTTAAAGACGACGGCGAATGCACAGAAGATCTATTGTGGGTGGACGGATAGCGAATTGGTTTCTCTAGAAGGCGAGGCCATTGAATTTCCAGTAGCTGTCCAACATGTAGTGGGAAGTGATTTGATCAGAACGCGTCAAACAGCGGCCATTTATTTTCCGCAAATAGACTTTACGGCTGATCCGCGCTGGCGGGAATGTAATTTCGGCGACTTTGAAGAGCGGACATATGATCAATTGAAAAATGACCCCGACTATCGCAACTGGCTAGATGATTCGTGGAACACACCACCGCGTAATGGAGAAACATTGCAACAAGTTAAGTCACGGGTGCTGGATGCATTAGCTGAACTACCGAATGAAGCGGTCGTCGTGACGCATGGCGGCGTGATTCGAGTAGTGCTCGATACATTCACACAAGACCAATATTCATTTTGGGACTGGGACGTAACGAACGGCTCCATCTGGCAACTCGAATGGGCTAGCGAAGAAGAATTCAAGGAGGGGAAGCCATGCACGTCTTTATCGGCGGTGCCTATAACGGCAAAACGGACTATGTGAGACGTTGGATTGGCGATTCGGCGGCAAGTTTCTGTACAATGGATACAGCAGCAACCGCTAAACCCGGTGAATCACTCATCATTACCGATTTAGATGAGTGGCTGATGACTACAGACATAACAGAATCAGAAGCTAGCAACGCAGTACACGAAATCAGCGGACCGAACACCGTCTTTATTTTGACGGAAATTGGGCGGGGTATTGTCCCGTTTGATGCACAGCAAAGAGAACTTCGCGATCGCTGTGGCCGTTTATACCAGCAATTATTCACAGAAGCAACAACTGTCACAAGAATTTGGTATGGTATACCTCACACAATCAAAGGAGTGAAGTGAAATGAAAATCTATACGAAGACTGGCGATAAAGGAACGACAAGTTTAATTGGTGGACGCGTCGCAAAAGATGACTTGCGCGTCGAAGCATACGGCACAATCGATGAACTGAATTCATTCATCGGTAAAGCTATGACGGAACTTGACGGTGAAAAGTTTGCAGATATCCTAACTGATCTTGAAACGATTCAAAATGAATTGTTCGATGGTGGCGGTGACTTAGCGAACGTCATGAAAGAGCGTCACTACAAGCTCGACGAAGAACCTGTCACAGTTCTTGAAAACCGAATCGATAAGCTAATGGAAGAAGCGCCTGAACTAGAACGCTTCATCCTACCGGGTGGCTCACCAGCAGCTGCGACATTGCACATCGCGCGCACTGTCACACGCCGCGCTGAACGCGTAACCGTCACACTGATGAACGCAGCAGACGACGTATCACCGGTTGTTGGACGCTACTTGAACCGTCTATCGGACTACTTATTCGTAGCGGCACGCATCGTCAACGCTCGACTAGGTATTTCAGACAATGAATATGTCCGCAGTGCAAAAGTATTCCGCACGAATGAGAAAAAAGAGAAGTGATCATAGGTAAACAGGGCCCCTGGTTGGACTAGGGGCCCTGTTTTTTTGTGGTGTGGTGCTCAAAGTGTCCGCGTATCCGCTCAATGTTGAGGCTTAAGTGCTCAATGTCGAGGCCCAAGCGCTCAAAGTTTCTGCGTGTCCGCTCAATGTCGAGGCCCAAGCGCTCAATGTTTCTGCGTGTCCGCTCAATGTCGAGGCCAAAGCGCTCAAAGTGTCTGCGTGTCCGCTCAATGTCGAGGCCAAAGCGCTCAAAGTGTCTGCGTGTCCGCTCAATGTCGAGGCCCAAGCGCTCAATGCGTCCGCGAATCCGCTCAATGTCGAGGCCAAAGCGCTCAAAGTGTCTGCGAATCCGCTCAATGTCGAGGCCCAAGCGCTCAATGCGTCCGCGAATCCGCTCAATGTCGAGGCCAAAGCGCTCAACACGTCCGCGTCTCCGCTCAATGTCAAGGTCTAAGCGCTCAATACACCCGCGTATCCGCTCAATCGCCCCGCACATCCACACAACCCCATCAACCCCGAATCACCTCATACAACTCTGTAAACTCCCGCTTGCTCAAAATCTTCGGCACAGGATACAATGGATTCGCTTCCGCTGACGCGCGTTTCACCATCAGTGGAATATCTTCACCCATAATCCCATCCACCTGCTCGGGAATATTCATCGCATGATTCAACGCCCGAATTTCCTCGATGAACTTCTCTGCTTTCATGGGCTTCGTATCCGAATGACTGGTAATACCAATTAAATCAGCCAACTCAGAAAGTGGTTCATACACACATTCGCCGTAATACTCGAGTACGTGCGGCAAAATAATCGCATTCGCTAATCCGTGCGGCACATTATAAAATCCGCCCAGCGTGTGTGCAATGGCATGGACATTGCCGACATACGCCCTTGTAAATGCTTTGCCGGCTAAATAAGAAGCGCGTTGCATATTCGTTCGCGCAGTCAAATTATCTCCATTGCGATAGGCTTCATATAAATTGGAGAACACGAGTCGTACGACTTCACGGCTATCGTTCCACGTTTCTTTCGTATTACTGTTGCCAATATATGCTTCGACTGCATGGGTTAACGCATCGATTCCAGTAGCCGCCGTAATCGCTGGCGGCAATTTCATCGTTAACAATGGATCGAGCACAGCGTAGTGGGGGATCAACGACGTATCACTGATTGCATACTTCTCATGCGTCTCACTGTTCGTCACGACTGCAGCTAGCGTCGCTTCACTTCCGGTTCCTGCCGTCGTCGGTACGGTGAACAACGTGGGGATTCGCTTGCGCACATGGAATAAACCTTTCATTTCAGGAATTTGTTTCTCGGGTCTCGCAATTCTGGCACCCACCGCTTTTGCGCAATCAATCGGGGAACCGCCACCGAACGCAATGAGTGCTTCGCAATCATTCGCTACGTACAAACCACGTGCTTCTTCAATGTTGATGATCGTAGGATTCGCGACAGTTTGGTCATACACTAAGTAGTTAATGCCGAGTGAATTGAGCCCGACTAGCATGACGTCGAGTAAGCCGAGTTTGGCAATTTCGCGATCTGTAATAATGAGCACACTACGTATTCCAAGACTTTTCACTTTTCCTGCAAGGCCTTCCAAACTACCAGGCCCGACTAACAGCTCAGGCTCTCTCCAAGGTAAAAAATTCATTCCGACTTTGAACCCTTTTTGAACTGAGCGCGCATATAATCGATACATAGTAAAACCCCTTTCCAATGCTAGCAACACATTATGAAAACGTTATCATGAAATGACTATATTTACTATAATAAAATAAGAATATTCTAATTTATTCAATAATGATATACTAAATGTATCTTGGGTAAATTTTCATGAATGTAGAACAATTTTACATCTAATCTAGAGTCAGAAATTAAATCAGCAGTTCGATAAAGCCTATACTAGCAGCTTTAGATGAGTGAATTATTACAATAAATAAATGATTGCTTGACAAAAAGACCTTTCAACCATAGTTAGAAAATAAAAAATAAACTTTCAAAAACAGTTGACTGAATGATCATTCATTATTACACTATACATAGAATATAATTGAAAGCGGTTTCTCAAAGGGAATCTCAAGTAGAAGAAATGGAAGGGGAATAAGAGATGAATATACTACTCATCGCAAACTGGATTTTATTTGTAGCAGTCGTCGTATACGGCTTTGGTCTATTCCTATACTTATTAAAAACTCGCTACGAATTCATCCGACTGGGGAGAAAAGAAGAATTCGATAACGACGTCAAAGCGCGTCTGAAGAAAATTTGGGTGTACGTATTTGGACAAAAGAAACTATTGAAAGATAAAAAGAGTGGGGCCATCCACGTCATGTTCTTCTATGGTTTCCTACTCGTTCAATTTGGGGCAATCGACCTCATCTGGAAAGGCTTAAAACCGGGATCACATCTGCCACTTGGCCCGTTGTATCCGGCATTTACATTCTTCCAAGAGATTGTCGTATTCGTCATCCTAGTAGCGGTTGTATGGGCATTCTACCGTCGCTACATGGAAAAGCTAGTTCGTCTAAAGCGCGGCTGGAAATCAGGTTTAGTTCTTATATTCATTGGACTCCTCATGCTCTCCACACTAGTCGCAAACGGCGCGAACATGATTTGGCATAATGAAGGCACAACATGGACAGAGCCAATGGCATCGATCATCGCAACGGTATTTAGCGGTGTTCCGACAGGCGTAGCCGTCACGATATTCTTTATCGGCTGGTGGGTGCACTTACTGACATTGCTGACGTTCCTGGTGTATGTACCACAATCTAAGCACGCGCACTTGATCGCAGGTCCAGCAAACGTGTATTTCCATCGCTTGGATCACGCTGGTCGTTTGAAGCCTATCGATTTTGAGGCGCTGGAAGAAATTGAAGACGAAGAAGATATGCCGCCACTTGGTGTAGGCAAGATCACCGACTTCACACAAGCGCAAATGATCGACTTCTATGCATGTGTAGAATGTGGACGCTGTACGAATATGTGTCCGGCAACAGGTACAGGTAAAATGCTGTCACCGATGGACTTGATCACGAAACTTCGTGACCACCTGACAAACACAGGAGCAATCATGACGAAGCAACAGCCGTGGGTACCTCAACTCATGTTTAAAAACTCACAAGGAAATCAATTGGCGCTCGCTGCTACGGCAGAAGGAATGACAATGGATGAACTATACAATCCTTCATTGATCGGCGATGTCATCACAGAAGAAGAGATCTGGGCATGTACGACGTGCCGTAACTGTGAAGACCAGTGTCCGGTAATGAATGAACACGTAGATAAAATTATCGACCTTCGTCGTTATCTTGTGATGACGGAAGGGAAGATGGATCCGGATGCACAGCGCGCGATGACAAACATCGAACGTCAAGGTAATCCATGGGGCCTTAACCGTAAAGAGAAAGAAAACTGGAGAGATGCACGTCCAGACTTGCACATCCCAACAGTGAAAGAAGCGAAGAAAGCTGGAGAAGACTTCGAATACTTACTATGGGTTGGTTCTATGGGCGCGTTTGATAACCGCTCACAGAAAATCGCTTTATCGTTCGCACATTTATTGAATGAAGCAGGGGTAAGCTTCGCGATTCTTGGTAACAAAGAGAAGAACTCCGGAGATACACCACGTCGTCTAGGAAATGAATTCTTATTCCAAGAGCTCGCAACAGCGAATATCGCCGAATTTGAAAAAGCGGATGTTTCAAAAATTGTTACGATTGATCCGCACGCATACAATATCTTCAAAAATGAATACCCAGATTTCGGTCTGCAAGTCATCGTAAAACACCATACCGAGTTGCTTCACGAACTGGTTATGTCAGGCAAACTAGTACCGAAACATGCAATCGATGAAGTGATCACGTTCCACGATTCATGTTACTTAGGCCGCTACAACGATGTCTACGATCAGCCAAGAGAAATCCTTAAAGCGATTCCAGGCGTTCAGTTGGTAGAAATGGAACGTAACCGCGAAGACGGCATGTGCTGTGGAGCGGGTGGCGGTATGATGTGGATGGAAGAAGACGCAGGCCAGCGCGTCAACGTCGCACGAACTGAACAAGCGCTTGAAGTCAGCCCGGGAATCATTTCATCTGGCTGTCCGTATTGCTTGACGATGTTATCAGACGGAACGAAAGCTGTTGAAGTCGAAGAACAAGTCGGCACATACGATATTGCTGAACTATTAGAACGCTCGATCTTTGGCGAACACCAAACGATCGCTGAACCTGAAGTAGAAGAAGTGATAGAAGAAACAGTAGTTGTGGAACAAGTAGTAGAGTCGGAAGAAGTGATGTCAGAGCCTGAGTTAGCTGTAACGGTTGAAACAGAGGATGAAACACCGAAAAACGACGACGGAAAACAGAATTAAAATTATTGCGAATATCGTGTCAATACCGTACAATTAAGATATCTAAAGCGCTAACAATTGAATGAACTATAAATAAGAGGGGCTATGCACCCTCTTATTTAGTAGTAAGATATCGAGCGAGCGTTCAGTCAGTAAACTACTAGGGGGAATGGGAAAATGAGAACAGTGATTTTACAAGGTGCTAGAACACCATTTGGGAAATTAAGCGGGGCATTGCAATCGAAAACAGCAAGTGATCTAGGCGGTATTGCTATCAAAGAAGCGTTGGCACGTGCTGGCGTACAAGGTGATCAAGTGGACGAAGTCATCATGGGGACTGTTTTACAAGCAGGGCAAGGCCAGATTCCTTCACGTCAAGCAGCTGTCAAAGGCGGCATTCCGTATGGCGTCAAAACTGAAACGATTAACAAAGTATGCGCTTCCGGAATGCGCAGTATCACACTAGCTGATCAGCTGATCCGTCTTGGGGATGAGACAACGATCGTCGCTGGTGGGATGGAATCAATGACTAACGCACCGTATTACGCAAATGTCCGTTCAGGCTTGAAAATGGGCGATAGCACATTGGTTGATGGCATGATTTATGATGGACTGACGTGTTCATTCTCTGAAGGCAATGTCCACATGGGCACATACGGAAACAGTACAGCAAATGACTTTTCTGTAAGCCGTGAAACGCAGGATGAATGGTCACTACGTAGTCATGAGCGCGCGCTTGCAGCGATCGATAACGGATTGTTCGCAGAAGAAATCGTTGGCGTTAGCGTTCCACAACGTAAAGGTGATCCAATCGTTGTGACAGAAGATGAAGGCCCACGTAGAGGCAGCTCACTTGAAGCGTTGGCGAAACTCCGTCCGGCTTTCGGTAAAGACGGAAGTGTCACAGCAGGAAACGCACCCGGCATCAACGACGGTGCATGTGCTGTGGTGTTAATGAATGAAGAGGAAGCGAAGAAGCAAGGCAAAGAACCGCTTGCTATTATTCTAGGTCACGCGGAAGTAGCTATCGAACCGGAACGATTCCCTGAAACACCAGGTCATGTCATCAAGGCGTTACTTGAGAAAACAGGAAAAACGGCAGACGACATCGATCTATATGAAATCAATGAAGCATTTGCAGTCGTTGCGCTTGCAAGCTCACAAATCGCTGGACTAGACGAAGAAAAAGTCAACGTCAATGGTGGCGCAGTTGCACTAGGACACCCGATCGGTGCAAGTGGAGCGCGTGTCGTTCTGACACTGGCGAATGAATTAAATCGTCGCGGTGGTGGAATCGGGATCGCAGCAATCTGTTCAGGTGGCGGCCAAGGCGATGCGATCATGATCGAAGTACCAAAAACTAACTGACCGGGGGCATTCCAGATGACAATTGAAAAAGTATTCGTGATCGGTGCAGGGCAAATGGGCGGAGGAATTGCTCAAGTCTGCGCGCAGGCAGGCTATCAAGTAACCCTTCATGATCTCAATGAAGAAGCATACGACCGAGGTTTTGCAGTCATCACAAAGAACTTAGAACGCAACGTGGAAAAAGGACGCATGACAGAGGAAGAGAAACAAGCAGTCCTAGGTCGTTTCACGAAATCACTAGATATGCAAAATGCCAAAGATGCCGACATCGTCATCGAAGCGGCAGTTGAAAATATGGCAATCAAAACGAAAATCTTCGCAGAGCTAGATGAAATCACACCAGAACATACGATTTTGGCAACGAACACATCTTCGTTACCCATCACGGAAATCGGTGCAGCGACTAAACGTCCAGGAAAAGTGATCGGCATGCACTTCATGAATCCAGTACCGGTCATGAAGCTTGTCGAAGTCATCCGCGGACTCGCGACAGATGATGATGTCTACGAAGCAGTTGAAGAGATGACGAAGAAACTCAATAAAACACCAGTTGAAGTGAATGACGCACCAGGATTTGTTGCGAACCGCGTCTTGATGCCGATGATCAACGAAGCCATCTTCACATTATACGAAGGGGTCGCAACGAAAGAAGCGATTGACGACGTCATGAAAATGGGAATGAATCATCCAATGGGTCCTCTGCAACTAGCAGATTTCATTGGACTCGATACATGTCTGTACATTATGGAAACATTGTATGAAGGATTCGGCGACTCGAAATATCGTCCATGCCCGTTGTTGCGTAAATACGTCAAAGCAGGTTGGTACGGCAAGAAAACAGGCCGCGGTTTTTATTCATACGAATAAATGAATTAAGTTGAAAGCAAGAGGTGAAAAGGATGGATTTTACATTAACAGAAGAACAACAAATGATGCGCCAAATGGTTCGTGACTTTGCAAAGAACGAGATCGAGCCTTGGATACCCCGGATGGAAGATGGGGAGTTTCCACGTGAACTACTAGAGAAAATGGGCGAACTTGGATTGATGGGAATTACAGCGCCTGAACAATATGGAGGTTCAGAGATGGACTTCCTGTCATATATCATCGCGATTCACGAACTATCGAAAGTCAGCGCCGTCATGGGCGTCGTGTTGTCTGTCCATACTTCTGTTGGAATGAATCCAATCCTTTACTTCGGTACGGATGAACAAAAAAATCGGTACTTGCCGAAAATGGCATCCGGTGAATACCTCGGTGCATTCTGTCTGACAGAAGCATCGTCCGGTTCAGACGCAGGTTCATTGAAAACGAAAGCGAAGCGAGTCGACGACCATTACGTGATCAACGGCTCCAAAATGTTCATTACAAATGGCGGGGAAGCGGACGTCTACATCGTCTTTGCTAACACGGCTCCTGAAAAAGGAACGTATGGTATCACTGCATTCATCGTCGACCGAGATACGCCGGGATTATCCATAGGCAAAGACGAAAAGAAAATGGGCCTTCACGGCTCACGAACCGTCGCGCTCAGCTTCGACAATATGAAAGTGCCAGTGGAAAATAGATTGGGTGAAGAAGAAGGCGGCTTCAAAATCGCCATGGCCAACCTCGACGTTGGCCGAATCGGTATCGCGGCTCAAGCACTAGGCATAGCAGAAGCCTCACTCGAAGCCTCAGTTGCCTATGCAAAAGAACGCGAACAATTCGGCAAACCAATCGCAGCTAACCAAGGAATAGGCTTCAAACTAGCCGACATGGCCACCGCAACAGAAGCGGCCCGACTACTAGTCTACCGCGCAGCGTGGCTACGTTCAGAAGGCAAACCATGCGGCAAAGAAGCCTCCATGGCCAAACTATTTGCATCTCAAGCAGCCGTAGACAACTCCATAGAAGCCGTCCAAGTATTCGGCGGTTACGGCTATACCAAAGACTACCCAGTAGAACGCTACTTCCGCGACGCCAAAGTATGCCAAATCTACGAAGGCACAAGCGAAATTCAAAAAGTAGTCATCGCCAAACACCTCACAAACTAAAGGTAGAAGCGCTTAGGGGAGCGCATGGCGCGGTTAGCACAAACTACGGCTGTGAGTGATTCACAACAACTTAATAATTTAATGATGTAAGTTTGCTTCAACAAGTTATAAGTAGGGATTGGAGTGGAAGACAGGGCGACTCCGGGAGGATCAGCGTGCGCCTTGAGACCCTGGACTGAACGCAGTGAGGGAAGCGGCTCAAGCCACGCCCTCCGGAAAGCGTCCCTGTCTGGAACTCCAATCCCCAAACCACAAGCCTAACTTAAGCTTTAGCAATTTCATTCATTAATCAAACAAACAAAAGGGTGGGAGAACAATGGACTTTAAATTATCAGAAGAACATGAAATGATCAGAAAAATGGTACGCGACTTTGCACAAAAAGAGGTAGCACCAACAGCAGCACAACGAGACGAAGACGAAACATTCGACATGGACATCTTCCACAAGATGGCCGAACTCGGACTCACAGGCATTCCATGGCCAGAAGAATACGGCGGCATCGGCAGCGACTTCCTAGCCTACGTCATCGCAGTAGAAGAACTATCCCGTGTCTGCGCATCTACAGGCGTCGTCTTGTCTGCACACACATCTCTAGCAGGATGGCCACTATTCAAATACGGCAACGAAGAACAAAAACAAAAATACTTACGTCCACTTGCAGAAGGTTCAAAGATGGGGGCATACTGTTTAACAGAGGCAGGCTCAGGATCAGACGCAGGCGGCATGAAAACTACAGCAAAGCTTGACGGTGACGACTACGTGCTAAACGGCTCGAAAATCTTCATCACAAATGGCGGAATTGCTGACACATATATTGTCTTCGCTGTAACGGATCCGGAATCCAAACATAAAGGAACAAGCGCATTCATTGTAGAAAGCACATTCGAAGGATTCTCTGTAGGTAAGAAAGAGAAGAAGATGGGCATTCGTTCATCTCCAACAACGGAAGTCGTACTAGATAACTGTCGCGTACCGAAAGAAAATCTTCTTGGAGAAGAAGGCGACGGATTCATTATCGCAATGAAAACGCTCGATGGCGGACGTAACGGAATTGCTGCTCAAGCAGTAGGAATTGCACAAGGCGCACTTGACGCTGCAGTCGACTACTCAAAAGAACGTGTACAATTCGGTAAGCCAATCGTAGCCAATCAAGGCATTAGCTTTAAACTAGCGGATATGGCGACAGCGACAGAAGCTTCTCGTCTATTGACATACCAAGCTGCATGGCTCGAATCGAACGACCTGCCGTACGGTAAAGCATCTGCTATGGCGAAATTAATGGCTGGTGACACAGCAATGAAAGTAACAACAGAAGCAGTTCAAGTATTTGGCGGCTACGGGTATACAAAAGATTATCCGGTAGAGCGCTATATGCGTGACGCGAAAATCACGCAAATCTATGAAGGTACACAAGAAATTCAACGTCTCGTCATTTCTCGTATGTTGACGAAATAACAGGAGGTCTATGCAATGCCCAAACATGAAGTGAAATCTACCGTCAAAGATGAAGAACTTATTCAGAAGCGACGTGCACAAATTAGCCGGGGCGCTGTGAAATTGTTTATCGATAAAGGATTCCACAGGACGACTACACGTGAAATCGCCAAAGAAGCAGGCTTCAGTATTGGCACACTATACGAGTATATCCGGACAAAAGAAGACGTCCTGTATCTCGTCTGTGACAATATTTATAATGAAGTCAAAGTTCGTTTATCTGAGCTCGATAACAATGACAACACGGTAGAAGGGCTACGTGTGGCGATTGCACGGTATTACGAAGTCATCGATCAAATGTCAGATGAATTCCTCGTCATGTACCAGGAGTCGAAGTCGTTACCGAGCGAAGCGCTTCGTTACGTACTCACTAAAGAACTGGAAATGGTCGAGCAATTTGAAATCATCATTCGTAAATGCATGGAAACAGGAAATCTACGCATCGGACCGGATGAAGTATCATTGACCGCACACCACATCCTCGTATCTGGCCAAATGTGGTCATTCAGAAGATGGGCGTTGCGCAAACAATATACGTTAGAGCGCTATACGAAAGTACAAACTGATCAAATTATCAAAGGTGTAGAGAAGTAAATAACTTGCGGACTCCGCCATGAAAATCTTCGTGGCGGTGGTCGGCATGTACGGAAGGTGGAAGGCTAATGGGGACTGAAGAAATTTATAAACCGAAACACCATATTCGTTTCGTGACGGCATCGAGTTTATTCGACGGGCATGATGCATCAATCAATATCATGCGAAGAATATTACAGGCAACCGGAGCGGAAGTTATTCATCTCGGACATAATCGATCTGTTGAGGAAGTTGTAAACGCTGCCATTCAAGAAGATGTGCAAGGAATCGCTATGTCATCCTATCAAGGTGGGCATGTGGAGTATTTCAAATACATGCATGACTTGCTGAAGGAAAGAGGCGCTTCCCATATTAAAATATTCGGCGGTGGTGGAGGAGTCATCATCCCGAAAGAAATTAAAGAGTTACATGATTACGGCATCGAATGGATCTTTTCACCGGAAGACGGTCGGAAACTAGGTCTACAAGGTATGATCAATAAAATCATGGAACTATCGGATTTCTCCACGACTCCCGAAAGCGAAGAAGCCAATCTGGAACAACTGACAGCCGAAACGCCAGGGATCTTAGCCAATTTAATCACGTATGTAGAAGAAAAACATTTGAATAAGGATGACGCAACGGAGCAATTACTCGATCATGCACGCTCTATGTCCAAACATACGCCAGTACTCGGCATCACAGGGACAGGTGGAGCAGGTAAAAGTTCATTGACGGATGAATTAATTCGTCGCTTCTTGCGTGAATTCCCCGATAAAAGAGTAGCGATACTTTCCGTAGATCCAACGAAGCAAAAAACAGGCGGAGCGTTACTTGGTGACCGGATTCGCATGAATGCGATCTTCAATAACCGTGTCTACATGCGTAGTTTGGCAACGCGCGGATCACGTTCAGAGCTGACAACGGCTATCCACGATGTACTCGATGTCACGAAAGCAGCGGGCTATGACTTAATCATTGTAGAGACGAGCGGAATTGGGCAAGGGGATGCGCGCATTACAGATGTCTCTGATGTTTCGATGTACGTCATGACGAGTGAATTCGGTGCGCCGACACAACTTGAGAAAATTGACATGATCGATTTTGCTGACTTAATTGTTATCAATAAGTTTGAACGCAAAGGTTCAGAAGATGCTTTGATTCAAGTGCGCAAACAGTATCAGCGTAGCCATTTATTATTTGATAACGAATTAGAAACGATGCCTGTTTACGGTACGATTGCGAGCCAGTTTAACGATAAAGGCACCAACACTCTTTTCGCAGCGCTAGTTGAAAAAATCAACAACGTAACCGATTCGGATTGGACGACAAGCTATACTGAATTCGTGACGAATCAAAAACAAACCGTAATTATTCCACCTGACCGTAGCCATTATTTGCGTGAAATCGCATCGACTATCCGTAACTATCATGCGAAATCTAAAGAGCAAGCAGAATTGGCACGTCGCGTGTTCCAACTTGAAGGTGCGATTGAAGCGGTAAAAGAAGCAGATTCCAATGAAGCGTTACTAGATTCATTGAATAGCTTGAAAGAAGGCGTAGAAGAGCAATTAACGAGCGAATCCAAACGTACATTGAAAAACTGGGAACCTTTGAGAGAGTCGTATCAGCAAGATGAATTTGTTGTGAAAATCCGCGACAAAGAAATTCGTACGACACTTAATACGGTTAGTCTATCTGGCTTGAAAGTTCCGAAAGTAGTCTTGCCGCAATACAAAGACTATGGAGAAATTCTACGCTTTGTCTACAGCGAGAACGTTCCTGGTTCATTCCCGTATACTGGAGGCGTTTTCCCATTCAAACGTGAAGGGGAAGATCCACGCCGTCAGTTCGCTGGAGAAGGGACGCCTGAACGTACGAATCGTCGTTTCCACTACGTATCAAAAGATGACGATGCGAAGCGTTTATCAACAGCTTTTGACTCTGTCACATTATACGGAGAAGATCCTGATGAGCGTCCTGATATCTACGGAAAAGTCGGTGAGTCTGGTGTAAGTATTTGTACACTCGAAGATATGAAAAAGCTTTATGACGGTTTCGACTTGTGTTCACCTATGACGTCCGTATCTATGACAATTAATGGACCCGCACCGATTATCCTAGCGATGTTCATGAACGCAGCGGTCGATCAGCAAGTACGTAAAAAAGAAGAAGAGCTTGGACGCACACTTACTGTCGAGGAGTTTACTGAAGTACGTGAAATGACATTCCAAACAGTTCGTGGAACGGTTCAAGCAGATATCCTGAAAGAAGACCAAGGGCAAAATACATGTATCTTCTCTACGGAATTCGCATTGCGTCTAATGGGCGATATCCAACAGTATTTCATTGATAAAAAAGTGCGTAATTACTATTCTGTATCCATTTCCGGCTATCATATCGCAGAAGCAGGATCGAATCCGATTTCCCAGCTAGCGTTCACGCTCGCAAACGGCTTCACGTATGTGGAATATTACTTGAGCCGCGGCATGCATATCGATGACTTTGCACCGAACCTGTCATTCTTCTTCTCGAATGGCCTTGATCCGGAATATACGGTAATCGGTCGCGTCGCACGTCGCATTTGGGCGATTACGATGCGTGATAAATACGGAGCGAATGAACGCAGTCAAAAGTTGAAATACCATATCCAAACATCTGGCCGTAGTTTACATGCGCAAGAAATTGATTTCAACGACATTCGCACAACTTTGCAAGCATTGATGGCACTGCAAGATAACTGTAACTCGTTGCACACGAATGCCTACGACGAAGCCATTACGACACCGACAGAAGAATCTGTTCGTCGTGCGATGGCGATCCAGATGATCATCATGAAAGAACACGGTTTGTCGAAAAACGAAAACCTACTTCAAGGGGCTTACATCATCGAAGAAATGACAAGTCTCGTAGAAGAAGCGGTATTACAAGAATTCGATCGCCTAAACGACCGTGGCGGCGTACTGGGTTCTATGGAAACGCAGTACCAGCGTGGCAAGATCCAGGAAGAATCGATGTATTATGAAATGAAAAAGCACTCAGGTGAGCTACCGATCATCGGCGTCAACACGTACTTGAATCCGAATCCTCCGTCTGAAGAGGATATCGACAATATGGAATTGGCGCGTGCGACACAGGAAGAAAAAGAGTCACAAATTATCAACTTGCGCGCATTCCAAGCTAAACATGCTGACGAAGCAGAGCAAGCGCTTGCGGATCTTCAGGAAGTGGCGATTACAGGCGGCAACGTCTTCGCTGAACTGATGAAGACTGTGCGAGTCGCTAGTCTTGGTCAAATTACCAATGCGCTTTACGAAGTAGGCGGGCAGTACCGCCGTAATATGTAATTGCATCTCAAAGGGGATGTCACAGAAGCCATCACTTCTGACGGCATCCTCTCTTTTTCATGGGGATAAATTCAAAGTCAAAGGCAAAGTCAGAGTGTAGGTGCATGGGCTAAGTGCATGGGATTGCAACTCCAGCTGGGGACGCTTTCCGAAGGGCGTGGCTTGAGCCAAGCGAACAGCGAAGGGTTCGCTTTGCCTTAATTTCTGTGTACTTTACAGAAATTAAGGCATCTGTCCAGGGTCTCGAACTCACGCTTATCCTCCCGGAGTCGCCCCAGCTTCCGTTGCAATCCTTACGTAGAGAGTTGGATGATGTAGAGTATTCACTGGCTATGTGGTGTGAATTATTGTTGTCTTTGAACTTAATTAAGTTCAGGTGCTGAATAGATTAGGAAACTGTCTTCATAAGTCACAATATGTGCCACACATTGTCGCTAGTGCGTGAAATAGTAATGTCTCTAGCAATAGTTAAGTTTAAGGCCAGAGTGAGTGCAAATGATAGGTACTAAACCAGTCACACACACCGCTTCAATGAGCAACAAGAAGTGGCACCCACTCTCTTTGCAAGGGATTGGCGTGTAGGAGGGGCGACTCCTAGAGGATCAGTTCGACAGGTGAGACAACCAAAGAGAGCAAAGCGAACTGGTTGGCTCACCGCGGACCCTCAGGAAAGCGTCCCCTCCGAAGCGCCAATCCCCACCCCAACAGCCATTCCAGCTACTCTATCTCAAGTATCCTATGAAACCTAATTCATTTCGTAAAATTCATACCCCGTCAAAGTGGATAATTTAGTAAGTTAGTCAGTATAATAAGAAGAACAAGGAAAAGGGACGTGCTGAATGTGAGATGGTACTATCATGCAATCATAATAGCTCTCTTAATTACACTCACACTCATCTTCTACAACAGCGGACTCGGCGTAATCCCCTTCACCTTTGCGGCGGTCTATCTGGGGTATTTGACCATTACTGAGTATAGAAATATAAAGAGAAGTAAAAGAATGTAGCATATTGGTAGAAATAACGTATATAATGTACACTATGCTTATATGCTACAAGATAAAAAACGTCGATCGGCCAAATCATTAACTGACTTGGTCGGTTCCGCGTGTGATTGATAGAAGAAAGGACGTGCCATACATTGAATATCCATGACATGACAAAAGAAGAACTTTTGGAAGAATCGTTAATCAACATTACGCACCAAGTACTGACAGAGCGACGTGAATCTCTCACGTTGGCGGAATTGATGGAAGAGTTCCGTAAACTTACAGGTGTAAGCGAGAAAGAATTGAAAGCGAAAATGCTTCAGTTTTATACAGACTTGAACATCGATGGCAGATTCCTTGCAATCCAGGACAACCGTTGGGGCTTACGCGAATGGTATCCAGTCGATCAGATCGAAGAAGAAACGGCGCCAGTCGTAAAAGTACGCAAGAAGAAAAAGAAGAAAAAAGATTATGACGAAGATGATATTGAAGAAGAAGATGATGACGAAGAAATCTTCGATGAAGAATACGTTGAACTTGGCGAAGAAGATGACGCAGACGATGAAGAAGAGGAAGAAGAGGAAGTAGTCGGACTCGAGGAAGATTTAATCGATCCTGACGACGACCTAGAAGTAATTCCTGAAGTAGAACTCGATATCGATGAAGAAGATGAAGAGGACGAAGAGGAAGACGATGAGTACGAGGAAGAGAAATAATTGGACTTGACTTTTAGTGCCCAAAAATATAAGATTTGGATGGGCTCCTGAAAAGGACACATAAATTCGTGTATACGCGCTCCTTATTGTAGTTACGCTACAAACGGGGCGCTTTTTTGATTTTGTATCGACCCTAATAGCTCGGAAAAAGAATAAATGGAGGCACTACACATGACAAAATATATTTTCATTACAGGCGGCGTCGTCTCTTCTTTAGGTAAAGGTATCAACGCGGCATCACTCGGACGTTTACTTAAAAACCGTGGTTTGAAAGTGACGAACCAAAAATTCGATCCATACATCAATATCGATCCACGCATGATGAGCCCGTACCAGCACGGGGAAGTTTTCGTAACGGAAGACGGAGCGGAAACGGATCTTGATATCGGTCACTACGAGCGTTTTATCGACATCGAATGTAACCGTTACTCCAACGTAACAATGGGGAAAGTCTATGATCTAGTATTGCGCAAAGAACGCGCTGGTGAATACAACGGTGCAACAGTTCAAGTAATCCCTCATATTACCAATGAAATTAAAGAATTGATTAAACGTGCAGGGCAAACATTAAACGCAGATGTCGTCATTACAGAAATCGGTGGAAGCGTAGGGGATATCGAATCATTGCCTTATCTTGAAGCCATTCGTCAGTTGAAAACAGATCTTGCGAAAGATGACGTGATGTACATCCACAACACGCTCATTCCATATTTGCATGCGGCTGGTGAAATGAAAACGAAGCCGACGCAACACAGTGTAAAGGAATTGCGTAGTCTTGGAATTCAGCCGAACATGATCGTTGTGCGAAGCGAATATCCAGTGCCACAAGAAATGAAAGACAAGATTGCGTTATTCTGTAACATCAAATCAGAAGAAGTAATCGAAGCACTTGATGCGGAAACATTATACGAAGTACCTCTTCGTTTGCATGAACAAAACATGGACCAATTAGTTGTGGATTACCTAGGTCTTGAAACACCACAGCCTGAACTTTCTGAAGTGGAAGAACTAGTGAAGTTGGTTAAATCACTGAAAGAAACAGTGAAAATCGGTCTAGTTGGTAAGTATGTAGAATTACAAGATGCATACATTTCCGCAGTAGAAGCTATGCGTCACGCTGGATACGCTTTCGATGCAGACATCGACATTAAGTGGATCAATTCGGCAGATGTGACAAAAGAAAACGTTGCAGAACTTCTCGGAGACGTAGATGGTATTCTTGTACCAGGTGGTTTCGGAGATCGTGCAATCGACGGTAAAATTGAAGCAATCACGTATGCACGTGAACAGAAGATTCCATTCTTTGGTATCAGTTTAGGTTTGCAGTTAGCGGCTACTGAAATCGCACGTAACGTCATCGGGTTGAAAACAGCTCATTCACTGGAGTTCGACACAGAGACTGAGCACCAAATTACGACATTCCACCCAGATTGCCGCACAGCACGCGAAGCAGACAGCACATTGCGTCTAGGCGCTTATCCGTGTAAAGTAGCTGAAAACACGAAGGCTTCTGCTGCATATGGCGAGGAGTTAGTGTACGAGCGTCATCGCCACCGTTATGAAATGAACTTGGCATATCGTGCGCAGTTGGAAGAGGCAGGATTCATCGTTTCTGGAATTAGCCCAGACGGTCGCTTAATCGAAATTATGGAGATGCCGGACCATCCATATTTCGTGGCTTGCCAGTTCCACCCAGAATTCGCATCCCGTCCAAATCGTCCATCACCACTAATCCGCGACTTCATCCGCGCGGCGCTTGAGCATAAAAACTAAAAAGTATGCCCACAGAAGATCTTTCTTCTGTGGGCATTTTTGACTTTGGATATTTAGAATCTTTGTAGAAGTAAGGGATAGTTTGAGAGTGCGAGGGGATGGAAGCTCCAGCTGGCGGACGCTTTCCCATGGGCTCTCGGTGAGCCAACCAGGTCGCAAGCTTCCTTTTGGTTGTCTCTCCTTTCGAGCTGATCCTGCGGGAAGAGCCGTAACGAAGGACGGCTTTTGCGAGTAAAAGCGAAGCGTTAGGAGCACATCTTTGCACTTCGCCCCCCAGCTTCCGCTTCCATCCTACGTTGATAGTGGGGGTACCTAGATCACTCACTGTAGGTAATGTGTGATGTATTGTTCTGTCTTCACTTATTTAGATTCAAGTACTGAAGTTCAAAATGGATTGCAACACTGACTTTAATGTCTAACAAAAAGTATCATCCACTCGCATTGCAAGGGATTGGAGCGGCAGGCGGCGACTCGGGGAGGATCAGTGGGACAGGTGAAACACCCAGCGAGCGAAGCGAAGGGGTGTGGTTCACCGCCCACCCTCCCGAACGCGTCCGCCTAGAGCGCAAATCCCTCACCCCAACACCATTGCCAGCTTACAGTTCGTCATCCTCATCCGCCAACATATCATCAATCGACAGCTTCACTGCTTCGTATACAAACAACGCAGCAAGCGCGTGGGGCTGGACGATTCTTTCGCCAGTAGGACCCGGAATTAGACCCTTTTTCAAACCTGTCGAGATATACGTATACGCAAGAGCTGCGAGTTCATTGTCGTCATCTTCCTTATCCGCAGCTATCACAGCAAACGGGATGAACTGATCAGCGAGCTCGCGTGCTAGCTCAAGTGCAACGGGATGATCTGCCTTTCGCACAAGCAACCAGACGCGATCCGCAGTCGTCAATTCCAACTCTTTTGTGTAGCGAATCGCACCATCTAACGGTTCGACACCATCCAGTGCAGTCGCAGTAACAGCTTCTAATTCATCAAAAGCTGCCAAGACAATTCGTCCTTCGCCTACTAAAGCTTGCGCCAATAAACGAGCAGTTTCTTCCATCGATTCTTCTTGACCTTCTGCAATTCTCTCCAGAAGACCTCTAATTTGTGTAGTCAACATTTTCACGAAAATCCCTCCAAAAGCTCAGTATAGGTCAGAAAAGAAAGAAGTGCAAAATAGTTGGCGAAAAAAAGAGGAGTTGTTTGAATTTTCTAGAATAACAGTATATATACAGATAGAATAGAGAAATAGAAGTACACATAATTTTTCTGAAAATTTAATTTTACTATATACGTATAATAATAGTCGGGTTATAATGAAGGAATAAATTCAAACATGGAAAAAATAGGTGATGGGGGATATGAGGATGAAGCATTTATTAATTGTAGATGACCAGCCAGGGATACGGTTATTACTGGAGGAAATCTTCAAACCAACCGGAATAATGATAGCGCTTGCATCAAATGGAAAAGAAGCGTTAGAAATAGTTCGAAAACAGAATCCGGACTGTGTTTTACTTGATATGAAGATGCCGGGCATGAATGGCGTCGAAGTGCTAAGAGAAATCCGAACCATCTCACCTGAAGCAATTGTTATGATGATGACGGCGTACAGTGAAATAGAATTGCTCAATGATGCCGATAAACTAGGTATCGATCAGCACTTCACCAAGCCGTTTGATATATTCGAAGTGCGTGATAGTGTATTAAGAAGGTTAGAGCTACTGGACGTCTGATAGTAGTAATCAGCGCATGAATTTGATATGCTAGTGGTAGAAATTAATATAATAAAAACACATAAAAATTCGTGGGAAACTCAAGGAGGAATTTTATATGCCACTGGTCTCGATGAAGGAAATGATGATTCAAGGTAAAGAGCAAGGATATGCAATTGGTCAATTCAACCTGAATAACTTGGAATATACGCAAGCGATCTTACAAGCTGCTGAAGAAGAGAAATCACCTGTTATTTTAGGTGTTTCAGAAGGCGCTGCACGTTATATGGGCGGATTTAAAACAGTCGTTATGATGGTCAAAGGATTAATGGAAGACTTCGGTACGACGGTGCCAGTAGCGATTCATTTAGATCACGGCTCAAGCTTTGAGAAGTGTAAAGAAGCGATCGAAGCAGGCTTCACTTCTGTTATGATCGATGCATCTTCTAAGCCACTTGAAGAAAACATTGAAATCACGAAAAAAGTGGTAGATTACGCAAAGCTACATAATGTATCAGTAGAAGCTGAACTTGGCGTAGTAGGCGGTCAGGAAGACGACATCATCGCAGACGGTGTTATTTATGCAGATCCGGCTGAATGTAGAGAGCTTGTAGAAAAGACAGGCATCGATTGTCTAGCACCTGCACTTGGTTCTGTACACGGCCCGTATAAAGGCGAACCGAATCTTGGGTTTGAAGAAATGGAAGAAATTTCAAAGCAAGGAGATATTCCACTCGTGTTGCACGGCGGTACAGGCATTCCGACGAAGGATATAAAGCGTGCTATTTCAC
The DNA here is from genome assembly GCF_002743335.1 of Sporosarcina sp. P32b. Taxonomy (GTDB): domain Bacteria; phylum Bacillota; class Bacilli; order Bacillales_A; family Planococcaceae; genus Sporosarcina. The sequence continues at coordinate 67,441 of NZ_PDZB01000008.1, forward strand.
TTGGTACGTCTAAAATTAACGTCAACACAGAAAATCAAATTCAAGGTACAAAAGCTGTACGCGAAATCTTGAACGAAGATTCCGAAGTGTATGATCCACGTAAATTCCTTGGACCAATGCGCGAAGCGATCAAAGCAACAGTGGTCGATAAAATGCGTGAGTTCGGCAGTTCAAAGCAAGCGTAATTACAGAATTTCGATAGAACAAAGGGGGAGCGCAATATGTCTCCTTCTTTTGTTTTTTAGCTAAATGAATAAATACAACTAGGGGGACAACATACGTGAAGTTTTTTATAGATACAGCCAATTTTGAGGAAATTAAAGAAGCACATAGCTGGGGGATTATTTCTGGTGTTACAACCAACCCATCGCTTGTCGCGAAAGAAAACATTTCATTCCATGACCGCTTGAAAGAAATTACGGCACTCGTACCTGGTTCTGTCAGTGCGGAAGTTATCGCTCTGGATGCAGAAGGTATGATTGAAGAAGGACGTAAACTTGCAGCACTTGCAGAAAACATTACGGTGAAACTACCAATGACACCTGAAGGCTTGAAAGCTTGTTCAGTATTTTCAGCAGAAGGAATCAAAACAAACGTCACTCTCGTTTTCAGTGCTAATCAAGCATTGCTTGCAGCACGTGCAGGCGCGACATACGTTTCACCATTCATCGGACGTTTGGATGACATTGGCCAAAATGGTGTCGAATTAATCGAAACGATTTCAGATATCTTCACAATTCACGACTTGGATACACAAATCATCGCAGCTTCCATCAGACACCCACAGCATATTACAGCTGCAGCACTTGCAGGAGCACATATTGCGACAACTCCATTCAACGTACTTCAGAGTCTGTTTGCACACCCATTGACAACTAAAGGAATCGATCAGTTTTTGAAAGACTGGGAAACTAGAACGAATAAGTGATAGAACAAAAGGAGCTTGAAATGGACGTTTATAAAATCAAAGGCGGAAAGCGACTGCAAGGAACGATCAGAGTGAGTGGAGCAAAGAACAGTGCAGTGGCTCTTATTCCTGCCGCTATTCTAGCTGACTCACCTGTTACAATTGCAGGTCTTCCCGAAATTTCAGATGTCTATACATTGCAGGCGCTCGTCGAAGAAATCGGCGGCAAAGTGGAAATGAAAGATGGCACGATGATCATCGATCCAACTGAAATCATTTCTATGCCATTGCCTAACGGGAACGTCAAAAAACTTCGTGCATCCTACTATATGATGGGGGCGATGCTTGGCAAGTTCAAGCACGCAGTCATCGGATTACCTGGAGGTTGTCACTTGGGTCCACGCCCGATTGATCAACATATAAAAGGCTTTGAAGCACTGGGTGCCAAAGTTGAAAACGAACACGGTGCTATTTATTTGCGTGCAGATGAACTGTATGGCGCGAAAATTTATTTAGACGTCGTCAGCGTGGGAGCTACAATCAATATCATGCTTGCTGCTGTTAAAGCAAAAGGTAAAACGATTATTGAGAACGCTGCGAAAGAACCTGAAATTATTGATGTCGCGACTTTGCTTTCCAATATGGGCGCGAATATTAAAGGTGCAGGAACGAACGTTATTCGTATTGAAGGTGTAGAAACATTGCACGGTACGAAACACACAATTATTCCAGACCGTATTGAAACAGGTACACATATGATTATGGCAGCTGCAATTGGCGATGGTGTCACAATCGATAATGTCATTCCGTTGCACGTTGAAGCTGTCACAGCGAAGCTTCGCGAAATGGGCGTAAAAGTAGAAGTCGGTGAAGAACAGATTTTTATTCCGAAAACGGAAAAACTTCATGCAGTTGATGTGAAAACTCTCGTATATCCAGGATTCCCAACAGACTTGCAGCAGCCGTTTGGTGTTTTATCGACACAGGCGGAAGGTTCATCTATTCTGACAGACACGATCTATCCAGCACGCTTTAAACAAATCGATGAGCTTCGTCGAATGAATGCGGACGGTAGAGTTGAAGGTCGTTCAGCTATCATAACAGGACCAACAGAATTGCAAGCTGCAACGGTTGAAGCAACAGATTTACGTGCAGGTGCCGCGTTATTAATTGCAGGATTATTAGCGACCGGAGAAACAGAAATTCATGAAATTGAACATATTGAACGCGGCTATGGCGATATCATTAACAAGCTACAAAACCTCGGTGCCGATATTAGTAAAGTAAAAGTACTCACTCCGTCTTCAATTTCTGAGTGACGCTAATTGCCAAAACGTGTATAATAGACTCAAACGACACATCCATTTCGTAGAAAGTAGCCGATGGATGCGGACGTAGGCAAATGAAAGGTAATACGCAATACGCGCCTTACCGCAAACAGGAGGAACAAAACATTATGGAACGTAGTTTATCAATGGAATTAGTGCGTGTAACAGAGGCAGCAGCCGTAGCGGCAGCTCGCTGGATGGGACGCGGTTTGAAGAACGAAGCAGACGACGCGGCAACAGAAGCAATGCGTACAGTATTCGACACAATTCCTATGGAAGGTGTAGTCGTAATCGGTGAAGGTGAAATGGACGAAGCACCTATGCTATATATTGGCGAAGAGCTTGGAACAGGTCACGGACCCGCTGTAGATATCGCTGTTGATCCAGTTGAAGGTACGAATATCGTAGCAGCAGGTGGATGGAACGCACTAGCTGTTCTTGCGGTTGCAGATAAAGGCAACTTGCTAAACGCACCGGATATGTACATGGACAAAATTGCAGTCGGACCTGAAGCAGTTGGTAAAATTGATATCGACGCAAGCGTTACAGATAACTTGAAGGCTGTAGCAAAAGCGAAGAATAAATCAGTATCTGACTTGGTTGCATCTGTTTTGAACCGTGAACGTCACGCAGACATTATCGAAGAAATTCGTGAAGCGGGCGCACGTATCAAATTGATCGAAGATGGCGATGTAGCAGCAGCTATTAACACTGCTTTCGATGACACAGGTGTAGATATTTTATTCGGCAGAGGCGGTGCTCCTGAAGGCGTAATCGCAGCAGTCGGATTGAAATGTCTAGGCGGAGAAATCCAAGGACGTCTCGTTCCTTCAAATGATGAAGAGAGAGAACGTTGCATCAAGATGGGTATTGACGTAAACAAAGTTCTAATGATGGACGATTTGGTAAAAGGAGACGACTGTATTTTCGCAGCAACAGGCGTAACAGACGGCGAATTAATGGATGGCGTGCAGTTTAAAGGTTCATACTGCCGAACTCAGTCGATCGTTATGCGCTCGAAATCAGGAACTATTCGTTTCGTAGAAGGTCGCCACAGCATGAAGAAAAAACCTCTTCTCGTAATGCAAGACTAACTCCCTCAACACCCGGTGTCACAGCCGGGTCTCTATTTCCTAAAAAACTATCTAGATCCATAATGTCCGGCTACTAAAAGAAAGGAAGTACATCACGTACTCTCCTTTCTATTTACTGTGCCGAATTTTCCATACAATAAATGAAGAGTGGTGTACGCATAGATGACAATGATTACCCTCGCGGACCTTGAGAATATGACGCTGAAAGAGCTATACTCTCTAGCAAAGCAGTTCAAAATTACCAACTATAGCAAACTAACAAAGAAAGAATTGGTCTTCGCTATATTGAAATCCCGCGCAGAACAAGAAGGCTTCTTCTTCATGGAAGGCGTCCTCGAAATTATTCAATCTGAAGGATACGGATTCCTACGTCCAATTAATTACTCATCCAGTTCAGAAGATATTTACATCTCGGCATCTCAAATTCGTCGCTTCGATTTGCGTAACGGCGACAAAGTAACAGGGAAAGTTCGTCCACCAAAAGAAAACGAACGTTTCTATGGTTTATTACAAGTAGAAGCAGTCAACGGGCAAAATCCGGAAGTTGCACGTGAACGCGTTCATTTCCCGGCATTGACACCTTTGTACCCGGATCGTCAAATTAATTTAGAAACATCAAAAAGTAATGTGTCTACACGGATTATGGACCTTGTTTCACCTGTCGGATTTGGTCAACGTGGATTAATTGTCGCTCCTCCGAAAGCCGGAAAAACGACATTGTTGAAAGAAATTGCCAACTCGATCACAACAAACCATCCGGACGCGGAACTTATTGTCCTATTGATCGATGAACGTCCAGAAGAAGTAACGGACATCGAACGTTCTGTCAAAGCAGACGTAGTCAGTTCGACATTTGATGAAGTACCGCAAAACCATGTGAAGGTGGCAGAACTCGTACTCGAACGCGCAATGCGTCTCGTCGAAAGTAAACGCGACGTCATCATCCTGATGGACTCCATCACACGACTAGCGCGCGCATTCAACCTAGTCATTCCACCGAGTGGACGAACACTATCCGGAGGAATTGACCCAGCGGCTTTCCACCGACCCAAAAGATTTTTCGGTGCTGCACGTAACATTGAAGAAGGCGGAAGCTTAACTATTCTTGCCACAGCCCTAATCGAAACCGGCTCACGCATGGACGAAGTTATCTACGAAGAATTCAAAGGAACCGGCAACATGGAACTCCACCTAGACCGCAACCTAGCCGAACGCAGAATCTTCCCTGCACTCGACATCCGTCGCTCCGGCACACGAAAAGAAGAACTACTCATTCCCAAAGACAACTTGGAAAAACTATGGGCTATCAGAAAGACATTTTCAGACTCCCACGACTTTACCGAACGCTTCATGAAAAAACTAAGCCAATCCGAAAACAATGCAGAATTCTTCGACAAACTGAACGAGGAAATGAAGGCTAAAAAAGGTAAAGGCCTTATTTGATTAATTATGTTTTTGGGTTTAGCTTTTTGCATTTAACCCAACATAAAAAAGTGATGTACGTACTTAAAAAGTAAGATTGCAGCGGAAGCCGAGGGGCGACTCCGGGAGGATCAGCCCGAACGTTGAGACAACCAAAAGGGAGCCTCGCGACCTGGTTGGCTCAACAAGTGGCCCTCCAGAAAGCGTCCCCTCGGCTGCAGCGGAAATCCAAGCCCTAACTAAGTCCGCCTATGCCCATTAAATACCCAAATCAAACAGTTGCACAACGTATCGAATTTTGCTATACTAATCAAGTACAGTTTTCTGTACACCGCATATACGGCTGACAAACACGGGTCGTGTACGGCATCGATCGTTTTATTGACAACTGGTCAATAAAACATCCATAATTTCACACTCTGTTCCAGATGGTTCAGGGCGAAAGGAGAGATATCGATGAAAGCAGGAATTCATCCCAATTACAAACTTGCAAAAGTAACTTGCTCATGTGGCAATACATTTGAAACAGGTTCTGTAAAAGAAGATATTCGAGTGGAAGTATGCTCAGAATGTCACCCATTCTATACTGGCCGTCAGAAGTTTGCTACTGCAGATGGACGAGTTGACCGTTTCAACAAAAAATACGGCATCAAGTCAGAAGAACAAGAGTAATAAAAGCCAGATACCCGTCAGGTGCAGTCGTGCCAGACGGGTATTTTTATTAATTTAGCGCGTAGTTTAGCAAATATAGAGGGATTAATGTTAACTTTTTAGTGGAGTTTGCTCTATTGTTGTCGTTAAGTGCTCAATGTGTGCGTGTATTCGCTCATAGTTGCGTGTAAAGCGCTCAAACTGTGTGTACCCGCTCATAGTTGTGCGTAAAGCGCTCAAACTGTACGTATACCCGCTCATAGTATCGCGCTAAGCGCTCTATCCAAGCAGCTACCCGCTCATAGTCACACGTCAAGCGCTCTATCCAAGCAGCTACCCGCTCATAGTCACACGCCAACAGCTCTACCCGCAGTACCCGTTGCACCCGCAACACCCGCAACACCACTCAAAAACCCACATACATAAAGCACGATCAGTGAAAGGAGATTGACCATGTACGTTACAATGCAAGGCGGCTGGATGGAAGTCATCTGCGGCAGTATGTTTTCAGGTAAATCGGAGGAGCTCATTCGCCGGATTCGTCGGGCAGAATTTGCCAAACAAAAGATTGCGGTATTCAAACCGGCCATTGACGATCGGTATAGCGAGGAAGCTGTGGTCAGCCACGATGGTGCTTCAACTATTGCCAATCCTATTTCCAAAGCGAGTGAAATACCGAATCTCGTATCAGATGATTTCGATGTGGTCGCCATTGATGAAGCACAATTTTTTGATGAAGATATTATAAATGTCGCGATCGAACTAGCAGATCGCGGATTTCGCGTGATCGTGGCAGGACTCGATCAAGATTTCAAAGGCGAACCGTTTGGGCCGATGCCGGAACTAATGGCGGTAGCGGAACTGGTGACAAAACTTCAAGCGGTCTGTACCGTTTGCGGATCACCTTCAAGCCGAACACAACGATTGATAGATGGACAACCCGCATGCCAAGATGATCCAATTATTCTGGTCGGTGCGTCCGAAGCATACGAACCACGTTGCCGTCAGCACCACGAAGTGCCTGTCAGCCGCGCGCAGTATGTAAAATAAACATCATTCCGTCTATCCTTACGCACGTAAGGATAGACGGTTCTGTTATATACTAGTATATAATTCATTATTTCAGAAGAGGTGAACCGACTATGTTCGATAGACTGCAAGCAGTAGAAGACCGTTATGATCGACTCAATGAACTACTTAGTGATCCCGAAATCGTCAATGATCTGGATAAATTACGAAGCTATTCAAAAGAACAATCTGATTTACAAGATACGGTCGAAGTATACCGTGAATACAAAGATGTCTACACTCAATATAACAATGCAAAAGAAATGCAAGATGAGCCACTTGATGATGAAATGAAAGAATTAGTGAAAATGGAAATCGATGAACTCGAAGACCGTATCGAGTCTCTTGAAGAACAATTAAAAGTATTGTTGATTCCAAAAGATCCGAATGACAATAAAAGTGTCATCATGGAAATCCGAGGCGCAGCGGGCGGAGACGAGGCAGCTTTATTTGCTGGTAGTCTGTATCGTATGTATACACGGTTCGCGGAAATGAATCATTGGAAAGTGGAAGTAATTGATTCATCCCCAACTGAACTTGGCGGATTTAAAGAAATCATTTTCATGATCGATGGCAAAGGTGCTTATTCCAAGTTGAAGTATGAAAACGGAGCGCATCGCGTGCAACGTGTACCGGAAACGGAATCGGGTGGACGAACGCATACGTCGACTGCTACTGTTGCCTGCCTGCCTGAAGCAGAAGAAGTAGAAATTGAGATTCATGACAAAGATATCCGTACCGATACATTCGCGTCATCTGGACCGGGCGGACAATCCGTCAACACGACGATGTCTGCTGTGCGTCTGACGCATTTGCCGACAGGGACGACGGTATCGATTCAAGATGAAAAATCTCAAATTAAAAATAAAGAAAAAGCGATGAAAGTCTTGCGTGCACGTGTTTACGATAAGTTTATGCAAGAAGTGCAAGCGGAATACGATGAAAAACGGAAAACGGCCGTTGGATCAGGAGACCGTTCCGAGCGTATTCGCACATATAACTTCCCACAAAATCGTGTGACGGACCATCGAATCGGTTTGACCATCCAAAAACTCGATCAGATTATAGAAGGGAAATTGGATGAAGTAATCGATGCGTTAATTATAGAAGAACAAGCACATCGCTTGGAAAGCTTGGATCGCAATGACTGAAACACTATTTGCGTCCGTGCAACGAGCGCAGCAGTTGCTACAGGAACGCGGAATGGACGTGCATGCGGCTGAATTAGCTATGCGTTCGGTCACAGGAATGAGTCAGGCGAATTATTTGGCGAGTTTTCGTGATCCTATTTCGCATGAAATGGATTCACAGTTCTGGGCAATTATCACGGAATTACTAACTGGTAAGCCGATTCAATATATTCTTGGTGAAGAGTCTTTTTACGGCTATTCATTCGAAGTCAATGAACACGTCTTGATTCCGCGTCCTGAAACGGAAGAACTTGTCCATTATGCATTACAACGAGCGAATCAATTATTCGGAGATCAAGTCATTCACGTGGCGGATATTGGAACGGGTAGTGGAGCCATTGCCGTGGCATTCAAAAAAGAACGACCGACTGCAAAAGTGACCGCCACTGATTTCAGTGAATCTGCGCTTGAAGTTGCAAAACGCAATGCAGAGCGGAATGAAGCGGATATAACCTTTATGCAAGGGGATATGGAAGTACCGTTGAAACAACAGAAATGGGATATCGTCCTATCCAATCCGCCCTACATCGCAGAACATGAAAAATCAGTTATGTCACCAACTGTTTACGAATTCGAACCGCAAACGGCGTTATTCGCTGAAGAAGAAGGTCTCTACTTTTATCGAAGACTAGCAGAGAACTTATCTCCTTTGATGAATCGTCCTGCGCTCATCGGTTTCGAAATCGGCTATCAGCAAGGATTGATCGTGCAAGGATACTTGCAGAAATCCTTTCCGCAAGCGACTGTGGAAATCATTCAGGACATCAATAAAAAAGATCGAATGATATTTTGTGAGATTCAATGAATAAAATCCCTTCCTGCGGGTCAAGATAGAGTGCAGGAGGGGATGACATGTTACAAGATTATCCAATTAACGAACAACCGACTCAAACTTCGAAACTAGTGGCATTTATAGAATTTGTACTTATATTACTTACTATACAAGCGGTGTTGCTTGTATTCGGTCAACAGGCAACTGCGGATGAAGCGACGCAATTTCGCATTCTTGCAAACTCTAATACTGTAGCGGATCAACAAGTGAAACGAGATGTTCAAGAGAAAATCGCACCATTACTTGAGCAGGCAATCAATCAATCTACGAACACGCAGCAAATTAATGATAAGCTTCAAATGTTAGAACCGGCGCTTCTTGAAATCGCAAAAGCACAAGTAAACGGTGCTCACGTAACGCTTGAGCATAGTGCCGCAGTGATTCCACCGAAACGGGTAGGGTATTTCATTCAGCCGCAAGATGTATACGATGCATATGTCGTGAAAATCGGTGCGGGCCGAGGCGATAATTGGTGGTGTTCATTGTTTCCTAATGTTTGTTTCCCTGAAGAAGCTACAGTGACTGAAACAGAAGAACAAGAACCTGTTACATTCTTCATTTGGGAGTGGATAAAGTCGCTGTTCGAATGAACATATTCACAATTTTTGTGGATAAAATCGATAAAATGTGTATAAAGAGGGGTTGAGCAAGTGGACACTTTGCAAGAAACAGTGGATAACCAAGTGGATAACGATAGAATCTATGAACAGGCTGTGGATATCCTCAATTCTGGGGGGATAGTTGCCTTCCCGACTGAAACAGTTTACGGATTAGGAGCCATTGCGACAGATGAGCAAGCAGTACAGCGGATCTTCGAGGCAAAAGGAAGACCTTCGGATAATCCGCTGATCGTACATATTGGGAATCAGTCCGACATCAAGAAATACGCAACAGATATTCCTGAAATCGCAGACATACTAATGAAAGCATTTTGGCCGGGACCATTGACGTTAATTATGGAGAGAAAGCCTGGAGTCATTGCAGATGTCGTGACAGCGGGACTAAATACAGTAGCTATCCGTATGCCTGACCACCCGATAGCATTGGCATTACTGCGCAAACTGGATCAGCCTTTAGCGGCACCGAGTGCAAATCGTAGCGGGAAGCCAAGCCCGACGGAAGCGGATCATGTCTATCACGACTTAATTGGTAGAGTTCCGCTGATTTTAGATGGCGGGGAGACAGGAGTAGGCCTTGAATCCACTATTTTGGATATCACGGTCACACCGCCTGTCATTTTGCGTCCGGGCGGCATTACGAAAGAGCAGCTGGAAGAGTTAATTGGCACCGTTCATATGGCGACGCTACCTACAGATCAAACAGCAACACCACGTGCGCCAGGCATGAAATATGCTCATTATGCGCCTGAAGCACCGCTTTTCATCATCGAACCGAATGCGGATTCTATTGCGTATGCGCTAGACACTATTCATCAACAAAATAAACGAGTCGCGATCATCGGACCTGATGAGTTATACACAGAACATGCGGATTGGTACTTTTTCACTGGTTCTATCAACAGTCGTGAAGCGATGGCGTCGAGTCTCTACAAAGCGATTCGCCAATGCGACAATACAGAGGCAGATATCATCCTCGCAATTGAGACCGATCATTCGGGTATCGGTGCAGCGGTTATGAATCGTCTCGATAAAGCATCGGACGGCAAGCGTTTCACCGAGTAACATTTCGATAATGAGGAATAGCCCCCTTTAGCACCCGCATAAGATTAGTAGATGCGAGAATTGCGAGGGGGCTACTTTTTTGATAGAAATCATAGCGGCTATCATTACAACGGTCGATATCCTGATCGTCTATACATTACTTCAGCTACGGCGAGGTCGCTTGATGATCATGCTGTGGACTACTATACTGAATGTGTCGCTGCCGCTCATCGGTTTCTACGCAGGGGAATGGGTGATGACCATTTTCGCGGGATGGGGTCATGCGCTCTCGGGTGTATTGCTTTCACTCATAGGTCTTCACATTCTCCTCTCGGACAGTGAAGAGCCATCAGTGGTTAATAAAATCTCCCCATTTTTCTTAGCGCTGATCGTCAGCATAGATGCATTCGGAGTGAGTGTGACATTCGGTATGATGCAGCTGAATAAATGGCTGTTTGCTTTGGCGTCGGGCTTCTTTTCGATCATATTTTCGGCAATCGCTTTATTGTACACAGGCCGCTTGCGTGTAATTAATGGCACGTTTATTCGCCGATTAGCAGGTATTGTATTCATATGTATGGGCGTATTGTCCTTATTTTTCTGAAAAAGTGTTTCTTTTTTCTCATAAATCCGTTATTCTGTAAAGTAGGTGAAGAAAATGAATATTTATTTTATTTGTACAGGCAACACATGTAGAAGTCCTTTGGCAGAAGCATTAGTCAATCATGCCAACATGCCAGGCATTACGGCGAAATCAGCAGGTATTCATGCGATAGATGGCTTGCCGATTTCCCCGAACTCAGCACGGTTGTTGACGGAAGAAAAAATTCCATTCACTCCCTATTCTAATGAAGTCAAATCTGCTGATATGGAGTGGGCTGATCTTGTGTTAACGATGACAGCAAACCATCGAGATATTCTGCATAATTGGTATCCTGCAATGAAAGAAAAAGTGTTTACATTAAAAGAATACGCGGGTACAATGGCAGGTCTTGATGTACATGATCCATATGGTGGAGATCTAGAAACATACCGCACCACATTTCATGAGCTGACAGAACTCATTAACTCCGTCATCCGAAAGCAAGCGGAGGGGAACTTATGAAAGAACCGAAAAAAGTAGGGCTACGAGCGAAACTTGTCTTATTTATCGTTATTCTTGCAGTCATCACGTATACGACGAGTGCGGTATTCATTAACTGGGTACAGCCAACGTTTTTCCCGAATGTACGTCCATTCGTTTTTCAACTGCTTACATACGCGATGGGCATTATGTGGTCAGGTATTTTAGCAGCCATGTTCAGCACTATTTTAACCAAGCCATTGCAACGTTTGGAAACTGCTGCTATGAAAGTGGCAGATGGGAAAATTGGTACGGATATTCAACTACCGAACTCATCGGATGAAATTCATTCCGTTTCCAAAGCATTCCAGCAAGTAGTCGTCAATTTGCGTAGTATTATTGAACAAATCGAATCCAACTTCCAAGCTACTGCCCAATCCGTCGATGAATTGACGAAAGAGACAAGCGCTGCATCCGGTCAATCCGACGCCATTGCGCGCACGATTGGTGAAATTTCCGATGGCGCAGAAAACACTTCCGAATCGATTCGCGAAACAGTCAATGCGATAGAAGACATTCGGCAACTTGCAGTGGAAGTCAATAATCGAGCAGGACAATCATCCGAGCAATCTAAAGTAATGTTAAAGGAATTACACGCGACTACAGAGATCTTCCAATCGGTATTAGCGGGTATTCATCAGATGAGCAATCAAAGCGAGCATTCATTGGAAACGATACAAGTACTCGATGAAAATGCTCATAAAATCAGTGAAATCGTAGAACTCGTCGGCAACATCGCGGGTCAGACAAATCTATTGGCGCTTAACGCATCTATAGAAGCAGCGCGAGCAGGGGAGCACGGTAAAGGCTTCGCTGTCGTCGCGGAAGAAGTCCGCAATTTAGCGGATGAAAGTGCAAAAGCCGTCCAAATGATTTCCGGGCTTGTTCAAACGATCCAATCAGATGTCAAACAAGTCGTCGCTGAAATGAAACAGCAAGTAGAAACGGCATCCACTGAGGCCAAACGTGCGACGAAAACAAACGGAAACGTTGAAACGATGACCGCCACTATCCAGACGATGGCCCTTTATGTAGAAGAAATTGGTCAAATCGTTGGCGATCAAATGCAAACGATCGAGCATACGGCTAAGCAGTCGATGGAAGTAGCGACGATCGCAGAGCATACGTCAGCTGGTGCAGAAGAAGTTCGTGCGGCCACTGAAGAGCAAGTGGCGTCGATAGACCAAACGAAAAACAAGGCGTTGGAGCTAAAGGAGCAGTCGGAAGAGTTGTACAAAGTCATCCGGAGGTTCGACCGTACGCCTATGTAATTAATTAAGACGATTCTGGGGTGTTTCATGCTCTGGGTCGTTTTTTTGTTTGGGTTGTTGTTTTTACTTGTTGAAGTGCTGTCGGGTTACGTTTCTGTTTAGAGTACGTAATAAGCGGCAATGGGTTGTGGTTCTTGCACGTGCATTTTCTGCTTCTTGTTTGATCAGGAGGTTGTGGTTTAGCTGTCTATGTAAGTGGCGAGTCCATTGTCCTCACTTCGGCGCTGGTGGATGGCTTTCGCGAGGAGCCAGAGACAGGAAGTTCGCCTGTCTTTGTCTCCTCGCTACGCCTACCACAGCAGGCGCCTTCGTTAGATTGGGTGTACGGCAGTTCTTACACTTCTTTTGCTAGAAATACATACTAGCTATCACGATGTCACTGATCTTCTTCCCCTTAGAACCACAACTAGAATAAATACCACTTAGTAGCGCAGGCACAACTGCGGGGTAGGCCGTGGCCGGGAGACAACTGGCAGCACCACCGCCAGCTGGCTCCTGGCTGGAGGCAATCCCCCACGTGCCTGCGCGAGTCCAGAAAGCAGACACTCACTAACTCCAACACCCAACGATCAGTCGAGCAACGCCCCCCAACAAAAGTGTTAAAGACCTGCAGTCGCATAGTCTTTTAGCCAAACGCGTTTCCATATTGGGTAAGGTTCGAAATTTATCCTACTTAGAACCACAACCAAAATAAATACCACTCAGTAGCGCAGGCACAACTGCGGGGTAGGCCGTGGCCGGGAGACAACTGGCAGCACTACCGCCAGCTGGCTCTTGGCTCGAGGCAATACCCCACATGCCTGCGCGGATCCAGAAAGTGAACACTTACTAACTGAGTCCCCAACCAGCAGTCGAGCAACGCCCCGAACAAAAGTCACAAAGACCCGCAGCCGCATAGTCTCACCCGCCAACCGCGTTTCTCAGTCGGGTGACGTCCCCACTTCGGAAAAGGGCAATCTCGCCCCTCACACGACTTCATAGACCTCAAACACGTACAATACTTTCATTCTATTCATATAACATTCGTCTTTATGACAAAACTTCAACGTTTCAAAATGAAAAATTCAAAAATAGTACAGTAAAACCGATGATTTTTTTATCGAACAATGATAGAATAAGCGATAAGTAAAAATAGAAATGAGGGTGCGCAGTGAAAGTTGCAATTTCTTCAGACCACGGAGGCAATAACCTCCGAAAAGAGATCACCAATCTATTAACCGAACTCGACATAGAATTTATCGACTACGGACCGGATGCCGACACTTCCGTCGACTATCCAGATTATGCAGTACCAGTAGCAAATGACGTTGTAGCGGGGAAAGTAGACCGCGGAATCTTGATTTGCGGCACAGGAATCGGCATGTCCATTTCAGCCAATAAAATCAAAGGCATCCGTTGCGCGCTCGTTCATGATGTATTCAGCGCAAAAGCAACACGCGGACATAACGACTCCAACATATTAGCAATGGGGGAACGCGTGATTGGGCCAGGACTAGCACGAGAAATCGTTAGCGCTTGGCTTGAAACCGAATTTGAAGGCGGCCGTCACGAGCGCCGTATAAATAAAATGATGGAACTTGAAAAGAACTAAAGGAAGCAGGTGGAACAAGTGGATGCCATTCAATTATGGAAACTGCAACTAGAACAAGCATTGACCGAATTTGCCGAACAAGCACCACCTGCCGAAGAAACGATTTTCGTCGTCGGTTGTTCTACTTCTGAAGTAGCAGGTGCACGGATCGGTACGAACGGCGCACTTGAAATAGGAGAAGCATTATTCGCACCGCTTCAAGCGTTTGCGGATAAATATCATGTACATTTAGCTTTCCAAGGCTGCGAGCACATTAACCGTGCGGTCACATTGGAACGTAAGACGGCACAGCAATTTCATTTGGAACCTGTATCCGTCGTGCCTGTTTTTAAGGCGGGTGGCTCGATGTCTACCTATGCGTACAAACAATTTAGCGATCCTGTCGTAGTGGAAGCGGTACAGGCAAATGCCGGTATCGACATCGGACAAACTTTAATTGGCATGCAAATGAAGCCGGTTGTAGTACCAATCCGTACATCTATTAATAAAATCGGTGAAGCTGTCATCACACTTGCGACAACTCGTCCGAAATTAATTGGCGGAAGTCGTGCGAAATACGAGTAAACCGTGTACAATACAAGAAAATATAAAACTATCAGAAAAAGGGGATACTATCCAATGGACTTAAGCAATGTACAACGCGAAGATGCGGCAATTTATGAAGCAATCATGGCTGAAAAGAATCGTCAAAACTCGAACATCGAATTAATTGCATCTGAAAACTTCGTAACAGAAGCGGTAATGGAAGCACAAGGATCATACTTGACGAATAAATACGCTGAAGGATATCCAGGCAAGCGTTACTATGGTGGATGTGAGCACGTAGACGTAGTTGAAAACATCGCACGCGATCGCGTAAAAGAAATTTTCGGTGCAGCATATGCAAACGTACAGCCACACTCCGGTGCACAAGCAAACATGGCTGTTTACTTCACAGCACTTGAGCCTGGCGACACAGTCCTTGGGATGAACCTTTCTCATGGCGGTCACTTAACACACGGTTCACCAGTTAACTTCTCTGGAAAGCTTTATAATTTCGTAGATTACGGTGTGACAAAAGAAGAAGAAGTGATCGACTATGAAGACGTTCGTCAAAAAGCACTTGAGCACAAGCCGAAAATGATCGTTGCGGGTGCAAGTGCATACCCACGTGCAATCGACTTCGCGAAATTCCGTGAAATTGCGGATGAAGTTGGCGCATACTTGATGGTAGATATGGCACACATCGCAGGTCTAGTCGCAGTAGGCGAACATCAAAACCCAGTTCCACACGCACACTTCGTGACATCCACAACACATAAAACATTGCGTGGACCACGTGGCGGTATCATTCTATTGAATGAAGAAACGGCTGAAGAATTCGGCAAGAAAATCGACAAAACAGTATTCCCAGGCGTTCAAGGTGGTCCGTTGATGCACGTAATCGCTGCAAAAGCGGTAGCATTCAAAGAAGTACTGGATCCTTCATTCAAAGCATATGCACAACAAGTGAAGAAAAACGCTGTAGCATTGGCTGAAAAACTACAATCAGAAGGTATCGACGTCGTTTCTGGCGGAACAGACAACCACATCGTACTTGTGAAGCTGAAGTCACTTGAACTAACAGGTAAAGTAGCAGAGCACGTACTGGACGAAATCGGTATCACTGTAAATAAAAACACAGTACCATTCGATACAGAAGGACCATTCATCACGTCTGGTATCCGCATCGGTACACCGGCTGTTACAACACGTGGTTTCGTAGAAAAAGATATGGTGGAAGTGGGCCGTATCATCGCAACATTGTTGAAAAACCACGAAGACCCAACAGCAAAAGAAGCAGCACGCAAAGACGTTACAGCTCTAACAGATCAGCATCCTCTATATAAGTAAGAAAACTAGCGCCTGACCTTGTGTCGGGCGTTTTTCTATGTGGTGGGTGGGTGTTTAAGAGCGGATATTGGGTGTTATAGGGCGGTTGTGCGTGGTGATTGAGCGGATGGATTAGTATATAGAGCGTATCCGCCGGCCTATAGAGCGTTTCGGCAAACAGATAGAGCGTATCCACCGGCCTATAGGGCGTTCCGGCAAACAGATAGAGCGTATCCGCCGGCCTATAGAGCGTTCGGGCAAACAGATAGAGCGTATCAGCCAGCCGATAGAGCGAATACCAAAGAAGTAAGATTATTCACAGAAGTGAATGTCCTTCACACGATATTTTCATTATGACAAATCACACAAGTTCACTGCGCCTCGCGCTTGATTTCTGTTATAATGTACAAGATATTCCGAAAAGGAGCGATACCAATGGGAAAAGTACATGTATTTGATCATCCATTAATTCAGCACAAATTGACGTTTATACGAAAGGTCGATACAGGAACGAAAGAATTTCGCGAGCTTGTGAACGAATTAGCCACACTTATGGCATTCGAAATTACACGTGATCTTCCTACACAAGAAATTACGATCCAGACACCAGTCTGCGAAGCAAAATCACGTATTTTGGCAGGGAAAAAATTAGGGATTGTTCCGATCCTACGTGCAGGCATTGGCATGGTAGACGGTATCATCGATTTAATTCCAGCTGCAAAAGTAGGACATGTTGGATTATTCCGCGACCCAGAAACGCTAAAGCCTGTTGAATACTTTGTAAAGTTGCCTTCTGACGTGGCTGAGCGCGAATTCATTGTAGTGGATCCGATGCTTGCGACGGGTGGAACTGCAGTCGAAGCGATCAATTCAATGAAAAAGCGTGGCGCGGTGAACATCAAGTTTATGTGCCTAGTTGCTGCTCCTGAAGGCGTCGAAGTTCTGACGAAAGCACATCCGGACGTGGACGTGTATATCGCGGCGCTAGACGAAAGATTGGATGAACATGGCTATATCGTCCCTGGATTAGGTGACGCGGGTGACCGTTTATTCGGCACGAAATAATGGAGGGATCATTCATTGACTAAGAAATGGAAAGTGATGACGATTTTCGGCACGAGACCGGAAGCTATTAAAATGGCGCCTCTCGTTCTTGAGCTTGAAAAGCATCCAGACGAAATCGAATCAATCGTTACCGTCACTGCCCAGCATCGTCAAATGCTTGACCAGGTGCTGGAAACATTTAAAATCACACCAGACTATGATTTAAATATCATGAAAGACCGTCAGACGCTAATTGATGTAGCGACGCGCGGCCTTGAAGGTTTGGATAAAATAATGAAAGAAGCGCAACCGGATATCGTGCTCGTCCACGGTGATACATCGACGACGTTCATCGGTAGTCTGGCGGCATTCTATAATCAAATTTCAGTAGGTCACGTTGAAGCAGGGTTGCGTACGTGGAATAAATATTCTCCGTACCCTGAAGAGATGAACCGCCAACTGACTGGGGTTATTGCCGATCTTCATTTCTCACCAACTGAAAGATCAGCGCAAAATCTGATCGACGAAGGTAAAAACAAGGATCGTATCTATGTCACAGGCAACACGGCAATCGACGCATTGCAAACGACGGTAGATCCAGATTATCATCACCCGATATTTGATACGCTTGGAGACGACCGTTTAGTGCTATTGACTGCACACCGACGTGAAAACCTCGGCGAGCCAATGCGCAATATGTTCCGTGCAATCAATCGCTTGCTCGACAAACACGATGATATCCAAGTGATCTACCCGGTACACATGAATCCGGCTGTACGTGAAGTGGCGGATGAACTACTAGGCGACAACGATCGTATTCACTTGATCGAGCCGCTAGAAGTGTTGGACTTCCATAACTTCGCAGCGCGTGCGCATATCATCCTCACAGACTCGGGCGGCATCCAAGAAGAAGCACCATCCCTTGGAAAACCTGTCATCGTTCTACGGGACACAACCGAACGCCCAGAAGGTATCGATGCAGGAACATTGCGTTTAGCAGGAACGGAAGAAGAAAACATCTTCCAACTATCCGACGCACTCCTATCGGACGATGCGGAGTATGAAAAAATGTCCAAAGCCCACAACCCTTACGGCGACGGCCACGCATCAGCACGAATAGTAGAATCGCTACTCAAATATTTACATTCACTATAAGAACCAAAACAGCAGAGAATATTCATCTGCTGTTTTTTTCTGTTTGCAAATAAAGTGGTTAAGAGAGGGGAGGGGCTTGTGGTTCTGGATTTCCGCTCCAGATGGGGAACGCTTTCTGGAGGGTGTGGCTTACTAAAATGTAACCATGCTCCTAACGCTACGGCTTTCGCTGAACCTCACAGAGTCGCCCTTATCTTCCGTTACAATCCTACTTTTATAGTGGATGGATGTAGATCACTTACTAATAGTAGAGTGTAAATCATGGTTATTAAACTTACTTAAGTATAACTGCTAAGCTATTTACAACCTCAACTTCAGTAAACTACAAAAAGTATCCTCCACTCAGTTTGCAAGGGAGTGGCGCGTAGGAGGGGCGACTCCCGATGGATCAAGCCGATCAGGTGAGACAACCAAAAGGGAGCTCGCGACCTGGTTGGCTCACCGCGGGCCCATGGGAAAGCGTCCCCTCCGAAGCGCAAAGCACAACCCCAACAACCCGTCAGCCTTCAAAGTATTAAATCAACGACGCTCAGAATAATTCAAACTGAAAACACTAACAATTCCCCGTTCAAATCTAGCCCGAAAGACTGCGATGAAAGCTCTTAAACAAATATGTCGAATGTTTGACAAAGACAACACATTGTGAAATTAATCACTTGAATCAATTGACATAAAAAACCCTCTATTGTATGCTAACAAAGGGTAAGATTGATAAGGAACTCATACATAAATTGAGTACAGAAATCATGTTTCGTAGGTTTCAAGTCTTCACTCGGAAGCGCCAAATCTTGTTTCTTAGTCGACGTCGCACATAGCAACGTCACCTGGTGGACGGAAAAGGCGATTCACTTACAATTTCCAGATTCCTTTTCAAGGGATCTATGTCGTTGAAAAAACTCAAAACGACAAAGACTCAAAACTCGACACAAGTCGGGAATTACTGAACACTTCAGACGCTGTAATCCAAAATACGAATTGGGAGAATCGACAATGCAAAGTATGCAGGAAATTTTTAAACAGCAAAAGAAGAGTTTCTTTTTTTTGCTTGCATTGTTCGTGCTCGGTTGGTTCTTCTTGGACTACCGGACAATCTTCGCTGGGCTCATCTTAGGTTCACTTTTCGGTATGTATAACTTTTGGATTCTCGTTCGACGGATGGAACGGTTTGACCGGTCTATCGATGAAGGGAAGCGAGCGAAGTCATTAGGTATGGGCTTACGTTTTGCATCAGGTGTAGGGGCTACGGCCATTGCACTCGTTATGCCGGAGGAGTTTGATCTGATCAGCACGGTAATCGGGTTAATGATACCCTATGCATTGCTGTTTACTGGTCATCTGCTGTTCCATTTGAAGCAATGACACTTTACTAGCAAGGGGAGGTGAACAAAAACGTGAATCATGAAAATCCACAGTTTATTTTATTCGGAATCGGGTTTAACCCATCGAATATACTGATGTTATTTGTAACGTGTCTGATTGTCTTCCTGATTGCAGTAGCATCTACGCGGCGGCTTCAAATGAAACCTACGGGTATGCAAAACTTCATGGAGTGGGTCATGGACTTTGTCAAAGGCATCATCAAAAATAACATGGACTGGAAAACGGGAGGCCGCTTCCACGTACTAGGCATCACTTTAATCATGTTTGTCTTCGTTGCAAATATGATTGGACTTCCATTCGCAATCGTATGGGATGACCAACTTTGGTGGAAATCACCAACAGCCGATCCAGTTATCACGTTAACCCTCGCTGCTACAGTTGTTGCGTTAACGCATTACTATGGTGTGAAACAACTCGGAATGGGCAAGTATTTGAAAACATACTTCCAGCCAATTCCATTCTTGGCACCATTGAAGATCATTGAGGAATTCGCAAACACGTTGACACTCGGTCTTCGTCTTTACGGTAACATTTTCGCAGGTGAAATCTTGATTGGTTTACTTGCAACATTGGGTGCTTCAAGCATCTTCGGTCTTGCCGGAGCTGTTATACCAGCACTTGCATGGCTCGGTTTCTCGGTATTCATCGGGGCGATCCAAGCATTTATCTTCGTTATGTTAACGATGGTCTATATGGCTCACAAGGTCAGCACAGATCACTAAACATATATTTACCCTGTAATCAGGGAACAAAACTACAAAGAATATTAGGAGGAAATACAAAATGGCAGGTATGGGTTTATTAGCAGCAGCTATTGCAGTTGGTCTAGGTGCACTTGGTGCAGGTATCGGTAACGGTTTAATCGTTTCTAAGACAGTTGAAGGGATCGCTCGTCAACCAGAAGCACGTGGCGTTCTACAAACAACAATGTTCATTGGTGTTGCATTGGTTGAGGCACTTCCAATCATCGCAACTGTTATTGCGTTTATCGTAATGAACAAATAATAATTGCGTTACATGGCGAAGCATGCAGTATCGGTCTTCGCCATTGCTTTATGTCAACAACTAAACAATTGATAGTACTGAATGAATAGAGTGTTCTAATTAGAGTAAGAAACGAAAGAGTCATGAGCTCTTGAAGGGAGTGAAACAATCGTGTTGGATACCTTCGTCCTCTTATCAGCAAACGCTGACGCAGGATTTTTAGCTAGTTTAAACCAACGTCTAAATTTAGGCGACATTATCGTCACTGTAGTATTTTTCACGATTCTCATGGTACTTCTAAAGAAGTTTGCATGGGGTCCGTTAATGGGCGTGATGGATCAACGAGCGCAATTAATCGCTACTGAGATCGAACAAGCCGAAGCAAGTCGTCAAGAATCTGCAAAGCTTCTTGAAGAGCAACGTGCTCTATTAAAAGAAGCACGCGAAAGCGCACAATCTATCGTAGAGAATGCGAAGAAACAAGGTGACACTCAACGTGAAGAGCTGATTATGGCTGCACGCGCTGAAGCTAACCGTATGAAAGAATCTGCAACTCTTGAAATCGCTACTGAAAAAGAGAAAGCAGTTGCAGCAGTTCGCGAAGAATTCGTATCTCTTTCTATCTTGGCTGCGTCTAAGGTTCTTGGGAAAGAAATTTCTGAGGAAGATAACCGCGCATTGATCGAAGAAACGATTGTGAAGGCAGGCGAAGGGCGATGAGCCAATCGGTAATCGCAAAACGTTATGCCGTTGCATTGTTTGAAGCAGCACAGGAAAAGCAACAAACACTTTCCGTGCAAAACGATCTACAAGAAATGAAAAAAGTATTTGCTGGAAACAAGCAGTTTGGTGAGCTATTAATTTCACCTAAGTTCTCTACAGATAAGAAAAAAGAATTGATTGGGCAATTTTTCAATGGAGCAAACCAACTTGTATTGAACACACTATATGTGTTGCTTGATGCAGGTCGTATTGAAGAAGTAGGCAGTCTAATCGAAGACTTCCAGGAACTCGCTAACGAGGCTTCTGGAGTTGCCGAAGCGAAAGTCTACTCTACACGTTTGCTTTCTGATGAAGAAAGTACAGCTATCTCTACTGCCTTTGCGCACAAAGTAGGAAAACAATCATTGCATATCGAAAACATTATTGATCCAAGCTTGATCGGTGGCATTCGCCTTCAGATCGGCAACCAAATTTACGACAGTAGTGTCAGTGCAAAACTGGCACGTCTGGAACGTCAATTAATCAATTAATTAATTTGAATTAAGAGGGGTGACATACATGGGCATCAAAGCTGAGGAAATTAGCGGTCTGATCAAACAACAGATCGAAAATTATCAGTCTGAAATGGAAGTAAGTGAAACAGGTACTGTAATCCGTGTAGGTGACGGTATCGCACTTGCTCATGGCCTCGACAATGTCATGGCGGGGGAACTTCTTGAGTTCTCTACCGGCGTAATGGGTCTGGCACAAAACTTGGAAGCGAACAACGTAGGTATCGTTATCCTTGGGCCATACACAGACATTAAAGAAGGCGATGAAGTTCGTCGTACAGGCCGTATTATGGAAGTACCAGTCGGAGAAGAATTGATCGGACGTGTAGTCAATTCACTTGGACAACCAGTTGATGGACTAGGTCCAATCAATACAACAAAAACTCGTCCTATCGAAAGCCCTGCACAAGGGGTTATGGCGCGTAAATCAGTTCACGAACCATTGCAAACAGGAATCAAAGCGATTGACGCTCTTGTTCCTATCGGCCGTGGACAACGTGAATTAATCATCGGTGACCGTCAAACAGGTAAAACTACTGTTGCAATTGACGCAATCCTAAACCAAGCTGACCAAGACATGATCTGTATCTATGTTGCAATCGGTCAAAAAGAATCTACTGTTCGTGGAGTTGTTGAAACTCTACGTAAGAACGGTGCACTCGATTACACAATCGTAGTCACTGCTTCTGCATCAAGCCCGTCGCCAATGCTTTTCTTGGCACCATACACAGGTATTTCGATGGCAGAAGAATTCATGTTCGACGGCAAGCACGTGCTAATCGTTTATGATGACCTATCTAAACAAGCAGCAGCTTACCGTGAACTGTCCTTGCTACTTCGTCGTCCTCCGGGCCGTGAAGCATATCCAGGGGATGTCTTCTACCTACACAGCCGCCTACTTGAGCGTGCTGCAAAGTTGAATGACGAACTAGGAGCAGGATCTATTACAGCATTGCCGTTCGTTGAGACACAAGCTGGAGATATCTCTGCTTATATCCCAACAAACGTAATCTCTATTACAGACGGACAAATCTTCTTGCAGTCTGACCTATTCTTCTCAGGTGTACGTCCAGCGATCAACGCCGGTCTTTCCGTATCCCGTGTTGGTGGTTCAGCGCAAATTAAAGCAATGAAGAAAGTTGCCGGTACACTTCGTTTGGACTTGGCAGCATTCCGTGAACTAGAAGCATTCTCACAATTCGGTTCAGATCTAGACCCTACTACAAGAGCGAAACTTGACCGCGGACACCGCACAGTTGAAATCTTGAAGCAAGACTTGAACAAGCCGTTGAAAGTCGAATACCAAGTAATCAGTCTATATGCACTGACACGCGGTTACCTCGACGATATTCCAGTAAAAGACGTATTGCGTTTTGAAAGTGAAATCACTAGCTGGTTAGAATCTAACCATACGGAAGTGTATGATCACATTCGTACTACGAAAGATCTTCCAGCTGATGACGTAATGAGCGCAGCGTTCAACGAATTCAAGAAAAACTTTGTGACTTCTGAAGCATAATCTTATCTGATTCTCAGATAAGGCCTCCGGCGGATGTCAGGGATTTTGAATTGCGCAAGCGCAATTCAAAATCCAGACGCAATCACGCCGAGGCGAGATTGATTTATTAAATGGATCTTAAAATAAAGGTGGTGAATAGCCAGTGGCGTCCTTACGCGAGATAGAAAGCCGTATTGCTTCAACAAAAAAGACGAGTCAAATCACGAGAGCGATGCAAATGGTATCTGCTTCTAAACTGAACCGTGCCGAAGTGAATGCGAAGAAATTCGTACCTTACATGGATAAAGTAGAAGAAGTAGTTGGTGCCATTGCAGCCGTAACGAAAGATTCCGGACATCCACTATTAACTGCACGTCCCGTTAAGAAGTCTGCGTACATCGTAGTTACTTCTGACCGTGGACTAGTTGGTGGATACAACGCGCACATTTTCCGTGCAGTTACCCGTGCAATCGAACAACGCCATAAATCGAAAGATGAAGTGGTCATTATCGCGATCGGTCGTAAAGGCTATGAATTCTTCGACCGTCTGGGTTACCAGATTGAAGAAAGCCTGATCGGACTTTCGGATCACCCTCGTTTTGAAGAAGTAAAAGATATCGCGAATCGGGCTGTTGGCATGTTCACAGAAGGCGTTTATGATGAAGTGTTCTTGTATTACAACCACTTCATCTCCGCCATCTCCAACGAAGCAACTGAACGTAAATTGCTTCCACTCACAGATATTTCATCTGTATCAGCTTCATCATCTTATGAGTTCGAGCCTTCAGCAGAAGCGATTCTCGAAACACTTCTCCCACAATATACGGAGAGCCTCATTTATGGAGCGGTACTCGATGGAAAAGCGAGCGAACATGCTTCCAGTATGACAGCGATGAAGACGGCGACAGACAATGCGTCTGACCTAATCGATTCGTTAACATTACAATTTAACCGCGCTCGTCAAGCAGCGATCACTCAGGAAATCACTGAAATCGTAGCCGGCGTAGCAGCACTCGAATAATAGATTTGAAACAGTAAGACAGGAGGGAAAAGCATGAGTAATGGACATATTCTTCAAGTTATGGGTCCGGTTGTCGACGTTAAGTTTGAAAACGGACAACTTCCAGCGATCTATAACGCATTGAAGGTTAATATCGATCGTTCCAACGGAGTGGTTGAAGTATTGACTTTAGAAGTAGCACTTCACCTTGGTGATGATGCTGTTCGTACGATTGCGATGTCCTCGACAGATGGTTTGAAACGCGGTACGTCAGTTATTAACACAGGCGCACCTATTTCTGTTCCAGTCGGCGACGTTACACTCGGACGTGTATTTAACGTACTAGGTGAGGAAATTGACCTGCGTGAGCCAGTTCCTGCTGATTCACAACGTGACCCAATTCACCGTTCTGCACCAACATTCGAATTCCTTTCTACAGAGGTAGAAATTCTTGAAACGGGAATTAAAGTAGTTGACTTGCTTGCACCATACATCAAGGGTGGTAAAATCGGACTCTTCGGTGGTGCTGGAGTTGGTAAAACAGTTCTAATTCAGGAATTAATCAACAACATCGCACAAGAACACGGTGGTATTTCCGTATTCGCTGGTGTTGGAGAGCGTACTCGTGAAGGAAATGACTTGTACTTTGAAATGACAGATTCAGGCGTTATCAAGAAAACGGCAATGGTATTCGGTCAAATGAACGAGCCACCAGGCGCACGTATGCGTGTAGCACTTTCTGGCTTGACTATGGCTGAATATTTCCGTGATGAGCAAGGACAAGACGTTCTATTGTTCATCGATAACATCTTCCGCTTTACACAAGCAGGTTCTGAAGTTTCTGCACTACTTGGACGTATGCCTTCTGCGGTTGGTTACCAGCCAACATTGGCAACTGAAATGGGTCAGTTACAAGAGCGAATCACATCTACAAATAAAGGATCGGTTACATCGATCCAAGCAATCTACGTACCAGCGGATGACTATACGGATCCAGCTCCGGCAACAACTTTCGCTCACTTAGATGCAACAACGAACTTGGAGCGTAAACTTTCAGAGATGGGTATCTACCCAGCTGTGGATCCACTAGCTTCTTCTTCACGTGCATTGAGTGCAGAAATCGTTGGACCGGAACACTACCGTGTAGCTCGTGAAGTACAAACAACTCTTCAACGATACCGTGAATTGCAAGATATCATCGCAATCTTAGGTATGGACGAGTTAGATGAAGATGACAAGCAGATCGTTGACCGCGCTCGTCGTATTCAGTTCTTCTTGTCACAAAACTTCCACGTTGCTGAGCAGTTTACAGGACAAAAAGGTTCTTACGTTCCAGTTCCTGAAACAATCAAAGGCTTTGCTGAAATTCTAGAAGGTAAGTATGATCACTTGCCGGAAGATGCATTCCGTTTAGTTGGACGTATCGAAGACGTTATCGCAAAAGCTAAAGCTATGGGTGTAGAAGTCTAAGAAAAGGGACCAGGAGGGAAAAAAATGAGTAAAATCAAAGTGAATATCGTCACTCCCGACGGCCCTGTTGTTGAAATGGATGCGAACATGGTGATTGCAGTTACCGAAGCTGGTGAGATCGGGGTTCTACCCGGTCACATCGCGATGGTCGCGCCGCTTCAAATTGGTGCACTTCGCCTAAAAACAGATGGCAAAACAGAAACAGTCGCAGTCCACGGAGGCTTCATCGAGGTCCGTCCTGAAGTTGTCACTGTGTTGGCACAGAGTGCGGAACTGGCTGAGTCCATTGATATCGCACGTGCAAAGAAAGCTGCTGAAAAAGCTGAACAAGATCTTCAGAAAAAATCTGACGACCTATCTCAAAACTTAGCAGAGCTTGATTTAAAACGCGCAATCAACCGCATGCAAGTGTATGAACAACGTATGTAATCTATAAATGAAATGGGCGGACAGACAACCTCTGTCTGCCCATTTTCTCTATATCCAAGAAATAAAAAAAGGAGTGGACACTTTGGACAGCATGTTAGGTAGCAATCCATTACTCGCGATCGTATCGCACATCTTCTTCATAGGCATCAGCTTCATTGCTCTACAAGCAATTTTGCCAGAAAACATCATACGAAAAAACCGCGTATTCCAAACACAACTTTTGTTTATTTTGTTAAGTATTGCTATAGGTTCGACCGTATCAAAATTCTTTTTAGACATATCCTATTGGTCAGGAAGATGGGCAACCTGGTTTTGATTTCCTTCAGCTGAAGCTCTACCAGTAAGACCAGCGGAAATCAGAACTCTAGCTGAAAGAAATTAAAACATATAAGTTGAACAGTAGAAGTGTCATCACAAAAGCACCATTGATTTTCAACAATACTTCTTCAGCTTATAGTAGGATGAACTTTCTTCAATATATGAAACTGACTGACGACAAGTTATAAGTGGGATTTCAACGGAGGAAGAAGACGACACCGAGGGCATCAACGCTAGGCTATAGGACAAGAGTCCTGCGTTCGGAGTGAAAATCCCGATTGTATCTCAAAATAGACATTCCATGTAGCAACTTTGTAATATGCATGTAATAAAAATATCTTCAATTGCGTGTAAAATGTAAGATTAGCGGGTAATAACAGTAGTGTGGCTATAAATGAACGGTCAAATGCAATCACTTTGTGTCAAATCTCCACATATACTACATCACGCAAGAAATAACACAAAACTGCGCCGGAAGATACTTGTTTCATAAGGTTTTACAAGGTACAATAGTATAAGTTTTATATGTGAAATTTGACTTTGACAAATGAATTGCAACACCAATGAAAATGTTTATAGACGATTATTGATAATAGGCTGTGTGAGTGAAGGATAAATTGGACTCGGAGGGGCTACTGGTGGAAAAAATTATTATTAACGGCGGACGGACTTTACAAGGGAACGTACGTGTAGAAGGTGCGAAGAACGCGGTATTACCGATCTTGGCTGCTGCTTTATTAGCATCTGAAGGAGTGAACGTGATTCGTGACGTTCCAAATCTCTCAGATGTACGGACGATCAATGAAGTGCTTAAAAGTTTGAACGCAAAAATCACGCATGATCCGGAAAAAGGGGAAGTCATCGTAGATTCACGTGGAAGACTAGCAGACGAAGCACAATTTGAATACGTACGCAAAATGCGCGCATCCATTTTAGTAATGGGACCGTTACTGGCGCGTAACGGATTCGCGCGTATCGCATTACCAGGAGGCTGTGCAATTGGTTCAAGACCTATTGACCAACACTTGAAAGGCTTCGAAGCAATGGGAGCTGAAATTTCATTTGGACATGGCCACGTGGAAGCAAAAGTAGACGGCCGATTAAAAGGCGCGAAAATCTACTTGGATTTCCCAAGTGTAGGCGCAACAGAAAACATTATGACGGCTGCTGCTCTCGCTGAAGGTACAACAATCATCGAGAACGCTGCGAAAGAACCTGAAATCGTCGACTTGGCGAACTTCATCAATGAAATGGGCGGTAAAGTAGTAGGTGCAGGTACGGATAATATTCGTATCGAAGGTGTAACGACAATGTATGCATCGACTCACCATATTATTCCGGATCGCATCGAAGCTGGAACATTCATGGTAGCTGCAGCTATCACGGGTGGAGACGTTACAATCGACAACGCAGTACCTGAACACTCTACAGCACTAATTTCCAAATTGACGGAAATGGGCGTAGAAATCACGCAATTGGATGAAGGCATTCGTGTTACAGCGAAGCACCCACTAAAGGCAGTCGATTTGAAGACCATGCCGCATCCAGGTTTCCCGACAGATATGCAATCACAAATGATGGCATTGATGTTAACAGCTACCGGTATCGGTGTGTTAACGGAAACTGTATTTGAAAATCGTTTTATGCACGTTGAAGAATTCCGCCGTATGAACGCGGATGTAAAGATCGAAGGACGTTCTGTTATTGTTTCAGGACCTTCAAAAATCCAAGGTGCGGAAGTCGCAGCCACAGACTTGCGTGCCGCTGCATCACTCATCCTAGCCGGACTCGTAGCAGAAGGCGTAACACGTGTAACTGAATTGATTCACTTAGATCGCGGTTATGTGGACTTCGATAAGAAGCTCAAAGCACTTGGCGCAGACATAACGCGTGTGTCATCTGAACAAGAAGTTACTGAATCTCAATTTGCATAATACTCGAAACCATGGACAGTTTACTGTTCATGGTTTTTTCATATATTACGATGAATACACGATCTGCCCTCAACATATAGTCTAGTATGTACAAAAAACTACTGCTTTTATTCATCATTCTCACATTATTTTTTATTCCCATTCTTGTAAGACAAGCACCAGTGCTTAAACTGGTAGACCAACGAGAGGAGAAGTACTGCGATGTGATGATCACGGTGATCGGTGTGGACGAGCCGATTCCGCTTGAAGAGTATGTCGTCGGAGTGGTAGCGGGTGAGATGCCTGCCGAATTTCATCCCGAAGCATTAAAAGCTCAAGTCATTGCAGCCCGCACATATGCCGCAAGAAACACAGATAAAGGAATCAAGCCGATTGCTAAAGATGTCTCTGCGCAAGTGTACCGCACAGAAGCCGAACGTAAGGAGCGCTGGGGCAAGTCGTTCAAAGACAATGAAAAGAAAGTTCGCAAAGCAGCAGAAGATACGCAAGGCCAAATTATTGTGTACGGGGAAGAAATCATATCGGCCATGTTTTTCTCCACATCTAATGGAAAAACAGAAGCCGCGCAAAACTTCAGTGGCAATCCGATCGAGTATTTACAAAGCGTTGAAAGTCCAGGTGAAGAGGATGTAGCGCCTACCGTAGAGCGCAAGCAAGAACTGACATTGACTGAATGGAATCGTAAACTCGGTTTCAACTGGGATGCCAATCAATTTCGCGAACTAAAGCTCGTCCGCAATCAAACCGGACGTGTCCAGAAAATCATGTCTGGACAATATGAAACGAGCGGCCGCCAAATTCGTGAAAAACTTCATTTGGCTTCCACCGACTTTAATATTGCGTATGACGTCAACAATCAAATCGTCCATATTACGACCGTTGGCTATGGCCATGGAGTGGGGATGAGTCAATATGGCGCGGAAGCTTTCGCACAAAAAGGATGGACTGCAGATCAAATTGTATCGCACTATTATACAGGCACAAAAATCCAAAAAATAAATTTACCTGAAGATCGATGTTTAAAATCCTCGTAACTTGCAAAGAATGCAAGTGAGGTGATGAACATGCGAGAAGAAAAACCAAAGGCCCCTTCTCAGGAGAACAAGAAAACGAAGAACGGCTGGTTCTGGCCTGCCATTTATACGAGCGTAGCGCTTTTATTCATCGGCATGGTATGGGGATACACCGCCTTGACGACGGAAGATTCTGTACCGTCTGAAGTGGCAAAAGTGGAACAGCCAAAAGAAAACGGCACGGTAGAAACAAACGCATCAAAAGAAACACTGAAGTATCCATTCGATGAAGCAAAAGTAGATCAAGTCGCCATCTTACAAGAATTTTATGATGCAGAAGCAGACGAAGCAGTGCGTGAGAAAGCACTACTCGTATTCAACCAGACGTATGTCACCAGCAAAGGACTTTCTCTATCGATGGATGGTGAACCGTTCGAAGCCGTAGCGGCAATGAGTGGAACAGTCGAAGAAGTCATCGTGGATTCATTCAAAGGAACGGAAGTTAGATTGAAACACGCGGACGGTAAAACAACAGTCTACGGTTCATTAACAGGCGTACTTGTCAAAGAAGGCGACACGGTCCAACAAGGACAAGTGCTTGCCACAACGACTCAGAATGAATGGAACCCCGAAGCAGGCGTCCACTTGCAATTTGAAATTCAGCAAGATGGAGTGTCCGTAAACCCACACGATTTCCTAGCATTTTAATACGTAGCACCCAAGCCATTCCAGCCCCCGGAATGGCTTTTTTCATATGTTGCTACCTGTTCGCATACACTACATTAGTCAAAGGAGTGAATAGAGAAAGGAAGAGGGCGTGCACGAGCAAATTAGAAAACGCTGCGTACGACTGGGCAAGCTACTGATCGAGACCAACTTGACAGTGCGCGCGCTAGCCACTGCGACCGGCTACTCCAAAAGCACGGTCCACAAAGACTTAACCGAACGATTACCAAATGTAGATCCAGGCTTGTCAAGGAAAGTCGCAGAAATTCTGGCCTATCACAAATCCATCCGCCACTTGCGCGGAGGAGAAGCCACCCGCCAAAAATGGAAAAATGAATCCGAAGCACAAAAAGCTGATGCCTAGCCACACTGAAAATGAAGCAGTAAGATACTGTACTTATACAAGCAGCTTGAAATGGTGAAAAGCTATCCAGAGGAGTGTATCTGGATAGCTTTTGTTTGCTTGGGGTGAAGTTATGTAGTTTGTCTATTTGGGCGGGCCGCTTAATTTAAGTCTGGGAACGCTCAATGCCAGTCGGGGAACGCTCTATGCATCGCCGAATCCGCTCAATCGTCGGGGCTATCCGCTCTATGTCTGTCCGCTAACGCTCTATGCGCGGGTTCACCCGCTCAATGATCCCCGAGATCCGCTCAATCCACCTCCGCGAGAGCTCTATGTCACGTTTCACTCGACACTCAATTGCTCGCGCCATTCCGCTCAATGTAAGTCCGGGAACGCTCAATGCGTCGCCCAATCCGCTCAATCGTTGGGGCTATCCGCTCTATGTTGGTTCGGGAACGCTCTATGCGCCAGCTTACCCGCTCAATGATCCCCGAGATCCGCTCAATCCACCTCCGCGAGAGCTCTATGTCAAATCTCTCTCGACACTCAATCGCTCGCGCCATTCCGCTCAATGTAAGTCCGGGAACGCTCTATGCGTCGCCGAATCCGCTCAATCGTTGGGGCTATCCGCTCTATGTTGGTTCGGGAACGCTCTATGCGCGGGTTCACCCGCTCAATGATCCGTAAGATCCGCTCAATCCACCTCCGCGAGAGCTCTATGTCAAATCTCTCTCGACACTCAATCGCTCGCGCCATTCCGCTCAATATAAGTCCGGAAGCGCTCAATGCGTCGCCCAATCCGCTCAATCGTTGGGGCTATCCGATCTATGTTGGTTCGGGAACGCTCAATGCGCGGGTTCACCCGCTCAATGATCCCCGAGATCCGCTCAATCCACCTCCGCGAGAGCTCTATGTCACGTTTCACTCGACACTCAATCGCTCGCGCCATTCCGCTCAATGTAAGTCCGGTAACGCTCTATGCGTCGCCAAATCCGCTCAATCGTCGGGGGCTATCCGCTCTATGTTGGTCCGGGAACGCTCTATCTGTGGGTTCACCCGCTCAATGATCCGTAAGATCCGCTCAATCGCCGAGGTTATCCGCTCTATGTCGATTCGCAAACGCTCTAGGTGCGGACTTACCCGCTCAATCCATCCCCACAACCGCTCTATCAGCCCATGCAGCCACCCACCCCACCCACCCCAAAAAAACATGTATAATAAAAACCAAACACCACCACCAACAGGAGGAATGAATCATGACGAAAACGTATATCCTTGCGCTCGATCAAGGTACGACGAGCTCACGTGCAATCCTATTTGATAAGAAGGGCAACATCTTTCACACGGCGCAGCAGGAATTCACGCAGTATTTTCCGAAGTCTGGCTGGGTGGAGCACAATGCCGACGAAATCTGGAGCTCGATTCTATCCGTCATTGCCGCGGTCATTTCTGAAAAAAACATTACACCCACGCAAATTGAAGCGATCGGTATTACGAATCAACGTGAAACGACCGTGGTTTGGGACAAGCATACTGGCGACCCGGTCTACCATGCGATTGTGTGGCAATCTCGCCAGACGGCCGATATTTGTGAGGAGTTAAAAGCGGCTGGACATGATGATGTATTCCGTAATAAAACGGGCTTGCTGATCGATTCGTATTTCTCGGGAACGAAAGTGAAATGGATTTTGGACAACGTGGAAGGGGCGCGTGAAAAAGCGGACAACGGTGATTTGCTATTTGGTACGATCGATACGTGGATTATCTGGAAATTGTCTGGTGGCCAAGCGCATGTCACCGACTACTCCAATGCATCGCGTACACTCATGTACAATATTCACGACTTGCAGTGGGATGAAGAACTACTCAACATATTAGATGTTCCGAAAACGATGTTGCCGACCGTCTGCGAGTCGTCCGAAATTTACACTCATACCGACGCCAGGCACTTTTTCGGTCACGCAGCACCAATCGCAGGTATCGCGGGTGATCAGCAGGCGGCTTTATTCGGCCAGGCATGCTTTGAAAGCGGTATGGTGAAGAACACGTATGGCACAGGTTGCTTCATGTTAATGAATACTGGAGAAAAAGCGGTGACATCTGATAACGGTTTATTGACGACGATCGCGTGGGGAATCGATGGGAAAGTGGAGTACGCACTCGAAGGCAGTATTTTCGTAGCCGGTTCCGCCATTCAGTGGCTGCGTGACGGACTGCGAATGTTCCGTAAAGCCTCTGAAAGCGAAAGTTATGCTAAGCGCGTCAAATCGTCGGACGGGGTCTATGTCGTACCGGCATTCGTTGGACTTGGCACACCGTACTGGGATAGTGACGTCAAAGGTGCAGTATTCGGCCTGACGCGTGGTACGACGAAAGAGCATTTCGTGCGCGCAACACTCGAATCACTTGCCTATCAAACGAAAGACGTCCTTGACGCAATGGAAGCGGACTCCGGGATTTCATTGAAAACGTTACGGGTGGACGGGGGAGTCGTAGACAATAATTTCCTCATGCAATTCCAAGCAGACTTGCTCAACGTGCCAGTAGAACGTTCGACGATCAATGAAACGACGGCACTCGGCGCGGCTTATCTTGCGGGGCTTGCGGTAGGGTTTTGGAAGGATCGCAATGAAATCGCAGAATACTGGCGCCTCGATCGACCTTTTGAACCAAATATGGAAGAATCCGTACGTGAAGATCTCTACAAAGGTTGGCAAAAAGCCATTAACGCTACGATTGCTTTTAAATAATTCACTAGCCGCCGCTAACTTGCTGGCGGTTTTTTGTTATAACGCCTTCCCTCGAACGATGTCAAAAAAAGTAGAAATATGATATAATGAACAGCTAATGAATGTAATCAGATAGGGCGTATGAGGAAGGGGTCGGGTCACGATGTTTTCGAAAGAGATTGGAATAGACTTGGGTACCGCCAATGTATTGATATATGTGAAAGACAACGGTCTCGTTATTAATGAGCAAGCTGTCATTGCGATCGATAAACGTACGGATGAACCTGTGGCTTTTGGTAATGAGGCCTATCAAATGATTGGTCGTTCACCAGAACATATCCAGATCATACGTCCAATGAAAGTCGGGAACATTGCGGACTTCGAAATGGCCCGTGTGTTGATCAGGCACTTCCTCGAGAAAGCGCTAGGAAAAAGCTTGCGTATTCGGCCGCACGTTACGATTGGCTGTAAAGCAGATACGACGCGAGTGGAAAAAAGCGTGATCCGACAAGTGATGATGGGAGCCGGAGCCAAACAAGTCGTCATTGAGGAAGAATCAAAAGTGGCGGCGATTGGAGCTGGTATTGACATCTCTAAGCCTTCAGGCAATATGATAGTCGATTTGGGTGCAGGTACGACAGATGCATCCGTGCTGTCGATGGGGGAAATTGTATCGTTTAAGAAAACGAATATCGGCGGCCTTCATTTCGATCAATGTATTATCCAACATATACGAAAAAAACATAATGTTTATATAGGTGAAAAAACGGCAGAACAAGTGAAAAAAGACATCGGTCTTGTGCAGATGGGTGGAGTGAAACCGGGCGCGATGAATGTGCACGGCAGTGACCTCGCCACCGGTATTCCGAAAACAATTGAAGTGACGGCGGAAGAGATTCATGAGGCATTGCGTCTGCCAATCGGTAAAATCGTGGAGACGACAAGAGATGCACTAGAAGAAACATTGCCGGAGCTCGCTGCAGACATTGCGCAGCGCGGCATCATATTAATCGGAGGCGGCGCATGGCTTCCGGGAATAGATACGTTATTATCCGAACATCTCCAGGTGCCAGTGTTCATTGCGGAAAATCCACTTACTTGTATAGTAGAAGGAACTGGATTGCTCATGGATTCGGTCGGTAAAAACTCAACACGCATAATTTGAACTGCCATGCAAGCGGCAAGTAGTGTATACTAAAAACAATGATTATTCGACATAATGATGCAAAGGAGTGAAATGAATGTTTCGTGGTTTTTATACAGTAGGGTCAGGCATGATTGCACAGCAACGCCGGACGGAAATGCTTTCCAATAATATCGCGAACGCGAATACGCCAGGCTATAAGGCGGAGCAGTCATCGATTCGTGCATTCCCAGACATGTTGTTATCTCGCTTGGATTCAACGCGCGTCCCAACGGAAAAAGGTTTGAACTTTAGAAATCTTTCCGAAGTAGGCGAGCTATCGACAGGCGTATATATGCAAGAAACCTTGCCTTTATTCGCACAGGGACAGTTGCGTGAAACGGAACAGAAGACGGATATCGCGTTGCTGGACGGACCAATGGAAGTCAATGAAGAAACAGGCGTTGCGGGAACCGTGTTTTTCACGTTAGAAGGTGAGAACGGCAGCCAATTCTACACACGAAACGGTAATTTCGCTGTCAACGCAGAAGGCTATCTGACCAATCCATCCGGTTTATACGTCCTTGACGATGCCGGCAATCGGATCGAACTGACAAGTGATGATACTCGCGTGACGGATGCAGGTACGATTTTCGCTGGAGAAACAGAAGTCGCGACTCTAGGTATTGCCTACTCTGACGCAGCGGATGCATTGTCCAAGCAAGACAACGGACTCTTCACGACGATTGACGGCAATGCGTTACCGACAGGCGGTACGTACTCGATGCAACAAGGATTTCTCGAAGATTCTAACGTCGACGCCGCGCGCTCGATGACGGATATGCTAACAGCCTACCGTGCATTTGAAGCCAATCAAAAAGTCTTGCAAGCCTATGATCGCAGTATGGAAAAAGCGGTCAATGAAGTAGGACGTGTCAATTAATGACTACATATAGAAACATGCGAAAAGGGAGTGACCTTTGATGATTCGCACGATGACTACAGCCACCAACACGATGAATCAGTTGCAACAACGTCTCGATTTGATCGGCAACAATTTATCGAACGTTGGTACCCATGGATATAAATCTTCGGCTGCTACATTCCAAGAACTTTTATTCCAGCAAATGAATAATGACAAAGCAGATCAAGCCGAACGCAGTTCAGACTTCGGCATTCGTATGGGCACGGGCGCACACCTTGGCAGCCTGCAGATGAACTGGAAAGTGGGCTCTGTACAAATAACAGACCGCCAGCTAGACTTTGCGCTAACGGAACCGAAACAACATTTTAATTTAATCCAGCCAACAGACGGCGGGGAAGAAATCATTTATTCACGTAAAGGTAATTTCTACTTGTCACCGACTGCCAATGGCGACAATGCGCTAGTCAATGAAGAAGGACTCGCAGTGGCCGATAGCGCAGGCCGTCCAATCGTCTTTTCTGGACAAGCAACCGATTATCAAATTCGTCCGAACGGTGTGTTGCAAGTGACGACACCACAAGGCACGCAAGAATTTAATCTCGGTGTTACCGTTCTAGAAAAGCCGGATTCAATGGTTCAACTTTCGGCAACCAGCTTTGGATTGCCTACAGACCTAGCCGCACTCGGATTGACGGCCAATGATTTATTAACCGAAATGACGGGTGCTGGACGAGATCAGATTGGCTTGCAAAACCAAGCGCTCGAAACATCCAACGTGGAGTATGAAAAAGAAATGGCGGATATGATTTCGACGCAACGTGCCTATCAATTCAATGCGCGTTCCGTAACTATGGCGGACCAGATGATGGGCTTAATTAACGGCATTCGCTAACGCGTGCAATAGGAGTACTTACTATGACAGATAAAAATAAAAACTTCAAAAAAATAACAGAACCACTATCACCCGTGCAACCATTCGAACCATTGAAAACACCGGAAATGGAAGATCCGATCGAGCTTACGGAAACAGATCCGACTAACATGGACGAAGTGGCCGTTACGCTATCAGAGCCTCTTACAACAGACGAGGAAGTTCCGGCAGACATTGAGCCGATAACGGATACAGAAGAGCTAGAAACAGCTCCTGACGCTACAGAAGAGACGCTTTTGGTAGAAACCGAGCCTGAAGAAACCGACGCGACTTCCCGAGCAACAATGAAGTCGAAATGGACACGCAAAGAGCGTTCCAAAAAAGCTTCAAAACCCGTAAGTGAAATGCGCTGGGTCCAAGTGCGCTTAATTCCGATTTGGCTACGATTACTCTTGCTACTCGTAGTACTCGTCTTAGCCGCTATAGCAGGAACAATGGTTGGTTTCAGCATAATCGGCGACGGCTCAGCAGGCGATGTCTTCAAAAAAGAGACATGGCAACATATTTTTGATATCATGAACGGTAAATAAGTACAGAAACATCTGATTTCTTCAGATACTCTGGAATAAAGGAGACAAATTTCATGCTGAACGCTCAACAAATACAAGAAATCATCCCGCATCGCTATCCATTCTTGCTCGTCGATCGCATCGAAGAACTCGAAGAAGGCAAGCGCGCAGTCGGGTTAAAAAATGTTTCAATCAATGAAGACTTCTTCAATGGCCACTTCCCTGGCTACCCAGTTATGCCAGGTGTCTTAATCGTAGAAGCACTCGCTCAAGTCGGCGCAGTCGCTTTACTGAAAAAAGAAGAAAACAAAGGCCGCCTAGCATTTTTTGCAGGCATCGACAACTGCCGTTTCAAGCGTCAAGTCACACCGGGCGACACACTTCGTCTAGAAGTAGAAATTGTCCGCTTGCGTGGAACAATTGGCAAAGGAAAAGCCATCGCAACCGTTGAAGGCGAAGTAGCATGTGAAGCAGATATTACTTTCGCACTCGGACCCGTTCAAGAGAAATAACATCATGATGCGGTACTAAAAAATGATACAATAATCATTGGAATGCCAGTTTTGGCATACAGTGGGAGGGTATACTACAGCATGTTAAATAAGCTTTCTCCAAATATAAAGAGCAGCATCACTCGTTCCATTTCCCAATCATTCGAACAATATATGAGTGAAATCGGCTGGTCAGCAGAAGAATATAACATCGAACAGTTTTACGCGAACTGGCGTGAATACATTACGACTAAAGCACTTTGGTACGACAAGATTCCTGACGACGTCAAAGTAGATCCTGAGTTCCATAAACAATTAGCAGAGCGCGTGGAAGAAGTATTAATCCGCATTCTCAACGATCCGCCGACCGAAGAGCAGATCGCGCAAATTGAAATTTTACAACAAAATCTTGACACACATTATGATTATGGCTGTAAAGCAGAAGCTGTATACGTTCAAAACGTATTAGAAACCGCATCAGGTCATACGAATAATTAAAACGAATAGTTCTCTCCTTTTCGCACAAGCTATCGATGAACATACCGATACGTATGGTTCACAGCTTGTAAAAAAGGAGGGAATTTTTTTATGATCAGAAAAGCATTGCCCGTAGTTTTCGCATCCGCACTCGTTCTGACCGCGTGTAACACGAACGATGGCGCGCTACCAAACAACAACGAAACACCTATGGAAGATGTGGAACGTGACAATACGCCAAACGACAACAAGCGTATGGGTCCAGATCTCGACGGTCTTGACGACAACAATGACCGTGGCATCATGGAAAGAGAAGGCGAAGAAGTCATTGAGGATACACGCGAAGGCATCGAGAAAACTCGCGAAGGTATCGACAGAACACGCGATGAACTCATCGATGACAACAACGAAAACCGTGGCGCACGCGACGACAACACCCTAGACGGCAACATGAACGGTAACGACGCTGCTCCAGACGGCGTTTTGCGCGATGAAGATCGTAAAATGCGATGATTCCCGCCATCATAAAAACGGCCCTGCATATTCAATGCTGGGGCCGTTTTTGTGTGCGCTCTATGTGGTCTGATATCTGCTCAAACTCCGCGAGCCGCTCTATGTATCCTCCCAAGCGCTCTATCGCACGCGCCATTCGCTCAATGCACTTCGGCGAGTGCTCTATACATCCGCCTATCCGCTCAATGCCAGTATGC
>NZ_PDZB01000070.1 GCF_002743335.1 Sporosarcina sp. P32b
GTCGTGGAAGTGCTGGCTTATTACGTTTCTTTCAGGCGTACGTAATAAGCGGCATGGGGTTGTGGTTCTTGCACGTTCATTTTCTTTTTCCTGTTTGTTCAGTAGTTTGTGGTTTAGCTGTCTATGTAAGTGGCGAGTCCATTGTCCCCACTACGGCGCTGGTGGATGGCTTTCGCGAGGAGCCAGAGACAGGAAAGTTCGCCTGTCTTTGTCTCCTCGCTACGCCTACCACGGCAGGCGCCTTCGTTGGATTGTGGGTGGGGCAGTTCGGGTAGTTGTTTTTCCTCGTTGAAGTGCTATCAGATTACGTTTCTGTTTAGAGTTCGTAATAAGCGGCATTAAGTTGTGGTTCTTGCACGTGCATTTTCTTTTTCCTATTTAATCAGGAGGTTGTGGTTTAGCTG
>NZ_PDZB01000009.1 GCF_002743335.1 Sporosarcina sp. P32b
ATTTTATTAAACATACAGTATAAAGAAATTGGCGTTCATTTAGGTTGAGGGGTGGATTTAAATTCACTCCACCCCAACATTTGATTTAGAACCGGTTTTTTACGTAACTAAACAGAGATGGATGTTTTCTAATAAATCTGCAAACATGCTATACTAGCAGGAATGTAGAAAAGGGGGTTGAATAAAACGTGTTGCAAACAAATCAAACGGTTTTCGTACTAGTAGATGTTCAAGGAAAGCTCGCACAAATCGTCAATGAAAGTAAGGAATTGCATGATAACCTGGAAAAACTGATTAAAGGATTACAAGTATTGGATGTGCCGATTCTATGGCTAGAACAATACCCTGATGGTCTAGGGCCGACTACTGAAACGTTATCGAACTTGCTTGAAGGCCAGCAACCGATTGCAAAAATGACATTCAGCGCAATGGGCAATGAAGAATTTGTTAATCAACTGGAGAAGCTGGGAAGAAAGCAAGTATTAATTGCGGGAATTGAAACGCATATTTGCGTTTACATGACAGCGGCTGATCTTGTGAAGCGTGGCTATGAAGTAGAAGTAGTAGTAGATGCAGTCACTTCCAGAACAGAAGCTAATAAAATGATTGGCTTGCAAAAGATGAAACATCTTGGTGTCTCAGGTACGTGTGTGGAAACAGCTTTGTATGAGTTGCTTGGCAAGGCAGGGACAGATGAATTTAAGCAAGTTTTAAAGGTAATTAAGTAAATTCAAATAGAAAAAGCGAAATGCCAGTTTTGGCATTTCGCTTTTTATTATTCCCATTGTTCTCGCTGTAAATCTTCCGCGATGAGTTGTAAATCATCAGCGGTTATAGACAATAACTCATAGTTGGTTGTCTCGGCTAATTGTACCGCCATTTTTTTAAGGAATTTCGGTGAACCTTCATTTTCTTCATCATATAGAAGTAATAAAGCATCCGAATTTCGAAGTAGAAACTTATTCTTCTCTACAAACTGCCAAGGTGCTTCATACGGTTTGTTGGTCAGGCTCACTGAATAATCTGCAAGTGATATGATTTGTTCATATGTTTCTTGCTTTATTTCATTCCATTTCGACTGTTGATCAAGAAATGGTGTAATGACTGCGTATTGTAAATTCGGGTAGTCTTCTTGCAACTCCCACACACATTCAATAATCCACGTTTCCACTCCAAGCTGTCCACTGACTATAACCCATTCGAGTCCTTGGTCTAGAAGAGATAGCAATTGATCTGTTAACGCTTTTTTGATGATAGGAATACCTTTATGGTCTTCATTGAAAATACCTAATTCATGGGCTTTATAACCGCTCACGAGTAGACGTTTAATCATTGTTGCCCACTAATTGCTGCCTGCGCCAGCTTTGTAATCGTCATGTCATCCATCGGCGGATTGTGAAGACCAGCCCGCACATCACGATAATATCGTTGAAGGGGATTCGACATTTCCAAACTTTTTGCGCCTACAATCCTCATTGCTAAGTTAACAATTTCTATCGCACTATTCGTTACAATGGATTTAGCTACGCCAAGTTCATTTTGTAAATGAACTCGACGAGCAGGATCATCGTAAATTCTCGCGATATCATAAAGTAAATGACGTGCTTTAATCAGCTCTAAATCCATCTTCCCGATTTGTGTTTGAATACTGAAAAGGGAAGCAATAGGTTCATTGAGGCTGTTTGGCTGATAAGTTGATGCAAAGTGTACCGCGTAATCACGTGCCGCTTGGGCAATTCCCATGTAACATGCGGGAATATGAAGAAGCCAGCCGTTTTGGTTGTTGCCACGTGGTGCTTCATTTACTTCGACTAACTGATCATCCGTTGCTACCACTTGATCTAGTACAAGTGTCTGACTTTCTGTACCGCGCATGGAAATCATATGCCAAGTATCTCTGATGGAAAGTCCCGCTGTATCACTTGGTAACAAGAAAAAACCTGTTTTTTGTTTTTCTTCAATCCAAACAGACACGAGGATATGGGTAAGGGCAGGTGCCATAGTCGTAAATGTCTTTTCGCCTGAAATCATCCATCCGTTATTAGTGCGTACAGCTGTTGTTTGTGGTCGGCCACCACGTGTAGGGCTACCGGTTTGCGCTTCAGTGACGGAGCGATTCACAAGGGCACCTTGCTGAATTGCCTCACTGAACTGAGCTAATTGTTCTTCCGTCCACTTACGATTCTCATACAGTTCCCCAACGACTCCTTGATGCCAACCAATGGCAAGAGCGGTAGCACTATCGAAACGAGCAATAGTCTCCTGGAAGAGCACCATGTCCGTTACTGTGGTACCCGCA
Source organism: Sporosarcina sp. P32b (assembly GCF_002743335.1). Lineage (GTDB taxonomy): Bacteria > Bacillota > Bacilli > Bacillales_A > Planococcaceae > Sporosarcina. Next base: position 2,300 of record NZ_PDZB01000009.1, read on the forward strand.
CCCCCGAACTCTTTAGGTAGAGTTAGTGTCGTATAGCCCATATTGATAAGCTTTTCTATATTCTCTAATGGGAATTTTGAGAGCTCATCCGATCGTTCTGAAAAGCTGCTGAAAAACGGACCTGCCTCAGTCAATTCATTGACCCATCGGCGTTGAAAGTCCGTTGTGATAAAAAGTTCTGTTGACACGAGTAACACATCCTAACCACTTCATTCTTATACTACTGATTTACTGTGAATTTATGTAGAAATGCAAAATTACCTTGAGTACATCTCTCAAGGGTCATGATATTCTAGTATACTAGAAAAGCGAAAAAAATACCATTCTGACGAAAGAAAAAAATTTATGTCATACTATGCGGGTTTTTACTGAATATTTAAGAGAATTGTAAAAAGATTCTTAGTAACAACGATAATGTTTAACACAAGTTGAAATTCATTTATAGACTATTTAAAGTCAATTTTAGCTTTGATCAGTATATCCTCAGATTTACTTATTGTATTTGTAGTGTATAAAGATATATTAATTGTGCTTACTTAAATATTAAGTATAACCAAATAACTATAACTGGGAATACGTATGTGATTCATTAAACCTATATATATAATACTTTATTTTAATAGAAACGCTAAATATACCTGTACGAATATGAATAGTGTGGAGTATAATTGGAAGTGCATACCAAATACATGCATATATTGATAATTGAATAAGGGAGAATGTAGAATATGAAGTTCACAGTAGGAAAAAAGTTATGGATTGGATTTATGAGTCTGGTCATTATTATCATTATTATCGGTTCAATAGGGTTCCTAGCATTGAAGAGTGTTAACGAAAAGTATTCATTTTTAATTAACGATCGAATGCATAAAGTTATATTGCTAGAGCAACAACAAAGCGATCAAAATAATTTAGCGAAAGATATCAGAGGATTTATGTTATATGGTTCAGAATCTTACATAAAATAATTAGAAGAAACTCAATTACGTATAGAAGACCGCTTAACTGAATTGGAGAAAATCCTTAGTAACAACACTATGCAGACTGCATTGGTATCTATTCGGGAAGCGAGTGTAGAATACGATAAAGTACTACTTTCTATAATAGAAGAGAAACGTGCAGGAAAAGATGATCAAGCGCTTGTGATTGGAACGAATGGAGCAAGTTATCAACAAACGATTTCTGATAATATCAATAAAATGACGAATTATCAGAGACAACAGCAAGAAGAATTGGAAAAAGAAGTGGCGAGCTATACTAAAAGCGCTAATATGCTAATGGTTATCTTAATTGTATTAGGAATCATTGGAAGTGTAGTAATCACGACGATCATCAATCGTTTGATTAGTCGTCCGGTAGGCAGAATGACACACGCGCTGGCTGAAGTATCGGCAGGAAACTTTGCTATAGAAGAAGTGAAAATCAAAAATAATGACGAAATTGGCGATATGTCAATTACGCTAAATGAAATGGTTGCTGATTTACGAGGCATTATCGATCGAGCGAAAAATTCCGCTTTGCATTTAGCGGCACAGTCGGAACAATTGTCTGCCAGTGCAGAAGAAAGTTTGGCAGCTTCTGAAATGGTAGCAGAAATCTCGGAAAAAAACCTACAGACGAGTGACATGCAAGCCAATATTGTCAATCAATCTACTGTATCCATGGAAGAGATGATAACAGCCATTGATGTTATTACACAGGATAATGAAGAGATGTTGAATTCAGCAGAAGACGTGGCACGATTGGTGAAGGAAGGTTCTGCTTTAATGGGAGAAACGACCGAACAAATGACCAATATCAGCGAGACGATTGATGACTCCATGGAAACCATCAATAAAATGTCCAAACATACTGAGAGTATCCGTGGCGTTACATCAATGATTGCAGCAATTGCCGAACAAACTAATTTACTTGCACTTAATGCAGCGATTGAAGCAGCGCGCGCAGGAGAACACGGTAAAGGTTTTGCTGTCGTAGCTGAAGAAGTACGGAATTTGGCGGAACAATCCAAGCAATCTACACAAGAAATTGGTCGAATGATTGATACGATTATTCATGATGTAGAAACAGTAGTAATGAGTACGGATGAAGGTAGAAAACGTGTGGCAGAAGGTTTATTCTCAACAGAGAAAACAAATGCCATCTTCATGGATATAGAGCATGCAACATCAGATGTCAGTGAAAAAGTATCTACAGTATCAGCGGCAATCGAGGAGATTCGCGCGATGACAGATGAAGTAACAGATGGAGCTAAACGAGTGGAAGAATTGGCAATCCAAGCCGCGGCGGAGGCTCAATCCACTAGTGCTGCAACAGAAGAACAGTTAGCGGCTAATGAAGAAATTACATCTAGTTTACAAACATTGGCAGAACTTGCAGAACAACTTCAAAATGACATGTCACGATTTAAAGTGTAATAACACAGTAAGGAGTTGATTGCGTAGTTTGCAATCAACTCCTTTTTAATGGGAAATAAGCGAGGGCTTCATACGAGGGGCTTGCTTTGGGATGAATCTTAAATAAAGTAAAACCTTCTATTATAAGGGGGACAGGTTCTATAGACTTTTTTTCTAATTGCAATTTATCTGTAGTCTTGCGCTTTTTAGCTATCGTAATGTGTGGAACGAAACGAGTATCTTTTTCTAACTCAAGTATCTTTTCTGTACGCCTGGCGATTTGCCTTTGTAATTCGTATAATGTCTCGGAAGCCTGAACCGCTAGAAAAACGACACGTGGTCCACTTGCGGATCCGAAAAATGATAAGCCTTGTAAATACACTATGAATTCTGTATGCGAATTAGCGATTTTCTGTAGATTGGATTTTAGCCAAGGAATTTTGTCGTCATCAAGCTCTCCGATATAGCGCATGGTCATATGCAAGTCCTTAGCATGTGGAATGTTTCTGTATTTCTCATTCAATTGATATTCTTTTCGAAATTGCTGGGCTATGTCATCGACAGGATGAGCAATAGAGATGCCGATAAAATAATGTTGTACCAATTCCAGCTCACCTCCTATTCAGTAGGTTCCCTTACTCTCCAAAATGTATGCATACTAGCACAAAAAAATCTGTGTATAGCCTTTGGTTTAGGGAACGTACTAACAAATCATGTAAGTAATGTGTATAATAAGAGAAGGAGATAACTGAATTATTACAATTGCAAAGGGGCTGTCACGATGATTAAAACCTTGATTTTTGATCTGGATGATACATTGATCTGGGACGCCAAGAGTATTTCTATGGCTTTTCAAAAAACATGTGAGTATGCGACGAAGAAAACAGGAGTCAATCCAGTAGAACTTGAGCGTGCGGTACGCCAGGAAGCAAGAGACTTGTATGCTACATATGAGATATTTCCACATACTCAAAATATCGGAATTAATCCCTTTGAAGGACTCTGGGGTGTTTTTGACGATGAGGGGGAAGAATTTCAGAAAATGAAAGAAATTGTTCCTGGCTATCAAAAGAAAGCTTGGGTCAATGGATTGAAGAAATTAGGCATTGATGATGAAGCGTTTGGTTGGGAATTAGCTGATGTATTTCCAAAAGAGCGCAAGAATAATCCATATATATACGAAGAGACGTTTGAAGTGTTGGATAAATTGAAAGGGACCTACCAGTTAATTTTATTGACAAATGGGTCGCCAAGTTTACAACAGATTAAACTAACAATCTCACCTGAGATACCTGGTTACTTTGATCATATTATCGTTTCTGGGGCATTCGGTAAAGGAAAGCCTGATGCTTCTATATTCAAGCATGTTCTTGATTTAAGTGGGATCCAAGCAGATGAAGCGCTAATGATTGGTGATAACTTGATGACAGACATTTTAGGTTCAAGTCGTGTGGGTATGCGTAATGTCTGGATTAATCGTGAAAATAAGCTTCCCAATGATGAAGTGAAACCTACGTATGAAATTGACAACTTACATGGTTTATTTTCTATACTTACCACATTAGAAAACCGATGAGATCATCTCATCGGTTTTGATTCTGTTATACTTATTTTTAATTGTTCGTACAGTAAGGAGGTAAATCATGTTAAGCTATTTCTTGGTGTTTTTTGGAGCGGCTATACCGTGGATTGAAATCATGATTGTCGTTCCGTTAGGGATTATTCGAGGTCTATCACCTATGTGGGTGATCATTCTTTCATTTGCGGGCAATATGGCAACTGTTCTTCTTTTGATTGTTGGTTTCCAACATATTAAAGAATGGATGGCACGTAGAAAACAAAAGAAGGGGAAAAGCCAGTCGAAACGCCAACAACGTGCAGAACAAATTATGAACACCTATGGATTACCGGTTTTAGCACTTGCGGGACCAATATTAATTGGAACACATATCGCGGCTTTTATTGGTCTAGTATTAGGTGCGAAAAAAATGAATACCGCAATTTGGTCGGCGGTAAGCATTGCACTATGGTGTTTAGTGTTCGGAATACTGACTGCTATGGGGTTTGATTACTTCGTTGATCGTACATAAAAAATCCAGCTGAATATCAGCTGGATTTTTATATTCTTATAAATCGATTGCTTTTGCATCATTTATATTTTGAACTTCTTTAATACGCTTGATAGAAGCTGATTCGACGTGGTTATCAACAGCTAGCATCATAATAGCATATCCGCCTTCAGTGGAACGTCCAACCTGCATCGCTGCAATGTTGATATTCTCTTCTGCTAGAAGTGTACCTACACGACCGATTGCTCCTGGTTGGTCCATGTGGCGGATAAATAATAAATGACCGCTTGGAATCACATCTACTACATAATCGTCTACTTTTACAATACGTGCGCCAAGCCCGTTTAGTAGTGTACCCGCTACTTTGCGAATACCTTTTTCAGTAACAATTTCTACTGTGATCAAGTTCAAGAAACCTTTTCCAGTAGTTGTCTTTTGCTCGTTCACTTTGATGCCATAACGATCGGCTAATAACTTCGCGTTTACATCATTGACAGTTTCTCCAAGATTACGCTTCAAAATACCTTTGACTGTGTTACGCGTTAATGCGCGTACATCGTAGTTTGCCAATTCACCAGCATATTGAATATTGATTTCATGGATAACCGAGTTTTGGATTTGTGATAAGAACATACCCAATTTCTCTGTCAGATCGAAGAAAGGCTCGATTTTTGCCAACACATCACGAGAAACAGACGGCAAGTTTACTGGGTTACGAACAGATCCGATTGTCAAGAAGTTCACTACATCACGGCTTACGTCGACTGCTACTGATTCCTGTGCTTCGAATGTACTCGCTCCTAAGTGTGGAGTCGCAATTACTTCTGGTAAAGTTAATAATTTGTGGTCAAGGAATGGCTCTTCTTCGAATACGTCCAATGCTGCACCCGCTACTTTACCGGCAACGATTGCATCGTAAAGTGCATCTTCATCAATGATTCCACCGCGTGCACAGTTGATAATTTGTACGCCGTCTTTCATTTTCTCGAATGCCTCTTTATTGATCATTCTACGCGTTTCTTTTAGTAAAGGTGTGTGAACTGTAATGAAGTCCGCTACTTTAAGCACTTCATCAACTGTTCCAATTTCAATACCTAATTTCTTTGCAACATCTTCCGTTAGGTACGGGTCATATGCCACTACGTTCATACGTTGTCCTCTTGCCCGTCTTGCAACTTCAGCACCGATACGGCCAAGCCCGATGATTCCCAAAGTTTTGTCTTTCAATTCTACACCAAGGAATGACTTTCTATCCCATTTATTGTTCTTCAACGAGTTGAAAGCTTGAGGGATTTTGCGTGCCATAGACATCATCATTGCGACTGTGTGCTCAGCTGCAGAGTTTGTGTTACCGTCAGGAGCATTCACAACAATAATTCCTTTTTCGGTAGCTGCGTCCAAATCAATATTATCAACACCTACACCTGCGCGACCGATAATCTTTAATTGATCAGCTGCTTCGAGCAATTCTTTTGTAACTGTCGTCTGACTACGAACTAATAGTGCATCGAAATCTTTGATACGTACTTTCAACTGATCGGGTGTCATGTCAGTTTCCATTACAATTTCAAATCCTACTGCTTGTCGTAATGGGAAAATTCCATCCTCGCTAAGTGGGTCACTAATAAGTATTTTAAAAGCCATAATATTCATTCTCTCCTTCGATTGTTTGTAGTGTTTTTGTTTGGAAAAATGTGAAGCAATTGACCGTATATGTATGTTTCGTGCTACCCCCCTTAAAGGTAAAATAAAAAAGCCTTCCATCCCTTACGTATAAGTAAGGGGCGAAAAGCTCGATAAACTAACGCGGTACCACCCTTGTTTCGCTGCAATTGCAGCCTTCATTCAGCATGCGTAACGTGCACGTGACGGATCAGCCTACTAGATGTTCAGCTAATCAATTCGGAAGTGCCCCCAACCGCGGAATTTGCTAACTTTCACCACTGCGTCAGCTCTCTGGAAAATTCTTTTTAGGAAGGTATCTCTTCGTCAAAATTGTTTAACAACTATTAATTTAGAATTAATCATAACACGTCAAAAACTATTGTCAATTGCTTTTCCAGAAAAAACGAAAAACTGTCAAACGCGAACGTAGTTATTGAATTATTTGTGAACGTTCGTGTTTGGGCGGTTAATTATAAAAAAACAACTTGAATTGAACTAAGTGGTAGGAAATAGCCTAAGTCGTCTGAAGGGGAAAAGTGCAGGTAAGAGTGTTATAGTGAGCTTATACTATTCAGTTAGAGGAGTGTTGGAAATTGAGAAAATTAGAATCTCTAGAGCAATTTGAGCAACTTAAACAACAAGAAAGAGTGATTTTCTTATTCACTGCAGACTGGTGTCCCGATTGCAGAGTGATAGAACCATTCTTACCGACACTAGAAAAAGAATTTGCAGAGTATGAATTTGTTTCGATTGATCGAGATGAATTTATAGATCTTTGTAGTCAGTTGGATATATTCGGTATTCCTAGTTTCGTGGCATTCAGCGAAGGAACAGAAACAGGCCGTTTCGTTAGTAAAAACCATAAAACTAAAGAAGAGATCGAAGAGTTTATTAATAGTCTAACGTAACGCATTAATTCTCCATGAGGGAATATTGGAGCAATTTAACAAGAGAACTGAAGACAACTGTAAAAGTTGGTTTCAGTTCTCTTTTTTATAAAAAGATATTCTAGCATAAGCTTTTAAGTCTTATGTTATGTGAAATCTTTCAGTTGCTCTATAAGGATTTTTGCGCCTTGTGGACTGATGTATAGACCGTTTGACAATTGTTTGTTTTCATCCATCACATCACCGGTGATAAAACACGCTCTGTTAACCTGATATTTTCTCAAAATGATTCTATCATCTTCTACGAAAATTTCAATCGGATCACCCTTATCGATCGACAAAGAATTTCGAAGTTCTTTTGGAATGACAATCCTCCCGAGATGATCAACTTTTCGAACAATACCTAAAGACTTCATAAGCTCCTCCTCGAAGAAAAGTAATTGGTATTTTCTATTATACACCAAAAAATACTATCTACAATTTACAAAACTTGAATGCGCAGAACAATTTGATAATTCTGCTATACAATTAAATTATTAATGCTATAATAGTCAGTAATTAAATATTTCTTATCAAGAGAAGCTGAGGGATTTGGCCTGATGAAGCTTCAGCAACCTCTGTGCATACAGGAAGGTGCTACCTCCAACAAGATTGTTGTCTTGAGAGATAAGAACGATGAACGGTCAACCCTCATTTTCTTATCTAAGAGAATTGAGGGCTTTTTTGTATAGAAATAGTAATAAAAGAACGTCAAGGGGGAAATGGCATGCCGATTAACATACCAAAACATCTACCAGCAGGAGAATTACTGAAAGAAGAAAAAATCTTTATTATGGATGAAGAACGTGCGATCACACAGGATATCCGTCCAATTAACATATTGATTTTGAACTTAATGCCTGAAAAAGAGAAGACGGAGTTACAATTGCTTCGATTGCTTGGCAATACACCTTTACAAGTAAATGTCACGTTCCTTAATACAGCTACCTATGTTTCGAAAAACGTCAGTCAGACCCATCTAGAAACCTTCTATACTACTTTTGAACATGTCAAAAATCGTCGTTTTGACGGTATGATTATTACAGGTGCCCCAATTGAGCTTCTACAATTTGAAGATGTAGTCTATTGGCAAGAGTTAGAAGAAATCATGGAATGGACAAAAACGAATGTTACATCTGTTCTGCATATTTGCTGGGGTGCTCAAGCAGCGCTTTATCATCATTACGGAATTGATAAGTTCGAATTGACAAAGAAGTGTTTTGGAGTATTTTCACATGACATTACCGATCCGACAGTGAATTTGGCACGCGGATTCAATGATGTATTTGTAGCGCCACACTCACGCCATACGGGTGTTTCATTAGAAGAGATAAAGAATCATCCCGATTTGACTCTTCTCTCATCTTCTGAAGAGGCAGGTGCATTCATCGTGATCTCAAATGATGCAAAGCATATTATGGTAACTGGACATTTAGAGTACGATGCACACACGTTGGGAGATGAATATTCTCGAGATGTAGAAAAAGGTGCCGATATTGATATTCCTGTAAATTATTATCCAAATGATGATCCATCAAAAGAACCTATGAATACATGGCGTTCCCACACGCATTTATTATTTTCCAATTGGCTCAATTACTATGTCTACCAGAAAACACCTTATAACTGGAGTTAAAAGAATTGCTGTATAAATTGCTATAATTTGCACATACTCCGAATACTGGAGGTGTATGCAGTGAACATAGATGAATTTTGGGAATTGGCTTTTTGGGAAATGACTTTACGAACGGTGATTTCATTTATTGTACTGTTAATCTTGGCGCGTTTCATGGGGAAGAAACAAGTGTCTCAATTGACTTTCTTTCATTATGTGACAGGTATTACAATCGGTTCGATTGCAGCCAACTTGGCAGGAGAGTCGGAAACACCTTTCTTAAATGGTTTGTATGGAATGGTTTTATGGGCAGTGTTAACGATCATTGCTAACTTTTTATCATTCAAATCCATCAAGCTTCGCGTATTACTTGATGATAAACCAATGATTGTCATTCAGAATGGAAAAATTCTAGAAGGTTCCATGCGTAAATTACGGTTAAGTTTCAATGATCTAAATATGATGTTACGAGAGCAGTCGGTATTTTCAATGAAGGATGTAAATTACGCGATATTCGAAACGAATGGTAATTTGAGTGTCATGCTAAATGCAGGCGAGAAGTATGCGACAAAGAAAGATGTCAAAGCCCCATCACCACCGCCAAAATATATTCCAACTGAAATCATTACTAACGGGAAAGTAGAAGAAAAGAATATGCGGGAACTTCAATTGACCGATACGTGGCTAACAGAACAATTAAAAAAGCAGGGGATTTCTAAGCCTGAGCATGTTCTCTATGCAGAAATTCAGACAGATGGTAGTTTATATATTAATACATTAAAATCCACTTAACGTGAAGAGCTCTGAAACTATCAGAGCTCTTCGCGTTTTTTTATAATATTTCCCAATTTCTTTGTTTGGCCACAGCAGTAAGTTTTTCATCTGGACGAACTGCCACAGGGAAGCCAACTTTCTCTAAGACTGGAAGGTCGGAAATGCTGTCTCCATAGGCATAGCTATTGACCCAGTCGATAGTTTCTCCATGTAGTGCTTGGTAAATTTGTTCATTTTTACGTGTACCTTGAATATGTAATAAGGGCTGATCCATAGCGAGTTGTTCGCCATTTGAAGGGATATCTGTGCCAATAATTTGATCAAATGTCAGGTGACTTGTAACTGCTTTTAAGAAAGGAGTGTAGGCTCCAGAAACGAGCAAGACATGGTATCCGTCACTACGATGCTTTGCCAGTCGATTAATGACTTGTTCATTGAAGTCCGGCAACATTACGGTATGCATGCTTTTAAAAAACTCTTGAAGTTCCGTTATCGTCAATGAGTCTAAGGCTTTAAGATAAATGTGCATCGAGCGCTCTTTCATAACAGATTCAGGCAGTATCTTTAATTTATAGCGAATGTAAAGTGGTAATATCGAACGATAGAACTTTCTATAATGCTGCTTGTACGTAGGATGATTCTTTAATTGTTCCATGAGTAATTTAAAGGTTTCTTTAGTGTACAACGTACCATCAAAATCAAAGATCGCAACTTTCATATAGACACTCCTCTATTGTATTCTTCTACATAGTATACAAATATAACGAGTGTAAAAGCAAAAAGCAGATGGAGAAAAACTCCATCTGCTTGAATCGTTAACTTATTGAAGGTTATTCGGCATACCCGGTTGACCTTGAAAAGATGCAAAAGAATTAAGCAACATATTCATATCCTGATCATTTAATTGTGGAACTTGATAATACTGATGCTTGTTTTGGTAAATGGACAATTCGTATGCCATCTCTATACAGTTGGGCACAGAATCTGCAAGTACACGGCGGACGACTGGATTACATACTTCTAATGAAGCAGCGGTTTTGCCTGTAGCGCCTTCTTTTGTAGCGCCTAGCAAAAAGCCGGAGATGATTTCATCATTGATTTCACCTGTAGATTGAATAGGTTTAGACGGTGCTTTTTCTTTCATCCCGTAAATGAAATCGCTGCCTGCTTTCATTTGATAGCGCTGTGTAGGATGTGAAGGGTCTTTTCCAGTCTTAAAACTTTCGACAAGGATATTGTACTCATCCAGCGTGAATCGGTATTGTCGATCAAGAATATCGAGAAGTTCTGGATCTTGGACATGTGGACGTAAAATCATCGCTTGGTTCAATGCTCCAAGAGTAGCGCTTAAAACCTCTTTGACATCAAATAACTCATGTCCACCGTGATTCATCGATGGGGGAACCGCTCCGCCTTGCATGTTTTGAGATGTTTCGAATTGATTTGTCAAATATATTTCCTCCTTTAAGAGTCATGTGCATCGAGAGTATTATGTGGAGTCATCGAAATTTTATACATATGAAATGACATTCACCACTCATGCATAGTTCGTAACGCACTAACATATCATAAGGATAGAACTCAAGAAGGGTAGTGGAGATACATGCAGATTCATGTAGTTTCGCAAGGTGAGAGTTTATATAAAATTGGTAACATATACGGTGTGCCATACGAGCAAATAGCCGAAGTAAATGAATTAGAAAGTGATATACGATTAGCTGTAGGACAAGCGCTTGTCATTCCAATAATAGGTTCTTATTACTGGGTGCGACCTGGAGATAGCCTATATACAATTGCACAAAAATACGGTTTAACAGTCGCACGCTTGGCGGAAATTAATGCAATTGACCCTACTAGAAGGTTAATGATTGGTCAGCGTTTGTATATACCACAAGAAGAGAAAACATTGATTGATTCATTATTATATGTAGAACCGCGTAATCCTGTCAGTCAAGATATGCTGGCAGAAGTTCGTGACCGTGTGGATGGTCTAACGTATCTTGCGATGTTCAGCTATGAAGTACAACGTGATGGATCGCTCAAAGCACCGGCACTCGCTGATATTCCGACTATCGCAAAAAACGCAGGTGTAGTAAATATGCTAGTTGTGACAAATTTGGAAGATTATTCATTCAGTGCAGATTTAGCGCATGTGATTTTTACCAATCAAGCGGCACAGAACCAGATGATTCAAAGTGCCATTGAAATAGCAAAAGAAATCGGTTATGGGGATATTCACTTCGATTTTGAGTTATTATTCCCTGAAGATCGGGAATTATATAATCAATTATTACGAAATGCGCGCGATCAAATCCATAAAGCTGGCTTGACGATTTCCACAGCACTTGCACCAAAAGCAGGGGAAGTAACTACAGGTATTTATGGTGCCCATGATTATAAAGTGCATGGAGAGATTGTAGATTTCGTTGTATTGATGACGTATGAATGGGGATATACGTATAGTGCACCACAAGCTGTGAGTCCAATCGGTCCAGTCACGAAAGTAGTGGAATATGCTGTAAGTCAAATCCCGAATGAAAAAGTTTTTTTAGGTCAAAATCTATACGGTTATGATTGGACCGCACCATTTGGTCAATCGGACAGTAAAGCCGCCAGGGCATTAAGTCCACGGATGGCGACCAATTTGGCAATCGAGCAGAATGTCGCTATAGAATACGATGCATTAGCCCAAGCGCCACATTATACGTATTATGATGAACAAGGAACCGAACATGCAGTGTGGTTTGAGGATGCACGAAGCATCAACGAGAAGTTTAACTTGCTGAAGAAGTTCAAGTTGCGAGGGATCATGTACTGGAAACTCGGCCTTGCATTCCCGCAAAATTGGTTGTTATTAGAAGATCGGTTTACTATTCGCAAGCTATAATTATAGGAGCCTTTCCTTAAGAAAAAGGAAAGGCTCTGTCATATGAGTTCTCACTCGTTATTTAATAATTTCATAGCACTTTGGAACATATCCATATCTGGATTTACGAGTAAAGCAGGTAGGAAAGCAAAAGTCATGATGAGGAGTAGGTTCGCTCCCAGGAATGATCGAATTGTACTTGTTTTCTTTGTCATGGCGCTTCGCCTCTTTCTTTTCGTATTGTTCTCACTAGTATGTGTATGCGCTTACATTTATGACTTCACATAGTTTGTTTGAATAGTTTAATAATACTCTGAATTCAGTCGAATGTAAATGATAAAGTTTAATATAGTACATAAAATTGACACAAAAGTTAAGTCAAAATAGAGATATTCTAAAAAAATCTTGTAACTTGCTATCTTTTCAGTGATAATATTGGAATACAAAGAAATATTTTGAACAATTAAAATTCAATTTATCTAGTAGAATTTACTCTTTAATCATATAAGTTAAGTATTTTTAAAATCATAGCCACTGAGTAAATGAGCGACTGGTCAGTCGACAGTTTTTAATGAACAACTAAGGAAAGGGATGATTGCAGATGACGAAGATTGGTGAGGTAGAATATAATAATCGTAAACGAGCAAATGATTACGTTCATAATGTATACGAATTGGTAAAGAAAAGGAATCCAGATGAGAAGGAATTTCTACAAGCGACAAGAGAGATTTTTGATTCTCTTCGTCCGGTCTTTGCAAAGCATCCCGAATTTATGGAAAATGGAATACTAGAGCGTATTACAGAGCCAGAAAGAATCATTTCCTTCCGCGTAGCGTGGGAAGATGATAAAGGTAAGGTGCAAGTAAACAGAGGTTTCCGCGTTCAGTTCAATAGTGATCTCGGACCTTATAAGGGAGGACTTCGTTTCCACCCATCTGTAAATAATAGTATTATGAAATTCCTCGCTTTCGAGCAGATTTTCAAGAATGCTTTAACAGGACAGCCAATCGGGGCTGGTAAAGGTGGGTCTGATTTCGATCCAAAGGGTAAGTCTGACCGAGAAGTCATGCGCTTTACGCAAAGCTTCATGACAGAACTTAGTAGACATATTGGACCGGACATCGATGTGCCCGCAGGGGATATTGGTGTCGGTAAACGTGAAATTGGCTATCTATTCGGTCAATACAACCGGATTAAAGGTGGCTATGAAGCAGGTATTTTAACTGGGAAAAATCCTGACCATGGTGGAAGCCTTGGTCGTAAAGAAGCAACTGGTTACGGTACAGTGTATTTCGTAGATGAGATGCTGAAAGAAAACAAACTTTCATTGGAAGGTCAGACTGTTGTAGTTTCAGGTTCAGGTAATGTATCGACATACGCAATGGAAAAAGCTATGCAACTTGGAGCGAAAGTTGTCGCGTGTAGTGATTCTGATGGCTATATTTATGATAAGAACGGAATAGATCTTGAATTAGTGAAGCAACTAAAAGAGTACGGCAATAAACGTATCTGGGAATATACGAAAGAACATCTTGATGCAGAATATCATGCAGATTGTACAGAAATTTGGTCTATTCCATGTGATATTGCACTTCCGTGTGCTACACAAAATGAAATCGATGAGATTGCAGCGCATATGCTGATCGCAAATGGCGTCAAAGCTGTTGGTGAAGGCGCGAATATGCCTTGTACAATTGAAGCGATTATAATTTTCCAGGAACACAACGTATTATTCGCACCTGCAAAAGCTGCCAATGCTGGCGGTGTAGCTGTTTCCGCTATGGAAATGTCTCAGAACAGTCAGCGTCTATCATGGTCAGCAGAACAAGTAGATATGCATTTGAAAGAAGTTATGCAAAATATCTATAAAGATTGCAGTACGGCGGCAGAGGACTACGGAAAACCAGGCAATCTCGTAATGGGCGCTAACGTAGCAGGCTTCCTGCGAGTAGCTGATGCAATGGTGGCACACGGAATTCGATAAGTGATATAAAGCAGACACATTTTTTTACATAATGTGTCTGTTTTTTTATTCTTTCCTATTGCGTTTCAATTGAAATATGTTATTATAAAAATACATTAAGTTGAATAAACATACATGCATGCACTTGCATGAAAGGGGATTTACCCATGGAAAAGAAGAAAGTTGTTTTAGCCTACTCAGGCGGTTTAGACACATCAGTTGCAATTCAATGGTTAACGGATCAAGGATATAGCGTAATAGCGGTTTGCTTAGATGTTGGTGAAGGTAAAGATCTCGACTTCATTAAGGAAAAAGCTCTTACAGTTGGCGCAGTTAGCAGCTATGTCATTGATGCACGTGAAGAATTTGCACAGGATTTCGTCCTTCTTTCATTGCAAGCTCAAACATATTATGAGAATAAATATCCACTTGTCTCTGCTTTATCCCGTCCTCTTATTTCCAAAAAGCTGGTGGAGATTGCCCATCAAGAACAAGCAACCGCTGTAGCTCATGGTTGTACAGGAAAAGGGAATGACCAAGTACGTTTCGAAGTGGCGATCAAGTCACTGGATCCAACGCTTGAAGTGGTAGCACCGGTGCGTTCGTGGAGCTGGTCACGTGAAGAAGAAATTCATTATGCACAAGAACATAATATTCCCATTCCGATTGACTTGGATAATCCGTACTCGGTGGACCAGAATTTGTGGGGGCGTGCAAATGAATGTGGAATTTTGGAAGACCCATGGGCAACACCTCCAGAGGACGCATTTGGTTTGACGGTTTCCATTGAAAATGCACCGGATACGGCTGATGTTATTGAGATTGGCTTTGAACAAGGTGTTCCGATTACAATTGATGGAGAAAAATATATATTAAGCGAATTGATCACAAAGTTGAATGAAATTGCTGGTAAACATGGTATTGGACGTATCGATCATGTAGAAAATCGTTTAGTCGGTATCAAATCTCGTGAAGTGTATGAAGCGCCTGGAGCCATCACGTTGTTAAAAGCTCATAAGGAACTTGAAGACTTAACGCTCGTAAAAGAATTAGCGCACTTTAAGCCAATCATTTCTCAAAAACTCGGTGAATTGATTTACAACGGTCTTTGGTTCTCTCCTTTACGTAATGCGCTTGAGGCGTTCATTAAAGAGACGCAGCAATACGTCAATGGTACAGTTCGTGTGAAGTTGTTTAAAGGTCATGCAATAGTAGAAGGTCGTAAATCTCCTAATTCGCTATATGATGAGAAATTAGCAACTTACACATCTGATGATGAGTTTGATCAAGCGGCAGCGGTCGGTTTCATTAAGCTATGGGGACTACCTACTGAAGTGCATAGTATGGTCAATAAAGAGCAAATCGTTAAGAAGTCTTAAGGTGGATATCAAGAGCAGAGTGGCGAAAAGATTCGCTGCTCTTTTTTTGGAACTACTTTTCATTCATCACCGTCTTATGAATATAGCAGGGGGTGTCTGAATGAAGAAGTTATGGGGTATAGCCATAATGGTAGTTTTCATCATTGTAGGACTGGGGATGTTTTGGATGTTACCAGGAGATCGAATAAAACAAGCGCAACAAATGAAAGCGAATGGAAACTATGACTATGCAATTATTCTAGGTGCTAAAGTGAACGGAGAAGTTCCTTCGCTATCATTACGTTACCGATTGGAGAGCGCTGTGGAGTATGCTACGCAATATCCGCATGTACAGCTGGTGCTTTCTGGTGGACAAGGAAAAGATGAGGGCATTAGCGAAGCCGAAGCTATGTATCGTTATTTACAAGAACATGGTATTGCGAAAGAACGCTTAATTATGGAAGATCAATCCACTTCTACAAATGAGAATCTACAATTCAGCCAAACTATCATTCCTGAAGTGGAAGGCGTGACCATAATCAGCAGTGATTATCACTTGGCTCGAGCGAGATTTCTTGCTAGACAGATCGGATGGGAGTCTGATGTCGTTGCAGCGAAGACTCCGGAATCTGTCAAAGCAAAAGTAGGATTTCGTGAACGCTTGGCTTTGTTGAAAACATGGTTGTTTAGACGATAGGAATATATTGAAAATTAAAAGTGACGAAACTCCAAAGAAGTTTTCGTCACTTTTCTATATCTCTTATAAAGAAGAGATTTTATGGAATTCTGGCTGACCTTCCGTAAATGTAGCCAAATAGTTAAAGCCGATCGACTGATATAACTCTAATGATTCTTTGAACTCATGTGCGATTTCTGTTGTCCTATGCGCATCTGAACCAAGTGTAATGATTTCGCCTCCGCATTGTTTATACAAACGCAAAATATCTTCACTTGGCATATTGTGTGGCAATCCGTAGCGAGTACCCGAAGTATTCAGTTCAATCCCTTTACCATCTGGTATAATAGTATTGAAGATCTTTTCTAAATAGTCATGAAATAAATTGGCTGGCGGCTGATCGGTATAGCGTTTGATCAAATCCGTATGCCCAAGCACGCTGTAACGCTTGTAATGCTGAACACAATATAATAGTTCTTTATAATACGTCTCAAACGCAGCCTCTGTTGAACGATCTTCAAATAGCTCGCGATAGTGTAAGGATTTATTTTCGACTGTGTGCAATGAACAGATGACGAAGTCAAATTCATGCTCGTCCATCAACTCTTCATAAAGATGCAATAGGTCAGGTTGTAAGCCGATTTCAACCCCTTTTTTAATCGTCAGTTGGCCATCGAATTGTTCATTCAATTGGAGTATCTTTTGTGCATATTCAGTTTTGTCAAAATCGAAATGAATCGTTTCATCCGGGTATTCATAATCAATGTGATCGGTAAAGCAGATTTCGGTAAGTCCTTTAGCGATAGAAGCTTTGGCCATCTCTTCCATAGGGATTTCACAATCCGCTGAAAATGCGCTGTGCATATGATAATCAAACATAGTTTCCAGTCTCCTTTTCTTTACTACATATTGTAGCAGATGAACGATGCTACTAACAGTTGACAATGCTCTACATAACCATTATAGTAATAATTAACTTTAGCGTAGTAAAGCAGTGAAGTATATTTTTCGCATGGAAGGCGGTAGAAGAAATCTTGTATTCTGAAATTCTTGGAAATGAACATGAAAAGCATGAAAAAATCATCGGCACACTAGGAAAAAGATTCACTACATACGGTTATAAGCGTATTAAAACATCCGCATTTGAACAATATGATCTGTATTCTAATGTCCGTACCTCAATCAATCAAAATGAAATGATCAAGGTGATTGACTATACCGGTGAAGTACTCGTATTACGACCGGATGTTACGATACCATTGACACAGCAACTCGTTCAGTTGAATGATAAATTACCCGAAGAAATGCGTTATTATTACGTACAGGAAGTCTTTAGACAGACATTCCAAGAAAGTGAACGTATCGGTAAAACGCAGGCGGGAGTCGAGTTCTATTGCAAGAGTTCACCCGCATCAGATGCAGAAACGATTATGCTTGCATGTCACGCATTACGGGACGTTGGTTTCACAGATGTGAAAATTGAAATTGGTTATGCAGGGTTCTTTAATGAATTAATTGCAGGCTCTGATATCACTGCAGAACAAACGACTGAACTCAAGACGTTGATTCAAGCAAAAAACGTCGTGGAAATAGGTCCGTTCTTACAGCGATTATCTATAGATCCTTCTATTAAAGAAGTACTCGAGCAATTACCTCTATTATACGGTGCACCTGAAGTAGTGTTTGAAAGACTACAAAACTTACAGGTTAGTGAATCGGTACAGGAAGCCATTAACTATTTACAGCGAACGTGCGATATCGTCGAACTATATGGCTTGAAGAAGCATATCGTCATCGATCTCGGCTTGATCAACCACATGGGGTATTACTCGGGAATCATCTTTCAAGGCTATGTAGAGAATTTCGGCAAGCCCGTACTGATGGGTGGCCGCTATGACGCATTAAGCGAAGAGTTTGGAATGAAATTACCGGCGATTGGTTTTGCATGTGAAATCGAATCATTAGTAAAAGCCTCATCTACTAGAGAACAGAAGGAACGATATAGTATCGACGTGACTGTATTATATGAAGAAAGCCGTATTAAATACGCAATCGATATTACGAATGAGTTGAGAGAACGTGACTATCGGGTCATTTCCAAACCTATGATCGATGAGAAACACCAGACAGACAGTCTCTACACAATTCAATTAACAGAACAACAAAACAAACTAGTGGATCTAGAAGAAGTAAATAAGTTCATCGACTTCAAACAATTGCTTGATTTGATCGCAAGCAAGAAAGGGGTACCTGAATGGATTATTTAACAGTAGCAATGGCAAAAGGACGAACAGCAGAACGGGCGATGAAGTTTCTCGAGAAATCGGATGTGCATTTCTCCGAATTCACAGATGAAAGCCGGAAGCTCGTCATTTATGATGACAAACAAAAGATCAAACTGATTTTTGTCAAAGCAGTGGACGTTCCAGTGTACGTTGAAAAAGGCGCAGCGGACGTGGGGATTGTGGGAAAAGACGTCATGATGGAAGACCCTCGTGATGTCTATGAATTACTAGACTTAGGAATTGGGCGTTGTAAGCTGGCTGTGGCGGGATATCCCGATACACCAATTGAAAACATTCCATTTCTGACGGTTGCTTCAAAGTATCCATTAGTAGCGAAAGAGTTTTTCGACAAAAAAGGTATCCGTACTGAAATGATCAAATTGAATGGATCTATTGAACTCGCGCCGTTGATTGGCATGTCAGATGTCATTGTCGATATCGTCGAAACGGGTACAACATTAAAAGAAAATGGTCTTGTTGTCTTGCAAGAGATGGCAGATGTTAGTGCACGTTTGATAGTGAATAAAGCAAGTTATGCTACGAAGACTGGTGATATCCAGCAGTTCATCAAAGATATGAAGGAAGGCTTGGAGGTGCGTTCATGAAGATCATTCGCGGAGCTGAGTTCATTGAAGAACTTCTAAGGCGCAATGATTCCAATCAAACGGATTTGGAATTTGATCGCAACGTCTTATCGATTATTGACAAAGTCCGTTCTGAAGGGGATAGCGCAGTTCTGGATTTCACTGAACGTTTTGACGGCGTGAAGCTAGACAGCTTAATCGTCACAGAAGAAGAAATTAATGAAGCGGAACAAGCAGTTCCAGCTGGTTTTTACCGTGCATTACGCGCAGCAAAAGAGCGTATCACGACTTATCATGAAGCGCAAAAAGAACAATCATGGTTCTTGAATCCAAATGAAGGTATCATGCTCGGTCAGAAAGTAACACCGATCGATAGCGTTGGACTATACGTCCCAGGCGGGAAAGCTGCCTATCCGTCGACGGTCTTAATGAACGCATTACCAGCGAAGATTGCGGGAGTCGGACGAATTTCCATGGTGACACCACCACAACGTGACGGCAAGATTAATCCCCACGTTTTAGTTGCGGCGAAAGAAGCGGGTGTCGATCGAATCTATAAAGTAGGTGGGGCACAAGCGATAGCTGCACTAGCTTACGGTACAGAGACAATTGAAAAAGTTGTCAAAATTACTGGCCCTGGGAATGCATACGTTGCAAGAGCGAAAAAGTGGGTGTTCGGTGATGTAGCCATCGATATGATTGCTGGGCCAAGTGAAATTTGTGTCGTAGCCGATGCCCACACAAATCCTATTTATGCGGCAGCAGATTTGTTATCCCAAGCAGAGCACGATGAGCGCGCTGCGGCAGTGTGCATCACGACAAGCGAAACATTTGCTTCTAAGCTATCTAATGAGGTAGCACGTCAACTGGCGGAACTTGAGCGCAAAGAAATCGCAACTCAATCAATAGAACAATTTGGCCGGATCATTATTGTCGATTCATTGAAAGAAGCATTTGATATCGTGAACCGTTTAGCACCAGAACATTTGGAGCTAATGATTGATCAGCCTATGGAACACTTGGCAGCTATACGAAACGCGGGAGCCATCTTCCTAGGCCAGCACTCACCTGAAGCATTAGGTGATTATATGGCTGGACCGAATCACACATTACCGACGAGTGGAACTGCAGCATTCTCTTCACCATTAGGTGTGTATGACTTTATGAAAAAGTCGAGTATTATCTACTATTCGGAGAACGCTTTGGCAGAAGTGGCGGAAGACGTCATTACATTAGCAGATGCTGAACAATTAACAGGACATGCCAACTCGATTAAAGTACGAAAGGCAGGATACTAATGCGCAAACAACAACTAACACGTAAGACAGGCGAAACATCTATTGAAATGGACTTTTCGTTAGATGGCACGGGAAAAACAAATATCAACACGGGCGTTGGCTTCTTTGACCATATGTTGACGGCATTCGCAAAACACGGACGCTTTGATCTTTCCGTAACATGCGATGGCGACATTGAAGTGGACCAACACCATTCTGTAGAAGATATCGGTATCGTACTTGGACAATTATTCAATCAATGTATTGGCACAAAAGAAGGAATAGAACGCTTCGCCTTAGTTTCCACACCAATGGACGAAGCACTATCCACTGCATCAATCGATATAAGCGGTCGCTCATTCCTCGTCTTTAACGTAGACGGAATGAAAGACAAAGTAGGGGAATTCGACACAGAACTAGTCGAAGAATTCTTCCTAGCGTTTACCAACAACGCCAAAATTACATTGCACATCAACTTGAACTACGGAAAAAACACACATCACATTATAGAATCCGTATTCAAAAGCTTCGGCCGCGCCCTACGCGTAGCCAGCACCATCAACCCAGACATAAAAGGCATTCCTTCTACTAAAGGGTCTTTGTAATTAAATATTTTACGGTTTTGAACTCTGAAAGATATTCTAGTTGGTCTTCACTGCGGGCGGCGACTCCTGCAGGAATGCGTCCGCCCAGAGTGCAGATCAACGCGCTTAATTCTTATTTCATTTATTAGGAGGACTAGTTGATGATTTTATTCCCAGCAATCGACATTAGAGACGGCAAATGCGTTCGCCTTATCCAAGGTGACTATGCACAAGAAATAATTTACAATGATTCACCAACAAACATGGCACAAGAATGGCAAAACCAAGGAGCGGAGTACATTCACGTCGTAGACCTTGACGGCGCAAAAACAGGAAACTCTGCCAACAAACAAGCCATCGAAGCCATTGCAAAAGCAGTCAGCGTACCCGTTCAAGTAGGCGGCGGAATTCGCAACATGGACATCGTCGACTCGCATATCGAAAACGGCGTGGCACGTGTCATTATCGGCACTGCGGCTATCCAAGATCCTGAATTCTTGAAAAAGGCCGTTGAAAAATACGGTGATAAAATTGCTGTCTCAATCGATGCGCGTAACGGTTTAGTCGCAACTGATGGCTGGACAGAAACTAGTGACGTCAAAGCAGTTGATTTATTACAAGACTTAGCGGAAATAGGCGTTAAAACTGTTGTCTATACAGACATCATGAAAGACGGCATGCTCCAGGGACCAAACTTTGAAGAACTGAAAATAATGGATGAAGCATCTTCAATTGATATCATCGCATCAGGTGGTGTATCGACAGAAGAGGATATTAAGAAACTCGCTGCTGAAGACATGTACGGCGCTATTATTGGGAAAGCATTATACGAAGGCAATCTATCCTTAAAAAAACTATTGGGGGACGACAGTCATGTCAACAACTAAAAAGATCATTCCGTGTTTAGACGTAGATAATCGTAAAGTTGTAAAAGGAAAGAAATTTCTAGACGTTCAGGAAGTAGCAGATCCCCTAACTTTAGCAAAAAAGTATGTTGCAGATGGTGCAGATGAACTCGTCTTCTATGATATTTCTGCATCGACGAAAAACCGTGGTATGTTCCTCGATTTAATTGAGGAAATTGCAAAAGAAGTGCCAATCCCATTCATCGTAGGCGGAGGAATTCGCACGCTTGAAGATGTGGACAAAGTATTTGAACTCGGTGGTAACAAAATATCTATTAATAGTGCAGCTTTGACTAATCCGGAACTAATTAAAGAAGTAGCAGATAAATACGGATCAGAGCGTGTGATGTTATCAATGGATGTTCGTCAAGAAGGCGAAAATAAGTGGTCGGTTTATGCAAAAGGCGGCATGGAAGAAACAGGGATTGATGCGATCGAATGGGCGAAGAAAATGGAAGCACTTGGCGCTGGCGAGCTAGTCGTCAATAGTGTGGACGAAGATGGCGTCAAAGACGGGTATAATCTTGCACTCAACCGTGCTATGGCCGAAGCTGTCAATATTCCAATCATCGCAAGTGGTGGCGCAGGAAAACCTGAACACTTTAAAGATGTACTGACAGAAGGGAAAGCAGATGCAGCTTTGGCCGCGTCCGTATTTCACTTCAATGAAATCAATATTCGCGATTTAAAAAAATACTTGGCAGAAGAAAATATTGCAGTTAGGAATGACTAAAATGACACTAGACATCAATGCATTACAATTCGACGATAAAGGTCTAATCCCAGCGGTTGTACAAGATGATCGCACAGGGGAAGTCCTAATGCTTGCTTATATGAACAAGGAATCAATTGAAAAGACGTTGGAAACAAATGAAACGTGGTTTTATAGCCGTTCAAGACAAGAACTTTGGAATAAAGGCGCAACATCTGGAAATACCCAGCAAGTGCAACGTATTTCTGTAGACTGTGATCAAGATACATTGCTAGTCCAAGTCACGCCACAAGGTCCTGCTTGTCACACAGGCGAAAAAACATGCTTCTTTACAACAGTAACCGAAAAAGAAGAATCTTTACGTGAAGTCGTCTATGAAGTAATTGACGAAATTGCAGATCGTAAAGCTAACCCAATAGACGGCTCGTATACGACGTATTTATTCAACGAAGGTATCGACAAAGTGTTGAAAAAAGTCGGAGAGGAATCTACAGAAGTCGTAATCGGTGCAAAGAACGCGGACAAAGAAGAAGTGTCCAATGAAATTGCAGATCTGGTCTACCATACACTTGTATTAATGAACATTCTTGACGTAGATCTAACAGATGTTCAGCAAGTGCTACGGGAAAGACGACCGAAAAAGGAAGTGCCACGCAAATGAGTAGATTTCTGAGCACAGTTGCGCGCCGTACAGAACCTTATGTTCCGGGTGAGCAGTTGAATCAGCCAGATATCATTAAATTAAATACGAATGAAAACCCTTATCCACCAAGCCCTAAAGTATTACAAGCTATTCAAGAGGAATTGAGCGGCAACACATTGCAACGCTATCCTTCACCAACAGTAGACCCATTGCGTCACGCGATAGCGGAGACGTACGGACTGACAAAAGATCATGTCTTTGTTGGTAATGGCTCTGACGAAGTGCTGGCCTTTTCATTTATGGCATTTTTCGAACCAGGAAAGACCATTAAGTTTCCTGAAATTAGCTATAGCTTTTATCCGGTCTATTCCAAGCTATTTAATATTTCATTCGAAAAAGTTCCATTAAATGCTGATTTCACATTACCTAAAAAGCAGTTCTATAACTCACCAGGCGGCGTCATTCTACCAAACCCGAATGCACCGACAAGTATTTATGCTGAGTTGGATGTAATCGAAGATATTTTGCGGAACAACCAAGATCAAGTAGTCATTATCGATGAAGCGTATATTGATTTTGCAGGTCCGTCTGCGATGAAGTTGATTGATCGCTATCCGAATTTACTTGTGATTCAAACCACATCTAAATCTCGTGCACTCGCAGGATTGCGTGTTGGATTTGCACTTGGACAACCTGAATTGATTGCAGGATTAACGCGCATCAAAGATTCATTCAACTCCTATACAATTGATCGTTTAGCTATGGCAGGGGCTACTGCTGCTTTTGTAGATCATGCATACTTTTCGGAAAGTACGAACAAAATTATTCGCACACGTGAATCTACAGTCCATACTTTAAAAGAATTAGGTTTTGAAGTGCTGCCTTCTGATGCAAACTTTGTTTTTGTGAAGCCTTTGCATAAGGAAGCAAAAGTATTGTATCAACAGTTAAAAGACCGTGGAATTTTAGTCCGCCACTTTGATCAAGCGGATATTCGTGAATATTTACGTATTTCCATCGGTACTGACGAACAGATGAATACACTGTTTGAAGTGCTTAAACAACTTAGTAAATGAATAAATCGACTAAAAGCCATTCGAGACTGAATGGCTTTTTCTTGTCTTTAATGTATATATAGAAGCATAAATTCTTGTTATAATAGCTTTTATGACGATATTTGACGTATAAAAGATGTATATGTATACAAAACCGTGTATTTTTAACTTTTTCTATTGTATTTTTATACATCTTGCCTTATAATAATAAAAAGAAGCTTGATTGGAGAGATAAACTTATGAAAACTAAAAATATAATCATTATTGGTGCAGCAGGAAGAGACTTCCACAATTTCAATACATACTACCGTGGTAAAGAGGAATACAATGTTGTAGCATTTACAGCTACACAAATCCCGGATATCGATGGACGTAAATATCCGACTGAATTAGCCGGCGAATTGTATCCTGAAGGAATCCCTATCTATTCACAAGATCAGTTACCGGAGTTAATTAAAGAACTAGAAGTAGATGAATGTGTATTTTCTTATAGTGACCTTAGTTATGAAAAAGTTATGGGAATTGGTGCAATTGTAAACTCTGCAGGCGCTAACTTTACACTGCTTGGATCAAAAGCAACAATGATCAAAAGTAATAAACCAGTTATTTCAGTTTGTGCGGTTAGAACTGGAACAGGGAAGAGCCAGACATCACGTAAAATCATCGAAACATTGCTTGAGCATGACTTGAAAGTAGTAGCGATCCGTCACCCAATGCCTTATGGCGATTTGGCTGAACAACGTGTACAGCGTTATGCAACAGTAGAAGATTTCAAAAAACATAAATGTACGATTGAAGAAATGGAAGAATACGAGCCGCACGTTGATCGTGGAAATATCATCTATGCAGGTGTAGATTACCAGGATATTCTAGACGCTGCTGAAAATGATCCAGACGGCTGTGACGTAATCCTTTGGGATGGCGGAAACAACGACTTTTCATTCTATGAGCCAGACTTGGCAATCACAGTTCTTGATCCACACCGTCCTGGCCATGAATTGAAATACTATCCAGGTGAAGTATGCTTGCGTACAACAGATGTATCCATCATCAACAAAATCGATAGTGCATCGGAAGAAGCGATTCAGACGGTTGAAAACAATATTAAATTTGCGGCACCAAACAGTACAATCATTAAAGCGGAATCGAAAATCTCTGTAGATAATCCAGAAATTATCACAGGCAAGCGTGTGTTAATTGTTGAAGATGGTCCGACATTGACTCACGGTGAAATGAAACTTGGTGCGGGTGTGATTGCAGCACAGCGTTTAGGTGCAGCTGAAATTGTCGATCCGCGTCCATATGCAGTAGGAAGTTTGATCACTACTTTCAATAAGTATCAGCACATTGAAAATATCTTACCTGCAATGGGCTACGGCGAAGAGCAGTTAAAGGATTTGGAAGCAACGATCAATGCAGCGGATGTAGATGCAGT
Organism: Sporosarcina sp. P32b; assembly: GCF_002743335.1. Classification (GTDB taxonomy): domain Bacteria; phylum Bacillota; class Bacilli; order Bacillales_A; family Planococcaceae; genus Sporosarcina. The sequence continues at coordinate 28,088 of NZ_PDZB01000009.1, forward strand.
CATTATCGGTACACCTATGGATCTTTCACGTGTTATCAATATCAATAAGCCATGCACACGTGTTTATTATGACTTGGATGAAATCGGAACGCCAAATCTTGAGACAGTTCTTACAGATTTCATCAAAAAGCATAATCTTACTGCAACAAATGTGTAACAATAGATAGCTTATCCAGCACCTACGTCGAATGGGAATTCGGTTGTAGGTGCTTTTTTCTGATATACTACGGTTAGGATAGTAAGGGGGTAGTAACTTGTTTAATTCAAAAATCATTGATCTCGTCATTGGTCTGGTGATGGCGTACTTTGCATATGACCGAATCGCTACAGGACATACCGGAATGGGAATATTCTTTGTCGTGCTTGCGGCATTAAATCTTTTGGCATTTTTCATGAAACTTAGAACGGACAAAGATGTCCAACAAAAACAGTAATAAAACGAATCAGTTGTTCCTTTCACCACAATCTTGTAGTATAATTAAAAGATTGTAATTTTTGAAATGAGGCTAGAAATCATATGAAAAAATCGATATACGGTTTGACAATTGAACAATTGACAGACTTTCTTATAGAAAATGGACAAAAAAAGTACCGTGCAGCACAAGTTTGGGACTGGCTCTATAAAAAACGTGTCTTATCTTTCGATGAAATGAATAACATTAATCAAGAAACCATTGATGTATTGAATGAAAACTTCTCGGTTCAAACACTTGAGCAAAATGTTAAGCAAGTTTCACAGGATGGCACAGTGAAATTCCTGTTCAAAATGCATGATGGCAACTTGATCGAAACGGTTTTGATGAAATTCCCTTATGGTCATTCTGTTTGTGTTACAACACAAGTTGGATGTAATATCGGATGTAGTTTCTGTGCAAGCGGACTCTTACGCAAAAATCGTGATCTTGATGCAGGAGAAATTGTGGGTCAAATCATGAAAGTGCAAGAGTATCTCGATGGCAAAGGCGAAGATGAACGCGTAAGCCATATTGTAGTCATGGGTATAGGCGAACCATTCGATAACTATTCCAACTTGATGGACTTCCTTCATGTCGTAAATCACCAAAAAGGTCTATCAATCGGTGCGCGTCATATTACAGTTTCAACAAGTGGTCTGACAGAGAAAATCAAGGACTTCGCAGATGAAAAACTACAAGTGAACTTGGCGGTTTCATTACATGCGCCAAATAATGAGTTACGTTCATCGATTATGAAGATCAACAAAGCATTCCCGATTGAAAAATTGATGGATTCAATCAACTATTATTTAGAAAAAACAAATCGTCGGATCACATTTGAGTATATTTTATTGCGTGACGTGAATGACCACGTTAAAGAAGCAGAAGAGTTGGGTCGATTGCTTGCGGATAAGCGTCACCTTTCATACGTCAACTTGATCCCGTACAATCCAGTAGATGAACATGGCCAGTATCAGCGGAGTGAACCGGAAGCGATTAAATCGTTCTACGAAGCTCTCAGACGCAAAGGTATTAACGGTGGGGTACGTCTTGAAAATGGTACGGATATCGACGCGGCGTGCGGTCAACTACGAAGTAAACAAATCAAAAAAACAAAAAAACAACCGGTCGGAGAATAATTCTCCAACCGGTTTTTACTTTTTACGCGCTAATTTTACGATAAATTGAACGATCACAGAGATGGCTAGTCCGAATGATGAAATAATGAACAGCGATAAAATACCAATAGCTTCCGAAAATTCATTATCCATCATCAGGAAGCTGCGGAACATCTCAGCAAACGCTAGAACCAGAACGACCATGAACATTTTAAATGCAATCGATAGCTGATAGAACAATAAAAGGGAAGTGACAATCCCGACCATCAGACCGAATACGGCAAACGTCAAATAGTTATTGACGACCAAGTCATGTCCAAGAACTGTCCGTACGCCTAAAATGAGTAGAACAAATGAAGTCAGCGCAGTAAAAAAACCGGCTTTCCAATAACGAGAATCCAACACGTACACCTGCTTTCCTTACCTAGTATAGCGGAATTGACGAAATTCGTCACGCAACCCGACTGTTATTTCATGCGGTTTAGATCGGCCAGTAACTCTTCTTTATAGGATTCATTCGAGAAATTATACTCCTTCAGAATATAGCCTTCCGAATCCAGTAGATAGAAGTTTGTACCATGGACAACTTGCGTAGAAGATTTATGTTTCAGCACAAAAGTCTGGAACTCTTCCCGAGCAAACGCTTCAAATTCTTGTTGTGAGTAGCCCGTTAGAAAATGCCAGTTTGATTCATCATCAGTAAAGTTTGCGATATAGTCTTTTAATACTGCAGGTGTATCGGTATCAGGATCTACAGTAAAAGAGACGAAGTTCATTTCGATGTCCTGATCTTTCAACTCTGCTTGTAGATCTGCCATCTCACTCGTCAAGGTCGGACAAACTGTTGTACAATTTGTGAAAATGAAGTCTGCAATCCATGGCGAACCAGAAAGCTCCTTGGAACTAAATGGTTGATCATGCTGATCCGTGAAGGTGAATTCACGGACTTGTTTCCCACGTTCGAGAGGTTGGCTGCACCCATTCATAAATAGTACGAGCATCAACAGAAAAGGAATCAGACGTTTCAACTCTTTTCACTCCTTTGTATTTGCTCAGGTAATTCAATGATCACAATGGTTTCTGTTAATTCATTGAAAATGGTGAATGTACCTCCGTGTAACCGGACAATCTCTTTGACGATCGATAGACCAAGTCCCGTACCGCCTGTTGTGCGAGTTCGTGCTTTATCGGTACGGAAAAAGCGTTCTCCGATTCGCTCTACGTCCTCTTCTTCTATGGTCACGCCGTCATTGGCTATGCGATATTGTACACCTTGCTTACTGGCGGTCAGATGAATAGTAATGGATTGCTCAGCATATTTTACTGCATTATCGATCGTATTATAAAAGACTTGTTGCAATCGTTTAGGATCACCTTCCAAAATCAATTCCTCATCAATCGATGTACGCAACTGAATATTTTTGTCCTGTAATCGAATCGCAAATAATTCCAACGTATCCAATAGTAATTGCGCAATCGCAATCGGTTCAGTTTCCAGTGTATATACATCCTGTTCCAAATGGTTTAGCTCGACTAAATCATGTATGAGCTTCTTTAGGCGTTCCGTTTCTTTCTCGATGGTTGATAAGTAGTGTTTTACATCGTCAGGAGACGAATCGATTTTATTGCGTGAAAGTTGCGCGTAGCCGCTAATATATGTCAATGGTGTCCTGAGCTCATGTACAATATTTGAAGTGAAATCTTTCTTGCGCTGATCTTGTTCTTCAAGGGAACGACTCATTGAATCGAATGCAGTCGCCAGTTTACCTATCTCATCTGTCCGTCCTGTATTGAGTCGATTCGAATAATCACCTTTAGACACTTCTTCTGAATAGGTCTGCAATGTTTGCAACGGTTCGAATAGCGAACGCCACACACGCCGCAAAATTAAAAATAGAACGAGGAAGAATAGGCTCCCGACGAGTATCATAATGGGTAAACTGTCATGAAAAACATCTTGGATCGCAGCGAGCGGAACATATATATATATGAAACCAATCAGTCCATTTTCTCCTTTAATAGGGAAAATGCCACCGAAGATTTCACGATTTAATTCATCTACGTAGCCTTCTTTCATAACGGGCTTGCCTGTTTCTAGGATCTTCTCATCACTATCATTGATGAGTGATTGATAATCGATCTGATAAGGGAAATAGGACGTTAAATCATCTAAGCGATCTACGACGATGATTTCATACTCCGAGACGATATTATACCATTGAATCTTTTCGATGATCGAATCACTGAGCTCACCGTAATGATAATGGGAAGCTGTTCGATTTCCTTGATATATGATCGACTCTTTAATTTGTTCTTTATATAATTCGGTATACAAGTAATGAATGAAGAAGAATGAAAATAATATGGTACACGTGATGCTTCCTAAAAATACAATCAACATCTTTTTGCTTAGATTTAAATTATTCATTCAGAGTCCTCTAACTTGTAGCCGATCCCCCATACCGTTTCAATCATTTTACCAGCGTCGCCTAATTTTAGACGAAGCGTTTTAACATGTGTATCAATTGTCCGCTCACTGCTTTGATGATCATCGCCCCAGACCAATTCAAGTAATTGTTCTCGGGAATAGGCACGTCCTTTATGTTTGACTAACAACAACAGCAAGCCAAATTCCTTCAAAGTTAGATTTAAAGGTTTTCCGTTAAGCTGTGCTGTATACGAGTCTTCATTAATGGTAAGTGGACCAGCTTGTAATACAATTGGTTCAGGATTATGACGGTATGTTCTACGCAAGACGGCTTCGATCCGCGCGACCAGTTCTCCTGGTAAGAAAGGCTTGACGATGTAGTCGTCTCCACCAAGTTTTAGACCTTGAACTTTATCCCATTCCTCACCTCGCGCAGATAGGAAAATCAATGGGATCGATGAAGTGCGTTTCATCTCCTCTGCAAATGTGAAGCCGTCCATATAGGGCATCATCACATCGACAATGCATAAATCTATCGTATGTTGTTTGACGACAGAGAGAGCCTGTAAACCGTCGCTGGCTTCAAATACGCTATATCCGGCATCCTCGAGGATCACACGAATTAAATCACGCATTTGCTGTTCGTCGTCAATGACTAATAATTGGTAACTCAATTTACTACGCCTCATTTCATAAAAGCTTATAGTTTAATTTTCCGTAAAAGATGTGAAATCTACATGAAGTTTCGAGAAGTTGTTAAAACTTCATTGAAATTTCGTAATCATATTTTATAATCATAACAGCTAAACGAATAGATAGGAGAATGAAAAGATGAAACGTTTCGGAATGTTAGTAATGAGCACGGCGATGATCGGAATTCTTGCTGGATGCGGTCAAGATGAAGATGTACCGACGGAAGCTGTTTTACCTGAACCAATTGAAGTAGAACTTACAGTACCCGAACAAGGAAATGTCAATGAACCGGTGATGATCACTACACTGGTGACACAAGGTGAAGAAAATGTAGAGGATGCATCGGAAGTAGAGTATGAAATTTGGGAAGAAGGCAAGAAAGAAGACAGCATTCACGTGGAAACAACCAATGATAAAGAAGGCATTTATTCAGCAGAAAACACATTTGAGACTGACGGGTTGTATCACGTGCAGGTTCACGTTACTGCACGGGGCATGCACGTCATGCCTGTAAAGCAAATCCAAATTGGAGAAGCTACCCAACATGCGGATGAACACGAAAGTGCACAAGAAGGTCAACATCATGAACATGGCGAAGGAGTAGAAGGACTTGCTCTTCACTTTATGCAACCTGAGGGAGCAAAAGCAGCAACAGAAACAGAGTTGATGACGCATGCGCAGCTCGATGGAGAAGCAATAGAGGCGCAGGTTCGTTATGAAATCATCTCGGCAGATAAAGAAACCACATGGGTAGATACGGAAGAATCCAAGCCGGGTGAATATACAGCAAACTATCAATTCCCTAAAGTGGGCAGCTATCAAGTGATTATTCATATTGAAAATGAAGATATTCACGAGCATGAAGAACATACAGTAGAAGTAAAATAAGTACCACCCCTCGTCACTCCGGTGGTGAGGGTATTTTATTGGGAAGTAAAAGCTGTAATTCATTGATGAAAAGGGTTACACTAGTATAGGTGAAAGATTAATGAATCAAGAGGAGTGTTAGCATGACAAATTATCCAGAAAAAACATGTTCCATTGAAAGACTTGTAACTATTCCGGAGGACGTACAAAAGGTACTCAACGGTGAAAAGTGGGCTACTAGACGTAATGGTGTCTATGCATACCCAGGCGAAACGATGACGTTAGAAGGCATAGAGTTCAAAGTTGAAAAATTATATGAACAAACACTCGGAGAACTAACAGATGAAGACGCCAAATCAGAAGGTCATGAAACAGTTGAAGAATATAAACAGGCGATGCTGTCGATCCACGACAAAATGCCTTGGCTTCCTAAAATGAAGGTTTGGGTGCACGAATATAGCCCAATTCAGAAATAATCTCTTAAATGAACTTTTATTACGGAGCGATTGTCTTTGCACACGTAGTGTCGGCCATAATTTCAGTAGGACCTTTATTCCTCCTGCTGCCATTAATACGCCGGCTACGTTCTGCTAAAGCAGAAGCAGAAGACATCTATCTGGCGATTATCCGAGTCATTATACGACTCGTTATGCATTCAGGCCATGTGCTAGTTGTGACTGGTATATTATTAATTTTATTTGGTCCGTGGCCATGGAACACGTCGTGGATTATTCTCACAATAGGCGTCATGTTGCTGTCCGGGTTCTTCCTGGCAACTGGTTTCTCTTCTGTATTGAAAAGATTCCATGAACCAAGCAATGACAGGGAAGCGGTACTCAACAAGTTACAACGCACTGCCTGGATTTATATTGGATTGCTTATGGTGATGCTTTGGCTTATGGTACAAAAACCGGCAGTCTGGTGAAATTACATAGCGAGCAAAAAGATGTGTACAATGTTGCACATCTTTTTAATTGCAAGATTTGGTTTGACAGTGAAAATTACAGCGAATATGATGAAGATAGCAGTTTTTTGAAAGGAACGATTTGAAGATGAAAATAAAAGTACTCGGTCTGATGACGATCGTTGGATTGCTATTAACAGCGTGCAGTCCAACCGACAGCAATGAGACGATAAAAATTGGTACGACGGCAGGAATTTATGCTAAAGTCATCGATCAGGCATTAAAACCGGCACTTGAAGAACAAGGGTACAAAGTCGAAGTAGAATCGTACGTAGATTTAATTGAACCGAACAAAGAGTTGGCTGATGGAGAAATAGATGCCAACATCAACCAACAACAAATTAATCTTCAACAGTTTAACGAAGAATATGATTTGCCTATAGTGGCTTTGACGGAAGTTCCAAGTGTGGGACTAGGCTTATATTCTAACTCGTTGACGTCGATGGATGATATTCCTAACGGTTCATGGATTACTATTCCGAATGATGAACTAGGCACAGCGAGAGCCCTACGTTTCCTTGAACAACAGGGATTAATTTCATTGAATCCAAGTGCACCCACTTATGCAGTTACAGAAAAACATATTGATAGTAATCCAAAAAACTTGAACATCCAGCCTATCTTGATTGCACAGCTGATACCATCTATGGCAAGTGGTGATTTAGCCATCATTCCAGACAATTATATTATGGTCAATGAAATGGAATTGGAAGACGCACTAGCACATGAAGAGCTTGGTGAAGAGTTGCAATATATCGTTGCGGTCAGAGAAGAAGATCGTGAGAAGGATTTTGCTTTAGCGATTAAAGAAGCAGTAGCATCAGAGACGTTCCAAGAAGCTATTGATGAACATTTCCAAGGCTTCGGAAAATAAAAACCACGTATGGACTCAACTATGAGCCATACGTGGTTTTTTCATCTACCTTATCTTTGCTGTCGCTTCAAAAAGTCTACATTTGGATAATAGGCATCTTTTACGAGTAAATTCGGTCCAAGACAACGCACTGCAGGACAATGACAGCTTACGCTTTTTGCTAAGGGATGTTGTTGCCATTTCGTATATAAATCCGTTAACTGGTCGGTTTGAATATTCCCTAGTGGAGGAACATCTCCGAAATCTGTCACGATCACGTCTCCGGTAAACATATTGACATTCAACCGAGAACGACCGTCTGGATCATTTCGCACCGTGACGTTTTCACTTGCTGCAAGTTTCGCAAACAATTCTTGATCTTTTGCGTCGTTACTACAATTATAAAACGGTAAAGTCCCAAATAGCATCCACGTTTGTGGATCACGGTATGACAGCAGATCGAACATTGCTGTACGTGTTTCATCCAAAGTTAGTACATCCAATGAAGAAGCGAAATCGCTAGGATACATAGGGTGTATTTCATGGCGACCACATTTCATTTCATGGACAATTTGTTCATGGATGGTCTGTAAATGAGGTAATGTTCGGCGATTCAACATCGTTTCCACAGATACCATAACACCCATTTCAGACAATGCGCGGCTGTTTTCGATCATTCGTTCGAATTGTGCTGCACGACGCTCACGTGGCGGCTTGCGTTCCATCCGAGCGAATCCACCATCGATGAAATCATCCACTGTACCCCAGTTATGTGAAATATGCAGGACATTCAAATACGGTGCAATTAATTCATAACGTTCAATAGGCATAGTTAGATTCGAATTCATCTGCGTCTGAACTCCGCGTGCATGTGCATACTGCAATAACGGTACGACATACTGCTCGACAGATTTCTTCGAAAACATCGGCTCGCCACCTGTTAAGCTAATCGTTCGCAAGTGGGGGATTTCATCCAACCGCTGTAATAGCAACTCGATTGGTAATGCTTGTGGATCTTTCGGTTGTAGCATATATCCTACCGCGCAATGTTCACAACGCATATTGCATAAATAGGTCGTCGTGAATTCTATGCTGGATAGAACTTGCTTCCCGTGCAAATCTACATCTTGATATGCTTCCCATGCATCTGATAAACGGGAATGTGATAGTACCATGTTCGTAACTCCTTATATCAATTAATTTTTATCACTAGCATATTCTGCTAGGTCCTTCGCATATTTACTCATCGATGAGGTAGAAACATCAAATGCTTCTGCGATCTCTTTTAATGTCATATCAAGCGGTTCGAAATATTTATTGTCTAAACCATAACGGATTGCACCGGCCGCAATCGCTAGTTTCTTTCGGGCTTTTGGCTGCTCATCTACTAAGAAATCTTCAAGCACTTCTAGCAAAGCTTGCGATTCTCGGTTATGTTGCTTTAAAAATTCAGCAGCCGACTCTATAACGCCTGCTTCGAATTCAGTAAACTCATCTCCGGTATAGCCACTTTCACCAAGCGCAATCCAGAATTTCATGATGGAGTCTTTGAGTGAAGGGTTTTCCGTGTCTGCAAGAGTTTTAGCAAACTGTTTGATCGCTTCCGAATGATCAGTCGGGAAGAAGATTAAACTGGAAACTGCTAGATAATTACCTTTAGACGTACCATCGGAAAGTATGAAGCAATAGAAGTGGACACCTACGGGAACAGGCTTATCGCTTTCTTTCCACAAATCAATCGTTTCATCACCTAGAATACTTGTAGCTGTTAAATATGTATCTCCAACAGCAGTTACTTCACCGACAAATACCCTCGGCTCTGACCATCTATCAAGTAATTCTAGAATCGATGGGCGAATATGTTTTTTCTTCTGCTTGGCCAAATAGTCGTCCCAAATATCTCTCCGTTGATGGAAGAAGAATTCATCAAGCGCAATCGTTTCAATCATTTCTTGTGGTAAATAACTATTCAATGAAGATTTCCATGTATTTGCAAATTCCACGAACGCCGGTACATCTGGTCGCTCTGGATGAATATCATAAAACGTCTGTAGTATATTCTCCATTTCATCTGTCAGTAAATCTTCGACTGTTACAGCATCTTTTCGTTCACAACACTTTTTATATTTCTTGCCACTGCCACAAGGGCACGGATCATTACGTCCAACCATAAAAACACTTCCCTTTTTAAAATTACTACATCTCTAAGTGTACCAAACGAGAGGCGAGTTCGCATGATATATGTGTGATGAATAACCTGCAGTGAAGTATTGGCATATTTGTACTAAATAATAGTGCTAGTAGTAATCAAGTAAATGGAAGAAAGCAAAGTACGTAGTTTGATTCTCTCATATATTCCCGGAAAAAATTAGGTAAACAGGTTACCATTTTGTTTAATCTTCCATATGCTAGTTCGAGGTGACCTATGGAGCAGTCTAACTTGCTGTTTTTATTGTATGCAGACATCTGTTTAATCATTGGCTTTTATATGTACATCCGAAAAATGAGGAAATTGATAGGTTTCCATTTAGGTATGAATATGAGCATGGTAATGGGCGGGATGGCTGCTTTGTTGTTTGGAATCATACTCATTACTCATATGCCGTTCCATTTCACGTATATTACATTACTCTCGGCGAGTATCGGAGGGGCAGTAGGGGCTTGCTTTGGCATGCTAATTGATTATCAGACGTTTGTGACTGGTTTGACGAATGGTCTGATTGTCGGACTAATGGCACCAATGATTGGCACGGTTATGGAAATGCAAATGTTGTTTATTTGGTTTCTACATGCATTCTTCATTGGTAGTTTAGGTATTTTATTTATTTCAATAAAAAGGGCGTGAAGGGGGCAATGCTACTTCTAATCTTGCTATTCATGTGGTGTGTTGGTGAAATACTAGTCAACTATCGAGTTGTAAAAAAGAAAAGACTGTTGTTTGATGACCGATTCACAAAAACTATTTGTATGGCGATTGCGTCCATCTCTTCTCTCGCGATGGCATTGTACCTAGAATTATTGTTGTCAGATAATCAACTAGTTACTTACTTATTGCCGGTACTTCTTGGAGTGTTTATCGGTTGGCGATTTGGTTCGCTTATTAAAGCACCCGCTTCCTTAAATGGTCTGTATAACGGCGCGATGGGAGGAGTAATGGGCATGATGCTTGGTGCAGTGCTGAAAAATCCTGCACTATGCAATATACCCATTGACGCTAATTCATTGATTGCGAGTAATCTTTTCATCATTACTATATTTATTGCCTTTTCCCATTCAGTAGTTTGTTTCTTCATCCGCTATTCAATGAGAGGGTGATGATCATGTTGGCAGGAGAGGAGTACAGTAGTGAAAAAAGTCATTATTATAATGATGTTGCCCATCATTTTCGGGCTTGTATATGCGATGTGGTCGAAGGCGGTGGAACTACCCCAAATTGGAAAAGTAATCGAATGGCCGTTTACAGAAGTGAGCGGGAGCGAAACGAACTTCCAGGGTAAACCGAAACTCGTCACATTTTTCTACACAAAATGTCCCGATGTTTGTCCGACTACTATGTGGGATCTGACCGCTTTACAGGAAGTAATGAAAGATAGGGGAATCTCTCAAGATGAGTACTTCATCATAGCTATCACCGTAGATCCTGAATATGACACGAAAGAGAAAATAGTGCGTTATAAAGAACTATTTAATATAGAAGACCCAAATTGGTTATTTTTTAGAGGGACAGAAGAAACAACCAAAGAATTTTCGAAATACCTGAATTTTTATTACGACAGGAATGAAGATGGATTCGTTACCCACTCGACGTCTATGTATATTGTGGATGGTCAGGATTTAGTAAGAGCTCATCATAATATGGCAACAGGGAAAAATAACGTAGCCATTGAAGAGATCGCTAATCATTTACAACAACTTATTAAATAGTTTTAGTGTTACTTTTCGAATGATAGTAAGGAGGTGATCTTCATGAAGGAAGCTAGTAGTAATCCCGCTTTTTCCTCGCCAACAAGTAATGGGCCTGATGAACAAACGAGAGTCTTAACAGATTATATTGGTCAGAAAAATTTATTTAAGATAGCCGGAATTCATGAACCACTCAGGAAATCATTAACACTTAAAAAGTTTTTCAAAAGCAAACGAAATCAGCAAGTTGTCATTGCATCACGCGGTGAAATGGACGGCTGTTTGGAAACTGAAGGTAAAGTCGCAGCCATCGGCAGAGATTTTGTTATGTTGACGAACCTACAGAAACGGATTTGGATTCCCTTTACGTATATTGAAACAGCAAATATCCCCTTTGGCTTTCCTTCTTATTCGAACACGCATCAGCATCACCTATATGATAATCATCTGCAAAAAAGACTAACTCTTCGATTTGGCGAAACCGTCAACGAAAGAGAAGCACTTGTGCAACAATTTTTCGAGGAGTCTTTTCGGACCAACTTTCTTTCATGGAAAGGAACAAGAGTGGAAGTCATTTCGCGCGAAGAAACGGTCAGTGGAAAGATCGTGAATACGACCAAGAGCGAACTAGAGCTTACAAGCTTTGGCACAGTGCGTAAAATCCCTTTAGAAAATATTCGCTTTGTATCTACTTTTTCCTTCGTTTCATATTTGAAGAAAGAGTTGAGAACACTGCTCCGATCATGGGATGAAAAAGTAAGAGGAGGCTGGAACAATGAAAAATAATAAAGGAATTCAATCTCAAGATTTCTCGGGTTTGATAAATCAAGAAGTACTCATTATCACTCAGGCGGTGCAGCTTAATCTATTAGGCCAAGTTTTTAGGCCGATTTTTTGCGGAACTGTTTCAGAAGTGGGGATAGGGCATCTCACCTTAACGCCTGTTACCGTCAAAATGGTAAATGCCCCTTTTTATAAGTTTCCGACACCCATCAGTATACCGCTGGAGAAAATTGTTTCATTCTCGACAGAAGTGCCTTGTGATTTAGTCTTTCCGTTAACGTGAAAAGGAGATGGATATATGACGCAACCAAACGAATGTCAACCAATCAATATAATTCGTGAAGAAGGGATTAGTACCCATTTCAGTCAGAACATTAACAAAAAAGTTCTAATTCTAACTGAAGCTTTCCCGTTTATGTTTATAGGGGAAATTATAAGTGTAGTGGATGATTTTGTGGAAATGAAAGTTCAGAATACATCCATTCCTGCATTGGAAGGAAAAACTTGGTTTGTGCATATCGATTCAATTGAAGTGTTCTATATCGAGACAGAAACAGGAATTAAAATCCCTGAATTAAAAGAGTAGAAAATGAGGTGAAGCGAGTGAAAAGACACTACCATGTAGTAGCCATTCCCATACGAATTGTCCTGAATACATTTGGGGACCACAATCCGAATGGCATGATGTATGTGCTGAAGGAAAATGAAGAAAAAGTGAAAAGGCTCGTAAAGAAAAACCCTTTCATGCCTGTCGATCTCGTTCAGCCGCTCTTTATCCGAGCGAATGAAGGAGACGTCGTGGAAATACTGTTTGAAAATAAACTCCCATTCCATGCAGGTATGCATTTTCAGGAAGCAGAATACGATGTCTGCCAATCGGATGGAGCGAATGTTGGATACAATAAGGAAACGACTGTAGCACCATGTGAAAAAATCTTATATAAGCTGCATTTGATGAAAGAAGGAAACTATTATTTCTCTGATCTAGGAAATGTCTCGAGTGACCAGAACGGTTCCAATTCAAATGGTCTGGTAGGAGGCTTATGCGTGCAAAGTCGTTTCTCCTGGTGGACCGATCCTGAAACAGGCAAGCCAATAAACAGCGGACAATATGCGGATGTCCATCACCCTTTGCTACCATCCTTCCGAGAATATGTGTGGATGTTTACAGATGAAATGGAAGTGGATGATTTAACAGGCAACAGACCGATCAATCATTTCTCCAACCAGGAAGAAGAGTCCTTCCACGGTGCGAATTACCGTTATGAACCGGAAAATAGACGTGAACAATTAGTGGCGGAAGGCGTCGTCTGTCCAAACTGCGAAGGGGAGGAAGTACACCATGATTCATGGGTATTCGGAGACCCATCGACTCCAATTTTGCGAGGGTATGTTGGTGACCCTGCAAAAATCCGGCTTTTCCATGGCGGAGTAAAGGAAACGCATGTATTCCATTATCACGTCCATCAGTGGTTTAGTGATCCGAGTGATTTGGCGTCAGAAATTTTTGATGCACAGGCTATTAGTCCGCAAAGTCACTATACAATTCAGCCCCTATACGGTCTTGGTAGCTTGCAAGGCTCTTTTGGTGACGCAGTGATCCACTGTCACCTCTACCCACATTTTGTTGCAGGGATGTGGGGGATGAACCGGGTCTTTAATACCCTTCAAGATGGCAGTCAGTGTTATCCGAACGGGGTTCCAATAAAGTCACTGAAGCCTCTTCCGGACAGACCTGCACCGCCAAAACCAACTAAGATGAAGCCTGGATTCCCGAATTTCATTCCAGGAAAAGTCGGTATGAAAGCACCACGTCCTCCAATGGGGATTGTTGGAGGTAGGGGACTAACAGAACTGGAGAGAAACGCAGCCATTACAAATCCGCGACCGGGTGCTGTTTTCACCGATCCATGTCCTGAGGGGGCCCCTGTGAAGGAGTTCAATATCTCTTTGATTGAGATCCCTCTTATTTATAACCGTGAAGGTTGGCATGATCTAACTGGCCGCATTTTCGTACTGGATGAAGATCTGGAGGATATTTGCTTGGGGAAGAAAGCGCCCGAACCGCTCGTCATCCATGAATCCAGTCATACTCGCTATCAAATTAATTTCACAAATCGGCTGCCGCATATTCTGGATGGTGATGCCTTCCAGCTTGTTACGCGAACTTATGAGGCGGGTATGCATATCCATTTTGTAAAGTTTGATGTGCTCGTAAATGATGGGGCGAATGTCGGCTGGAACTATGATTCTTCCGTTTTGTCAGGTGAGACCATTCAATACTCTTACTATGCAGATACAGAGCTTAAAGCATGGTTCTTCCATGATCATTTATTCCCTGGTGCCCATCAGCAGCATGGCGTCTTTGGAACGGGCGTTGTTCATCCGCGATTTACTAAATATCTTGATTCGACGACTGGAGAAGAAGTAGATCAAGGAACGGAAGTCACTTGTGTCAATCCGCTAATACCTGATTACAGGGACTTTGTGATCTTTGCACAGGATTTCACACATTTAGTCAATAAAGACGGTAAACCATTAGCACCTCCGCCATTCCCAGGTTCACCGGATGATCCAGGATTATTTGGAGTGAACTATAAAAATGAACCACTGCAATTCCGGTTAGGCAAAGACTGTGATCCTGCTTATAGTTTCAGTTCTTATGTAAAAGGCGATCCAATTACTCCGATTTTTAAAGCGTATGAGGGAGATTCCATCCGGATTCGGCTGCTGCAAGGGGCACAGGAAGAATCTCACAGCTTTAATGTACATGGTCTTCGTTGGCTACATGAACGAGGCGATCTGAATTCCAGATTGGAAAACCAACAGCATATCGGCATATCTGAATCATTTACGATGGAGATGAATGTGCCGCGATCGGGTGATTATTTATGGACTTTCGAAACAGAAGAGGATTTATGGAATGGGTTATGGGGTCTAATCCGCGCATTCGATGAAAAAGTGCCTGAATTGATCAAATTGCCAGATCGGCCTGAACCAAAAGAGCGTTCAACACCTTTGCCGGAATGTACAGGGATCAGACCGCCGTCAGCTGCTGATCCAACTGTGGAGATAGTGAAGGGGCCACTGAGGAAGTACGATGTTGTAGCCTTTCAAACCTCGATCCAATATAACTCGTTCGGTGATCATGATCCGGATGCCATCATCTTTGCATTGCGTGAGGATATGGAAGCGATACAGAATGGCGAAATAGAACCAGTACCACTCATCTTACGTGGCAATGTGGGCGATACAGTAGATGTTACGTTAACTAGCTATCTGAAACCAGAGCTGTTTCCATTCAAAGACGGAATCTATCCATATCCAATAGTGAAGGAGCAAGCATTTTATCCACCGTCTTTACGTATTTCCCTGCATGCACAATTACTTGATTATGACGTGAAGACGTCTGCAGGAGAGACAGTTGGATTCAATGGGGATCAAACAGTTGGACCTGGAGAATCTAGGACGTATCGCTGGTATGTCGATTCGGCTGTCGGTGTGTGTGGCATGTGGGATATGGCAGATATCCGCAATCACCGTTCGCAAGGCGCGTTCGGAGCATTCATTGCTGAGCCTAGGGGGACGGAATATTTGGATCCGTATACACTACAGCCCGCGTCGACCGGAGCAAGTGTTATTTTGCGGAATCCATACTTACCAGATACTAGGGAGTTCGTAATTGTGATGCATGACGGTGTAAGGTTGCTTGATAAAAATAACCAGGTCATTTTTGATCCTGTGGATGGTATATTGCTCGCTCCGCCTGGAATAGACGAAGATTTGCTTGATACGTATGATCAAGGATCGCGTGGCTTTAACTATCGAAGTGAGCGTCTAATCAATCGTTATCTAGAGCATGCAAAAATTCATGATTTATTTAGCTCAGATGTTTTTGGCGATCCTTCAACTCCTATATTTGAAAGCTATGTGGGGGATCCAGTCACTATTCGGCTAGTTACACCTGCCGAAAGACGTAGATCTCATACATTCCACTTACACGGCCATCGTTGGAAATCTGATTCGAAAAATATTCATTCTCGAACAGAATCAAATGTCGGATTTAACGTAGCGGGTGCTAAGAGAAATCTGCAATTGCTTGGCGGTGCGGGAGCTTATAACGGATTCTCGGGCGATTTCATGTATCGGTCAGGAAACATTCGCTGGGATATCGAGCAAGGGATGTGGGGGATTATGCGGGTGTTCGAAGAGCTTAAAAAACATCTCCCTAAACTAGATCAATAGTTTGTTAAGAACGGGGGGGTGTGAAAATGGGGAACAAGAGAATAAGGAAGAAACAAAAGAAAAAACAAAAGAAAAAACCAGACTTTTTCATACCCGTAAAATGCTGTCCAGAAAGGGCGGATAGTCCTGAACTGCCATCTCCAGAAAGCTGTCTTCCTCCTGAAAAGCGTGAGGAAGTAGACAGAAAAATTGCAGAAGCCAATAGATTATTACTGGATCTGGCACTTGATGATAATCGATCCATTCAAGAGACGTATCAACGGGCGTTTGACGGCTTGATTGGTCTGGAAGTAGAGATAGTAAATCCTTTAGATGAAACGATTTCGGGAGTAGTGATGATGGCGGCATTTGATTTCATTCTGTTAAGTCGAGACGATTATAAAATCATCGTGCCATATGAACAGATTGAATCGGTCAAAGCTTCCGGCTGCTATGCTGAACTAGTACCGGTGGCCAATTTACTGAATATCGGTCCACGCTTACGTAGGAAGCTGACATTTCAGTTTGGAAAAGTTGTCGGCTCATCTCCAGAGCTTATTCAGCTATTTTTCAAAATCCCGCTAGCAGTTTATCTATTGTTGTTCGAAGATCAAACTATAAAAGTTCGAGTGGGACGGTCACTAATTGAAGGGGTGCTAGTGGATGTGAATAAAGAGTCCATTGTACTGGAGATGAATAAAGAAAAAAGCATCATCGCCATTGGAAATATTGCCCACATCATGGTAGGTAAATAAGAAATCAGTCCCTATAGCTGGGGACTGGTTTTTTATTACTATACTACCTGCATGGGTTTTTGGAATGGCAATATCCTAGGGTTTTGATTTGTGAAATCTTGTCGATTGGTAAAATCAAAGTATTACCGATTGGATGATCTACTTTCTTTCCTTTTTCATCAGTAGTACAACCACAGTCTGCGGGCAATTCGCCTGGTTTCCCATTCACGAATATCTCGACAAAGTTAGAGCCGACAAAAATTATAGTACCCTTTACAATTTCCTCTTCCATCTGTAACTCCACCTCACAACAAACCATTTGGCGCAAACGGAAGTTAAGACCGTCTTGTAAACCACCTAAACGGACCATGAAGCATGGATTACATAAGTCTTTTCTACAACGGCTACAGTATTTGGCATCGCATTTTATTTTGAGGCACTTCTGACAGTAATGGTGATCTCCACATTTACAATTCTTTTCTTTTTTCAAAGCATTCACCTCCCACCGCTCTATGTAGTATATGAATATCTACTGCTCGAGAGATGATGGAACAACCTAAGAAAGTTGTAATGTCTAGAGATTCATTTTTTTATAACGGATAGTGGGTGAAATTCATTCCTCCACAAACGTTCTTTTCCATAATAATTATATAGCTAAGTATTCAAAATGAGAGGCGAGATCGTCTAATGCTTTTCTGATCAAAGGATGCTGGAGAAATGAAAAACCACTCTTTGAATCATCTAGATTCAAAGAGTGGTCCATTACGTAGTATTAGCTATCTAGACTTTTAATGAAGTGCAACACTTCATCCGCGGTAGATAGGGAAAGAATATGATCTATCTGATTTTCTAAGGTAACCTTAGATAGTTTCTGGATTTGTGAACGTGTACGAAGTATGGAAGATGCACTCATGGAAAACTCATCTAATCCCATCCCGAGCAGTATAGGAATTGCCGTTTCATCACGTGCCATTTCTCCACACATTCCCACCATCTTGCCTTCTTTGTGAGCCGCATCAATAATCATTTTGATAAAGCGTAAAATAGATGGATTATACGGCTGGTAGAGGTAAGAAACGTGCTCATTCATCCGATCAGCAGCCATCGTATACTGAATTAAATCATTTGAACCAATGGAGAAGAAATCTACTTCCTTGGCAAATACATCAGCCAATATAGCTACAGCTGGTGTTTCAACCATAATTCCGAGTTGAATCGTCTCACTTACTTCGATTCTTTCACTAATAAGTTGTTGCTTTACGTCTAAAAATAGTTCTTTTGCTTGCCTGAATTCATTAATCGTTGCGATCATCGGAAACATGATCCGCAAGTTTCCATATATACTGGCACGCAATAAAGCACGTAACTGTGTTCTAAACATCTCTTCATGATCAAGACATAGACGGATTGCTCGTAATCCTAAGAATGGATTGGCTTCATGTGGAAGTTGTAAATACGGTAATTCTTTGTCTCCACCAATGTCCAGAGTACGAACAATGGTAGCGCTTCCGTTCATTTGCTCTAGCACGCTTTTATATGCTTCAAACTGCTCATCTTCAGTAGGGAATTGTTCTTTTCCCATGTAAAGAAACTCCGTCCGGAATAATCCAATCGCTTCTCCGCCATTTTTCAAGACATTTTCCACATCGTCGGGTGTCCCAATATTTCCAGCTAATTCAACGCGATGACCATCAAGTGTAATAGCAGGCTCGTTCGCAAGTAATTGCCATTCTGCTTTTTGTTTGGCAAATGCCTGCTGCTTTTCTTGATAAACGGCTAATGTTTCTGCGTCAGGGTTTACAATAACCTTCCCAGCTTCACCGTCTACAATAATAATTTCACCGTTTTGAATCATAGCCATTGCGGTTTTACTTCCGACAACGGCTGGAATCTCCAATGTTCTCGCTAAAATAGCAGAGTGCGAAGTAGGACCCCCAATATCTGTTACGAAACCTTTAATTAGTTCAGGATTCAGTTGAACAGTGTGGGAAGGCGTTAAGTCTTCTGCAATGATGACGACCTCTTGCGTAATGTCTTCGGGCGTTTGAATGCTGACGCCGAGTAAATGGGAAAGGATTCGTTTTGTTACATCCCGAATATCAGCAGCACGCTCTCGCATATATGGGTCGTCCATCGCTTCGAAAATGGAAACGTATAAGTTTGCCGCTTCTTGTACTGCATATTCGGCGTTTACGTGTTGCGTCTGAATTGTATCTGTAATAGCCGCGCGTAATTCTGGATCGTCGAGAACAAGTACATGTGCACTGAAAATAGCTGCCTCCTGATCACTGAACTTTTCTTGTGTCTGTTTCTGAATCGTCGTCAATTCTGATCGGGATAGAGAAAGAGCGTTTTGTAGACGATCTATCTCTGTTGACACGTCTGAAATGGATTCCTTCAGTACAGTCAACTCCGCATTTTCTAGACGAAAGGCTTTGGCGATAGAAATACCATTGGAGGCTGCGATGCCCTGAAGGATTTTGTTCATTAGTCTTCTGCGCCTTCAGATCGTAATAATTCCTCCAGCTTGTTCATCGCGTCTATTTCATCTTCACCATCCGCAATCAATGTAATTGTAGATCCTCCAGCGACGCCAAGTGACATCACACCAAGAATAGATTTTAGATTTACCTTCTTTTCTTTATACTCAAGTGAAAGTTCTGATTTAAAAGGGGTTGCAGCAGCGACCAATTGGGCGGCTGGACGAGCGTGAAGCCCTTCACCATTGCTGAATACGAACTGTTTCTTTATCATTACGAAAACCTCCTATGAATTGTTTTGAATGTTTTTGACTGCTTATGAATGATTATGATGGATTTTATTGAAAAATTCAAGTAATATGGTGTTATTGATAGAGAAGGTGGGTTGCACATGCTAACAAATGAACGATATGAATTAATTTTGAATAAATTGGCTACTCATAAAACGGTGAAGATTACAGAATTAATAGAGGCAACCGACGCATCGGAATCTACCATTCGAAGAGATTTAACTGAACTCGAAACGCTCAATAAACTTCAACGAATTCATGGTGGAGCCACATTACCAGATCGAGATATGCAGGAATTAAGCATTTCAGCCAAGTCTGAAAAATATTTTTCAGAAAAAGTAAAAGTTGCTTCATTGGCAGCAAGTATAGTCAAAGAGGGTGATTTCATCTATCTTGATGCGGGTACCACTACGTTTCAAATGATCCCTTTTCTAAAAGACCGTAATATAACGGTTGTAACAAATGGACTGACACATGTGGAATCATTAACTGAGCATGGCATTTCCTCTTATTTAATTGGAGGCTATGTCAAAGCCACAACAGGTGCGCTTGTAGGACAACAGGCTAGGAACTCATTGAAACAATATCATTTCAATAAATGTTTTTTAGGTACGAATGGAGTTGACCCCGTTCATGGGTATACGACACCTGATCCTGATGAGGCAACTGTAAAAAGTTTAGCAGCAGAGCAATCAAGAACTACTTATATAGTGGCGGATCATTCTAAAGTGAAAAAAAGCAGTTTTATAAAGTTTTTATCTATAGAAGAGGCCGTCTTGATTATTGACGAAATGCCAGAAGATATTCTAAATGAACTGGAAGAGAAAACGTTAGTAAAGGTGGTGCAAAAATGATTTTCACATGTACATTCATGCCAACAGTTGACTATACCGCATATTTATCGAACTTTGAGCGCGGAGAACTGAATCGTACAAATGAAGTGTATTATTATCCAGGTGGAAAAGGTATTAACGTATCAAGGGTTGTTCACAGACTTGGTGCAGATACGGTCGCATGCGGGTTCATTGGTGGTTTCACAGGAGACTTTATTGAGGACTTTTTACAAAAAGAAGATATAAAAACCGATTTTATTCGCACAGCAGATATTACGCGAATTAATGTGAAAATTAAATCAACTGAAGAAACGGAATTAAATGGGCCTGGACCAAGTTTAAATGAAAACAATGTTCAAGGGCTCCTTGAGCGAATCGGTCGACTAACAGAAGATGACTGGTTAGTGATTGCTGGGAGAATTCCAGATTCTTTACCTTCGTCATTCTTATCTGAACTCGCTAGACTTTGTGAAAAAAATAAAGTGAGGCTTGTAGTGGATACATCAGGGCCTGCATTGAAACAGATCATGGAAGTAACTAAGCCATTCTTGATCAAGCCGAATGAACAGGAACTTGGAGAATTGGTTGGTAAGACCATTCATAGTAAACAAGAGGCAGTTGGTTATGCCAAAAGATTAGTAAGTGAAGGTATTCAACATGTAGTGATATCGATGGGGAAGGAAGGGGCGCTCTATGTATCAGCTGAAGAAACATTGGCAGCCACTGCGCCAAAGGGCAAGCTCGTCAATTCAGTAGGTGCTGGAGATTCGCTAGTATCAGGTTTTATCGCATCCTACTCTACAGATGGACATGCAGAAAATGCTTTCAAATATGGAGTCGCAAGCGGAAGTGCCACCGCATTCCAGTCCGATTTATGTAAAAAAGAAGATGTGGAGTCATTATTGAGCCAAGTGATCATTACGAAACTATAGGAAGAGGTGCTATTCTATGAAAATCACACAATTATTGACAGAGGATACAATCAACCTTCATTTGCAGTCTAAATCGAAGGATTCAGTCTTGTCCGAATTGGTTCAGCAGTTACATGTCGCGGGGAAATTACGTGACAAAGTGCAATTCACCAATGATATTCTCAATCGGGAAAGTCAAAGTACGACGGGTATTGGTGAAGGAATCGCTATTCCACACGCGAAGTCAGCAGCTGTTCAGACACCCGCTATCGCGTTTGGCCGTTCTACTGAAGGTATAGACTTTGATTCGCTTGACGGTCAACCTGCACATTTGTTTTTCATGATTGCTGCGAGTGAAGGGGCTAACGACGACCATTTAGATGCACTATCTAGACTTGCGACATTTTTGATGGATACTTCATTTCGTGATAAAATCATGTCTGCACAAACAGCAGCGGATGTATTACAAGCGGTCAATGACAAAGAGTCGGAATTGGATGATGAAGTAACAGAAGATGTACAAGCACCGAAAGAAGAGAAATCTACCGTACGTTTGCTAGCGGTTACGGCTTGTCCGACTGGAATTGCGCATACGTATATGGCTGCTGAAAAATTAAATGAGAGAGCAAAAGAACGTGGCCTTTCATTAAAAGTAGAAACGAATGGTTCATCCGGTGTGAAAAATAGATTAACAGATGCAGAAATTGCAGAAGCGGACGCCATTATTGTGGCAGCTGATACGAAAGTGGAAATGGCTCGATTCGCTGGGAAACATGTGATCCAGACGAAAGTCGGAGATGCTATCTATGAAACGGATGCATTACTGGATAGAGCGATTGAAAAAGATGCACCGATTTATCAGCTAGAAAAAGGTCAGGAAGATACTTCATCGAGTGACAAGAAGAGCGGTTTTTATAAGCATTTGATGAACGGTGTATCCAATATGCTTCCTTTCGTTGTCGGTGGGGGAATTTTGATAGCGCTCTCTTTCTTCTGGGGAATCGAATCTTCTAATCCAGACAGTCCTGAATACAATGCATTTGCAGCTATGCTTAACACTATAGGTGGAGGAAAAGCATTCTTCCTCATGGTTCCTGTGTTGGCCGGTTTCATAGCTTCAAGCATTGCCGATCGACCCGGTTTTGCTCCCGGTATGATAGGGGGGCTGATCGCCATCACGGTTTCAGGTGTAGATGAAGTGGGTGGCGGATCAGGATTTTTAGGCGGTCTTATTGCAGGGTTTTTAGCAGGGTATATCACTTTACTTGTTAAGAAGTTATTTGCTCGTTTACCTAATTCATTAGAGGGCTTAAAACCCGTGCTGTTTTACCCGGTTTTCAGTATTGCAGCGACAGGATTAATCATGTTGCTTATCAATCCACAACTGGCCAAGCTGTATACAGGATTTTCCTCGTTCCTTGAAGGGATGGGCGGTACGAATCAAATTTTAGTTGGTTTAGTCATTGGTGGAATGATGGCTGTGGATATGGGAGGACCGGTCAATAAAGCGGCATACACATTCGGTATTGCCATGCTAGATGCACAGAATTTCCAATTTATCGCAGCGGTAATGGCGGGCGGTATGGTACCGCCGCTTGGCATGGCGATTGCAACTACCTTATTTAAAAATCGTTATACAAAGACTGAGCGTGAAGCGGGGAAAACTGCGTATGTGCTCGGTGCTTGCTTCATAACGGAAGGTGTTATTCCATTTGCAGCAGCTGATCCATTGCGTGTCATTCCGGCTTCCGTAATAGGGGCAGCGACAGCGGGTGCACTAACGATGGCATTTGATATCGCCTTACGCGCACCACACGGAGGAATCTTCGTCATGGGACTCGTTGAAGGTGGAATTAGTAAGATCCTTCTGTATGCATTTGCAATAATCATTGGTTCTGTCATTACAGGCTTAATTGCTGGCATGTTGCGTAAGAAGCCTGTTTGATTACAATTCAAATCAGTTAATTAGTAAAAGCTAGCCGTGTAAAGTCATCAGTTGACGCAGCATGGCTAGCTTTTTACTTTTTCTATTCAATTCTTCTGCAACATGGTAAACTATTCAGACTGCACACATTCTCATGAACTGGAAAACCATTAGTAAGACAAAATTACAAGGAATTCCTTAGTGTATTGTGATGTTGAAGTGTGAATTATATTGAAAAGGGGATTCATTGTATGGGATTGTTTGATGCTCTTTTAGGGAATGCTTCCGTCGTAAACAATGAAGAAGTAAAGAAGGAACTCGACTTAATCTTAGCGGAAGGTGAGGAAGTAGAGGCTGCGTTTAAGCTCGTGCGGGATTTAATCGTATTCACGAAAACTCGATTAATACTCGTAGACAAACAAGGTATTACAGGAAAGAAAGTGGAATATCATTCCGTCCCATTCAAAAGTATCTCTCATTATAGTGTAGAAACGGCAGGTACATTTGATATGGATGCCGAATTGAAGATCTGGATATCAAGCTCACTGACTCCGCATATTGAAAAACAGTTCCGTAAAGATAAAAGTATCTACGATATTCAAAAGATATTGGCGACTGTTTGTGTGTGACTTTCGTTTGAAATAAATAAGTGGTACTTTCTTTAATAGAAAATACCACTTGTAGCTTATCTCTTTTCAGCTGGAACGACACTTTCATACGCAACAAGAGTCACGCCTATTTTATCCTCCAGACGATTTACTGCATGTAATTCTTCAGCACTTAGTTTCGCAATTGATGTGTCTTTATTTGTCATATAAAAACTTCCTTTCCCTGTTTAAGCATAAGATGGCTGAATCGCAATAAATTATACATACAAGAGGTAAGGAGGCCACGACATGTACGACCCAACTGTATTTGAAAATTTAAAAGTCGCATTTGAAAATCATATATATAATTTGGATAATCTGAAACAAACAGTTCATATTTTACATCGCAAAGATCAACTGGATGTAGCCGTGATGGCAAGAGAACTAACCATTCGTTTTTCCAGAGTCGGCTTTCCTTCTGTCATTGTCGACTTAAAATTACATTCATCACTCAAGGAGCTGGCGGATGAAATACTTGAAACCAAAGGCACGGATCCGGGCTGTACGCTTACATTACTCGTCCGCACGTTTATTCGAGATGTAGATAAAGAATGTGAAGAAATTGCGAGTATCCTTCGTACTGTATGGGAGAACGATATTAGTTTCACACAAACACTTAGCTTCCGTCATGAACAAACAGAACCGGGGTTCATGAACAGGATCAACATTCATTTCAAACCAAAACTAACTGAAGAGCATATGGGGGAAATCGGTGAATTCTTAAAAAGTGTACTGGACATGATGGAGCGAATTGGAGAAGTGTCATAAAGAATGAAAAAAACGCTTCCTGTTAATGGAGCATTTTTCAAATACTACTATAATACTGTTTGTGAAAAAGCCCAAATATAGTCTACACCATCTTCAGATGGACCACTTGGATCACCGAACTCGGTTACGCAACCACATGTACCGCATACTGCGGAATAACCGATCGATAGCACACCAATTCCTGGATCTTCCACGTTTGAGAAAGAACAATAAGGGATAAATTCATCATGCTTACAAAAGTGACAAATAAGTAGATGTTCTAAAATCGTTATACGGCTTCTTACGCTTTCTAGCTCTTCTACCATTACGAATCCACCTCCATGTAGACAATGTTTGGCTTGTCGTGGTGTGATTGCTCTTGGATCAACTGCGTTGTACTACATAGTTCACAAGCAAATGATTGCAATGTTAGCTGATTAGGTATGTCTTTAGCTGTTTGCTTCAAATCAATATATACTTCACGGTGAAAAAACGTTGTGCCACCGCAGAGTGTACAATGAAGCGGTATGCCAATAACTTCTATTTCAAATATTCCGCGTCTTCTAACCATCTTTCAACACCTACCTTATTTTTTAAACCGATTACCTGTATTGACATAGAGTAAAGTAAATGCGAGTACTAATAGGAACAGTGTTAATCCTACAATGAAGTATACATCTTCTTCCAACAGTTCACTTACGGCGAACAATCCGACACAAAAACTTAAAGCGAACATGATTTTCGCCATAAACTTGCATAACGCACGCTCGTTAATACGCATTTTTTTTTCGAAAGGCATCGTATTATAGCCTGACAGTAAGGATGCACCTTTACCTTGCCAAAGTGCTATGCCATAGACAATAAATGCAATCATTATAATAATATTAAGAAGTAGGCCGGTCATAGTGATCCCTCATTTCATGAAAAAGAATCGGCATTCAATAAAAAATGGAGCCAACTCTTAGACGAGTTAACTCCATTCTATCTTATTCCATAGCGGTCTGCCGAGTCTTTACAGCTATCGATAAAGAGATAGCTGCACATAAGAATGCGATGATAACAATTACGCCACCAACTGCCGGCATATTTGTGACACTACCTGTTTGACTATAAACTATCCCGCCAACTCCAGATCCAAGCGCAATTCCGACTTGTAGCGCCGAGTTATTGAAACTCTGGTGTATATCGGAAGTTACCGGATCACTTTGGATAATATAATCTTGCTGAGCAGGTGCTAGCGCCCAACTTAATCCACCCCAGATCATCATGAAGATAATGAAAAGTGGAATGGAGAATGTGGAATAGGGAAGCGCAAATAAACTAATCGCAAATGCCCCTAATATAATTAAAATACTTTTCTTCGAGCCAAGACGTGAAGCTAATCCGCCACCAAATGCTCCGCCTGCTACTGCTGCCAGTCCAAATAGGAAGTAGAATACACTGATCCAATACGGACTTAACTGCATCGTCGTTTCTAAGAAGGGGGTGAAGTACGCATATACCGTATAATGTCCAGCGAGCATAAACATGGTCGCTAAATGAGCAAAGAATATTTTTTTATTCGCTAAAGCTTTAATCTGAACAGAAAGTGGTTGTACTTTCGCGTTAGGAATTTTTTCGAGAAACTTTGCGATTAATAGTATAGAACCTACTGTCAAAATCGCAATTCCTAAAAACACTGAACGCCATCCGAATGCGTTCGTTACTACAATACCGATGGGTACGCCTAGGACAAGCGATGAACTGATCCCCATGTAAATATAGCCAAGCGACTTAGCTCTCACACGTGGCTCGACCATTCGTGCTGTAATCGTTAATGATAGCACAATGACAAGTGCTGCACTTGCAGCTGTCAATACACGAGCAGCCATCATCAAGCCGAATGTCGGACTGAAGTATGTTAGAATGTTTCCGAGTAAAAACACGACTAATGTAATTAAATATAATTTCTTGCGTTCCACTTTCGCGGTCAGTGACAATAATACAGGTCCTGCAACCGCGTACACGAGAGCGAATACTGTAATGAGTTGTCCAGCGGTTGCGATGGAAACATTCAAGTCATCCGCAATGACGGGCAAAATTCCTCCGACTACCAACTCAACTAGTCCTACTGTAATAGCAGACACTGCCAATAATAAAACACGTAAATCCAAAACAATTCCTCCTACTAGTGTCTCTACACTATTTTTTCGAATAGAAAAATCCTGATTACAAAAATTACTTTGTAATCAGGATTTGACGGTTCCTGGTAGAGACCCTCGAACCATATTATCGAGGTTATACATGTTGATTCCGTAATGAAATTTTCTATTGTTCAATTTATCATGGAATGTGAGATATGGCAAGTTGGAAAGCTACTACCTAAAAAGGTCCCCGATTTATCCAACAATGTAGAAGTGACGTTCGTTCTGCGTAATAGTATGGTTCGAATCGTCTCGAGTTGTAAAAGTCCTCAAAATCAAGTATACTTTTCCCGATAAACTTGTGCGGATCAATACACTAATAAAGGATGGATATGCATGACATTTGAAGAGGTATTACCACGTTTGAAGGCTGGAGAGAAAGTCATCCGTAGTAACTGGGGCGGAGCAGAGTTATACGTGAAGCTAGTAGGGGAAAGTGAACAAGACGGTAAAAAACTGAATCCATATTTCGTGATTGATGTAACGGGTGAAGGCTATACAATGTTCACACCAACAGTTTGTGACTTACTAGCCGAAGACTGGGTCATCGTAGAGTAAATCGGAAGAATCAAAGCTCATGAGTATTCATGAGCTTTTTTATATAGGAGGCCGTTATGAAATTTGCAGAATATGAAAATAAGACCATCGTAGTGACAGGTGGCGGGTCTGGTATTGGGTACGCACAAGCTGTAGCATTTTTGGAAAATGGAGCAAATGTTTTTGCATTTGATATACAAGAGGGGGATCTCCCGAAATTACAAACAGACTATCCGTCACAGTTTGCCTATGCGATTGGTAGTGTCAGTGTAAAGAACGACG
Source organism: Sporosarcina sp. P32b (assembly GCF_002743335.1). Taxonomy (GTDB): domain Bacteria; phylum Bacillota; class Bacilli; order Bacillales_A; family Planococcaceae; genus Sporosarcina. The sequence continues at coordinate 55,944 of NZ_PDZB01000009.1, forward strand.
TAGCACACGCGGTGAAGGAAGCGTGTAACGTATTTGGTACTATAGATATTTTATTAAACACTGCAGGGGTGCTCGATGGTTTTGCCAAAACATTAGATACTGACGAAGCGCTTTGGGATAAAATCATGGATACGAATGTAAAGGGTACATATTTTATGACGAATGAAATATTGCCACAGATGATCGCTCGTAAGTCAGGTGTTATTGTCAATATGGCGTCCGTTGCGGGCCTTGTGGCAGGTGGTGGGGGTGCGGCTTATACAGCATCCAAACACGCCATTGTTGGTTATACAAAGCAACTGGACATGGATTACTGCCGCAATGGAATTCGCGCGAACGCGATTGCGCCAGGTGCCATCCAGACACCGATGAACCAAGCGGATTTTGAAGGTGACGGTGAAATGGCGAAGTGGGTAGCAGAGGAAACGCCTGCAGGACGTTGGGCGCAGCCGAGTGAGGTTGCAAGCCTGACATTATACATAGCCAGTTCCGCAGCGGACTATATTCATGGAGCGGTTATTCCGATTGACGGAGGTTGGATTGCAAAATAAAGCTTTTGTATTATAAGGAAATCTGTTATAATACCGAAGCAAGCAAATTCTGTTTGCACTACGACACTTTTGATCGAGCGATAGGCTCTTTCTTCCTTTGGTCGTAGTTATTACTGGAATAGCATTTTCGCTATTTCACAAAGGAGAAAATAAAATGAGTATGTCTTATGTTAAAGATTCGCCTAAGAGTAAGAGTACGGTGAATGAACTGACAAAAACAGCGCTCGTCGCCGCTTTGTATGTGACGGTGACGTTTGTATTTGCAGTGATCAGTTTTGGTGCAGTCCAACTGCGTTTGTCAGAGATGTTCAATTATCTGGCTTTGTATAATAAACGGTACGTGATCGGTGTCACGCTAGGTGTCATGTTCGCAAACTTTATGTCACCGACTTGGATTTTGGATGTGCCGATTGGTTCTATGGCTACGTTAGTCGCATTATTAGTCTGTCGTGCACTGACTAAGAAAATTAAAAATGATATTGTCAAAATGGTGATTACTGCTATTGTGTTTGCATTATCTATGTGCGCCATTGCAGCTCAACTGACAATTTTACTAGGTTTCCCGTTCTGGGCTACATGGTTAACGGCTGGAATTGGTGAATTATTATCGATGACAATTGGCGGAGTTATTATATATACATTAAACAAGAAAATAGATTTATCCAAATAAAAGAGAGCATTCGCAGATTTGTGAATGCTCTCTTTTTTGTTTTCCTTAAAATGATCTCATTATATAAAGTAGGTGTACGTTCATGTATTAAGCGCGTTGCAAAACGGTAAATGAAATCGCGTAAATAATCAAACCACTAATTGGAATAGAAGCTACTGCGAATATTGGATACCAAATATAATCCAAAAAATAGTTTGGAATAAACATGAATGAACCGATCATGAAAAAGGAGTAAATTAATATACCCGAAAAAGCATAACTAATCGCTTTTCGTGTATTCGCCACTGCTCGTTCGTCTGTAGAGTCGTATTCGAACGTGATGAAATCACGTATATCGGTATTGTTATTTTTTCGCATACGTAAAAAGTGAATTAGATTAGCGATTATAAAAAGTATGAGTACAGCAATCATCAAAGCTCCTGGCCAAGTATTAACTTGTACTGTAAATCCTTCAATATATCCGCGATCCATCTGAATGAATTTCTGTTCAACCTGCAAAAAATCAAAAACCATGATAGCTAAAGCGATGAATAGCACGATTCGTAATGTAACAGAAATACATATATTCTTCATTCAAGCATCCTCCTTGTAAAAAATCTCTTCAATCGATAACTTAAATACTTCTGCAATGTTCATAGCTAGCAAAAGAGAAGGGGTATAGCTACCTTTTTCTAAAGCCACTATCGTTTGCCGTGTAACTCCAACTTGTTCTGCAAGTGCACTTTGTGTTAGATCCATCCGCGCACGTAATTCTTTCACTCGACTTTTAATCACTCCACTCATCACCTCGTCTTGTTAAATGTATATCAAACTTTACATATTGTCTAGTTGACTATACAATAATTTAAATAAAAAAACCGAAAATCAATAGGTTTTGTTGATAGAAAATCAAGCAAAAAAGGATGCCCAGAGAAGTGTTTCCACTTCATGGACATCCTATTATAGTTTTACACCTTTACATCGGTATCTTTTGGTTTTGGATTCTTGATCAGCAGCGCCAATAGTAGACCGACAATGGATATACAACCTGAAACGAAGAAGGCTGTATTTACACCTTGAATTTGACCAGCAATGGTTCCGTTATCTAGATCGGATGTGATCATGATTGTCACGAGCGCAGCAGTTCCAATAGACCCCGCAATCTGCCGGAAAGTATTATTCATAGCTGTACCATGAGAAATCAAGTGATTGGGTAGCTGATTCAGACCTAGTGTAGTCGAAGGCATCATAATCATCGCAATACCAAACATTCTTACAGCGTTTAATATGGCTAAATAGGTGAACGTTGTATCTACTGATAAGTTTGCGAACATGAATGTCGTAACGGTTAAGATGGTAAAGCCTGATAGCAGTAACCATTTGGCACCATACTTATCGAATATCGTCCCCGTTACCGGATTCATGATACCCATGACAATTGCACCTGGAAGTAGCATAAGACCGGAGTGGAGTGCATTAAAACCAAGCATAGTTTGCATGAACAACGGTAAGATCACTGTAGATGCAATCATGGAAGCAAATACAATCATACCTAAGCTAGTTGCCAGTGTGAATACGCCATACTTGAACACTTTAAACTCGAGAATGGGTTGTTCCAGTTTCAATTGTCTTAGAATGAACCAAGCAAGTGAAATTGCCCCAATGATTAACGAAAGTAAAACGTTCGCATGTAGCCAACCCGTATTACCTGCAATACTGAAGCCGTAGAGTAATCCACCAAAACCGAATGTAGAGAGCACAATCGATAAATAGTCCATTTTTGGATTGGTTAGTTTCGTTACGTTTTTCAGCAAGAAATAAGCGGCTACGATATTTAACAAAGCAAACGGTAAAACAACGTAGAATACACTGCGCCAAGGGTACTGATCTACGAGATATCCAGATAGGCTCGGCCCGATAGCTGGCGCAAATGCAATGACGAGTCCAAAGTACCCCATTGCTTTTCCGCGTTGTTCAATCGGAAATAGCAAGAACATAATAGTTTGCAGTAGCGGCATCATAATCCCGGCTCCCGCACCTTGGAGAACTCTACCTATTAACAATATAGAGAAGTTTGGAGATGTCGCTGCAATTAGTGTTCCTAAAGCAAATATACTCATCGCTGTCAAAAATAGTCGTCGAGTCGTAAACTTGCCGATGAAAAAAGCTGTAATAGGAATCATAATCCCGTTAACTAGCATGAAGATTGACTGCAACCACTGCACGGTACTTTCGCTAATCTGAAGATCCTTCATGATTGGCGGAAGGGCTGTAGCGAGAAGCGTTTGATTCAGAATTGTAATGAACGCACCCGATAATAATACAATCATCAAGGGAAGGTTCTTTTTAAAATCGAATTTTTGTGAGTTTACCATGTTCACGCATCACCTCATAATTAATTACAGATCACAAAATAATTCGGAGTTCGTTATAAATCTAACATACAGGCTATGTTAATTGTTATTTCGTAAGACCACAATAATCTTGCTTGACTATGTCTATAGGCGAAGTTGGAAAGGTACTACGTTTAAAAGAATGTAATGAGGATACTATGAATAGTAATAAGATCTTTTAATTGGGAGGAAATCTACTATGAAAAAAGCTGTATTCTTGGATCGAGATGGTGTGATCAATGAAGTGTTGACGGATCGAGTGAAATTTGTGAATGAACCTAATCAATTATATTTTTTACCAGGAGTGGCGGAAGCGATAAAGGAATTGAATCAATCGTTTGACTACATATTTGTAGTGACGAATCAAGGCGGTGTAGGTCTTGGTTACATGAAGGAGTCTAAGTTGAAATCCATACATGATCATATGATAGCAGAGCTAGCAAAGGAAGGTGCCATAATTGACGAAGTCGCATATTGTCCGCATAAGCCGAAGTCTGGATGTGATTGCCGCAAACCCCACAGTAAGTTGATAGAAAAACTCGCAAAGAAACATAATGTAAACTTGTCCACTTCCTATATGATAGGCGATACGGATACAGACATTATTGCCGGAAAAAGAGCAGGGACCAAGACGGTCTTCCTAGGTACAAAAGATCCACTGGCAGATGCAGTATTTCCAGATTTGCTTCATGCTGTTCCTTGGATCATAGATGATATGTCGAAGTGAAGAGCATTCAAGCACTAACCCATTACTAGTAAGGCAATCAATGAAGTAGCGCATCCAGATGCAAGAAAATACAGATAATATTTTTCTACCTGTGATCGTCCTAACTATTAATTAGGATAATAAATGCCGCAACATCACTAGATATTTGTGGCATTCATGCTTACTTTACAGAGGCTCATCCTACAGACTTTATTCACCACAAGCCCATGATTATCTAGTGTAAAGTAATCTCTCCAAGAAAGTACTAGTGCAATTGAGTAATAGTACTGAAAAAAACCATTTAATAGCAACACTTGAGAGAAAAATATAAGAAAGACTAGTGAAAAAGTATTATACTATGATATGATTATTAAAATAAATAATAGAATAATACTAATTACCCTTATCATTCTTACTAAGAAAATAATTAGATACCCTCTAATTATTTCAACCTATTTTAAGAAAGAAAAAGTGAAAGTGAAAGAGTACTAGTGAAAGGGGGGACTACTTATGAAGAAGTTAGTAATGGTTATGATGGTTATAGCATTTTTACTCATTGTGCCTGTAGGGTTATGGTTTTTGAAGAGTAATCCGCCGATGAAGGTAGCTATTATTGATAAGTCGGCTGTAGAAAACTTACATACAAAACATCTGGGGATTAGCTGGGTATTAAACTATTCAAAAGTAAAAGCACCGCATAACAAACCATTTGATCCTGCACGTGACTATTATGGCGGATTCACAGTAGTAGAAGGAAAAGGTATTTCAGAGTTGAAACCACTACCTAAAGAGTATGCGGAGAAAGATATAATTTACTTGGCAAATACCGCTAGTATCGATGAAAGTATGGTAGATATGAATGATCCTGTGCTTGCTGCATACGAAGATGATCATGGCGGACTAAAAGAAGTAGAGTGGCAAAGAATCTTGAAAAGACTTAATTCAAAAAAGCCTTCATTATTTATAGCGGAGTATAATTCGTTTTCTGCGCCCACTTCGGAGAAAGTACGTACGCGTGTTGAGGATCGAATGGGATTGAAGTTTTCTGGTTGGAAAGGACGTTATGTGGAGGAACTTGACCCACAAAAGAATGCGGAAATGCAAAGTATTCTTGCTGGACAAGCAGCAGAGTGGACATATAATGGTCCTGGGTTTTTGTTAGTTAATGATACTACAGGCGAAGTTCTAGCATTGGAAAAAGATGAAGAGCTCTCAAAAGAGGGTATTCAGCTAACATTTACGGATATTGGAACGGAACGATTAAACATCTCGGGGTCGCATCACTTTCACTCTTGGTTTGATATCGTAACAGCAGAGCAAGGGGAATCTTTAGCGGTGTACGATTGGAATCTTACTGAAAAAGGAAAACAGCTGTTAGCGAAGAAAGGAATTCCTACTCAATTCGATGCAGTAGTGCGTCATACATCAGGTGTTTCTGAGAGCATGTATTTTTCTGGGGATTTCAGCAGCGTGGAAAATGTCCCTTCTATCTATCAAGTAAAAGGAATAGCGAAAGTATATAAAATGATTCAAAGATCCTCTGAGAAAACATTCTTCTGGTCAGCATATGTACCCATGGTGCAAGGTGCGCTTGAAAAGTTTGGTCAGGTAGAATCAAAGGAAGAGAAAGAGCCTAAGCAAGAGGGAGTAAAGATGACCTCACGAATGAACGGAAAACATTTGGAAGTTTTAACAGATGGAAAGTGGACTCCGATGATTGTGAAAGGCGTGAATATTGGAATGGGGAAGCCGGGAGCATTTCCTGGGGAAGCTGCCATTACAGAAGAAGAATATTACAAATGGTTCGAAGCAATTGGTGAGATGAACGCGAATACTATCCGAGTCTACACGCTTCACCCACCTGATTTTTATCATGCTTTAAAAGCGTATAACGATGTACACGATACCCCTATATATGTCATGCATGGTGTCTGGATCAATGAAGAAAAACTGGAAGAGTCATTGGATGCCTTTGAAAAAGAGAACTTGCAAGACTTTCAAAAAGAAATGGTTCAGCTGGTCGATGTCATTCACGGAAATGCTACTGTGCCGTCCCGTCCAGGTCATGCATCCGGTGTATACGACGCGGATATCTCCCAATGGGTCACAGCGTGGATGATTGGAATTGAATGGTATCCTTTCATGGTAGAAAACACGAATAAGCTACACCCTGATTTAGGAGAATATAATGGAAAGTATTTTGAAACAAAAGGTGCCGCTGCATTTGAATATTGGCTAGCGGAACAAATGGATGTACTAGTGTCGCATGAAGTGCGTAACTACCAGCAGATTCGGCCGATGAGCTTCGTCAACTGGGTAACAACTGATATGCTGACACACCCGTCAGATTCTTCAGGTCAGGAAGATATCGTATCCGTTAATCCGAATCTACTCTACACTAAAGGAGAAATGGACAAGCCGGGTCAATTTGCTTCCTATCATGTGTATCCTTATTATCCAGACTTCTTGAACTACGAGAAAAAATATCGTGAGTTTATTGATTTCAGAGGCCAGAAGAATAATTACGCTGGCTATTTAAAAGATTTGCATGAAGCGCATCGAATACCGATTTTAATATCAGAGTTTGGAATCCCAGCATCTAGGGGAAAAGCGCATGAAAATCCATTTGGCTGGAATCAGGGCTTTATATCAGAGGATCGTCAAGGGGAGATACTAACACATTTATATGAAGATATTTTGCATGAGGATATGATGGGAGCGCTAGTGTTTTCATGGCAAGATGAGTGGTTTAAACGAACGTGGAACACAGCAGAATATGATAATCCTGATCGTCGTCCATACTGGTCAAACACGCAAACGAATGAACAAAAGTTCGGACTGCTCAGCTTTGACCCATTGAAAATAAAAGTGGCTGGATATGAAGAGGAATGGACAGGAGAACCGATGTACAAAAACAAGCAAGGCACGCTCGAAAAAATGTATATAGATCATGACGAAACATTTTTGTACATTCGGGTAGATTATGATGAATCCAAAATAGCTAAAACGGATGTAGTGAATATTCTCTTTGACACGATACCAGGGCGTGGAAATGCACGTGCTAGTAGAATAGAAGATATTCAATTTACTAACGGTCTAGAATTCATTGCTAAAATTAACGGGGCCAAATCACGTATGTTGATTGACCCTCATTATGATCTATTCCACCATGACTACGGTAAGGATGTAGGATATATTCCAGAAAATGAAATGAAAGATCGAACCAATCAGTTTATTCCGATGCAGTATGCGTTAAATCGAAAATATCTAGTGAAAAATGAAAAACGTACGATTCCTTTTAGTTTCTATGAAACGGGAAAGCTACAGGAAGGAAATGGAGACCCAGACTCAGCCGATTATGATTCTTTAGCAGATTATCGTATGCGTGACGGCATGCTGGAACTACGTATTCCATGGATGTTGTTACAAGCAAAGGATCCAAGTAGAAAAGAGTTTATCGAGAATTTGTTGGTGGATGGTACGAAAACAAGTATAAATATCGATGAAATATTTATTGGAGCGGTTTTAACATCAGAAGATGGCAAGGTACTGGAGTCATTTCCTCAGATACACGACAAAAAGCTAGATTCAATGGAAAGTTACACATGGGATAATTGGCAAGTTCCTATGTATGAAGAACGATTGAAGAAATCTTATTATTACTTACAAGATGCATTTAAAGCGAAGTGAAATTAAGATTCATAGTGGAAAAAGAACAGAAGTCTTTCTGAGACATCTGTTCTTTTTTTGTAAATTGAAATATTTACTTATGCTAATACTTGATAAAACCTCATTATATTAATAGAGAAAAATGAACGTTTTTGTAGTATTATGATATAGTATTAAATGCATTTAAAATTAAAAGAGCATATGTAACGGAGGAAGTTATGTCGGATCTAAAGTTACCAAATAAAAGATTTAGGCCCGAGATAGAAGGGGTACGAACGGTTGCAACATTATTGATCGCTATTTATCATATATGGTTTGGTAGGGTGTCTGGTGGAATCGATGTGTTCTTCGTTATTTCAGGGTATTTGATGACATTGTCCATCATCTCGCGAATAGAACGAACCGGATCAGTGAATTTCATCGAATATTTTCTGAACTTAATGAGAAGGCTATTACCCCAAGCCACAATCGTCTTGATTTTCACTGGAGTTTTTGCGGTAATTCTTCTACCCCAGTTTGAATGGGGAGAAATCATTGCACATATGATGGCTTCCACGTTTTATTTTGAAAACTGGCGGTTAGCATTGGATTCTGTTGACTATTTAGCAAAAGATAATTTTGCAAGTCCATTTCAACATTTTTGGTCACTCAGTGTGCAAGGTCAATTTTATCTGATCTGGCCAGCTTTACTGGCGTCTATTTATTATCTCGCCCGAAAGTTTTTGAAAACACCTGTATATAAGACATTACTTGGTTCGCTAATCGTAGTGTTTATTTGTTCGCTTGTTTTGTCCGTCTATCAAACGAATGTTAACCAACCTTTTGCCTACTTCAATACATTCACGCGGATTTGGGAATTTAGTATTGGCGGTATTTTTGCTTTACTATCACCGTACCTATTTTTCAATAAAAGATGGAGTGTTGTTTTAGGATGGCTAGGCTTAGCGATTATTGGACTTACTGGAATATTATTCCCAGTGTCCACTGTATTCCCTGGGTATTTGGCATTGATTCCTATTAGTGGAGTATTACTTATATTAATCGCCTCTGAAAGTATAACGATATATGGAGTAAATCGTTTTTTATCAACAAAGCCTCTTATCTATTTAGGAAGTCTTACATATGGTGTGTATTTATGGCATTGGCCGTTGCTGATTTTCTATCGTTCCTATATGGAAACAGAAACAGTACCTCTTGGAGATGGTATTTTACTTTTGATGACAACTTTTGTGTTGTCCATGATTTCTACAAAACTAGTAGAAAAACCCGTTCAAAAATTAGGTCGCAATCAGAAAAATGGAAAATTGCTAGTCGTATTGTCAACTATGGTAGTACTCGCGTGTAGCTCAATATTTTCTATTTCTGCTTATATTGAAGAGGCAACAGCTAGTTCGGATATTGTCCAGGAACAAGATTACCCTGGCGCTCAATCAAATCAGTTTAATATGAAACCTGTATCTCATGTAGACCTGATCCCATCACCTTCAGAAATCAAAACAGATCTTCCCGTATTTTATAATGATTTGGAATGCCAGTCGGCTAACCTCACGGAAGTCAGAAAATGTTCATATGGTGTATTGAAGGACTTTGATTTTACGTTAGCGCTCGTTGGTGGTTCACATTCCGGTCATTGGTTCCCAGCTTTAATAGAATTAGCGGAAGAAATGAATTTTAAAATTGATTTGTATAGTCATGATGGTTGTCGATTTACAGACGAAGATCCTAGAGGAAACTTAACGAAAGCTTGTATTCCTTGGAATAGTAACTTAATTGATACGTTACTAGAAGATCCCCCTGACTTGGTTTTCACCACTTCGACGGTGAATAAGCGACCAAAAGTACCTCGAGGATTTGTTAATCAATGGAAGAAATTAGAAGGTGTTACGACAATCTTTGCGATACGTGATAATCCTCGTATGCAAGAAATTATTCCAATCTGCCTTGAAAAAGCAGACGATCCATTGGAGTGTTCAGTGCCAAGGGATCAAGCGATTGCCAAGGAAACACCATGGGAAGTGACAGAAGGTATTCCATCGAATGTGTTCTTCGCAGACTTAACCAACTCTTTTTGTGATGAAACGACTTGTTATCCTGTCATTGGGAATATCATTGTCTATCGTGATGATAATCATATTACTGCGCAATTTGCAAAAACATTAGCCCCTGCATTAAAAGTACCATTGCAGCAGGCGTTCGACAGCTTAGGAAAACACACACGTAATGATGAGTGATCTGTTTGCCGTGAACTTTGTATAGTTCAACTAGATACGGGAAAGCTATCATATAGAACGAAAACTTCAAAAAGGAGTGTATATGATGACGAAGAACTACCCGAAACCGAATGATTCTGCTGACAACAAAGTCCGATTGAATAAGACGATTAGTAATATGGAAGCAGCAGAAGATGCGATGAAGTTTGCAGAGGGCAAAGAGTTCGAACGGATTAAAAAGAAAAATGAACGCAGAGCAGAAAGTATTGAGGACTTAGAAGAAGAAATTAGTGAAGAAGATAAGTCACGGATCAATGGTTATTTATAAATAATTTGTTACTACAATAGGTAGACCCTCACTTTTAAAAGTGAGGGTCTCTGCCGTTTGTCGAGATATAAATAAGCAAAAAAGAGGAATCAGTTCAGTACGCTCTATAGAATAGAAGAATCTACACTATTTAAGGTTTTGTCTATAAGGAGAGAATATAAAATGAAAAGAATTAAAAAGGTTGAAGAGTGGCGGGAACTACTTGAAAAGTCAGATGAGCAACCCTTTCTGTTGTTTAAATCTAGCATGACTTCTGTTAGTAGTTTAGCAGCTAAAAAAGAATTGGATGGACTTCGAACGGAATTGCCTGTTTACATCATCATCACACAAGTAAGTAAAAAACTTTCAGCGGCCATTGAAACAGATTTAAGTGTTCCACACGAAGTTCCGCAATTATTGATTTTAAAAGATAAACGTGCGATCTGGCAAGCTACCCATTATCAAATCAAAGAACAGATTTTATTGGATGCAATAAAAGAATACGTCTAAGATGTGTAAGGATTTTGAAGTGTCGTTTTCAAGACGTCCGGAAAGGTGCATGGACATTTTTAAATACATTGACGATGAATAGTAGAATGGAAATAGCTAATGCGCTACCGCCAGCCCAGATACAAAGTTGAATCCAAACCATAGGCAATCCTAGTGCTGGTTGTATGATAAACATGCCTATTAATAATACAGGCAATCCAATGTTATAGAGCCAAAAATGTACTTTTCCAAGTATACTGTTACCTGCTTGGGGATAGATCGTATATATTATTCCGATCATAGCCGTTGTAAGCCAACCAACCACATTAATATGTGCATGTGTGGCTCCCCACTGAAGTTGAATAGTAGCATGCATATATAGTCCAAAGCCTACACCGATTAAGAAATAAATCACTGCTGCTTTAATCCACCTTGCGCCCATCAATAATCAGCTCCTTTTCGTATATAGTACGTTTGCTTTCTATCAATTATGTACGGACTAATCTACATAATAAAACGTGTAGACAACTAGAATGGTAACAACTATTCATAGAAAATATTCAAGTGATAAAAGGAGTTATTATAATGGTAAGTGTATTTCCAAAAATATATGACATGGCCATGAAGCCTTTAGAAGCAACGCGATTTAAAAAAGTTCGAACGGAATTAATTCGTCATGCACAAGGGAATGTACTGGAGATTGGTTCAGGTACCGGTATTAATTTTCCGTATTATCAGCAAGCAAAACATGTAACAGCAATCGAACCGAATCCAGAGATGAGTCGCAGAGCTACTAGAAGAGGACGAAACGCGCATGTTCCTATTACTTTATATGAGGCAAATGCAGAATCATTACCATTTGCTGATCATACATTTGACACGGTCATCTCGACGTTAGTATTTTGTACAATACCCAATCCACTACTTGCATTAAAAGAAATCCAGCGCGTTAGTAAACCGGGTGCTACCATTTTATTTTTTGAACATGTCAAAATGAAGCAACCTACTCTTGCAAAAGCACAAGATCTAGTAAATCCATTATGGGAGAAAGTATGCGATGGCTGTCAATTAAACCGAGATACACTATCCATGATTGTGGATTCAGGTATATACATAGAACAGCTGGAATCACTTTATGGCGGCTTGTTTTTATCCATTAGATGTATAAATGATTACAAGGAACTTACGAAGTGATTTGTACGTACAGGCCTTAATTAAATGGAAAGGAGTGAGGGAATGAAAAAAATCATTGTATTCGCTCTAGCGACGGTTTTTCTACTTGCCGCATGTGGAAATAATAAGGTCGATGATTCTGCTGCCAAAGAGTATATTAAGAAATCAAAAGAAGCAATCTCGTTATTTAATGAAGAAAAGTTTGATGAAATGCGATCAATGTTTGATGCCACGATGAAAGATGCGTTATCTGTAGAACAACTACAAGAAGTGTCGGATATTGTAAAAGAATCTGGTGAATTCGTCAGCTTTGAAAAAGAGTCAGTCGCTAAAAAAGAGCAATACTTTGTTGCGACCATTGCTACGAAATACAAAGAAGACAATAGAGTGTACACTATAACATTGGATGAACAACAACAAGTTGCAGGGTTCTTCGTGAAATAATGAAAGCTATTGAAACTCTAACGGAAGTCATGTACTTCTTGTTAGGGTTTTTGTGTTATGTAAAAGCCACTGAACTTAAATCTTTATTTACACTTGCTAAAGAAATGAAAACTAGTTATTATAGTATTCAGAACATACCAACCAGTTAGTATAATGATAAAGAGGAGGAAAGATATGAATTCAAACGATGTGAAACGGATTACAGTAATTGGTGCCGGGCAGATGGGGCACCAGATTGCCATGCTATGTGCGCTAGGTGGATACCAAACCACTTTGCAGGATATTAATCAGGAAGCTTTGCAACAGGCAAAGAATAACTTGGAGCGTCTGATGAGTGATTGGGTAAGAAAAGGGAAGATTAATGAGCCGGCTGTAGAGAAAGCTTTTTCATTACTAACTTTTACAGATCAATTAGAAGAAGCGGCAAAAGATGCAGATCTTGTAATTGAGGCGATCATCGAAGTCCTTGAAGCGAAGCAAGAGCTATTTAAAAAATTAGATGAAATTACACCACCTCATGCTATATTGGCCACGAACAGCTCAACTATTATGAATTCATTAATTGCCGAAGTGACGGACAGACCGGATAAAGTATGTAATATGCATTTCTTCTTCCCGCCACTTGTAATGGATAGCCTTGAAGTAGTCATGAGTGAAAAAACTTCTGAAGAGACAAAAGATATCGCCATGGCAGTTTCAAAACAAATTGGGCGTACGGCAGTCCTACTGAGGAAAGAGATTTCTGGATTTGTTGCGAATCGTATACTTGGTGCAATTCATCGCGAAGCAACGTACTTATACGAAGAAGGAATTGCTGACTTCAAAGATATCGATCTCATTATAAGAAAGTCTCTTGGTCATAAACTCGGACCATTCCAATTAATCGATATGTCAGGAGCGGACGTCGTGTATTCGGCCATGCAACATCAATATCAGCAAAGTGGAGATGAAAGAGATAAGCCGCCTGCATGCATTAAAGAAAAAGTAGATAAAGGAGAACTAGGAAGGAAAACGAAAATAGGGTTTTATGATTACCGTGAAGTACCGGTGAAGTAAGATAAAAATGGTTTGGAATGTATTAGGCAACCACTCTATTTAATGAAGGGGCTATCTAGTAGATAGGAGAGGGGAATTACTATGCAAAAAACAGTGCGACCTTATTGGCCATCCACAGTACCGGAAACATTAACTTATCGTCTAGGTGAAATCCCTCTGCATGAATATGTAAAACACAATGCGCAAGCTCTATCAGAACAGACGGCATTCCAATTTTACGGCAATGCGATAAGTTGGAGAGAACTAGATGATCAAATTGATAGATTGGCACATTTCTTTATCGATAAGAACTTCAAAAAAGGAGACAGAATCGCACTGTATATGCAGAATTGCCCCCAATATATTATCGGACATTATGCGATTCAACGTATGGGTGGCATTGTAGTTCCACTGAATCCAATGTATCGAGAAGCAGAGTTGATCTATCTCATTCAGGAAGCAGATATTAAAGGCATAATTGCGGGACAGGAAATCTATAGCCGTATCGAAGAAATTGCGGATGAAGTTCCGGGGCTCCATTGTAAAATCACAACCAATTATATAGATTATTTACCATCGGAGCCTAGTCTTCCATTTCCACAAGGATATAATACAACGAAAATTTCATTTAAAGATACGTATGATTTTAGTGGAGTCATACAGGAAACCGAGCCACTTAAGGAATATCCTGCTATTGATTTGTGGGAAGACATTGCACTACTCGTGTTTACTTCCGGGACGACAGGGAGACCAAAAGGCGCCATGCTAACTCATGGAAATGCTTTATACAAAACAGCAGCTGCAGTTGCCGGCAATGAACTGAATCAACATGAAGTGTTGCTATCGATTGCACCGCTAAGCCATATTGCTGGCATGCTAATGGGCGTAAATATTCCTGTCTATAATGCTAGTGAAACGGTCTTGATGACAAGGTTCGATCCACAAGCGACAGTTCTAGCGATTGAAAAGTATAGAGTTACAGCGTGGTACAGTATAGCGATTATGAATGGTGCTCTTCTACAAATACCTGGTATTGAAAACCGTGATTTTTCTTCATTGAAAAAGAATATGTCTACTAGTTTCGGTGTTCAAGTCACAGCAGAACTAGCGCATAAATGGGCATCAGTTACAAAAGGATGTCCGATGTTTGAAGCTGCGTATGGGCTGAGTGAGACACATACAGGCGATACATTTATGCCGCAGGAGAATATTAAATTTGGAAGCTGTGGTATCGCTGTGAATGAAACGGAAATTAAAATCATTGATCCAGCGACTGGCGAGGAAATGCCAGCCTTGCAAGAGGGAGAAGTCCTCCTAAAAGGGCCAGGTGTGTTTAAAGGGTATCTGAACAGACCGGAAGCAACTGAGGAAACTTTACGGGATGGCTGGCTGCATACGGGTGACTTCGGGAAGTTGGATGACGAAGGGTATTTATATTATTTAGGACGCATTAAAGAGCTCATTAAGTGTTCTGGATATAGTGTATTCCCTGATGATGTGGAGGCTTTGCTCAGTAGTCATCCTGCTGTTTCACAGTCTGTTGCAGTAGGTGTGCCAGACCCTAAAAGAGGAGAGAGCGTCAAAGCGTTCATTGTATTGAAAAATGATTACAAAGGCAACATCGAACCACAAGAAATAATAGACTGGGCGAAAAATAATATGGCGGCTTATAAATATCCTCGGGAAATTGAATTCATTGAGGAATTACCTACCACGAGCTCAGGGAAAATTCTGAGAAGGCTTTTGAAAGAGGGCGGTGGTCAACGTGACGCATAAACCAGCGGAAAATGAAGTGCATCTATCTGTTGAAGATTTAAAACGGAGAAAAGAGCAAGCGTTGCAAGGTGGAGGAGTAGATAAGCTAAAGAAACAGCGCCAATCAGGTCGCTATACTGCAAGGGAACGTATCGATCTGCTTGTCGATAAAGATTCGTTCATGGAACTCGGCTTGCTGAATTACTCAGATCAAATGGGGGTAGGAAGCGATAGTGCGGGTGACGGTTTAATTGGTGGTTTGGGGAAAGTAAATGGCAGACATGCAGTTATTCAAGCCGGTGACCAAACTGTTTTCGCAGGTACGGAAGGGACTGTCCATCTTCGGAAGTCAAAATCATTGATGGAATATGCAATTAAGCGTGGTCTGCCTATGTTCAACTTGAATGAAGGTGGCGGCCTCAGGATGCCTGATGGAATGGGTTCTGACGGAATTAGTACTAAATTATTCCCTCAAGAGCTTTTAACATTAAGTCGAGAAATCCCTATGATTACAGGGATTTTCGGAGACAGTTTTGGTGGGCCGACTTGGATTGCGGTATCGTCTGATTTTGTGACACAAGTAAAAGGTACATGTCTTGCAGTGGCGGGTCCGCGTATGCTAGAAATGGCTAGCGGTCAAAAGGTATCTAAAGAAGAGTTAGGCGGAACGGAAGTACATGTCAGACAGACTGGACAAGTAGATGCCACGGCAAACTCTACTGAAGAGTGCATAGAGCAAATGAAAAAGTTCTTTGCGTACATGCCGTCAAATAGCTCGGAATTACCACCACGCAAGCAGACAAATGATAGTCCTACCCGCCTGGCGAACAATGTACTGTCCATTCTTCCACCGTTAGCGAATCGAGTTTATGATATGAAACGTATTATCGAGGATCTAGTAGACGACGGGGAGTATATGGAGTATAAATCTGGCTACGGACAGGCACTGATTACGGTTCTGACACATATGGATGGGCGTGCGGTCGGAATCATTGCGAATCAGCCGAATAAATACGCGGGTGCGGGCGGTCCAGAAGAATGTGAAAAGGCAACCGATTTCATTTGTCTTTGTGACTCTTACCATATTCCGCTGATTTTCCTTCATGATACACCGGGATTCAGAATCAGTACGCAAGCTGAAAAAGAGAAAATACCTACTAAGATTATGGTGTGGAATCAAGCATTAGCGCAATCAACGGTGCCTAAAATCTCCGTCATTATACGTAAGAGTATTGGGGCAGCTTATGGCAATATGTGTGGTCCGACGATGGGTGCAGATTTCGTCGTCGCCTGGCCAACTGCGGAAATCAATTTCACAGGACCAGAAGTCGGGATTAATGTTGTATATGGTAGGCAATTAGAAAAAGCAGAAGATCCGAAAGAGGAACGGAAGAAGTTACTGGAAAATTGGGCGTTTGATAGTTCACCTTATAAGGCTGCAGCAAGTCATTATATAGATGATGTAATCGATCCCCGGGAGACGCGTAAATTTATCTGTCAGTCATTGGATTTTGCGTGTGTGAAAAACGATGGCAGGAGCGAGCGGCGTTTAGCCAATTGGCCGACTGGATTTTAATAGAATTATTCAAACGACGACACATGTAGTATGGATGTGTCGTTTTTCATATGTATTCTAATTCGGAAGCAGCTGTGAAAATTTCTCTTCAGTGCGTAGATTTCCCTCTTCATTCATTAGCACAATTGCCAAGTGACAGGTACATACAGTAATCCTTTATTGACATGCCAACTAAATGAAAATCGTGACTTTTTGATTTCAGCAGAGGTTAGTATATACTGAAATCAAATACGACAAGGATAGTCTGATTTGAAGTAGCGACACCCCCTTTTTTATTGACAGTAGGAACTGGAGGCTAAATGTTGAAGAAATTAGTATGGTTGATCGCAACTGTTTTAATACTGGCGGCTTGCGGTTCGACAGATAAAGCATTTGAAACAGTAAATTTAGAAGATATTGAAGCCTTACAAAAGGAAGGCGCCTTAGTGATGGATGTGCGCGAAGTAGATGAATACAATGTAGGTCATATTAGTAGTGCAATCAATATCCCGTTATCGCAACTACAAAATGGTGCAAGAACCGGTTTGGAGAAAGATCAGAAGTATGTAGTCGTTTGTCGTAGTGGAAGCCGTTCATAAACAGCAAGTGAGATTTTGCATGAAGAAGGATACGATGTGACCAATGTTTCAGAAGGTATGTCCACTTGGCAAGGTCCCGTAGAATAATGAAGGAAAAGGCGACGGGATGCTTACCATCGCTTTTTGGTAAATGCTTATTCTGTCGGCGGACCTATTAATTGCGAAGGAGAAATATCTTTCACAGCGGTAGCCCATTGTTGTTCATTTACTCCATAAGAGTAAGCAAAAACGTCAGCTGGTGTAGCGGTTAGGATATCGGAACCTAAGACAACCTCTGGAGTATTTGCATTAAATATCCCTTGTAGATGTGTATCATCGCTATGTGCGATTTGGTAATGCCACCATCCTTGAGGAATATTAACGACTTGACCAGCTAGTATTTTATAATGTTGAAAGTTTTTTGTGTCAATATTCATAATAGAAATAGTAGCCGAGCCTGAAACGCAGTAGGTTAGCTCGGAGGCATTTGGATGATAGTGAGGTTCAATAATATGATCTTTACTTAGGAAGATATCCAACATCGACAAATGATCCAACGTGTTTAATTGTTTGCTACTCAAAATATTAATAAAGTTCTTATCATTTTTCTTGAAAAAGGGACTAGTATTCAAATCCGCTGCGTACTGAGGATTATTTGAAATCAAATTCATCCAACCTTTCCTGTGTGCTGTTATATAGTATGTACGTAGGGAAGTAACGTGATGTAAATTGTATAATTGTTTCCAAGTGTGATATAGGACAAAAAAGGGTAATTGATTACAGAATGGATAAACAGAATGAGCAAGAAAAGTTGGAGGAGATAGAGTATGGTCAAAGAATATGATTTGCTTGTAATTGGAACAGGCAGTGCGGGTTCTATTACAGCGACGAAGTGTAAGAAAGAAGGCTGGAGCGTTGCAATTATCGATGATCGGCCATTCGGGGGCACATGCTCTCAGCGAGGTTGTGATCCGAAGAAAGTATTAGTAGAAAATGCTGAACTAATGGATTGGAATAAACGTATGCAAGGAAAAGGAATTGAAGAAGATAGCAAAATCAATTGGCCCGAATTAATGGAATTTAAACGAACGTTCGTTCAAACGATACCTGAAGATACGGAAGAAAAGTTTGGCAAATTAGGGATTGATATTTATCACGGCAAGGCGGTCTTCCAAAGTGAAACGGAATTGAAAGTCTGCTCAGATGTATTAAAAGGGAAACATATCTTAATTGCGACGGGTGCAGAACCTATGAAAATGAATATCGAAGGTGAAGAATATTTGACGCTGAGCGATGATTTCATGGAACTAGAAACACTACCTAAAAAGATTGTCTTTATAGGTGGCGGGTTTATTTCATTCGAATTTGCGCATCTTGCCGCGAGAGCAGGTTCAGAAGTGCATATTTTGCATAGAAGTGAAAGTGCTCTGAAGAAATTTGATCAAGATTTAGTGAAAATGTTGATTAAACGTTCTGAGGAAGTTGGCATTCATGTGCATTTGAACACACCGGTAAATGGAATTGAGAAATGCGGTAATTCATTTGTGGTCAAAGGTGAACAAGACGATCGCCAAGTGGAATGGAAAGCAGATCTTGTTGTACACGGGGCGGGTCGCACACCAGCATTAGATATTGATTTGGAAAAAGGAAATGTAAAGCGCGATAAGCAAGGTGTATCTGTCAATGAATACATGCAAAGCGTAAGTAATCCACATGTATATGCGGCTGGAGATGTCGCTTCAAGTGATGCGCCTCCATTGACACCCGTCGCTACAATTGAGTCACATATAGTGGCTTCTAATCTTCTGAAAGGGAATCATAAAACAGCAGATTATCCAGTCGTCCCTTCTGTTGTATACACGGTTCCAAAGTTATCATCCGTCGGAATGAGCGAACAAGAGGCGAAAGACTCCGGTTTGAAAGTGTATGTGAAATCACAAAACATTACTGAGTGGTTCACATATAGACGAACAAATGAAGGGGCGGCCGCATTTAAAGTCATTATCGATCAAGAGAAGGACGTCGTACTCGGTGCTCATTTCTTAGGTGGAGGAGCCGATGAACTGATCAATCTCTTTGCAATGGCTATTCGATTCCAAATTCCTCTCGCAGAATTAAAGCAAATGCCATTCGCATATCCAACGGTAGCTTCTGATATTTCCTATATGTTGTAAATAAAGATAAAATGACTCTCTATCTTGCAAGTGGATAGGGAGTTTTTCGTTTTCGATAAATAGAAGAGGACCTAGTAAAGAACGATGAAATTGACTCATTAAACCTCCACACGTTATCCTGTACAATGACGCCTTTATATAATAAGTAATCGAAGAATTACATCTAAGACAGGAGAAAAAGAGATGATGATCAAGCGAGCATTAACTATCGCTGGTTCCGCTGCACGTGGAGGAGCAGGAATCCAAGCGGATTTGAAAACATTCCAGGAATTTGATGTCTTTGGTACCACAGCAGTCACAGCGATTGTTGCAAAAAATCCACGTACTGGACAAGGCATATTCCCACAATCTTGGGAAGCGGTCGAAGCACAATTAGTGACGATAGAAGAAGATATAGGTATAGATGCTATGAAGACTGGCATGTTGTTTACAAAAGAAATTATTGTCAATGTAACGAAGTGGATTCAGCAGTCTGACATTCTAAATGTAGTAGTAGATCCCGTGATGATTGGAAAGATGGGCTCTGCATTATTAAAAGACGATGCGATGGAAGCGATGCAGAAACAATTGATTCCTCTGGCGACGGTTATTACGCCGAATATGCCCGAAGCATCTTACTTATTGGGTGGTATGGATTTGGAATCTGTAGCTGACTTAAAAGAAGCTGCACGTCGTTTATTTGAATTCGGACCGAAGTTTGTATTAGTGAAAGGTGGAAGATTGGAAGGACCCGCAGTGGATGTGCTGTTTGACGGAGAACAGTTCTATCTACTCGAAGCCCCAAGAATTGACACACCGAATACAAATGGTGCCGGTTGCAGTTACTCTGCTGCGATTGCGGCAGGCTTGGCGAAGGGGCAAACGGTGCAAGATGCCGTGATTGAAGCAAAGAAGTTCATCACCGCAGGCATTCGCCATTCACTCACCTTCAAACAAGGCGTAGGGCCAACCTATCACGCGGCATATGGTAAATATGACGAAACAAGTTGTAAAGTTACTATTGAGCAGGCTTGAATGTAAGAACAAGCATAAATAAGAGGATGTTCTAGGAGTAGTAATACTTCTAGGACATCCTCTTTTGCATTAGTTTAGTTCAAGTGTTTTTAGTAAACTGATTACAATCCTACATGTACAACAAGAAGTGACATCCATTCAGATTGCACCAATTCCCACCTCAACTGCCCGCCTAACATCTCCCTTACATATAAGTAGTAATTGTATCAATAGGAAGACGCGTAGAACCATAAGCCGGTGTAGCGGCTTTACCTAGCGCTATTAGCACTAGAGGCTCGTAGCGAGATTCAAGTTCAAATGACTCAGCAAATTGTTGCTTGTCGAACCCGCCCATCGGAACAGTATCGTACCCTCTTGCTTTAGCAATCAACATCAGTTGCATAGAAACCAAACCTGCGTCAAACGTCGCGATATTCCGTCTCACTTCAAGTGGTGCATTCGGATAAGCCGCTTTCGCATTTTGAATCTGAATTTGCACATGCTCTTCATCGATATTTCCTGCAGCCAAATTAGAAAGATAGATCTCATCAATGTTGTGATACATTTCTGTATCGCCAATCACAGCAATAATAGCGGATGAGGTTTCGATTTGTTCTTGATTAAATGAAAAGCGATTGATCTTTTTCTTTAATTCTTGATCTTGTATGACAAGAAAACGCCATGGCTGTAAGTTGCTTGAAGACGGAGCGGAAATCGCTTCCTCCAGCATAGATGTAATCTCTTCTTGAGCGATTGTATAGTTCGGATCAAATTTTCTAACGGATTTCCTTGCATGCATGACTTCTAGTAATTCTTCGTAATTTTGAGACATATTGATAAACTCCCTTTAAAATATATTGATTTATACTTACTAATAGTAAGTTCTTTTTAAGATTACTATTAGTAAGCTTGTTTGTCAAACCTAGGTGTGATAAAGTGAAAGGAGTACAGGATTGGGGTTTTGCTAATGAAGAAAAATGAAGAGTTTGTTCAGTCGGTAAATCCTAAAGGTCAAAAAAGTTGCGATAGTTTCCATAACACGATCGAGTTTATCGGTAAGCGGTGGATGGGAATTATTATTTATCATTTATTAGACGGACCGAAAAGGTTCTTTGAATTATCAGCGGAGATCGACGGGATATCAGATCGTCTTCTAACGGAGAGGTTGCGCGATTTAGAAGCGCACGGCTTGGTCGTTAAAAACCAGTCCGATCCAAAGGTCAGAAAAGTCGAGTATGAGCTTACGCCAAAAGGTAAAGAGTTGGAAGATATTATTCAGGCCATTTTTGAATGGGTAAAGAAAAATGGTTGCTGTTATGAGGAGTGAATGAATTGATTAGAGAAAAGGCAAAACAATTTAACGGAATTCCGTTATCGATATTAGACTTAGCCATGATCAATGAAGGAAGTCATGCGGGGCAATCATTTAAGAATAGTGTAGATCTTGCACAGCATGCAGAAGATTGGGGATTCAATCGTTATTGGTTAGCAGAGCATCATAATATGCCCGGTGTTGCGAGTTCTGCAACGTCTATCATTATTGGACATGTAGCGCAAGAGACGAAAGAAATTCGAGTAGGTTCTGGCGGTGTCATGTTACCAAACCACGCGCCACTTGTTATTGCGGAACAGTTTGGTACACTCGATGCAATGTATCCAGGTCGTATTGACTTAGGGCTAGGTCGTGCACCAGGTAGTGACCAGGCTACAGCGTATGCGCTTCGCCGTACATTACAAAGTGGTGGGGAAGACTTCCCGCAACAAGTGGAAGAATTACGTAAGTACTTTGCGGGCAATCCAACTGATCGTGTTCGAGCATTTCCTGGTGCGGGACAAAACGTTCCGATTTGGTTGCTTGGTTCAAGTGGCTTCAGTGCGCAGTTATCTGCTGAACTCGGCTTGCCGTTTTCATTCGCCAGTCACTTTGCACCGCAATTTATGATGCAAGCACTGCAAATTTATCATCAAAACTTCCGACCGTCTAAAGATCTTCAGAAGCCATTTGCCATGATGGGGGTTAATTTAATTGCGGCGGATACGGATGAAAAAGCACAATTCTTGGCTACATCGATGCAGCAGCAGTTCTTAAATATCCGTCAAGGTAAGATGACGCAATTTAGTCCTCCAATTGAAGATATTCATGCGGTATGGTCGCCATTTGAACAAGAAGCGGTTGCACAGCAAAGTCAAGCACCGTCTGTCATTATTGGTAGTCCGGAAACTGTGAAACGGAAGCTGGAAGAGTTCGTAGAAATGACGAAAGCGGATGAGCTAATTATCAGCTCAGGAATCTTCGATCATGAGGAACGACTTCGTTCATATGAAATCTTAAGTGAAATAATGAAGTAAAAGAAAAAACATCGGCCTTGCAGGAAAAACCTGCTTGGCCGATGTTTTTTTCTTATTGTGCTTCAATCTCTTTTGTCAGTTTCTCAATTTCATCGATTAATCCACCAATATATGAAATCGTGTCACGCAACGGTTTGTCCGTTGTGATATCGATTCCTGCCATCTTTGCGAGTTCAGCTGGTTTTTTTGAACCGCCTGCACGAAGGGTGTGGAGCCAGTCTTCAACAGCAGGCTCTCCTTCATTCAATACACGCTTTGCCATCTCAGTAGAAATAGTCAATCCCGCACTATATGTGTACGGGTACAAGCCCATGTAATAGTGTGGTTGACGCATCCAAGTTAACTCAGCGCCATCATTCATTTTCACGCTATCGCCCCAGAATTCTTCGAGTACACCGCGCTTTAATTCGTTCAAGATCGTTGCATTGACATTACCGCCTGCATCCACTAACTCATAGACTTTGCGCTGGAACGCAGCTTCAAGTAAATGCGTTACGAAGTTATGGTAATACGTTCGTGCCACGATGGAGGACAGTACCCAGCGTTTGAATTTCGGATCATCCGAATTCTTCAATAAGTGATTGGCCATCAGCATTTCATTCATCGTAGAAGGTGCTTCAATAAAGTACAGTGATGATTCCGAATTAAACAGGTTTTGTGCTTCATTGGCATAGTGGAAGTGTCCGGCATGACCTAATTCATGAGCCAGTACAAAGACGTCTTCCATGCTGCCTGTCCAAGAAATTAAAATAAACGAGCCGTTGCCATAAGGACTTGCACAAAATGCACCTGTGGATTTACCTTCATTTTGAGCGAAATCAATCCAGCGTTCTGAATAAGCACGGTTCACCATGTCAAGATAGTCATTGCCCATTACAGCAAGAGCATCATGCATATATTTTTTCGATTCTTCCACTGTAATGGAAGGCTCATATACTGGATCGATTGGCATTTTTAAGTCCGCAAATGTTATTTCGTCGAGATTATATATTTTTTGAAGGAGTTTCGCGTACTTTCGCATATGTGGTGCAAGTTCTTCCATAATCACATCGATTTGGCGATTGTACATCGATCGATCCACATCTTGTTCCATCAATAAATAGTCTATAACAGAGTCATACCCACGTAAGTCAGAAGTCGTTTTCTCCATCTGTACATGCATGTCATAGGTTTTCGCTGTTGTGTGTTGATACGAACGCAACGTATTACTGAACGTTTCAAAAGCAGCACGTCTCACTGGTGTATTGGGTTCGGACTCCCATTTCCCTTCGAATGAAACATAGCTCAGTGGGTAGACTTTTCCGTCTGCCGTGAAGTCGGGGAAGTTGATGTCTGCCATTTTCGTCGTATTATACAATGAATAGGGTGCTTGAAAAGAAGAGGAGAATGCTGCAAGTGTTTTCTCGACTTCGGGATGTAGTTGATGTGGCTTTTCCCGAATGATTTTATCGAATACCGTTGCATACTCCTCAGACTGTTTACTTGCTTGTTGCAAAGTCTCCTCGGAAAGCGCTGTTAATTCACTCATAACGAAGGACGTTTGGCTACCGATTTTAGCAGCGATTGAACCAAATTTACTCTCTCTCATTTGAGCTTCATCATTTGTAAGATCAACACTTGCTGCAAGCTCAGCATAACTAGAGATTTTGACGAGTTTCTCTTGTAAACTGCGATAGGCATCCAATGCTTGAATAGCGGAAGTTGAATCTATAATCGTACCTTTATAGTTTTTCTCAAAAGCAGTTGATTCCATTACTGTATCTTTTACTGCTTTTTCGTAATCCTGTTCATTTTCAAATAAAGTTTTTAAATTCCACGTCTCTTGTTCGTTTACTTGTGCGCGTTTAGGTAAGCTTTTCACCAATGTGAATCTCTCCTTCAAATCGATTATTCGGTTATCGAATTAACGAATAGTATAATACAATGAATCTTCAGAGTACAAAATTACGGTTTATTGGAAAGCATGAATTCCATTAGCCAATCGACTTGTAAGGGGCCATTAACAACCTCATAATACAGACGGTCATTGTGGATCAACACTCCTTCTTCGATCAATATCGTCATACGATTTCCTGTGTCATCATGTAGATCGATTGTGAAGTGTGGTTGATCATCAAATAATTCCAGTGAGTCTGGATCCACACGCTCATAATCATATGCTTGGAGAAATTGAAGTAAGCGGTCAACTTCTTCCACTTGGTCAACTTTCCATGTAACGGCTCGCTGTTCATGCAGACCAGGTTGCCGGAAAGTGATGAATGAATAGGGGGATAAACCATTCAGTTGTTGTTCTTGCAATCGCTCAAAGGGATGGGAGGAAGCTTCGTCGATTGTCTGCATCATGACATAAAATCCTCCAGCCACTAGTAATGCCAATATAACGCCACGTATTTTCATACTATTTCCCTCCTTCCGCAACATATCGTTTCTCCCTAGTATATGAATGTAGTGAGTAAGATACGCACAGAACTGTCCGTCCTATGATAGATATTTCGTTTTTGGTCGATATTTCAATTTTCGGAATGTATAATAGAGAGAATTCATTTGAAAGGGAGGTAATTTATATGAAAGAATATGTTACACATGCGATTCAAGACAGTTATGCGGATGATTTTTCATGGTGTTATGGTTGTGGGCGGCTCAACGAGGAAGGGAATCATTTCCGCACTGGTTGGGAAGGAGAGCAAACCGTCACATATTCATTACCACCTGAGAAATATACGGCAATACCAGGATTCGTGTATGGTGGATTTCTGGCTTCATTTATGGATTGCCATGGCACAGGTTCTTGCGCACTTGCGTTACATCGAAAGAATGGTCATGAACCGGGAGACGGTTCCGTACCGCCACGCTTTGTGACAGCTTCCTTGCAGATTACATACAATAAACCGACTCCACAAGGAAAAGTATTGAAAGCAATTGGAAACGTCACGGAAATCCATCCGAAGAAATGGAAAGTAGCTGTAGAAATTTACGCTGAGGATGAATTATGTGTTTCTGGAGAAGTGGTTGGAGTCGTAATGCCTGCTACATTTACAAAGTAAACTAGATAAGGTGTGAATAGATGGTATGAATAAATCACCACAAACTGCCGTAGCGAATCCAGTATTTCCGATCATGATTGCGATCGCTGTCTGTCACTTATTTAACGACACGTTACAGGCAGTGATTCCAGCTATGTTGCCGATTTTGGAGAAAGAATATCAATTTAGTTATAAACAATTAGGTTATATTGTGTTCGCTCTAAATATCGTAGCTTCTTTACTTCAACCCGTTGTAGGCTATTTAAGTGATCGTAAACCTAAGCCGTTTGCGTTGCCGATCGGCATGACTTTTTCTTTAATTGGAATGGCAGGTCTAGCGTTAGCACCGAGCTATTGGCTGATCATTGTATCCGTTATGTTGCTCGGGTTAGGGTCGGCGATCTTTCATCCAGAAGGTTCTCGAGTGTCATTTTTGGCAGCGGGGGACAAGCGTGGTCTTTCACAGTCTATCTATCAAGTAGGAGGGAACTCCGGACAAGCACTTGCACCGTTGATCAGCGCGTTCGTCCTCGTTCCTCTTGGCCAAATAGGAGCAGCCGTTTTTGTACTAGTAGCTGCCGCTGGGATTGCCTTATTAACTCGTATTTCTTTCTGGTATAAGAATCAGCTGAATGAAGAGCGTTTAGGTAACCGGAAAAAAGTTTTGTTAACGACGATGGAAAGTTTATCAAAGAGACAAGTCACTATTGCACTGATTTTATTAATGATTATTATATTTGCTCGTTCATTCTATGTGACGAATATTACGAGCTTCTATATTTTCTATTTGATTGAATATTACGGCATGACAATTCAACATGGTCAGTTGTATATTTTCTTATTCTTGGCTCTAGGAGCAGTCGGAACATTTTTCGGCGGACCGATGGCAGACAGGATAGGACGGAAAAAAGTAATCGTCTTATCGCTAGTTGTGCCTTTACCACTTAGTTTATTGTTGCCGTATGCTCCTGTATGGGGAATCATTTTACTACTAGTAACGATTGGATTCTTTATTATGCTTAGTTTTTCCGTCACGGTTATCTATGCCCAAGAACTTGTACCTTCCAAAATTGGTACGATGGCGGGACTAACTGTAGGATTAGCGTTCGGGATGGGGGCAATCGGTGCAGTCGCCATTGGAACGCTTATCGACTCGATCGGTATTTACCAAACGATGATTATCACATCATTCTTACCGTTCATTGGGCTAGTCGGATTAGCTTTACCACGAGATCAAAAGATTACATCAGCTTCATAAACAGAGTACCAATTTCATCATCATGAAAAGAAGGTGTGCACAATGAAAGTAGTCAATAATATGGCGGAATTGATCGGTGATACTCCGCTAGTAAAAGTACGAACACTCGGAGATGCGACTGGAGCCGAAGTGTATGTGAAATTGGAGTACTTTAATCCAAGCCGCAGTGTAAAAGATCGCGCGGCGTATCAAATGCTTGTAGAAGCCGAGAAAACTGGCGTTCTGAAACCGGGTGCCACGATTATTGAGCCGACGTCCGGCAACACGGGAATTGGCTTGGCAATGAACGCTGCTGCAAAAGGATATCCAGCCATTTTTGTTATGCCGGATAACTCGACGATTGAACGTATTAACTTAATGAAAGCGTATGGAGCAAAGGTTGTATTGACACCTAGCTCAGAACGTATGCCAGGTGCGATCGCTAAAGCGAATGAAATCTCAGAGTCCATCGACAATAGTTTTATTCCGATGCAATTTGAAAATGAAGCGAACCCTGATAGTCATCGTCATACAACCGCTGTAGAAATTATAGAAGCCATTCAATCCATCGATCGTACATTAACTGCATTTGTTTGTACTTCAGGAACGGGTGGCACAGTAACAGGGACAGGTGAATCATTAAAGGAACATGATCCGGCCATTACAGTTCATGTGGTTGAGCCTGCAGGGTCACCGGTATTATCAGGTGGTAAACCAGGAAAGCATAAACTGGTAGGTACAAGTCCTGGGTTTATTCCAATTGTCTTAAATACCAATGTCTATGATGAAATTTTCCGTATTGAAGATGATGACGCATATAATACGGTCAGACAATTTGCAAGACAAGAAGGTGTGTTGCTTGGGCCGTCAGGTGGTGCCTCTCTGTATGCTGCATTGCAAGTGGCAAAACGTTTAACACCCGAAGATACAGTCGTTTGTATTGCGCCAGATTCTGGTGAAAGATATTTATCAAGTGATTTATTTCAATAACGCCTACTAGCAAAAACCTCTTCCAGCTTTGGGAAGAGGTTTTTTAGCGTAGGATTTCATGTTGAAAAGTTATGAAAACCCATTACTTATAGCGTTCAATCTATTGATTTCAAATAGATTGAAAAAATAATCAGGAATTCTATTGACAAAACATACGTAAATGGTAGATTATATATATACAAAACATATAAAGTTAGTAGGAATTAAAAAACGCGATGAAACGAAAAGTATTTACGAGGGGGAATCGACATGTATTTGGAAATTGAAGGCATTGAAAAGAGCTTTCCCCACAAAGAAAAGGGAACGGTCAAAGTACTGGATAACATCAATCTGGAAATAGAAAAAGGACAGTTTGTTTCCATTGTAGGTCCTTCTGGTTGCGGCAAGTCGACTATGTTGTATTTAATTGCGGGACTGGAAAAAGCGGATCAAGGGAAAATCAGCATTAACGGTAAAGAAGTAAAAGGTTCAGGATCAGATCGAGTAGTCGTTTTCCAAGAAGCGGGGTTATTTCCTTGGCTGACAGTCCTCGATAACGTTACATACGGATTACATCTAAAGAAGATGTCAAAGAAAGAGGCGGAACAAAAAGCGATTGACATGCTGAAAATGGTGCACTTAGGAAATTACGTAGATGCTTATCCGCATCAATTATCCGGAGGAATGAAGCAACGTGTAGCGATCGCCCGTGCGCTTGTGATGGAGCCAGATATTTTGTTGATGGATGAACCCTTCGCAGCATTGGATGAACAGACACGCATGGTGCTTCATAAGGAGCTATTGGATATTTGGAGAAAAACAAAAGTAACGGTACTCTTCATTACGCATAATATTCGGGAAGCAGTATTGCTTTCACAAAAAATTGTCGTCTTTGCGACACGTCCAGGGAAAATCAAAAAAACGTTTATTTCAAATGATTCAAAGGATGGCGTTATGCCGAGTGATGTGACGTTGCAACTTGAAAAGCAGATTTTAGCTGAGCTTCAAGAAGAAATAGAGAAAGTGTTGAAGGAGGAGATGGGCGATGACTACAGCTTTAAGACGAATAGTGTTTCTCGGGATACTAGTGGCGATATGGGAAGTCACATCTAAGCTATCGGATTTACCCGATTTTATGTTTCCGAGTTTTACACAAGTCATGTCGACCTTAATTTCTGGTCTCATCTCCGGTCAAATCCTGATTGCGATCGGTGCAAGTCTAAGCAGATTATTAATCGGATTCACCATTGCTTCCATACTTGGTTTGGTGCTTGGTTATTTAATTTGGCGTTACAAAATAGTGGAAGACACACTTGGTTTTCTTGTAACAGCTTTACAATCTATTCCAAGTATCGTCTGGTTCCCGCTAGCAATTATCTGGTTTGGACTCAATGATTTTGCTATTTTATTTATCGTTACACTAGGGGCTACTTGGACAATGATCGTCAATGCAACGAGCGGATTTAAAAACGTACCGGTATTATACCAACGCGTTGCTAAATCACTTGGGTCTAGTGGCTTTCACTTTTTGCGGACGGTGATTTTGCCAGCATCCGTACCCCAATTGATTTCTGGTTTACGTATCGCTTGGGCATTCTCATGGCGCGCACTCATGGCAGGGGAGCTATTAGGTGCGAGCGTCGGTCTCGGTCAACTACTAGAATCAGGACGCGCACTTGGTCAAATGGATTTAGTTATTTCTGTCATGATCATCATTGGTGTGATCGGTACGATTATGGATAATGTATTATTCTTACGTTTGGAACGCAGTGTAGAAAGAAAATGGGGAATACGGGCGTAACACGCTCAAAGAAAAGGGGATTATTATATGAATAAGAAACGATTAGGTGTACTGCTTTCTGTATTGGCAATTGTGGGGATTTTATCAGGATGTGGGAAAACAGAAGAAGGCAGTGCAGATAAAAAGGAAGTAAAGATTGGATACTTTCCAAATTTAACACATATCGCAACAATTGTCGGACTAGAGAATAATTATTTCGCAGAAGAATTCGGTGAAGATATCAAGATCACAACGAAGACAGTGAGTAACGGTGGATTATTCATGGAGGCAATGGCTTCTAATTCCATTGATATCGGAACAGTTGGACCTGGACCTGTAATTAATTATTATGTAAAAGATCCAAAGTATCATATTGTCTCTGGCGCAGTAAACGGCGGTGCGGTATTGGTAGCTAACGGTAAAAGTGGAATTAATGAATTGGCGGATCTAGACGGCAAGAGAGTTGCGATTCCCGTAATTGGTAGTACACAGGATGTTATGTTGCGTAAAGCGTTGAAAGATGTGGATCTAAAGGCAAAAGCTAACGGTGGAACAGTTGAGTTTTTCGCAGCGGCACCAGCGGATACAGCTACCTTATTTATTCAAGATTCAGTTGATGCAGCAGCAACACAAGAGCCTTGGGGATATATTTTACAAAATCAAGCAGGTGGCAAACTGATTCTCGATTGGGAAGATTTTGCTTGGGGTAAAGAATCTACGAACACTGTTGTCGCAACAAGCGATGCGTTTTTGAAAAATGAAAAACTATCGACAGCTTATTTAACAGCTCACGCAAAAGCAGTTCAGTTCATTCGTGATGAGCCTGAAAAAGCACAAGAACTAGTAGTGAAGCACATCAAAGACCTAACGGGTAAAGAAATAGCTAGTGATGAATTAGAAGCAGCTTTCACTCGAATTGAAGTGACTACAGATGTAAATGAAGAGGTATTGCAAGAGATGGCTGATATTAGTCAAGAAGCAGATTATATCAAGACGAATGAAATTGATGGCTTGATTGATCTTGAAGCAATTAAAAAAATTACAGCAAACTAATACCAAGCGGGTATCCATTGTGGATACTCGTTTTTCTATGTCCGTATCGTTTGATAAGTAGCGATAAAACAGGATATGCTAGTATATAGATAGAACATAATTTCGCTAGTTGAAAGGATGAGGACAGTGCTGGCAGATTTATTAAACGAATCGAAACGTACTATCGTCTACACAGGAGCAGGGATGTCGACAGAAAGCGGGCTACCCGATTTTCGTTCCGCTAAAACGGGCATGTGGGAAACAGAAGATCCTGCCAAAGTGGCAAGCGTAACAGCTCTCAATCAGCAAGTGGAACAGTTTTTCCAGTTTTATAAACAACGTGTCATTGCGGCAAAAGAAACAGGACCGCATAAAGGACATGATATTTTAGCTAAGTGGGAAAAAGACGGTTTGATCAATGGAATTATTACGCAAAACGTCGATGGTTTCCATACGATGGCGGGCTCGAAAAACGTCATGGAACTTCATGGCACCCTTCGCAATGTCCATTGTGAAACATGTGGAAAAGCATATGGGAACGAACGTTACGAACTTGATGAGTTTTACTGCGATTGTGGCGGTACGTTACGTCCGTCCGTTGTGTTATTCGGAGAAATGTTGCCGGAAGAAGCATTTATTCAAGCGATATTTGAAAGTGAGAAAGCAGATCTTTTCATTGTCCTTGGATCATCATTAACCGTTACACCTGCAAATCAATTTCCATTGATCGCAAAAGAGCAAGGCGCGAAGTTGGTCATTATCAATATGGAACCTACAGAAATGGATCGCTTTGCCGATCTCGTTATCAATGAACGTAAAATTGGAGAAATACTGAATGAAGCAGATCAAAAAGTAGATAGTAAGTAAGTTGAGACAGAAGAATGAGCGTAGTAGACGAGTAATTTTTATACCACTTCTCTAGTACGCTATTCTTCTTGTCTCCATTTTTACAGATAAAGAGAGGGGAAACATCTTGAAAATTTTCCACACTGCAGACTGGCATCTCGGCAAGCTCGTGCAAGGAGTGTATATGACTGAAGATCAGCGTTATATTTTACAAGCCTTTATAGAAGAAATTAAGAGAGAACAACCGGATGCGATCATTATCGCGGGGGACCTGTATGATCGTGCAATACCGCCAACGGAAGCGGTAGGGCTGTTGAATGAGGTTTTACAGGAAATTGTCATCGATTTGAAAATTCCTGTCATGGCTATTGCAGGAAACCACGATAGCCCTAGCCGCCTTCATTTTGGAAGTACGTTCATGAAAAATCAAGGGTTATACATAACAGGAGAATTATCTCCGCACTTGTCACCAATAAAGCTCCAAGACGAATATGGTGATGTCTATTTTCATTTAATTCCATACGCAGATCCTTCGATCGTTCGTCACGTGCTCGGAGATGAGTCGATTTCTAGTCATCAGCAAGCTATGAAAAAAATCATCGAGCGTATAGAACAGTCAATGGACAAAGATGCTCGACATGTTCTAGTGGGTCACGCGTTCATTACGAAGCATGGTGAGAAAGAAGAGAATACTAGTGACGCAGAACGACCATTATCGATTGGTGGAGCTGAATATATTTCATCAGATGTATTTGAGCCGTTTCATTATACAGCGCTTGGTCATTTACATCAGGCGCATTTTGTAGGCAATGAAACTATTCGTTATTCTGGTTCGCCATTAAAGTATTCTATTTCCGAAGAGAATCATCAAAAGGGCTACCTCATTGTGGAGTTAGGAGAAAATGGCGAAGTGGAAATTGAGAAAAGGCTACTGACTCCTCTTCATGATGTACGAACAGTTGAAGGCACGATGGAAGATATAGTAGAGATGCCACACAATGAAGATTATGTGTTCGTCAAACTGCTGGATACGGTGCCGGTCATACAACCGATGGAGAAAATTCGTTCCGTCTTTCCGAATGCGATGCATGTAGAACGTAAACTATTTGCTTCTTCTACAGACAGCCTAGGCGGAACAGTTAATGTGGAGAAAAAAGAAGACGACCAAACGATGTTTGCTTCCTTCTTTAAAGAACTTCAAGGCGAAGAAGTAGATGAAGAAACGAAAGAGCTATTCGCTGAAGTTTTGTGGGATGTTATGAAGGAGGAAGATCGTGCATGAAACCCATTACATTAACGATGACGGCATTTGGGCCGTATAAAGATAAGGAAATAGTTGATTTTCGTGATTTGAAAGATCATCGTTTATTTGTCATTTCCGGAAAAACGGGTGCAGGAAAAACTACGATCTTCGATGGCATTTGCTTCGCATTATACGGACAGGCAAGTGGAGAGGATCGCACCGATACGAAAGCATTGCGCAGTCAGTTTGCAGACGATGAAATTCAGACGACTGTAGAATTGACGTTCGATATCCATAAGCGTAGATTCCGAGTCGTGCGTCAAATTCCTTACAGAAAAAAGGGCAATAAATCGGATACTTTAGGTCGCTGTGAATTATTTGAAGAAAAAGATGGGCAATTCATTCCGGCGGTTGATCGCCAAATTGTTACCGAAGTAAATGATAAGATTGAACAATTGTTAGGCTTTACGCATGCACAATTTAGTCAAATCATGATGTTGCCTCAGGGAGAATTTCGTAAGTTCTTGACATCTGATACAGCGAATAAAGAAGCGATCATGCGTAAAATATTTAAAACTGAACCGTATCAGAAAATTGTTGAACGGTTAAAAGTGAAAAAAGAAAAAGCGAACGTGGAATACCTTCGAGAAAAACAGATGAGTGATGCGATTCTTCATCAAATTCCAGCAAAGTTACCTGCGCGCGACTCTTTAATCTTTACAGAATTACAGTCAGAGTACCCGAATTACTATCAGCTCGTATTAGGTCTTCAACAAGAACATGCACATCATGAGACGCAATCTAAAGAAACACATAAAGAATACACTAGACTCTATACCTTTCATAACGAAAAACAACAGGCGCTACATGATGCGCGTTCAATTAATGAACAATTTACAAAGCTGCTCCAACGACAAAACGAATTAGATGGCTTGCAGGCGAAACAACTAGAGATGAAAAGTCTTGAACAGCAATTACAGCAAGCTGAACGGGCTGCGAGATTAGAAGATGTAGAACATCAAGTAAAGACGAATCAGATTGAATGGCAGAAGAAAGAGCGTAGCTACTCTGATGCTGTTACGTTTCTAGCGGATGCAGAAGAAAAGCTAGTGTCCGCACAGGCTTCTTACAATGAGGAACTAGCGAAAGAATCTGAGCGAAATGAAGTAAAAGAACAGTTGCTTACGCTACATAATTTACTTCCAACCGTTTCGGGACTCACTGCACAACGTCAAGTGTTAGAGTCACTCAAGAACACGGTCGACCAAGTGGAGAAATCCTTGCTAGTAAATCAGCAATCATCCACGCAACAAAAAGAATCTATTATAGTTCAAAAAAATGAAATTAAAGAGTTGGAAACTTCATTAGAAGAATATGAACAGTTGTTGGACCAACTTGCGATTAGCAAAGCCATTGCAAAACTAGTAGCTTCATACAGCCAACAACTAGCACAACGACAAGAACTTGAGGCGCAGTATGAAACGGCTAAGCAACAAGTGGGGCATTATACAGATGCCTATCAAGCCCTTGAGAATCGTTGGATTAGTAATCAGGCGGTAGTTCTTGCTGCTTCACTTCATGATGGAGAGTCTTGCCCAGTTTGCGGGAGTATCGACCATCCAGCTAAAGCTGGTGGTGTAGAAGCCGAGCACGTATCAAAGCAACAAATAGACACGGCTAAGCTGGAGTTAACGAATAAAGAACAGATTTTCCATACTAAGCAAGCGGAATTGCAACAAGTCCAGCAACGTATTGAATTAATTGAAGCGGAATTGAAAGAGCACCAAGTAGATTTGCATCGCGATTATCAAAAAGAACATGTAGAACTGACGGAGAAAGTAGCTGTCCTTAGAAATAAGCGAGAGTTATTGAAACAAAAGAAAGACAAGATAAATGAAGCGGAAAAGTCCATGGAAGAACTTACCGAAGAAATGAAGAAATTAGAATTGCAGCGAAATGAATCAAAAGGAGAGCTTGAAACGAAGCGAGCCCTCTATAACTATGCACTCACTAAGATTCCTGAAAACTTACAGGAACTATCCGCATTGCAACAACAAATTGCATCTAAAGAAACAACTAGTCAGAAACTTGAAAGTGCTTGGAAGGCTGTTCAACAGAACTTACAAGACGCTTCAACTGAGGTAACAAAATGGGAATCTCGTGAAGTTCTGGAGAAAAAGTCTCTAGCGGATATGAAAGAGAAATTGGATCAAAGTTCGGCTTTCTTTTCAAAACGGCTGACCGAAGAGGGCTTTACTTCGGAAGAGAAGTATATACAAGTGAAACTGCCAACGTCAAAACGCCAGGCTATACAACAACAACTTCAAGTGTTTGCCCAAACGCTTCATACGTTAAAATCTTCCATAGAAGAACTCAAAAAGACAGTTGAAGGCAAACAGCCAACTGATATTGAAATCATAGAGCAACAAGTAGAAGCGCTGAAAACACAATATGAAGAAGCATTTGCGCAGTACAATCAATCAAAGGCATGGGAACAAGCGGCACAGGATCTTCATAATGAATTAGAAACAAGTAAAACTAAGGAAGCAGAGCTAGAAAAGACCTATGGAAAGATTGCGAATCTCTATGATATAGTCCGCGGTCAAAACCATTTGAAGATTTCCTTTGAGCGTTATATTCAAATCGAGTATTTAGAGCGTATCATTCAAGCAGCGAATATTCGTCTTCGCGACCTATCAAATGGACAATATGAACTCGTCCGCAGTGATCGTCAGGAAACCAGAGGGAAACAAAGTGGATTAGGTATTGACGTTCATGACGCGTATACAGGACAGACACGAGACGTTAAGACGTTATCAGGTGGTGAAAAGTTTAACGCCTCCTTATGTTTGGCGCTGGGTATGGCAGATGTCATTCAAAGCTTCCAAGGTGCTGTTCGTATGGAGACGATGTTTATTGATGAAGGATTTGGTGCATTGGATGAGGAGGCTATCCAAAAAGCTATTGATACACTGATCGCTCTTCAACAGTCGGGTAGAATGATCGGTATTATTTCACATATCGATGAAATGAAAGAGGCTATACCTGCTACATTGCAAGTAACCAAGTTGAAAGAAGGTTACAGCAAGACGAAATTTGTTTTGACTTGATG
Source organism: Sporosarcina sp. P32b (assembly GCF_002743335.1). Classification (GTDB taxonomy): domain Bacteria; phylum Bacillota; class Bacilli; order Bacillales_A; family Planococcaceae; genus Sporosarcina. The sequence continues at coordinate 92,216 of NZ_PDZB01000009.1, forward strand.
GAATAGTTTTTGAATCGTAGGCAAGTTTTGGGGGAGTAGCGTGGCACTGTTAATCGACTCTGCTATGGAAACCCAAAACTGCTTTCTATTTAATTTAGTTGTTTACATTTATTTTCTTATTAGTCTAAACTGATCTCTTTTGAGGTCAGTTTTTTCTGTTTTGAGAACTCTATTGTAATTCAGCTTAAATAGTCAGTAAGTTAGCAATATAGACAAAAATTAAATGATTTGACTGGCTGTTGATTTTCTAAATAGGGAAGAGTAATATAAGGGAACGTGATATATTGCATACAAATAAGTGCTGTTGACTTTGGGAGGAATTTTATACATATGGAGAAGAAATTATCATTTTCATCGAGTCTCGTTATTGGGGTTATGCTATTCGCATTGTTTTTTGGAGCAGGTAATTTAATCTTCCCTGCAGAGCTAGGACAGCTAGCTGGAGATCAAACGTGGAAAGCGATGGCCGGCTTTTTGTTTACTGGAGTAGGTTTGCCTTTCTTAGGTATATTGGCTATCGGTTTTTCTGGAAGGAAAGATTTGCAAGACTTAGCAAGCCGAATTCACCCAGTATACGCTATTCTATTTACAGCGATACTTTACTTAACGATTGGGCCTTTCTTTGCAGCACCACGTACAGGAGCTGTAGCATTTGATATTGGTGTTGCGCCATTTTTAAACGGATTTTCAATCGATCTCGCACGTTTTATATTTACATTAGCTTTCTTTGGTATTAGCATGTGGCTATCATTGAACCCTGCAAAAATTGTCGACCGGGTCGGTAAGTATTTGTCGCCACTTATCATTATCATATTGATTGGTTTAATTGGTATGACTCTTCTTAGTCCGATGGGAAGTGCGCAAGTATCGCAAGCGCCTTATAATGAAACGCCGTTCTTTACAGGTTTTCTTGAAGGCTATAACACGATGGATGCACTAGCTTCGTTAGTATTTGGAATCATTGTGATTAACGCATTGCGTGCAATGGGCATTACTAGTAAGAAGCAAATATTGGCTTCTACGGTTAAGACAGGATTTGTAGCAGCTGGATTTTTAGCCATTATATATATCGGTATTGCTTATCTGGGTGCCACATCGGTTGATTTATTTGGCTATCTGGATGGTGGAGGTTCTGTGTTAAGTGAAACTTCCTCGCATTTATTCGGTACAACAGGTCTAGTGTTGCTCGGTGTAGTGATTATGCTTGCTTGTTTAACAACGGCTATAGGGCTACTGACTGCATGTGGAGAGTATTTCCATACGATTATCCCGAAAATAAGTTATAAATTCTTTGTAGTTTTCTTTTCAGTATTTTGTTTGGTCGTAGCGAATTTCGGTTTAGCGAACATTATTAATTACTCGCTTCCTGTACTCGTTCTACTTTATCCACTGGCAATGGTTTTAATTCTGTTGACGTTCACTGGCCCTTTATTCCATCAATCCAGTTTGGTATATCGAACAGCGACCATAACGGCTTTCTTTGTCAGTTTCATTGAAGCGCTTGTGAAATTTTATTCACTAGTAGAGAAGCCTATGCCGAATTGGCTTGAGACTGTACAAGAGGCGTATACAGCGTACATCCCATACTATACAGAAGGTATCGGCTGGTTAGTTCCAGTATTGATTGTGATAGTTGTAACGGCTATTGTAGCGATAGTAAACAATAAAAGAGCGCAAAGTGTCCAAGTGATCTCTACAAATGAAAAAGCATAAAATGAAAACAGGATCCGATTATTCCGGATCCTGTTTTCCTATCTATTTACGAATCGACTTTTTCAATCGAATGAAACTCCTCGATCGCGCGTAACCAATTTTCCCTCATAACTTTTGTAACTTGCTCACCATCACGCTTACTCATTAAATCTATAATCTGATCATGTTCTGTAATCGATTTCTCCGTCAGTATAATGGAATTATGAAAGAAGAGTCTACGTACATGGGCTTGTAATGAGACAAGCATCGAAGAAATATATGGATTATTCGCTGTGTCTACAATGATTTGATGGAATTTTTCATCTGTTTTCAAAGCTTGGAAATAATCTTCCTTTTCAACTGCTAGCGCGAATTTCTTATTCGTTTCACGTAATTTCTTAATAATACTTTCAGTTAGATTGGGTATGCAAAGTTCAGCTGATAATGCTTGCAACGCAGCGAGTGGAGGGAGCAAATCTGAAATAGATTCACGATCTACATCTGTCACTTGGGTTGCTTTACCCGGAAACATTTGAACAAATCCTTGAACTTCTAATAATTGTAGTGATTCCCGTATAGGTGTCCGACTTACTCCAAGTGCTTCTGCTAATTCAACGTCATTTAACTTTTCTCCGGGCTGTAGGGTACCATCGATAATCCATTTTTGCAGTTGACTAAACGCATTTTCCTTGGCCGTCTTTCGTATGGGTAGTGCATGGTTAGTTGGTATAGGCAATTTATCCCACCATCTTTCTCCAAAAGTTGTCTTCACGTAAAGCTATTTTTACTGATAACCAATATACAATATACTACAACTTTTTTCTGTTGTTTAACAGTATTAAGCAAAATTCAAAGAAATAATTGGAAATCTTCATAACGTCATATAAGATAATATTTAAAAATGTTGAGATAAATGCAAATAGTTCTTGTAGTTTCCGCTTGTATTTGATAGATTAATGTCTATAGTGGATTTGCTTCCTTTAGTAGATCAAATTTTACAAATCTTCTAAAAAGTCATTGCAAATCTAGTAAACGTTTGGTATCGTTTACATGTGTACTATAACAAATGGATATCCGAATACGCTGTAATACATTATCGATTTAGCTTGATGATGAAAGCGGTTTCAGTGAAATGGGGGGAATATGAACTACTTTACTTCGTAATATAAAATAGAAAGGGGATTAACTAATGACTAATCAAGTGGCACGTGGGAAATCCACGATGGACTATGAAAAGCTCGTTCAATCAGAAGACTTTAAAGGTCTTGTAAAAAGAAAGCAAAACTTCTCTAGACCGTATGTTGTTTTCTTCTTCGCGGCGTACTTCCTTCTTCCATTATTAACTGGTTATACAAAAATTTTAGAAAAACCTGCAATTGGTGCGATGACATGGACTTGGATCTATGCATTCTCTATGTTCGTGATGGTATGGATATTCACATCCATTTACATGAACAAAGCAAAACAATTTGATATTGAAGTAGATAAGATTATAGAGAAAAATGTTTTAAAATAAGGGGGTTTAGTTCATGAGTTGGATTTCATATGTTATATTCTTCGCAGTAATTGCGCTGACGCTCTACATTACATACTGGGCGGCACAGCAAACGACTACCGCAAGTGATTTCTATACTGCCGGTGGTTCATTAACAGGTTGGCAAAATGGTATGGCGATTGCTGGTGACTACTTATCAGCCGCATCGTTCCTAGGTATCGCAGGTGCGATTTCACTTAACGGATTTGATGGTTTCTACTATAGTATTGGTTGGTTAACAGCTTATCTAGTTGTTTTATTCTTGATTGCTGAACCACTACGTAACTTGGGTAAGTTTACGATGGCAGATATGATTGGTGCTCGTTTCGGCGCTAAGAAAGTGCGTGGAGCAGCAGCATTGAACACAATTACAATCGTAATGTTCTACATGCTTGCACAATTAGTTGGTGCAGGAGCTCTTATTAAATTATTATTCGGTATCGAGTATTGGATTGCTGTTCTAATCGTTGGAACGATGATGTTAATCTACGTTCTATTCGGTGGAATGACTGCAACAAGCTGGGTACAAATCGTAAAAGCAATTCTTTTGATGTTGGGGACAATCATTATCTCCTTCTTGGTACTTATGAAGTTTAACTTCAATTTTATCAGCATGTTCGAGACAATGAAAACTGCTACTCCACATGGTGAAGCATTCCTTCACTCAGGTGTTGTCTACACAGACACAATCGGTCTTATATCAGTATTGATCGCACTAGTTTTAGGTACTGCTGGTCTTCCACACATCTTAATGCGTTTCTTCACAGTTAAAGATGCGAAAACAGCACGTTCTTCCGTAATTTATTCTGTATGGATTATTGGTATCTTCTATGTATTGACGATCTTCCTTGGATTTGGCGCAGCTAAATTCGTTGGAGCAGACGCAATCATTGCAGAAAACGCCGCAGGTAACATGGCAGCGCCAATGCTAGCTGGAGTTCTTGGCGGAGACGCACTTGAATCCTTCGTAGCAGCTGTTGCTTTCGCGACAATCCTAGCAGTTGTTGCAGGCCTTGTACTTTCAGGTGCATCTGCAATCGCTCACGATATTTATGGACAAATCTTTAAAAATGGTAACGTAACAGAGAAACAACAGGTAAATGCTGCGCGTTGGGCTTCCATCGCTATCGGTGTATTCTCTATCCTTCTAGCACTTGGTTCAGAAAAGTTGAACGTTGCGTTCTTAGTATCACTAGCATTCTGTGTTGCTGCATCCGCAAACGTACCAACTATTCTTTTAACAATCTATTGGAAGCGTTTCAATACAACAGGTGCGGTTGCATCTATGTTGACAGGTCTTATCGTTGCGTTAGTTCTTGTTGCGATCAGTCCTTCTGTAATGAACCCAGTTGAAGGTGCTACTCTAATCACTGGTAATCCAATCTTCCCGTATGCTAACCCGGCTATTGTTTCCGTCCCTGCAGGTTTCCTTGCTGCAGTTATTGGTACACTTGTTAGCTCTAAACGTCACGAGAAAGATGAAGTTTCATATGCAGAAGTTCGTTTCAAAGCAGAAACTGGCTACAAAGAGCTCGATCTTTAATAACTAGCTTGATTTTCAACAAATGGTTCTCTCTTCTACAAGCACGACAGAAGAGGGGGCCATTTTTTATTAAAATGACACACTGCAGAAGTAGGCTAGACATTGATTGTTTATGGAACATTCCCGCTTGAAGAGTACTAGGAGGAAACATATAGGTACTGATGACATTTGCATTTGAATAATATGAAGTGAAGTCGTGTGATAGCTAATACGAAACAGGGGGTTTTGAAATGCTGAAGATGGTGAAAGATCAGGAATGGTATGATAAAATTCATGAAAATCCGTTATTTATAAACACGCCAAACAAGGAATTTGAACAGTTGTTGCTTGAATGCAAGCTGAGAATGTATGAAGAAGCGGAGAAATCTAACTATTTCAAAACACCCCAAGAAGGGTTGCTCATTGTGTTGAAAGGGTCTGCGGAGGTTCAGATAGAAGGACAAGATGGCAGCTCGGTAACACTGGAGTTTATTCAAGAAAATGAAATCATTGGCTTTTCCAACTTTGCTTACTATTTAGGGGAAATGGCTCGACCATTGGATAAACATCATATTGATATGGTCGTGGCAGAGGGCTCCGTTTGTCTCCAAGTTCCGTATGAAGTAATTAAGCATCGGATGGACGATCAAAATGTGCGCGATTATGTCTTGCGCAAAATGTCGATTCGTTTAGCGAATGTCTATACTTCATTAGGGGAGCAAGTTCGTTTGGCTGACGAATATGGTGAAAGTGAACCGTATGTCCGTCGAGTACAGGATTTCATGAGCAGTCCAGTGGTGACAATCCATGCGGAAGCGGAAACGAGAGAAATCGCTGAATTGATGATTAAACACTCCATCAGTTCCATTATTGTTACAGATCAGTCCGGTAAACTACTTGGAATCGTAACGGAAAAAGATCTGGTCGAACGAGTAATAGCGGGTGGAGGTTCTCCCATCGGACTTAAGGCAAAAGATGTCATGACGAAAAAACCGCATACGATCAAGGTATCCGATTATTATTATGAGGCTTTGACTAAATTTTATAAACATGGTATCAAGCATTTACCTGTAGTCAAAGCAGGCAAGCCTATAGGGATCGTGACATTTGCTACGTTGATGACGAAACGCGATCGTAACTCCATGAATATTTTAAAAACGATAGAAGAAGCTTCCTTTGAAAAATTACCTGTTGTTAAAGCGGCGATTTACGATGTGTTGTCCAACTTAATACAGGATGAAATATCCACGATCCATACATTGGAAATCATTACGAAGTTCTATGATCGTCTAGCTAAGCACTGCGTTATGCTGGCTGTGCAGTCACTTGAAGATCAAGGGAAAGGTAGACCACCTGTTGCGTTTGCCTGGTACCAGATGGGCAGTGGTGCACGTGGAGAGCAGTTTATGCTGACAGATCAGGACCACTTCCTTGTTTATGAAGATGTAACGAGAGAAGAGTCTCAACAAGTAGAGAACTATTTCGAACTTCTGGGCAATGAAATTGTCGTTCATCTTGAGCAAGCTGGATATACTAGGTGTATCGGATTCATGATGGCTAGTGAATCGCAGTGGCGTGGCACGATGGCAATTTGGCACGAGCGTATTCGCCAATGGGCGCTGCAATCTACACCTGAACAAATCTTGCTCGGATACAACTTCCTGTCATTCCGATTCCTCTACGGTGAAACTGCTGTCAATGATCGGTTTATTGAAATGGTCCATGATTTGTTAAGAAAATCTGCTACGTTTATTTACTATATGGCACAACAGGAAAGAGAAAAACCGATACCACAATTGCAACAAAACTTTTTGAACATTTTCAGGGGCCGCAGTAAAGCGGATGTGATTGATATTAAGAAACATGCTTTATTCCCGCTTCATCATTGTTTGCAAATCTTAGCGGTCAATAATGGGATTATCAACGCGACACCTCTTGAGATTATATCGGCTTTGCAGAAAAAGAAGAAATTCACTAAAGACTTTGCGGAAGAAATTCGCCATGCGTATGAAATATCCTTGAGTATTCGTATTTCCATGTCGTGGGAGAAACATTTACGCGGGGAGAAAATATCTACAGAAATCGACTTGCGCAAGCTGAGAAGATGGGAATTGAACGAATTACGTACAACGCTAGATACAGTCAGAGCACTTCAAACGCATTTATTATCAAAACTTTAAGATAATATAGATAAAGGTCCCTGTACAAAATTGGCGCATAATGTACTATAGAGGTAGGGGGCGATATCGTGTTTTGGAAAAAGAAGAAATTGACATACGAATTACAGCAATCAATTCAACTAAATACGCCGCTGCAAGATATGAACTTTACAGTATTTGATACAGAAACTACCGGTTTTGCTATTGGTGCAGGCGATCGAATGATTGAGATAGGTGCCGTACAAGTTGAAGGATTTGAGGTTACGGATCATGTATTTCAAACATTCGTGAATCCATCCAGAGATATTCCTCCTGTTATTAGCAAACTGACGACTATACAGCAATCACAAGTCGACCATGCACCGATGCCTCTTCCGGCTATCGAAGAATATTTTGCTTTTATTGAAAAACATAAAAGCGCAGGGTGGGTTGGGCACCATGTTAGTTTTGATGAAATGGTCATTAAGAAAGAATTAAGTCGTCAGAAATGTACATTTCAAACCCCTACATCATTCGATACGATGCATTTGATTAATTATTTGAATCCTACGGGTGAACAGCAGGACTTGGAAGACTATGCACGTTTATTCGGCACGGAGATTTTTGAACGCCATCGTGCATTAGGTGATGCGTTGACGACAGCGCATGTATTTACAGCATTACTAAGAAAACTCGATCGTCAAGGCGTGAAGACGCTGGCAGATTTACTACGTATTAAAAATGGTGGAGCACATACATTTGTTTCTCAATCTTAAATTCAGTGAACGGGTTTGTCATTCAATGAAACGTGAGTGACGGACTCGTTTGTTTATTATGATATAGTAGAAAGTAGAGAGTCGAATGGGTGGGGGACGTGAAATAATGAATAAACGTCAAGCGATTTTATTGATCATCATTATAGTGGCTATTGCAGTGTATTGCTGGATACTATTTTTTGAGTTACCAACTAAGACAGTGGAAGGTGCAACAACATACATAGAATCACTAATTAGTTGATTCGTATAGAAAGGGAGCAGATACAAATGGATATTATCATCATTACAGGCGCTTCAAAAGGAATCGGTCAACAATTACTTAGTCAATTTAAAGAGACGGGAGCAACAGTGTACGGTATGGCACGGACGAATCCAGATCAGTTACATACGATGTATGAAGTAGATCTCGCAGACTGTGAGAGAGCGACTGCCATTCTTGGAGGAATAGTGAGTCAACATATGGACGAAGCTAGTTCATTCACATTGATCAATAATGCAGGTATGGTAGATCCGATCAGTTTGGTAGGTTCATTGGATGCTCAAAAAGTGGAGCAAGCGATTAAATTGAATTTAACGGCACCGATTCACTTAATGAATACATTTATCGATACATTGAAAGATTTCAAGGGAACAAAAAAGATCATGAATATTTCTTCTGGAGCCGGGCGCAGTGCGTATGAAGGTTGGGGGATTTATTGTACGACGAAGGCTGGACTTGATCAGTTTTCACGTGTCGTTGCAGAGGAGCAGAAAATGGCGGATTATCCAACTGGAATTGTATCGATTGCACCAGGCATTATCGATACAGGGATGCAAGAGACGATTCGTTCATCATCTGAACACCAATTTCCACACTTGAAGCGTTTTGAAGCGTATAAGCGGGAAGGCCAGTTAAGCTCAGCCTTTGAAACTGCAGAAAAACTAATGCGATTTGTGAATGAAGTAGACTTTTTAACAATTGATCCAATTGCAGATATCCGTAAATTTGATTAACTAAAACCCGTTGCCACCATGTTAGGTGGCAACGGGTTTTATGATTCTCCAGCTTCTACTGTACGCACTTCTGTAAAATCTTTCATTTTCTCGAGTGCAAGTAAAAATGGAGGGTTTCTTCTTTGATTTAGCAATTCATAGCGGATCGCATGCACATCACCTTGGTGCAAAGTCGAGACATAGTCAAGCAGTGCATCACGTTCTTCAGCTCCACCTTCATGCCCATCGTATACGGTGATCGTGATAATGCCGGACTTTTTTAGTAAACCAAGTAACGCATCGAGTGCGGCAATCGTAGATGAAGGCGTCGTGATGATACTGGGATCTTCACTGTATGGTAAATAGCCTAAGTTGAACATAGCTCCGCTAATTTCGCCCTCTACGTATTGGCGGACATTCGCATGGCTATCATGAATGAGTGTAGCGCGACTGGCTAGCTCACCAAGATGTTGCTCCGTTGTTTTAAGGGCTTGTTGCTGAATATCAAATGCTAGTACTTGTCCTTCGTCACCGACTAAGTCAGCTAAGAAGAGTGTGTCGTTGCCGTTACCAGCGGTCGCATCGACGACTGTATCTCCAGGCTGCACGCGTTCAGTAATTAGCCGTTTCGCTATCGGCAATACGCGGTGCAGCAATATGTTTGTCACATTATTTCACCTCTTGCAAATATTTTTTCCCTTGCCAACTATTACGTCTCTCCAGTTCTTGATCAATTCCATTCAATACTTCCCATTTCGTGACGCTCCACATCGGTCCAATTAATAAATCGATTGGGCCGTCACCCGTGATGCGATGCACGATCATTTCAGGAGGCATGATTTCCAGTTGATCGACGACTAGATTGATATACGCTTCCTTCGTTAAAAATTCAAGTTTGCCTTTTTCGTATTGTTTGACCATAGGTGTTCCTTTTAATAAATGCAGTAAATGAATTTTAATACCTTGAACATCAAGTTCAGCAACGGCTTGAGCGGTTTCCATCATCATTTCCTCGGTTTCACCAGGTAAGCCGTTGATGATATGACTGCAAATATTAATATTATGTTTACGTAACTTGTCGACGCCTTCTTTGTAGCATTCGAAATCATGCGCGCGGTTGACGAGTTTTGCGGTAGATTCATGAACCGTCTGCAAGCCGAGCTCTACCCATAGATAGGTGCGTTCATTGAGCTCAGCTAAATACTCTACTACGTCATCCGGTAGGCAGTCAGGACGCGTCGCAATTGATAATGCCACAACGCCTTCTTGTGCCAACGCTGCTTCGAACTTTTCTTTTAGAACGGGAAGAGGGGCGTGGGTATTCGTATAGGCTTGGAAATACGCCATGTATTTTGCATCTTTCCATTTTCGTTGAGAACGTTCTTTGATTTCGGCAAATTGAACTTCAATGGCATCTACGCGATCTCCTGCGAAATCACCTGAGCCTGCCACGCTACAAAACGTACAGCCGCCATGTGCAACCGTACCGTCACGATTCGGGCAATCAAACCCCGCGTCAAGCGCTACTTTCGCAATTTTACAACCGAATGTATCCTTTAAATGTCTTGACCATGTATGGTATCGTTTCCCTTCACTTGGAAACGGAAGATTGATTTCATTCATTATGTACAGCTCCTTTACATCAGACATTGTACCACGGAATATACAGGGATATCACACAACAAACCGCGGGAACTATTTAGTATACGACAAAAAGCAACAGAGAAGGCTTGTATTCAGCTTGCGTTTCGGGTAAACTGAATAAAATAATGAAGGCCATGATGAGGAATAGTACTTCTTACGCTACTTTTTAGAGAGCAGACGGTTAGTGCAAGTCTGTATGAGTGAAGAACGAACTCGCCTTTGAGCCTGTATTGGTGAATACTTGTAACTAATACCGTACTCCGCGTTAAGGAATCAAGTTGGACGGCATAATCCGTCAATTTGGGTGGTACCGCGGGAAACTATATAGACTCTCGTCCCTTTACAGAGGGACGGGAGTCTTTTTTTATCTGTACGCGCCAATACATGAAGCAGAAATTGAATCTTATTGGAGGAGTTTTGGACATGAGTTATCAACACACGAAAATTGAAGAGAAATGGCAGAAGTATTGGAAAGATCACGATACATATAAAATGATTGATGATCCATCCAAGCCTAAATTTTACGCATTGGATATGTTCCCTTATCCGTCAGGCGCGGGTCTGCATGTTGGGCATCCGCTTGGCTATATCGCGACAGATATTTTAAGTGCATTCAAACGTAAGCAAGGATATAACGTATTGCACCCTATGGGATGGGATGCGTTCGGATTGCCTGCTGAGCAGTATGCGATTGATACAGGAAATGATCCAGCTGAATTCACAGCGAAGAACATTGCAACGTTCAAACGCCAAATGCAGGATCTCGGATTTTCTTATGACTGGTCTCGTGAAATCAATACAACGGATCCAAGCTATTACAAATGGACGCAGTGGATTTTCATTCAACTATATAAGCGTGGTCTCGCGTATATCGATGAAGTAGCTGTCAACTGGTGCCCGGCACTAGGGACAGTTCTTGCGAATGAAGAAGTCATCGATGGCTTGTCTGAGCGTGGAAATCACCCAGTTGAACGTCGTCCGATGCGCCAATGGGTTTTGCGTATTACGGAATATGCAGACCGTTTGTTAGAAGACTTAGATGATTTGGATTGGCCGGAGAGCTTAAAAGATATGCAACGTAACTGGATCGGTCGTTCTGAAGGTGCACAATTAAAGTTTGAAATTGCGGATACTGAGCATTCATTCGAAGCGTTCACTACACGTCCAGACACGATATTCGGCGCGACATATGCAGTATTGGCACCTGAACATAAATTAGTCAGTTCGATTACTACCGATGCACAGCGTAAAGCAGTCGAAGAATACATTGATTCAGTAAAATCAAAGAGTGATCTTGAGCGTACAGATTTGGCTAAAGACAAATCAGGCGTATTCACTGGAGCGTATGCAATCAACCCAGCAAGCGGTGAGAAAATGCCGATTTGGATCGCGGATTACGTCTTGGCTACTTATGGAACAGGTGCAATCATGGCGGTTCCTGCACATGATGAGCGTGACTATGAGTTTGCGAAGAAATTTGATTTGCCAATTGTGGAAGTAGTGGCAGGCGGCAACATTGAAGAAGAAGCCTATGCAGGGGAAGGCGAGCACGTGAACTCGGACTTCTTGAATGGTTTAGGAAAAGAAGAAGCCATCTCAAAATCGATCGAATGGTTCGAAGAGAATGGTACGGGCGAACGCAAAATTACGTATCGTCTACGCGACTGGTTATTCTCCCGTCAGCGTTATTGGGGCGAGCCCATTCCTGTCATTCACTGGGAAGATGGCACGATGACTACTGTCGATGAATCGGAATTGCCATTGATGTTGCCGGTAACAGACAATATCAAGCCGAGTGGAACAGGTGAATCACCACTTGCAAACATTACGGAGTGGGTCAATGTAGTCGATCCGGAAACAGGTATGAAAGGTCGTCGTGAAACGAACACGATGCCACAATGGGCAGGAAGCTGCTGGTATTACTTGCGTTATATCGATCCGAATAACGATGACATGATCATTGATCCAACATTGGCTGAGCGTTGGTTGCCGGTTGATATTTACGTAGGTGGAGCGGAGCACGCGGTACTGCATTTACTATACGCTCGTTTCTGGCATAAAGTATTGTTCGATATCGGTGTTGTACAAACGAAAGAGCCGTTCCAAAAGCTCTTCAACCAAGGGATGATCTTAGGCGAAGGACATGTGAAAATGTCTAAGTCACTAGGTAACGTCATCAACCCGGATGATATCGTTCATTCACACGGTGCAGACACGTTGCGTATTTATGAAATGTTCATGGGACCACTTGACGCATCGAAAGAATGGTCAACGAATGGTTTAGACGGATCCCGTCGTTTCCTAGATCGCATTTGGCGTCTACTCGTTAATGAAGATAATACATTGACGGATAAATTGACGGATGAAACAGGTGGACCTCTAGAGAAAATCTATAATCAAACAGTGAAAAAAGTTACGGAAGATTACGAAGCTATGCGTAACAACACAGCAATTTCTCAATTGATGGTCTTCATCAATGAAAGTTATAAAGTGGAGAAGTTGCCAAAAGCATACATCGAAGGATTCTTGCTATTAATTTCACCGATCACGCCTCACTTAGCGGAAGAACTGTGGTCGAAACTAGGTCACACGGACACGATTGCTTATGCACAGTGGCCGACATTTGATGAAACAAAATTAGTAGACGACACAGTGGAAGTGGCGGTACAGATCAACGGTAAGATTCGTGCGAAAATTACTGTAGACAAAGATAGCTCGAAAGAAGAGTTAGAGCAAGTAGCTTTAGCGAACGAAGACGTGAAGCAGTGGATGGAAGGTAAGGAATTGAAGAAAATCATTGCGATTCCTGGACGCCTTGTCAATATTGTAGCGGGTTAATGAAATGCGGAAAGCCGGTTGGAGATTCATTTCTCCAACCGGCTTTTTTTGTTGTGATCGTATTTTTCGGTTATGTGCTCTAACATGCTGGTCAAGCGCTCTATCGGCGGGGCTAAGCGCTCAAAGTGTCGTGCTGTCCGCTCTATCGGCTGGGCTAAGCGCTCAATGTATCACGCTATCCGCTCTATCGGCCGGGCTGCTCGCTCAAAGTGTCGTGCTATCCGCTCTATCGGCTGGGCTGCTCGCTCAAAGTGTCACGCTATCCGCTCTATCGGCTGGGCTGCTCGCTCAAAGTGTCGTGCTATCCGCTCTATCAGCTGG
>NZ_PDZB01000010.1 GCF_002743335.1 Sporosarcina sp. P32b
TGCCTATGGCTTTAGACGTTTCGATCACTTTAGGGCGAAGATTTTATTAAACATACAGTATAAAGAAATTGGCGTTCATTTAGGTTGAGGGATGGATTTGAATTCACTCCACCCCAACATTTGATTTAGAACCATTTTTTTATTCTACGAATCGATATCTGGGAAGTTCGACACGTTGAAGGATACGCTCCAACTAGCATCCCAGTCCCCCTAGATAGGATCTCAGCATTTATAATAGGGTTTATTCAATTGGCTCCATCTCTAACCACTTCACCATCCCGCCAGTTTCAATATCAATCCAAGTATCCAGACTATACCCTGTCAAACACTTATTACCTTTGCAAGCTAGCGATCCGCCTTCTGATAGCTCTTGACGCTTCACTTCCTTGCCTTCTTGTATCTTCACTAGAAAACTGGTTGGCATCATCTCGGTTTGATTGGTAATCGTCATCAACAATGTATGTTCATCTGGAAATACAGCACGATCCATCACGAATGAATCATCTTCAACCAACCAAGAGCTTTTCTCTTCCCCGGTAGTATTTAGAACTGCATATCGTATCTGCTCATCTTCGAATGATTCAATTAATACTTGATCTGTAGCTGAGTAGAATTGGTTGACGTTATTAGCGAGCGTAGTTTCTTCTCCTGTAGACAGTGATTGTTTCAATACATCTGTTTCTCCCATGTACACCAACTCTTCAGTACCTAGCCACCGAGGAAATGGATCAGCGAGATCCACCGCGACCAATGTATCGTCATTTGCGTCGTAGCGCATAATCTCGTAGCTCCAATCATCAGAGAATGCCGTAATTAGTATTTGGGAAGCGTCGATACCATTCCATTGAATTTCAAGTTCAGAGGATTCTACCGATATTTGATTTAGTGGCACACCCGCATGATCGACTATATGTATGATAGCTTCCGTTGAATCTTCTGCTGTTTTGACTAGCAGTTGCGAAGCGGTAGGATGTACTTGCACCTCAGAAATCGTTGCAGTAGCCGTAAATAACGTATGTATGTCTCCTGTCTTCAAATCAAAAGACAGCAGACGGTCTTCATCATCTTTGTGATCAACGAACAAAATCGCTGTTTCATTCAACCAACCTACAACAAAACGCACATCATCTTGCGAAACCGTAAGTTTTTCTAATGACTCAGTTTGATTTTCTACTGGTTGCTCTTCAGTTTCAAGATCCTTAGATTGCGTACATGCTACTAAAAAAAATGTGCATACTACTGGGATAAGTATTTTCTTCACTCTTTCACTTCCCTATCGTTAGTTTATAGTTAAAAAAAGCTGCACGGCATAGGCGCCGCGCAGCTCATCAAGTTATTTACTTTCTTTCATTTCAGGACTGCCATCTGGTCTTTCCTTGAATCGAAGCAAGTCACCATTGATGATAGTATCTGAATAATTCAATTCAGTGTTGGCACGCTCAATATACGGCTTACATTGCGCTTCATCTTGTGATGGTTCACCTGTTTCAATGTCATAGCAAACTTCCTGTGCGTAAATATTTTTGTCTGTGATAAGACGGCCGTCACGGAAAATGACGAATGGTTCATGATCAGGTGAGAATAAATCAGAACCGAATTGCATATCTGCTTTTGTATCAATGCCTAGCAGATGAAGAACGGTAGGACGGATATCTACCTGTCCGCCAAGCTCATGCATTTGCTTACCTTCACCGGATCCTGGCATATGAATGAACAATGGAACCTTTTGAAGTTCTGCATTATCGAATGGTGTAATTTCCTTATCCATATACATACCCATTGCTTTATTGTGGTTTTCGGAAATACCATAGTGGTCTCCGTACATGATGATAATCGAATCTTCATACAAACCACTTTCCTTCAAGTCATCAAAGAACTCCTTAACCGCTTCGTCCATATATCGAACTGTCTGGAAATACTTATTTAACGTGTTGGAATTTGATGTGTATTCAGGAATTAATTTATCCTGTTCATCCAAATCAAATGGGTGATGGTTTGTTAGTGTAATCATTCGTGTAGCAAATGGTTGCTTAATATCTTTCATCAAATCAACAGATTGATGGAAATAAGGAATATCTTTCATTCCCCAGTTAACAGCTTCATCTTCACCAATTGTGTAGCTATCTACGTCATAGAACTTCTGTACATCTAGTGCTTTGTACATAATATCACGGTTCCAGAAGCTCTTGCTGTTAGCATGCATAACACTTGTAGCATACCCATTCTCGCCAAGTCGTTCAGAAAGCGAGTTATATGTGTTACCGCTGTGTGTAAAGAATACTGCACTACCGTTACGTCCATATAATGAGTTCTCCACGATAAACTCGGAGTCGGACGTTTTCCCTAATCCAGTTTGTTGATAAAAATTGTCAAAGTAGAATGTATCTTTATCGTTTGTTAATTCATTTAAGAATGGAGTGATTTCATGTCCATCCATATCATTATTAATAACAAAGTTTTGTAACGATTCAAGTGAAACGAGAATGACATTTTTGCCTTTTGCAGAACCAAACATTTTTGGATCTGGTTGTGCGTGGTTGGCTTTGACGTAGTTTTCTATTTCCGTCAATTCCGTACCATCAGCAAATGTACGCTGTGCATGGGATTTCGATTGTACGAATAAATCATATAGATGATAATTATACGTACCGATATTTTTAACTAGCAATTCTCGGTCAAAACTTCTTGTCAATAACTGTGGGCGCTGAGCTTCTGCAAGCGCCAAGTTGAACATCATCAACGTAGCAGCTGCTGCGAAATATACTTTGCGTCCCATTTTACGGCTAGATTCTTGAACGGGTCCTTGCTTAAAGAATCGCATAGCCACTAAAATAATCAAGACATCTGAGAAAAAGAATAGGTCAAGAAGTCGTAAATTCTCAGTAATAGATGAACTTAAATCTGCAAAGTTACTTGTCTGGAACAATAGAGGCAGTGTAATAAAGTCCGTAAAGAAACGATAGAACACAGCATTGGCAAACATGACAAATGATGTGATAAAACTAACCGCTAAAATATATCGGTTACGTGTTTTCGTCTTTTTAATAAATAAAGCAACCCCATAAATAAACATTAGAAATGCTAAGGGATTAATTAGTAAGATAAATTGTTGCATAGCATTATCGATCTTCATATTGAAACTGGTGAAATACCCGATATAGGTAGTCAACCAAGTTGCGATTACTGCGATAATGAGTACGGAATGCTTAGGCCATGAAAATTTTCTCATTCCATCTCTTCCTTTCGTTTCGTTTAGATACTGTTTTATAGTCATCATATATATAGACGTTTGACTGAGTGAAAAGTTTCACATAAGACGAGGAATGAGTAGTTCGTATAATATCAACTAGCTACTAGCTAGTTTGCTCTCTTCTCAAAACAAGCAATGCTTGAATATATGTTTGTTGATCAATGAATTGATGGTCATACAGTTCTTTGACCTCGGACTCCATGATCATGCTATCCTGTCTTTTATTGCCTGTATAGATGATTACACCAAAACGTTTAAGCAATTTCATCACGTCATAAAATTCATTCATTTGCTTCACGAGCTTTCTGACAATCTATAATATGTTCATCTGTGTAAATATAGGACACCGGAACATCGTGCGGCTCCCTAACTATATTATGGCTGATTTGACAGTCAAATGCCAGTGAAAATGTTTCAAATGGAAAATTTATCAAATAGCGATCGTAGTAACCGCCACCGAATCCAATACGGTAACCTGTTTCTGAATATACGACACCTGGCACAATTTGCAAATCAATTTCTTCCGGTCTTACAGGCTCTGTCAAATCTATTTTCGGTTCTTTTAAGTCCATGTACACTACTTCTGTTTGATCAAATGAATCAATCAAACGAAAATCCATTTCTCTCGTAGAAGAAATACATCGTGGAATAGCAATTCGCTTCCCGACTTGCCAGGCGGTTTCTATCAAACGATGCGTGTTCACTTCCGGAAACCTTGATAATGTGATTCCGATTGTCTCTGCATACTTAAATTCATCCGAAGCAAGAACTTTATCTATAATAATGGATGATTTCCGTTCGTGATCAGATGGAGTTAATTGATGTAATTGCTGTATAACCTGTTTTCGAAGATGCTGCTTTTCCACTGTACTACCTCCCGTAAGAAAAAACCAAAACCGAAGCAGGTTTTGGTTTTAATGATTATTTCGTTTCACGGTGCAAAGTTTGCTTTTTTTCACGTGAGCAATATTTCATCATTTCAATACGTTCTGGATTGTTACGCTTGTTTTTCTTAGTAATATAATTACGCTCTGCACATTCTGTACAAGCGAGTGTTACGTTTACGCGCATTACTGTCCCTCCCACTCAATAGCTATAGATATAAGTAAAACATGAGCATGATCTATACGACTAATATATTATACCATAGAATCAATCGTTGTACAGCAAAAAGTTTCAAATATCATTCAGCATGTGCTTATGGTATTATGAAGGAAATTCTAGTTATTTGGGAGGGAACAGTATGGATATCCCCTTACTATTACTCAGCATCGGTGTATTGGCTGTCATTCTCTCGTTTTTCGTGGGCAATAAGGCTCGCGAAATAGATGATGAGTTGGAAAATGTATCGATCAGCTTGCATCAAGAAACGAGTAATCTAAAAAAGAGAGTACGTTTGCTGGAAGAAGAATTAATGGTCGCATCCCCAGCTTCAGAGCCCATTGCACCAGCACCTCAAAAAACAATACACGCAATTATCGTCAATCAAATCACATCACTTCACAAACAAGGCTACACAGTCCCTGAGATTGCCAAACGCGCTTCACTTAGTGAAAAGGAAGTAACGGGAGTGCTACATTCTAAAGGAGTGCGGTTGTCATGATCAAGGAAATATTGCGCGCCATAGGGATTGGTTGTTTGATAGCTGGTGGTATTCTGTATTTCGTACAGCAACAAACATCAGAAGGTTCGTTGCAAAAACAATTGGCCGATTCCAAAGAAGATGTAGCTATTCTAAAAAAAGAACTTGCTATATCACAAACCCTTTCTGGAAAAGAATCTATTCGTAAACCAGAAGCTGAGCAAGAAACGATTCCAGATGAAAATGAAGCGGATGAAATCATCACAAAGAGTTTTACCGTAAAAGCAGGTATTACACCCGCCGAGCTATCGCGCGAATTAGAAAACGAGAAGTTAATAAAGAATGCTGAAGAATTTGAACTGTATATAATTGAAAATGAATATACACGAAAAATTAAAACCGGTACATATGAATTACGCTCTGATATGCGCTTCCCTGAAATCGCCAGAATCTTTTTGCGCTTATAATATAAAAGACGAAAACCAAGAGGTTTTCGTCTTTTTTGTATTGATTGATATTGTTTATTTCTGTATTCTCATATCCGGAGATGCGTCGTCAGCCTTCGAGTTTCTCTGTCTTTTTTGTTCAAAATATACATCAAGTGCTTCTTTGGCGATTTCACTAGCTGTGGCGGATGGATAGCGTTTCGTATTCGTGGAAATATACGGAATGATAACGGAATACGCAACTTCAGGTTTGTCTGCAGGGGCATACCCTACATGAGACAGGTTAATCGTCGGAATAACTGGGTTGGATTTATTACCTGTGTAATAAAAGGATTCCGCGGTACCCGTCTTTCCTGCTCCTGTATAGGGTGCACCCGCTAGTAAGCCAGAAGCTGTACCGTTCGCGCCATAGTATACATAATTCATACCTTTCTTCACTTGATCGATTTCCTCTTGAGAGTTTTTCAAGTGATTCAACACTTTCACAGGAGTTTCCTCAACCAACTCGCCAAGCACTTCCCCATCCGGAGATGGTTCACGAATTTCTTTCAAAATCTTCGGTGCTATTCGATTGCCGTCAGAAGCAATAGTTGCAACATATTGCGCCATTTGCAGAGGAGTATACGTATCAAACTGTCCGATTGAGAAGTCAAGCAGTTTCCCAGGGACTGTTTCAGTACCGGTTACCCCTGTATATTCTCCAGGTAAATCGATTCCTGTTTTGACGCCTAAGCCAAATGCCGCAAAGTTCTCGCGGAATGTATCAAAGGCTTTCTTGTCGATTGGTAATCCTTGTCCTGGTCGGTATGTCGCTTTTCCTAAGCCCATCGCTATACGGAACATATATACGTTGGAAGAACGACCAATAGCGGAAATGTCGTTTAATGCCACTCGACCATTCGGATTAAACAAAGATCGTTTGTATCTGCCGCCAATATTGATTGGTTGGTCGATTTTAACTTCACCAATTTTTGCAGCACCTTCATTATAACCTGTAAGCATCGTCGCCAATTTCACCGTTGATCCGACTTCATACGCTGAAGTAAACGTACCATATGTGTAATCCTGTATCGCCCATCGTCCTGTCGATTCATCCTTTAGTACTTTCTTACCGACAAGCGACAAGATTTCTCCGTTATTCGGATCTAGCATGACAAGGAATGCCGAGTCCAACGCACCTGTATTCGGACCTTGTTTTAAACGCAATAATTTATTGGATACGACATCTTCCAGCGCCTTCTGTAAATCAGTATCTGTAGTCAGGATTAAATCTTTACCTGGCTTTCCTTCTTTCACCGTTTTTGTTTCAACGACTTTTCCTGTGCGGTCTTTGACATTTTTCACAATCGTCTTTTGACCTTTCAGTAAGTCTTCGTAATACGCTTCCAAATAACTTCTTCCTACGCGATCATTACGGGAATAGTCTCTCGCTAGGAAATAGTCTAAGTGAGAACGCGGAATCCCTTCTACCGGACTTGTTGTGGAACCAAGAATCGCACTGTCGGATTTCTTCACCCGATCCCAGTCCGTAGTCGTATTGACGCCCGGCAGTTGATCCAATCTTTCAGAAACAACAGCTAGTTCTTTATCGGTCACACCATCGCTTTTAATAATTTGTGGTGAATAGGCATAACCTGCCATCATTTCTCGATAAATAGCGAGTACTTCTAAATCTTCCGCAGACAAAGTAGCTAGTTCTTCATCTGTGATTCGGTCGCGTGTCAGCTGATTTATTTCCCGTTGGACATCTTTCTGAGATTTATTGTCATCTTTACTGAGCTCAGTTTGCTCTTTCTTAGGTACTTTATCAGCTGCTTTTACAGGATTTAATAATATCCAGAAATCTCGTTTATCGCCTATTGTGACACGGTGAGTATCTTGGTCGATCAACTTCGCGATTTTTCTTGCCAGCGCAAGCATTTCTTTCGTCGTCGTGGAGGATGTTTTCGTATACGTGATAGCATTTTTCGCTTCATTGTCTATGAGTACTTTTCCCGAGCGATCGAAAATTCTTCCACGCGGCGTGCTCGTGTTGACCGCAATCTCCTCGGTTCGTTCAAGACTGCGTGCATAATCTTCCCCCTTGACGATTTGCATATAACCTAAACGGAATATGAGTAAGGAAAAAAGGACAAAAATCGCTACAAATAAAAAATTCATTCGAAATGCAATATGTTGACGTTGACCCGTTTTGGGCGGCTCCGTCTTTTTCTGGTTTCTCTTCAACAGGAATCTCCTTTCTCAGGAAGTTTATGTATAAGAATTATAGCATGAAAACAATAAAGAACACACATCTAGACGAACTAGATGTGTGTCAGGTTTCAATTACTTATTGTCTTGGTAACGCTTTTCTACTTCATCCCAGTTTACTACGTTCCAGAATGCTGAAATATAGTCAGGACGACGGTTTTGATAGTTTAAGTAGTATGCATGCTCCCAAACGTCCAAACCTAGTAATGGTGTTTTACCATCCATGTAAGGTGAGTCTTGGTTAGGAGTTGATGTTACTTCAATTTCACCGTTGTTTACAACAAGCCAAGCCCAACCTGAACCGAAGCGAGTTGTTGCAGCTTTAGCAAACTCTTCTTTGAAAGCGTCAAAGCTACCGAACTTCTTGTCGATTGCTTTTGCAACTTCTCCAGTTGGGTTGCCGCCACCGTTTGGTGAAAGGATTGTCCAGAACAATGAGTGGTTAGAGTGCCCACCACCGTTATTGCGGACTGCTGTACGCTTGTCCTCTGGAACTTTGTCCAAGTTTGCAACTAATTCGTCAACAGGCATGTTAAGAAGTTCTTCGTGACCTTCTAGTGCATTGTTCACGTTCGTTACATACGTGTTGTGGTGTTTCGTGTGATGGATGTTCATCGTTTCTTTGTCGATGTGTGGCTCCAACGCATCGTATGCGTATGGTAGTTCTGGTAATGTATAAGCCATTTTCCATTCCTCCTCTAAATTATCTCTGTTTTGCCCTACCTCTTCACATTATCAAAATATGAGTCAGCATTCAAAGAAAATGGACTGTTAACGGAGAAAAAATAGAAAAATGACAATCATGACCACCATAATGGTGCCTTTTACAGCAACTGATGTCAGAAAACCAATGACAGAGCCGACTCCTGAACGAAAAGCTTGTTTAATCCCTACACGAGAGAAAATGAGTTCTGCAATGATTGCACCAATAAAAGGTCCAGCTAGAATACCCACCACTGGAATGACGAATGGGCCAATAAGCAGACCAATCGTACTTCCCCACATTCCCGCTTTGCTGCCACCGAAGCGTTTAACACCGACGAGATTGGCGATCATATCCGCTCCGAACAATAACAAAACGAACAATACTTGGATTACCCAAAATAACCAAGTTAACTCCTCAAATGAAACAAACGCGCCATAAAGTAGGAAGCCTGCCAGTAAAAACACAACAGATGGAATGACAGGGTAGATCAATCCGACAAACGCGATCGCGAACATGATAATTGCTAATGTCCAACCGATCCATAACATAGCTGTCACTCCTTATTTTATTATGCGTGCTTACCTAAAATCGCTTCCGCAATGTTTACTGCGTGGTCACCAATTCGCTCAAGATTCGAAACGATATCGACGAACACCATGCCAGCTTGTGCACTACAATGTCCTTCATTTAAACGGACGATATGATTTTTACGGAATCGACGTTCCATATTATCGATTAAATCTTCTTTCTCTGAAACGATACGTGCTAGATCTGTATCGTCTGAATCTAATGATTCAATCGCTTTTTGAACGGTTTCGATTGTCAATGTGAACATTTCAGTTAGATCTTCCATTGCGTCATCTGTCAGCTTCAATTTATTAGTTTCACGTAAATCGATTAGCTCAATGATGTTTTCGAAATGATCACCTATTCGCTCGATATCACGGACAGTATCCATTAATAAGACGTGACGACCAGATTCAGCTGGCGACACGATAACTACGGATACTTCTACTAAGTAGTCTGTGATTTTGCGATCGAGATTGTTGATGGCATCTTCAATTTGATACGCTGTTTCTGCATATTTTTTCTGACCTGTCTTCAAATATTCAAATGATTCCTGAAGACCCCGGACACTAAAATCACCCATCCGGACAATTTCTTCTTTGGCTTGTCCAATTGCGACGGCCGGTGATTGTGTGATGAAGCGACGGTCAAGATGTTTCGGTTTATACTCAATCGTGACATCCTCGCCCGGTATCATCTTAGTGACCAGATAAGCCCAAGCACCAATGAATGGAAATTGTAGAACCGTGTTGGCGATGTTAAACGAACCGTGTGCAAATGCGATTTGCATTTTACTTTCAAGATTCAAGGCACTCGCCATCCATTCAACGTAAGCCGTAAACGGTATGAGCAGGATCATAAATACGATGGTACCGACGATATTGAATAGTACGTGTACAGCTGCTGCTCGTCTTGCTGCAACAGATGCACCGAGTGCCGCAAGTACTGCAGTAATTGTCGTCCCGATGTTATCGCCAAAGAGAATCGGCAGTGCGGCTTTCATTGTAACCAAGTCTTCAGCGAAGAGACCTTGCAAGATTCCGACAGTCGCACTGGAGCTTTGTACGACCAGTGTGAAAATCGTTCCCGCTACTACGCCGAGCAGTGAATGTTCACTCATTGCTAGTGTGAAATCAGCAAATGCTTCTAATGAACGTAAAGGCTTCATTCCGTCACTCATTAATTCGAGTCCTAAGAATAATCCCCCGAAGCCGAAGATGACTTCTCCTAGGTTCTTGATTTTAGCTTTACGGACGAAGAAAATCAGGAAGGCACCAAATGCCATGATCGGTAGTGCATATGCGCCGACATCTAAACCAATAATAAACGCAGTCACTGTCGTACCGATATTGGCGCCCATGATGACGCCGATTGCCTGACGGAGTGTCATAAATCCGGCACTTACCAGACCTACTGTAATAACAGTTGTTCCAGAACTAGATTGAATTAACACTGTTACGATAATACCGACAAGAACTCCCATAAATGGATTGGTAGTAAAACGGTCTAAGATTGCGCGAAGTCTGTCCCCTGCAGCCTTTTGCAATCCATCCCCCATGTACTTAATTGCGAATAGGAAAATTCCTAAGCCCCCAAGAAATTGGAACACCACTTCTTGCCAGTTCACTTCCATTTAATTGTCAACCTCCATCAAACGTTTTATGTATGATTTCTAACTGCCCTTCACTCGTTACAATCGTCGTGAAGTTTCAACCTATTATGAGAGTTATATACGTCAATTGTAAAGCATCCTACTGCAATCTTTACATCACCTTAACAATGCAGCAATGAATTGTCATAAGAATGTCGAAATTTCTGCAAAGCAGTATGTTTTAAATAAATGGTAGACTATATGTAGAAAGGGAGGCCGGCTCAGTGAAATTCCATCAAATTTTTAAAGCTTCTTTACATGAACCCAAAAAACTTGCAGCATTCCGCTTGTTATCGATCGGTAAAGTCATTCAATACATATTTGTGTTTATCTTTCTTTACACCGGCGTATCATTTTTGCAATTTGTAGTAGGCGATCATACACTGTTCCAGTCATCTCCTGAATTAGCGGAAATCGGCGAAACGATCGGCTTTTTGATCTATCCAATCGCATTTGTGCTGCAATTGGTCATTATTACGTCGTATTTATTTATTCGCATCAGTATTTTTGCTATCATAGGGGTAGTGCTATTGAAACTATTGCATCGCCGTGGCGAATTTCGTTTTATGTGGCGAACAGCAGCGATTGCTGCAACATTACCAATCTTGCTGACGATGGCATTTGAATTTGTTCCGCCTATGCAACCTTATAGCTTGTGGATCGCGTCGGTAGTCCATCTACTCTACGTTTGGAGAGCAGCAGTCTATTATCCAAAACAACCAAGATGAATAGACTTCCCCTATTCTGCATAGTGTAGTGCAGGAGGGATGCATGATGAGAATTCTACTAATCGCACTTGCTGTATTTTGCACAGTTCATTTTGTTCGAATGGATTTAACAGAAGGGACAATCCCTCTTGCAGCCTTTTTTGAAGATGAATCGTCCTGTATAGAGGAAACGCCGAATCATTCAATTGCCATTCGAGTGGTTGAAGGTGATACAATAGAATCGTTATTCGCATTATACCCAGATTCAACACAAAACTTTCTTGAGAGGTTGGAGCAATTTTATTCCATGAACCCTCATCTTGAACGCCAACAGTTTGTAGCAGGCGAAAAAATCAAGCTGCCGATCGGTGAACAAGTAGAATCTGTTTGCGAAGAAGGCGACAAAGGATAATTTTATATTCCATCTTTTTATGATGGTATTTACTCATTTGAAGGAGAGAGACATAATGACTGAAATGATTCATCGTTCCAATACTCGTCCCGTAAAAGTTGGTAATTTGACTATCGGGGGAAGCAATGAGCTGTTTATGCAAAGCATGACAACGACAAAAACACATGATGTCGAAGCAACAGTTGCAGAAATTAAACGTTTGGAAGATGCAGGCTGCCAAATCGTACGTGTAGCATGTCCCGATGAGCGCGCTGCGTATTCGATTGGAGAAATCAAAAAGCAAATCAATATTCCGCTAGTAGTGGATATTCATTTTGACTATAAATTAGCATTGATTGCAATTGAACAAGGTGCAGATAAAATTCGTATCAATCCAGGTAATATTGGCCGTAAAGAGAAAGTTGAAGCTGTTGTTAATGCAGCAAAAGCGAAGGGTATTCCAATTCGTATCGGTGTCAACGCAGGTTCACTTGAGAGAAAAATTCTTGAGAAGTACGGCTACCCTACTGCAGAAGGTATGGTTGAAAGTGCATTGCATCATATCAAAATCCTTGAAGACTTGGATTTCCATGATATTATCGTGTCACTTAAAGCATCTGACGTTAACTTGGCGATCGAAGCATACAAGCTTGCGGCTGCGGCATTCGATTATCCATTGCACTTAGGTATTACAGAATCCGGTACACTATTCGCAGGTTCAATCAAGAGTGCGGCAGGTCTTGGTTCCCTTCTATCATCAGGTATCGGTAACACGATGCGCGTATCGTTAAGTGCGGATCCGGTTCAAGAAATCAAAGTAGCGAAAGAGTTACTGAAAGTATTCGGTTTATCTTCCAACTCGGCAACATTAATTTCTTGCCCAACATGCGGCCGTATCGAAATCGACTTAATTTCCATTGCTAATGAAGTAGAAGAATATATCTCGAATATTAAAGCACCGTTGAAGGTAGCAGTTCTTGGCTGTGCGGTAAACGGTCCAGGTGAAGCCCGTGAAGCTGATATCGGTATTGCTGGTGCTCGTGGTGAAGGATTGCTCTTCATGCATGGGAAAACGGTCCGAAAAGTTCCAGAAGAGACAATGGTCGAAGAATTGAAAAAGGAAATCGACATTTTAGCCGAGGAATATTTCGAGAAGAAAAGACAAGAAGAAGCACTTGCAGCACAAGGTAGCGTTTCTGAATGAGGGATATACGTTTCGGGATCGACATTGACGGGACGGTAACTACACCCACTGCCCTGCTTCCCCATATCAACAAGCGTTTCGGTTCTAATCTGACACTCGCGGATATTAAAGAGTATGATTTGACGAAAGCGTTTGATGTGGACCCTGAACAGTTTGGGCAATGGTACAAAGAAACGGAAGAACTGATCTATCAGACTTCCCCTGCTCAAGAATTCGCAAAAGAAGTATTGACCAATTGGCAGAAGCAGTTCGAGTTGTATTATATTTCAGCCCGTGGACCGAATGTACTCGAGTCTACAACGAACTGGTTTCACGAGCAGCAAATACCTTATGACCACGTAGAGTTGATTGGCACGCATCATAAAATTGAGACGGCCAAGCAATTCAACGTAGATGTATTCTTCGAAGACAAGCATGACAATGCAGTAGGTATCCACGAGGAGTTGGATATTCCGGTGTTCTTATTTGATACTCCTTATAACCAGGATCCGATTCCTGAAGGTGTCATACGAGTAGCCAATTGGAAACAAGCTGATCAGTACGTTAGACAGTTATTTCATACAACCGAAATGATAAAGAGTAAATGATGGCTGGAGCACCGCATATTGCGGTGCTCTTTTTTATAGTCTTCTTGTATATTCGCATCTTACTTTTAACTTCACATGTATAATAAAACCTAGTACATTATTAGTACGAAATATAGTAGATTGAGGTTTTTAATGCATGTCTTTCCATCTAATTGTATTAGTAATCATTGCCGTATTTATTGGTGCTTTATCGCGTGCTACATTCGGTTTTGGTGAAGCAGTTGTCAGTATGCCCTTGCTCGCATTACTATCAGTAGATTTACATACTTCTATCGCTTTAATAGGTTTGGTGGGACTCACGGTGGCATTATTTACCGTAGTTTCGGAATGGCGTCATGCGGACCGTCCAGCTTTACTTCGCCTAGTCATAGGTGCTTTAGCAGGAATTCCCGTTGGTATCGTATTGGTCGTCAAACTTCCCGATACGCTAATAACTATTGCACTTGGGATCTTTTTAATTCTTTATGGTTCGTATTCATTTGGCAAGAGTCTATTACAACATACTTTTGCTACAGAAAGACTGAAGGCGAAGTTTTGGTCATGGCCAGTTGGATTTGTATCCGGTGTGCTTGGAAGCGCTTATAATACTCACGGTGTGCCCGTAGTCGTGTATGGTACGTTAAGACGTTGGGAACCAAAGCGCTTTCGCGGAACCTTGCAAGCCCATTTTCTTATTACAGGGACATTTATAGTTGCTGGACAGGCTTTAGGGGGACTATGGTCAAAAGATGTATTTATATTATACGGTTACTCTTTCCCCACTGTCATACTCGCAACATGGCTCGGTATTTCTATACAACGTCGTATGCCAAATGAAAAATTTATACGCTATGTATTTCTTCTACTAGCATTCCTAGGAGCGATTTTATTACTTACTTCCATTTGAATACTATTCAATAAAAAAGGCAGCACATCATAAAAAATGATGCGCTGCCTTTTTCTATTCAAACTATCCCACTTTACACTTCGGACATCTGCCATAAATCTCAAACTTATGCCCTTCTATTACATACTCTGACAAATTTACCGTTACACTATCCATCGGGCAAATTGGAATGGATTTCGTGCCACCACACGCTGTACAAATGAAATGGTGGTGATGATGATCCGTCGCACACTGCATACGAAAAAGTCGCTCGCCATTCAGTTCTGTTTCATCTAAAATACCAAGCTTCGAGAACATGGCAAGATTCCGGTAGATTGTATCAAAACTAATACCCGGATTATCCCGTTCTACCGCTACGCGAACTTCCATAGCCGTGACATAGCGATCCGCATCATCAAAAAATCGCAATAGTATTTCTCGGTTCTTTGTTCGTTTATAATCATATTTCAATAGAATATCCCATGCTTCATCTATCGACATATCGTAACGCCACCTTTCCTGCTGCCTATGACCGTACTTTTTTCCATAAAAGTACTAACAGTAAAATGAACACTGACGTAACTACAATGGTCCCGCCAGGCGCGATATCTAAGTAAAACGCAGATATCAGCCCAATGATCACAGCGATTTCCCCGAATACTACCGAGTATACTAGTGCACCCCTATAGCTTTTAGCCACTTGAATAGCAGCTGCCACAGGCAATGTCATCAACGAAGAAACTAGCAAAATTCCAACGATTCGCATTGATGCACCAATGACTAGCGCTGTGATAATCATAAACGCCGCTTGAATAACGCGTTCATTAATCCCAGACACTCTCGCATACTCTGGATCAAATGCCAATGAAAATAACTCTTTATATAAGAAATAGATAAAGGCAATCACAATAATAGCAATAAAAATAACAATGTATAAATCTTGCCGACTCACAGCGGACACTGAACCAAATAAATAACCGACTAAATCTGTACCAAAACCTTTGGCAAGGGATATAAATATTGCCCCAAAACCAATACCTGCAGATAAAATGATCGGAATCGCCAGTTCTTCAAAGCTTTTATACACTCTACGCAATCGCTCAATCAACAAAGAGCCGATTACAGCTGCCCCCATCCCTAAATACACTGGGTTAAGCGCCGCGAAGAACAATACTTGCTGACTCAAATAGAGACTGCCTGCAATCCCTGCGAGTGCTACGTGACTAAGTGCATCTGAAATCATCGCCATACGACGCACTACGATAAACAATCCTAGCATCGGGGCGATCAAGCCAATAATTAGCCCAGATAATACAGCATTTTGTAAAAACTCATATGTGAAAATAGCTTCAATCATCTAACCGGCTCCGTTTCTTTTTGATGGAGCCGACGAATAGGATGACCGTACCAGCCGGACAATTCCGCCTCACTCATTTTTTCATAGTCTGCATGGACACCATGGAAATGGATAGATCGATTCAAGCACGCAATATGTGTTGCAAGCTTTGTCACGACATCGATTTCATGTGTCACGAGTAAAATCGCTATTCCGTACTCACGATTCAATTCGCTAAGCATAGAATAGAAGGATTCTACATTTTGTCTGTCAATTCCGACTGTCGGCTCATCCATGATCAGTAAATCCGGATGACTTACGAGGGCTCTCGCAATGAAGACACGCTGCTGCTGACCTCCTGAGAGATCACCTATACTTTCATCTTTACGATCAGCCATTTTCACTACATGTAGCGCATCAAGAGCTTGCTGTTCATCTTCTTTATCGAACCGCTTGAAAAGTCCCTTTTTACTCGTTAAACCGCTCTTCACGACTTCCAATACCGTTGCTGGGAACTGCGTCGTAAATGCATTGGATTTTTGAGAGACGTAACCAATTCTTTGTTGTTGGTTAAACGAATCAATCGGCCCACCAAACAGTTCAATCGTGCCTTGTGACGGTTTCAACAACCCTAGTATGATCTTTAATAATGTAGATTTACCCGAACCGTTTGGACCAATTAACGCCCAAAACTCCCCTTGTTTCACTTCTAGACTGACATCAGAAAGCGCAACAGAGTGATTAAATTTATGCGATATATGCTCTAAGTTAATAATGGAATTTGTCATATACATATCCCTTCCTTTAATTCGGAATCATTCCGATTACTTTATGAATTATATAGTAAGACGCGGAGGGATACAACCAATTGAAAGGAAATGATGAAGATGGATTTACTTCAGTTAATTCAGGAAATTAAACAGTTGCCCGATCAGGAAGCAGTACATTACGCGGCAAGTTATGGTGTGGAGTTGTCTACGAAGGAGGTACAGCAGCTACGACCTTTGCTGGATGAAGTTTCATTCACTTGGTTGTTTACAGGTATTCCGTCCGTATTCATCGAAAAAATCACTTCGATCATTGGCTATGAGAAGACCATGCTGTATTTGGAACAATATAAACTACAATAGAAAAAAGCGTTGCGGGTACGCAACGCTTAAAGTCTTCAGTTATGCAATTCTTCTAATCGAGCAGGAGTGAATTGATGATTTTTCAACATGTCAATCTCCACTGCATAAGGGGCTTTTTTATTTGCTTTATCTGTTCCGATAAATGGCGTTTCCAAGATTTTTGGGACGTCTTTAAATGCTGGATGATGAACGATATACACCAACGGTTCGAAGCCGATATGTCCCATGCCAATATTTTCGTGACGGTCTTTTCCAGCACCACAAATATTCTTGCTGTCGTTAACATGAATGACGGAAATCCGGTCCAGTCCAACAATATTGTTAAATTGATCTAAGACACCTGAGAAATCATTGACAATATCATAGCCTGCATCATGAACGTGACATGTATCAAAACAAACGGATAGACGTTCGTTATGCTTCACACCGTCGATGATCTTGGCGATCTCATCAAAACTTCTACCACATTCTGTTCCTTTACCAGCCATCGTTTCAAGTGCGATGCGAACATTCGCGTCTTCAGATAACACTTCATTCAAGCCTTCAATTATTTTCTCGATACCTACTTCCGCCCCTGCGCCCACGTGGGCACCTGGATGGAGGACAATTTGGTTAGCACCAAGCGCTTCAGTGCGCTGGATTTCCTGTTGCAAAAAGTCTACGCCTAAGCGGAACGTTTCAGGCTTCGTAGTGTTCGCGAGATTAATAATGTACGGCGCATGGATGACGAGATTTGATTGGCCATTTTCTTCCATACTCTGTGTACCGCTTTCGATATTCAATTCTTCAATTGGTTTACGTCTCGTGTTCTGAGGCGCTCCCGTATAGATCATGAATGTATTAGCTCCATAGCTTAGAGCTTCTTCACTTGAGCCAAGTAGCATCTTTTTACCACTCATGGATACGTGAGAACCTAGAAGGATATCGTGTTGTGTCATGATTTCTTCTTTATTCTCCTTTGTCTCTTTTTAAAGTTCTCTTTTTGTTCTGCCATCTTCTTCTTGTAGCCTGGCTTCACTTTATCTGGCTTACGAATATAGGAATCTGCTTTTTTATCAAGTTCATCTACCTCACGTACGCGTTTCTTACGTGCTTGACGCTCTTTCACTTCAATCCATTCACCATTTTTGACATCTTCGTGAACAAAAGGAATGCCAAGCTTCTCAATTTGATTAATTGCATCTTCATCGGACGGCTCATACAACGTAATCGCATGACCTTGCATTCCTGCACGTGCAGTACGTCCTACACGGTGAACAAAGAATTCCAGATCATCTGGTAATTCAAAGTTAATGACGTGACTGACACCTGGAATATCGATTCCTCTCGCTGCCAGATCAGTCGCCACGATGTATTGATACTCTAGATCCCGAACTTGCTTCATAACACGTGTACGTTCGCGTGGCGTCAAATCACCGTGGATTTTTCCAGGCTTATGCCCGTGCTCCGCTAAATAGGTAGCCAGACGATCAGCGTTTTGCTTTGTGTTCATGAAAATAATCGCTAGATACGGCTGAAGGGCATCCATCACGTGTAGTAGTTTCTTGTTTTTATCCATACTTCTTACAGGAACTAATGAATAATGCATATTCTCAGTCAACGGTTTCTTATCATCCATCCGCACATGAACGGGTGAGTTCATATACTTCGACAAGAATGGCTTCAGTTTTTCAGGAATCGTTGCAGAGAATACATACATGCTAATCTTCTCCGGCATTCTTGAAGCAAACTTATCAATATCTTCAATGAAGCCCATATCAAATGCAAGATCTGCTTCATCAATGACTAGCTGAGTGGCTGTGTGGATCGATAATGCGCCGGTTTCCGACATATCTTGGATACGTCCTGGTGTACCGACGATGATGTGCGGTGTGCTCTTTAATCGTTCAGCAGAGCGTTTTTTATCTGTACCGCCAATCAAGATTGCACTTTTGATATCCGTTCCTTCGATTAGCTTTTTCAGTTCATTATGAAGTTGAACCGCTAACTCACGTGTCGGTGCTGTAATGACCGTTTGCAGTTCGTCCTGCTCCGGCTTAAGTTTTTCAACAAGTGGAATTAGGAAACTATGGGATTTCCCTGTTCCTGTATGGGCTTGTCCAATTGCACTTGTGTTTTTCATGATCAATGGAATGATTTCTTTTTGGATCGGTGTTGGTTCTTCAAACCCTAATTTTTGAATGGCTTCCCTCAAAAACGGTTTGAATTGGTAATCAGTAAATTTAGACATATCGTTCCTCCTCTAGATAATTCTTATTGTACCATGATTCGGTGCCATCAGTGGTTTTTTTCGCATAGGATATAGGGGAAACAACTAAAAAATTAGAAAGGAGTTCGTGATGAGATATCAATCATTTTATCCGTTCAGCAATCAGCCGCCTCAGCCTAGGATGACACCCGCCACTCCGCCTATTCAACAAAGAGCGCCCATGCCTTTCCCTCAACAAGGCATGGGAAATTCCAGGAACCCGAGGGAAATGCGTGGCGGTGCTCCACAACAGCAGGCAGGTATGCAAGAAACCGGTCCTTCACGGGCTGATCAATACATGCAAACAGCAAATCGTTTTTTCAATACCGCTCAACAATTCGCACCATTAGTCCAGCAGTTTGCGCCACTTGTCCAAAATTTACCTGCTATGTGGAGGTTATATAAAGGGGTACAATCTATGCCGGACGCACCGACAGCCTCTTCTGCACCACGTCCAAGCAGTCCGCAAACGCCCAATTCTAGACCTTCCCAAGCCACTAATCAGCCATCTATTCCGAGGATTTTTCAACCGCCCTTCTGAACTCTTTGAATCGTTCACGAATCTCCGCTATAATGAAAGAGAAGTTAGTAGAGGAGTGGAGTGGATTAAATGAAAGTACTCAAGATATCACCAAGAGGTTATTGTTATGGTGTAGTTGATGCGATGGTCATTGCGAGGAATGCTGCGCTAGATCCTACCCTGCCGAGACCCATTTATATATTAGGCATGATCGTCCACAACAAACACGTCACAGATGCTTTTGAAGAAGACGGGATCATTACGTTGGACGGGGAAAATCGCCTAGAGATTTTACGTAAAGTGGATAAGGGAACTGTAATCTACACGGCACACGGTGTTTCTCCTGAAGTTCGCCAATTAGCGAAAGAAAAAGGATTAGTTGCCATTGATGCAACATGTCCTGACGTTTCTGTAACACACTATTTAATTGAAGAGAAAGTAGCAGAAGGCTATGACATCCTTTATATCGGCAAGAAGCATCACCCAGAACCTGAAGGCGCAATTGGTGTTGCCCCGGATTCTGTCCATTTGATTGAGCGTCTTGAAGACATTGAAAATCTAGACATTAGCAATGACAAATTATTGGTTACAAATCAAACTACGATGAGTCAATGGGACGTTGCACATCTCATGGAAGAGTTGGAACGTAAATTCCCTCACATCGAAGTACACCAAGAAATTTGTCTGGCTACACAAGTTCGCCAAGAAGCTGTAGCAGAACAAGCCGGTGAAGCAGAGTTGCTGATTGTCGTTGGAGATCCGAAAAGTAATAACTCCAACCGTTTAACGCAAGTATCTGTAGAAATCGCAAACACACCTTCATACCGCGTCTCAGACGTTTCAGAAATCGACCCT
This sequence comes from Sporosarcina sp. P32b, assembly GCF_002743335.1. Taxonomy (GTDB): domain Bacteria; phylum Bacillota; class Bacilli; order Bacillales_A; family Planococcaceae; genus Sporosarcina. Next base: position 20,296 of record NZ_PDZB01000010.1, read on the forward strand.
GCATGGCTTATGGGCATTGAGACAGTAGCGGTCACGGCAGGTGCTTCGACACCTACCATAATTGTTAGAGAAGTTATTGCGTTCTTGAATGAATTTAATCAAGATGATCCTACAACACATCATCCGGAAAGAAAGTTCAAGCTTGAGAAAATCTTGCCAAAAGTCAAGAATCCAACGCCTGTAATCCGGATCGAACCATAAGTATAAGAAAAACCGTCGAGTACGCTCGACGGTTTTGTTTATGATAGGAATTGAAAAGGCTCAGTAATGACGTTAGATTCAATAAATTCAACAGCTAATTTATTTTTTTGACAAAGGTCTGTCATTTTATTCGCAACGCCAGCAATCATAATTTTTTCGATATTATGACCAGGGTCTACAATGGCAAGATCAAGCGCTTGCGCATCTTGCGCCACATGATAATACATATCTCCTGTCACGAGTACATCGGCCCCTTTTCTCTTGGCAGCTGCAATATATTTATTTCCATCCCCGCCAAGAACCGCCACTTTATGAATTTTCGTCTGTGGATCACCTACGAAACGTAATGCCGGAACTCCAAATACATCTTTCACATGTTGTGCAAATTCCTTCAACGTCAACTCTTCTGCAAGTTGTCCGATACGCCCAATTCCTTGCTCATTCGTTTTCTGCTGCATCTTGACTAAATCAAATGCCGGTTCTTCATAGGGATGCGCAGCAAACATTGCTTTGATGACTGTAGCCTGCTGACTCTCCGCGAACACGACTTCAATTCGCTCTTCGTCCACTTGTGTCGGTTCCCCAACTTCTCCAATCGTCGGATTTGCTCCAACAACCGGTGTGAATCGACCAGTGCCTTGCGAGCTAAAACTGCATGCCTGGTAATCACCAATCGCACCCGCTCCTGCACTTGCCAATTTCTGACGCAATACATCCGCATTTTCCAACGGACAGAATACTGCCAGTTTCATTAAGTACTCAGAGTCTGTAATATCAATCGGTTCCGTCTGCTGTATACCAAGACGTTCCGCTAACATATCATTGACACCACCTGCGGCAATATCAAGATTGGTATGCGCAGCGTAGACCGCAATATTATGTTTAATACATTTCTCAATCATTTTCCCTTGAGGTGTATCTGTCAGAATGGATTTTACAGGACGGAACAATGGGGGGTGGTGTGCAATCACAAGAGTGGCCCCATTTTCAATTGCTTCATCAATCACTTGTTCGTTGACATCAAGCGTAACAAGAACTTTATCTACAGGACGATTCAATTGGCCGATGTGCAGTCCAACCGGATCCCCTTCAAATGCAAGCCGCTTCGGTGACCACTTTTCAAATAGTTCAATGATCTGATGTCCATTACTTTTCTTCATGTGCTAACACCTTCCTGACTAATTCTATATTTTCTTGTAATTTTGCTTTTTTGCTCTTAATTTCTTCCGTTTGTTCTGCGTGATCAAGAGCTTTTATGACCCGCTGCCATTCAAGCATCTCCCGCTCCCACTTCGCTCGGAATACGTTAGATTGTTTACGGCGTAAAACCGGCCCGACAAGTAAATCGGTTGTTGAGTAATCAGCCGCTCCTCTTTCAAGCACAAGGACTTCATAAATTTTACTGTCTTCTAGCAAAATCTCTTCATCTACAATGCAAAATCCATTCGCTACAGCCCATTCCCGAATCGCGATCGCGTGCAGATTGGGTTGTACGATAATTCGTTGTACATGCGTTAAACGGTCCTTACCCGCTTCGAGGATCGATGTAATCAATGTCCCACCCATTCCTGCGATTGTCACTGTCTCGACGTTGTCAGTGTCTTCTATCGCCTGCAAACCATTTGCTAAGCGCACGTCAATATGGTCCGCAAAACCATTCAGATCTACATTGCGCGTCGCCGCTTCAAAGGGACCTGTCACTACTTCTCCTGCAACGGCTTTACGTATCTTTCCTTTATTCATTAAATAGCACGGTAGATAGGCATGATCACTACCAATATCCGCAAGCACAGTATCTTTCGGAACAAAACTGGCTACCATTGCCAGACGTTCCGATAATTGATTGGTATTCATGGTTCCCCGCCTTTCATTCTCCTCTATTGTATAATCGCTACTCATTTCATGCAATGCAAAAGAGCCAGTAAACCAAGAGTTACCCTGGTTTACTGGCTCTTTAAATTAAGTAGACAATCAGTCTAATGATAAAATGTAATCAACCATTTCATCTATGTTCTCATCTGGAACTAGTCCAGCTGGCATTGCAGTTCCAGCAACACCGTTTTTGATTGCATCATGTACTTCATCTGCATCAAGTGAGCTATTTAGAGCTGGCCCCATTCCGCCAGTTAAGCCATCACCATGACAACTAATACACTTTTGTTGAGCAACAGCTTCTGCGTCAAATTCGCCAGTGTTTGCACTTTCTTCTTCAGTTCCTTGCTCTGTGCCTTCTTCATTAGCTCCAGCAATTTCTTTTTTCTGATCTAGACCATAAAGCGACATGAAGAATACAAGTCCAATTCCTAGTGCGAAAATCAAAAGAAATGGTACAACAGGATTTTTATTCATTGGATTACCCTCCTTCATCAGAATCTATTCTGTAAAAGATACAGTATACACTTAACATTGTACTGTATCTATAAGAAAACTGAAAGTGTTATCGAGTGACTTTTCGTTTTTTGTGACAGAATCGCCATAATTCGCGAATCAACAACCCAGTTGTCTAGCAATGACCATTCGCTGGACTTCTGAAGTGCCTTCTCCAATTTCAAGTAGCTTGGCATCACGTAAATAACGCTCGACCTCATATTCACGCATATAGCCATAGCCACCGTGTATTTGAATCGCTTCATTGGCAACTTCCATCGCTATTTCTGAAGCATATAATTTACACATCGATGCTTCTTTTGTAAACTTTCTGCCTTGATCTTTTAGCCATGCCGCTTTATACACCATAGTCCGTGCGAGTTCGATCTTCATCGCCATATCAGCCAGTTTGAATTGAGTAATTTGGAAAGAAGATAAGGTTTTTCCGAATTGCTTGCGTTCCTTTGAATACTTTAAAGCTCGCTCGTAAGCCGCCTGTGCAATACCTACTGCCATAGCACCGATACCTATACGACCGCCATCAAGTGTTACCAGGAACTGCTGAAACCCTTTACCCGTCACGCCAAGTAGATTCTCTTCTGGAACTACTACATCTTCAAGCAATAATTCTGTAGTATTGGAAGCATGCAAGCCCATTTTTTCATAGTTATCGATTATTTTAAAACCTTTTGAAGTGGTCGGTACGATAATTGCGCTAATTTCTTTCTTGCCGTCTTCACGACCCGTCACAGCAGTCATTGCTAGGTGTTTAGCATAGCTTGCATTGGTGATATAGACCTTTGAGCCATTGATTGTATACTGACCTTCAGAAAGGATGGCAGACGTCTCTGTTCCACCAGCGTCAGATCCAGCATTAGGCTCCGTCAAACCGAAAGCACCAAATGATTCGCCAGTACAGATCGGTGTAAGATACTTCTGTTTTTGCTCTTCTGTTCCAAATAAGTTTAGAGGCGCTCCACCTAGTGATATATGAGCGGAATAGGTAATTCCCGTTGACGCACATGCACGACTCAATTCTTCTGTCACTATGGCAAAACTAATCGTATCTGCTCCACCCCCACCGTATTTCTCGGGAAATGGTAAGCCCATCATACCCATTTCTGAAAGCTTTTTAAAAATCTCCACTGGGAACTCCCCCGAGCGATCACGATCTACTGCACCTGGTGCTACTTCTTCATTTGCAAAGTCTCTCATCAGTTTTTTCACCATTTGCTGTTCTTGAGTTAAATCAAAGTTCATCATGATCATCCTCTCTCCACTTATACGATTCTATTTCAGATAAAATTGTAAGCCCTTACATTATAGTATATAGAAAACGGACGGAATATAGCAATACATCCATTGCATTCCGTCCGATTATATAGATAATAGTAAAAATGCGACTACTGTCAATAGACCTAGTGAGCCTGAAATAGTGAAGTATAATAACTTTAATATTCTTCCAGTAAATAACCATAAACCGCAGTTTAATACGAGGAGTCCGATCAATAATGTCATGTCCCCATCAAAAAATGCAGTCCAAATCTTCAATGACATCATTAATAAAAGAAATGCCATCGATATGTATAGAAATGGTGCAAAACCTTTCTTGATGAACGTTTTTCCAAATACGAGCGTTAGGAAAATTATGGCCAATACAGCAGCAACAGTCAATGTGGCAATAGGATATTCTGTCAGCACGAACATAGCAATTGATGCTACACCTGCAAGCAACAAGCTGATGAGCAAAATCATAAATTGTTTGATTCGTAACTTTTTGCGTTCAATTTGAAGTGTGGAAGATTCTTTCTCGGCCACTTCATCCGGATCTTCTCCTTGCGCATACAACGTAATCAGGAAATCGCAATAATGTTCAGGAAGTAGTTTATTGGCTTTCCAATACCGGATTTCAGAAATGATGATCTGTTTCTTATCTATAGCCATCCTTTCTCCTCCAATAGTATCAATCTTCTATTTTTTACTAAAGAATAAAAAGCATCGGCTATATCAAGCCGATGCACTTATTATTCTAAGAAATCCTTAAGTCGTTTGCTGCGTGATGGGTGGCGTAACTTTCTAAGAGCTTTTGCTTCGATCTGACGAATACGCTCACGCGTAACACCGAATACTTTGCCTACTTCTTCAAGCGTACGCGTACGACCATCATCAAGACCAAAACGTAAACGCAATACATTTTCTTCACGATCTGTTAACGTATCTAAAACATCTTCAAGCTGTTCCTTCAACAATTCATATGCTGCATGGTCTGAAGGAGACTGCGCTTCCGAGTCTTCGATGAAATCGCCTAAATGGGAGTCATCTTCTTCACCAATTGGCGTTTCCAACGATACAGGCTCTTGGGCGATCTTCAAGATTTCACGAACTTTTTCCGGAGTTAAATCCATTTCTTCTCCGATTTCTTCAGGAGAAGGCTCACGTCCTAAATCCTGTAGCAATTGACGCTGGACACGAATTAATTTATTGATCGTCTCCACCATATGCACAGGAATACGAATTGTACGTGCCTGGTCCGCAATTGCACGTGTGATTGCCTGACGGATCCACCAAGTTGCGTACGTACTGAATTTAAAGCCTTTCGTATGGTCAAATTTCTCAACCGCTTTAATTAAGCCCATATTTCCTTCTTGAATCAAATCTAAGAATAACATACCGCGACCGACATAGCGTTTTGCGATACTGACAACTAAACGCAAGTTCGCTTCAGCCAATTTCTTTTTGGCATTCTCCCCACGAATAATAGTTGCATCTATTTTAGGAGTCATTTTTCCTGTTTCCTCAAGCTCGGCTTCAGCAGCCAAACCATCAATAATCCGAATCGCCAAGTCTACCTCTTCTTTACCTGTCAATAAATCTACTCGTCCTATTTCTTTCAAATACATACGGACCGGATCGTTGATTCTGACGCCAGGTGGTACACTTAAATCATTTAAATCAAATTGCTCTTCTTTTTCAGCTTTGGGATCAGCTTCTTCTTTTCTATCCATTTCGATCTCTTGCGCTTCGATCTGATCAAGAAATTCTTCAAATTGTTCAGGTTCCATTTCGAAGGATGCTAGTTTTTCTGTTACATCCTCTAGTGTTAGTTCACCTGTTTTTTTACCTGCTTCAATAATAGCCGCTTTTGCTTCTTCAAGAGTCATTTCTACTTCTCCCGTTTGTTCTTCTTTTGTCATAGTGACTATACCTCCTTACAGAACCTTTAACGATCTCACAAGCTGGATTACTTCCGAGGCCAACTCCATTGCTTTAAGTAGGTCGTTCCTTTTTTCTGCTTCATTAGATTCGTGCCTTTTTTGATCAATTAGACGTTTAATTTGATTTCTTTTTAAATGACGGATACAGTCATTTACTTCTTGTGTGGTATGCTCCTGTGAACGTTCAGTTAAGATGGCTTCCATGACGACTTTCTTCAGTTGCCGGTCTTCTAACGTTTCTGCAAACCGCTGATAGTTTGGCAAATCATATTGCTCATAAAACGCTGCTAACTTAAAGAAAATTTTAATGACGTCATCTCTTACAAATAAATCTTGGAGTTCCAGTCGTTTTTCCTCGAATAGATCTGCGTCCATCAGTAGGTGCGCAAGAAGTAATTGTTCCGCACGATCTGTTTCTGCACGATTCGCCGGAGCTTTCGTAACATGTACGGTTCTGCTTTCATCAGGACTTGTATCTCGCGATTGTTTCGCCTTTTTTGCAATCGACTTGGTGAATTCTTGACCAAGTGATTCTTTTGAAGCATGTGTTTCATTGTGGAGTTGCTGGATCAATAAATCTTTCTCGATAGGAGAACAACGGTGAGCCAGTTCGTCAAATACTTCGTGTACGTATTGCTTGATGTCATGATCAACGGATAAATTCTTATCTCTTCTATAGTAGGCCGCTACGAAAGAAATATAGGATAACGCTGGATCAAGCACCTTTTCTGAAAATACTTCTGAACCATGTTGACCGATATAGTCATCAGGATCCATTTTATCAGGCAATGTGGCAACCAGTACATCCATTCCGCTATCCATTAGTTGGTCGGCAAATCGTTTGGCAGCCCCCCAGCCAGCTGAGTCACCATCACAGCAAATGACTATCTTTTTTGCCATTCGCTTCAATTTCACGATATGATGCGCGGATAATGCAGTACCCATAACAGCCACCGTATTTCCTATTCCGCCACGATCTGCTGCAATCGTGTCCATGAAACCTTCGAATAGTACTACTTTACCCGTTTTTCGAACATTAAGACGCGCACGGTGAAAATTAAACAAAACCTTACTCTTTTCAAAGACGGGTGTTTCCGGACTATTGATATATTTAGCGTCAGAAGAAGAATCCTCCAACCTTCTGCCGGAGAATGCGATGGTTGCACCATTATCATCCTGAATCGGAAACATGATCCTTCCCCTGAAACGGTCAAAATAACCTGAGCCATCTTCTTTATGGAAACAAAGTCCTGCCGTTTCCATTTCCTTCATATCAAAACCTTGTCTCTTTAGTAGTGCCGATAAGGCATCTGACTGAACGGGAGACCATCCTATTTCATACTGTTCTATCTCGTCACGCGTAAATCCTCTTTTTTCTAGATATTCTAATGCTTTTTCGCCTTCTATGGTGTTTAAGAGCAGATGGCTATAAAAGTTAGCTGCCAGTGTATAGGCTTTCAGCATCTTTTGATTAGATGAGGATTTTGACGATTGGTTGTCTGTCTGGGAACTTTCCAACTCCAATCCCATTCGACTGCCCAATTTGACGATTGAGTCGATGAATGACCGGTTTTCCATATCCATCATAAACGTGATGGCATTACCGCTTGCGCCGCAACCAAAACAATGGAACAGCTGCTTGTCTTCGGAAACAGAGAAAGACGGACTACCTTCTTCATGGAATGGGCAAAGTCCAAACCAGTTTTTACCTCTTTTTGCTAATTGGACATATTCGCTGATCAAATCAACAATGTCGGTTCCTGAACGAATTTCCTCAATTGTATCGTCAGATATTCTTGTCATTCTATCACCATTTCCACTCTATATACATAAATTCTAGACGTTTTACAAAAACCCTTCTTTATCGACAATTTTCGCTATAATTATTTTCAGTATCTGCATTTTTGTCACATTTATGACATCTTAGCCGAGTGGAGACACACAGAAAAAAGAAGACCCAACTAGTTCGTTCAGTTGGCCTTCCTTGCTAAAAATGCTTTAAGAATCGTATTGGCTGTCTCTTCTACTGCACGATTCGTCACATCAATGACGTCACAACCGACACGCGTTGTAATTTCATTGAAATAGTCTATCTCTTGTTGAATACGTGCTATTTTCGCATAGTTTGCATCATCTTTCAAGCCTAATGTCTCCAAGCGGGATTTCCGGATCGAATTCAATTGCTCAACGGATATACATAGGCCGAAGCACTTTGCAGGATCAATGGAAAAAAGTTCTGACGGTGGGTCTACTTCTGGCATGAGCGGTACGTTGGCCACTTTATAACCTTTATTCGCAAGGAATTGTGATAACGGTGTTTTAGAAGTTCGAGAAACACCTATTAACACCATGTCCGCTTCCAATATGCCACGTGTATCTCTTCCATCATCATAGCGAACTGCAAACTCGATTGCTTCAATTTTCTTAAAATAGTCGTCATCTAATTTCCTGACAAGACCAGGTTCTTCAAATGGTTGTTGTTTTAATTGGTCTCCCATCTTCTCAATCACTGGCCCGAGTAAGTCTACGGAAGGTACACTCAATTCTTCACAAAGTAGAAGTAATTGCTCTCTCATTTGGCTTTTGACCAATGTAAAAACAATCAGTGCTTGCTGTTGCTTTGCCAAGAACACAATTTCCTCTAATTGCGAATTCTCTTCTATATAGGAAAACCTTTTTATCGAAACGGTCTCTAAATCATGACGAAACTGACTTGCGGCTGCTTTCGTCACAAGACCTGCAGTTTCTCCGACAGAATCCGAGACAATGAATAATGTGAATTTTGTCATGCAGTCACTCCTTATACATCTTGATCTTCCACTAATGAAAGAAAAGCGGCAGTAATATTTGTTTTCGTCACCCGCCCCATTACTTCAAGTCCATTTTCACGCTCTTGAACGATAGGTAATGAATCGATTTGGCTATCCATCATTTTTTTGGCAACAGAAATGAGTGTATCTTCTTTTTTGCAATATGTGACATTCGGCATTCTTGTCATAATGACATGCACGGGTATCTTTTCTAATTCTGTTCTTCCGATGCTCGTTCTCAGCAAATCCTTACGTGACACAACACCTGTCAATAATGACTGCTGGTCCACTACGAATAGTGTACCTACATCTTCTAAAAACAGCTGGCAAATCGCGTCATATACAGATAGATTTTCAGTGATGACGACTGGTCTTGATTGATAATTGCCTACAATCATGTCCACCATGCCATCCGCGACGGATTTGATAGGTTTCTTGCCAGAATAGAAATAACCTACACGCGGTCGTGCATCTAAAAACCCAGCCATCGTCAAGATTGCTAGATCCGGCCTTATCGTAGCGCGCGCCAAATGCAAACGTTCAGCAATTTGCTCTCCTGTAATCGGACCGTTTCCTTTGACGATGTCGAGGATTTCATTCTGACGTGTATTTAATTCCAAACATGTCACCGCCTTCAGACTTCAAAGTTGTATTTACTTACTAATTATATATCAACACGCTCGCTATTGCGAAGAAAGGAGAAGCATGCTAAACTAATTTTGAATGAAGTAAACGTAGAACGGTCAATAAGTAGTGTATATTATGAGCGAACAGGGATAGTGAAAGCCTGTACTTACACGAAAACGGCAGCCGGGAGTTGAAACGTTCATTATGAAAGTGGGTTGAAAAACCAATCGGGGTGGAACCGCGGGTTATCATGCACTCGTCCCCGGACATGATTTTATGTCCGGAGACGTGTGCTTATTTTAATTGGAGGCGTTTAGAATGTTATCTATGGAACAAGTAGTCAATCTTTCAAAACAACGGGGATTTGTATTCCCAGGATCTGATATTTATGGTGGTTTGGCGAACACTTGGGATTACGGTCCATTAGGTGTCGAACTAAAAAACAACATCAAGCGCGCTTGGTGGCAGAAATTCATTCAGGAATCACCTTATAACGTAGGTCTTGATTCCGCTATTCTGATGAACCCGAAAGTTTGGGAAGCATCCGGTCATATTGGAAACTTCAATGATCCGATGATCGACTGTAAAAAATGTAATACCCGTCACCGTGCTGATAAATTAATTGAAGAAGCATTGGATGCAAAAGGAATCGAAATGGTCGTTGATGGCCTACCGTTTGATAAAATGTTCGATTTGATTCAAGAACATGAAATCAAATGTCCAACATGTGGCGCATTGGATTATACAGAAATCCGTCAATTCAACTTGATGTTCAAAACAAGTCAAGGTGTAACAGATTCATCAGCAAACGAAATCTTCCTTCGTCCGGAAACGGCACAAGGGATCTTCGTGAACTTCAAAAATGTTCAACGCTCTATGAGAAAGAAAGTACCTTTTGGTATTGCACAAGTAGGGAAAAGTTTCCGTAATGAAATCACACCGGGTAACTTCACATTCCGTACGCGTGAATTCGAACAAATGGAACTTGAATTCTTCTGTAAGCCTGGCGAAGATGAGCAATGGTATAAGTACTGGATTGACCAGTCTGAAGGATTGCTATTGAACCTTGGTTTGAAGAAAGATAATATCCGTCTTCGCGAGCACAATGAAGATGAACTATCCCACTATTCTAAAGGAACTGTGGATATCGAATACAAATTCCCATTTGGTTGGGGAGAGCTATGGGGGATCGCGAACCGTACGGACTTCGATTTGAAGCGTCATATGGAGTATTCAGGCGAAGACTTCCACTACCAAGATCCAATCACGAATGAGAAATACGTACCGTACTGTATCGAACCTTCCGTTGGTGCGGACCGCGTAACGTTGGCATTCTTGTGTGATGCATTCGATACGGAAGAACTTGAAGACGGCGATACACGTACTGTTCTTCGTTTCCACCCAGCACTTGCGCCTATCAAAGCAGCTGTACTTCCATTATCTAAAAAACTAGCGGATGATGCACAGAAAGTATATGCAGAGCTTTCAAAGCACTTCCCAGTACAATATGATGATTCCCAATCCATCGGTCGTCGTTACCGTCGTCAAGATGAAATCGGAACACCATTCTGTATTACATTTGACTTCGATTCACTGGAAGACCAACAAGTAACTGTTCGTCACCGTGATTCCATGGAGCAAGAACGTATGCCAATTGCAGACGTTACAGCATATATCCAAAAGCACTTACAATTTTAATTATAGAAAAGCCCAGAAGAAGTTGGCATCAGCCATCTTCTTCTGGGCTTTCTTTAGTTTGCTCTTTTGGTTTTTGCAATTCAGGTGTACGTTCCAGTTGTTCAATGAACTTCCTGGATTTCAGAAAAATCCCAGTTTGCTCCTGATAAATCGTTGACACAAGCTTTGCCATAAATGTCTTCGTTGGTTTCTTCAACGTCAGCTTACCAATCTGATCGAGCGGAACATTGTAAAACATTCGGATCAATTTAATTTGTGTAGGCGACAGACGAATGATGTACGGATCCACGTGAAAGCAGCGATGACAGAGAAAACCTATCTGTTGGAAAGAAAAAGCAAATTCGCCTTCCGTAGCGCCGCAACTTGCACACTCATGGAGTATAGGATGAATGCCCGCAACCGGTAGCATCTTCCACTGAACGAACAGCGAAATGGCTTCTGCATCATAACCTTCTTCCATAGCGTTAAATGACTCATCAAGCAATCGAAATATGCTTGCATTCGGCTGTTCCGAATCTGTTAGGCGATCAAGCAATTCTACAATCAAACCAGCGTACGCCGTTGTCTCTAGATCAGAGCGAATGTGACGTACACTGCTGATGAGTTCACCTTGCTCCAGCGACCCCATGCCTCTACTTGCACGAACAAGAAAATAGCCGTGAGTGAAGGTTTGTGTAATAGCAGCTAAGCGACTCGCAGGTTTTTTCGCACCTCTCGCCATCGTCGTGATCTTCCCCGCTTCTTTCGTATAGATCGTCACGATTTTATTGGATTCTCCGTAAGGGATACTTTTGATAATAAAGCCTTCCAACTTATTCAGCAACGCGCTCTCCCCTTCAGCAGGACAGACAGCTTAGTAGTCTTCCTCGTTAAATCCAAATTCTTTCAAACGGCTTGGACGGTTACGCCAATCTTTTTGGACTTTCACCCATAGCTCTAAATAGACTTTCTCACCAAGTAGCATTTCGATGTCTTTTCTCGCTTTCACGCCGACTTCCTTCAGCAACTTGCCGCCTTTGCCGATGACGATGCCTTTTTGCGAATCGCGTTCTACGATGATAGTCGCGCGGATATGCATTTTATGTGTTTCAGGATCTTGCTCCATACTTTCAATCGCTACCGCAATGGAGTGAGGTATTTCTTCACGTGTCGTATGCAATACTTTTTCACGGATCATTTCAGAAACGATGAAACGCTCTGGGTGATCCGTCACTTGTTCCGCATCATAAAACTGCGGTCCTTCATTCAAATAACTTTCAATCACTTCCACTAGACGTTCGATATTATTACCGTTCAGTGCAGAAATAGGAATCACTTCGGTGAACTTCATTTCGTTTGTATACGACGTAATAATCTCAAATAACGTGTCGGGATGCACAAGGTCTATTTTATTGATGACTAAAAATACAGGTGTCTCGGATTTAGCGAGCCATTCCATAATGAAACGATCTCCTGTACCGATTTTCTCATCCGCATTGACCATGAACATGATGACGTCGACTTCGCTTAACGTGCTGCGTGTCACTTTCAACATGAAGTCGCCCAGACGGTGTTTCGGTTTGTGGACTCCCGGTGTATCAATGAAAATCATCTGAGATGAATCAGTTGTGACGATTCCCTGCACTTTGTTTCGTGTTGTTTGCGGCTTATCGCTCATAATCGCGATTTTTTGACCGACCATACGGTTGATGAATGTAGATTTCCCCACATTCGGACGTCCGATGATGGAAATAAAGCCTGACTTAAAGTTGTTCTTCTGCATAATCTAAATCCTCCTTGGAAAAAGCACCCGGCAATAGCTGGTCTACTGTTGTTTCTTGTATTTGACCTTTTAAGTTCGTCAAGTACACAGGCATGTCCGGTGCACAAAATTCCGCGATGACTTGGCGGCAAGAACCGCATGGCGCGATTGGGCCGTCTGTATCACCAATTACTGTGATCGACTTGAACGACGTGACACCTTCAGATACAGCTTTGAAAATAGCTGTTCTCTCTGCGCAATTGGTTAATCCATACGCGGAGTTTTCAATATTGCATCCACGATAAATAGTACCGTCTACGGCTTCTAATGCAGCACCTACCGGAAATTTCGAATAGGGTACATAAGCCTTCTTCATTGCTTGCTTTGCTTCATTCATTAATTGGTCTACTTGCATTTAATTACCACCTCTTCATTTGATCTTATTATCCAAACCATTTTGGAAAGAAAATTACACAGCCGATGATCGCACTTGCTATGGCGAATACGAAAACTGATCCGGCTGCAATATCTTTTGCTTTTTTAGCAAGCGGGTGAAATTCCGATGTGACAAGATCCACAACGTATTCCACTGCTGTATTCATTAATTCGAGCGCGATCACACCTGCAATGACGATAAAAATAATCATCCATTCTATTTGGGAAAGACCGGTGAGCCAGCCTGCAATCAACACGATGATCGCTGATAAACCGTGAGACTTCATATTCCGACCTTGCCTAAAGCCGTCCTTAATACCTTCCCAAGCATTGATGAATGACTTCAAGAACTTCTTCATAGACTCACTGCCGATCCAGACCGAATGCAGTTAAAATCTCTGTCTGTCTGCCGAACATCTCGCGTTCTTCTTCTTCATCGAGATGATCATATCCGAGTAAATGTAAGAAGCCGTGCAATGCAAGAAACCCGAGCTCCCGCTCAAATGAGTGATTGTATTCAATAGCCTGACGTTTTGCAGTGTCAATGGAAATAACGATATCCCCTAGAACAATTGGCATATCGCTTTCATGAACAATCGCCACTTCTCCTTCAGATAATTCTTCTAGCGCAAATGAAATAACATCAGTTGGACGGTCTTTGCCTCTGTACTCAGCATTCACTGCTTGGATGGATTCATCATCCATAAACGTAATAGACAACTCATACAAACCTTCCATTTTCTCCATTATAGACGCATGAGTCAGCAAATCCTTGATCAATGTCTCCGAACTCGGTTCCACGATTTCAGTTTCATCTTCGAAATAAAAGTCTATCATATTAGCTCTACTCCTTTACTTATCGGGATATTCGATACGATTATGGAAGATCCCATTTAACGTTTCATTAATTGCTTGTTTCACTAGTTTTATTTCTTTTAAGGACAAATCACATTCATCAAATTGATTGTCCTCTACTTTCCCACGTACAATCGCATTGACGAGTGTAGCAATTTTTCCAGGTGTCGGTTCTTTCATCGCACGCACAGCCGCTTCCACACTGTCTGCAATCATGATCACTGCATTTTCTTTCGTTTGCGGTTTCGGGCCAGGATAGCGGAAATCGTCTTCATTCACATCAGGATTCGTTTCTTTCGCTTTCAGATAAAAGAATCTGACGCTACTCGTTCCATGGTGTTGTCTAGCAATGGCTATTAGTTCTTTGGGCATACGGTGTTTCTCCAGAATTTTCGCTCCGTCTTCCGCGTGGGCTATAATCATATCACGACTTTTCTCGGGTGTCAGTGCATCATGCAGATTACGGCCATTATGTTGATTTTCAATAAAGAAACCTGGATGTATAGTCTTCCCGATATCATGATAATAACTACCGACACGCGCTAGTAATCCGTTGGCTCCGATTGTTTCACACGCCGCATCTGCTAGATTCGCAACCATAATGCTGTGATGATAAGTACCTGGTGTCTCCACTAATATTTTCTTTAGTAACGGATGATTAGGGTTCGAAAGTTCCACTAAACGCATATTGGAAAGTAAGTGAAAACTCGACTCGAAGAACGGCAATAATCCCATCGTCAAAGCTCCAGACAACAAGCCTGATGAGATGGCCGCCACGGCATAGAAAATCAACTCTGGCGTTGTATAACTAGTCTGTGTCATTAATAAATAAAATATGATGAACATAATGTTCGATCCTGCAACGCCAAGACTCGTCTGCAGAATGGTTGAGCGTCTTCCATGTTCACTCAGTAAATAAACACTAACAATCCCACCGAATAAAATATACAGCGCTACTTCCATTTGCATGATGGCAGCTAAGCCTTCTTGCAACATGATGCCAGCTGTTGCAGAAGTAATAATCGTCGCCAGTACTGCTGATCGCTCATTGATCAATAACTTTATCAGCATCGGTACAAGAGCCGTCGGAAATAAAAATGCAATGAGGACATCAAACTCATGATCAATGTAGCTGACGATTTTCATTAATATGACAGCTAACAATAAAATGATATAGAAAATAACAAGTGCTTTCTTTTTGAACGTCTCATCTCTCTTGGACTTGCCGAAGTGTATAGCAATCAGACCGGATACGAACAAAATAAACAGAATAATGCCGAGCGTCGGTTTAAATGAAGATTGATTATTGAGGACCCCAGAAAGCTTCAGTTGATGATACACATCACGATCGATTAACTGTCCTTCACGCACGATGACTTGTCCTTGTAAAATACGGATTGCTTCAACTGAAGCTCGCGCATCCGTCTGATTTTTGACAGTCAATTCTTCATCGATTACTTCCGTTTCCACTACTGCCATTCGCCCGAGTGATAGTCCCACTTCAAGCAAATCTCTTGGCAATGTATTTGTTTCCCGAATTCTGCGCTCCACCTCATAGCGATGCATCGGCACCTGCTCAGCTTTAAACGGCTTCGACAATTCTCTTCCCACTACAAGCGTCAGTAATTCATGCAAATTATTCAGATCACCTTGTTCAGCCGAAAGTAACTGTTGAAGTTGATCATCTGTAACAGGTAAAAACGTCTGCTCTTTTTCAAGACCTTCCAACTTCTTTTGAAGTAACTTCATTTTATCACCCGAAGTCATGTCAGGATCTTCTTTCGCTTCGACTTTGACATCACTTACAGCAGTAAAGATTGAACTGAGGATAGCTTGGCGGTTTTTCATAATATCCTCTGAGAAACGATAAGAATTAGGTACCGCCTGTTCCGCCCGTACACGTTCAAGTTCAGTTTTCTCTATATCTTCTATTGTTTTAGGAGATCGTATGGTTTTCGGCGAAATTTCAAAAGCCGAAATTTCGTACGTTTCGTTTTGCGTACTACCATGCATCAGAAAAAACAATAGGATACTAGAAAGAGAGACGACAAGAAGCAAAAGAAATGTAAATTTCACTTTTCTTAGCTGTGAAAATAGTTCCTTTAAAGCTATCATGCAGTTGCCTCCTTTTCAGCAAATGTTCTTCACATGATGGATTAACTATGTATATTCCTCATTCAAAAAAAAGCAGTCAATTAATTAGTTGACTGCTCTTTCTCATATGCATCAATGATCTTCGCTACTATCGGATGTCGGACTACATCACCTTGTTCCAAATACATGAATTGGATATCCTGTACGTTCTTCAAAATGTGTTCCGCAACATTTAGACCGGAATCCACACCGCGAGGTAAATCAATTTGCGTTTTATCACCTGTGATGACCATTTTCGATCCAAAACCGAGACGAGTCAGAAACATTTTCATCTGAGCTTTCGTTGTATTTTGAGCTTCATCCAAAATAACGAATGCATCATCAAGCGTTCTACCGCGCATATACGCAAGTGGTGCAATTTCGATGACGCCACGCTCCATAAGACGCTCTGTATGTTCGGCTCCTAGCACGTCGTGTAGCGCGTCGTAAAGAGGTCGAAGGTAAGGGTCAACTTTTTCTTTCAAGTCGCCTGGAAGGAACCCTAAGCTCTCTCCAGCTTCAACAGCAGGTCGAGTTAACACAATTCGCTTTACTGAACCTGTTTTCATTGCCTGCACCGCCATCACGACAGCGAGATACGTCTTTCCTGTACCGGCAGGTCCGATACAAAATACTAAATCTCTTGAACGAATTGCCTGGACGTATTCTCTTTGTCCGATTGTCTTTGCACGAATAACTTTCCCTTTTGTATTGCGTGCGATTTCCTCTTCGTATAAAGAAGAAAAATATTCAATCGTGCCGTTTTTCGCCATTTCAATCGCCGTTGCTACATCGCGTAAATTGATATTAATGCCTTTACGTATAACTTTCAGTAACTGCTCGAGCAAAGTTTTCGCTACCTCTGCTTGTTCTTCTGCTCCACTGATTGAGATATTTTCTCCTCTAGTGTGGATTGAAACTTTCAATTCTTCTTCGATCAAATTCATGTTCTGATCGGAAATGCCAAGAAGCATTATCGCTTCGTTCGGTTCTTCAATATGAAGTTGAAGTAAATGTTCGCTCAATGTTTTCAGTCTCCTTGAGTTATAGGTCGTTTTTCAGCAATATTTTCATTAAGTAAAAATAGTATAGTCCCACTCACTTTATCATTAGTGAAGGATACATGTAAAATGTTTTCTTCTTTAATTATGCGCTCATTTGTTTTCTTTGACAATAAATCATACTTAATCAGTGGCAAGATGATGGTCTCTTCCATTCCTTTTTTCAAAAACACTTCCTGAATGTGATTTTCTTTCGTTCTATCCATAATAATAGGATTTCTAAAACCCATATTTTTTTTCTGGTTACCTATCCACGGCTTTTGCCAACTGATATGGAGATTTTCTTCTCCCTGAATCGAATAACTAATTGTCCGCGGTAATTCAAAATGACATTCTAACCAATAATCAGCAAATACTTCTCCATCCGCTCCTACCACTGTCGTTTTTTCACCTTGTTCAAGAATACCCGTTGCTAGCATATCACCTTTCTTTACCGTTTGATGAATAATACTCGCTCTTTCCCCTCTGGTTAATGCAAAGCGTGTGATCACTCCCCCAGTTTTCGCTACTAGATGAGATGGCTTCTCTTTCGCTTCTTCCTCCACTTCGGTCGACAATGGCGCAAGCATCGGTGAAACTTTTAACGAAGTACCTGTCTTTGAGAACCGGATCCAGGAAAGAGAAGGTTCATCTTGCATAAGTAGCCGACGAATTTCATCCTCTTCCGGTAATTTGGATAATAAAGAGGGCGCAGTAATTTGTGCTTTCTGCATCTTTGTTTCCATTCGTTGCGTAATTTCTGGAATATCACTTTCCACTGTGATGTTCCACAGAAACAGCGAAGCCACTAGTGGAATGAAACAGACGATTAAAAATAACAAAGATGCGAATAGTCGATGCTGAACAGTGTCCATGCCTCTACGCCTGATTTGTACTTTCACACGGTATTTTCTTCTGTAACGGCGGATAACTTTAATTCCCTTTGTGTCTGTTTCAAAAAACATAGCACTTCCAGAGACATACAAGCTGCTGATCTTGACATGCTCTCTCTGTAATCTGCTTAGAAAAACAGAACCGTTACGAACATCTTTCACCTGTACTTCAAATCGTTTAGGACTCATAACTATTTCCATCTTCAGGCGTAAAACGCACCGTCACTTCCTGTAGTTCATCAATCGATATATGGGCGTGTTGTTCAGTCAGCATTAGAACCGTTACATCTTCTCCTTTAACAGTCATGACATAGTCATTCGTTTGAAAAGATACGGATTGTTCGCTTAATGCGAGCAAGCGATAGTTGCCAGTAATCCGCAATGAGTTGAATTCATCTAGAATAATGGATGGATGAAGTGCGAATAATTTTTTCATGAAAAAACCCCCTGTCTCATCCTATGAAAAGACAGGGGGCGGCATGATTACCGTTTTGATTTTGGTGGACCTAAAATTTCTGCATAGACAATCCCTTGCATGATTTGCTGAGGAGTTCTTGGAATCAAGTCTTCCTGCAAGATTTTTTCATCTTCTTGCAAAATGGACTGTTCCTCCCCACGAAGCCTGCCTCTGCCCATTTGGCGCTCCGGACGTGGCGTAGAAACGGGCTTAACCGGTTTCTTCGGCTCTGCATAGAAGACTTCAGACTGAGGCGCCTGTGCCTTGACAGGTTGTTCAGGTTCTTTCCCCTCTTGCTGGAGATCCTGGAATTCTTTTTGAATATCCTCAAAAAGATTTCTCGATAATTCCTTCAACGAACGCGGCTTCTCTACAGGCGCTGCATTCGTGCGCTGAGGTTCTCTTTGTTTCATTTCACTTTGAGTGGGTTGGGCAGGCCATTGCTGGCTGGGCGGACGTTTCGGTTGTTGTTTTTGCTGATTCTGTTGATCTTTATCTTTCTTCTTACCGAATAACGATCCCAGCGCCAACATGATACCCAAAATAATCAGTTGTTCCATTATGCATCCCCTTCCCGGGAATTCATCTTGTTATAGTTAGTCTTTTGTTTGTTGATCTGTTCCTGTTTTACTAATTGAATCACGCATGCTTGTATCGGCTTGGATATTTTTGTAGTTCATGTAATCCATGATGCCAATATTCCCAGAACGCAAAGCTTCTGCCATAGCCAAAGGTACTTCAGCTTCTGCTTCCACAACTTTCGAGCGCATTTCCTGAGTTTTGGCCTTCATCTCTTGCTCGCTTGCAACAGCCATAGCGCGACGTTCTTCCGCTTTAGCTTGTGCAATGTTTTTATCTGCCATCGCTTGTTCTGTCTGAAGTTCTGCACCGATGTTTTTACCGATATCAACATCAGCAATATCAATGGATAGAATTTCAAACGCCGTACCTGAGTCCAAACCTTTTTTCAAAACAGTTTGAGAAATCAAATCTGGGTTTTCCAATACTTTCGCGTGGCTGATTGAAGAACCGATTGTTGATACGATACCTTCACCAACACGAGCAACAACTGTCTCTTCACCCGCACCACCGACTAGACGGTCGATGTTTGCACGAACTGTAATACGAGCTTTTGCTTTTACTTCGATACCGTTCATCGCAACACCCGCGATAAATGGTGTTTCGATAACTTTCGGGTTAACGGACATTTGAACTGCTTCCAGTACGTCACGTCCTGCCAAGTCGATCGCTTGCGCTCTTTCAAACGGTAAATCAATGTTCGCACGTTGCGCGGCGATTAATGCGTTCACTACGCGGTCTACGTTACCACCAGCTAAGTAATGACTTTCCAACTGGTTGATTGATACTGTCAAACCTGCTTTATGTGCTTTGATCAATGGGTTAACTACTCTACTCGGAATAACCCGACGTAAACGCATACCGATTAATGTGAAGATACTTACTCGAACGCCTGCCGCAATGGCGGAAATCCATAGCGTTACTGGAACGAATGTAAAGAATATCGCCAGTACGATGATGATAATAAAGACTGCTGCTACCAGCCCGATTGTTCCTAGTCCCATCATAAGCCTTGTTCCTCCTCTTTCTTCTCTCTTACTACGATTCTAAAACCTTCTACTGCTACAATCACTACTTTTTTACCACTTTCGATGTAACGACCTTCTGATACTACATCGATGCGTTCGCCATCTACTTCAGCGACGCCAGATGGATAAAGTGGAGTAATCGTTGTTGCCACCTTCTGCAATAACTCATTACGATTTTTGTTGGAAACGTAACCGCTTTCCGTATCCATCGTATCCATTAAAATGATTTTATTCAATAGATGAAGTTTTTTACCGAAGAATTTCATAATAACCACTGCTCCTATCAACGCTACGGCTATCGCAATTAGCACCGAAACTGCCATGAATGCCAAGTTTGTGCCTGCCAATAAAATACTTCCTATGATAGCCAAGACCCCGAAGATACCAGCTATCCCTCCTGCAACAAAGAATTCGGCAATAATAAGTGCTACACCGAGCAGGAATAATAACAATGTCTCATAACCTGCTAGACCTGCTACTGTGTGTCCGTAGAAGAATAAGAATAGAGCTGTAAGCCCCATGCTCCCCGGCACACCAAAGCCTGGTGAATATAATTCTACAATCAGTCCGAGACTCGCAACGGAAAGTAAAATCGGTACAACGACTGGGTTGGTGATGAATCGAGCCATTTTCTCTGTAAACGTTTCCGCTGTAGAGATGACTTGCGCATCTTCCAAGTCCAGCTTCTTCAGTAACTCGTCAAATGAAGCTACTGTCCCTTCACTGTACCCTACCTTTTCAGCTTCGTCAGCAGTGAGTGTCAGAAGTTCTCCTTTTTGTGCACGTAAGTCCGGAAGATCGATTTCTGGATTAGCCATCGCCAATGCATATTGCGGATCACGGCCATTGTGCTTTGCGGCATTTTTCATTTGTGCCAACCAGTAACTATTGGCTTTCGTCTCTGCTGCATTTCCAGATCCATCGATGACTTGTGCAGCTCCAATAGAACCGTTTGGTGTCATGTAGATTTCATCTGCATAAAGTGCAAGGAAAGCCCCAGCAGATAGCGCACGATCATTGATGAATGCGACGATTTTGACATCGTCAGTTGTTTTCATCAGCTTTGCGATTTGATCAGCAGCGTCCACAAAGCCTCCAGGAGTGTCTATATCCAACACAATCGTCTCTGCGCCTTCAGCTTTAGCTTCTTTAAATGAACGCTGTAGGAAGGCATGCAGCCCCTTTTCTACTTCTTGATGAAGGGGTACTTGATATACTTTTGTTTCAGCTGCGTCTGAGTGTATAAAAGGCAATGCGATTGTACCGATGAATAAAATGAGCAGAAAAACGGACCTAATCATTTTAGACATTATGTTCTCACCTCTCTCTACTGCCTATTATACTTACTATTTACGTTTGAAGAAGCATTTGGTTTCATTTAATTGCAATTAAATAAAAGTTTTTCTTTCGTTGCGTCATGGCTTGTTAGTATATGGATTATATATGGACATTCATGAGCATAATTATTGAAGTTGTGTTGAAAGTTATGAAAGCCCGGAGGTGAATTAGTGTTTGTGAGGGGATGGAAGCTCCAGTTGGGGGACGCTTTCCCATGGGCCCGCGGGAAGAGCCGTAACGAAGAACGGCTTTAGCGAGTAAAAGCGAAACGTTAGGAGCACAGCTTAGCACTTCGCCGCCAGCTTACATCCTGCTTATTGAGTAAAGATACTTAGAATATTCATTGGAGCCAGTGTGTGAATTATTTTTGTTCCTAAACTTATTCAAGTTCAAAACAGATGATAAACACAACTTTAATACACAACAAAAAGTATCATCCATTTACATTGCAAGGGATTGGCACGTAGGAGGGGCCACTCCAGAGGATCAGTTCGACAGGCGAGACCTCAGGATAAGCGTTCCACCCGAAATGCCAATCCCTCTTGGCCTTCGCCAACTACTTTTATAAATAGCTTAGTATATTCCAGACAATAAAATAAACCGAAAATCCAGTGAAGGATTTTCGGTTTATAAGAAATTACATTAGTAGGTAATATCAAAATTCAATGTAGGCAGAAATTAGAACTTGCGCTTACGTGCAGCTTCTGATTTCTTTTTACGTTTAACACTTGGCTTATCATAGAATTCACGCTTTCTACTCTCTTGTATTGTACCACTCTTGGATACAGTACGTTTGAAGCGGCGAAGAGCGTCTTCAAGTGATTCATTTTTGCGAACGACTGTCTTAGTCATATCTCTTGTCCCTCCCTCCAAACACACACTTCGAAACATAGCACTTTGCTATGTACTATAAAATTATAACGTATATATTCGGTTTGGTCAATAAAAACTATTAGAATATCATGATAAATTTTATGAATTACTTTTTAAAAAGTGATCAATAATCAGATGACGATGAGAGACCTTGCATAATTGCAGCACCTGAACTCGCACCGATACGTGTTGCACCCGATTCAATCATGCGATCTACGTCTTCAGCACTGCGAACACCACCACTTGCCTTCACTCCAATTGCTGGACCTACTACCGCACGCATAAGCTTTACATCTTCCGCAGTAGCACCGCCAGTGGAGAATCCAGTCGATGTTTTGACGAAGTCCGCTCCTGCAAGTACCGCCAGTTCACATGCTGTACGTTTTTGAATATTATCGAGCAATGATGTTTCGATGATCACTTTTACTAAAGCTTGATCTTTTGCTGCTTCTACTACGGCTTCGATATCATTTTGCACTTGTTCAAGCAACCCACTTTGTAATGCGCCAATATTGATAACCATATCTAGTTCAGTTGCACCGTTCGCAATCGCATCTTTGGCCTCGAAAGCTTTAACTTCGGATGTACTTGCACCTAGAGGGAAGCCAATTACAGTGCATACTTTTACTTCCGTGCCTTGTAAAGCTTCTGCCGCTGTTTTAACCCAGATTGGATTAATACAGACTGAGGCGAAAGAATATTTTTTTGCCTCTTTACATAATTCGAGTACCTGCTGTTTAGTTGCTTCTGCCTTTAACAACGTATGATCAATATAAGCGGCATAGTTTGTAGTCAATGAAAGCGCTCCTTTTTACATATCGTTTTTTTCAGTATACCAAAGCCTGCATTTTGTTGCACGAAAAAGACCACCCATTATAGGTGGTCCATGTTATATCATGACTTTTTCTTCTGTCAGTACACGGACAGGTTGGCCTTCATTGTAAGGATAGCCCGCTTTAGTAATTTTCACTTTCACAATTTGACCGATCATCGTTTCATCTGCAGGTAAGACTACTTTTAAATAATTATCTGTATAGCCTACATAGAGATTTTGATCCGTATCTTGCTTAAAGCTTTCTTCAGGAATAACTTCGAGTACTTCGCCTTCAAATCGAGCAGCATAATTTTTTGCTAATTGATCGTTCAGCGTTAATAAACGGTGCACGCGTTCGTTTTTTACACTTTCGTCGACTTGGTCTTCCATTCGAGCAGCAGGTGTACCCGTTCTCTTCGAATAAGGGAATACATGGAGCTCGGAAAACTTATGGTCACGAATGAAGTTATACGTTTCCATGAATTCTTCTTCCGTTTCACCAGGGAAACCTACGATGACATCGGATGTGATAGCAAGATCAGGTAACGCTTCGTTCAGACGAGTTAATCGATCAGAGAAGAATTCCATTGTGTATTTGCGACGCATCCGTTTGAGTACGGTATCTGAACCCGATTGAATGGGGATATGCAAATGGCGTACGACAATATTAGAGTCACGCAATACATCGATCACTTCATCTGTTAATTGGCTTGCTTCGATTGAACTAATACGGAGACGTTTCAATCCTTTTACTTGTTGTTCCAAGTCACGTAATAGACGAGCTAGGTTATAGCCTTTTAAATCTTCACCATAACCACCTGTATGAATACCTGTTAAGACGATTTCAAGATAACCCGCGTCGACAAGTTGTTGTGCTTGATGAATAACTTCTTCGGGATCACGTGAGCGCATCAATCCTCTAGCCCACGGAATGATACAGAACGTACAGAAGTTATTACACCCTTCTTGTATTTTTAACGAAGCACGTGTGCGATCTGTAAATGACGGCACGTCAAGTTCTTCATAAACACGGTTTTTCATAATGTTGCGCACCGCATTAATCGGCTCGCGCTCTTCACGGAATTGTTCGATCAGCCCAAGCAATTTTGAACGATCTTGTGTGCCGACGACAATATCCACACCAGGAATCGCCATAATTTCTGCCGGTGATGTTTGTGCATAACAACCCGTTACACAGATTACTGCATCTGGATTTTTACGAATAGCACGACGGATTACTTGTCGGCTCTTTTTATCACCGGTGTTCGTTACGGTACATGTATTAATAACATAGACATCAGAATTCTTATCAAACTCTACTCTTTCATAGTCTGCTTCTTGAAACAATTGCCAAATAGCTTCTGTTTCATAATGATTCACTTTGCAGCCCAGTGTATGAAAAGCAACTGAAGACATAAGTTGTTCACTTCTTTCATTCAAATTCATAAGACATAGCGGACAATACATATAAAGGTGCTGTTTCCGTGCGCAGGATTCTAGGTCCTAACGACACTGGAAGGAAACCGGCCTCTTGAAGTAAAGCGGCTTCTTCGCGCGCTAATCCGCCTTCCGGTCCAAAAACAACTACTATTGATTGTCCATGATACACGTTTTTCAGACGGTCCGCAATCTTATGCGGAACATCACTTTTCGCATCTTCTTCATCCGCAAACAATTTGACATCAAAGGAATCTGTATACATGATCAGTTGCTTGACGCTTTGAACGGATAAAATCTCAGGCACTTGGTTACGATGACATTGTTCAGCAGCTTCCTTGGCAATCTTTTGCAAACGTTCTATGCGTTTATCACCTTTTTTAGCATCCCATTTTACGATCGATCGACTCGCAGCAAAAGGAATCAATCGAGTCATACCGAGTTCTGTACTTTTTTGGGTAATCAAATCGAGTTTATCACCTTTAGGCAATCCGCAGGCAATCGTAACAGAAATCGGTAGTTCATTAGATTGGTCCAGTTGTTTCTGCTGTGAAACGGTAACGGAGTCTTCAGAAATGCTGTCGATCACCGCTACCGAA
Organism: Sporosarcina sp. P32b; assembly: GCF_002743335.1. Lineage (GTDB taxonomy): Bacteria > Bacillota > Bacilli > Bacillales_A > Planococcaceae > Sporosarcina. Next base: position 45,436 of record NZ_PDZB01000010.1, read on the forward strand.
GCGACGCCATCATACACCGTCAGGATTTCCTGACCCGGCGTCATACGCATCACTTTGACAATATGCTTATAATCATCCCCGCTGATTGCTACTTCGTGCTGCTCATTAAATGGTTGATTTAGAAAATAACGTTGCATGATTATTCACTGCCCTTACGCGCAATGATCGCTACCCAATCTTCCATAAGAACCGTTTCCACAATTTCAAAACCTTGTGCCGTTAGGTCATTACGCACTTCGTCCCGTTTCGCTCCAATGATACCCGATGTAATGAAAAGGCCGCCTGGTTTAACGAGTTGATAAGCATCTTTTGAAAACGACATAATAACTTCCGCCAAGATATTCGCAATGATCATGTCAGGTGGTTCTTCAATCGAATCAAGAAGATTACCTTTCAAGACGGTGATGCGATCATCTGCGTGGTTATACGTGACATTTTCCTGTGCAGCGCGTACAGCTACTTCATCTAGATCAAGCGCGGTAATATGTTTGGCACCAAGTAAAGCAGCACCTATTGCTAGCACACCTGAACCTGTGCCTACATCAACGATCGTTTGACCAGGTTCTAGGTACTTCTCCAGCGCTTGTAAACAGAGGACCGTCGTAGGGTGTGTACCTGTACCGAAAGCCATTCCGGGATCTAATTCAATGATCAATTCATCAGATTCCACTGGCGTATACTCTTCCCATGTTGGAACAATGGTAAAACGCTTCGAGATTTTCACCGGATGGAAGTATTGTTTCCATGAGTTAGCCCAATCTTCCTCATCCACCTCTGTGATGCCTATAGTAAAGCGTCCTGGATTTAATGAAAATTGACGGAGGCCTTCAATTTCTAATTCGAGATTTTCAACTGTTTCGTTGATGAAACTATTGACAGGCAAGTAAGCTTTAATAATGACACCTTCACTTGGGAAGTCATCCTTATCTAATGCATATATTTCGCCATATTGGTCTACTCGTTCTTTACCAGGTTCTTCGGAGTCTTCAATAACGACTCCGCTAGCGCCTGCTTCATGCAAGATGTTCGCTACCGCCTCAGTTGCTTCATGTGTCGTGTGCACGGAAACTTCAGACCATTTCACAGTTCGTCAATCCTTTCATTCGCCTTTAAAAGTGCGTTTGATTTTATCGAAGAATGAGCTAGAATACTCATCTGGTGATTCTCCTTCAATTGATGCAAACTCACGCAGTAATTCCTTTTGTCGCTCCGTCATCTTTTTCGGTGTAGTCACTTTAACGATGACATGCTGATCGCCTGTTCCGTGACCATGTACGTTTGGAACCCCTTTGCCGCGAAGTCGGAAAGTTGTGCCGTTTTGTGTACCAGCTGGAATCTTCAACTTCACTTTTCCGTGCACCGTTTGGACTTCGAGTTCATCACCTAATGATGCTTGTGGGAACGTCAAGTTCAATTCCAAAATGATATCGTCTTCCTCACGAATGAAACGTTTATGTGGACGCACATTAAAGACGATGTACAAGTCTCCAGGAGGTCCTCCATTAATTCCCGCTTCACCTTGACCGCCTACTCGTAGACGTTGCCCTTGGTCTACTCCAGCCGGAATCGTAATTTTAATGACCTTGTTTTTCGTTACGCGACCTTTACCTCGACATGTATCACATTTTTCAGGAATAATTTTACCTGTCCCCTGACATGTAGGACAAGTTCTACGGTTCACTACTTGACCAAATGGCGTGTTTTGAGCGAAAGAAATCTCACCCGAACCATTACATTCCGTACATGTTTTGACGCTCGTGCCCTTTTTAGCACCTGAGCCGTCACATGTATCACATTCTTCTTCACGAGGAATATCGATTTCCGTTTCTTTTCCGAAAATAGCATCCATGAAGTCGACTGTCATTGTATATTGTAAGTCGTTCCCTTTTTGTGGGGCATTTGGATCTCTTCTTCTGCCACTACCACCGAAGAATGTGCTGAAAATGTCCTCGAAACCGAAGCCATCAGCACCTCCTCCGCCACCAAAACCTCCGAAGCCTGCACCTGGTCCGTTATGACCGTATTGATCATATTCAGCTCTTTTGTTCTCATCGCTCAACACTTCAAATGCTTCTGTCACTTCTTTAAATTTCAATTCTGCATCGGCTTCTTTGTTCAAGTCCGGATGGAACTTCTTAGAAAGTGTACGGTATGCTTTGCGGATTTCTTCCTTCGTAGCGGATTTAGATACGCCTAGCACCTCATAGTAATCTCGTTTACTCATCATTGCACCCCTTATCGCATTTTACCTGTTGTCCATTGTAACACGTTGATATCGAATTTTGTTAAGTTAACAAACGAAAAAGTCAAAGCCGGAATTTCGGACTTTGACTTTTCCGTCAATAGCTATTTCGACTTACTTATTTAGTGTCTTTGTTATCTTGATCGTCTTCTACTTCTTCGAAATCTGCGTCCACTACACTGTCGTCTTCTTGACCAGGTTGTGCATCACCTTGAGCGGCTTGTGCTTCTGCAGCAGCTTGCTCATATAGTTTTACAGATAGAGCTTGTACTAATTCGTCAAGTTTTTCTTTCTTCGTACGAATTTCTTCAAGGTCTCCAGATTCATTAGCAGCTTTCAATTCTTCTAATGCTGCTTCCGCTTCTTTAACTTCCGCTTCATCCACTTTACCTTCAATATCTTTAAGTGTCTTTTCAGCCATAAATACTAACTGATCTGCTTCGTTGCGAAGTTCTGCTTCTTCTTTACGTTTTTTATCTTCTTCAGCATGCGCTTCTGCATCTTTAACCATTTGATCGATCTCTTCATCAGAAAGGCCTGAACTAGATTGGATTGTGATGTTCTGTTCTTTCTGTGTACCCATATCTTTCGCTTTAACATTGACGATACCGTTTTTGTCGATATCGAATGTTACTTCGATTTGTGGAACGCCACGTGGTGCTGGTGGAATATCCGTCAATTGGAAACGGCCTAATGTTTTATTGTCAGTCGCCATCGGACGCTCACCTTGCAATACATGGATATCTACTGCCGGCTGATTGTCAGCTGCTGTAGAGAATACCTGTGATTTGCTTGTAGGGATTGTCGTGTTGCGGTCGATTAGCTTTGTGAAAACAGATCCCATTGTTTCAATACCTAGTGATAGAGGTGTTACGTCAAGAAGTACAACGTCTTTTACGTCTCCAGTTAGGATTGAACCTTGAACTGCCGCACCCATTGCTACTACTTCGTCTGGGTTTACGCCTTTGAATGGCTCTTTACCTGTTACATTTTTGATTGCTTCTTGTACTGCTGGAATACGTGTAGAACCACCAACCAAGATGACACGGTCGATTTCAGATGCTGTAAGATCTGCGTCTTTAAGTGCTTGACGCGTTGGAATCATAGAACGTTCTACTAGGTCCGCTGTCAACTCATCGAATTTACCGCGAGTTAATGTGATTTCCATGTGTAGTGGTCCTGCTTCTCCAGCTGTGATGAACGGAAGAGAAATTGAAGTGGATGTTACACCAGACAAATCTTTCTTCGCTTTTTCAGCTGCATCTTTCAGACGTTGCATAGCCATTTTATCTTTAGAAAGATCAATGGAGTTTTCTTTACGGAATTCTTGTACCAAGTAATCCATGATAATATCATCAAAGTCGTCTCCACCCAGTTTGTTATCTCCTGCAGTTGAACGTACTTGGAATACTCCATCACCTAGCTCAAGAATGGATACGTCAAACGTACCGCCACCTAAGTCATATACGAGGATAGTTTGATCTTCATCTGTTTTATCTAAACCGTAAGCAAGTGCTGCTGCTGTTGGCTCGTTGATGATACGCTCTACTTCAAGACCAGCAATTTTACCAGCATCTTTTGTTGCTTGACGCTGTGCATCGTTAAAGTATGCAGGAACTGTAACAACAGCCTTCGTTACTTTTTCGCCTAAGTATTCTTCTGCATAGCCCTTCATGTATTGAAGAATCATTGCAGAAACTTCTTGTGGAGAATATTCTTGGCCATCCACTTCTACTTTAAAGTCCGTACCCATATGTCTTTTAACAGACATGATCGTGTTAGGGTTTGTGATAGATTGACGTTTTGCTACTTCCCCTACTTGTCGTTCGCCATTTTTGAATGCGACAACGGATGGTGAAGTTCTGTTACCTTCAGGGTTCGGAATTACTTTCGCTTCTCCGCCTTCATATACTGCTACTACTGAGTTTGTTGTTCCTAAGTCAATACCGATAATTTTACTCATTTGTGATTTTCCTCCTATAATGTGAATGCTTTAGTTTTTTATTCGTTTACTTTAACCATGGACGGTCGTAGTACACGCTCTTTAAGTTTATATCCTTTTTGCAGTTCTTCCAAAACAATTCCAGAATCTTTCTCTTCTTCATTGCCTGTCATCACTGCCTGATGGAAGTTCGGATCGAATTCTTGATCAAGTGCTTCAATTTCTTCGAGTCCGTCAGATTTTAAAGCTTCTACTAATGAACGGTAGACCATTTCCATCCCTGTTAAGAGGGCTTTCGTCTCTTCCTCTTTTGCTTCAACAGCAAGTGCACGTTCGAAGTTATCCAGTACAGGCAAAATATTCACCATAACGTTTTGTGCACGGTATGTTTGTAACGTTTGATAGTCGAGTGAAGCTCGTCTTTTGACGTTTTCCATATCTGCTAATACGCGTAATCTTTTACCCTCTTCTTCTTCAAGAGCTTTCGTTAATTCATCTATTTTTTTCTCAAGTTCTTGTTCTGTAGTGAGCTCTTCGACGACTTCAACATCTAGCTGATCTGTCGCTTCGGTTTGCTCTTGCTCATTTTCGGAAAGATTTTCATCTAGTTGCTCTTCGAACTCTTGGTTTTCTTTCACGTGTCTTGCCTCCCGTTCCCGTCTTTTCCGATCGTTAATCGATGAAGTGCAGAAGATAAATCATTGCTTAATATATCAAGCAATGTAATGACCCTTCCGTAATCCATTCGCTTCGGACCGATAATTGCGATGGAACCTTCCATATTCTCTCCTGCCGAGTACGTGGAAGTAATCACGCTGTAGTCTTCCATTTCAATCACATTGTTTTCAGAACCTATACGAACTTGAATACCTTGTTCGTTTTTTTGGAAAAGCCCCATGGCAGGATTGCCTTTCTCTATCAGTTCAAAAAATGATTGCATCTTTTGGAAGTCGTGAAATTCCGGTTGTTTCCACATATTCAATTTCCCGCCAAAATACAATCGCTCTTCCGGCTCCACTGCCATTGCTTGCTGCAAGGAGCTGAATAGTTGTTCAGCTTGGTGAATATGCTGTTCAAATACATGTTTCGCTTCGAGTTGCAATTTTTGCTGCAACTGCACAAGCGATGTGCCGATTAGGCGTTCATTTAAAATATTTACCGTCTTCTCAATTTCCGAAGCAGTGAGACCAGGTGGTACATCGAAAATCCGATTTTCCACATGTCCGTTATCGGTTACGATAATCGCCACTGCCCGTTGTTGATCGAGTGGAACAATAGAGAATTTCTTGACGGCATGCGTTGATGTGTCAGGTCCAAGTAGGATCGACGTATAATTCGTCAAGTCAGAAAGAATGGTTGCGGATTTCCGAATTAATTCTTCCGACTCTCCCACTCTCTCCTGAAACACCGTACGCAACTGCAAGCTGTCCTCCAGGCCTAGAGCTTGTGGTTGCAATAAATGGTCCACAAAGAACCGATAGCCTTTTTCGGAAGGCACCCTTCCAGATGATGTGTGAGTTTTTTCTAAATAACCCATATCTTCCAGATCCGCCATGTCATTCCGAATGGTTGCCGAACTAAATGGCGCTTCCGGCTTTTTCGACAGTTGTCTGGAACCAACCGGTTGAGCAGACTCGATGAAATCTTTCACTGTCAATTGTAGTATGAGCAATTGTCTGTTTGTCAACATGATCATCACTCCTGTTAGCACTCATTAACCCCGAGTGCTAATACTACTCATAATTTATCAAATTCTATTTTATATGTCAACGAATCAAACTCAATCTCCTAATAAAAATTCCTGAAATACTGTATTCCCTTGAAATACACCTTTTCTAGTCAAACGAAGATGGTCCCCATCGATTTGTAGAAGCCCTTGCTGCTGCAATTTTTCTATCGGGGTGCCAAAAACTGTATGAATCGGCCGCTCGAATTTCTGCTCGAATTCTTTCATCGAAACCCCTTCGATGATTCGTAAGCCGAGAAACATTTCTTCTTCCATCGATTCAGCCAGAGTTACGTCATGTACTTCTTTACGAGGTAACTTCCCTTCCTCCAATAGATTAATGTAATGTGTCAACGGCCCGACATTCGCATAACGCTCTTTGCCGATATAACCGTGGGCACCTGCACCTATGCCTGCATAATGAGAGTTTTCCCAATAAATCAGGTTATGAAACGAAGGATAACCAGGTTTAGCAAAATTACTAATTTCATATTGATCGCGACCTGCCGCATTCATGCGATCGATTACCATCGAGAACATTTCTGCTTCAATGTCTTCTCCAGGCAATGGCAACTTTCCTTTGACCATTCGATTATAAAAGACGGTTTTCGGTTCCACAATCAATGAATAAGCCGAGTAATGGGGGAGATCAAGCGCTAATGCCCGATTGATGGTCTCTTCCCATTCTCTTACTGTCTGAGTAGGTAAGCTGTACATTAAATCGATGCTAATGTTTTCGAAGCCGACTTTACGCGCAGCCTTAATGACGTTCTCCACGTCTTCATTGGAATGCGTACGCCCAATTTGTTTCAGTAGACGTTCGTTGAAAGTCTGCACGCCAATTGACAAGCGATTAACGCCTTTTTCCTTCAATATAGAAAGTTGTCCTTCCGATAAATCATCAGGGTTCGCTTCTGTCGTGAATTCCTTTAATGCTGTGACATCGATATACTCTGAAACAATTGTCAACAACCGGTCAAGCTGAGGAACATTGAGTGCTGTAGGTGTACCACCACCTAAAAACACAGTTTCCACTTCATCAAATGAATAACCGGCTTCTTTCATATAATAAAACTCTTTGCCGATCGATTCGATGTATTGATCGACAGGTTGATTTTTAAGAAATACTTTATTGAAATCACAATAATGACAAATTTGCTGGCAAAACGGTATATGGATATACACTCCCCGCATGCTGTCACATCCTTTTTAAGTATGTAAACGGCAAAAAGAGGGCGGTTTGCCCCCTTTTCACTGAATTTAATTAATCTTCATCCATCTTCAAAACAGCCATGAATGCTTCTTGTGGAACTTCCACCGAACCAACTTGCTTCATCTTTTTCTTACCTTCTTTTTGTTTCTCAAGCAATTTACGTTTACGGGAAATATCTCCGCCGTAACATTTTGCTAAAACGTTTTTACCCATTGATTTAATAGTAGACCGTGCAACGATTTTTTGACCGATTGCCGCTTGGACAGGAACCTCAAACTGTTGTCTTGGAATTAACGATTTCAGTTTTTCAACGATTGCCTTGCCGCGTTCATAGCTAAAGTCATTGTGCACGATAAAGCTCAGCGCATCCACATTTTCGCCGTTTAGCAAAATGTCCATTTTTACGAGTTTCGAGCGCTTATAGCCAATCAATTCATAATCCAGTGACGCGTATCCTTTTGTACTGGACTTCAATTGGTCAAAGAAGTCATAGACGATTTCAGCTAACGGCAGTTCATAGATGATATTGACACGTGATGCGTCCATATAATCCATTGTCATAAAATCTCCACGTTTACGCTGACAAAGCTCCATGACAGATCCAACGTAATCATTCGGTACCATGATGGAAGCTTTAACATATGGCTCTTCCACAAAGTCTACTTTTTGCGCACTAGGCATCATCGATGGATTATCTACACTCATCGTTGAACCATCCGTTAAGTTTACTTTATAAATAACACTCGGTGCTGTCGTGATCAAGTCAATATTGAACTCACGTTCGATCCGCTCCTGAATGATTTCCATATGCAACAGGCCAAGGAAGCCACAACGGTAACCAAAGCCAAGCGCTTGGGATGTCTCTGGCTCATATTCAAGTGCAGAGTCATTCAATTCCAGCTTTTCAAGTGCTTCCCGCAAATCGTTGTATTTAGATGTATCGATTGGATACAATCCGCAGAACACCATCGGATTCATACGACGGTAACCTGGTAATGCTTCCTCTGCAGGATCATTGACAAGTGTTATCGTATCCCCTACTTGTGTATCGCCTACCGTTTTAATGGAAGCAGATAAGAATCCTACATCGCCTACAGTCAATTCGTCACGTGGAGAAATACCTGGAGTGAAGACACCTATTTCTAGTACTTCAAATTCTTTACCCGTTGCCATCATGCGAATCATATCGCCAGGCTTTACTCTTCCTTCTACGATACGGATATTGACAATGACCCCTTTATATTGATCATAATGGGAGTCAAAGATCAGCGCTTTTAGTGGCGCTTCCGGATCTCCTTGAGGTGCCGGAACTTTTTCTACGATCTGTTCCAAGATTTCATCAATCCCAATTCCAGATTTCGCAGAAGCTAAAACTGCTTCAGATGCATCTAAACCGATGACATCTTCAATTTCTTTTTTCACACGATCTGGATCTGCTGCTGGAAGATCGATTTTATTAATAACAGGTAATATTTCCAAATCATTGTCTAGCGCCAGATAGACGTTTGCTAATGTTTGCGCTTCGATGCCTTGCGCCGAATCCACGACAAGAATAGCACCTTCACAAGCCGCTAAACTTCTCGATACTTCATATGTGAAGTCGACGTGTCCTGGTGTATCAATCAAGTGTAACGTGTAGTCTTCACCATTTTTTGCCGTATATACTAATTGAACGGCATTCAGTTTAATGGTGATTCCGCGTTCACGTTCTAGGTCCATCGAATCCAATGATTGTGATTTCATATTACGTGTTTTCACTATTTCCGTCTTTTCTAAAATTCGATCAGCCAGCGTTGATTTACCGTGGTCGATATGGGCAATGATAGAAAAATTTCGGATGTTTTTTTGACGTGCTGCTCTCTGCTCTTGATTCATCACTGTTCACTCCTACATGTACGTACCTATTTAAGCTACTTGAATTATAGCAGTGAACGGTTCAGACTTCAATATTTGAAAGATTATTGCACGATCATCATTGCGGAAATAGATTCACCAACGACAGATATCGTTTGATTGATCTCCATTTCCGTATTACCCACCCCACCCATTTCGATTAATATGATGCTCGTATTTAAATCTTGATTGTATTTACCATCTACTCCACGGCCACCTTTGATAATGATTTCCCGTGTAATCCCAGGCACTAATTTTTCCATCTCATTTTTCAATTGCTTTGCTTTGGCCAGATTCCGTTCGTAATACGGATGGTCTCTTCCAATGACGAATGCCACTTTTGCATAGCGTTGACCCGCGTGTGTAATCGTCGTTTTGGAAGGACCTAGCGAATCTCTGTGCATGTCGATGACTAAATCATAAGACTGCTCATTAACCTTTTTTTCTACATACGGCCTGATCGCAGCATACGAGCGATGATACGGTATCTTCTGTTGTTGCATGATTTTCACAATATCGATATCGAGCTGTTCTGCCGCAAGGCCATGTGAAATTAAATTCTCTTTTAGCCGCTCGCCCACTTTTAAAATATTCTCTGAATGGTGAGATACCGCTACTTTTCCGTTCGCTGCTTTCGTAATAGGTTCATACGCTTCATGTGAGTGAGTCGAATAAATCAACACACTCCCTTCTGTTTTCGGACGAATATCTTCTTCCAATACATTGGATGCGTAGACTATTGTGCTTGGTTCCTTTAACGAGAGGGCAGTGGGGATGGTCGGCTGTTTGGGAATATACTGCAGAACGACAGGAAAGATGAACAATACAAAGATTACGCTCATCCAGATTTGCATAGTTTTTTTCATAGTAATCCCTCCATCTTCCACACTATGCGGAAGAAAAAAGGTCAATGACTAGTTCATGTATTTACTTTATGAATCCAGCTAATTAATGAAGTCGACAATGCAGTTGCGTAGTTCGCTACCCATGAATCAATTTCTTTTGGAGATATAAATGTCGACAATTCTTGATTGGTCAGTACTTCTTCAAATAATTGGATTCTTTCTTCATGCGTCCAGGATGACCAATCGCCGAATATAGGGCCCAGCGCTGTGCGATCCGCATCTTTAGTTATGCGTTGTGGAAAACGTCCCGTTGAAAGTTTAGACGAAGGCATACCCTCTTCTTCTATTTTCGCTGCGATATAGCCGAACATCGTGTCAATAGCATCCGCCACCAGTACAGGACCGTCCACAACCGTTGGCACACCTATTGCAATGACCGGGATACCGAGACTTTTCTCCGATAACTCTTTGCGGCTGTTCCCTACACCTGAGCCTGGATGAATGCCTGTATCTGTCAGCTGAACCGTGCGGCAAAGCCTTGCACTACTCCTCGCGGCAAGCGCATCAACGACGAGCAATAGATCGGGCTTACTTTGATCGACGATTGCTTTGACGAAGGAAGCCGTTTCCAAACCGGTCTGAATAGTTACACCCGGTGCATAAACCATCACACCACTCTCATCCGCTTCGTAATAATCCGGTATTACCTCTTTCACGTAATCCATCACGGCGGGTCCAACAGCGTCTGGCGTAATCTCTCGGTTGCCGAGACCAACGCATAATACTTTTTTTACGCCGCCCGGTAAATTCTCTTTTATTAATGTGTCCATTTTTTCGACGACAAGTTCACATAACGCTTGAAGCTCTTCGATTTCGTGAACAGCAAGTGTCGGAATCGTTAGCGTAATATATGTACCTTTCGCTTTTCCGATTTCTTCTTCACCTTCTGCCGTTACTTTTACAGTTGTCGCCTTAATTCGACCAATTGTTTGTTCTTCGACACGTATTCCGGACATTTTTTTCAATTTCTTTTCTTCTGACTCTGTCTGATGCCTGACAAATTCGTCACTTTCATCGATTAAATCCGTACGAAAGTAGTTGATTTCGCTCATTTTCTTCACCTCTACTAGCAAGTTTGTGCATTTTACCGGCGTTTATTCTGGAATTGTTTGCTGTAAAGTTGAATCGCTTTACTTTTTTTCTTGCAATCTGTCTGTAGCTTTGTTAAAATTATGCTTGTTGTAAAGAGATGTCCGGATGATTGTGGAAACACTCTTGCCTTACCTGAAAGCTGGAGGTGAATGAAATGCCAAACATTAAAGGTGCTATCAAACGCGTGAAACAAAGTGCTGCTGCGAACGAGCAAAACTCTAACGTAAAAGCTTCTATGCGTACTGCTATCCGTAAAGCGGATGCGGCTCTTATGAATAACGAAGAGAACGCTGAAGAACTTTTGAGAAATGCTGTGAAACAATTGGATACTGCTGCCCGTAAAGGTCTTATCCCAAGAAACACTGCTGCTCGCCAAAAATCACGTCTAACTAAAAAAGCTCAATAATGATATGTTAAAAGACTGCCTCCTCGTGACGGCAGTCTTTTTTTGCGTTCTTATAGACCATTCATTAAAAATAATTCCAATTTACGCTGGCGATTACCACTCGTAGTTTTAAGTTGCAGATCAATCGTTGCCAAATCATCCAATGCTTTTAGCAACACTTGCAAAGGCGGAAGCTGTCGCTGCATCATCAATTTAACACGATATGGATGGATTCGTAGCGTTGTGGCAATTTGTTGTTGTTGATAGCCTTTTTTCCGTAAATTTGTCACGTGTATCATTAAACGGACTTGACTCGCTATGAGTGACGCTAGCATGATCGGCTCTTCTCCATTGCGTAATAAATCATGGTAGACAGTGATTGATTCCGCCCGTTTATTATTGACGAATGAATCCGTTAGGCGGAATACATCCATCTCAGGTGTCCTGGTCACCAGTTGCTCAATAACAGCAGTATCCACAATGCCATTAAACGCTAAGTAGCCAGCGAGCTTGTCCACTTCCGTAGCCAATGTGAGTAAGTCGGTTCCAGATATCTCCATAAGAAATTCGGCGGTCTTTTTATCAAACTCAATTCCTTTATCCTTACCTTGCTGCATTATCCACGTAGATACATCTTGCCCTTGCAAAGCAACGGCTTCTACAACGACTGCATGCTTTTTTATTTTCTTCGTTATTTTCTTCCGCGCATCTAATTTTTCATATGGGGCCACAAATACTACGGTAGCAGTAGGCGATGGGTTTTCCAGCCATTGTTCCAACATTTCTAGTTGATGGTTCTGCTTTTCCTTTGAATGATCCGTCGCTTTCAAGAATGAACAATTTTTTGCGACGATTAATTTATGGTCGACTAAAAATGGAAATTCATTCGCCACTTCGAGTACAGCCTGAATTGGAATTTCTTCTAAATCAAAACGATTCACTTCTGATGATGTCATACCAGGGATTGCTTTGATTAATTTTTTGATCGTTTCATCAAGTAAGTGTTGCTCTGTGCCTGTTAGTAGATAAACTGGCTGCACATCACCTTTTTCAATTTGACTCCAAATTTTTGTAACCATTTTCTCCACCTCAATTACCGATTGCTTGCTATTAAAAACCTGTGATAACTATACATGAAAATCAATCATTTCTCCATACTAGCAAGTAAAGGAGGTTTATATTGATGAAAAAATCTAATCGTTTGGACGTAAATTCACGTAAAAAATTGAAATCTGAGGAGAAAGAAGAAATATCACTAGAGTTAACAGAGCTTGATCATTTAGCACCGAAGCAGGAACCGATGACACCGAACCATCGAGAGACGGCGGAAAAGGACAAATACTATTAATTCTACACGACGAGGCGGAATTTGCGATGCGCAACTCCGCTCGTATAACTTATAAGGCACGGACTCTATGAACAAATTGTGTCAACGTATGTGACAACTCCTAAAAACTGCGATTTTAATGGATTTTTCTTTCACTTTCATCTATACTTAGTATGGAATTAGGAGGTGTAGCAATGAATGAATTTGAACATGATGTCCAGTCCAAACGTAATGATGCGATTGACAGCGGCATCGGCTTTATAGTAGCGTTTATCGGTTTTTCTGCAATTTTTGTTGTTGCTACGATCATCGATATCGTCGCTCTCTAATCAACTGTTGTATAAAATAGACACATCCACCACATTGGTGGATGTGTCTATTTGTTTTTCTAACGACTCGAAGTGGCGGTGTACACTCCATCTTTCACACGCAATTCAATCGTTCCTCTTTCGGCTGTCGACCAAAACGGTATACTGTGTTCATCAAAGCGCTCGATGACTTCTGCATGCGGATGCCCGTAGCGACTATTCCTTCCCGCTGATACAATAATAAAATCTGGCTTAAGAAAATTAATAAACGGCTCTGTACTCGATGTTTTGCTTCCATGATGGCCAGCTTTTAGTACAACGCGTTGAAAATCAGCAGTTAGATATCTCTGCAAAAACCGCTGCTCTCCCTCTTTTTCGAGATCTCCAGGAAAGATGAAATGAAGATCTTCTTTCTTCATCACAAGTACCAATGAACTATCATTTCCATCATATTTACGTTCTTCTGGCGCTACATACTGGAATTGATAGTCTGCCACTCTCCAATTCATCCCTTCCTTAACTAGTTGCACTGAAATGTTCTGCTCCTTTGCCAACTGCAACACTTCATCCATCGCCTTCTCCTGTTCACTGCCAGGCGACAAATGAATTTCCTTTACCTTCAACTCGTCTAATACTTCATCGGCACCCTCCATGTGATCCATATCGGCATGAGATATTATCAGCCGGTCTATTTTCGTGATTCCTTTTGCTTTTAAGTACGGCACGACGATATTTCGCCCGATTTCAAAAGGTTGCTCAGGTGTTTTCCAGTCAGTTTCGCCAAAATGGACAACTCCACCTGTATCTATTACATACACTGCTTTCCGATACGGCATTTCGATTATCGTGCTATCCCCTTGCCCAACATCTACATACGAAATGATTACGTCACGATGCAGTATCGGTTTAATTTCTAGATAGAGCGCTGGGAGAAGCAAGCAGATCAGACCGATGAGGATGAACTTCTTTCTTTCCAGACAGACGAGAAAGATGAGGATACCGACAACAGCAAGTGCTGAGCCGACGCCCCCCGGTTGTCCGGGCGTCCACATTTGATAAGGAAAGGAAGCAAACCAAGTCGTTACACTACCAATCCATAGTCTCACTGGCTCATAGATGAGAAAGAGAATGCTTGCTAGCGGTGGCGCGATGTAGGTGCAGATCAATAACAATAAATTGGCAGGTAGGATAAATAATGAATACAACGGAACGTAGAACAAATTCGCGATAAAAGAAGAAATCGATAACTCGAAGAAGTGATAGAGCAAAATAGGATAAAGTGCAACTTGTGTAATGACGGTGACGAGAAATGAAACGACCAATCCATTTTTCGCTTGATTAAGAATAGCTGACGAGTACAACAAAGAAAACGCAGCTAAATAGGATAACTGAAATCCCGGCTGGAACACGATAAAAGGTTGCATTATGATGAAGAATAATGCGCTTAAAGCAAGAGCATCATCAAGGCGCAACTTTAAATTACCTGAAACAGCAAGTAATACAATCATGGTCACCGTGGCTGCACGCCAGACAGACGGTGCTCCACCAGCAATACATGCGTAGATTGGCAAAAAAATGAGTAATCCGTATGTCACCCACTCTTTACGAAAGCCGATACGCAGCAATATTGCTCGAATGAAAAACGTCAATAAACCGACGTGCAAGCCAGAAATCGCAAATAGATGCGTAATACCTAGCGTCTGATACTCATTTTGCAAGATGCGATCCATACCCGAACGGTCACCGATCAATAACGCTTCAGCTTCTGTAACGAGTGAAGGTGGAAATTGATTATGAATATGTTGTTTAATCGCAGAACGATAGTGAGAGAGTCGTGAACGCGGTGTAGTAAGTCGTTCGCTCGATGTGATACGAGTGGCTTCTAGTATGCCTGCGGCTCCATTCATTCGTAAATAACGCAGCATATCGAATGAATACTCATGGGCAGCTGGTTCCATTTCTTTTGGCTCTACTTCCGCCGTGAACTGATACGTCGCTAATCGCGCAGACTGAAATCGGATTTTTTCTTGTTCGGAATGTAACGGATACATCATATAGACAACGGTGCCGTCAGATAAGGTGGCGAAACCTTTTACTTTAGCCCCGTCGATTTTCACTTGATCTTTCCAATGAAAAGTCACGACTGAATCGTCAGGAAGAGTTGTAAAATGGCTAGAGAAATAGAAAAAAGAGAGACTTGCAAGAAGTGTGCAAAGAAGGAGGTGTAGATAATCTTTGCGTAAGAAGTAGAACGGTATGAGGAATAAAGCATTCAAAAATAAAAGCGATCCTGAAAGCTCAGCTGCAAACGCAGAAATCGCAACAGGAATCGCTATATACATCCATCGTATCGATCGGATTAATTGCCAAATAAATGATTCACCCTTTGCAAAAGGGCATCCAGTTCTTCAGGTTCAGCGCCAAGTTCCTGCATTTTCGTCAACATCTCGTTGAATAATGAAAATTTCTCTTCACTGGCGAAGTCAATTGAACGCGCGTCAAACGGTACTTTTTCAATCTTTACGCCTGCTTGCGCAAATAGCTCGAGTGCATACTCACTATTACGATAATCTTCGGCATATTTAATGCGTTCTATCCCTGCCTGAATCAATGCTTTACTACACTGTAAACACGGGAAATGCGTGACATAAATGGTCGCCTTGGCAACCGGTATGCCATATTTGGCACATTGTAGTAATGCATTCATTTCTGAGTGTATCGTTCGAACGCAATGATTGTCCACGACATAACAGCCGTGTTCAATACAATGATCTCCACCCGATATCGAACCATTATAGCCGCCAGCAATAATGCGTTGGTCTCGTACTAAAATGGACCCTACCGAGAGTCGCGTACATGTGCTGCGCATCGCCAGCAAATGACTTTGCGCCATGAAGAACTGATCCCAAGTAATTCGCTCCATACGGTTGCCTCCATCAGTTAAGAATTATATGTGGTTCTAATTTTTCAAATGTTTTGTCACCAATACCTGACACATTTTTAATTTCGTCCAATTGCGAAAAAGCTCCATGCTCTTCACGGTATTGAACAATCGCCAGAGCTTTTGCTGGGCCTATGCCAGGAAGTGTCTGAAAATCATTTTCATTCGCAGTATTGATATTTACTTTTGAAGTCGAACTGTCAGAAGATGATGACGCTGAAGCCGGTTGCTCATATACCGGTGGCTCTTCTCCTGCGACCGGTACATAGACGACAGATTCATCCTGCAGTCTTTGCGCATGATTCAACAACCTGGTGTCAGCGGCATCTGTGTAGCCTCCTGCTTTGTCGATTGCATCAAGTAATCGATCACCATCTTGCATCGAATAAAGTCCAGGATGTTTCACTGCACCTTTAACGTCCACTAGAATTGCAACAGTAATAGCTTCCGCGACCAATTCGACAGGCGCTTCCACTTCTTTATTTTGTTCAGCTGTTTCAATTGGTTCAAATAGGGATTGTCCATGTTCTTCGGAAAGTTGATCCGGTTGTTCTTGGGGAAAGAACAAAACAGTGGAAAGTACAGCGAACGCTGCAATAGGAATGATCAATGTACGCCATTTTTCGGTAAAGAATGAACGGATAAGCAACAATCCTTTCTTTCAGCACCGTATGGAGTCTCATTAACTATACCCGATTCCGAAATACTATGGTAGTCCTATTTTCGAACTTGGAAGAATATTCTCTCACTTTCTTCCTCAGGTGCTTCATCTTCCCAGTCTGCAAAAATTCGTTCAATCTGAAATCCAACTTCTTCAAGCATTTGAACATATTCCGGTACTGCAAACGATCGTTGCATATGTACTTCGTCAAAACGTTGATACGAATTATCTCGTTGTTTTACGAAAAACGCCAACTCGGAATAAATTGAATGATTCTCGTCTCCAGGGCTAGTTTGCCAAATATATGCAATACGTTGATTATCAAAAACAAAAGGTCCTTCAAGGAAGATCTCATCCATTTTGTATAATGAATGCACATCAAAGAGCAACACGCCACCCGTAGCAAGCGCTCCATAAATCCGGCGGAACGTTTCTATGACGTCTTGCTGCTTTATTACATAGTTCAATGAATCGATTGAGATGATCGCAGCATCAAATGTATCTTCTACATCCAGTTGCTGCATAGGTTGCTCGATAAACTGAATATCCAGAGAAAATGACTGTGCACGGTGCGAAGCAACCTCGAGCATATCTGAAGAAAGATCAATACCGGTGACATGTGCCCCTTTTTTCGCAAGCATTGCAGAAAGCAAGCCAGTTCCACAACCTATATCTAATACTTTTTTCCCTGAAACGCCAGCAGACGCCAAATCGAGTAACTCGACATAGGCGTCATACGGGATATCATTCATTAGTTCGTCATAAATAGATGCGAACGCTGAATAGGAAGAACTCATATTTCTTCCTCAACGTTTAGTAACTGTGCGTCTCCCCATAGCTTTTCCAAGTTATAGAATCCGCGTTCGTCTCTGTGGAATACATGGACGACTACGTCTAGAAGATCGACTAAAATCCAACGACCTGCGTCAAACCCTTCCAAACGTTTCACCGTGTATCCTTCTTTAGAAGCCGCATCCGCTACTTCGCGCGCGATGGCTTGCACTTGTCTTTCAGAGTTAGCATGACAAATGATGAATTGATCAGCAATTAGTGAGATGCCCTCCATGTTTAATACTACGATGTCTTCTGCTTTCTTACTATCTACTGCTTCATAAGCTAATTCTAATAATGTTGGCATATTTCACTGTTCCTTTCTTCTACGTACATGTTCATTATAGCAATCAAATGAATGTGGAAAAATGACTGCGTATCGCTGAACTAAAAATTTAAATGTATGTTGAATGCATTCTGTCATTTGATCTTCCAGTGGTTCTCCGTTAATACGTTGGCGCAACTCTTCGATACCCGGAAACTTTCTTCCCGGTTCGATTAAATCAGCGATATAGATTACTTTCTCTAACTCGCTCATTTCTGCACGGCCCGTCGTATGAAAACGGATAGCTTGCAAGATATCTTGATCTTCTACTCCATAACGTTCTTTCGCGAGCATCGCTCCAACTGGCGCATGCCATAATTCGGAGTGATACTGAGCATAGAGCTCATACTCTTCGTCACGTTTTAGTAATTCGAGTAATTCATCTTTATCCATAAACTTGGCGTAATCATGAAATAGGCCAGCAATTTCAGCCTTTTCCACCGACACACCCACTTCCTCAGCTAATTTCTTCGCTGTTTCCGTGACTCTCAGTACGTGTTCATAACGCGCTTTTGGTAAGCGTTGTTCTAGGTCATTTCGAACTTGTTGAAGATCCATATAATCTCTCCTCTCGAATGTAAGCTTCGACAGCCTGGGGAATCAAAAGTTGCACGGTTCCACCTTCTACAAAACGCTGGCGGATCAATGTGGATGACAAATCAAGTTGTGGTGTTTCTACTAATTGTACCGGGATTGCAGAAGCGTTATCAGCACCTGGACGTTTGACACCGATAAACGTAACGATATCGAGTAAATCCTCAATCCGGTACCATGTCGGTAACTGATCGATCATATCTCCGCCAATAATGAAATGAAAATGTACACCTGCTTCATCTTGTATTAATTGCGACATCGTATCATATGTAAAGGATACTCCGCCTCGCTCAATTTCAAACGATGATGCACGTAAGCCATCCACTTCATCTACCGCCAGTTTCACCATTTGCAGGCGTTGCTCTGCTGTCGCGTCACCTGTCGCAATCTTATGCGGAGGGACTGCAGCAGGCATTAACCATACTTCATCTAACTGTAGTGCATAACGCACTTCATTGGCGATCAATAAATGTCCAGTGTGTGGCGGATTGAAAGTTCCGCCCAATATGCCGATTCGTTTCATCTGATTCTCCTTACGGTAATTGTATACGTTTTTTCTCTGTCGATTCTCTGTATAAAACAATTATGTTACCGATGACTTGGACTACGTGAATGCCTTTATACGCGCCAATCTTTTCAGCAATTTCCTTTTTATCTTCGTCGCAATTTTGAAGAACGCTCACTTTAAGTAGTTCACGTGCTTCAAGTGCTTCGTCGATTTGCACGAGGATTGCGTCAGTTAAACCGCTTTTCCCTATTTGGAATAGTGCATCCAAATGATGTGCTTCGCTACGTAAAAACCTTTTTTGTTTACCTGTTAACATGTTTACCCGCCAACTTTCATTGTAATCATATCGATCATCTTTTTTGTGTCAGGATAGACTCCTGTCCACTTTTCAAAAGCAAGAGCTCCTTGATGGACGAACATTCCAACACCATTCATCGTATTGGCCCCTGCTTGTTTTGCTTGCTGTAAAAATTCCGTTTCAAGCGGATTGTAAATTATGTCCGCTACTACTGCACCGTTTGCCACGTTCTTTGGATCGAGCGGTATTCCTTCTTGTGCAAAATTCATACCGACTGACGTGGTTTGTACTACAAGACCAAACTCACCGAGTCGATCTTCAGCGTCTTCAATAGAGAGCGCGTGACCACCATTCATATCTGCCGCCAGTTCTGCGGCTCTAGAAGCAGTTCGATTCGTAAAATAGAGAGGTCCATAGCCAGCTGACTGCAACGCAAAGGCGATGCCTCTAGCCGCGCCACCAGCTCCAATAAGTAATACCGAGCCTTTCACTGAGTCCGAAAACTCTTCTAACGATTTAACGAACCCCGCTCCGTCCGTATTGGCACCGATTAGTTTACCATCATCTGTTTGATAAACTGTGTTAACCGCATCCATGACTGTTGCTGATTCATCCACTTCATCGAGAAAAGGAAGAATCGCCTGCTTGTGGGGTACCGTCACATTGAAGCCACTGCATCCAAGTGAACGCAAGCTTCTTATTGTCTCTTGCAAGCTTCCCGCAGTTGCATGAATCGGTATATACGTTGCGTCCAAAGCATTATCTTTAAACCACTGATCATGCATGACCGGTGACATTGATTGCGCGATTGGATCACCTATTACCGCATACCATTTTTTCATCTGGTCTTTCCTCCTGTCCCTGTTAAATCAATGAAGGTCTGATTTCGACATTGACACCTTTTGGTGCATGTACAGCCACTGTAACATTGGCATGCTGAATCGTAATCCAGCCAAGCCCTGAAATCACTAAATCCGTCTTCGCTTCCTTAATTGAAAACTCATGACGTATAAGTGCCGGCAACTTCTCAAGTGATGCAGGTCCTGGTGGCGATAGCATGTCACCAAGATGGTTTTTGTACAATTCATCGGCATTTTCCAACTTCGTCCGGTGAACTGGCAAACCATTTGCTGCATAAATGTTGAAAGAAGAGCGACCCCCTTGAATAAAATCAAAACGAGCAAGTCCGCCGATGAATAATGTTTGTTCAGCATTCAGCTGATAAACTTTCGGTTTCAGCTCTTTCTTCGGCGTAATCAATTTCAAATCATGAGGATCCAAGTGATGAGCCATTTGATGATCGTTAATAATCCCTGGTGTATCCATTAGCATTTTACCGTCGTCTAATGGAATTTCTACTACATCAAGAGTTGTCCCTGGGAAGTACGATGTCGTAATCACATCTTCCATACCGGTCGCATCTTTAATGATTCGATTAATAAAAGTAGATTTCCCTACATTCGTACAACCGACTACGTAGACG
This sequence comes from Sporosarcina sp. P32b, assembly GCF_002743335.1. GTDB lineage: Bacteria > Bacillota > Bacilli > Bacillales_A > Planococcaceae > Sporosarcina. Next base: position 66,110 of record NZ_PDZB01000010.1, read on the forward strand.
TCCTTACCCTTACGGTATTTCTCAATCGCGTCAAGTGCTTCACTCATACCGTTGCCTTTTACAGCGGAAACTAGTAACACATCGATTGGTTTCAAACCTAGCTTTGCAGCTTCCGTCTTCATCCAATTTTTCACTCGCTGCGGATTAATCGCTTTCGGCAGGATATCTGCCTTGTTTCCGATTAATAAAATATCTTTCTTGCCTACAAAGCGATGCAGACCATTGATCCAACTACCGTTGAAATCAAAAATATCCACGACTTTCACGATCAAGCCTTGTTTTTCACCGATTCCATTTAAAATCGCTAAAAAATCGTCTCCTGATAAGGATACCGGCTGTAATTCGTTATAGTTTCGTAATTTAAAACAGCGTTGGCATATGACATCTTCTTTTTCTAATGAAGCTGGCGGCGCATAGCCTTCCATTGTCTTATCCGTCGTTTGGATCGTAATACCGCATCCAATACACTTGATCAATTCCAAATTTAGTCCTCCCACGTAAGTAATCCTTTTCTTTTAAACCTTGCCATAATCCTTCGTTCAATCGCACGGTTGAACTTCGTAATCGTCGCATCGGAACTTGCTACAGGGACGACTAATATCGTCTGCAGCCCCACACGATTCGCACCCAAGACATCCGTTAACAATTGATCGCCAATCATGACGACATCTTTTTTTGGCAAGCCTAATGTAGCAAGTGCCTGATAAAACGACCTTTTCAGCGGCTTGCGTGCTTCACAAATATACGGGATGCCTAATGGATCACAAAAGTGACTGACGCGTTCTATATGGTTATTGGAAACAACTGTAATTTGCAAACCAGCATCGCGCATGGACTTGAACCACGCCATAATATCTTGCGTAGCATCCGCACGATCCCATTCAACGAGTGTGTTATCTAAATCTGTAATGATACCCTTAATACCATTCTCAAGAAGGTCTTCTGGTTTAATCAAAAACACGGATTTTACATAAGCACTCGGTAAAAAATGATTTAACACATTATCCTCTCCGCCCTACAACAAATTCTTGTCTGATTATAACATAGTTGTGTAGCCTGCACGCACAACTATGTCTGATTTTATCGCTTTTCTTGTCAGTGATAGACCATCCGTCGTTTGCATAGAGTAAACTACTAATAATCGGAGGTGGTCACATGAGCGGTTTTTTCCTAGCCGTCATGCAATTATGGTTAGAGATCCCCGCGCTAATCGGTTATATCCGAGGGCAAGCTTTCCTTCGTCCATTGTCCAAGAAAGAAGAGGCAGAGTGCCTGAGACGATTAGCTGAAGGAGATGTAAGTGCACGTGATGAACTCATTGAACACAATATGCGTTTAGTCGCCCATATCGTCAAGAAGTTCCAGCCAAAGCACGAACTACTTGATGATTATATTTCCATAGGTGCGATTGGTCTGATGAAAGCCGTCAACAGTTTTACGCCAGACCGTAAAACCAAACTCGCGACGTATGCTGCACGCTGTATTGAAAATGAAATACTTATGTATTTACGAACTCAAAAAAAGGTGCAAAAAGATGTCTCCCTCTACGAACCAATCGGCATGGATAAAGATGGCCAATCCCTAGAAATCGCAGACCTCCTTCAAACAAACGACATACCTCCACAAACAACCGTAGAACAAAATGAACAAAAAGAGCGTCTCTACCGTCATTTGGATAAACTTGATTCACGCGAGTTGGAAATCATTCAAAGACGTTACGGCTTGCTGGATGATCAGCCGATGACACAAAAAGAAATTGCTGAGCAACTGAATATTTCCAGGAGTTATGTTTCACGTATCGAGAAACGGGCAATCGTCAAATTATATCAATCGTTTAAGCATGAATACCAATAATACAAAAAGCGTTTCCGATCGTGCAACAGAGGGCCACAGCCCCCGCACACCGGAAACGCTTTGTTTCTTTTCTCAGTCAGCTTTAACCTCGCGTAAAATAATTGCTGCCAATAGTGCTGTGACGATAAATACTCCACCCATTAAGAATTCCATTGAATGTCCCTCCTCTCAACCAAACGAACTGCTAATCTGTCTACTAAGACATTTTATCATAGAACGATCAAAGTTTCGAGATGACGCGCAAAACAATCTGTGACGAGTGTTTGGCTGCCAGTGGTAAAAATTCATCAAAACTGACTGTCGATTCCTTACCGGCTATATCAGATAGTGCGCGGATGACAACGCATCGCGTGTTGAACTGATAACAGACTTGCGCGACGGCCGCCGCTTCCATTTCTACGGCGATGACGCGTGGGAATCTTTTTTTAACTTGTAGGACTTTTTCAGGATCATCCATGAAAGTATCAGCTGATGCGATAGTTCCTACAGCATGTTCATATGTATCTAACTCAATTACTGCTTCTCTAGCAAAATCGATCAGTTTAGAATCTGAAGGAAAGCTTGCAGGAAGTTGAGGAACTTGGCCTAGCTCGTAGCCGAATGCAGTGACATCGACATCATGATGCAGGACATAATCAGATATTACAATCGTTCCCACTTCGAGCTCTGGATTAGTTCCACCTGCAGAACCTGTATTCAAGACTACGTCAGGTTTGTAGTTTTGCAAAAGGATTGTTGTTGCCATGGCAGCGTTTACTTTTCCGATGCCACTTTTCGTTACAATCACTTGATGCTTGCCTACTTTGCCTTCAATAAACTCACAATTTCCCACGGTTGTGATTTTCCCAAGACCAATTTCTCTGCGTAATATTTCGACTTCTTCCTCCATGGCACCTACGATTGCTATTTTCATTTATGCCTTCTCCCCTTTTCACTTACTAGAATGTGCTGCCCAATAGGCAGCACATCGGTAGGTTAATTCACTTACTTCAAAACTTCCATTTTGACAGGTTTCCAACCTTGGCCGTCCACCCACTGAAGATATACTTTGAATTTTTTGGAATTGTCTTTACTTCTCACAATGCCTTCTGATTTTTGAGGACTGCCGCCATTCTGAATCCGATCAAAATACAATTGATCTTCAGACATGCCAGTTGCATAGGATATGGCTTTCTTTTTCTCATGCCAGTCATCGGACTGACCATCATACTTTGAAACGTGCTCGCCTGATTGCTTTGTTCCAACAGGTTTCCAGTCAGGATTCACAACCACTTTCTTACCAGAATCCGATGAAGTTTCTTTCTTTGGCTTGTCCTGTTTTGGTTGTTCCTTTTTAGGTTCCACTTTTTGGGTTTGTTGTTTTTTCGGTTCGTCTACTTTAGGCGCTTCTACTACTGGTGCTTCCGGTTCTTCAACCACTTCATTTACCACTTCGTTATTTTCTTCAGGAGCCTGAACTTCTGGTTCATCTGGTTCATCTGCTTCTTCCGGCTCGGCGTCTTCCGTTTCAGGCTTGTCCTCATCGTTCTCATCGTCTAAAACGATAGGTTCCATTGGGGCTGTATCTGATTGTGTAGATTGTTCAGGCTTGTCAATTGCCACTTCTTTTTCATCGTCACCAGTAAGAAAGATGATAGCAACAACCGCAATAAGGAAAATCACAACACCTATTGAAATATTTAATACTCTATTCACTTTGCTTGCTTTACTGCCTTGTTTTCTTGACGTTCTCGAATACTTCGGACCTTGATCTGCCATTTCAGACATCTCCTTTACTTAAAATGAAACGCGTATACTTCGGCGAATTGAATTAAAAATCACAATACCGTCTTCTACTAGTGAGAAGACGGTACGTGTGTCATTTTATCTCGAGTATCTCTACTGACATTTCACCGCCGGGAGTCTGGATCCTTACTTTGTCATCCTTTTTTCGGCCAATTAACGCTTTCGCAATTGGCGAGTCGTTTGAGATCATACCTTCCAATGGATTGGCTTCAGCAGAACCAACAATTGTGTACGTCTCTTTTTCACCATCAGGAATTTCTTTAAAAGTAACTGTCTTGCCTAATTGCACTTCATCCGTATTCAATTCATCTTCAGTTATAATGACCGCATTACGAATCATTCCTTCAATAGAAGAAATCTTACCTTCTACAAATGCCTGATCTTCTTTCGCTGAATCGTACTCGGAGTTTTCCGATAAATCACCATAGCTACGTGCAATTTTAATGCGTTCTACTACTTCCACACGTTTAACCGTTTTCAATTGTTCTAGTTCGTCTTCTAACTTTGCTTTACCTGCAGCCGTCATTGGAAATTTCTTTTCTGAAACCATGTAATAACACTCCTCATATGTCTGTTCATAAAAAATACTATGTCGCACAAACTTCAATTATGTGACATAGCGGAACTATTTTAGTTTTAACTATACTTTTTTCCGTTCCTCATTCTAAACTGAACGAAAAAAAGCCCTTGCTTGTCTTGCATGCATCCTATTTATACTATACAAACACTGGCAGATGCTGAATTAATTTAAAATTATGTCATCATCATATTATACTTCGTCAACAGAAGCAAGAATTGTTTTTATCTTCGTTACCATCAAATCGATTGCGACCGCATTCTCGCCGCCTTCTGGAATGATTATATTAGCATACTTTTTTGTCGGTTCAATAAATTGATTATGCATCGGACGCACCACCGTAACGTATTGCTCGACGACAGAATCTACTGTACGTCCACGGTCATGAATATCCCGTAAAATCCGACGAATAATACGTATATCAGAATCCGTATCAACAAATAGCTTGATATCCATTAGATCCCGCAATCGTTCATCTTCCAACACTAAGATACCTTCAAGAATGATGACATCTTGTGAATCTACAGTTACTTTTTCAGCTGAACGAGTATGCAATGTGTAATCATATGTCGGCTTTTCGATTGCTTGCCTATTGATCAACTGGTGGATATGCTGAATTAGTAGGTCAGTATCGAATGCTAATGGGTGATCATAGTTCGTTTTTAATCTTTCTTCAAGTGCTAAATGCGATTGGTCTTTATAGTAATCATCTTGTTCAATGACGACGACAGAATGACCTTGAAATACTTCATGTATCTTTTTGGTGACACTAGTCTTACCGGAACCAGAACCACCGGTAATACCAATTACGACAGGTTTTTTCTTCACAGTGATTCCCCTTTGTTTCCTACTGTTTATTCTTTTTTCACAGCTATTAAGATGCCGTCACCTATAGGTACTAGTGACGTTTCATAGTGATTGTTTTGCATTGCCCAGCTCGTGAATTGTTGCAAATTTCGGATCATTGTCCGGTTGCGTTTTGGTATGTCTCCATCTTCCAACAGCACCATACCATGCATAAACATATTATCACAATAGATAACACCTGCGGGACCGACGAGCGGGCTATATTTGTCGAAAAACTTTCGATATTGCCCTTTGGCTGCATCAATGAACAGTGTGTCAAATGGTTCTTGTGGTAACTCGGCCTCATCTAACTCGAGTGCGTCACCCTGAATGATTGTAATACGCTCTTGCAGTCCACTGCGCTCAATATGTTCGACCGCTTTCTCATACCGTTCTGCATCGCGCTCAATCGTATAAATTACAGCATCGGGAAAAGCTTTCGCCAATCGAATAGCCGAATAGCCGATCGCGCTCCCGATTTCAAGAATACGTTTCGGCTGCTGGATTTGCAGCAGCCCAATTAATGTATATAAGCCTGTATCATCCATGATTGGCACACGATTCTCTGCGGCGTAGTGCTCCATTTCTAGGACGAGTGGCTCTTTTACTTCCGCAAAGCGGCTAATATACGCATTGTAGTCCGTCATATCTAGTTCCCCTTTGCGACGTATTATTTATATTGGCTGTCGATATACTTTGCTTTGTTCTTAAGATGTTCTTCATACGTTTTAGCAAAGTAATTCTTGCCATTTTCATCTGCCAAGAAGAACAAGTATCCCGTCTTGGATGGTTCTACTGTTGCCTGGAGCGAAGCAGTTCCGGCATTCGCAATAGGTCCTGGCGGCAATCCTTTATTCTTATACGTATTATAGATATTATCCACTTTCAGGTCCTCATTCATGACGCGGGCTTTGTGTTCTCCTAATGCATATAAAACGGTTGGATCTGTCTGTAACGGCATCCCTTGCTCAATACGATTATTGAAGACGCTCGCAATCGTTTCGCGATCCGTTTGACCAGTTGCTTCTTTTTCTAACAGCGAGGCAAACGTTAGCATTTTATGCACTGAACGGTTTTTGCCTTCCTCCGCCCAATACGCTTTATACGGTATCACGTTCTGTACGGTGGCATCCACCATCGTATCGACCACTTCTTTCACTGTAGGCTTTTCCTCAAAGAACGGATAAGTGGCAGGGAATAGATAACCTTCAAGTGCATAACGTATATTCTCATTCAGAATTTCTTTTGTTATGACTTCTGGATATTTCTCCATATATTCTTGAATGACTTGTTCATTCGTTACATACTCCATAAACTGTTCTTTAGTAATCGTCGTCTTTTTGCTTGTTCTTTCTGCAATTTGATCTATCGTTAACCCTTCCGGAATCGTAAGTGTAAATGCCGGTGTGCGGTAGACCACGCCTGTTTTCAGGCTCTTAATCAATTCATCTGGTGTCATAGACTGTGTTAATCCATACGTGCCAGCCTGAAAATCTGCTTCATTGTTTACTTTTGCATAGTATTTGAAGATCCGAGCATTTTTAATAATCCCGGACTCTTCCAGTTTTTCTGAAATCATATCCAAACCTGAACCTATCGGAATTTCTACTTCAACAATTTTTTCCGAATCCGGATCAACAGGTTCTAACGCACTTTTTATGTATGTATAGACCGAAAAACCTCCAACTATCCCTACAACCAATACGACTGCCACAATCCAAAGTACTATTTTTCTAACGGTTCTCACTTCTTCCTTCTGTTCTAACATACGTTCAAACATGACATCTTTTTTTCTCTGGGGCTCTTTTTCCACAAGCCTCACCTCTTCTTCCGCTATAGATAAATCCATTAAAAAAGACGGAACGGTCAGCACCATTCCGCCCGTCACATGATATTATCGCTTACTCGTCTTCTTCTTCTAGGAATGTGTTCAATACTTCTTCGATCATATCCCATTCTTCATCAGATTCGATTTCAAGAAGTGATCCGCCATCTTGTCCTTCTTCAGTTGGAATGAAAGCAGAAGCATGGATTTCAACTTCCTCGTCATCGTCTCTCTCTTCGCCATCTAAAACATGATAAAGTACATATGATCTTTCATATTCTTTTGAATCAAATGTTAAAATTACCTCACATACGTGTTCTTCGCCGTTCTCATCTACGATTGTCATTGTTTCTTGTCCGTGTTCCATTGTTTAATCACCTCTAGTTTTTTTGTAAATCCAAATAACCTTGTAAAATCATGACAGCTGCCATTTTATCTATGACCGACTTACGTTTTTTACGACTGACATCCGCTTCAATTAAGACGCGTTCAGCAGCCATAGTAGTTAATCGTTCATCCCATAAAACGACAGGTAAACCGAATTTTTCGCGTAATTTCTCCGCATATTGTTCGGATGCTTCTCCACGGGGCCCAATCGTATTATTCATATTCTTAGGATACCCGACGACAAACTCCGTCACTTCGTATTCTTCTGTCAATTGTTTGACACGTTTCATCCCGAAAGAACCTACCGCTTCATCAATTTTGATAGTTTCGATTCCTTGGGCTGTCCAACCGAGGCTATCGCTTATCGCAACACCAACGGTCTTCGTGCCAACATCCAATCCCATAGTTCTCATTCTGTTTTACCTCTATTTTCTCGGATATAGAACTTCACTAATTCTTCTAGAATCTCGTCCCGTTCCAGTTTCCGAATCAGACTACGCGCATCTTCGTGGCGTGGAATGTAGGCTGGATCACCAGATAGTAAGTAACCAACCATCTGGTTAATTGGATTGTAACCTTTTTCTTCTAATGATTTGTAAACGTGGAGCATGACTGTTTTGACTTCTTCCTCCATTGATTCTTCAGGAAAGTTAAACTTCATCGTTTCATCGGACGAATTCATACTCGACACCCCGCTTTCCGATTTCCATTTATGTCTATAACGATCTACCGTCAAAATATACATAGTAAATAGATTTGTGGATCAACCACCGTTCAAATTCGTTCTAGTCTGGCTCTTTCCTATAGGCATGTACTTTATTCACCCGAATGGAAATTAACTAGTTACATGTATCTACATTTTAAGATTCATCGCTCTACATAATGGTTAAACAGATTTTACATAATCATACACGGATTGAAGCGCATCATCAAGTTTTGACGCATCTTTCGCCCCGGCCATCGCCATGTCCGGACGTCCGCCGCCTTTTCCGCCACAAAGTGACGCAACATGATTGACGATTTTACCTGCGTGGTAGTTACCACCTTTTAAATCATCGGTAACGCCAGCTGCCAGCATAACTTTCCCATCCGTTACTGTACCAAGTACAATGACGCCTTTGGAAGTTTTTTGTTTCATTTCATCAATCAATTGACGTAAACCGTTATTGTCTTTCACTTCTACATTTGCAGAAATGACTGTAATATCTTCGATCTGCTGAGCTGTTTCCAGGACACTCGCCAATTGGCTGTTGCCCATCTTCGCTTGCAGTGATTCATTTTCACGTTGAAGTTCTTTAAAGTCAGCAAGAATCGACTCGACTTTCGTGATGACTGTTTTCGGTGTAGCTTTTGCAGTTGCTGCTACTTGATCGATGACCGCTTGACCTTCTTTAAATGAACGGAATGCTTGTCCACCTGTGAAAGCCTCAATACGTCGTGTGCCTGCTCCAATGCCGCCTTCAGAAACGATTTTGAATACGTTGATGTCTGACGTGTTACGAACATGACATCCTCCACATAGCTCAACTGAGTAGTCGCCGACTTTGACAACACGAACAATGTCGCCATACTTTTCACCGAACAATGCCATCGCACCCATTTCTTTTGCTTCTGCTATCGGTGAAATGATGGTATTGACAGGAGTACCTGCCCAAATTTGTTCATTGACCTGGAATTCGATACGCTCGAGTTCTTCTTTTGTGACTTGTCCAAAATGGGAGAAGTCAAAACGAAGACGATCCGGACCAACATATGAACCTGCTTGATTGACATGTTCACCGAGAACATCTTTCAATGCGCGGTGCAATAAGTGTGTAGCCGTATGGTTCTTGACTGTTAGATTGCGTGAGAACTCGTCCACTTTTGCACTAACGGATACGCCTTCATTCAATTCACCTGAACTGATGAAGACCGTATGTAAGTTTTGTCCATTAGGCGCTTTTTTGACGTCGCGAACTTCCGCTGTGAACGATTCGTTTGAGATCATTCCTTTATCAGCCACTTGACCGCCACTTTCTGCATAGAACGGAGTTTGATCCAAAATGATTTGTACTGTTTCTCCTTCAGATGCATGTGCGATACGTTGTCCATCTTGAATAAGGACACTGACGATTGCAGTGGTTTCTAGTTGGCCATAGCCAATGAATTCACTCGCTTCATGTACTTCACCAAGGATACCGGATTGAACATGCATAGAGTCCGATGTTGCGCGCGCAGCACGTGCACGATTTCGTTGTGCAGCCATTTCTTCGTCAAACCCGATACGATCGACTGCCACATCTTCTTCGAGAGCGAATTCCTCTGTCAGTTCAAACGGGAATCCGTATGTGTCATAGAGTTTGAACGCGTCGCTGCCTGAAACGATTGGCAAGCCTGAAGCTTTTGCCTTTTCAATGATCGTTGTAAGAATCGCCATACCGTCATGCAAGGTTTCGTGGAAACGATCTTCTTCGTTTTTCACGACTTTCATAATGAAGGCTTGTTTATCATGAACTTCAGGGTAGAAGTCTTTCATGATATCCCCAACAATTGGCACTAGCATGTACATAAACGGCTTATCAATGCCTAGTTGTTTCGCGAAACGAACTGCTCTTCTTAATAGACGGCGCAGAACATAGCCACGGCCTTCATTGGAAGGTAGTGCTCCGTCTCCAATAGCGAATGCTACTGTGCGAATATGATCCGAAATTACTTTAAACGCTGTGTCTGCTTGAGTCGTTTCTCCGTACTTTCTGCCTGAGACATTTTCTACCGCTTCAATGATCGGTAAGAACAAGTCCGTATCGAAGTTCGTAGGCACGTCTTGGATAACTGATGCCATGCGTTCAAGACCCATTCCTGTATCAATGTTTTTCTTCGGAAGCGGTGTATACGTGTGATCAGGATTGTGATTGAACTCAGAGAATACTAAGTTCCAGATTTCCAAATAGCGTTCGTTTTCTCCACCTGGATATAATTCAGGATCTGAGAAATCGTCACCGTAACTTGGTCCGCGATCGTAGAAGATTTCGGAGTTCGGACCACTTGGACCTTCACCGATATCCCAGAAGTTCCCTTCGAGACGAATAATACGTTCTACCGGAATACCAATCTGATCTTTCCAGATTGCGTACGCTTCTTCATCTTCCGGATGGATGGTAACTGACAAGCGTTCCGGATCAAAACCGATCCATTGTTCATTTGTCAGGAAATCCCACGCACGAATAATGGCTTCTTCTTTGAAATAATCACCAATAGAAAAGTTGCCGAGCATTTCAAAGAACGTATGATGACGTGCTGTATAGCCGACATTTTCAATATCGTTTGTGCGGATCGATTTTTGTGCATTAGCAATCCGCGGGTTTTCAGGAATCACTCGTCCATCAAAGTATTTCTTCAATGTAGCAACTCCACTGTTGATCCATAGCAGTGATGCGTCATCAACTGGCACTAATGCAGCTGATGGTTCTACATTATGCCCGTACTCTTGAAAATAGTCTAAAAACATTTGGCGAATTTCAGATGCCGTAAGTTTTCTCATCGTTTTGCTCCTCCTAAAATTAAAAAAACTCCACCCCTTGTATAAAGGGGCGAAGGTTTCATTGATCGCGGTACCACCCTAATTACCGCATGACGCGGTATCTCGAGTTGCCTTAACGCGGCAAGACGGCAGGGATTAGCCTGCAACTTCGGAATAGCGTTCGCTGTAAATCTGAGAGAGCTTTTTCAGCCAAGAAGCTCTTTTCTATGACACAGAATAAACAGGTACTTGTTCCTTCAACGTTTTTCATTATTTCTAAACGAATTATAGGAAAGTTCTCTCGCTTTGTCAATCAGTCACTTCAAGAAAGTCGAATGGTGACACATTGTTCATGCCAATAAGCGGATCAATTGCAGTAAAATTGTCCATCGTTAGCTTCGCTTGCGACATGTCTTGTGGTTCAACCGTCACTTTTACTGGTGCTGCACCGAGTGAGATAGTTTCCACCGTTTGTAGTGTCTGAGCTTCTTGTGTTTCCCCAGTTATGCGTTCTTGTAACGTCGTCTGCCGCTCGGTTTCGTCGGTGCGCGCAATACCCGCTTTAAATTCTTCTGCTTCACCGCACAGGATTAAGAAGTTCTTCGCACGCGTAATTCCTGTATAAAGCAGATTACGACGCAACATTTTACGCTGACTTCTGACAATTGGCATGACGACAATCGGAAATTCACTACCTTGGGATTTATGGATCGAACAACAATACGCAAGTGTTAACTGATTTAAATCACTTCGCTCGTACTGCACTTCATTGCCGTCATAGGAGACCACCATGATCGCTTTTTTGTCCGTAGTTTCTTTCGCTAACATTATGGCAACGACTTCCCCCATATCCCCGTTAAAGACGTTGCTTTCCGGTTGGTTGACGAGTTGCAGCACTTTATCTCCGATGCGATACGTCGTTTCACCAAAGACCATTTCTTTTCTACCCTCTGCAGGTGGATTCGTCACTTCTTGTATCATTTTATTCAAACCATCTATGCCTGCTGGACCTTTGTACATCGGTGCCAACACTTGAATGTCTTTAATGGAATGCCCTTTGGATGTGGCGTTTTGGATAATTTGTTTGACCGCAGGCAAAATTTGATCACTTGACGCTCTAATAAATGAGCGATCCGACGTCTTCTTCGTGACATCCATCGTCCATTCTTTTTGCTTGATCATATGGGCCATTTCGATGATGGTTGAGCCTTCACTTTGTCGGAAAATATCGGTCAGTTCAACAACCGGAATTTTTCCTGACTGCATGAAATCATGTAACACTTGTCCAGGTCCTACAGAAGGTAGTTGGTCTTGGTCCCCAACGAATAATAACTGTGCATCGTTGCGAACAGCTTTTAACAGCTGATGCATGAGCCACGTATCGACCATGGAAGTTTCATCAATGATGATGAGATTTCCATCTACTTCCCGCTCCGTCTCTTCTTCCGCGTCCTGACCCGTAAATCCGAGTAGACGATGGATCGTCATAGCAGGTAATCCGGTTGATTCGGACATGCGCTTCGCCGCGCGTCCGGTAGGGGCTGCCAAAATGATCGGAAACGGTTCTTTTTTACGTGCATACTCTTCGAGGTCAAGTGAGATGCCATGTAGCTCTGCATACGCCTCAACTAAGCCTCTTATGACGGTTGTTTTCCCTGTTCCTGGTCCACCTGTTAACACGAGCAATGAAGAATGAAGGGCTCGTTCTATGGCCTCGACTTGCGTTTCGGCATACTGCACTTCCAAACGTTCCTCTATTTCACCAATAGCTTTTCTAATTTCAGAAGCAGGAAATTGTTCTGCGACTTCATTTTCAAGAATTTTATTGACCTTAGCGGCAATACCAATTTCTGAAAAATATAGAGAGGGTAAGTAGAGACGCTGCATTTCAGCAGACAGAGTGCCTTCTTCGACAAGTTCAATTACGGCTTGGGTGATCGAGTCGTACGAGATGATATGTGCCTGACTCGATTCAAGTAGCTGCTTCGCTTGAGGTAAGATTAGCTCTGACTCTACGTAGACATGTCCTGCTGACTGTACTTCACTATGTACGCTGTAATAAACAGCTGCCTTAATACGGGCAGGATGATCTCCTACGAGCCCGAGTTGCTTGGCGAGATCGTCTGCACGTTGAAAGCCGATCCCTTCAATTTCTTTAATTAAACGATATGGATTTTCCGTTAGAATCGTGATGGCCTCATCTTGATATGCTTGATATATACGCATAGCTATTTGCGGACCGAAGCCCCATTCATTTAGTTGCACCATTGTACGCTCAAGTCCTAAATTTTCCTGTAGGACGGAAACGAGCGTGTCTTTCCGCTCGTCACTTAAACGCGGGATTTGATCCAGAACACTGCGATCTTCAAGAATTTTCTGGATGACGTTATTGCCGAGTGTCTTGACAATATCACTAGCTGTTTTCTTTCCGATTCCAGGAAATAAATCACCAGATAGATACAGGATTAAACCTGCTTCTGTCGCAGGCAACTCTTTCGAAAACGTCTGGACGTCGAACTGCTGTCCATGCACCGGATGATTGACAAGTCGACCCGTAAATTTATATTCTTCTTCCGCAACTAAAGGAGGGAATGACCCTTTGATCACTATTTCACTGTCGCGGTAATCGGTATTGGTGGAAGTGACTTTTAGCTTGACGATGGAAAATAGATTCGTCGTATTATGGAAAATCGTCACGACCGGCCTGCCGATTAGATATGGTTCTGTTTCATTCATCGAAGGGGCTCCCTCCTTTTCTGCTAATGTATTACTCGCCTTGTTCTCCAAGCTTGATCATATCGAATAAGTAACGCGCCTGTGTATGGTCAGGTTCTGCAGTGAATGCTTGTTCTAAGTGTGACAGTGCACTTGCTTTGTCTTCTGTTGATACTGCATATAAAACACCCAAATTATAATGGCTATCCGCATGTTCTGGAGCTACTGCCAAAATGGATTCAAATACAGGCTTCGCCTCTTTAAATAGCTCGAGCTTAGCTAGTAAAATCCCATAGGACAATGCAATTTCCTGATCATCAGAATTCAATTCAACGGCACGCTGCAAATAGGGCAAAGCCAAACGGTCATTACCTGCTTGTTCCATACTTTTACCGAGCATGAAATACGCATCGGCAGAGTCTAAACCTGTATTGATCGCTTTTTCATATAATTTTGCTGCCTCTTCAAAGCGTTCTTGGTTGTAATATAGATTTGCCAGTCCATAAAAAGCGGTTCCGGCATTTTCGTCAAGCGTTAATGCTTTTTGGAAAAATGGTTCCGCCTGCTCAGCATCTCCAAGTGACGCAAAAATATTTCCGATATTGATATAGCCTGTAGGCTCTTGTGGATTTTCTTCTACTGCTTTCATGAAAAGCTCGATCGCTTTCTCATAATTACCTTCTTGCATTTCTTTTATCGCATCTTGATGAATCGACATGCTATTGCCTCCTTATCCTACGTATGTCAGTTTCTTGCCGTCTTTAAATACTTCGTTGATTGTTCCGCCACCTAGGCACTCATCACCGTCATACAGCACGACAGCTTGTCCAGGCGTGACCGCACGAACAGGTTCATCAAAAGTCACAATCGCTTCGTTACCTGACAACTGCACAGTTACTTTAGTATCCGGCTGACGATAACGGAATTTAGCTGTACAAGTGAATGTCTCCGGTAATTCTTTCGGTGAACAAATATTCATATCCGTTGCTTGTAAACTCGTTGAGAATAGTGTGTCGTGGTAGAAGCCTTGTTCAACTAGCAACACATTGCGCTCCAAGTCTTTACCGACCGCAAACCAAGGTTCTCCAGCTCCGCCAATTCCTAGACCATGACGTTGCCCAATTGTGTGGTACATGAGTCCGTCGTGCTTGCCCATCTTCACTCCGTCCATCGTCTGCATCTCGCCTGGACGTGCAGGTAAGTACTCCCCAAGGAATTCTTTGAAATTGCGCTCACCGATGAAACAGATTCCTGTTGAATCTTTTTTCTTCGCTGTTGCGAGTCCTGCTTGTTCTGCGATTTCACGGACTTCACTTTTCTCCATATGACCTAGAGGGAACATTACTTGCTGAAGTTGTTCCTGTGTCAATTGATTCAAGAAGTATGTTTGGTCTTTATTATTGTCTACACCACGGAGCATCGCTACACCGTTTTCGCGTTCTACGACTTGTGCATAATGTCCAGTTGCCAAATAATCGGCACCTAGACTTTTTGCGTGTTCGAGGAATGCTTTGAATTTGATTTCTTTATTACACATGACGTCGGGATTCGGTGTGCGACCTTTTTTATATTCATCCAAGAAATACGTAAATACTTTATCCCAATATTGCTTTTCAAAATTCACAGAGTAATACGGAATGCCGATCTGATCACAAACACTGCGTACGTCTTCAAAATCTTCTGTCGCGGTACAATGTCCAGATTCGTCGGTATCATCCCAGTTTTTCATAAAGATTCCGATCACTTCATAGCCTTGCTGTTTTAAGAGTAATGCCGCAACCGAAGAGTCCACTCCGCCTGACATTCCAATGACTACACGTGTATCGGCAGGTGCTTTTTTCGTTGTCATATTGTTCATCCTTTACTGAATTCATTTCACTAGTCGTTTGACTACTTTTGCGATTCGATTAGCTGCTTCTTCTATAATAAATTCATCCAAGTCGTAGCCGAAACTGATGCGGATCGAGTTTCTAGCTTTATCTGATTCCGTACCAAACATCGCCGTTACGACATGTGATGGTTCAAATGACCCTGCAGTACAAGCAGAACCACTAGAGACAGCTACCCCTTCTAAATCCAAGCTCATCAAAAATGTCTCCACATCGGTACCTGGAAACGATACATGATAAATATGTGGTAAGGATTCTACTGCGTGGGGAATAGTTGGTCGGAAATCGATTTGATTTTCTTCAAAGACATCCGCCATTTTTTGTTTATACGTAGAATAAGCTGTTTGCTTTTCTAATTTGGTTTGCTCGGCAATCGAGACCGCTTCTGCAAATGCAATTACAGCTGGCACATTTTCAGTACCTGCGCGTCGTTTTTTCTCTTGTGAACCACCGAGTACTTGGCTCGACAGCAACTTGCCATTTCGCTGATAAAGGAAACCGACCCCTTTAGGTCCATTCACTTTATGAGCTGAAACCGATAAGAAATCGACTTGCAGTTCTTCGACGTCCAATTGGCATGTACCGTAAGCTTGCACCGCATCTGTGTGAAAAGCAGACTGATGTGTAGAGAGCAACTGGCCGATTTCTGCAATCGGTTGAATCGTCCCTACTTCATTGTTACCGTACATGATGGACACTAAAATGGTTTCATCTGTTAACGCATTCTGAACTTGTTCTGCGGTAATGACTCCATTATCGTCAGGTGATAGATACGTCACTTTATAGCCTTGTGACTCCAGTTGTTTACACGGGTTTAACACCGCGTGATGTTCAATTTTCGTTGTAATAATATGTTTCCCTTCTACATTCAACGACTGGACGTATCCAAAAATCGCCAAGTTATCCGCTTCCGTTCCTCCAGAAGTAACAATAATTTCATTGGGTGACGCATTGATCGAGGATGCGAGCGTTTTACGCGCATCTTCTAGCTCTTTCTTTGCGTGACGACCAAACTGATGCGTACTCGAAGGATTACCATATGTATCACGTAGCGCAGTGGTGAATCGCTCCAATACGGCTGGATGTATCGGTGTCGTAGCGGCATAGTCTAAATATATAGCTGGTTTCATAACTAAACTCCTTTAAATATAGAACATGTATTCATCAGCAGTAGACGTATCTTCAAATTCAATTAAGTCTTTGATTGTCGTATGATCTAATACCCCTCGGATTGCGTCTCCGATTCGTTTCCATAGTTCTCGTTGCGGAATATCGTCGTCATCAAGTCCTTCGACTAATTGGATCGGTCCTTCAAGCAAACGAATGACGTCTCCTGCCATAATTTCAGAAGGATCTTTTGCGAGTTTATAGCCACCGTAGGCACCGCGAACACTTTTCACCATTCCGCTGTTGCGTAAAGGTGGGATTAGTTGTTCCAGATATGCTTCAGAGAGATTTTGCTCTTCTGCGATTTTACGCAAAGGCACAGGACCCTCTCCATATTTTCGTCCTAGTTCTACTATTACTGTAAGTCCGTATCGTCCTTTAGTGGATATTTTCATTGGGCATCGTCCTTTACTAAAATTGCTGAAATCAGTATAGCATAATTGTATCACTGGTTCTTGCAAATGACTTCACTAATGTTTTACGGTATAATGAAAGAACAAACGTACGCTAGGAGG
Source organism: Sporosarcina sp. P32b (assembly GCF_002743335.1). GTDB lineage: Bacteria > Bacillota > Bacilli > Bacillales_A > Planococcaceae > Sporosarcina. The sequence goes on from NZ_PDZB01000010.1 coordinate 83,169, forward strand.
ATGTACATGCATAATGAACCTTTGGCTTTTCGTATGCGGCCTGAGACGATTGATGAAGTGATCGGACAAGACCACGTCATCGGCAAAAATACTCCCTTATATCGGATGATCAAGAACGGGCATGTCCCTTCTCTTTTATTATATGGTGAACCAGGTATCGGAAAAACGTCGTTAGCCTACGCAATTGCGGGTACGTCAAAACTGCCTTTCATTGCGTTGAATGCGACCGTGGCAGGTAAGAAAGATGTAGAAGATGTAGTGAAAGAAGCCCGAATGACAGGTAAAGTATTGTTATTCTTAGATGAAATCCATCGTTTCAATAAATTGCAGCAAGATACACTGCTTCCTCACGTAGAAAGCGGTTCGATCGTCTTGATTGGCGCGACAACGGAAAATCCATTCCACGACGTCAATCCCGCTATTCGTTCACGTTGTGGGGAAATCGTCCAGTTGAAACGATTGCAGCCAAAAGATTTACTGGAATTACTTGAGCGCACGTTGAAGGACGAGAAAAAAGGACTCGGTAAGGAAACGATCGAAATCACTACAGAACAACTCGAGAAAATTTCAGAAGGCGTAAATGGTGATGCACGAAAAGCTTTAACGTTCTTAGAATCATTACTTGCTGCAAGTGACGAAGAAGACGGTAAGATTGTTATAGAAGATGCATTGCTCACTCAACTACTAACTAGGATTAGTTTACTAGGTGATAAAAAGGGATCGCATCATTTTAATTTATTATCCGCTTTACAAAAAAGTGTACGCGGAAGTGATGTCGATGCAGCGCTTTATTATTTAGCACAATTACTCGAAATCGGCGACTTAACTGCTGTTACTAGACGCATGCTTGTCATGAGTTATGAAGATATTGGATTGGCGGCGCCTGATGTTGGAAGCCGAGTTCTCGCGGCTACAGATGCCGCACAGCGTCTCGGCATGCCCGAAGCACGTATTCCACTTGCTACAGCCATTATAGAGATGTGCTTGGCATCCAAATCAAACTCTGCTTACAAAGCGATCGATGCCGCTACAAAAACATTGCATGAAAAACCAACAGGCGAAATCCCGATGCATTTACGTGACACACACTACAGCGGATCCGCTGCACTCGGTCATGGTGGCTACGTCTATCCACACGCAACACCGGTAGGTACATTCGGTGGTTGGACAGACCAGCAATACTTACCAGACAGCCTAGTACACTCTAAGTTTTACACTCCTGTAGAAGCAGGAGAGGAAACAAGAATGGCCGCCATTCACCAACGGCTTCAATCATTCAAAGGAAAAAAGAGTCCACGGTAGAAATATAGTTAGAAACCATAAAAAATCCACGCCCCCTTTAGTAGGTCAGCGTGGATATTTTTATATTACTCGAACATCTCTGCATCTTTTGGTGTGGAAATCGTATCGATATCATTAAAATAACTATACTTTGCATCGAGTTTTTGTTTATAACGGATATAATCCCGCCCAAAATAACTCGTGACATTCGCAGACATCTTCATGCCTGTCACAAACATTGTCTTTTCATTTACCGTCAGCTCTACATCCAGCTTCTCCACTACAGGAAATCCGCCATGCTTATGGACAAATTTCTCTGGTTGTGGACTATTCACCGATACAACCTCCATCAACTGACGATAATCAGCAGGTGATAAAGAAAACTGCACGGCATAGCCGTAATCAATCTTTTCTATTTCTGCATCATGCACAAAAGGTTCTAACAGCGACAAGTCCATTACAGGAGAGGCAAACGGCACCCACACACCGAGCAATTCCGTGCGTTGCTCTTCTGTTAGCTCTTGCCATTCACTCTTGTTTTCTTCCAATGTCTCTTGCATAGCCAATTGATTACCTTGGCGGAATAATTGAATGTTTTTCGCACCTTGTTTTGGAATTTTCCAGACGACTTCCTCTGAACTTTTCAGTGGATTCTGTTCAATATCCGCCTGAACTTGTACATTTTTGCTTGTACGTTTTGCAGGATCGGATGTGACGCTACTTTCGTCATACGCAATATTGGCATGGACCGATTCCAATTCATCCATCGCTTGTTCCGCTTTCTTCAATAAATCTTCCGCGCTCGACGGGGCAGAAGACGTTTTTCCGCATCCTGTCACTGTAAATAGCAGTACTGCCAGGAATAGAACGATCAAACTTTTGTTCATCAGGAAACTCCCCTTCAATCAAAACTATTAACAGTGTACTTCACAGCAACGCAGTTGTCACGGTCCATTCCACCTTAATTGTGAGGAAAATTAGTCTACTGGCACGACCCAGTTAAACGGATCTTCCACTTTACCTGTCTGGATACCTGTAATCGTCTCGTATAACTTCAATGAAAGCTCACCGATTTCATTATGATTGATCTCGCATTTTTCGCCTTCAAAGAACAGTTCACCTATTGGAGAAATAACAGCGGCCGTTCCTGTACCGAATGCTTCTTCCAATGTGCCTGCTCGATTAGCTTCCATAATTTCCTCGATCGACACTTTGCGTTCTGTTACTGGAATATCCCAATCTATCAATAATTCGATAACTGACTTACGCGTGATGCCTTCCAAAATACTACCGTTAAGGCTTGGCGTGATGATTTCTCCATTGATTTTGAAGAATACATTCATCGCTCCTACTTCTTCGATATAGCGATGTTCTTTTGCATCAAGCCATAGAACTTGGGAATATCCTTCAGCTTCCGCCACTTCTTGGGCTTTCATCGCGCCTGCATAGTTACCAGCTGTTTTCGCAGAGCCTGTACCACCCACTGCTGCACGGACATACTGTGACTCCACTGCAATTTTAACAGGGTTGACTCCTTCTTTATAGTACGGACCTACCGGGGATAAAATAATCATGAGACGGTATGTTTTAGACGGTGCTACCCCTAAATAAGGCTGCGTCGCGAAAATGAATGGCCGCACATAAAGTGATGTTCCTGGTCTGTCCGGAATCCAGTCTTTATCAAGAGAAATTAACTCTTTCAGTGCACTTAACACAAATTTCTCATCGAACATCGGCATGCATAATCTATCATTTGAACGATTCAAACGTTTCATATTTTCCTCTGGACGGAATAAAACTACTTCTTTGTCTTCATTCAAATAAGCTTTCAATCCTTCGAAAACAGTTTGTCCATAATGCAAGACGATTGCAGCTGGATCTAGAAGAAACGGCTTGTACGGCTCAATACGGGGATCATGCCACCCCGTTCCATCTGTATAATCCATCACAAACATGTGATCAGTAAAAATCGTTCCGAAAGCAAGTGGATCATCTCCTGCCGGCTTGTCTTTTGGAGCGGTAGTTTCATAGTGTAAAATGTTTTTTTCAGTTGACATAAATAAACCCTCCTACATATTATCTAATTTGTCCGGTTCCTCGAATCACAAATTTGGAAGAAGTCAATGCTTCTAATCCCATGGGACCTCTTGCGTGAAGCTTTTGTGTACTAATACCGATTTCTGCACCATAACCGAATTCAAAACCATCCGTAAAGCGAGTGGAGGCATTGACGTAAACAGCTGCCGCATCTACGCTATTCAAAAACTGCTCAGCATGTGCATCCGTCTGTGTAATAATGCTTTCTGAATGCTTTGTACTGTATGTGGCTATATGATCTAGTGCTTGCTGTACATTTTCCACGCTCTTTACGCGTACTGTCAAGTCCAAGTATTCACTTGACCAATCATTTTGTTCAACAGCTACGACATCTGGATGAAATGCCTGTAGCTGATCATCACCTTGTATTTGAACATCTTGGTCTTGCAATGCGTTGATCAAACTCTTCCCATGTTGCGCTAACCAGTTGGAATCAATCAATACCGTTTCGATCGCGTTACAAACCGAAGGACGTTGCGTTTTAGCATTAACGACTATATCGATGGCCATTTTCGCGTCGGCGGATTTGTCGATGAATACATGGCAATTCCCTGCACCCGTTTCAATTACAGGTACTGTAGATTCACGGATCACAGTTTGAATTAACTTCGCACCACCACGTGGGATTAAAACATCTAAATAGTCATTGAGTGTGAATAATTCTTTCGCCGTTTCTCGGCTTGTATCTTCAATTAATTGAACAGAATCCACTGGCAATGAACTTTTTTCAAGTCCGCGTTGAATGACACGCCATAGTGCTAAATTGGAATGTTTAGCAGAAGAGCTTCCGCGCAAGACGACCGCGTTTCCTGTTTTCAATGCTAGGGACGCTGCATCAATCGTCACATTCGGACGCGCTTCATAAATCATGGCGATGACACCGATCGGCACGCGCTTCTTGATAATATGTAAACCGTTTTCCTTATGGATTTCTTCCAGTGTTTCTCCAATTGGATCTTTAAGATCAACTAGTAAACGAACACCTTCCGCCATCGCTTCAATGCGCTCAGGCGTCAATAAAATACGATCGAGAACCGCATCATCGATTCCTTTTTCACGTCCTTCTTCAATATCTTTTTTATTCTCCGCTAGTAATTGATCTTGTTCTACCAATAGTTGATCGGCAATCAATTGCAATGCTTGGTTTTTCTCTTCGGTTGTAGCCACGTTTAGTATAATACTCGCTTCTTTTGCAGCCTTACCTTTATCTCTAATTTCACTCATCATAAATCCTCCCCTATGATTATACTTGTACCCAGCGGTCACGGTGAATGACTTCTAACATCGGCTTGAATTCTTCCAGCTTATCCTTATCGGAAATCGTTAGTTTTAATTGTTCAGACGAATAAGTGACTTCACCTTTCCCGATCAATCCATTTAAACCGAACACTTCCACTACTTCCCCAACCTCAAAGTTCCCCTGTACTTTAAACACGCCAGCTGGTAATAAACTGCGTCCATTATGCACGATAGCCTCTTCGGCACCTTTATCGACATATAGACGTCCCGTCGATTCGGAATGAAGGGCAATCCATTGGCGGTTTGTATTGATCGTGTGGGCAACAGGACTGGAAATATACGTACCGTCTCCGTGACCTTTTAAAATATCCAGCAATTTTGATGGACCGCGGCCTGTTCCAATGAAGACGGGAACGGCCAATGTGTGAGCAGTTCTTGCCGCCAGTAACTTCGAACGCATACCGCCCGTACCGACTTTTGAGCCCGTATCATCAGCGCCACCAAGCAATTCGTCTGTGACTTCATCCAATTTAGTTAATCGTACAGCGTCCGGATCTGTTCGAGGGTTACTCGTATAGATCCCGTTGACATCCGTTAAAATAATCAACTGATCCGCGTGTAGAAAACCACTGACTAATGCAGATAACATATCATTATCACCGAACGTTAACTCGTCAATGGATACCGTATCGTTTTCGTTAATGATTGGCATAATGCCACGGTCAAGTAGTTCAGACATCGCCGCAAATGCGTTACGGTATCGATCACGATCCGCAAAGTCATGACGCGTCAATAAGATCTGTGCCGGTATGACGTTATGCACGCTAAACCTTTCGATATAGGATTGTATTAATAAGCTCTGTCCTACTGCCGCAGCGGCTTGTTTACCTTTAATCGTCTGCGGACGGGAGGAATAGCCTAGACGCGCAAAGCCTGCCGCCACCGCTCCTGACGAGACGACAATGACTTCATGCCCGATGTTTTTCAGCATCGCCAACGCGTCGACATGATCATTGAATTTCACCTGATCGATTTCTCCATTATCATTTGTTAACGAACTGCTACCGATTTTCACAACGATTCGTTGTCTTTTCATATGGATTCGCCTACCGTTTCTACATATCATTTGCTTTTATACAATAAAAAAGCCCAATCGTCCCGATAAAATCAGGACGAAAGGACGTAACTTCCGCGGTGCCACCATCATTGGATTCATTTTCACAAATCCCGCTTTCCTTCTAACGCCAAGGTGCGCGCCTGTATTTTCACAGGACTCAAAAGGCAGGTTCGACAAGGCATTGCGACGGAAACTTCCAGCCGATGGATTCCGCTCTCTAACACATGCTATTTATCTACTGGTCCTTCTTCAACGTTCCATATCATTTCCCCAATCATACAATATTCAGAGTAATTGTCAAGCACTGCTTCGTTACTTTCGCTGTAGCATACGGTCTAGCGCGTCAATCGCATCTGCAGAAGTAGTTGCATCCACTTTGATGATATTTTGCTCTTTACCTTCCACAATACTTTCAAGACTCCATAATAAATGCGGTAGATCGATACGGTTCATTGTCAAACAAGGACACATTAACGGATTTAGTGAAATAATATCTTGATCAGGATGATTTTCCATCAACCGGTTGACTAAATTCATTTCCGTGCCGATCGCCCATTTCGTTCCAGGAGCCGCGGCTTGAATTTGATCAATAATATACTTTGTGGAACCGTCGTCATCAGATTTCATCACGACTTCATGTGAACACTCGGGATGAACGATAATTCGGCGCTCGGGATCATTTTCACGTAACTGACGAATATTTTCTACCGTGAAGTTTTCATGAACGGAGCAATGTCCTTTCCATAAAATCACTCGACACTCTTCGTTTTCTCCAGCGTATTCTAAAGTATCTGTAATGGGGTTCCATACCCCCATATGGTCGAGTGGCACGCCAAGTCCGTATGCAGTGTTGCGCCCTAGATGTTGGTCAGGTAAGAATAGTATCCGTTTTTTCTGCGTGAAAGCCCATTGGACGATTTCTTTAGCGTTTGACGAAGTCACTGTTGCACCACCATGACGACCAACAAATGCTTTGATCGCTGCCGTCGAATTCACGTATGTCAGTGGAAGAATCGTATCACCAAAACGCGCATGCAAGTCTTGCCATGCTCTTTCCGTCTGGTAGATATCGGCCATATCGGCCATTGAACAACCCGCACGCATATCGGGTAAATAGACTTTTTGATTTTCCATTGTTAAAATATCTGCCGTTTCTGCCATGAAGTGCACGCCACAAAAGACAATATGTTCCGCTTGCTCGTTTGCTGCGCAAATTTGTGCTAATTGCAAAGAATCTCCTGTCGCATCCGCAAATTGAATCACTTCATTTTTCTGGTAGTGATGGCCAGGGATAAACAATTTGTCACCTAGCGTCTGCTTAATCGAGCGAATCTTTTCTTCCATTTCAGTCACCGTGTAGTGTTTATACCGTTCGGGCAACATAGCGTTTGCCTGTTCTTTTACAAGATCCATCATCGACATATTCTTCAGTCCTCCTGCGTAGTAAGTTGTATAGTCGCGCTAATATCCGCCGCCATAACGGAATGCGTTAGCGCGCCAACCGATATGTAATCAATCCCTGTCTTACCATAAGAAGCTATCGTGTCTTCTGTAATCATGCCCGAAGCTTCGGTTACGATATGTGGAGGTACGAGTGGTAACCAGTCCGTAATTTCTTTCGGTGTGCGGTTATCAAACATAATAATATCCACATTGGCTTCAACAGCTTCTTGTAGTTGTGCTAACGATTCGATTTCCACTTCTATTTTTACGGTATGACCTAATCGTGATCTTAATAGTTGCACGGCATGTGTAATAGAACCTGCATACGCCAAATGATTATCCTTAAGCATCACTGCGTCATATAAGCCGTTGCGATGATTAAATCCACCGCCTATTCGAACTGCATATTTATCTAGCATACGAAGTCCTGGCGCTGTCTTTCGTGTATCACAAACTCTTGTCTTCGTTCCGGATAATAATGCCGTTAGGTCCGCGGTTTTCGTCGCAATCGCAGTCATTCGCTGAATACAATTTAGAACTACTCGCTCCGCAGTCAACAGACTTCTAACAGAACCTTTTACAATCGCGAGTATTTGCCTGTCTGTTATTCTTTCGCCATCTTCCACTAGACATGTGACTTCTATTGAAGGATTCATCACGTGAAAACCTGTCGTAATGACATCTACCCCGCAAAACACTCCTGAAGATTTAGAAATGATTTGCATTTCACCTATCGCATCTGCAGGAAATAATGAATTAGCCGACAGATCACCATCTCCCACGTCTTCTATGAAAAACTGTTCGAGCATTGAGACCAATTTGATTTTATTCATCTACGTTCCTACAACCTTTCTCATTGTCGAGTGTCTTTACATCTATCTTTACATATATACAGTTGTATGACAAGATGAATATATTATTTATTGCAGGAGGTCATTCATTTGCATTACTTTGATTACGCTGCCACAACGCCTCTTCGTGAAGAAGCCGCTTCCGTCTATATTTCGGTATCACAACAACAATTTGGCAATACGACGAGCCTGCACGATGCGGGAGGGGCTGCACAAAACGTATTGACCCATAGCCGACAACAGCTATCTACACTTCTTGGCGTGCGTTCTGAAGGGATATACTTCACTTCAGGCGGTACAGAAAGTAACACGCTCGCCTTAGTATCTTTGGCTGAGTCGGCAAAGAACAAAGGACAGCATATTATTCTTTCTGCAGCTGAACACCCGTCCCTCCATTCAGCTGCAGCGTATCTTGAAGGACAAGGCTACCAAATTACAATGATCCCTTTTACATCAAAAGGCATAATCGATTTACAGGCACTAGAAGAGGCTATTACAGAACAAACGACTGTCGTATCAGTGCAGCATTGTAATCCGGAAATTGGGACCATTCAACCCATCCGATTCATATCGGAATTAGTAAAACCGAAGGGCGTTTATTTGCATAGTGACTGTGTACAATCACTAGGTAAACTATCTGTGCGTGACATCTCTCCATATGTAGACAGCTTGTCGATATCTAGCCATAAAGTGCACGGACCAAAAGGTGTTGGCGCAGTCTATATCGATCCACGCATACGCGCTGTCCCACTCTTTCCAAGCGCTACACAAGAGAAAGGATTCAGAGGTGGCACGGTGAACGTACCAGGAATTGCAGCATTCGTTACAGCGGCTGAACTGGCAAATATCAATGAAGCAAAGTATCGCGCATTACGCTCACTCTTCATGAATATACTTTCTATACATCAAGATTTGTTCACTATCTATACTAGTCCCCGATCATCTGAACAACTTCCGCAAATTATTGGTCTATGCGCCAAACACTCGGAAGGACAGCTCATTATGTTAGAATTAAATAGAAGAGGATTTGCGGTGTCGACAGGTAGTGCTTGTCAGGTCGGTCAGCAACAGTCATCTATGACAATGAGCGCGATGAATATACCCGCCCACGCAGCGAAAGGGTTTGTTCGGATTTCATTTGGTGAGACATCGACTAGTGAAAACGTCACTCAATTAGCAAAAGCGTTGCTCGAAGTGGCGGCATTGACACATACTGCATAAACCCCGATAGATATTTTATAGATAGCAGGTGAGAGTTTTGCGAAAGAAAACAAAAGTAGCAGGAGAACAGCGCCGCGATTTGATTCTCCAGACGTTGAAAGATGCAAATCATCCCGTAACGGGTGCAGAACTAGGTGATTTGACAAAAGTCAGCAGGCAAGTAATCGTTAGTGATATTAATTTATTGAAAGCAAAAGACGAACCTATCATGGCGACGAATCAAGGATACTTATACACGCAGTCAACTACAAAAGTAAAAGATGTGGAAAAAATCATCGTCTGCAAACATACGCCTAATCAAACAGAAGAAGAGTTGCATATTTTAGTCGATCACGGAGTAACCGTCAGAGATGTCCGTGTAGAACATCCTGTTTATGGTGATGTGCGCGCATCCATCATGGTATCGAACCGACAAGAAGTGAAGACATTCATCGAACAGATCCAACAGGCACAAGCCCCTTATCTATTGAATTTAGATGAGAGTGGCATTCATTTACACGCTATTTCGGCACCACGAGCAGAACAACTACATGATGCAGAAGAAGCATTAAAAAAAGCGGGATTCCTAATTGAATAGGAATTCCGCTTTTCTATGGAAATAACCAAATGCCGAATAAAGGCCCCGCAAGTGCACCGATAATCGCGGATAATGTCATGGCAACCGAACTCATAGAAGCCGTTTGTTCTCCGTATTCTAGTGCTTTAGAAGTTCCAATTGCGTGCGCACCCACTCCGAGACCAATACCCTGACCAATCGCTGTATCAATCTTGAACCAGCGATTGATCCATGGACCCATCAGGATCCCAGCGAGTCCTGCGATAATGACTAATACCGTCGCTAACGAAGGTATGCCACCAAGTTCTTCTGCTATTTGCATCGCGATAGGGGAAGTAATAGATTTCGGTAAAATACTCGCTAAAAGTTCAGTTGAAAATCCAACAAGTCGCGCCGCTAAGACACCTGTCAACATCCCGACAATTCCGCCCACGACGACTCCACCGAAGATTGGCAACAGATTTTTCTTGATGATATCTCGCTGCTTATAAAGGGGAATACAGAGTGAGACAATGGCAGGGCCAAGTAAGGCATCGATCCACTTGCCTCCTACCATATATGTTTCATAGGACACATGGAATAACGATAACACGACAATCACTACAATAGTCGTTGTCAGAATAGGTACGAGAAATGGCGAACGCAACCTAACGTAGACAGCATTCATCAAAAAGTAAAGCATAACCGTTAACCATATCATCGTGAAGGCAAGTATTATAGTATTCATGAAAGAGTCCCCTCCTCTTTCACATTACGCTTAGCCATAGATTGACTGACCAAACTTGCGACGACCATCGTGATAAATGTGCTGACGATTGTGATCAAGATCAGCAGACTACCTTTGCCAACAAAAACATGCCCATAATCCATGACGCCAACCGTAGCTGGAATCAAATAAAGCGGCAAAGTCGATAGAAATACATACGCACCTTTTTCCACCCAGCGAAGCGGGATAACTTTGATCGATAACAATCCCCATAACAATAGCAAACCGATAATGCTTCCAGGCAAAGGAATGGATAGTTTCGCCTGTAAAAACTCTCCTGCTAGAAATAGTATGTATAAAAACCCGACCTGCAAAAGTGCGATAACAATTTTCACTCCAACACTTCCTTACCTAATCTTATATGTAAAAAATGAATACTACTTCATTATAGGGATTAGTCAGATAAAAACCAATACTTTCCTAGCTATTATTGAATAGTAATCAGAATATTCATCCTAGCATTGACACTTTCGTCCCACCCATGTATAGTGTAAGAAGCCGTATTGGGCAAGTTTTTAATAATAGACTTGCACGTTACGTGTGGAGATGGATTTCTAATTGCCGAGGAGGAATTATTATGCACCAAGGTAAAGTGAAGTGGTTCAGCAGTGACAAAGGATATGGGTTTATCGAAGCAGATGATGGTGAAGACGTATTTGTACATTTCACTGGAATTGCTACCGATGGATTTAAGACACTGGCTGAAGGTCAAACAGTTTCTTTTGAAGTAATTGAAGGAAATCGTGGTCCACAGGCGGCTAACGTATCGACTCTTGAGGATGAAGTGTAACCTCATCTCGGCGCAAACAGCTGAATTTATAACATAAACAAAGCATCCACGCAGTTGCGGGATGCTTTTTCATTATTTATTTGGAGGCCGTACTGATCTTGTTGATTTCTCTTCCAAGGAATTGTAGCTGGTCTCCTACAGTACAGTCGGAAATACAAAATTGATGTGCGCCTGTTTTACCTCGTTCGCTTGTTAGTTGTTTTTTAACGTAACAACCTTCACAATATATATCGAGCAATTGATTAATTTCTTTCATGACAACTACTTTATCCATTAGAAAAGAACTCCCACCTTTCTTCCTTCTATTTTAGGTTGGCTGACAGGATGTTGCAAGTGTTTCTATGTTTTTTACAATTCATTACCAGATTGGAGCGAGAAATCTTATGTTGGAAGTGTACATAGATGGTGCTAGCGCAGGGAATCCTGGGTTAAGCGGAATTGGTGTGTATATTAAAGGTGAAGGTCAGGACGTTCGGATTAGCGAGACGATTGAGCCAACGAATAATCACCACGCGGAGTTTCAAGCGCTTGTGAGAGGTCTTGAGGAGGCGTCTAATCTGACAACAGGTATGGTGTCGGTAAGGTCGGATTCGAAGGTGGTCGTGCAGTCGATGGAGAAGGAGTTTGTAAAGAACGAACAGTATGCACCTCATTTGAAGGAAGCATTGAGACTGGCAGCGACGTTTGACTTTTTCTTTATTAAGTGGATTGCGGACAGCACAAACAAGACGGCAGATACACTTGCACGGCAGGCGATTTTGATGCAGAAGAAGCAAAAGGAATAGCCTGAGCGAACTGTTTTATTGTCTATTATAACCGTCACTAAAAGAGTGTACTGCTACTGTTCCATTTTTATTCGGAAAAGGTCGTGCTTCATGACGACCTTTTTGCACGAGGTTAAGTGGTTGCGATTTGTCGCTTTAGCTGGACGTGTATCTTATAAGCGGTGAACAACACCCTTTGTTTCGATCAACTAAGTGAGTGTGTTATGGTGTATGCCAAAATAAATACATCACTACGAAGAACAATAAGTAGATAACTATAATTATTGGAAAAACGTAAAGTGACACTCTCCCGAATTTGTCTTTTCTGCTAAACAAGGCTAAAACGAATGAGAATACAAGAAGGATAAATCCAAGTGGCATTGCAATGAATAGTCTACCTGAAAAAATAAACAGGCAAAGGAAAACCAATCCTATAAGTAGACTAATAAAAGACATCATGCCTACTCTCTGTGTATTTTGCAAGTGTATGACCTCCTAATTCTCGACAAGAGGATAGCCCGTTACATGTTTTTTTATTCCACATATCCACCATATTACACGCGATATTTCATTGCCGAGAATTTGATTAGCTTCAATAAAACGATCTTCATACTTTTCGTATCCATTACTTCGCACTCTAGTCGTTTGATTCATTCCCCGATAGCTTCGACTTCTCGCCATTTTCCATATCGGTAATACATAAATGCAGCGATACTACTAATAACAAAACTGACGCCCATCCCGAGTGCAATTCCTTTCTCACCCATCATGCCTGACAATATGTACGTAATTGGAAAACGAAGAATCCAAAAAGAAATGATGTTTAGCACAAGCACTTGGAACATGGCTCCCGCTGCACGGACAGCCCCATTTAAAACAAAATTAATGCCTAAGAATGGATAAAATAATGCAATCGCCTTTAAATAGTTTATACCAAAATCAGCAGCTTCCGGTTCTGTTATGAACAGCTTAATCCCATAATCTGCAAATAGGATGATCAGAATGGCGATCGCAAACATGACAATCAAATTATATATAAACCCGTACAACGTAATTTTATGAACCCGGTCCCATCTGCCTGCCCCGATATTTTGACCCGCCATACTATTGACCGCAGTTCCGAGTGCTTGGGCTGGCAGCATAATCAAACTATCCAATCGTTGTGCCGCCCCGTATCCCGCGACAACTGCTGGGCCGAATGATGCGACTACACTCATGATTGCCATCACACCTGCCGAAATGACACTCATCTGTAAACCCGCAGGAATTCCCAACTTTAATATATCGAGTACTTCTCGGCGCGCTGGAATATGTGGTTTTGAGAATGGAACCAAGCTTTTACGCACTGAATAAATAGCACCAGCGGCAAATGCGATTCCCTGTGATAATATCGTTGCATAAGCAGCGCCTTGAACTCCCCATCCAAAAACGTAAATAAATAAAGGATCCAGTACTGTGTTCAAAATAACTGCAGCTAGCACAAAATAAAGCGGTGTCTTCGAGTCGCCTACCGACCTAAATACGGTACCAATAAAATTATAGCCGAATAAGAAAAGGATGCCGATAAAATTAATTCGCAAATACGAAACGCCCATCGCCAACATCTCGTCAGGGGTCCCAAGTAAAAGCAAGAGTGGTTCCGCAAATATAAATCCTGCAATACCGAGTACGACGGACATGCAGGAAAGCAGAACGACAAATGCATTTAAATAACGCCGAAGTCCTGACTCGCTACCTCTGCCTTTTTGCTGGGATAAAATCGTTAGTGCAGCGTTGTTCAAGCCGATGACGAATGACAAAACCGTAAAGACGACCGTCCCGGAAATAGCCACAGCACCAAGTGCATCCGCGCCAATTAAATTCCCAACCCACAAACTATCGATAAATTGATAGGATGCTTGTAGTAAATTTGTTATCATAATGGGTCCTGAAAAAAGCATGAGTTGTTTGATTATACTTCCTTCTGTGAAATCCTGTTGCCTTGCCATTCTTTTCCTCCCTGCTTTTAATAAAAACTTACCATTTTATCTTTTTTAATATCTTAGCGATCTATTTTGGGAAAGCTGTTTAATGTATTATTTAAAAATTATGCCTGATTAAAACAGTGGCATCCTATACGGTATTGGTTAATTAATAAGAATAAATTGGGACAATTCATCAAAATTTACTTACATTCCCCTGTAACAGCGCCAGGGTTTCTTCTAATACAATGGACCAGGCATCAGATTTTGGATCAATTAATTTAAAGTGTTCAGCAGAAGATACTTCCACAAACTTCACATTGTCGTTCATACTATCAGCCATTTTTTTATAACCTTGGCTAATCCCAATCGGAATGATATTATCCAATGCACCATGAATCAGTACTTGTGGTACACCAAGTGGAAGCAATCGAATTGGGGAGGCTTGCTCATAACGTTCCGGAACCTCAAGTGGTGTACCACCGAGTAAATCCCGCACAGGATTAAATTTGTTCTTCAGAATTTTTTCACCGGCGCTAAGCACATCTTCCATAAGGGAAAGATCGGCAACACCTGCTAAACTGATCGCCCCTTGCACAGCAAATGGCGAGTTACTTGTGTTAATCGCACTTTTTTCAGGAAGGCGATGGCGGCCAGCTAACCATAATGCCAAGTGTCCCCCTGCCGAATGCCCAATTGTCACGACACGACTTAAATCTAAGTTGACGTTCTTTGCCAATTCGGCTAAATAGTCAATAGCTAGAGCTGCATCTGTTAACGTCCCTGGCCATCCGCCACCAGCTTGTCCCACCCTGCGATATTCAATACTCCATGTAGCTATTCCGTGTTTTGTTAAACTTTTAGCAAGGTCAGCAATGGTATCCAACGCAACATCTGACTTCCAATAACCTCCGTGGATAACTACCGCTACGGGATGGGGACCTTCGCTGTTAGGAATCCGCAAGTCGCCGAATTGATAATCGAGATCGCCGTAATAATATCTTTTTATTGCCAATTGATTTTCGTTGTTACCTTCCATAAGATCACCTCTATTTTTAAGTTAATTAAACAAAAACTTTCAAATAATTATGGCCCTATCGTAGACCGAGTGCAAATACTTATTCCAGAATTACGCTCGTTAGTTACGTATTTTAAACTCTCCTTGAATCTGTTTCGTTTTTGCTTAATTTAAAGATGAGAACATAAACAACAGATAATAAATTCAAGATGAACATAATCCAATAATAGAGACTTGTAGAACCTTCTAAAAGGTAAGTTCCATACCTCGAAGTATTAAGTCCTAAAACAGCTAATAACGCTACAAAGATTTTAGTGCTTAAATTTGTCGCACTATTTTTTGAAACCTCGTAATTATTCATCTTAACCCTCCACTATATTCCGTTAAATGGCTCAATTCTAACTTAAATCTTATACGATAACTGCGCCCTTTTGATGAGAATTGTGATAAGAGTTACAATTCACTTCCGAAATTTACCTGGATTCTCAATCCTTGTAGATACAACCTCTCCACAATTCAGACAGAAGGTAAATATTTTATTCGATCCAACTGATAACTTTTTGTTCAGTGGTTTAACGGCCATAAAATCCGTACCTTCACCAAACTCAGTACCGTTACACTTCGGGCATTCATTTTTATTCATTCATAACATCTCCCTTATTTTTCTATACGACCGACCGAACTGATCCAATCTAGAGTACAATTCCCGTTCAAGAATTTGGCCTATAACTAAATAGGGTGCAAAACTCTTATACAAGAATCGCACCCTTTTGTTAAATAAACCACTATTTCGTTGTCTTTGATATGTCTATATAAGGTTTCAATTCTATTGTAAAAAAACTTCAATACATTGTTTTTTTAAAAATTACTCCCCCAGCGACTGATACTCTGCTGCAAGGCCTTTTTGAACGCCTGGTCGTTTCGCAATGCGATGAGACCATTCCAATAGATGAGTATATTCATCCATGTTTAAAAATTCATAAGAGCCTTCATACAATTTTCCTAAAGCTAACCGTCCGTACCAAGACCAGATCGCAATATCTGCAATAGTATAAGTATCGCCAGCGATATAAGAACGCTGAGCTAATATTTTATCTAGTAAGTCTAATTGACGTTTCGTTTCCATAGTAAAACGATCAATTGGGTATTTCATTGGCTCTGGCGCATAAGCGAAAAAGTGACCAAACCCTCCACCAACATAAGGACCCGCTCCAATTTGCCAGAACAGCCAATTGAGGGTTTCTGTCCGTCCATGAATATCTGTAGGGATCAGTTTATTGAATTTCTCAGCCAAGTAAAGCAAAATCGATCCTGATTCAAAAATTTCCAAACGCGGACTTTGACTTTGATCGACTAGGGCCGGGATCTTTGAATTAGGATTGACCTTGACGAAATCTGAACCAAATTGTTCCTCGGCTCCAATATTGATTTCATACAAATCATAATCTGCACCATCGAGATCCAACTCTTTTAATTCTTCCAGCATAATCGTCACTTTAATTCCGTTCGGTGTTCCGAGTGAATAGAGTTGGAACGGTGCCTCTCCGACCGGTAGTTTTTGTTCAAAACGTTCACCAGCTGTCGGGCGGTTCCCCCATCTATTTGAATTCTCTTCTTCCCACTTCCACACGTTTGAT
Organism: Sporosarcina sp. P32b; assembly: GCF_002743335.1. GTDB lineage: Bacteria > Bacillota > Bacilli > Bacillales_A > Planococcaceae > Sporosarcina. The sequence goes on from NZ_PDZB01000010.1 coordinate 99,910, forward strand.
AATTCATATTTTGTCATCTGAACATTCCTCCTACTATATATTTGGTAACTCCATCATACTAACAGTAGAAAAATATTCCTAATATTTAGTTTATCAGCTTATCGTTATGAATCTTAAACTTTGCTTAGAAATAGGTAACTAAGTAAACTTCTTCAACAATCTTAATGAAAAGCTGACTGTTTTCTAGCTATAGAATGGCTACTAATATAAAATATTGTCAGGATGATCGCACTAATACTTGGATACCCTATATAAACTGCCAGACTCGTATGTTCAACTAAAGTAACTTCTCCCCATTCAAGCCATAAACGCCACCCCATTCCAAAACTGATTAAAATTATACAAATCGTAAAAACAAACCACATTCTATCTTTAAATAAACCCACGAATATGTTTGCTACAATGAAATACATTAATATTGTCAAAACCACAAAAAACAAACTAAAACCTCTCAGACCTGGAATTACAAACGTAAACGATATTCCTGATATGAAGAGAAGGTTTAAAGCCGCGAATAGTAGAAATGTATTTCGTGATTTTCCTACTTGGTTATAGAACTGTTCTACTAACAAGGGCTTACCTCCAGTCTCTTCATTTTTTTATTGTAGTGAACACTATGTTTGCAGACTGTTTAACAAACGCGCCCTTTTCTGGAATAATCACGATATGGCCTTATCCCTAAGCATCTTTATCTTTAGTGTCCTTTTCAAAAAACAGATTGAAAATAGATAATGCAAAAATAATCCATACAGTAACAAGTAAAATAATATTCTGAATGAAAAATGATGAAATAATAGCAAGTACTACAATAAAGAGCGACAACAACCCTTTTTCCACCAACAAAAACACCTCCGTTTCCAATTTAGGCTTATATATCCGTAAACAAAATGGCCCTATTGTGGTACCAGCACGATTACTCAAGATACAATCGCACCCTCTCGTATCGGTGATCGAAGGACTTGGCAGTTTTAGTGGAATTCGTTCATCTTGTCTTCCATGGATTAGTCTTGAGATACATGCAACCAACTTCCAGTATGGATATTTCGGATTTTGTATGAAGATCCCACGACCTCCAACATCCTTTGGTAAGTTTCAGTATCGCATATGTCATCTGCATACTCGTATAATTTTTCATCTACATATTCTTGTGTAATGTAATTTGTAAAAGAACTATTATTAACAAATTCCCCGAAAAACTCTCTTAACATGACAGAATCATCTCTTGTTAACAGTTCATAACTTAAAAAGTAAATTTTAAACACATTCACTATTTCATTTAAGTCTTCTTCGTCTAAGAAACAAAGAGGATCTAGCTTTTT